>JBFXGK010000007.1:0-109541 GCA_050178035.1 Kiritimatiellia bacterium
CTTCAGAATGCCGATGATCTGCTCTTCCGTATACCTCTTCCGCTTCATTCCGTTCTCCCTTTCTTCGGTTTACTCTAAACGGGAGAACTCTCATTGCAAACGTCTAAGTTTTAGGGGGGCAGGTCAGATCGAGCCACAGCTTTCTTAGTTCATACGCATCAAAAGTGGGATCATTGCGGTGCCGCACGAAAGTAGTGTCGCGGAGTGAGACGATGACGTGAACACAAAGACGCTTTGACAGAGCCAGACCCTCAGAGAATACTGTAGTCTCCAGTAGGTCGTCCTCATAAAGATCTACGTTATCAAGAACAATTACACAAAGCTCTCTCTCACCGAGATGATGGAACACTTTGTCAACATACGGTTCAACGGCATCGTAATCCTTCTGTATATGCTGCGAGATACGCTCTTGGCAAAGTTCTCTATTGCCCTTGACGGGTGCCAACGGACCCCGCAACATACGATCTATCTCAGCCTTGTAGGATGGCGCTATAAGGCTTTGATAGTCCATGTTGTGTCCATGATGAACCCCACCCAAGTAATCCAACAAAGATCTATAGATGAGTTGTCTAGGGTTCCCAAGCCGTCCCATAGCCTCAAAATCAAGATATACCCAGTGTGCATGCTTTTTTCGAAGAACGTCGACGCCTGCCACTTGTTCGAAATGTTTCAAATATGTTGTCTTTCCGGCACCGACAGGGCCAATAATCAAAGTAACGGGCGGCGCATAACTGGGTTGGGCGGTTTGCACAATATTCTCAAGATGCCCATGCTCTTTACCCGTCTTAACACGGGGGGCTGGAGCCACAAGGGGTGATTTTATGTCGGCAAGATGCATCCCAAGGTGCGAATCGAATTTAGTACGGGCTTCTGTCGTAACAAAACACCTCGACAGGGCGTCCGGATTCTGAAGCAGCGCATCTGCGTATAGTGCATTATTGAGAGCCGGAAGAAGGTAATCGGCCATGCTGTTCCGGTCTACGCGGGCATCTGCATCTCTGACCACCGAAAGAAGACGCGTCTCTGTGCGGGGCAATCGATTTGTGAAACTTTGAAGACTCCCTCGTTCTACCTGACTCAATGAAATAAGATTGAATAAGGATTCTGCATCATGCGCATCCTCAAACGGAAAGAGAATGTTTGCATATGATTTCGAGTAATCGTCTTCACGGGCAAAAATGCACCAACAGAGGCCATTGGTAACAACAATAGTATTGGCCTGTTCATTTTTTGCATATACCTGAGCCTGTTGGATTGCTTCCCCAATTGCCCCTGTACCAAGGATACTCCCGGACAATTTTAGCTTCTTACACCGTGTTGGCGAAGCGAACGCTGCTCCTGCTTTTTTTGCTTCAACAACAATCGTCTCGTCTCCCGACTTCAAAAGATAATCAATGTATCCCCTGCGGTCACCCGATGTGGGAGGTTCAACGCGAATCTGACCGTGCGGCCAGGAAAGAACTTCGCGAATCATTCTATCAATGACGTCAAACCGAGTTTGCGCCTCGTTTGTTTGGGAAAGGTCTTTGCCTTTAATGCTTGATGAAAGAACATCAAATACACTAGATGCCTCCCCCCAATCTGCATGAGATACTCTTACTTCTTCTGTCATTATATATCTCCCACCCGACATGCTTACTCAACACCCTAAATGACATTGAGGCCAAGGGGTCAGCCCGTTCATTGAAACATTTTCCTTTTGGATTCTCGGGATCGTCCGTGCATGACGGCATATATTCTCATGCTTCTGTCCTCGTTTCCTCCCGGATAAAGCTCTCGTTTTTCTGGCCTGAATGGTAGCGGATCGGTTTCGGAGGCTCAAGGAGAAAGAGACTAGAGACTAGAGACCATAGACTACAGACTGCGGAAGAGCCAAAGCTTCGGCGTGGCAAGCTGGAGACTGGAGAATAGACTAGAAACCGGAGACTAGAGACCAGAGACTTACGGAAGAAGAAGGTTGCAAGTTCCAAGTTGCAGGTTGAAGGTTGCAAGTTCCAAATACAAGGTTGAATATTCTTTTTCAGAAACTCTGCGCCTCCGCGTCCCTGCGCGAGGAATCCTGCTGGAATGATGGAATGGTGGAATATTGGGTGTCGCTGCGCGATAAAATCTTTTCGCGTCTTTCGTGATTTTCGCAGTTGTCCTCTGAATCCTGTTGATCCTGTCTGAAGCAGTCTTTCAGGCTGCAGGCGGGGCTGCTATTACCAGACATTGTCAGGCAGGCTATGGGGCCATGTCCCGCCGCTGTAGCTGCACGCGGGCAGGATGCCGATATCGTTGATCATGTAAGAGCCTTCATCCGGGCAGGCCAGGGTTGAAATATCCAGACCGACCATCAGCAGGTCAAAAAACGATACGGAAAAACCATATTCAAATCCGTGCTCAAGCCTCAGCCGTTCCTTGGCCTGATGGATCAGCAGCAGGTTGCGGATGCACAGCATGTCGTTCGGGATCGCATCGGGCACATCCACCAGCCACGTGCGGGAAACGCCGGAGGTGACGATGCCGACAGGGTCGAAGCTTTCCGTCCAGGGCCCGTCCAGCCAGAAGGACCACTCCAGGGTGCAGGATGCTGAAGGTTCCGAGTTTGTCCATGTGAGGGTTCCGTCCGCCTGCGCCGAGACGATTCGGGTGATCTGCGTGGAGGCCACCCGGTAATAGGGGCCGGCGGGCGGGGTGTCCGCATCCGCGGCACACGCCGCGCAGCAGACGAGAACCGCACCGATCAACCAGCTTCTTTTGATCATTACCACCCTCTCCTTGCGACGGGCTTTCCCGGTTCAACAGATATTTCAGTTTTCTGGCCTGAATGGTAGCGGATCGGCTCAAGCTGCTCAAGACCGAATCCCGGAAATCACAGAACGGATTTTTCGCGTCTTTCGTGTTTTTCGTAGTTATCCTCTGAATCCTGTAAATCCTGTCTTAAGTATCAAGTCTCTGGTCTAAAAAGGCGGTTTTTAACGATTTTTGGCCGTTTTTGGCCATTTTTTCGCGTTTTTGGGCACTTTTTGGCCGTTTTTCAGAGGCTGGGCGGTATGGCTTTTTCCAAGGCCTGTCTGGCCTGCAGCGCCTGCGGATGATCGGGATTCAGTTCGAGGGTTTTTTCAACTTCGCGCATCATGCCTTCGAGGTCGCCCTTGAACTGAAGCATAACCGCCATGTTCCAGTGCGCGGCGGCGCTTTCGGGACGGCGTTTCACCGCTTCGGACAGGTCGGCCTCCGCGCGGTCGTAATAGCCCATTTCGCCCCACAGGATGCCGCGGTTGATGGCAGCCGAGACATCCTGCGGATTGACGCGAATGGCCTCATCCAGAAGCGCCATCGCCTCTTCGCGGCGGCCATCATCCTTCAGATACAGCGCAAGCCAGACCCGCGCGCGGGTGCTATTGGGCTCATCGGCCAATGTCCGCGTCCACAAAGAAACATCATCTTTCCAGACCGGCATGCGGATCCATCCGATAAGCAGAAAGGCCGCGCAGAGAATTGCGAGCAGCATGTTTTCCGCCCGGCCGCGGCCGGCCAGCACATACGCGGGAAGCAAGCAGAACCCGGCGGCCATGAAGTAGAGGTAGCGCTCCGCCAGCGGATTGAAGAGCGGCACCAGGCTGGAGACCGGCAGGAAGGCCGCCAGCATCCAGCCGAGACCGAGGCTGATCCACGGGCTCCTGCGCAAAAAGAAAATCGCGCCGCCCACGCACAAGATCAGCGCCAGCAGGCCGGCGGCAAAACGGGGGTCGGCAAAAGACGCAACCGGCAGAACCACGCGGTCGGCGACCAGCGGCCACGGAACGGCGAGCAAGCCCAGCATCCGCAGGAAGAGCCACGGCAAGGTGAAGTAATTATAAGGAGACTGGAGGGATCGCCCGTTCCACGTTCCGCCCACGGCCTGAAGGCCGGAGCCCGCGGAAAGTTTCATGAAAAGAAGAACCAGCCCCACCGACAAGGCCAGAAGGAGCGCCATGCGCCGCCCGGGCATCCGCGAATGCGGCAGGCATATCCAGATGCCGGCGAGGATCGCGGGAACCACTGCGGCGGCCTCTTTTGAACAAAGGGCCAGCCACAGGAAAACAGCCGCCAGAACCGCCTGCCCGAAAATCCGGGAATCCGTCCGGACAGACACCAGCAGAAAGGCGAGCGAGAAGAGCCCGCAGAAAACATCCGGCCGGAAAGCGGGCACATGCACGGCCTCGATCAGGACCGGATGCAGGCTGAACAGGAGCGCGGCCCAAAACGAAAACTCCCCTCTCCCGCTGAGCCGCAGCAGGAGAAAGAAAAACAGCCACACGGAAGCGATGTGCGCGGCGAGGTTCGTGAGGCGCCAGCCCCACGCGCGGGTTTTCCAAACGGCCTGATCGGAAAAATAGGTCAGAAGCACCAGCGGGCGGCGGCCGTTGATGACTTTCGCGTCGCCCAGCGTTTTCAGCAGCAGCACATTGGCGATGTTTGAAGGGTTCTGGAGAAAGGGATTTTCCTCAAGCTGCCCGTGGTCATCATAAACGAAACCGTGATGGATACCGGGCAGATACACCAGCGCCGGGAGCGCGGCCAGAACCGCCAGCATGATCCAAAGATGCCGGCGCGGAAAACTCACTGATACCCCAGCTTCTTGAGCAGCCAGAAATTCTTGGCCCAGTTGGGCTCCACCTTCACCCAGAGCGTCAGGTTGACCGGGTGATCATAGATGGCCTTGATTTCCTTTTGCGAGGAAAGGCGCACCGACCGGAGCAAGCGTCCCTTTTCGCCAATGACAATCGCCTTCTGCGAGTGGCGGTTCACATAGATCGTGCACTTGATGTCCCAGTTCCCGTCCGCCGCTTCATCGAAGGTGTCCACCGTGACCGCGACCGAATGCGGCAGTTCCTCGCGCAGGCGGTGAAAAAGTTTTTCGCGGATGATGTCGGCGATGGCGAGCTTGCGGGGGAAATCGGTGAGGACATCATCCGGAAAGAGATGCGGCCCCTCGGGAAGCCTGTCAAAGAGGAAGTCCACAAGTTCGCGGACGCCGGAATTCTGCAGCGCGGAAGTGCGAAGCCACGGGATATCCTTCTGCACGTTCTTTTCCTTCTCCAGTTCATGCCAGCGGTCAAGATAGCGGCCGGAGCAGTCCTCCGGTTCGTCCGTCTTGTTCAGCACGGCGACAACCGGGACTGTTTCGAAAATGGCGCGGCGCATCCAGCCCTCGTCCTCGTCGCGCGGGGGGCGGGAGGCGTCGAACACCATGAGAATGACGTCCGTCCCCCCGGTGGACGCCCGCGCAGACCGGTTCATGATCTTGCCGAGTTCGGATTCCGCCTTGTGGATGCCGGGCGTATCGAGAAACACCATCTGGCCGCGGGGCTCGGTCAGCACGCCCCGGATCACGTTGCGGGTGGTCTGGGCCACGGGGCTGACGATGGAAATCTTTTCTTCCAGGATGCAGTTCACGAGCGTGGACTTGCCGGTGTTGGCGCGGCCGACCACGGCCACGATGCCGCTTCGCCCGGCGGCGGGCTTCTTTTCATTTTGATTTGTATTCATGATTTTCTTTTTTTGAGCGCCGCGCTATGTTTCTGCAAATGTATACAGGACAGCGGCCGCAAATAAAACTTTATAAGCAATGAAGAAACGCCCAGTTCCGCTGATGGACATATACCGCGCGCTCTTCGGGCGCTGGGGGCCGCAGCACTGGTGGCCGGGCGACACCCCGCTGGAAGTTTCCGTCGGGGCGGTCCTGACGCAGAACACAAACTGGCGGAATGTGGAAAAGGCGATTGCAAACCTGAAGAAGAACCACGCGCTGAGCGTGCGCGCGCTGGAGCGTGCGCCGGCCGGAAAACTGGCGGAATGGATCCGTCCGGCGGGATATTTCAATGTGAAGGCCAAGCGCCTGAAGGCGTTCATTGGAACAGTGCGGAAAACATCCGGATACACCATGCGCCGCATGGCCGGGATCGAAACCGGCGAACTGCGCAGGATTCTGCTGGAGACCAGCGGGATCGGGCCGGAAACGGCCGACAGCATTCTGCTGTACGCCTTTGAAAGACCGTTGTTTGTGGTGGATGCCTACACGAGGCGCATGCTGACGCGGCATCATTGGATCGCCCGGAATGCGTCTTATGCCGATATTGCGGAATTATTCACCGAGGCGCTTCCGAATAAAACACAGCTGTTCAATGAATATCATGCTTTGATTGTAAAACTGGGCAAAGAGCACTGCAAAAAGAATGCCCGGTGCGAAGGGTGCCCGCTGGAGAAATGGCTTCCGGCATGAAATACATTCATCCATTGCTGGCTGCTGCCCTGCTGCTGACGGCGGGCTGTGCGCATACGGGGCCGATGCAGCCGCCCGCTGCGGCGCCGCCGGGCACGGCGGGGCCTCCGCAGATACGCTGGGTGCCGGGCGCGACGGTGATTCACGTGGACCTCAAGAACGGACACGCGATTCTCGAGTGCATGATCATTCCCGGCGCCGGCACGGAGGCGGAGGTTTATCACCGGGGAACCCAGTGCGCCACGCTGCTGATGACCGGACACCGCAACGGATCCTACGCGGCGGGAAACATTGTTTCGGGCCTGCCGGAGAAGGGCGACCTGGTGCGATTCATGCGGGTGGTCTATCCGCGCATAACGGCACCGGCGGAATAAGCGCATCCGGCGTTGACCCCAATGACCCGGACGGGTATTCTCATGCCAGTTTATGGAAGGAGTTCAGAATGCGTAATTTGATCAGATGGATTCCGGTTTTCGTTGTGATGGCCGCGCTGATGACAGGCGCCGGCTGTTCAACTGTGGTCTATGACGAGGGCGCCGGATACACGGACAGCGACTCGTCCATCGAGCGCGACATCATCAGCCGGCTTCGCAATGACGATGTGACCGGCAAATACCTTTTTGGCGTCGAGGCGAACCTCGGCACCGTCACCCTGCGCGGAACCGTGCCGGATGGCATGGTGCGGGCGCGCGCCATCGGCATTGCGTACAGCGCGGCGGGCGTGCGAGACGTGATTGACCAAATTCGCAGCTGGTAGTTTTTTCATCATGGCCAACGGGGAAAATTCTGCACCGGAACAGAACGGCCAGGCGCCGGCGCCGGGAAAAGAGGTCATCCGTCCGCGGCTGAACCGGCATGCGGGCCGGGCAGTGAAAAAAGTCCATCGCGAATACCGCGAACACAACCCCTTTCTTTTCTGGTCCGCCATGATGGCGCTGCTGGCGGTCTACATGATCCTGTTTGCGGCAGTCCGGTGGCACCAGCGCGCGAAGTTCCGCAACCAGGCGGCCGCCGCCACAGCCGTCGCCGAGGTGAAAGCCGTCGTCCCGGTGACAGCGCAAACCAATCTGCCGCCAGCGGATTTCAAAGAGCAGATTTCAATCCTGATCTCCCGCACGAGAGAGACTGAACTGGCCATTGAAGCCGCAGCACGGCTGGCCGAGTCGGGCGACCCGGCCGCGGCTGCAGAAGAGCTGCGGCAGCAGCTCGAAAAGGATCCCGGAAGTTTTCCCCTGAAACTGGCCCTCGCCCGGCACCTTCTGGCGCAGGGGCAGCGGCCCGGGGCCATCCGTCTGCTGACCGATGCGCTGGGAACCAGTCCGGCGCACGAAGGGGCGCGCCTGCTGCTGGCGCGCGCGCTGCTGGATGAACAGGCGCACGAGGAGGCCCGCCAGACGGCCGAATGGATACTGAAGAGCAACGATTACGCCACGGATGCCCACGACATTGCCGCCAGCGCCCTGATGCTGGGCGGACGGCCCGCAGAAGCCATCCCCCATCTGCGCCGCATGGCCGGGCTCGCGCCGGACAGCATCGTGATTGAGAACAGGCTCGCGCAGGCCCACATGCGCGCCGGGGAGTACGACAAGGCGGTTGAGCTCTTCCGGGCCGTCATGGACACAGACCCCGACAATTCCGTGACCTACTACAATCTGGCCGCCTGCTACTCCCTCCAGAACAAGCCCGGAGAAGCGGTGCAAACGCTCAATGCCGCGCTGAAGCTTTTTGATCCGTCGTTTGTCGCCGCCTGGCTGCAGGGTTCGGATTTCGATGCGATCAGGACCAACGACGCCTTTGCGGCGCTGGCGGCGGGGCTCCCGAAATCCAGCGGCAACTGACCGGATCTATCGTTTCGGAATCTCCCTGCCGACGGCCTGCTCTTCGGCAAGGTTCTTCTGCGCCGCACGCAAGGCCTCGTTCTTCCACCTTTTCTCGAAGGCCTTGAGTCCCTGCTTGAAGAGGTCTTCATCGCTTTCGCGCCGGGCCTTGACATCCATGCGGAACATAATGTTGCCGGCGTCGATCATGGATTTCGGCGCGCGCATCATCACGCGCGGAAGAAGACGGCTGGTCTTGTAGAAGAAATCCTCCCCCGAAAACGGGTCAAGCGGGAGCGGGCCCCGGGCAACAACTGAAATCTCATCCAGCGAAACCGGCCACCGGCCGAAATCGTGCAGGTAAAGCAGGGCCGCGGTCATGATCGTCGCCATGGAGAACTGCCCCTCGGCCGCGAGGAAGCGCTCATAGGCGGGCGCCATGGAGGGAATGGCCAGGGCAAAGAGCGGATTCCCATTGGGGCCGGACTGTTCCTTGATCATCCGGAGCTTCTCGGAATCCGACCACCGGAGCGACCCGATGCCCCGTTCATAGGGTTCCTCGCACTCCTTCGCGAGGCGCAGCATCCAGGCCTCGTAATCCATGACCCAGTTCCCCATGCGGATGACCTTTCGCGGCGTATCGAGCGACATCAGCTGGACAACGGCGCCGGACTCGGCCGCCCCGCCATACAGCTTGATCAGCTTCTGCTCTATCTGCCGGGGATCCTTGAGTATCCACTGGCGGAAACTGAGCGACTCCGCGCGCAGATAGTCGCCGGGGTGAAAAAGCGGGCGCTCCGCCTGCAGGAAATAGTCCGCAAGGATTGCGACGGCCGGCCGATCGGGCTCGCGCGAAAGGAACCCCTCCAGATCCAGGAGAATCTGCTGAAGCAGGTCGGCGGCCGCAAAACCGGAGCGCATCGTGCCGTCCTTGTCCAGGTTCCGGACCAGCACCAGCAGATCGCGGTAAATGGCCGCGGCCCCTTCGCTGTTCTGACCGAACTCATAGGCCTTGGCCACGGCGAGGGCCCGGTCGGCCAGTGCGCGCATCGGGTTCAGGTGATCCAGCGCCGGGAACGGATCGGACGGGGTGCGCACAGCAAACTCGCACCGGCTGCAGCGCCCGGCCCTGGCCAGCGCCGCGACCATGGCGCGCTCGCCCATCAGCAACTGAGCCGCACCGGTCTGCGCGGTGAGTATGGACGGAGGGAGCAGGGGCAGGTCATTCCGGATGAAATCAATAATGGGAAACTCCTCTGCGGAGGCGGGCTGGCGCATGAGGGCAAGAGCCTCCCAGTAATAGAGCGCGGCGTTTTCATTCAGCGGCTGGGCCCCGGCCATCGAAGCAAGAAAAACCAGTGCCAGCAGCGCCCATCCGCATTTTACAGTGCTTTTCATATTCCGCACATCTCCCTATTGCGCAGAAGCCTAACCGGAAACGCCCCGAAGCGCAACTTTTTGCGGAGCCAATCAGTTGCGGGGCATCCACTCATACTGGATCGCGCTCGCCGCAAAGACGGCCGCCGTCTCTGCGCGGAGCACGTTCGAGCCCAGCGTCACCGGAACCGCGCCGGCATCCAGCGCGGCACGGATCTCGTCCGGCGTGAAGTCGCCTTCCGGGCCCACCAGCACGCCAATCGAGGATATCCCGCGGCCATGGAATTCGCCCAGCACAGCCGCGAGCGAACGGGCGCCTTCCGCGAGTGAACAAATCACAACCGCATCGCATCCGGAGGCGCGCGCGAGCGCGCCTCTGAAATCCATGACAGGCCCGATGGCCGGCAAAAACGGAGTGCCGCACTGCTTCATGCCTCCCAGCGCAATCTGCAGCCAGCGCTCGCAGCGGTCCTCGCCCTGCCGGTCATTCAGCTTCACCACGCACCGGGCCGTCTGCACGGGAATCAGAGAGGCAGCGCCCAGTTCCGTCGCTTTCTGCACCAGCCAGTCCATTTTCGGGCCCTTGAGAACGGCGCACAGGAGATGCACGGCCAGCGCCGGAGACGGGTGCCGGAGGACAGCGCCCGGCTTCAGGCGGAGATTCCGGCCGGCCTCGCCGCAGACCTCCGCATCGGCTTCGCGCCCGTTGCCGTCCATGACCGTCACATGGTCGCCGGGACGGACGCGCATCACGTGCTTGAGATGATGGGACTCCGGGCCGGAGAGCGTGATCCCGTCATCACTCCAGCTTTCCGGTTCGGCATGACAGCGGATGGTCATCAGGGCTGCTTCATTTCATCGAGCCGGTCCTTGCGGCGGAAGAACTCGTCGGCCGCGGCATAGAACTTGCGCTGCTCGGGATAGTTGTCGGGGGTCAGGTCATCGGCAAGCTGCCGCACCAGCTTCTTCTGGCTTCCGCTCAAATGCTCAGGAACCTCAATGCGCACGCGCACATGGTGGTCGCCCTTGCCGAACTGCTGGGGAATATCAACGCCCTTGCCGCGGATGCGGAAAATCTTTCCGCTCGGCGTTCCGGGCGGGATCTTGAGCTTTGCATAACCATGGATGGTGGGAACCTGAATTTCGCCGCCAAGCGCGGCGGCCTCATAGGGAATGGGCACTTCGCAGAAGATATCATCGTCCTGCCGCTGGAAAACGGCGTGGGGCCGGACATGAAGAACAACATACAGGTCGCCCGGAGGGCCTCCGCGCGTGCCGCCTTCGCCCTTGCCGCCGACCCGCAGGCGCGAACCGGTTTCCACGCCGGGCGGGATCTTGAGGGTCAGCTTGTTGCGCCCCTGCACGCGGCCGGATCCGTGGCACACGGGGCAGGCCTTCTCGATGGTCTCGCCGGTTCCGCCGCACGACGGGCAGGTCTGCCGCACACTGAAGAATCCGCTGGAAACAGCCACGGCGCCGGACCCGCCGCACTGCCGGCACGTATGCTTCTTCGATCCCGGCTGCGCGCCGCTTCCGGAACAGGTCTGGCATTCCTGCATCACCGGATACTCAATGTCGCGCTTCGATCCCAGCACGGCCTCTTCAAAATCAATTTCAAGATCGAACCTCAGGTCGCTGCCGTGGTTGGCCATGCTTCGGCGCTGGCGGCCGCCGCCCCCGCCGCCGAATATGTTGTCGAAGATGCTTCCGGATTCCCCGGTCGCGCCCATGAACACGCGCAGGGCCTCCTCAAGATCTATTCCGTGGAACCCGAAACCGCCGGGGCCGGGTCCGCCGCCCTCGAACGCCTGCGAGCCGAAGCGGTCATACTGCTGGCGCTTGGCCGGGTCGCTGAGGATTTCATAGGCCTCCGAAATCTCCTTGAACTTCTCCTCGGCGGATTTGTCGCCGGGGTTCTTGTCCGGATGGTATTTGACCGCGAGCTTGCGGTAGGCCTTCTTGATCTCCTCCGCGTCGGCGGTTTTCTCCACGCCCAGCACGGCATAAAAATCCTTATTCGCCGCCATTCGCTTCCCCCTCTTTTTCTTCCGCTGCGGGCGCTGGATTCGCCGGACCGCTCGACACCACCACCTGCGCGGCGCGCAGCAGGCGATCGCCCAGCAGATAGCCGCGCCGCGTCTGGGCGATCACGATATTCTCGGGGTGCTCTTCCGACGGCATGTGCGTCACGGCCTCGTGCCGGTGCGGATCAAAGTCCTGACCCTCCGCCTCCAGCGGCGTCAGGCCGAAGCGGGAGAGCGCCGCCATGAGCTGATCGCTCACCATGCGGAAACCGTCCAGCACGGACTTGTCGGCATGGTGTTTCTCGGCGGTTTTCAGCCCGATCTCAAAATGGTCCAGCACCTGCAGGAGCTCCGTCATCAGATCCTCATTGGCGCGCTGGTAGACCTCGCTGCGCTCCCGCTCCACGCGGCGGCGGTAATTCTCAAAGTCCGCCTGCAGGCGGATCATCTGATCCTTGACGCGCGCGAGTTCCGGCGCGGCAGGGCCCTCCGGCTCCGCGGCCTGCGCGGGAGTCTGCGGGGCCGCCGTTTCCGGCGCGGGCTCCGCGTTTTCCTTTTTTGCTGCGTGCTCTTTCTTTCTGCTCATGCTGAACCTCTAAATGCGTTTCGGCGTTTCATTCGGGCGGGGCGGACGGCTGGGGCTCGTCACTTTTTCTTGCTCATCCGCAGGCAATGGCCCAGGGGCGTTCCGCGCTGATAAGACAATCCGTCCACAAACCGGCGGATCACGAAGAGGCCGGTGGCCTCAAGATCATCTTCCCCGAACCAGTTCTCGGGGCTGGCGGATTCGCCCATTTCCAGGGGCTCTCCCCCGTGGCAAAGCTCCACCACCACCTGATCGCCATCCTGATAGAGTCTCACGGAAAGCTCACCCGGCAGCGCCGCATCGCGGATTTCCGGCGCCGCGCGCTCCTGGGCGGAAAAGATCAGGGACGAGGCCTCGTCCACGGCCATTTCAAACTGGGCGGTTTTGAACTCGCTCATGCCGGCATGAACGCAAAGATCCACGATGGCCTGCCGGATGATACGGGCATAGCTGTAGTTCAGGGGTGTGTACAGCGTGACCATCCCGCCGTGCGACTGGTTGTCTGGTTCGTGACCCATCCCGGTCCTTTTCTTCAGCCGACAAAGCTCTTCACCGCCTGATCCACCTCGTTGTGGATTTCCAGTATTTTGTGGAATCCGAGCAGCTCCACGATGTTGAAAATCTTGGGCGAAAGCTTGGCCAGCTTCAGGTCGCCGTTCTGCTCGCGCGCGCGGCGCGCGAACCCGATCAGCGCGCCCAGCGCCGCCGAGCTAATGTAGTCCAGGCCGGCGCAATCCAGCACCACGCGGTTGCGGTTGGTCTCGCGAAGCTGGTTCAGCGCGGCTTCAAGCCGGGGAAAAGAATAGGCATCGAGAGAGCCGTCCAGATGCAGGATGTCCAGATGCCCGTGCTCTTCGCGATGTATTACACATTCCTTCATATCCTCATCTCCATAAATGATCTGTTCCCCGCATTATGGCAGTTTCCGCAAGGCAATCAAGGTCATATCGTCGTATTGTGGAGCCTCGCCGATAAAACGCACCACTCTTTGCTGCAGATTGTTTATCACACTGTGGGCGCCTTCGGAAGCGGAAACGCTCACCGCCTCGAGGAAATTCTCCACGCCCCATTCCTCCTGGCGCGCGTTCATCGCCTCGGTGATGCCATCGGTGCAGGCCACCACCACATCGCCGGCGCGGAGCGTCACGCTCCGGTCCTGCAGCGTCCGGTCAAACTGCTCCGGCAGGCCCAGTCCCACCGCCACCCCCGGGGAATCCACCACCTCAGAGGCGCGGCTCCCGTCGCCCCGGAACAGGATGGGGCGCTCGTGCCCCGCCCGCGCGACGGTCAGCGTGCTCGCCTCGGTGTCGAGCACCATGTAGAGGATGCTGACAAACATATCCTCCGTGAAGTCGGCGCGCATGAGACGGTTGACCGCGCGGAGAACCTCCGACGGACTGGTCTCGCCCACGGCCGTCGAGCGGATGATGCTCCGGCAGATGGCCATCATGATGGCGCCGCTGATGCCCTTGCCGGACACGTCGGCAATCGCAAGGCCCCAGTGCGTTTCGTCAATGGGAATCACGTCGTAATAGTCCCCGCCCACCTCCAGCGCGGGAATGTTGGAGGCCGCCACCTCGAACCCGGGAATGCGCGGCAGGTGCTTCGGAAGCAGCAGCGACTGGATCTTGCGGGCGATTTCCAGATCGCGGTCCAGGCGCTGCTTGGCGTCGAGCGCCTCGCGCAGGCGGACAAAATGGACCGAGACCGATGCCTGGTCGGCCAGCGACTGCAGCAGGTTCAGGTCCGACTGGACAAAGGAGGCCCCGTCCACGCGGTTGACCACGGCCAGCACCCCCATGACCTCCTGCTGGAAACGCATGGGCACCAGCACCAGCGAGCGGACTTTCAGGAAATCCTCCGCATACTGCGGCACGCGCACGTCCCGCTCGGCGTCCGCGATCAGCTCGGCCGTGCCGAGGTCGGCGACGGTGCCGATCAGGCCCTCGCCGAAGACCACCGGCTGCCGCCGGACCATGTCCTCCACGTGCTGCGACTTGCTGACGGCCCGGTCAATGCCCGGATCGGGGCGGCCGGACAGCGGAGGGAAAATTCCGGTGATGGCGCGCGGTTCCAGCTTGTTGCCCTCGCCGCGCAGATAAATCGCGCCCGCGCCGGCCTTCGCCGTGCGCAAGGCGTAGAAAAGCACCCGCTTCAGAAGCTGATCCATGTCAGCCGAGCCGTCGCCGATGAACACCTCGCTGACATCATGGACAAAACTGTAGATGACTTCCTTTTCCTGCAGCATCGCGTCGCGCATGGCGCGCAGGCGACGGTTCCGGGCAACCAGGAAAAAAAGCGCGCCGGCCAGCGCCAGGCTCAGCAGCATGAACAGAAAACATAATGCGGATTCGGTGTTCACGGGGACCGGTGATTCCCGCGGGACGGCCCGCCAGCGGTTTTTTTCATGTCCTCGCGCAGGTAGTCCAGCACATCCTTGAACTTCGGGCGGTTTTCAGGAAAGACCTCGACCAGGGTCTCGTGCGCCTCCAGCATGGTTTTGGCCATTTCCCGGCGGTCACGACCCTCATCGGACAGGCGCTCCATGCCCTCCTGCCGGAACCGGTCCGCGAGTTCGGCGGGCGATTCGCCGGGCTGCCAGGCTTCCACCATCTGGTCGAGCCCGAGAGTGGCGAGCAGGCCGCGGGTGCGGCCGGAAAGGTTGATCATCTGGATGACTCCGCCCGAGGCCGCCTTCAGATTCACGGCGATCCCCGCCAGCACGCCCATAAAAGTGCTGTCCATGCCGACGCAGGTTTCCATGTCCATGATGATCCGGGGGATCCCCCGCTCGATCGCCGCGCCGCAGAAGGTTTTCAGGGCCGGACTGCACTTGAACGAAGCCCTGCCCTGCACCCGCACGAGCGCGGCATCGGGCTGCATGGCCACCAGAATGCTGTCTGTGAACTTGCTTTGTGAACTACCGGGCATCTCAAAAACCCTTAAACATGGACAAAAGCTATCACCCGCATTCGGCACTGTCAACCCCGGCATCCCGCCGCCCCGATAAAAGCATTCGCTTCGGACTTGATGTTTTTTCACCGGTATGGCAGTCTGCCAGAAAATGCGAGGTGACCCGTGACTGAAGAGCTGAAGAATGACAATGCCGAAATTCTGGATACCGACGTCGTTTTCAACTGCCCCCACTGCGGGAAAAGCCTTGTCATTGACCAGTCTGCCGCGGGCATGCTCGTCAAGTGCACCGATTGCGGCGAGGAAATCGAAGTTCCCGGCGGCGAAGAAGAAGAGGAAATAGCCGAGGAGGAGGCCGCGTCTGCCGGGCCGGGGGCCGCAATGATAGATGCCTCGGTTGAGGAACTGTCGGCCGCGCTGATCGCCTCGCAGCAGAAAGTCCAGGAGCTGGTTTCGGAGAAGCAGGAAATCAACAAGCGCCGCATGCACCTCGAGGACGAGCGCATCGCCAATGCGAACCGCTTCAAGCAGATTGCCCGGGAACTGAACGCGATCACTGCCGCGATCGGACGAATCAACAATGCCCTGCGGACGGTGGATACCGGCGGGAAATCCTGAGCGGCCGCAGGCATCATTCCTGAAAATCGCCTTTATTTCCGGCCCCCCGCGCGATAACCCGCTGTAAGTTAAAGTTTACCGGATTTACCCCCTTTTTTTGCTGGCATTTTTTGTTGTAAATTTGTCAAGAAAATGTTTTGCCAGAAAGCCAATCAAGCTGTGTACAACTTCTGGAAACCGGGCGCGCGCAGACCATCAAGATCAATGCAAGTATTTTGAATATAGTATATTATGAATCAAAACATTTCCGGATGGCCCTGAATTGATATTAACAATCGCCTGTGGGCGCTGTGCATAAAAGGCGGGCTGACAATGTCTTTTCATCCCGCGCAAGTTGCGGATTATTAGAGTATTATGGGAGGCCCCCAAAAGGCTATGAGCGGAGCTTATCAACAAACCGTTTCATGCGCATCATGGCCAGTGTCAGGTTCTGCATGCTGGCCACATAGGCGCACCGCACATAACCTTCTCCGGAGGGACCGAAGGCCGTCCCCGGAACCACCGCCACGCTTTCCTCGTTGAGGAATCTCATCGCGAAGTCCATGGAGGACAGCCCCAAAACCCCGACGCGGGGAAACATATAAAACGCCCCGCCCGGCTTGGTGCACGGGATGCCCATTTCGCGGATGGAATCATACATGAAGTCGCGGCGCTCCCGGTACCCCTTGCGCATCTCGTCGGTATCAATTTCCGCATGCGAAAGGGCTTCAATGGCGGCAATCTGGCTGATGGTCGGCGCGGACATCATCACATACTGGTGAATTTTCATCATGGCTTCGGTCAGCGCGGCGGGCGCACAGGAATAACCCATCCGGAAGCCGGTCATGGCCCACGCTTTTGAGAATCCGTGCAGAAAGATGGTGCGCTCCTTCATGCCGGGCATGGAAGCAATGCTGATATACTCGTCGCCGTAGGAAAGCTCCGCGTAAATTTCATCGGTAATGACCATCAGGTCATGCTTGATGCAAATTTTGGCCAGCTTTTCAAAATCCTTGCGCGAAAGCATGGCGCCGGTCGGGTTGTTTGGATAGTTCAGGAGCAGCGCCTTGGTCTTCGGCGTGATCGCCGCCTCAACGAGCTCTGGTTTCAGGCGGAAATCGTCCTCTTCCTTTGTAACAATGGGAACCGGAACGCCCCCGGCGAACAGAATCTCCGGCCGGTACGATACAAACGCCGGCTCGTGATAAATCACCTCGTCCCCCGGATCCACAATCGCCCGCATCGCAAGGTCCATGGCCTCGCTGACACCGGTGGTGATCAGGATTTCCTTTTCAGGGTCATACTCCGCGTTGAACATTTTCTTCACATAATGGGAAAGCGCGCGGCGCAGCTCGATCAGACCCATGTTGGAAGTATAGCGCGTGGCCTGGCCGCCGGCCCGCAGCGCCGCCATGGCCACCTTGCGGATGCTCTCGGGCGTCTCGAATTCCGGCTCGCCAATGCTCAAACTGATGATGTCGTGCCGGGTGCTGATGATGTCAAAGAAATCGCGAATGCCCGAACGGGGCATTTCCCTGACCAGCTTCGCAACGCGGCCTTCTCCTAATGGTGAACTGCTCATAACTTCCAAACTCCTGAATCAAACCGCGAACATATCACTCCGGCAACCGTTCAGTCCAGCCCCGAGAATAGAACAGAAGAAATTCAAAAAAATCGTTTTTTGGGCCATTTTTAACGTTTTTTGAGCATTTTCGGCCGTTATTTGGCTTTTTTGAGCACTTTTGGGCCATTTTTAGAGGTTCTTGAGCAGAGATTTCACCGCCTGGACTTGACGCGGAAAAACAGCTGATCGTTCGTAACGGACAGATTCAGCAGGCAGGTGTTGCTCAGCGTATTGAAATTCATATAGGGCTGCCATGTGCCGGTCATCAGATCAGTTTTCCATTCAACATCATTATTGGCGGAAGGCGTCACGTTCTGCACCCGCAATGCCAGGCCTGTCGGGGAACTGCTCTCGATGTCCAGCCACGATGTGTACGGCGTAATATAGTAGTTCCACGCGTCGGATCCCGTTTCATACACGCCGGCGGATACCCGATGTTTCCAGGTGTAATTCACGTCCAGGCCATTCACCTCCACGAGCAAATATCCATTCGCCATCTCGTGATACTGCCGCACGGGCGTCCATGATCCGTTGCTGCCATTGTACGAGCCATCCGTATAAAGCGGCGCGCCCGCGGTGGCCACGATGAACTGGTGCACGTCATTACTGGTGTTGCCGTCGCCATCGTCCAGCCGCGCATGATCATAGAAATGATCGTGCGAGCAGAAATAGGCCCGCACCCCTGCATCCTCAAGGCTCGACCAGAACACATCGCGGCTGGAGGCATAATCATCCAGGCAATCAGGGTGCTGAAGTTTGAAGGCGGGCGCGTGCGAGAGAACAAACACATGGGGCATGTAGTTCGAAGCGAGCACACCGTCCAGCCAGGTCTGGTTGATTCTCAAGTTCGTCGCATAGCAGTCCAGGGCCACGATCAGCGCATTGCTGTGCACAAAGTAATAGGTGCGGTTGAGCTCCCCTGCGGGGCCGTTGTCCGGAACGGTGGAAGCAAACGAGTTCAGATAGGCGCTGACATCGTTCGTATCGTGGTTGCCCATGACCGTATAAACACCGATCCCCGCCTGATAAACCGGAGCCATCGTGTTGGTCCAGACCGCGAAGGCGGCCGCGGAACCGGAAAAAACAAGGTCACCCGGGTACAGCACGAATTCCGCTTCCTCGCTGATCGCCGCCTGCGCCAGCTCCGCCAGGATATTGGTGTTCACCTGATCGGAAACAGATGTGCCGCGGGAGTCTCCGAACACAACAAACTTCCACAGCCTCGTAAAATCCGGAGGCGTTTCAACCGAGATCGTGACCGTCTCCGCATCAAAGCCGTCCTTATCCGCGGCATTAAACGTCACGTGGTACGTGCCGGCCGGTGACGCGACCGGCCAGACAAACAATCCGGCGGCATTGGTTGAATAGAAAACGGCTCCGGAAGGCAGATTGCTGGCGGTCAGCGCAACCGCATCCCCGTCCGTCGGCGCGGCCGTCACATTGAACTGAAGGCTGTTGGTGACGTAAACGGTTTTGCTTCCAATGGCCTGCAGCACAGGCGGAATATTTGACACCCCGCCCGCCAGCTTATACAGAAGAAACTTCTGCTGGACCGAGGTGTAGCACGCAAAACGGGGAGCCAGCGCGTTGTATTGAAGGATGCGGGTGCCGTCCGCCGCATTGATGCAGGAAAACACGCCGGAACCGTACGCGAATACCCAGGCCCCGGTGGTGCCGCTCACGGCATCAGCCGCATAGGCGGCATTCGCGGTTCCCGAATAGGAAACATATTTCGTGCTGTCTTCGTTGTAGATCGTGAAGCCGCCATAAACGGCATTCGTTTCAAGCAGCCATACCACCGAAGCGGCGGGATCAACAATCGTTCCGCTGGACGGACTCACGGAGGCATTCTGGAAATAGGAACCGGCATTCACATTGCTCATGGCATTGGTGCCGGAGGCCACCATTACATAATAGCCGTCGGTCAAATCGCTCAGTGAAGTGATATTCGTGAACGTGCCAACGCCCAAATAGTTTCCCCGCGCCAGTTGCGCAGACAGGAACAGCAGGCCTGCAGCGACCACGCAGCGGGTCTGAAATAATCTTGTCGCAGAATGACCTGCCTTCATGCCGGATAAATGCAAATGTGATCCCTTTTTGACACCAGTTTAATCCCGTTCCCGGTATTTGTTAAGTCAGCAGTGCATTTCTTTGTCATTTCCAGAGATTTTCGCGCAGAGATTTCACCACATGGATCACAAGAAACGCAAAGACAAATCATAAAACATCTATTGCGCTCTTTACGATCCTTCGCGGTGAATTCATTTCGTCTCTAATCTCAAAAATGGCCAATTTTGGCCTTTTTTTGCCATTTTTTAGCGTTTTGGGCCGTTTTTTGGCCATTTTTGGACATTTTTGGACATTTTTTGGTCATTTTTCGTTTTTTTTGGTTTCCGGCGGAATAGGATTGAACCGGAACGCGCTTTTTTTTAAGAATGGCGCGAGAGGTATACATATGGCGAAAAATACGAGTCCGCTGACTGCGATGCCCCGGGGGTTTGACCTGGGACAAGCTGTGGAAGAAGCCAACCGCTGCCTGCTCTGCTACGATGCCCCCTGCTCCAAGGGTTGTCCCGGCGGAACCGATCCCGGTGCATTCATCAAAAAACTCAGGATGCGCAACATCACGGGCGCCATCCGCACGATCAAGTCCAACAATATTCTCGGCGGGGCCTGCGGCGTTCTCTGTCCGACGGCGCAACTGTGCGAGAAGGAGTGCAGCGCCACGGCTCTGATGGATCGCCCCATCCAGATCGGAAAGATCCAGCGCGCACTGATCGAGCATTCCTGGCACATGAATTTCAGTCCGCTGGAAAAAGGCGCGCCGCGCAAAGAGAAAATCGCCGTGGTCGGATCGGGCCCGGCGGGCTTGAGCTGCGCCGCCGAACTGGCCAAGGCCGGTTTCAAGATCACGGTGTTCGAGGCCCGGCCGAAAGCAGGCGGAGTTCTTCGCTACGGCGTTCCGGCCTACCGGTTTTCCGAAGATTTTCTGGATCGCGAACTGGCCGACATCAAGCGCCTGGGCATCACGCTCAAGTGCTCCACCCCCATCCGCGGCAAGGGCGCGGCCGAGGGCCTGCTGAAAAAGGGATTCGCCGCTGTGTTCCTCGCGCCCGGCCTTTGGGAACCGATGCGACTGAAAAAGAATCCCGCGCCGGTGCGCGGCGTTTTCACCGCCACCGATTTCCTGTGCTCGATGAAGACGGGCAAGCAGGCACAGGCCAGAAAAGCCATTCAAGGCAAGCGGGTCGCCGTGATCGGCGGCGGTTCCGTGGCCATTGACTGCGTCGAGTCGGCGCTGAAACTGAAGGCCAAGGATGTCTATCTGATCTATCGCCGGTCGTATGCGCAGATGCCGGCCGAAGAAAAGGAGAGGTCGGAGGCACTGCAGGCCGGAATCCATTTCCTGCTGTTGAATCAGCCGGTGGACTATGTCACCGACAGCAAAGGCGCCCTGAAAGCGATCCGGCTGGTTCGGACTGAACTCGGTAAAAAAGATTCTTCCGGGCGGCGGAGTCCAGTCGAAATTCCGGGATCCGAATGGGAGATGAAGATTGATGCCGTGGTCGAAGCCATCGGTGTGCGGCCTGCGGCCGACACCATCACGGGATTTCAGACCCTGAAACGCACGCCGGGCAACCTGATCGTGGCCGATCCGGATACCGGAGCGACCTCGGTGAAGAAGATCTTTGCGGGCGGCGACATTGTGCGCGGCCCGGCGCTCATCATCGAAGCCGTCAAGGATGGCAAAGCGGCGGCCAAGGCCATTCAGAAACAGCTGGCGAAACAGGAGAAATCCCATGTCAAGGCAGGTTGATCTATCGGTTGATTTTTGCGGGTTCAAGCTCATCAACCCGTTCATGCTGTCTTCGTCGCCGGTCTCGAACAGCGCGGAGATGGTGGAGCGGGCGTTTGAAGCCGGCTGGGGCGGCGTGGCCTACAAGACGATCGTCTCGGACCGCATTCCGATCATTCACCCTTCGCCGCGCATGCACGGCTACTACCAGGGCGGGAAGCAGCTCGTGGGCGTCCAGAACGTTGAGCAGACCTCCGACCGCGGGCTGAAAGCGAATCTGCTGGACATCATGTATTTGAAAAAGCACTGGCCGGACCGCCTGGTCATGGCCAGCATCATGGGCTTTTCCAATCAGGAATGGGCGGATCTTTCAAAGGCCTGCGCCGACGCGGGCGCGGACATGCTGGAGGTGAATGTCTCCTGCCCGCACATGACGGTGGAAGGTTCCGGCGCCAAGGTCGGCCAGGTGCAGGCTTTGGTGCAGAAGTTCACGGAAACCTGCCGGAACTCGTGCAGCATTCCGATCGTCGCCAAGATGACACCCAACATCACGGACATCACCATCCCGGCCCTGTATGCCAAGAAGGGCGGCGCGGACGGCATCGCCGCGATCAATTCCGTGGCGGGGCTTTCGGGGATCGGGCCGGACGACCGGGTCCCGTCACCCAATGTGTTCGGAAAAGGCGCCGCCTGCGGATTCACCGGCCCGGCCATCAAACCCATCGGCCTGCGCTGTATCTCGGAACTGGCCAAGTGTCCGGACTTGAATCTGCCCCTCTCCGGCATCGGCGGCGTCGAAACATGGGTGGATGCGCTGGAATACCTTCTTGTCGGCGCCACGACCATTCAGGTCACGACCGGCATCATCCACTACGGGCAGGGCATCGTCGAAAGCATGATTGAAGGGCTTTCCGACTATATGGCGATGAAAGGAATATCGCGGGTGAAAGATCTGGTCGGAAAAGCGCTGCCGAATGTGCACGCGACGCATGACTTCGATCTTTCGCGTCAGGGGATCGCGAAATACGACCTGAACCGCTGCATTGGTTGCGGTCAGTGCTATGTGGTCTGCAAGGATGCCGGCGGCTGGGCTCTCGAGTGGGACAGCGAAAAGAGGCGGCCCGTCCTCGACGAAAAGAAATGCCTGAGCTGCATGGTCTGCAGTTTCGCCTGCCCGGTGGACGGACTGATCACCTTCAAGGAAATGCCGAAGACCTACCGGCGCGCCGAAACCGTCACCCTCGGCAAGGGCCTCGAAGCCAAATTGAAAATTTGATTCCGCTGAAGCGGCCCGCATTCCTCAATAATGGAGGGCGAAGCTCCGCGACGCCGTATTAAGACGGTCTCGCAGAGCTCGACCCTCCAATCCCGAATACACGCGCTGATATGAACATCTGGAGGGTCGCGCTCCGTCGCGACCGAAAGATCAGAAAACGGTTTTGACGAAGCAAAACCATCCATCAGAAATCCAGAGCACCGCAAATGCGGCGCAGAGCGTTATCGCATGAAGCCGGCCGGGGCAGGAATATTCCCCATGCATATGCGCGGTCCTGAATTCATAAACTACAATTCTGGTTTGTTACAATGTGCGGGCTGACCTTTTTCCCCACCAATATTCCCGTTCCAACAAGTAACAAAAGCAGTGTGGTGGGCTCAGGGATGACTCCCGCTTGAAGGCCTGTATTGGGATTAGACTCATATGCCCAATCAACAATCTCTCCGGTGATGCCGTATGTGTTGATTACGTGAACCCATCCGTAATGAGTATTCCCGCCGATGTCGAACTGCACCCCAAGATAACCATCCGCATTTTCCTCCCGCCAGTAGCCGACACCTGTCCACTCTTCGGCACTCCACTGATAGGATGCAAAGAGACAGCCGTAAGGCGAAACACTACCCCACTCAAGTGATGAATCTGGACTTGCATCAATCTCATAACCAAGGTCGAGAGGATACAGATAATGGCCGTCATTTGGGGGTAGTGGCGGGATGCCCAGCAGCAGGTTGCTACCCTCTGTATAACATTCAAATTCCGAAGGCGACCCACTAAAAATAAGATCGATAACGGCGTCGTTATTGATATCCAAATCCCACGTTGCAAGCCCGACTTGTACAGGCTCGTCCGGGCGGAAATGGATCAAATCCGCCCGGACGACTTCTTGCGTGAACCAGATGCCGAGAATCAGCCACGCAAACGATATGCACACGCTCCGCATAGTGATTCTCTAGTTTGTATCCATAAGTCGATAGAATCGCAGCTCCCCCGCCGGGGATGTTTCGGATTCCCATGTAGTATTGGTCTTGGTCGAGCTGATCTCAGCGCTCAAATTGGTCCATGATTGACCCAACAGGGTTATTGTGGTTTGAACTCTGTAGCTCCGTCCGACAATGGACGGCCAGCCCACCAATTCGTCATCGCCAGCCACCAGAAACTCCGCAATCTGGGTTTGTGCCCGTGACTCAGGCAGGATCCCAGAGAGAATGATCGAGACGGCTTGAGCCGAGTTTGTTCCGGTATCGTCAACAAGCGTTCCTTTGTGTGTAATGCGGATTGTATAGACAGCCTCAGCTGTGGGATTGGTCACAACGACCTGCTCTGTGTTGTCCCGGACATTGTCCCCAGTGGTGGCCGCATATGACGGATTGGCAGGATCGAGAACCCAAGGAAAGTTGGTTACACCGGATGAGCTGATTATGCGAAGGTCAAGATCATTCACCAGGACGCTGTTAGTCGGATCGAGGCTTTCCGCTGGCGCAGTTCCTGCTGGGTCTGTCCAACCAATGCTTACAGTTACAGGGACGTTACCCGTGGCGGTCACGGGAAATTCGACATAGTCTCCATCGTTGAGCAGGACTTCTTTGATGTATTGCTTGCCCCCGTCATCGTAATCCTGTTGAACGAGCAATGCCGCTTTTTCCGCGTTGATGAGGCCCCAACCGGTCTTATAATCAGGCCCCGCTGTTTCAGCCTCATCAGCCGTGTGGGTGATGATGGTCTTGAGTGTAGAAGCCCAGTACGGAAGATCCGGAGATACTTGTTCACGCAAATCGACAAGCAGACCGAGTGCTCCCGCTGCAGCTGGCGAGGAGAAACTGGTTCCAGTTGCATATGACGGGTTGTTTGTGTCACCCGTCGAGAGAACGTAGTAGTAAGGGTTGTCAGGATAGGACGGGTGCCGGATGGGGGTTGTTAGATCGACTCCCGCAGCGACGACATCCGGCTTGATGCGCCCGTCGTCCGTCGGTCCAAAACAACTGAAGGGCGCAATTGAAACCGACGACGTGCCGGCATAGCCACCAGCAATCTTGTAGACCGCCCCGACAGTCAGCACATTCTTCGCGACACCGTGATCAGCAATGGTGTCATACCCGTTTTGATAGTAGTCGTTAGGACGCGAGGTGTTGCTCCAGATCGGCACTGAATTTGAGAAGGTGATGTATAATCTTCCATCTGTTGGCGCCGCATCGTCGCGATCGTTTCCGGCCGCCCAAACAGGAAGACTATGGGGATTGCCATAGGCAATTGCATCCGTATTGCTTGCATCTGAAAAGTAGAAACCAAACCAATGGCTCTCAGTCGGGCTTAGGCCAACATCTCCCCACCAACAGTTCGTATACACAGGGGCGGGAGTGTAGACAGTCACGAATCCCCAGCCCGCCTGCTCACCGTAGGAATGATTGGAAACGCGCAGATCGTTTGCATAAGCAGAATTCATTTCCGCTTCAAGGTCATTGACCCAATCATAAGTCCAAAGCCGAGCCTGATAAGCCATGCCCCTCGGGTCGCCTGAATATGCAACACCTGCGGAAGTCATTGTTCCGGCGACGGCGGTAGGATGCAGATCAACAGGTAGCGAGCTTGTTCCGTCCTGATCGGCGGCGCGAGATGTCGCGCCGCCTGATGTGAATTCATAGTGGTTTGTGAGAACATCTCCACCGTCCCAAATCCCGAGGAGTGTATTGCTTCCGGTGATGTCAAGGCCAGTGCTTCCACTCGGCCACACTTCGTCAACAGAGATTGTGTCGGCAACGCCGGCATTGTAGGTGACATTGTATTTCGGTATCCCGTTCCGCATGCCGACGAGGCCCATGACGCCACCCTGGGGCAGAAGTGAACTCTCGGCAAATCCATGTAGTACGGCCCACTCGCGGGCTTCCTCCATTTCCATTTTATGGGCTTCCAGTAATTGGGCGGATTTGGCCCAAAGGCGGTCGCGCCGCGTCAGCTCAACGTCGCCGATGGTGCTTGGTCGGTCATTCGCCGTACGCACGCCCCTGTTCAGCCATTGCCGCATGCGTTCTTGTTGCGACGGGCCGCTCGGGATTGTGCTCGCAAGAACTTGCAGTGATTCAGCCTCCTCCCTGGCCTTGAGCCATTCGTCGTAGGCGGGAATAAGCATTTCCGGCATGTCGGCCTCGCGCTGCAATTCGTTGAAGTGCTCGATGGCGGCAATTTCAGCTTCGTACTCATCGGTGCGGTCTGTACTCTGCGCCTGCGCAGTGGTCATGCCAAGGAATACGGAAACAGTCAAAACCAGCCGCACCCCGCCAGCGATCATTCTTGTCTTCATTGTCTCCTCGCTCTTCTCGCTAATTGCGCGGACGAAGCGGGCGACGATTGTCAGCCCTCTTCATTTTCCCGACTTTCTTCTGTTGTCGTCCTTGCAAAGCATCTGGCAGTTGGCCGCGTTGGTCTTCCCGCCCTCATGCCAGGGCTTGATGTGATCGGCTTCCATTTCGTCCAACTCAAACTTCTTTTTGCACTTGGCGCAGATTCCCTTTTGCCTCTCGTACGCTTCCCGTTTCATGTTGTCGGAGAAGGCGCGGATGTTCAGATGTCTTTCATCCCCATCCAGCACATACGGGTAGATTCCCGATTTTTTCTCAACATCGTCGTCCATCATCAGCGCGGCAACCTGCTTCTCCAGCTTGTCAGTATCGTATTCTTTGTCCTTAAACTGATTGTATAGGGATCCCCAATCAACTCCCTTCATCTCTCGCCGATACGCTGGAAACGTCGCTTTCACCCAGCCGATGACCTTCTGAAAGTACTGCCACAGCGGCGTCGCGTTCTTGTCGTGCTGATGCTTCGACATGAAATCTTCGATCTTACCCTCAGAGCGCCATGCGATCGCCGTTTCCAGATATTCCTGCCGGATCGGGCTGCCCCGCATATAATCGCTCGCCAGCCCGTAGGCCGCGCAACCCGTCTTGCTGAAATACCGCTTGGCGTCGGCGGTCCACGGCCCGGCATACACCGCGTTGCGCAATTCCTGATCGGTGTGTTCCTCGCCAGCGATGTTGATGGTTCTGAACCAGTCCAACTTTTCGCTGTCTGTTCCGGAGCAGAAATAGACCATCAATTCGTAATCAAGAATCTGCTGCTGCTGGTCGTCTTTCAGGTTGTGGAACGCCAGCCCGTTGATAGAGAAGTCCCCGTTGACGTATTGGCAAATCGAGAGCGTTCGCTGCTGTCCGTCGATCACTTCGTAATCGCCGTCACCACGCACCGCCCAGTACATCACGTTCAGCGGAAAATTCTTGCGGACGCTGTCAATCACCGCATCCCGCTGCTTGTCCTTGTAGATGAATTCCCGCTGATACGGCGGGCGAATGTCGAGCGTCCCGCCGTAGGCGACAACCCCCTGCTCGGCGTTGTCCACGAAGCCTTCGGTTAGCTTCTTCACCGTGATTTCTTGGAGGTCGATCTTCATGGCTTCCTCTTTATGACAATCCTCATGTATACCGCTTTATAAGCGTGACCGGTTCTGATCACGGCGGCTCGATTAAGATCGTTCGGGTTTGAAACATCTTCCTGGGTATAAACCTTCGTCCTCAACCCAGACGAATTGTCTCGATCCGTCTGTCCAAGGATTTCGAATTGATCGGGGTTGTACTTGTCTAAGAACGTGATTGGAACACCCATCGCTTCGGTGTAGTCCATTGGAATGTCGTTCGTTTTGCTGACCTCTATCGCGTCATAGTTGTCGTAAGTCGGAAACTCCTTCGGATTGTAGGTCTTGTAGAGAACAAGTTCCTCGTGGCGCTTCTGGTGCTCGAGGTTCGTGAACCAACATGCCTGCGCACGCGCCACAACCACTCCGTTCTGAATCCTGTATGCGCTTCCGTGCTTCTTCGTTTTGACTAGCTCTTTTCCGAGGGCTTCCGACACCCTGAAGGTCATGTCGGTGCCCATAGGAGTAACGCCTACCCACAGCCTGTTTTGCTTGATGAGTGTAAACGGCTCTTTGTAGGTGATGGTATTCTTGTTGCCGATGATGAGGAACTTCTTCTTGTACTTCATCAACTGCTCAAGGTACTCCCGAAACAACGAAAATGGCGGATTTGTGACGACGATATCCGCTTCTTTGAGCAGCTTGACGCATTCCTCGCTGCGAAAATCGCCGTCGCCTTTTAACTTGTGAATGCCGATTTCTTCCGGGTCGGGAACGCGGTTGTTGTTTTTGTCGCCGCCATATTCGAGATAGATTCCGCTCTCCGCCGTGTGCTGGCTGAACAGATCGGGCTCGCAGTTCTTGTAGCATGTGGTGATCAGTTTCTTCAGCTTGAGCTTCTCGAAGTTGTGCGAAAAGAAGTGGAAGAAATTGCTAACCTTGGGATCGTCGCAGTTGCACAGGACGGTCTTGCCCTTGAAGTACTTCGTGTAATGCCGCAATTCCTTCTCTATGTCGGAAAGCTGGGTGTAGAACTCGTCCTGCTTCGTCGCCTTTGCAGCGTGCAGACTTCGATTCAGCGGCTTGCTCGGCATTCTTCGCGGGTCCTTTCACTCCAGAGTATCTTGGGCTAACAAGTTACTGATAAGCGTCCTTTTTATCTACAGTATTAGAAAACAAAGTCAAGAAATACGGCTTCAGAAGGAGCATTCAAAAAGTTCCAATCAATGGAACTTCTCGCGAAAAATCACGATTTTGGGCTGTTTTTGGCAATTTTTGGCTGTTTTTTGACGTTTTTGGGCGTTTTTTGGCCTTTTTCAGCCATTTTGGGGCCGTTTTTTCATCCCATGCCGCGAAGCGGCTTTGGCGTGCGCGGGCAAGGCGTATCCGCCGCGACTGCGCTTTTGCACGAAGCTCCGCGGGATTATTTCTTCAGCAGAGAGTCCGGATATTCCAGAGCCTTGTCGAGGATGGCAATGGATTCGTCAATCTGCTCCGGCGTGATAATCAGCGGCGGGGCCAGGAAGATATAATCCCACTTGGCAAACGACCAGAGGCCCATGTCGAGAATCCGCTTGGTGAACTCGCCCATCACATTCTGTTTTGAATCGCCATATCCGGCCAGCGGCTCTTTCGTCTTCCGGTCGGCAACCAGCTCAAGGCAGGCCCACAGCCCCTTGCAGCGCACGTCCCCGATGCAGGGATGCTTTTCATACAGCTCCCACAGCTTCTTTTCGAGATACTCGCCGTTGATCCGGGATTTCTCGATCAGGTTTTCGCTCTTGTACACCTCGAGGTTGGCGACGCCCGTGGCGCAGGCCAGGGCATGCCCGTAATAGGTCAGGCCGCCGACAAACGGATGCTCGCAGAAGAAATCCCAGACTTTCTTGTTCCAGATCATCAGGCCCAGCTGGACATAACCCGAGGTGATGCCCTTGGCCGCGGTGATGATGTCCGGCACAATGCCAAAATGCTCGCATCCGAACCATTTTCCGGACCGGCCAAAGCCGGCCATGACTTCGTCCATCACCAGCAGGATGCCGTTCTCGTCGCAAATCTGCCGGACGCCCTTCATGAATTCGACGGGCGGAATAATGATGCCGTTGGTGCCGACAATGGGCTCCATGAAAATGCCCGCGATGGTCTTCGGGCCCTCCAGCATGATCTGGGTTTTCAGCGTTTCCAAACACTGGCACTTGCAGGATTTTTCATCCTTGTAGCCGAACGGGCACCGGTAGCAATAGGGCCCAAAGAATTTGCCAACACCGGGAATGCCGGGCTCGTTCGGGATGCGCCGGGGATCGCCGGTCAGTGTGGAGCAGGCCGCCGTGGCCCCGTGATAGCCGCGCCAGTTGGAATAGATTTTTTGCCGGCCGGTCATCCAGCGAACGGCCTTGATGGCATTCTCGTTCGCCTCGGCGCCGGCATTGGTGAAGAACACATAATCGAGGTCGCCCGGCGTCACTTCGGAGATCATCTTGGCCAGTTTGGCCCGCGGCTCGGTGGCAAAAGGCGAGGCCACGTAGGTCAGCTTCTCCATCTGCTTCTGCATGGCATCCAGGACGTGCCGGTTGCCATGACCGATGTTGACATTCAGCAGGCCCGAGCAAAAATCAATGTAGCGCTTGCCGTCGGCCCCGTACATGTGGATGCCTTCGGCGCGCTCAACGACGATGGGCTCATACCAGCCCTGCTTTTTCCACGGATAGATGACGTGTTCGCGCTCCCACTGCTTGATCTGTTCGATTTCTTTGACGTTCATGCATTCTCCTGAATTAAACCATTTTGCCGGATGCACCGCGGGCGATGAAGCGGCCGGCCCCCTGCTCGCCGACATATTTTCCATCGCGCAGGGCGAACTTGCCTCGGAGCAGCACGGAGACCGGCAGGCCCTTGAGTTTCATACCTTCATAGGCGCTGTAGTCCACGTTGTGCTTTGTGGTCTTCGCCGAAACCACGCCCTCGGCCTTGGGATCAAAGATCACGAGATCGGCGTCGCCGCCCACCATAATGCTGCCCTTCTGCGGGTACATGCCGAACAGCTTGGCGGGCGCGGTGCAGCACACGTCCACGAATCGCGTCAGGCTCAAGCGGCCCGCCCCCACCCCGTAGGTGTAGAGCAGGTTGAAGCGGTCGCCAACGGATGGAATGCCATTCGGAATTTTTGTGAAGCTGTCGCGGCCCATTTCCTTTTGTCCCTTGAAATTGAAGGAACAGTGATCCGTGGCCACCGTCCTGATGAATCCAAGGCTCAGGCCCTCCCACATTTTCTCCAGATGATCCGCCGGCCGGAGCGGCGGCGACATCACCCACTTGGCGCCCTCGAAATCGGGTTTGAGATAGAGGTCGGCCGCAAGCAGCAGGTACTGCGGACAAGTCTCGGCGAAGACCTTGTATCCGCGCGCGACCGCGTCCTGCACCTTCGCCAGTCCGTCGGCGCTGGAGAGGTGGACGATGTAGATGGGCAGGTCCACAAAGCGCGACAGCTCGATGATGCGGTGCACGGCCTCTTCTTCGGCCAGGGCCGGATGCGAGCGCCAGTGGTATTCCGGGGCCTGCTTGCCCTCCGCGATGAACCGCCGGGTCAGGACATCAATCATGTCGCCGTTCTCAGCGTGCACCATCAGGAGCCCGCCGTGCCGTCCGACGGCCTCGAAGATGCCGATGATCTGGCCGTCGTCAATCTGCAGCGCACCCTTGTAGGCCATGAAGCACTTGAACGAACTCACACCCGCCTTGATTACGCCGGGGATTTCTTTCGCGACCGCTTCGTTGAAGTCCGTGATGCCCATGTGGAAACCATAATCCGCCGCGGCCTTTTTCGCTTTCTCATGCCAGGCGGCCAGGGTGTCGGCCAGGGGTTTGCCTTTCGCCTGCATGGCGAAATCAATGACGGTGGTGGTGCCGCCGCACAGCGCGGCCACGGTGCCGGTCTTGAAGTCGTCCGCGCTCACCGTTCCCATGAATGGAAGTTCGAAGTGCGTATGCACGTCAATGCCGCCCGGAAAGACATACCGGCCCTTGGCCGAGATCATCTCGTCGCCGGCCGCCTGCGGCAGGTCCTTGCCGATCTCGGTGATTTTCTCGCCTTCAATTCGAACGTCGGCCGCATAAACATCCGCGGCCGTCACGATGGTTCCGCCTTTAATGATAATGGCCATGGGTTTTCCCTCCTGGTTGCGCCTTACGGCAAGAGCTTGGTCATGTCCTCGTACGTTTCCGGCCGCCGGTCGCGGAAGAACTGCCACTTGTCCCGGACCTCCTGGATCTGGTCGAGATTCAGGTCGGCGACGACCAGCTCATCCTTGTCTTCGCTGCCCTCGGCAACGATCTGTCCGAGCGGGTTTACGAAATAGCTTGTGCCGTAAAACCGGCCGATGTTCCACGGGCGTTCTTCGCCCACGCGGTTGTTGCAGCCCATGAAGATGCCGTTGGCCACGGCGTGTGCAGGCTGCTCGAGCTTCCAGATGTACTGGGAGATGCCGGCGCAGGTGGCCGATGGATTGAACACGATTTCCGCGCCGTGAAGCGCCAGCAGGCGTGCGCCTTCAGGGAAATGGCGGTCATAGCAGATGTAGACGCCGACGTTGGCATAGCGGGTCTGGAACGTCGGATAGCCCAGGTTGCCGGGCTTGAAGTAATATTTTTCCCAGAATCCGCCGACCTGCGGGATGTGATTCTTCCGGTATTTTCCCAGATACTTTCCGTCCGCATCAATCACGGCCGCTGTGTTGTAGTACACACCGGTCATGGCTTCTTCATAGATGGGAACCACCAGCACCATCTGGTATTTCTTTGCGTATTCCTGCATCAGCTTGACCGTCGGGCCGTCCGGGATCTTCTCCGCGGTCCGGAACCACTTGGGATCCTGCGACGGGCAAAAATACGGGGTGTTGAATATCTCCTGCAGGCTGAGGATTTGAACGCCCTTTTTACCGGCCTCATCAATCAGAGGCAGATGCTTGTTAAGCATGGCCTCCTTGATCTGCGGGATGGTGCCCTCTCCTTCGTGGAGAGGCAGGGAACATTGGATCAGCCCAGTCTTAATCATGCGCGCCATAACGTGACTCCTTTTTTAATTTTCAAGGTGCACCGAATTTTCCGCAAACAAACCAGTCATCTCGCAACTTGCTGAATATCCGGAAATTGACGGAAAAAGTAAAGCCGTTATGGCGCCTGAACATGTTTTTTGGATACGCGCTCCGCGCGCATTTCCCTTTCGGGCTTGTACAGAACACATCTGTGGAATATATTGCCGAATCTTTTCAATCAGGAGATTACAAAATGAAATATTCAAACCTTGCGAATTTCATAGACGGGAAACCCAGCAACCCGAAGGTTCCCCGCGCCGAGCGGTTCAGTCCCGTGGACGGGTCTTTGCTTTCCACGATCCCCATGTCGGATGCGGCGGAACTTGACCGCGCGGTGCAGGCGGCCCGAAAGGCATTTCCTGCGTGGTCAGCCAAAACCCTGAAAGAGCGGGCGGCTGTTTTTTATAAATATTACGAGATCCTGAGCAAGCGCGTGGATGAATGCGCCGAGCTTCAGCACTTCGAAATGGGCAAGGATCTCAACGAAGGGCGGGCGGAGGTCGGCAAAAGTCTTGAGCTGACCGAATTCGCCTGCTCGATGCCCCAGATTGCCACCGGAGATTACGAAGAAGTCAGCCGCGGCGTCGGTTGCCGGATTGAGCATATCCCGCTGGGCGTGGTGGCGTCCATCACCCCGTTCAATTTCCCGCACATGGTGGCCCACTGGACCATCCCCAACGCGCTGGTGCTGGGAAACACCATGGTCATCAAGCCTTCCCGGGAAGCGCCGTTGACCGTGATCCGGATTGCCGAGATGCTCAAGGATGCGGGGCTGCCGGACGGCGTCCTGAATGTCATCTGCGGCGGACGCGAACTGGTCACCGGAATCTGCGAACACCCCGACATTCAGGCGGTCACATTTGTCGGCTCCACCAAGGTGGCCAAGATGGTGTACAGCAATTCCTGCGCCCACTACAAGCGGGCGCTTGCGCTGGGCAGCGCCAACAACCATTTGATCCTGCTCCCCGATGCCCATCCGGACAACACCGCCGCCAACATTGCCGCGTCGTTCCTCGGATGCGCAGGCCAGCGCTGCATGTCGGCCTGCGTCCTGGTGGCCGTGGGCGATGTGGACAACATCATCAAAAAAGTGGTGGAGGAGGCCAGGAAGTTTGTTCCGGGCGTAAACATGGGGGCCATCGTCAACCCCGAGGCCAAGAAAAGCATCACCGGATTTATTGACCGCGCGGAAAAGGAAGGTTTCTCCATCCTGCTGGACGGCCGCAAGGTCACACCCCCGGCCGGGAAGGAAAAGGGCAACTATCTGGGTCCGACGATCATTGACCATGCGCGGCCGGGATCGGAAATTGCGGTGGAAGAAAACTTCGGCCCCGTGCTGACCATTGTCCGGGTCAAGACACTGGAAGAAGCCATTGAGCTCGCCAATTCATCGCCATATGGCAACGGGGGTTCAATCTTTACCCAGAGCGGACGGGCCGCGGAAATCTTCTGCAAGCGCATCGAGGCCGGCATGGTTGCCGTCAACGTCGGCGTTCCCGTGCCCCGCGAGCCGTTCTCCTTCGGCGGCTGGAAGGATTCCATCGTCGGCGGCGGCGACATCACCGGCAAGAGCTCCATCGGATTCTGGACGAAGCAGAAAAAAATATCCGTGAAGTGGAACCCCGACAAGCCCGTGAACTGGATGGCCTGACACTCCGTCTTTGAAGGGCGCGTTTGGGGAGCGATTTCCGGCGCGCCTTGATATTCAGTTGTCGTTCGACTCATTGAAACTGCCGGCGAAGAGCGCTTCGAGCGCGGCAATCGCTTTCGCCGCGTCGCCGCCCTCGGCAGTCACGGCCACCTCCGCCCCGTGCTCGGCGCCAAGGGTCATGACCTCCAGAATGCTTTTCGCGTCGGCCTTGCCGCCGTTGAAGGCGATATGAATGTTTGCCTTGAAACCCTGCGCCACCTTCACCAGCTGTGCCGCGGGCCGGACATGCAGGCCATAGGGGCTGGACACCACCAGATTGGCGCTGTGCAACCGGCGCGCACCCGCCTTGCGGGATATCCGGGCCAGCACCCGTTCAGATGCGTGCCGCACCGCCGAGATGGCATGTTCAAACTCATGGGATTTTGAAAACACAAAATCCGCTCCCAGCGCAGCGCAATGCTTGCGTGTTTCCGGATCCGCGTAGTTGGAAAGGATGACCACAACGCAGTCGCTGTCCGCCGTTTTGGCGTGACGAAGAACCTCAATCCCGTCGCCGTCGGGAAGTCCAAGATCAAGCAGGATCGTGCCCGGCTTGAGCGCTTCGTACTGGTTTATGGCTTCAGCCACACTGGCCGCCTCGGCAACGATCACACCGGCCGACGCCTCGTCCAGAACCTTGCGCAGGCGCTGCCGTATGGGCTCGGCATCGTCCACAAGCAGTATGGAATGGGTTTCGGCCGCAGGGATCAATGGTTCTTGTTTCATGACAGGAAGATTAGCCCGCGGGCCTGCCGACGGCCAGTCGGTGGATTTCTCTAACTGGCGTAGGGAGTTTTACCGACAGGCGAAAAACCGGCGTGTGCGAACGGCGCTATCGGGCCAGCCGGTGGCGGAACGCGTAGCGCGCCAGCTCCACATTGGTGGACAAGCCCGTTTTTTCCGCGATGCGCGCGCGGTAGGTGGCAATGGTCTTCTCGCTCAAGACAAGTTCCGAGGCAATGGCTTTGACCGTTTTGCCCGCCGCAATCATGCGCAGCACCTGCAGTTCGCGGGTCGAGAGGGTTTCAGTCGGCGACCGGTCCATATGGCTGCCCAGTGCGGTTGCCAGCCGCTCTGCCAGCGACGGACTGACATACTTCCCGCCGGCCAGAATTTTCTTCACGGCCTCCACGAGTATTTTCGGGGCCTGATCTTTCCCGAGATAGCCCGCAGCACCCAGCTTGAACGACCGCACCGCAAATTCCTCTTCGGGATATACGCTCACGACCAGCACGCGCATATCAGGACGGATCCGGCGGGCGTCCTGAAGCAGTTCCAGGCCGTCCCTTCCCGGAATGCTGATATCCAGCAGCACCACGTCCCATTCCTGCTGTTCGAAAAACCGGATCGCGGTGCGCGAGTCTCCGGCTTCTCCAAATACGGCCTCAGGATATTCGTCATGCAGAATTTCCTTCAACCCGCGCCGCAGAATGGGATGGTCTTCGACGATCAGCACGCGCAGGCCGCGGGGCTGCGGGACCTTGCGGAATTTTGGCGCAGCCTTCATGCCGGTTTCTCCGCATCCGCACCGGCCCCGTAACCTTTCAAGGTGCTGCGGGGAATGCGCACCTCGACGATTGTGCCGCTGTTCTTTCCGCGCCGGAAAACCGCCCAGCCCCCCAGAACGGCGGTGCGTTCCCGCATTCCAATCAATCCCAGAGAAGCAGGACTGGTCAGGGCCGCATCCGGAATGCCCACCCCGTTGTCCCGGACGCGCAGGCAGGCTTCGTCGCCTTTCATTTCCAGTTCGGCGGCAATGGTGTCCGCACGGGCGTGCCGCGCGACGTTGGTCAAACATTCCTGAAAAATTCGAAACAGGGCCGTAACCACGTCGGGATGCAAATCCGGCAAGGCTTCGGGTACAGCCGCCCTGCATTTGATCCCAAGGCGCTCCTGGAAGCGACGGGCCTCGTACTGAAGCGCCGGGCCCAGCCCCAGCCTGTCCAGAACGCCCGGGCGCAATTGCGTCGCAAGTTCATGAACCAGGGCCAGAGATGCATCGGCGATTTCGATCCCGCTGGCGGTTCGTTCAAGAATATCCATCATCAGCGGCGACAAATTCGATTTTTCTGCAATCCGTCCGATCTGATGCAAATCCATCTTGATGGCCGTAAGGTTCTGCCCGAAATCATCGTGGATGTCACGGGCGATGCGTATCCGCTCCTCTTCGCGCGTCCGTTCGAGGCTCGCCAGCAGGGCGCGCAATTCCTCGTGCGACTGCCTCAGTTCCGCTTCCATCCGCTTGCGCCGGGTGATGTCCCGGATCGCCACGAGGACGTAATCATGGCCGGAGAATTTCACAGGAGTGGCGGTCGCCTCGGACAGCAGCATGCTTCCATCCTTGCGCCGGAACGTTACTTCCTCCAGACCGATGGCTTCAAATCTGCCTGCCCTGCTCACCAGTTGGCTGATGAGCGGCAAATCTTTCTTAAAATGCATTTTTTTGAAGCTGGTGGCTTCGAATTCATCCGGTGTATATCCCAGCATTTTCAAAACCGCCGGGTTGGCCATGTGATAGCGCATCCGCTTCGGGTCCCAAAGAAAAAATCCGTCGTGCGCGGCGCTGAAGAGTATCCGGAATTTTTCTTCGGACTCCCGCAGCTCCTTCCCAACCTTTTTCCATTTTGTCACATCATGGAAATAGACGGATATCCCGCCCCCCTCGCGCGGATAGCACCGTACACGAAACCAGCGATCTGAATAAAATTGCTCAAAGTCCGGGCTTTCCCCGGCGGCGGCGCGTCGGAATTCGTGCTCCAGATGGGTGCCCCGCAAAAGCGGGAATACCTCCCAGAGATTTTTCCTGAGCACCCGGCAGCGGCGGATCTTGAGGAGGCGTTCGGCCATGGGATTGAAGTAGACAACACGCCAGTCCGCGTCGCAGGTAAGAAAGCCGTCCCCAATGCTGTCCAGCGTGGCCTGAAGTTCAGCCGTGCGCGCGGCTACGCGCTGCTCCAGTGTGTCGTTCGCCTGCCGCAACGCTTCTTCCGCCTGCCTGCGTTTGGTGATGTCGCGCACAATGGCGACCAGGCGACCCCCGGCTTTTCGCGGATCGCCCTGGGCGGCGACGGATATTTCAAACCAATGCAGGCCGGCGGGAGTGGGAAGAGGATAACTGCTGCCCGCATGATAACCATGCGCCACCGCCTTCCTGATCGCCCCCTGTACAACCCCCGCCGCCGGCTCAGGCAGCAGATCCACCATCTTCCGTCCCAGAAACTGATCCGGTGGCACGTAGAGGAGTTCCGGGTTGGGGGCGTGGAAGTCGTAAATGCGGCCCGCGCGGTCCACCACGAACAGGATGTCTGGAAGCGCGTCAATCATCGCCTTCAGGCGGGCGTTCGCTTCCTTCAACTTGTTTTTCGCCGGCGGGGAGACCAGAACCGGAGCCTTGCTTTTTGCGCGGACGGTCGTTTTCCCCGGCGGTTTTTTTTCGGTTGGCTTTTCAAAGTTCACCTCTGCGGCGATTGCTCTAGTCGACATGCGCAGTCAACAAAAACCGCCGACTCACTACTCGGGAGTGAACACCTGCAGAGCCTCACTTTCAAGCCTTTTCTGGCGGGCGCATTCCGCTTTCAAGATTGTGTTCTGAGGATTTCCGCGTAATCTGACCCTCATGGATTACGCAAAGGAATCATTGAGGCTTCACGAGGAGTGGAAGGGCAAGATCGAGGTCATCGCCAAGGTTCCCGTGGCCACCAAACAGGATTTATCGCTGGCCTACACCCCCGGCGTGGCGCAGCCCTGCCTGGAGATTCAGAAGGACATCAACAGGAGCTACGACCTCACCCGCCGTCACAATCTGTGTCTGGTCGTTACCGACGGAACCGCCGTGCTGGGGCTCGGCGATATCGGCCCCGAGGCGGGCATGCCCGTCATGGAGGGAAAATGCGTTCTCTTCAAAACCTTCGGCGGCGTGGACGCGTTCCCCCTTTGCATCAAGTCCAAGAATGTTGACGACATCGTCAACACGATCTATCTGATCTCCGGCTCGTTCGGCGGGGTCAATCTGGAGGACATCGCGGCGCCCCGCTGCTTTGAGATCGAACGGAAGCTCAAGGAGAAGTGCGACATCCCCATTTTCCATGACGACCAGCACGGCACTGCGGTGATCACGCTTGCGGGGCTCACCAATGCCCTCAAGGTCGTCGGCAAGAATAAGTCAGATGCCAGAATCGTCATCAGCGGCGCGGGCGCGGCCGCCATCTCCATCACGAAACTGCTTCTTCGCGACGGATTTGTGGACATCACCCTGTGCGACCGCAAGGGCGCGATTTATTCCGGCCGCAGGGAGGGCATGAACTGGATCAAGGAGGAAATGGCGCTCGTCACCAACCGGGGCAAACGAACAGGCACGCTGGCGGACACGCTCAACGGAGCCGATGTGTTCATCGGGGTCAGCGCGCCCGGTCTGCTGACCACCGCCATGGTGCGCACCATGGCGAAAGACGCGATCGTCTTTGCCTGCGCCAATCCCACACCCGAGATATTCCCCGAAGACGCAAAGGCGGGCGGAGCAAAGGTGGTGGCCACCGGGAGAAGCGATTTCCCCAACCAGATCAACAATGTGCTGGCCTTCCCCGGCATCTTCCGCGGAACCTTCGATGTGCGGGCAAGCGACATCAACGACGAAATGAAAATCGCAGCGGCTTATGCGCTGGCAGGCCTGATCTCGAACAAGGAACTCAACGAGAACTGCATCATCCCCGCCCCGTTCGATCCGCGGGTGGGCCCGGCAGTGGCGAAGGCCGTGGCCGAAGCCGCGCGCAAATCCGGCGTTGCAAGAATTTGACTGGACGGTTTTGTTCGTTGTAGTCTGCGTGCTGTTTGATAAACAAAGGAGTTTGAACATGATTCTCACGAATGTCGAAACGGTTCCGGGGAAAAGGATCATCGAGCATTACGGCCTCGTGTCCGGCAGCACGGTCCGCGCCAAGCATGTCGGCCGCGATTTCATGGCCAGCCTGAAGAATATTGTCGGAGGAGAACTCAAGGGCTACACCGAGCTTCTCAACGACTCGCGCGACCAGGCCACCCAGCGAATGGTTCAGCAGGCGCAGGAGCTGGGAGCCAACGCTGTCGTGAACGTGCGCTACAGCACGTCCTCCGTCGCGCAGGGCGCCTCCGAAATTTATGTCTACGGAACAGCCGTCCTGATCGGGGAATAAAACATGGCGGATCTCATCATCAATCTTTTCATCCCGGTCGCCGTCATCATCCTTGCAATGATTACGGGCAGCATTCTGGAGAAAAGGCATTACAAATCCATCGAGGAACGGGAGCGGGCCATGGCCAACATGGCCGTCCTCAGCACCCGTGCCATTCCCGAAGGCGTGATTGCCGAAAGCCGGCTTGCAGAAGGATCCGTGGTCGTTTCCATTGACTACTTCAAGCGCTTCCTTGCCTCGCTGCGCAACATCTTCGGGGGCGAGGTCCGCTCCTACTGCAGCCTCCTTGACCGGGGCCGTCGCGAGGCGATTCTGCGCATGAAGGAATCCTGCCCGGATGCCGACCTCATCGCCAACCTGCGGATCGAGACCAGCAACATCTGCAAGGAAAACAGCGGCAGGCGGAAGAGCATCGGAGCCGTCGAGGTTTATGCGTACGGAACCGCCGTACGTTACGCAAAATCCGCCGTGTCATGAAGATCGTCAACCGGATGCCGGCGAAAACCGCAGACGCGAGCGCCGAGCGCCATACAGCCGGACCCGAACTGTTTCGGCTTTGCATCTATGCGGTGGTTCTGGGCGCGGCGGTGTATTTCGCGATAGGCCTGCTGGCCGATTTCTGCGTGAAAAGAATTTCGTTCGAGCAGGAAGCCGCCCTTTTCAGCGCCAGAATCTTTGACCGCATGGTTGACGCCGCAGAGGACACCAACCGGCTGGAGCGTGCAAAAGTTATCCTGGCCGCAATGACCGCAAATGACGAAGTTCCACCGCTGGATTACCGGCTGGTTCTTGTTGAAGAGGATGACCCCAACGCCTTTGCGTTTCCCGGCGGTACCATCGGGCTCACCACCGGCCTGCTGGATGCGCTCAAGGAGGACATGGAAATCGCATTCGTCATCGGGCATGAAATCGGCCACTTCAACAACCGCGACCATCTGCGCGGCATGGGCCGGGCCGTGGGCGTCGGGCTGCTTTATGTCGTCCTTTTCGACCGGCAGATGGGCGATCAACTGGTCAGCGGCATCTTCAACTACATTCTGATGCGCGGATATTCGCGGGGCCAGGAGGAGAAGGCCGACGAATACGGAGTGAAGCTTGTATTCCAAACCTATGGGCGCACGGACGGCATCGAGCGCCTCTTCCAGATCATCAATGAGAACGACGGGAAAACCCCAAACTGGGCCTACATGTTTTCAACGCATCCCTCTCCCGGCCGGCGGATCAAAGACCTGAAACGCTATGCATTGAGCCTTTCGGCCCCAGATTGACCCCCACAGTCATGCAGAAATCAAGCGCCTGATCAAATATCACCCGTTTTCTGTAATTCCCGGCTGGAAGGCTTTTTGTCGATTTTATGCGATTTTTGGCCGTTTTTTCGTGTTTTTTAACGTTTTTGGGTCGTTTTTGGGTCGTTTTTGGACATTTTTAACGATTCTAGGCCGTTTCCCCGCATTTTTGTGCCTTCTGTGGCCATTTCAAAATTTGGCCACAAAAAGCACAAGAGTCACAAAGGAAAGAATCTCTGATGGGCTCTTTTTCCGTCAGGACGGTCCGCCGGTCAGGCGCCGCAGGGCCGTGATGTATTTCTTTTCCCGCGCCATCGCAGCCGACGCAACCAGCAGCATCACCACACAGATGAGCAGGCACATCGAAACCGAAAACGGCAGGAGGCCCGCCATCAGTGCCAGCGTGGTCTCAGAAATGGTGCCGGATTTCAAGCCATCCATCACGGCCAGCGGATTGATGAGCAGAGGCTGAGCCATTAACATCCATGCCGCCAGCCCCGTCAAAAGCACAACCGACAAGATGGCGGCGACCGGCCAGATCTTTACCAGTTGCTCCCGTTTTGAAATCAGTTTCAGTTCCTCTTCGGTCAGATTCATTTTCCCCTCTCCATCCTGTGTTTTCTCGATTATTTGCGTATTTTGGCTAATTTTCGCGATTTTTGGCCATTTTCAGCCCTGTTTCAGGGCGGGAGCGTCACGGTTCAGCGGGCGGCATTTTGCTTTCGATGAGGCCGGAGGAAGCCGCGATGCCGAACCAGACCCAGTTGCGGTCATAGTAGCGGTTTTTCTTTTTCATCAGGTGTTTCAGAACACGTGGTGAAAGCTCCTTTTCCCGGATTCGCGCGGCCGCTTCCGGAGCAATCTGTTCGAAGGCAGGAAGCAGGCTCCCATAGAAACTCAATGATTCCGTGTGGCTCAATGGAACGGCATCGGTCGTGTAGCGCAGCACGATTTTATGGTTCACATCCAGCAGCCGCGCAAGCTCGCGCGTTCCCGCAGGGTCGGCGCAAGCGCGCGGACGCTTGTTCAGGCGGCAGTCCAGCGCGACGCGCCAGTGAATGCGCATTGAATCGAACGAGAAATCTCCGCTCAGGCCACGGTATTCTTCAACCGGTTTCAGGGCGCCTGTTTCATCGAGTTCCATGAAGTCGGGAATGAGCGTCACATCCGGCAGTCTGCGCGCCTGCTCGATGAGATTGTATCCGGTTTCGATGACGCCCGGCCATTTGCCCTCGGGATCCAGTTTGTCAAACAGCGGATAGGAGTACGGCATGAAATAGGAAAGGTTGATCACGCGATCCTCCGCCGCCCAGTTGCCCGCTGACGGGAACCACCCCTCGCCCACTTTAATCCCCGTGTGCTCACGAACTGCCACGATAATTTCGCGGGCGCGGTCGAGATATTCCGGTTTTTTGAAATGGTGTGCAGCCAGGATCAGCGCCAGCGCGATGTCCTGGTCGGCATCGGTGGCGGTGTTGGCGTCTTTTGTTCCGTCTTCAGGATGCCACTGCCATGCATACATTCCGTCGGGGCGCTTGAGCATTTCCTCGGTCCATCTGAAAACGCGCGCAAAGGCCTGCTCGTCGTCCATCCATACCGCGCGGAGCAGTGCGTAGGACTGGCCTTCCGAGGTGACCTCCCCGCCGTTGTTGTGGGGGTCGAAGACATACCCCTCGCGATGGATATAGGTCGAGCGGTAGGACTCCCATTCCGCCTTCAGAAAATCCGCATCGGTCAGAACGGGTTCTCCGCTGCATCCTGCCGCAAGAAGCAGGAAGAGAACAACATTCAGCAGGCGCCGCATGGTTTCCTAGAACCGGAAGCCGATTTTTCCGCTCACGACGCCCAGCCAGTAATCTTCTTCCTCGGCGTACAGAAAACCGCCGACACCCAGCAGCAGCTTCTTGATCTCGACCGAGTAGTCGAGAATGACATGAATGGCCACGGTGTCTTCATCCTGATTGTCGGGATTCCTGAAGATCCATTCCGGCTTGACTTCGATTTCCAGCACCTGCTTGTGCGCGTATTTCCGGACGGTGTGCAGGCCAATGCCCAGCGAGACGTGGTAGTCGGGGCTGTAGTAGCCGGGCAGCTCGTCGCGGAAGTGCTCGTAGTAGATGCTGGGCCGGAGCGTCAGCCACTTTTCGGATGTGCTGTTCAGAATTGGAACCTGCCAGTGGACATAGGCGGACAGCTTCTCGTTGTCATCGCCGTTTTTGTCCTCCTCATACTCCGACCAGCTTGCATTCAAGCGGATCTGCTGCTCAAGGGACGGCGCAAAATCCAGCATGCCGCCAATGGTGTTGACCCGGAGGTTCTGATCGAGCTGCGAAAGGTCGCTCACCCGCGGATACTGGCGCGGATTGCGAACGTTGGTCTGAGCCCACAGCGATTCCGACGCGCCGTACACAGCATATTCCGATCCGCTTTCGCGGTAGACGCGCAGTTCGGCCTGCCCGCCCAGCAGGTCGCCATCGTCAAAATCCTCGTACAAGATGCGACCCTTCAGGCCGAGGGCCGGCACCGGACGGTAGCCGTCCAGGGCGATGCCGAAGGCCGTGCGGTCAAAATTGGTCTCGACCTGATCCGAATCCTGCTCGATCTCGCCAGTCAGAAACTGCAACCGCAGCGGCAGGCCGGCGGTCGGCCACACGCGGGCTTCGGCGCCCCACTGCATGAACGAGATGTCGTTATCGTCCCACCATGCGTTGCCCAGCGCGTTGACCTCGGGGCTCATGGCCGCCCGCAGTTCCGAGTCGGCGACATCAATCACCTTCGGATCCTCGTCGTATTCGTAACCGTACGCCGCCGTCAACCCGGCGAGCAGCATCACCAGAATCCAAATGCTATTCCTTGACATCTTGCTGCCTTCCTTTCTTTTCAGCGCCCTTAAGCTGTTCGACCGCGGTGTCCGCCTCGCGCTCCGCGCTCTCCATGGTCTGGCCTCCGCGCTTCGCAACAAACTCACGCGCCTTTTCAATGCTTTCCTTTGCGCGGGCGAGATCGCCCAAGCGCGTCGCCGCGCGCGCGCGCCAGATCCAGTACTTGAGGCTGACCCATTCTTCGTTTTCCACCAGTTTATCGAATGTCCTCAAGGCCTCCAGATGACGGTCGCGGGCGATGGCCACCAGACCGAGCCATTCCAGCCCCTCGCGGCTCTTTTCCATCTCTTCGCGGTAATCCTCTATGATGTCGTCCGCATCCTTCACCTTGCCCTGCAGATGCAGCGACTGCGCGAGGCACAGATGCGGGACCCAGTTGGTGGCGCCCTCCTCCTCGATGGCGAAGCGGGACCATTCCTCGGCCTTTTCAAACTGCTGCGCCTGCAGATAGGCGCGGGAGACCTCGAGGCCGAGACCGGTTTTGCCCTTCACCGCGGTGTACTTCTCATAAAGCTCCACGCTTTCCCGCCCGTGGCCGAAGTTCACGAAAATACGCGCGGCCTCGAGCTGCGCCTCAGTGTCATCGGGGAACGATGTCAGATATTCAGAGTAATATTTCACGGCCGACTCGACCTTGTCGGACTGGAGTGCGGCCACGCGGGCAAGCTTCAGCGACAGGGTCTTCGGGCGCTGTTCCGGGCTGATCTTTTCATAGGCATCCATCGCGCCGGCGAAGTTTCCGAAATCCTGCCGCAGGTCGCCCAGCGCCTCCAGCGCGACGCCGTCGAACATGTCGCCAGATTCGGCGTACAGGGTCTCGTACAAATTCAGCGCCTTTTCGCCCTCGCCGGCGGCGCGCGTCTGGCCCGCCATCCAAATCCGCTCGGCGAAAGTCAGCTCGCGAATCGCGGACAGGCGTTCAAGATACGCAACCGTCCCGGCAGGATCCTCGCTCATGCTGGCCGCGCGCGCCGCCAGGAGCAGAAGCGCTTCATCCTTCGGGGTCTTTTCCAGCGCCTCGCGGATCTGGGGATAGACCTCCGCCAGCAACTTGCCGGCCTCTTCGGTCTTGCCCTGCAAATCGTACAGCGAAGCCATCGCCAGCCGCGCTTCAAGATCGTCCTTCTTGACCGCCAGGTATTTCCCGTATTCCGCAACGGCGAGATCAATCTCGCCGGCCTTTTCGGCTGCTCGGCCGATCTTCAGATGATGAATGGGCTCGATTTTTCCGGCAGGAATCATCGCATAGGCCTTCAGGGCCTCGGCATAGCGATTGAAATCAGCGCGCAGGTCGCCGACAGCCTCGATGACCTCCACTTCACCGGCGGAATCAGGGGCGGCCAGCAGGGCCTCGTAGCGCCCAAGGGATTCCTTTTTCTTGCCGGCGAGGCGCAACTGCCCGGCGAGCCAGATGGCCTCGTCGCGCTGAAGCGCGCGGACTTCCTCCAGTTTCTCGAGATGCTCCACGGTCAGCGCCGGATTGCCCGTGAGATCAGCCGCGCGCGCTGCCAGAAGCAGAACTTCGGGATTTTTCGGGGCCAGCTCGAGCAGAACATTCAAGTGCTCCAGCGCCTGTTCCCCGCGCTTCAGCTCGATGAGCGCCCGGACCGCGCCCTCGCGCGCCGGAACAGCTTTCATCCGGTCTTCGCCGCAATCCTTAACATAGGAGAGATAGAACGGAACGGCCTTCTCCGGCTTGCCGCCCCAGCGATAGAGGTTGGCGATCTTCAGCAGCTGCTCGGGATTGGGCTCCAGCGCCTGCACTTTTTCCAGGCGGTTCGCGGCCTTTATGTGCTCCTTCATCGTTTCATACAGGACGGCCAGCGCCCGGCCGTTCACCAGGTTGCCGGGCTCATCCGTCAGCAGCTCCTCATAAAAAGAGGCCGCGTCGCTGTTCAACCCCAGCTCGGACGCCAGCTCGGCGCGGGCCTGCAGATTATCCTTCCCGGCGATCTGCTGGAACAGCTTGTAGGCTTCCTGCGGGTTTTTCATTGCGCGGTGCGACACTGCCGCGCCGGCCAGCGCGGCGCGCTGTTCGTCGCCCTCCTTAAGCACCGACGCCAGGTGCATGTAATCCGCGGCGGCGCCGGCAAAATCCTGCAGCGCGCTCTTCATCGCGGCGGACTCCTTCAGCAGGACGGTGTCGTCGGGGGTTTCCTTCAGCAGGTCTGTGATGCACGCGAGCGCGGGGGCCTGCGCCTGCATGTCGGCATAGATCTGCGCGCGGCGGAGCTTGTGCTCGCGTGTGAGCGTCATGCCCGCCATCTGATCCAGCCATTCGAGTGCGGCATCGCGCTGCTCCTGGCGGCGCGACGTTTCCACAAGGCCGAACAGGGCTTCGGCCGCGTCGGGATCCAGCACGATAATCTGCCGGAAGGTTTCCTCCGCGCCTGCATAGTCCTTCAGCCCGAGCTGGATGTTGCCGCGGGTGGTGAGGTAGCCGGTGTTTTCCGGATCCATCTTGATGGCCCGCGACAGCGGCTTGAGCGCCTCCTCGTTGCGGCCCTTTTCCTGCAGCGAGACGGCCTTGTTGTAGTAGTCAACCGCATCGCGCCAGAATTCGGGGGCGTACCAGCAGAGCACCGCCAGCAGAGCCACCGCCCAGAAGGCGATGAATAGTTTTGTCGGCCAACCTGTTTTACTGGATTTTTCCGTAGATGTCATCGGGACTTCCTCCTTCCGGCCAACGTTTTCTGCTGAGCGCGGCAGACACAATGTCAGCCAGCGCCCAGATTGCAAAAGCGGACAAAAACGCATTGCCTGCGATCAGTCGCGGCGAGCAGGTCTCGTAATGGGCGGCGTAGAACGGCACCACCATGTTCAGGCCGATGACGAGAAGCTGAGGAAGAATCGCCAGGATGTGGGGCTTGGCCTCAAGCTTCGGCCGGTCGGTGCGGGAATTGTTGGGCCGGTATTTCGGCTTGCGGCCCTTCGGGTACAGCAGGGCCTTGAAAATGTTCTTAAAGTAGAGCGGGAACAGCCCGGCCAGATGCCGGAACTGCTTCGCCGGCGCCTCCTTGTAGCACATGAAATGAACCGCTGCCATCATGAAGAAGAAGTAGATGCCGCGGATCCACAGATAGGTGTGGAAATCGTCCTCGAACACCGCGTCGCCGGTCAGATAGGTCCAGATCGGCATCAGGAAGAAAAACGGCAGCGCCAGCGCGGAGAAGATGTAGGACGAAGCCACGGTGCTGTAGTGCAGGCGGCTGCGCAGCGCAAGCCCCTTCTTGAACATCGGGTTATCCCACCAGAACAGGCGCATCGTATCGAGCGCCCACTGGCCGCGCTGCTGATACACCTTCCAGATGGAATCAGGCGCCAGCCCCTTGCTCAAGGCGTGCGGGAAGTAGAACGAGCGCCAGCCATGCGCGTGCAATTCCAGCGATGTAGTCAAATCCTCCACCAGGTTCCAAGTCACGAATCCGCCGATCTCATCCAGCGCTTTGCGCCAGTAGAGCACGCCGGTTCCGGCGGAAATCGCCGTGTCCATGTTGTCCATGCCCAGTTCCACCGTGTCGTAGAACACCTTGGAGCTGTTGTAGAACGGATCGTTGACCTGCGTGATGTAGCTCTGCTTGGACTGAACAAAGGCCACATTCTTGAAAAACGCGTAGCCCGCCAGCTTGTTCAGGATTTCGGGGTCGGGCACCTGATCGGCGTCCAGCGTCATGATCAGGTCGCTCTTGCTGTTCCGGTAGCCGTAGTTCAGGTTGCCGCCCTTGGCGTCGGTCAGCGGTTCGCCGGATTTTTTGCGCGACAAGTAGGTGTAGCCGAACTCCTTCGCCATGCTCTCAATCATGTCCAGGCCGCTGTCGTCCAGAATGTAGACCTTCAGCGGGCCGTTCCACTTGATCTTCGAAACGGCGCTCAGCGTCGTGCGGATCACATTCTCCGGCTCGTTGCAGGTCGGGATCAGGATATCCACCGACGGGGTTTCCTTGACCTCCAACCCCTCGGGCGGTTTGAAGCGCAGCCGCCACAGGGTGGTGCCGGCCAGCACAAACAGCCAGAGGCAGCCGGCCTCCGCGACGATCAGAATCCACGCCGCGACCGGGTGCTCGGAGTTGTAGTAAAACGCAGACCAGCCCAGATAGAAAAGGCCCGTGAAATAGGTTAGCAGCGACAGCAGCCGGGCGGCTATTCTTCGGGGACGGTCTTCGGCTTCGCGGTAACGCCTGAATGATGGCTGAGAGCTCATATGTACCTCGTTTCCTAAACTTCTCCTGCAGTGGAGCTGTTCATCCTCTCCTCTGCATTACAGTTTATAACAACCGCGGAAGTTGTAAAGCGTCATGATGCATATTTTTTGGACCGGGGGCCAAAAAAACACTGAAAATGGCCAATAAATGGACCAAAAGGGCAAATAATGGCAATTTTTGGATAAAAAATGCGATTTTTTGATGATTTTTGCTAAAAAACCATAAAAATCGGTGATTTTTTGAGTTTGGCGGCGGGTGAAAAAATATTTATCAGAAAGGTCAATCCGTCGCGTTTGAGCCGGGTTCTTCGCCCGCGCGGCAGACCACGAGCACTTTGCGGCCGTCGCTTGCGGCTTCCTCGGAATAGCTCGCGAGGCCCTCCTGGTGCTTGATGAGCTGGTGCACAATCTTCCGCTCAAAGGAATGCAGCGGCTCAAAATGATAGGGCCGGCCGGTCTGCTGCACGCGCTCGGCGGCTGCCGCCGCTTCGCTGCGCAGCCGGTCGCCGCGCCGCTCGCGGTAGCGTTCGATGTCCACGCGGCTGTGCGGCACCTCGGGGTATTTGCGGATCAGGATGCGGTTGAGAAGATACTGCAGCGCTTCCAGCCCGTAGGCCCCCTTCCCGATCAGGCGGCCCGCGTCGGGAGATTCGATGTGCAAATAGAGTTCCTCGGCCTCGGCGAAGGCGTCCACTTTGGCCTCAACGCCCATCAGGCCCAGAATCGCCTCAAGCTCCTTGCGGGCGGTCTCGGTGAACTGCGATGTTCCGCTCATGTCTCTCTCCCGTTCAGGCCTTCTTCGCCTGCTTGCGCTTCATCATGAACTGCTGAAGTATCATCAGGCACTGGTTGGTTGTCCAATACAAAACAAGGCCGGACGCCATTTTGTAGAACAGGAACAGCATCATCAGCGGCATGAAGGCCATCACCTTCTGCTGCTGGGGGTCGCCCGCCTGCGGGGTCATTTTCTGCTGCAGCCACATCGTCAGGGTCATCACCAGCGGAAGAATGTTCAGGGGGATCGGCAGAACGCCCGCCAGCAGGTTCTCCGCCTGGCTCAAGTCGCGGATCCACAGGAACGACGCAAACCGCAGTTCAATCGCGCTGCGAAGCACCACGAAGAGCGCGATGAAAACCGGGATCTGGATCAGCATCGGCAGGCAGCCGCCGACCGGATTCACTTTGTGCTCCTTGTAGAGCGCCATGGTAGCCTGCTGCATCTTCTGGGGATTGTCCTTGAACTTCTCGCGGAGCTGCGCCACCAGCGGCTGGATCTCCGACATCTTCTTCATGCTCTCGGTGCTCTTGTGCGTGATCGGCCAGAACACGATCCGGATAATGATCGTCAGCAGGATAATCGCCAGGCCGTAGTTGTGCGGCCACAGATGACGGTGGATCGCGTTCATGATCTTCAGCAGCACCTTGCCCACCGGCGCCCACATGCCGAACTCCATCACCTCGACCTGGTCCATCCCGCGGCCGGCCAGTTCGTCGTATTTTTTCGGGCCGATGTAATAACTGATTTTGCGCGTGAAGTTTTCTCCGGCGGCAACGGTCACCTCCGGCAAATGCATCAGTGCGCCCACTTCCTGCACGGGCGTCATCTTGGGCGAATACGAGGGATCTTCGATTTCGCGCGGGGAAAGCTCGCGGCGGGCATAAACGCTGAATCCCTCGCCGCCGCCCTCGGGCACAAGGATCTGGACAAAATACTTGTTCTTCACCGCGACCCAGTCCACGGGTCCTTCGCGCGGCTCTGCGACTATGGTCTCCGGCAATTTCGCCTGGATTCTTTCTTTGAACAGGGAATTGAGTTTCTTGGCCCAGTATTTAACCTTTTCGCCGCCCGGCGAAAGGCTGTCCACGCCCAGTGCGTAAAGGCCCTTCATCACAGGCCCGGTCTCAAAGTCCTGCATCGAGCCCAGCTCCATCTTCTGCGCCGGGAGGACAAAAGCCTCGCCCGACGGATGGCGCCAGACGTCGGAAACGGAAAGATCATAGCGGTCGCCCAGCTCATAGGTCCGGGTCAGCACCAGCCCGGCCGCATCGGTGCGCGTCAGGACGGCCTTGCGGTCGTCCGACGATTCCACGCGAAACCCGGCACGGTCGGCACCGGCATATTCAAACGGCCGCCATTCGTCAAATTCCATGTGGACCGGGTCGCTGGTCTTGTCAAGGGTCTGGCGGTAGGTCTTGATCGTGGCGGAGACAATTCCCCCGCCGTGACTGGAAAGCAGAAGACTGACGTTGTCGTTGCCCAGCGCAAGGGTCTCCTCCGGGATGCTTCCCTCCGGCTCCTCTGCGGGCGCCGCCATGACCGCCGGTTCGGCGGCAGGCGCATCCTCGGCTTCAGGAATGGCTGCAGGTGCCGGCTCTTCAGCAGCGGCCGCTTCGGGTTCAGGTTCCGGAAACACTTCCACCGCGGGCCGCTTGAACACGAGAGGCTTGATGATGTACTGGTCCACCTTCGGCCATGCCATCAGCAGGCCCAGCAGCACCACAATCAGGACAATGTCATTCTTTTTCATCTGAAAATCCTCATTTGTCACAGCCGTCGGGAACCGGGTCCAGCCCGCCGGGATGAAACGGATGGCACTTCAGCAGGCGGCGGAAGGCCAGCCACGTTCCCGCAAAAAAACCATGCTTCTCCAGCGCCTCCACGGCATAGCTGGAGCAGGTCGGATAGAACCGGCAATGCTCTCCCAGCCACGGCGATATGAGCCGCTGGTAGCCCCGAATCAAAATTATGGCCAGTCTGCGCATTCTTCCCTTTGTTCAGTCCGTCAGGCCGGCGCGGCGCGCCTGCTTCATCAGGTCGGCCACCACGCTTTCCCATGGAGCCGCGATAATAGACCGCCGGGCGACCAGCACAACATCATAATCTCCGTGAAACCGGCTCCGGTTGCGCCGCCAGGCCTCGCGCAGCCGCCGCTTTGCGCGCGCGCGGCGCACCGCATCGCCGACCTTGCGGCTGGCCACAACACCCAGGCGCAGCGAGGCGCCCGGCCCGCTCCGCAGCCACAGCACCATGAAGGTTCCCACAAAATTCCGTCCGCTGTCATAGGCTTCACGGAAATCTGCCGGCGAGGCAAGGCGCTGCGAACGCGACAGGGTTTCCGGAATATGAGGACACGAGGAACCCTTCAGCCCTTTGGCAGGCGCCGGAAAGCTCCCCGTTTTGAAATCCATGATCAGACAGTCAGAGACTTGCGTCCCTTGCGCCTGCGGCTGCTCAGCACGTCACGGCCGCCGCGCGTGGCCATGCGGGCGCGAAAGCCATGCTTGCGCTGTCTTTTCTTCTTCGAAGGCTGGTATGTGCGTTTCGTCGTCATTGCTGATCCTTATTTATTTAAAATCCGCTGGAAAATAGCAGTTCTGAACGTTCTGTCAACCTTTTGCGAACGGATTTCGACCGTTTTGCGGTTTTTCATTCCGATGCCGTGCCGATTTTCGCGGTCAGCGCGGCCTCGGCCAGAGTCCGCCCGTCAATCAGCACAACCGAGCGGCGGGGCCGCCAGATGCGGCGGCGGCCGCGCGTCACCAGGGTATAGCCGCGGGTCATGAACAGCAGCCAGTCCAGCGCCGCAGCCAGCCAGTAGAGCGGCTCCGTCCAGGTGAAATAGCGCAGGGCCTTCTGCCGGAACAATTCGCTGTCCGGATCGCCGGTCAGCGCGTAGCCGGCCGCATAGCGCACCACAACATCCGCAGCCTCCGTGAAAAACCGCGAGAAGGCGTGCGTCACGTCCACGTCAAACCCGTCTTTCAGCAGATCGAAAATCTCGCTCCCGCGGTAGCCGCGGCGGACCTGGCCGACGCTTCCCTCGTCATTCCGAAGATCCAGCAGGCGCTTCAGCACGGGCAGCAAAGACCAGGTCTTCAGGTTCGGAACCTGAAGAATCAGCAGCCCGGTGGATTTCAGGACCCGGTGGCAGTCGCGGATGAAAACATCCGGCTTCGCAAGGTATTGGAGAATGTCCAGGGCAATGACGATGTCGAACTGAGCATCCTCATACGGGATGCCGGCGGGCGCGGGGGATTCCGCATCGGCAAACGGAAGCTCGGCCTGCTCCACCCATGAGGCAGTCTCCCAGATGCCCGGCTGGCGCTTCAGGACATTTTGAGTCATGGGGTCGCCGCCGATGACCAGCACGGTTTTAAACTGAGTTTCACCCGCGAGCTTCAGAATCTCCCGCACCCGCCGGCGGCGCAGCGGAAGCCTCCGGAAAAGCTCTTCATCCGGGCTCTCCTCATCGTCTTCCCTCTCGGGCAGAGCCGGCTCCGGCTCGGGCGCGCTTTGCGCAGGCGCCTTCACCGCCCTGGGCGGCATGTCGTCAAAACTCAACTGAAACTGCTCTTCTGATGGTTCCATGGCTTTTCCTTAAAACGCGGCGCATTATCGGGCATGAGGCCCCGATTAACAAGCATGAAGATTATGGAGGCTCCGATCAGTAGGGAACGCTGACTCGATAATTGAGCTGCGTTGCATCAGGACCTGTGTTGGTCCAGCTCATCGAGGTCACAGCCGCCGTGACAGGCCCCGAGAAATCACTCCATTCCCCGGCTCCGGCCAGCGAACTTCGGCCCGAGATGCGATAAACCTTGCCGGTAACAGCATCCCACGAAATCACAGCGCCGACGGAGCCCGGCCCGGCGATGCCGCGCACCTGCAGATAATCGTTGCTGTCGGTTGCGCCGGTTCCGGTGACAATCACCTCTTCGTAATCCGTATAGGTATCGCCGTCGGTGTCCGCAAGAATCAGCGAGGTTCCGGCAGAATGCTCTTCCGTATCCGCCAGCGCGTCATTGTCGTCATCGGAATCAGCGAGGTTCCTGTTGCCGTCTCCGTCTGTGTCGCCGGGGTATCCATCCGCGGAATCGGGAACGCCATCGCCGTCGTCATCCGTGTCAATGGAGTCGGCAATGCCGTCGTAGTCGGAATCAAATCCGCCGCCGGTGGCGGCCTGATAGCCTGAATGAACCGCGAAAGACGCGCTGGTCTGGACCTCCACCAGCGAGTGCTGCGACACGGAAACAGAGCCCTGCACGGACACGCCGCCCGCGCTCAGCGAAGGATCGGCCGCATTGAACACATCGGCAACGACCCCAAAGGTTTCGCTGGTCTGCCCCGCCGCGAACGCCGCGGCCGGCAGCAGCATTAGAATTGCAATCAGCCGTTTCATGGTCAGTACCCGATGATATTCCCGTAAGGAAGAGTGGTGTCATCCACCGGGATCAGCGAAATCGCGTTCGTGCTGAACGTGACGCCGCCCAGATAACAGTCGGCCATAATCGCAGCACCGGTTGTGGAGGTGCCGTTTGTGCTCATCCCGATCGCTGGAGATCCTGTGCCGAAGAGCGTCCTGAACGCGCAGCCGTTGATCACAGGGACAACCGCGTCATCATCCCCCTGATTGAGCTGGAACAGGGCGTTGGTGTTGCTGTCGCCGATATTCATGAACTTGCAGTGATCAAACACGAAGGTGTTGGTGCCATACATTAGCGCCTCGGAATCAAGTTCAACGGCCGCTCCGGATTCTGCCAGGAGAATGCTTTCTTCAATGATGTTCATTCCCCCATTCAGGTCAAGCGTCGGCTTTTCACTGATGTTATCCAGGGTGCTGTGAAAAATGATCAGTGGGTCTGCCGGGGACAAGGTTGAGTGGATGGCGCTGCCACTGGGCGCACCCTCATCCGAGTCGCTGCCCATAATGCTGGAACGTGTGATGAAGAGTTCGCACGAGTCATCAACGACGGCAGCCTCTATTCCGTGACTCTGTCCGCCGGCTACCGACGAATCCGTGACATCCATCAGGCAGTCCAGGACGTATATTCCCTTGTCATATCCCTCCACAGACGAGTGGGAAATTTCGATTTCGGCGTCCATCGCGGCAATGCCCGCCAGATATCCATCCAGGGTGGAATATTCCACGCTCAAATCAGACCCGTCTCCGCGCAGGGCCACTCCCTGATTGCTTTGGACGCGGGTGTTGACGATCTGTACCTGCGCGTTCATTGTGTCAATGCCATGCCCGTTATCCGCCGACATCTCGCAGTCCTTCACCGTCGCCTGCACGCTGTCAGTCGCGTTGCCTGCGGCGTTCGATACAATGATGGCGCTGGCCATGATGTGAGCGCCGCCGTCCATTGTATATACATGGCTGTTTTTAAGCTGCACAGACGCCTGCAGCCCGGATGCGGCATACTGGCGGACGGCCGGAGCATCATAGGCCCATATTTCGCAGTTCTCGAAGTTCAGCCAGGCGCTGCTGCCGTCTATGTTAAAGGCCGCAGCACTGCTGTTGTTGTTCCCGATGCTGCACTGCTTGAAGAGCCCGCCGGCCAGATTGGTGCCTCCCGCAGACGAAAAACGGATCCCGTCCTGCAATCGGCAGTCCCGGATCTCGAACCAGGTGGAAACCGGAGCATCCACGGCAAGCGACAAGTCGCCATCGCTGAAGAAATCGCAATCAATGGCCCGCAGGCCGCAGTCGCCCGTGATTTTTGCCGCCGGACCGCTGCCGCTTCCCGCGAAAAGTTCGCAATGGGTGATCCTGACTTCCACGGATCCCCCGGCCTCCAGGACCGATCCGGAGCTGGCGGCGTTGTTCTCAATCCGGCAGTCGAACAGAATGGCTTCACCGTCGCCCGCAAGCTCCACGGCTGCGGATCCGGGATTGTCGGTAGAATTATTGCGGAACACGCAGTGATGAGCTTCCCACCGGTAGGAAGCAGGAACGCTTGCATCGTTGTCGGAAACCGCCGGGCTTCCGCTGAAGGAGAGGTTCTCGAGTGTGACGTTGTGCGGAAACATGGCCGGTCCGTTGGTGCACTCGATGCTGATTTCATCCCGGTTGCCCCAGCCGGTGATGTTGACAAAACGCTGGGTGCTGAAAGTCAGCGGGGTCGTAATGGGATACCATCCAGGCAGCACAATGATGCTTTCAGCCTCGTCGTTGTAGACCGCATTCAGTGCGGACTGCAGGTCGCGGAAATCCGCGGAGTCGCTGTCGTCCACAAATATGGTGCGGCCCGAACAGAGCTTCTCAAAAGTGGCGGGCCGAATGCTGACATCGGGAGAAAGCCGTTCAAAGGCGATATTGTTAGTGGAAAGCCATATGCGCAGGCTGCATTCGCTGTCACGGAAGACCTTCCAGTCCATGTTGGTCATGCCGGGAATGTAGGGATTGCCCAGTTCGATGTTGAACAGCCCGCCGTTGGCCTCGATCTGGACAGATCCGGCAGGTTCATTAGTCCCGGCAGAGCCGTCATTGGCCCAGAGGCTTTCGCTGAACATGGAAATGGCCCGGGCCTTGAGCCACACCGGGCCGGTGTAATCGGTTCCGCCGGCGGTGAATCGTCCCTGATAATTGATTGAGGCGGCGGTGGCATTGAGGGGCATGACAGCAAGCAGACACACAGCAACCAGAATGATCATTTTCATAGGTCCTCCCGATTTATGAAAAAGCAGCTTTATTTTGATCCGGCGGCGCAGAATGTCAACGGGAAACAGCAGAATTTCCGTCTGGGAACGGATTCGTTCGCAAGGTTTCTTCTTGCCTCCCGCTCCGGAAATGAACAGGCTCTGCGGATCATGAATGGAGAACAAAAAACGGCCGGAAAAGCCTCTGCGCCGCTGTGGATTTGGGCGCCGGGCATCGCCGTGCTGGCCATGGGGCTGCTGTTCACCTTTACCGCCTGGCGGGCGGCTAAAACCCGCGAACTGAACAGTATAAACTCCGGCTTCCAGCTCGAGGCCGGGGCCTATGCCAGGGACATCGCGCGCGAACTTGCGCTTTTCCAGTCCGTGCTTCTTTCCTTGCGGGATCTGCACAGTGTTTCGGAAAACATCAGCGCGGAAGCCTTCGCCGAGTTTGTGGAAAAAGGCATGGGCCACCAGCAGCAGGTGCTCGGAGCCTTCGGCTTTGCGCAATACATCCCCCAGGATATGCGGCCGGCATATGAAGGTGCAGACCGAAAAGCCCCCATCATTGAACTCAAAGGGACAAACGCCGTGCCGGCTGCCGAACGGATTGCCTATTTCCCGCTGACCTATCAGAGCCCGGCCAATGCACTTGGAGTGCCGAACAACTACGATTTCGGCTCCCTGCCGCGCAATCTGTCCGCCATTATGCAGATTTTCGCATCCGGCCAGACCGCTGTCGGCGGATACGACATTTCCGAGGGCGACGGAAAACCCAAGGGGCGCTATGTCTTCGCGCCGATTATGCAGGCCGCGCGCGACGAGGAAAGCCAGTCTGTCGCTTTCGCGCCGGTCGGTTTCGCCGTGGCCGTGCTCAACGTGAATCGCCTGCTCGATTCGCTCGAGCCCGCGCCGGAGAGCAATGGAATGTATGCAGGCATCGTGGAGGCCTACACGGGCAGCGAAAGTCCTGAACCGCTGAAATACCGGACTCCGCTCCGCGTGGCCAATGAGGACTGGATGTTCCTCTGCACCGCTTCAAAGGCATGGCTCCGCGCGCACCAGACCGGCCAGCCCGCCACCGTGCTGACCGCCGGGCTCGTCATCACCGGACTGCTCACCGGACTGCTTCTGATCCTCGCCGGGCGGACGCGCCATGCGGAACAGCTCGTGCGCGAGAAAACCGCCGATCTCGAAGAGGCTGGAAAACTTCTGCGCGAGGAGATGGACGAGCGTCTGCGCCTGGAAGATGAAATCCTCGATGCCGGAAGCCGCGAACGACAGCGGCTCGGCCGTGACCTGCACGACTCGCTCGGGCAGAAGCTCACCGGCGCGCAATACCTCAGCAGCGCCCTTGCCAAACAGCTTGCTGGTGCGCCCGCGGAAGGCCCCCGCGACGCGGCCGGACAGATCAACACCATTCTCAAGGACTCCGTCGCCCAGGTTCGCCGCATCGCCAAGGGGCTTGCTCCCGTGGAACTCGACGACGAGGGGCTCTCCGCCGCCCTCCAGCGGCTCTGCTCAGAAACGGCGGCCACATTCGAGGTGGACTGCGAGTTCTCCTGCGAACCGCAAAAGGTCGTCATTCCCTCCTCAATCGCCACCCACCTCTACCACATCGCCCAGGAAGCCATAAACAATGCCATTCGCCACGGGAAAGCCGACCGGATCGAAGTGCGCCTGGTCCTTGACGGCAAGGAAGGCGAACTGACGATTCAAGACAACGGAAGCGGAATATCCGAGGCGGAAAACCGCGAAACCGGCATGGGCCTGCGCATCATGCGCCACCGCGCCACGGTCATCAACGGAAGCTGCCTGGCCCAGAATCATGATGACGGAGGCGTGCGGGTTATCTGCCGGTTTCCCCATGAACACGGAGGTTCCGCATGAACCGGAAACGCATCCTTGTGGTGGACGACCATTCCATCGTGCGCCACGGCATCGCCACACTGCTGAACAGCGAAGCCGACCTCATCGTCTGCGGCGAGGCCGGCTCCTACGAACAGGCGCTGGAACTCCTGCCGCAAACCAATCCCGATGTGATGCTCGTGGACATCACGCTCAAGGACCGCAACGGGCTTGACCTCATCCGCGAAATCCGCGCCGCGGGGAATCCCGTCAAGGTGCTGGTGCTTTCCATCCACGACGAATCGGTCTATGCAGAGCGCGCCCTGCAGGCCGGCGCGCAGGGCTATGTCATGAAGGAAAAAGGCGATGACGACATCGTCAAGGCCATCCGCGAAGTCGCCGACGGGAAAACCTATGTCAGCCCCGAAATCTCCGAGCGGATTCTCCGCCAGAAAATCGGCGGCATGCCGGAGGCCGCGCGCGCCACCGGCGTCAGCGGACTCACCGATCGGGAACTGGAAATCTTTGAATGCATCGGCCGCGGGCTCGACACGAGGGCCATCGCCGACAAATTCGCGCTCAGCGCCCGCACCGTGGAGGTGCACCGCGCCCACATCAAAAAGAAACTCGGATGCCAGACCGCCGCCGACGTCGTCCGCGAAGCCGTCCGCTGGGTCGAACGGGGATAATCATTTCCCGATCAGCGAACTGAGACGGAAGATCCGGTCCAGCGGGGATTTCTGAAGGCGGATTGCCTTTTCCGGGCAGAACTCGTGGCAGCAGTAGCACCGGATGCAGGTCCTGTCGTTCACCTGATCCTTGTCTTCCCTGCGCGGATCAATCGCCGCCGGCTGCACCGGGCAGCCCTTGAAACAGGCCATGCACTTGATGCACTTGTCCTGAAGAATCCTCGGCCGCGGACTGAGCTGCTCCCGTATCCATTTGTGCGCTGCTTTCGGCAGCGGCAGGAACGGAACGCTGCTGACTCTTTTCACCAGCTCGAAATCATGCAGGCGGAAATCTTTCCAGTCATCGCCAAGCACATCAATGTTTTCCATGTCCGTTGTGCCAAAACCAGACTCGCGGCATGCCGCCATCGTCGGCACCTGCTCCGGATCCTGGCCGATGATCGCGCAGCAGACCGCATCCATCGCCGCAAGGTCGGCGCTAGCCAGCACGGCGCCGATCTTCCGCGGATTCCCGCTGCTGGGCCCCTCGCCGTCCATGCCGTACACGGCGTCCATAATGCACAGCGCGGGCTTCGCCATGCGGTTGATGTCCACCATCAGCATCGCCAGCCACTCGCGGGTTTCCAGGCGATAGTGGTACTGCGCCTTGCGCGTGCCGGGAATCAGGCCGAACTGGTTTTTCACCGCCCCCGTGTAGGTCATCTGCACATGCGTTTTGGGTTTGGGAATCGTAATGATCACATCGGCGTCGGCCACGGCCTTCGCGAGATCAAGTTTCCGCGCCATGCGGTTTTCAGCGCACTCGAAAGATGCCGTGTTTTTGAAATCGGCCAGCTCAAGGTTCATCTCGCGTATCACCGCCATGATGCCGCAGGTCTCGAGAACTTTTGCGGGATCGCCGATGCCGGGGCTGTCGCCGACCGCCACGCGGCCGCCGGCATCCAGCGCGAGTTGCGCCACAGCCCGGACCATCGCCGGATGCGTAGTCGCCATGCGCTCCGGGGGAAGCGGGGTGACCGTGTTCACTTTCAGCAGAACCTTCTGGCCGGGTTTTACAAACGCCCCCATCCCGCCAAGCGGTTCAAGGCAGGCGCGCACCGCGCCGAAAACCGCTTCGCTGTCGGCGTAATCATTCAGTCTTCTGATGCTAACCCGGGCCCTGCTCATGTGCCGCGCACTGTAGCAGAAAAGTTCCAATCATTGGAAGTTTTCGCGCAAAAAGTTCCAACCATTGGAAGTTTTTTTAAACGGTTTTTCAGGCTTTTTTCAGCGCGGCGCCGATGAAGTCGCGAAACAGCGGATGCGGGGCCAGCGGCTGCGATTTCAGCTCCGGATGAAACTGCACCGCCACGAACCAGGGATGGTCGGACAGTTCAACGGCCTCGACCAGATGCCCGTCGGGAGAGAGCCCCGCAAGGATCATGCCCTTTTCTTCCAGCCGCGTCCGGTAGGCGTTGTTCACTTCATAACGGTGCCGGTGCCGCTCGCTGATCTCGCCCGAACCATAGGCGGCATGGATGCGGCTGGCGGGCTTCAGGCGGCAGGGCCACGCACCCAGCCGCATGGTTGCGCCCATCTCGGTCACCTTTTCCTGTTCCGCCATCAGGCACACGACCGGATGACGCGCATCCTTTTCAATTTCCGTGGTGTGCGCGCCCTGCAGGCCGCAAACGTTCCGCGCGTATTCGATGACCGCGCACTGAAGCCCGAGGCAGATTCCCAAAAACGGCACTTTGTTTTCGCGTGCGTACTGCGCGGCGCGTATTTTACCCTCGACGCCGCGCAGGCCGAATCCGCCGGGAATCAGAATGCCCGACACCCCGGCGAGCTGCGGTTCCGCCGCGCCGCTTTCGATATCTTCCGCCGCAATCGCAGCAATCTCCACCGACGCATGGTGGGCAAGGCCTCCGTGCTGCAGGGCTTCATAGAGGGATTTGTAGGCATCCTGGAGTTCAGAATATTTCCCGACCACGCCGATTTTGACCGCGGTGCGAGGATTCTTGATCGTCGCCACCATCTGCCGCCACGGAGCCATGTCCGGCAGCGGGCGGGCCAGACGGAAATGCACCATGACCCGTTCGTCCAGCCCCTGTTCGGAAAGCACCAGCGGCACTTCATAAATGGTGTGTTCGACATCCTTCTCTTCAATGACCGCTTCGCAGGGCACATTGCAGAACAGCGAGAGTTTGCGGCGCACTTCTTCGGAAAGCGAAACTTCGGACCGGCAGATCAGCGCATCGGGCACAATGCCGATTTCGCGCAGCTTTGCGACGCTCTGCTGGCTGGGCTTGGTCTTCACTTCGCCGGCGGCCTTGATGAAAGGAACATAGGTCATGTGAATGAACATCACATTGTCTTTTCCATCCGCAAGGCCGATCTGGCGGATCGCCTCCAGAAACGTGAGCCCCTCGATGTCCCCCACCGTGCCCCCGATTTCCGCGATCACCACATCCACGCCCTTTTCGGCCACGGCCCGAATGGAGGCGATGATTTCATCGGTGATATGCGGAACCATCTGCACCGTATGCCCGAGATAGTCGCCGTGGCGTTCCTTGCGAAGCACTTCCCAGTAAATCCGCCCGGCGGTGAAGTTCGACTTCCGTCCGGTCGGCTGGCCGGTGAATCGCTCGTAATGGCCGAGATCAAGATCCGTTTCCGTCCCGTCATCGGTGACATAGACTTCGCCGTGCTGATACGGGCTCATGGTGCCGGGATCAACATTCAGATAGGGATCCATCTTCAGCATGCGGATGTTCAGCCCGCGGCTGATCAGCAGTCGCCCGAGCGAGGCGGCCGTGATCCCCTTGCCAAGGGACGACACCACGCCGCCAGTAATGAAAATATATTTTGTCATGGCATTCATCCTTAGCCAATCAGGGCCTTTGCCGCGGACAGGGTCGTGAGCAACGGAACCTGGTTTTCGTAGGCCCACCGCCGGATCCAGTATCCGTCGGACATTGCCCTCTTGCCGGTGGGGGTGTTTAGAATCAGATCCACCTGCCTGCCCTTAATGAGCTTTCCAACATCAAAATTCCCATTGCCTATTTTTGCCACCGGGGTTGCGGGAACGCCATGCGCCTGCAGGAAACGCGCCGTGCCGGATGTGGCATAGATCTTATAGCGCAGCGCATAGGCCCGCATCAGCGGCAGCAATGCATCTTCATCTTCTTTCGACGAGCGGTTCAGGCTGATCAAAATTGATCCGCTCAGTGGAATCCGGCAGCCCGCGGCCACCTGCGCCTTGTAATATGCCTCCGGGAAACTCTTGGCGCGGCCCATGACCTCGCCGGTGGATTTCATTTCAGGACCCAGCACGGGATCCACTCCCGCAAAGCGCAGGAAGGGAAGGACCACCTCCTTGACACAGTAGTCCTTCTCTTCGCAGTGCAGCTGAAGCTCTTTCAGCTTTTTCCCCATCATGATCTGCGTGGCGGCCCGCGCAACGGGAAGACCAACCGCCTTGGAGATGAACGGCACCGTGCGCGACGCGCGCGGGTTCACTTCCAGAATGTATGCCGTCCCATTCTTCACCGCGCACTGCACGTTCATCAGGCCCTTGACCTGCAACCTGAGTGCGATGGCCCGGATTGCTTCCCGGATCGCGGTTTCGATTTTCGCGGACAGAGTGACGGGCGGCGTTACGCAGGCGCTGTCGCCGGAATGAATGCCCGCCCGCTCTATATGCTCCATCAGCGGGAGAATGAAAACATCTTCGCCGTCGGCCAGGCAGTCCACATCCACCTCCAGCGCATTTTCAAGATAGCGGTCAATCAGGACCGGCGCGCCGGGATTCACCTCGGCCGCCGTCTGGAGATATTTTGTCACGTCCTCATCCGAAAATGCGATTTCCATGGCGCGGCCGCCCAGCACATAGGAAGGACGGAGCATCACCGGATAGCCGATGCCCGATGCGATGCGGAGCGCTTCCGGCAGGCTTTTGGCGGCGCCCCAGGCCGGATGCGGAATGCCCATCTCCTTGAGCAGGGCCGAAAACCGCTCGCGGTCCTCGGCGCAGTCAATGGCGTCGGGCGAAGTGCCCAGCACGGGGACATGATCCTTGATGGCATTGAGCAGATTCAGCGGCGTCTGTCCGCCCAGCTGCACGATCACGCCGAGGGGTTTCTCTTTTTCGATGACCTGGAGAACAACCTCGGGTGTCAGCGGATCAAAATACAGTCGGTCGGAAGTGTCATAATCCGTGGAGACTGTTTCCGGATTGGAATTCATGATGATCGGAAAATATCCATCCGCCCGCAATGCGGCGGACGCATGGCAGATGCAGTAGTCGAACTCGATGCCCTGCCCGATCCGGTTTGGGCCGCCGCCGAGAATCAGGACCTTGCGGATATCTTTATCATCGGCCGGGACTTCATCCTCGTCGTCGTAACACGAATAAAAATACGGCGTGGTGGACTCAAACTCGGCCGAACAGGTATCCACTGCTTTCCAGACCGCCATAATTTTTTCCCGGCGGCGCATTTCAAAAATGGCGGTTTCTGAATTCTCCGTGAGATACGCAATTTGCACGTCGGAAAATCCGAATTTCTTTGAGAGACGGAGAAGTGCCGGAGTGAGCGGTTCCGCCCGAAGTCTCCGCTCGATCTGGATGATTTCCTGTATCTGATAAAGAAACCAGCGGTCAATGCCGGACAGTTTGTGAATGTCATCCACGCTCAGGCCCAGCAAAAGCCCGTAGCGAATATTGAAAATCCGGTCGCAGTTGGGAACGGACAGCTTGTGCTTTGTTTCGTCCAGAAAAGCAATCCAGTCCGGCGACTCCGGTGACGAATTGCGGAGAATATTCTGCAGACGATCTTCCTGCCCCTTGCCGTCAGCACCAAGCCCTGAACGTCCAACCTCGAGTCCGCGCAGAGCCTTCTGCAGCGATTCGGGAAAAGAGCGCCCCATCGCCATCACCTCGCCCACCGAGCGCATGCTGGAACCCAGCGTTTGATCCGCTCCCTTGAACTTCTCAAACGCGAAGCGCGGCAACTTGGTTACGACATAGTCCAGGACGGGCTCAAAACAGGCGGGTGTTTTCCGCGTGATGTCATTGGGGATTTCGTCCAGCGTGTACCCCACGGCCAGCTTGGCCGCGATCTTGGCGATCGGAAAACCCGTGGCCTTGCTGGCCAGCGCCGAAGAACGCGAGACGCGGGGATTCATCTCGATGACGTACACGGTGTCATCCCTGGGGCTCACGGCGAACTGAATGTTGCTTCCGCCCGTGTCCACGCCCATCGCGCGCATGACCGCAAAAGACAGGTCGCGAAGTTTTTGATATTCCTTGTCGGTCAGCGTTTGCGCGGGGGCCACCGTGATGCTGTCGCCGGTGTGAACGCCCATGGGATCCAGATTTTCAATGGCGCAGACCACGACGCAATTGTCCAGCCGGTCGCGCATGACCTCCATTTCAAACTCTTTCCACCCGACCAGCGATTCTTCGACGAGAATCTCGTGCACGGGCGAGGCCGCCAGTGCGGTTTCCGCAACAGAGGGGTAGTCCGCGGCCACATTCACGACCGCCCCGCCTGTGCCGCCGAGCGTGAACGCGGGCCGGATGATCAGCGGAAAGCCGATTTGCTCTGCGACAGATATTGCCTCAGCCATGCTCCTCGCGATACCGCTGCGCGGCACGGCCGCCCCGATGCTGATCATGCTCTGCTTGAACAAGTCGCGCGATTCCGCCTTCCGGATGCTATCGACCCCCGCGCCGATCATCTCCACTCCGCACTCCGCAAGGACTCCGCTTTCAGCCAGCTCAAGCGCAAGGTTCAGGGCCGTCTGCCCGCCCAGCGTGGGCAGCAGCGCGTCCGGCTTTTCGCGGCGGATGATGTCGGAAATATATTCCACGGTCAGCGGCTCAATGAAAACTTTCCACGCCATCTCCGGGTCGGTCATGATGGTCGCTGGATTCGAATTGACCAATATGACCTTGTAGCCCTCCTCTTTCAGCGCCTTGAGGGCCTGCGTTCCCGAATAATCAAACTCGCAGGCCTGCCCGATGACAATGGGGCCCGACCCGATCACCAGAATCTTTTCTATGTCATTCCGCTTGGGCATTGAGCAATTCCTTGAAATCGGAGAACAGATAATGGGAATCATGCGGACCCGGGGCCGCTTCCGGATGATACTGGACGCTGAACACCGGATATTTCCGGTGCCGCATGCCTTCGATGGTCTGGTCATTCAGATTGACATGCGTCACTTCAAAATCGCGGCTGATCTGCGGCACATTGACGCTGTAGTTGTGATTCTGCGAGGTGATTTCTATCCGGCCCGTCTGCAGATTCCTGACCGGCTGATTGCTGCCGTGATGTCCGAACTTCAGCTTGAAAGTTTCCGCGCCCGCGCCGAGACCCAGAAGCTGATGCCCGAGGCAGATGCCCATGACCGGAAGATAATGTTTCTCATTATGCCGGATGAGTTCCCGCGCAAGGCTGATGCCGCTCGTGACGGCGGCCGGATCACCGGGACCGTTGGAAAGAACAACCCCGCTGATGCCCTTCACCAGCAGATCGGCCAGCGTCGAGGTCGAGGGAAACACAGCAACTTCTAAATCCTGTCGCTCAAGGCAGCGCAGGATATTCAGCTTTGTCCCGAAATCAATGACCGCAACTTTTTTTGCGCCCGGCCTTTTCTGCGGAACAAAGGTTTTGCATGCGCTGGTTTCGGCACCGCTGACCCGCTGAACCAGATTGACGGACGAGATGTCGGGAACCGCGTTCACTTTTTCCCGCAGTTCCTCCAACTTCATTTCGCCGTTCGAAATATATCCGCGCATTGCCCCCTTGGACCGGATTCTGCGAACAAGGGCGCGGGTATCAATGCCCTCGATTCCGGGAATCCGGTTCCGCCGGAGATATTCCGACAGCGTCTCTTTTGCGCGGTGATTGGACGCCAGCGCGGAAGCCTGGCGCACGATCAGCGCCTGGACCCAAATCTTTTTTGATTCGGCATCCTCCAGCGTTATGCCGTAATTGCCAATGTGGGGACAGCACATCACGACCATCTGGCCGCAGTAGGACGGATCGGTCAGGATTTCCTCGTATCCCGTCATTGCGGTATTGAAAACCACCTCGCCGGCAGTTTCCCCCTCCCAGCCGAAATGGGTACCGCGGAACACCGTTCCGTCCTCAAGCATCAGGCTGGCTGGAACGGCGTCAGTCATGTTTGAACCAGTCCTTCAGCACAATCGTGTCGTCCCTTGCCGGGCCCAATGAAAGCAGAACAACTTTTGTTCCGGACAACTCTTCGACCCGGCGCACGAAGCGGCGCGCCGCGGGAGGGAGTTTCGCGAATGACGATATTCCCGCGGTGGACTTCTGCCAGCCGGGGAGGGATTCATAAACCGGCGTTACTTTTTCAATCACCGTGCGGGACGCCGGAAATTCGCCGAGAATTTTCCCGCGATAACGGTATCCCGTGCAGATCTTGATTTCCTTCATCGAGTCCAGCACGTCCATCTTCATCAGCGCAATGTGCGAAGCGCCGTTGATGCGGACCGCCATGCGGAGCTGGACCATATCCAGCCAGCCGATGCGCCGCGGCCGGCCGGTGGTGGCCCCGTACTCGGATCCGACTGCGCGCAGTTCATCCGCAAGGTTTCCCTCGATTTCTGTCGGGAACGGCCCCAGCCCCACCCGCGTGGTGTAGGCCTTCGTGATGCCGATGATTTTCGAAATCCGCGTGGGGGCAATGCCGCAGCCCGTGCATGCGCCGCCGGACACGGGACTGGATGATGTCACGAAGGGATAGGTCCCATAGTCGCAGTCCAGCATTGCGCCCTGTGCGCCCTCAAAGAGAATGTGACGGCCGCGGTCCAGTTCGTTCGCGAGGAGCAGAGACACATCCGCAATATAGTCTTTGATACGCGGCAGAATGCGCTTCCGGTCTGCCAGTATCCTCTTTTCCAAAGCACGCAGACTTGTCCGACCCTTCAGATAGGGCGCTTTTTCGGCCAGATTGCCGCGAAGCAAATCGCGAAAGAGGTCGTCTTCAAGATAATCCGCCATCCGAATGCCGACGCGCGCAGCTTTGTCTCCGTAGGCGGGCCCGATCCCGCGTTTTGTGGTGCCGATGCGGGTTTTCAAATCCTCGCGGCAGGCGTCCATGTACTGGTGATAAGGAAATATCAAATGGCATTGAGGGGCAATGAACAGCCGTCCCTTAACCTTGATGCCTTTTTCACGCAGCAAATCCAGCTCCTCAACCAGCGCGACGGGATCCACGACCACACCGCTTCCAATGGCGCATTTCTTCTTCGGGTACAGAATTCCGCCGGGCACCAGATGCAGAACATACTTCTTTCCGTCGAACACAATCGTGTGCCCGGCGTTGTGTCCGCCCTGGAACCGGGCGATCCAGTCCATCTGGCCGGAGAGCAAATGGCAGACTTTGCCCTTCCCCTCATCACCCCACTGCAGTCCAACAAGAACAGTTGCCGGCATTTACAACCCCATTCTTTTGAAGATTTCGTCCACGTGTTTCACATATTCGTTTGAGTCCAGCGCGCGATCCACCGCATCAGCGTCCAGCCGGGTTTTTTCCCGCAGCAGTTTTTTGACAGCGACCGGATCGTCGCTCGCCATAAATATTTCCTGCGTGACCGCGTAGGCTTCTTCGCGGGCCATTCCCGTTTCCAGCAGCGCCTTCAGAATGCCCGAGGAGAAAATGCGCGTGCCGGCCCGCTGCAGGTTGTTTCCGATGTTGTCCTCGAACACCTCCAGACGCTGTATGACGGGCAGCAGCTTTTCCAGAATGTACAGCGTTAGGGCCGAGGTCTCCTCAAGGATGATCCGTTCGTTTGAGGAATGGGAAATGTCCCGCTCGTTCCACAGCGCAATGTTGCTGATACCCACCTCCACATAGGACCGCACCAGCCGGGACAGGCCGCAGATGCGCTCGCAGATGACGGGATTCTTTTTGTGGGGCATTGCAGAAGAACCGGTCTGGCGCGATGCAAACGGCTCCGCGGCCTCGCGGATGCCGTCCTGCCCCATCAGGCGGATTTCGAGGGCAATTTCTTCAGCGAACGAGCAAACCAACGCCATCGCATAAAGATAGTCGGCCAGCAGATCGCGCGGAATGACCTGGCTGGTGACCGGCATCGGCGCCAATCCCAGAAGCGCCAGCACACTCTTTTCCTCGGCGGGCGATATCAGCGAGTAAGTTCCCACCGCCCCCGTGATTTTTCCGACGGCAATTGTTCCGGACACTGCCTTCAACCGCTCCGCGGTCCGCAGGCCGGAACTCAGGAAGCGCGCAAGTTTGAGGCCCAGTGTCGTCGGCTCCGCCCACTGCCCGTGCGTGCGGCCGCAGATCACCAGATGCTTGTACCGGACAGCCTTCTCCTTCAGCGCCTGGAGCACCGAATCAAGAGCCGGCCGGATGACAGCAAGGCTCTGGTTCAACTGCATCATTCGGGCGGTGTCCATGATATCGGATGAGGTCAGTCCCCGGTGCATCAGCTGCACCGTTTCGCCGCCCAGCTGCTCCTCGATCAGCGCCAGGCAGGCGTTCAGTTCATGGCCATTGACGGCTTCGCGGGCACGCACGGCCTCGGGTTCAAGCGCGGCGGCATCCAGCCGGCGCGCCAGATCCTCTTTGCCGCGGATGCGGAGGACGGCCTGCCAGATGGACTTCCAAAGGCCGTAATAGCCGGCCTCGGCCCAGATTTTCTTCATGGCCTCGGGATAATAGCGGTCAATCATGCGCCGTCTCCTTTATTTCTGCCCCGCCACGGCCTCCGCGATATTCAGGGCGTGGTCCTTGATGCGGCGGTAGGCGGAAAGCATGTCCGTGAATATCAGGCTGACCAGCGGAGACGCTTTTTCCTGCGACACGCGCTCAAGGTGCTCGTCGCGGTACTGCTTGGACTGAATGGTGATGACCTTCCCCTCCGCATAGGCATGGTTCAGAATGCCGGGATTGCCTTCCTCGAATCCTTCGTTCACCATCACCAGATATTCCGTGACCTTGTCATGGAGGGCCAGCAGCTCCTGGCGGCCCTCGTCGGACAGTTTCAGTTTCTTGTCCCCGAGCTTCTTGATCAGCTTGAGCAGGGTGGCGATGTAGTCGCTGACGCTCTCATACTCGTCGGCGATGCGGAACTGGATATGGCTTTCCCGGCTGACCTCATGCGTGACCCGCGCGGCAATCAGCCGGCCCAGGAACTCGGTGATTTCCCGCTGCACGGTGTCCAGCGTCTCCTCCCCGCGGAAAATCTTCTGCTCCAGCTCCGGGTTCGGCACGCCGGAGGTCCAGACCTCGCGCAGCCACTGCATCATGTTCCGCACGGTCTGCGCCATGTACAGCACCTCCCTGCGCGACTGCTCAATGCTCAGCGCGGGAGTGTCCAGCATGCGGACATCCAGATGCGTCAGGTGCGGGATCTCCTGCACGCCTTTCTCCGGGACCATGCGCGAAACGAGCCTTGCCAGCAGAGGCATGAAAGGAATGAACAGCAGCGTATTGATCACATTGAACCCGGTGTGCACGGCGGCAATGCCGGCCATAACATGGGGATAGGCGGGAATGCCCTCGCGCAGAACGGTGGCGGACGGATCGTTCGGAAGGATCGCCTGAATCAGCCGCAGATAGTGAGGGAACAACGCCGTGATCCACAAAACCCCCAGCACATTGAAAATCATGTGGGCATACGCGGCCCGTTTGGCGCCGGCATTTGCGCCCAGCGAGGCCAAAATGGCGGTGATTGTCGTGCCGATGTTCTCCCCGAGCACAAGGGCGGCCGCCGTCTGGAAGGAAATAAGGCCGGTGCCGGCCATCCCCATCGTGACGCCCAGCATCGCGGATGAAGACTGCACAATCATCGTCAGCAGGCATCCGACCAGAGCGCATTTCATCACCCCGAAATAATGGTCCGCCTGGAAAGCGGAGACCCATGACTCGAACTCGGGCACGGAGCGCAGCGGAGAAAATCCGCTGCTCATCAGTTCCAGCCCGAAGAAAATCATGCCGATGCCCACGAGGGCCATGGCGGTGTAGCGCACCTTCTCCTTCTTTGAAAACAGGAAAAAGAGGGCCGCAACGCCGAGGATGGGCAGGCCGTATTTGCCGATCTTGAGGGTCAGGATCCAGCCCGTGATCGTGGTGCCAATGTTCGCGCCGAAAATCACGCCGATGGCCTGCATCAGGGTCATCAGTCCGCTGTTGACGAGGCCGACCACCATCACCGTGGTGACGGAGCTCGACTGAATAATGCAGGTGACGAGGGTTCCAACGGCGATCGCAACCAGCCGGTTCTTCGTCACCGCCGATATCAGTTTCCTCAAACTGCCTCCGGACACGGCCTGCATGCCTTCCGACATGTTTTTCATGCCGAGCAGGAAAATTCCGAGCCCGCCGATCACCTGAAACAGGACTCCAACCAGTAATCCTAAGGTCATGCCCCTGGCCTTTCATGTTTCCGCCCCCGGAGAACTTCCGGGAGCATTCGTTAATAAAACTCCTCGGGCAAACTTTCGGCGCAATGCTTAACCGCAACCGCGGGGCCGAATCAAGGGAAATCGCAAAGTATTTTTTATCTAGTAAAGCGCTTTTTCTTTAATTGTCAAACGCTTTAACTGCCGCGGGCCTCCCGCGGGCTTTTTTACCAGATTTTTGACGATTTTTGCCAAAAAATGCCATTTTGGGGCCTTTTTTGAGCATTTTTTGGCATTTTTTGGTCGTTTTTAGGCGTTTTGGGCCGTTTTCAGGCATTTTTTCAGGGGTGAAGCAGGAACCGACGCCGGGTGCATTACGAGTCTCTGAATCCTGTTTATCCCGTGAATCCCCTCCAATCTTCTGCCGGAATTCATGAACGCAGGAAACTCTGGATGAAAACGGCCATATTTATCATCTATTTGTGAATTCTGTGCTTTTTGTGGCCAACTTCTGATAATGGCCACAGAAGGCACAAAAAACACAAAAGGCCGGGATTTAGAAGATCTCGCACAAAGCCGCCAAGTCGCGAAGACCGGAGTATGACTCCTTTCTTCCTTATCCAGTCAATCCTGTTGATCCTGTCAAATTTCTTAGTGCAGATTTTTTACCACGGACGTGTCCTGCGAAGCCTTGCGCGAAGCAGGATCACACGGATGGCACGGATGAAAGAATTCCCGCGCAGAGAATGATTCTGCTGATTGAAGTTCAGACTTCGGCCTTCCGCCGGATGATGATCGCCGTCTTGAGTACATTCACCGAGAGTACGGTGCAAGCAAAACGCAGAAGCCTTTAGCATCGTGCCGCGGAATATAATCCGGGTCAGTATCTACGCAGTATTCCGTTTCCAACTTCGCGGCCGAAATATAATCCACGTGATATGGAACCCCATCTATTACCACCCGGCCAAGTAACCGATCACCTTCCGGCGTCAATTCGACATCGATAGTATGGCCTTCAGAATTCCATATTCGAATAATCTTCTCATCTGATGCATGTTCCATATTAGAACACTATATAAATGCCGACCTGGTATGTTGTCGAGCATGAATGTGCGATATAAGAACATTTCGGGCAGACGCATTAGAGCCGCTCGTCAACGCCTTGGACTTTCTCAGGATCAACTGTCCGGCCGCCTTGCCAAGCTCGGCATCACACTGGATCGCGCGGGCATTTCCAAAATCGAAACCGGCATTCGGGGAGTCAACGATTTCGAACTCAAAGCCATCGCCAAAATCCTAAAGGTTTCCGCAGATTGGCTTCTAGGGGGCAATTGATGACTGCACTGGCAAGCCCCGGAAGCGTTGTAAATTGGCATGACATCTGCAAGGTTGAACGCGTTTCCCAACAGGGGATGAATTTTCATATTGGTGGAAATTACAGCGTCATTCTTATGAGCGTCCGCAAGGGCGCACCGTATGCAGATCGTGTTGAGAATGATGGATCGATTTTGATTTATGAGGGCCACAACAAAAAACGCGGTCCTAAATGCAAATTCCCTGAACGTGTCGAGCAGCCGCTGAAGAACCCCAATGGTACGTTAACGCAAAATGGGAAATTTTTTGAAGCCGCGATGCGTCATAAGATTCATGGGTTGAAGCCGGAACTTGTACGAGTATATGAAAAGGTCATCCCCGGGGTCTGGGTTTATAATGGATTGTTTAAGCTGAAAGATGCATGGCTTGAAAAAGCGGGCCGAAGAAATGTCTGCAAGTTTCGCCTGGAGATAACGGAGGAAGACTTGGAGCAGGTACATCGGATTCAGCCTGTTCTTGACCACACGCGGATGATCCCAACAAAGGTAAAGCAAGAAGTGTGGGCCCGTGATGGCGGAAAATGCCGTAGGTGTGGTTCAACTGAAAATTTGCATTTTGACCACATCTTGCCCTTTTCAAAGGGCGGAACTTCTTTGCTTGCAGAAAATATTCAACTGCTGTGCGCCAAGCACAATTTGCAGAAGCGCGATAACATCGAATGAAGTGATTTCTATTCAAATTTATCCGATCTGCTTTTTTATTCTAGATATAATGTCCAAGTACCAATCACGTAATCGGCGGGCTTCATCTTCGTCGGATACTTCCGCAATTTCTCCCTCGCAATATCCTTCCTTATAGTACCGCACCGCATTTTCGTAGAGTTCCACGCGATACGATAATCCATCAAGAATTTGGCCCCATTCCAGTTCATCCAGAACAACGGTCTTTTTCATCATGCTCATTTTTCCATACTCCGCTTCCTTGTCCACAGACGATGCGTCAAGTTTGTGCGTGGTATTAGAGCGCGGTGCAGACTATTCATCTACAGACTATAGTATTCATTTGCGGGCGATTGCGCTTCCGCAGATTTCATCCGTGTTCTCCGTGTCATCCGTGGTTTGAAGAAGGTTTTCATGAAGTGTCAGAATTCAGAAGTTGGCCACAAAAAGCACATAATTCACAAAGGATTGTTTTAGTTCGGCGAAGCCTTTTGTGTTTTTGTGCCTTCTGTGGCCAATATCCGGGGCAGAATTCAGGAGTCAGGATTCAGAATGAGAAAAGAATTTCACCATGAAGAAAAGAAGGACATGAAGGGCCGTATCCTCAAAGGCTTCTTTCCGGCTTCAAGATCTTCATGGTTAATGTCCGGAGCGCTTTCCGCTTCGGCCATTTCAGAAGTTGGCCGCAAAAAGCACATAATTCACAAAATGCGGTTGTCTTTGTCCGGCGAAGTTTTTTGTGTTTTTTGTGCCTTCTGTAGCCATTGTCCGGGGCAGAATTCAGAATGTTTTCGCACGGAGACACGGAGTCACCAAGAAGACCGGACGGTTCAGAGGCTGGAGTGTGTTACCAAACACATAGCGATAATTAGATATGTTGTTTGGTAACTTGACGGAATATACCAAACAAGATAGAGTATTTATCATAGTTGTTTGGTAGAGAATGCTATGGCCATCAAGGAACTGCTGAAAGAAGAACTCGCGAACTCGCTCCGCATGGAGCGGGACTATGGCCGCGCCCTCGCGGAACTGCCGCGGGGCAGCCTTGTACGGAAAATTGTCGGGAAACAGGCCTATTTCTATCTTGCTTACCGCGAGGGCCCAAAGGTCCATTTTCAGTACATGGGCCGGAATGTGGACAAAGCCGAAATCGCCAGATTCCGGGAGGCCAAACAGCTTCGGGCGCTATATCGCAAGCATCGGTCCGATGTGCGCAAACAGATCCGTTTTCTAAGGAGGGTGTTGCGTGCCAAACAGGCAGTATAATGTGTGCATGAATGTTCTCCGGCGCCTTCACGAGGCAGGAGTTCTAGAGCATATTGTTCTCATTGGAAGCTGGTGCCTTGTTTTATACCGCGATTATTTCCATGACGCCGGCACGATTCCCGCTGTTCGCACTCGTGACATGGATTTCCTGGTTCCCTCTTTGACGAAGCCGAAAACCAAAACAGATGTGCCGGATCTGCTTAAGGACCTGGGATTTATTGCCGGACTTCGGGGCCAGGCTGGTGTGATGATTCTGGAGCATCCTGAACTGCTCATCGAATTCCTTGTGCCGGAACACGGGCGTGGTGGAATAGATGTTCAGCCACTGCCCCGGCTTGGTGTTAATGCGCAACCTCTTCGGTTCATGGATATCGCGCTCAGCAAAACGGTGCAGCTGCATTTCGAAGGGATTCCGGTCACCGCACCCCATCCGGCCGCGTTCGTCCTGCACAAACTGCTGGTTGCGCCGCGTCGCGCTTCAGGTGAAAAGAGAGAGAAGGATATTAACGCGGCGCTTCTTGTTCTGGATCTTTTTGAAAAGCGGGAAGAACTCCTGCTTGTTCGCAGCCTTTTGAACGGGTTCCCGCGCCCATGGCAAAGAAGTATTCTCCACACATTGCGGGAAAACCATCGTGAGACAGTTGCAGAACTGATGGCAAAGAACTAAACGCATCACTGCACCGCCTGATCAAACTCCTCCCGGTACCGGGCGGTTCCGGCCGCGCCGGCCATGACAGATTTGTCGAGGATCAGGATCATGAACGCTTCATCGGGAACCCCGTCCCACTGGCAGAAGACTCCCTTGCGCGAGGCGGGCATGAATCCAAAACGCGGATAGAATGCCGGATGGCCGAGGACGACAATGAACGGGCATCCCTTCTGCCGGAGTTTTTCAATCCCCTCCCGCACCAGCGCGGAGCCGATGCCCTGACGCTGGCGCTCCGGCAAAACGGCCATCGGGGCAAGCCCCATGCCCCGCACCGATTCCATGTCGTCGGAAACCACCACCGGACTGAAGAAAATATGCCCGACGATCCGCCCCTCGTCTTCCGCCACCAGCGACACCGCGCTGCGGCACTCCGCGCGAACGGCATCCACAATATCCGCTTCAACGGTCTGCCCGAACGCCGCCTCGTTCAGCGCGCGAACCGCCGGAATGTCGGCAGGCTTTTCTGGTCGTATGATCACTGACATGGAATGTCACTCCATTTTATCCGGCGGCGGCAGAGAGGCCAGCAGGGCGGCCTTGTCGGTCTGGCCCTCGAGCTGGCGGTCGTAGAGATCCTGGAGCAGTTTGCGGAAACCGGGGCCGGGAGCATGGCCCAGCGCGATGAGATCGCTTCCGGTCACCAGAGGGTTCGGCAGAACCGGCTCGGCGGATAACCTTGCGCGGGCGGCCTGCAGAAAATCATAAACATCAAGCTGGTCGTGCGACGAGATGCAGTCCAGCCGGTGCAGTTCCAGCTCATCCTCAAAGACGGGAGCACCCATGAGCCGCCGGAGCTTCGATTCACGCATCTGCGGCGCAACGGCCAGGCGCATGTGGCCGGCAATGATCGCGCAGACTTCCTCGACAAGCGCATTCGGCGAACGCAGGCGCTCGAGTATGGAGCGGGCCATGTCCGCGCCCACGGGGGCGTGACTTTCAAAGCGCCAGCGCTGTGTGCCGTCAGGCATCGTGGCGAACTTCGCGGTCGGCGGCTTGCCGACGTCATGCAGAAGCACGGAGAGCGCCAGCCGCAGGGACGGTTTGGGCTTCATGGCATCCAGCATGAGGCGCGTGTGGGTGAACACGTCGCCTTCGGGATGAAATTCCGGCGGCTGCTCAACGCCAACCATGGCCTCAACCTCAGGCAGGATTTCCTTCAGCAGGCCGGAATCCCGCAGGAGCTGGAGCGCTTCGCCGGCATGCAGGGATTCGGTCAGCAGGCGGAACAGTTCATCGCGGATGCGCTCGGCGCTGACCTGCCGGATTTTCGGGGCTAAATCGCGGATGGCCGCAAACGTGGCGGGTTCGATGGTGAATCCAAGGGTCGAGGCGAAGCGCACGGCGCGAAGCATGCGGAGGTGATCCTCGGCGAAGCGCACGGCGGGATCGCCGATGGCGCGGATCAGGCGCGCGTCGAGGTCGGCGCGGCCGTCGGCATAGTCGCGGATTTCCCCGCTGGCCGGGTCAAGGAAAAGCGCGTTGACGGTGAAATCGCGGCGGATGGCGTCCTCGCGGGCATTCGTAAAAGTGACGGCATCGGGCCGCCGCCCGTCGGTGTAGGTTGAATCCGCGCGGTAGGTGGCGACTTCCACGGAAGGGCCATCCTCCGGCACGACAACGATGATCCCGAAGGCTTTGCCAACCGCCACGGTTTTCGGAAACAGCGCTTCAATGCGGTCGGGAAGCGCATCGGTTGCGATGTCCCAGTCCTTGGGCTCGCGACCGAGCAGAAGATCGCGGACGCATCCGCCGACCAGAAACGCCTCGTGGCCGTTCCGTCGAATGGTTTCAAGAATGCGAAGCGGGGCAGATGGAACATTAACCTTCATGTCGTCAGTTTCGGAAAACGCAGGGGAATGTCAATGCCAACCTCAAACCCGTTTTTGAAACAGGATCACGCCGCCGGGATGATATTCCGCAGGCAGGCCGTACTGTTTTTCCAGCCATTGGAAGGTGGCGCGGGCGAAGATGCATACGTGCGTGATGTCGTTGGCGTAGAACCACTGGTCAAAAGGCTTTGCCGCCTCGTCATAAAGCTGCGTCATGATGCCGATCCAGCCGCCGGGGCGGACCAGTTTCAAGAAGCGTTCGAATTCCTCGCGCGGGCGGAAAAAATGCTCGATGGTTTCGGAGCAGGCGAGGAAATCATATGCCCGTTCGAGCAGCTCCGTTTTCGGAGCATAAAAAATATCGTAGGCCTTGCAGGGAAATCCGGCGTCCGTGAACATCTGCGCCAGCGCCGGCTCCGGGCCGGAACCGAAATCGAGACCGGACGCGCCGGATTTCAGTTTTGAACTCAGCGGCTGAAAGAGGCGGTTCAAAAATGACCGGTAGCCTGCATTCCCGGGATCATTCTGATGCGTGTCATACCGCGCTTTTTCGTCTCCGGGCGACGGCCTTTGATCCGGATGCACAAATCGAAGCGCGCATTGCGGACACTGGAACCAGTCGTGTTTCCAGGCCCGCGCAAAATGCTCCGCCGTCCCGCCGCAGAGCGGACAGGGCGAATGGCCGCTTTTGTCACTCATGGCGGACACTATAACGATTTTTTGAGAAAAATGGGCATTTTTTGTCGTTTTTGAGCGGTTTTTTGCCGTTTTTGGCCATTTTAAAGCGTTTTTTGAGCATTTTTTGCCATTTTTCAATCCCTTGGCGAAAATTTTGCACGGCCAGGCGGGAGTTCATTTTTCCAATGATTGGAACTTTTTTCCGGGCATGATGCGGGTTATGATGCGGGCCGGAGAAAATCAGATCATGCAGATTGAATCATCGCTCAGGCAGGTTGTGCTCGGAATACAAATGCTGTTTGTGGCCTTCGGGGCGCTGGTGCTGGTGCCCCTGCTGACGGGCCTCGATCCATCCATCGCGCTGTTCACGGCGGGCGCGGGCACACTTCTGTTCCACGCGATCACCGGCGGCAAGGTTCCCATTTTCCTCGCAAGCTCGTTTGCTTTCATCGCCCCGATCGCATTCGCCATGAAGGAATGGGGCCCGGGCGCGACCTCCGGCGCACTGTTCTGCGCGGGGCTGGTGTATCTGCTGTTCAGCCTGATGGTGCTGCTCGGCGGCAAGGACATGATCAACCGCTATCTGCCGCCGATTGTCACCGGCCCGGTGATCATGGTGATCGGTCTCAAGCTGGCTCCGGTGGCCGTGAGCATGTCGCGCAGCTTCGGGGGATCCTGCACGCCCAGCGGCAAGGCCATGCTGATCGCCGCGTGCTCCCTGCTGACCGCTGTCGCCACGGTGATGTTCGGGAAGAAACTCCTCAGCCTGATCCCGGTGCTGTGCGGGATTATCGTCGGGTATCTGGTTTCGCTCGCGATGGGCGTGGTGGATTTCACCCCGGTGAAGGAGGCGGTCTGGTTCGCGGCCCCGTGGACGGCCGCGCTGAAGAGCGGCGCATGCGCCATGCCCCGGTTCGAGCTCGCGGCCATCACCTACATGCTCCCGGTCGCGCTGGCGCCGGCCATCGAGCACGTCGGAGACATTCTGGCCATCTCATCCGTGACCGGAAGGAACTATCTCCAGAATCCGGGCCTGCACCGCACGCTTCTGGGCGACGGACTGGCCACGTCTCTGGCGGGCCTCCTGGGCGGGCCGCCCAACACCACTTATTCCGAGGTGACCGGCGCGGTGGCCCTCACCCGGGCATTTGATCCCCTGCTGATGCGCATCGCCGCCGTCGCCGCCATCATCCTCGCCTTTGTCGGAAAGCTCGGCGCCGTGCTGCTCACGATTCCCTCGCCGGTCATGGGCGGGATCATGATGCTCCTGTTCGGCATGATTGCCGCCATCGGCATCAATGCGCTGGTGAAGGCGCGCGTGGACATGTCAAAGTCGCGCAACCTGGTGATCGCTTCCGTCATTCTAACGACCGGCATCGGCGACCTGACGGTGGCCTGCGGGCATTTCTGCCTGGGCGGCATCGGGCTCGCCGGACTCACGGGCGTGCTGCTGAACATCATCCTTCCCGGCACCGGCGATGCGCACGCCGAACACACGGAGACTGCACCATGAGGAAACCCGGAAATCCGGACGAATGGAAAATCCAGCCCCTCGCGGAGGCCGTCACGCCTGTTTTCCAGTCTGATCCCGACTCGAAAGTTTCGCCCTGCAGCCCGTCCATCGAGATCATGCCGGGAGGACGCATCATTGTCGCCTTCAGCCAGAACGGCCCCGGCATCAAGGGGCTTCCCGGGAAAAAGGCGCGGCACCCGCGCACCGGCCACTGGATGCAGGGAAGGATTCTGGTTTCCAACGACCACGGGCAGAAATGGCAGGAAACCCATCTGTTCCCGTTCCGCAATGCGCGCCTTTTCCGCGACGGCCACATCCTGTTTCTGATTGGCGAAAACGGCGAGCTGCAGATCATCAAGTCGGCCGACGGCGGCCTCACCTGGAGCGAACCCGCGCAGCTCACCACGCATCCCGACGCGGAAGGCGACTATGCCGAACCGCCTGCGGGCATCTTTGCGGACGATCAGCACATCGCCATGGTCTGGATGAGGAACACGGTGGCCGACCCGAAAGGCCCCTGCCCTCTTTCAGCCGTATTTATGAGGGCCGCACGCGGAACAAACCTGACGAGCCCGAAGCAGTGGACCGTGGTGGAAACGCGAACACTCCCGGGCCGTTCCGACGAGCCCCTGTGGCGCGACGCCCATGTGGTGAGGATCACCGATCCGGACCACGTTTTGCACAGCGCCGATGCGGGAAGCAGCCAGCTCATCTTCCGCGCGCACGGACTCGGCGGACGGGCCATGATGGCGATTGCTGCCGATCAGGATGGGGTGCTGAAAATGGAGCCCGCAAGGAAACAAGATCAAGACTTCACCTTTTTCCCGTTTCCCGGCGGCCACGCCCGCTTTCAAATCCTGTTCGATGCGGAAACAAAACTCTACTGGCTGATCAGCCGGCAAACGCGCAACAGCATGAGCAACCGGCGCGCCCCGGAACCCCTGCGGCATCAGCTGCATTTTTCCGGCAACCTGTTCGACTGGAATTTCGCCGGGCTGCTGCAGCCGAATGAAACCGCGCTTCACGAGCTCTGCGCCGCGATCCACGGGAACACCATCTTTCTTGCGGGGACAACCGGAGGAAGCGGGACGCACCGTGCAGGCGTCGGACTTTCTGCCGTGAAGAATTTCAAGGAGCTGGTTTATCCATGAACGGGCTGCTGGACAGCCACATGCACCTCGACATCGTGCATCACGTCCATCCGGAACGCATTCAGTGGCTGAAAGAGAAACGCTGCGCGGTGATTTCGTGGGCTTTCTCGCCGCATGAAGGCGGCGCCGCGGAACTGAAACGCTATTTAAAGTTTCAGGCGGACACCATCCAGTCCATCAGCGACAGCGGGCTTCTCTGCCGGTTTCTGGCGGGAATCCATCCGCGCAACATCCCCGGCGATCTCAAGCCCGCGCAGTGCGGAGATTTCCTGCAGCCGTTTCTGAAGCATCCACTCTGCCTTGGAATCGGCGAGATCGGGCTCGAGACGGGCGACGCGCGGGAAACTGATTTTTTCATCGCCCAGCTCGAACTCGCGCGGGCCCTGGACCGCGGCATCCGAACGGGAGTTCACACGCCCCGAAAGAACAAAATTGAAGTCACAAAACAGATTCTTTCCATGCTTGAGGATTTTCAGGAATTGAAGGGCCGGCTGGTGGTGGACCACTGCACGCCGGACACCATCGGCGATGTGCTCGAACGGGGATGGACGGCGGGCGTGACGCTGAGTCCGGTGAAGTCGTCGCTTGCTGATCTGCTGATGATCGTCAGAACCCGCCTCGACTGCATCGGCCGCATCATGTGCAACACCGATTCGGGCGCCGATTTCCATGAGGATTTGGCCGAGGCCGCCGCCTCGGAGACTTTCGCGCCGGCGGTCCGGGACGCGCTTTTCGGGGGAAGCGCCGCGGATTTCTTCGGCTGGCGGCCCGCATACGCTTGAACCGCACGGAGGCCGCATGATACAAACGCGGGCCATGGACAAAAAGATTCCAGGGGACAGCACCGGCCCGATCTACGAGGCCCTCATGCGGATCAGCCTCGCGCTCAACTCGCGGCTGGATCTCGGCGAAGTGCTGGATCAGGTGATTTACTACACGCGGCTTTTGACCGGCGCGAAGAATGCCAGCATCGTGCTGTGGAATGCCCGCAAAAAAATGTTCGAAGCCGGCGCATCCACCACGGAAGTCGGCGACACCGTGGCCCTCCGCGTGCGGCGCACCAGCGGCGCCACCCGGTGGATCATTGACCACGCCGAACCCTTCGTGGTGCCGGACACCGCACACGATCCATTCATCGCCAACCGCATGCTCCCGGAAAACAGCATCCGCGCCTATGCCGGGGTTCCCATCACCCGCGACGGGGAGGTCCTGGGCGTGCTGTATGCGCTGTCGTACCAGAACCGGGAGTTCGACCGGGACGAGATCAAATGGATGCAGGAGCTGGCCCGGCTGGCCGCCATTGCCATCAGCAATGCGCGCATGATGAAAGCGCTTCAGGAACTTGGCGCCTTCAAGGACGCCATGCGCCGCATGGCGGCGCACGATCTGCGCCAGCCATTGACCACTGCGTCCGGATATTTGAACATGGCCATCATGGATCCAAATCCTCTTTCGGGCGAACAGCGCAAAGCCCTTCGCACGGTTGAGGAATCGCTCAACCGCATGGGGGCAATGATTTCCGATCTCCTCGACTACGAACGCCTCACCGCCGAGGGCATGCTCGCCCGGCAGCTTCTGGACCTGAATGACATCGCGAAAAAGGCCGTTTCCAATTTCAAGGCGCAGGCCGCGCATAAATCACAGCGTCTGGCGGTTGCGACCGCGGCAAAACCCCTGATGGTGAACGGCGACCCGGTGCTTCTGCTGCAGGCCGTCGGGAACCTGCTCTCCAACGCCATTAACTATACGCCGGAAGGCGGGAAAATCCGCGTGGCCGCATCCGCCGGCAACGAATGCTGCATTATTTCCGTAAGCGACAACGGGCCGGGCATCGAACCGGAGGATCTGGAGATGCTCTTCCAGCCCTTCCGCAGACGGTCGGTGCCGGGCAAAATAAACGGAACGGGTCTTGGATTGAGCCTTGTGAAAATCATCGCGGAACAGCATGGCGGGAGCGTGTCCGCGGAAAGCGCGCCCGGACAGGGCAGCACATTCCGGATCAGCATTCCCGAAGATCGTGAGACGCAACAGACCGCCAAAGGATAAAACCAGAATGAAAAAATCCGTCATCATCAACATCAGTGTGTGGAGTCTGCTGCTGGCGGCCGGTGCGGCCAGCACGGGCATGGCCGTTCACTACCGGACGCTGAGCGAGCAGAAGACCGAAAAACTGCAGCAGGCGGAAGAAACAGTTCAGTCCCTGAAGCAGGCTCAGCTCGCGGCCAGCGAAGAAAAAACAGGCGCCGTTGCCGCAATCGCGGCGGGCGCCGCGCAGGACACCAACCTCACGGCCAGAATCCGCGAACTGGAAATCCAGCTTCAGAGCAGCGCGAACCTGATCGCATCCCTGCAGGCCGCGCAGACCAACCAGTGGCACCGGGAGGACCGGCCCCGCCGTGACCGGAATGCGTGGATGGAGGAACTGAAAACCTCCGATCCGGAGCGCTACAAGGAAATGATGGCGCGGCGCGAGGAGGCGCAGCGGAAAATGAACGAGTCTTTCGCCGCGAAGGCCGCGCATTTCCTCGATCGCGACACTTCAGCCATGAGCGAGGAAGAGGCTGCGCAATACCACCAGATGATCAATCTGCTGGACGAAACGTGGCGGCTGGCCGAGAACCTGAATGCCGACCTTCCGCGCGACCAGCGCTGGCCCCTGATGCGGCAGATGCACGAAAACATCGAGACCCTCACTCCCCTGCTGGATGCGGAACGCATAAGCGAATTCCAGAAGATCGCGACGGATTTCGGATATGACGATGCGGAGGCCGCGCAGTTTGTTGAATACATGAACAACGTGGTTGAAGTCACATCCATGCGCTCATTCTTCGAAAGTATGGGCCGGGGCCGCGGGGGGCCGCCGGGCGGGCCGGACCGCGGCGGAGGAGAAGGCGGAGGATCCCGATGAACCCGAAAGTCGCCTTTTTCGATGCCAAGCCCTACGACCGCCAGTCTTTTGACGCGGTCAACGGCGGCGGCATGGACATCACCTATTTTGACGCGCACCTCGACAGCCGCACCGTCAACCTCACGCCCGGCTTCGATGCCGTCTGCGCATTCGTCAACGACACCATCAGCAAGACGGTGATTGATCAGCTCGTTGCAAACGGCGTGAAGCTTGTCGCCCTGCGCTGCGCGGGCTTCAACAACGTGGATTTCAAGGCGGCCTTCCGGCGCATCCATGTGGTCAGAGTGCCGGCCTATTCGCCGCACGCGGTGGCCGAACATGCCGTGGCGCTCATCCTGGCGCTCAACCGGAAAACGCACAAGGCCTACTCGCGCACGCGGGACGGGAACTTTTCGATCAACGGCCTGCTGGGCTTTGACATGCACGGAAAAACAGCGGGCATCATCGGCACCGGCAAGATCGGGCGCTGCCTGATCGAAATCCTGCTGGGCTTCGGCATGAACGTGCTGGCCTACGACAAGTTTCCCGACACATCCCTTGCCTTCTCCTCCCCGGCGGAATTCCAGTATGCCTCGCTCGAAGACATCTATGCCAAATCCGACATCATCTCGCTTCACTGCCCGCTGACACCCGAAACCGAGCACATGATCAACACCCAGAGCATTTCAAAAATGAAGTCCGGCGTGATGATCATCAACACCGGCCGCGGCAAGCTGATCCAGACGGCCGCACTGATCCACGGGCTCAAGACCCGCAAAATCGGCGCCGCCGGGCTGGACGTGTATGAAGAGGAAAGTGAATACTTCTTCGAGGACAAATCCGCCGAAATTCTGACTGACGACGCGCTCGCGCGCCTGCTGACCTTCCCGAACGTGCTCATCACCTCGCATCAGGCGTTCTTCACGGCCGAGGCCCTGCGCAGCATCGCCGAGACGACGCTGCAGAACATCCGGGAATTCTTCGACGGCGGATACCTCAAAAACGAAATCTGCTACCAGTGCAGCAGCACCTGCCTGAAAAAACAGAACAAACGCTGCTTCTGAACCCAAAGCGCGTTTTTTCGAATTTTGGCCATTTTAAACCGATTTTTGGTCATTTTTGAGCATTTTTGGCCTGTTTTTGGCCTTTTTTTGGCGTTTTTTTGCCTTTTCGGGGGGGCTTAAAACCGCCACTCGCGGAGATAAAAGAACACGGGGACAGCGCGGGTGACACCGAGGCCGTTCCGCCCGGCCCCGGATGCCAACCTTCAAATCAAGGAAGAAGCTGCCAGTCCCCCGCCACGTTGTTGTTGAAGTTCATGCTGTTGATAATAACCGCCCAGGCCGGCGAATTATGGGTGATCTGCAGCCCGAAGCCGGCATTGCCGCTGGCAATACCACCGCCCTGCGGGACCAGTGCCAGCAGAGCAGGCGGGAGTCCGAGCCCAAGATCATTGTTGAAATCGTTCAACAGATTGTTGCCGAAGTACAGCTGCGACCAGTTTACTGCTGTGGAAACAGCCTGCATTCCATTGGCGCCATTGTTTCGCAGTTCCAAGCCGGTGTATAAACCGTAAACTGAACCGGCGGCGTCATGAATGACGAGCATCCCGTTGGCGTCATTGCCGCTGGCGGTGACCCCGGCGCCAATGCCCACCACGTCACCCGCGGCGCTGTCCATCATCCCCAGGATGCCATTGCCCTGATTGCCGTTGGCTGTGACATTCATGAAGGCCCCGATGGCTGCATCGCTGGCAGCGCTGAGCATAATGATGCCGTCAGCCTGATTCCCGCCGGCCTGAACATCAACAAAAGCCCCAAGCGACGGGCCGTTGTCACTGTCGGATATTGAGATAATGCCCGGCCCGGCTTGATTCCGGTTGGCGGTGACATCCATGAAACCATTATAGGCCCCGTCGTCTCCCTCGGTAATCATCAATATCCCGCCCGCGCCGTTTCCGTTGGCCACAGTTCCCGATCCCTGCGCATAGTTCGGGAGCCGGATGGGACCAAGACCCGCGGCATTGAGAAGGATTTCAGCGCCATCAAGAAGGCTGCGCACAGAAGACACCAGTCCGACGGCAATACCAAAGTCACTTTGCTGTATCATCTGAATCCCGGGACCGGCGTTGTTATTCGCGATGGTATCAAGGGCCACGCCAATTGCCGCATCATCGCCGTTCACAATGGAAATTATTCCACCTCCGTTGTTGTAGCTTGCCTCGATTCCACCCTGCAGGGAAAGGCCCACATTATCACCCATAACAATGGACTGTATGCCGTCGCCGTCATTCCCGTTCGCCTGAATGCCCCACTTGGCGGAAAGAGCGACAGGCCCATCAACGATGGAAACGAAGCCTCCTGCGCCATTGCCGTTCACGCGGATCGGCCCCTGATCTGCCGCGGCCGGCAGGTTCGGCATCGCGGGGCCGCCCAGCAGCGATGACAGCGCGCCAAGACCAAAGTCCATCACATCCAGCAGATCGGAGCTGGGCATGGCCAGAGATGCCGCAAGGCCGGAGTCGCTGTTGACAATCGAGACAATTCCGTTCTGGACGTTGCCGCTTGCGCGCACATCGAAAAGCCCTGACAGCGCGATGCTGTCCGCATCCGTCATCATCAACATTCCTTCGCCCCCGTTCCCATTGGCCGTAACTGTTCCGGGGCCGGAGAACGTATTCATCTGGGGCGGCAGGAAACCGCCCAGCAGCATGTTCACCGATTCGAACAGGGCCGCGTCGGGCCCCACCAGCCCCACGGCGAGATAGTCGCTGTCCAGGATCATCTGCAGACCGTTGCCGAGGTTGTTGTTGAAGGAAGAATCCGCCACGACGGCCAGTATGGGTCCGGGCGCGTAGACTTCCAGGTCCAGGCCCTCGCCTGTGTTGCCTTCCGCCCTGAGCCCGTCAAAATAGCCCTGGAATATGCCATCTACAGAAACGCCGCCCAGTTCAAAGCCTTCGCCGTCGTTGTTGTTTGCCGTCGAGTTCCTGATCTGCACCTGCATGTCATAGTTGCCCGCGCAGCTGTCCATGTCTATGCCGTCATTCTGGTTGCCGCTGGCGCGGTCGCCCGCAAAGCTCAAGAAGACGCTGTCAAACAACGCCACATCCACATCAATTCCGTCAGATCCGTTTCCGGAGTAGCTGTTGCCGCTGGAAAGCAGCGAGAAGATGGAGCCCGGCCCTCCGACTGCTTCGATGCGAACGCCGTCGTCAACAGCTCCGCTGATGCGGTTGCCCTGAATACGCGCCACGTAGTCCGGCGTGCTGTCCACTCCGAGGAAGATGCCGTGCTCGCTCCGGCCGATCTGGTTCTGGCGGATCAGGATGTCGTTCGCATCATGTCCGAACACGCCCACGCGGCTGATGTCGTAAGGGTTGCCATCGATTAGATCCAGGACAGGAGGCGCACCGGGAACGTCCGTATTGAGAATGCGCATGCCGCTGATGGAGGAATTGCTGACCATGGTGAACGTCGGGCCGCGCGACCGGCCGTTCGCGACCGGATAGTTCTGGCCGCCGAACACGCGGCCGCCCATGCCCTGGATGCCGTATCCCTCGCCGTACAGGTCCACACCCGCCCGCATGACAACATTCTCGTTGTACGTCCCATCAAAGACATACACCGGGCTGTTGGCGGCATTCACGCCCTCCTGAATAGTGTTGTAAGGGTTTTCGGCGGTTCCGTTTTCAATACCGCCCGCATTGCCGTCATCCACAAACGTGATATTGTCCATCAGCACCACAGTGCTGCGGGAGGACGACCGCTTTATGTCCACAGCCCGGGCCTTCTCGTTTTCCACATATCCCGAATCCTCGGTCTGAATCTTCAAGTCGCGAATAACCATTTCAAAGATCCGCGAGGAAAACGGAGCCGGCTTCGGGCGGGAAAAGGCCCCCGCAAACGGATTCTTGCCTTCAGCCAGAAGTCCGAGATCGAACGGGAGATTCAACCGCACGCCGACAAACCAGTCCGATCCGTTCAGTTCCTTATCCTCGTACCACGAGGCATCGAAAAAGAGCGCCGGCAGGATGCGCGCTTCAGCGCGCGCTTTGAAGCCGCTGATTTCATCCTGTCCGCTGTACTGAGCATCCCAGTTGTAATAGCCGGCGAACAGGCGATACTCGCCCAGCTTGTCCGGAACAGGAAGCTTCACACCCAGTTCCGCGTCCCATCCCTCGCGCGCCTGCTCGAAGCGTTCGAAAAGATAGGTCGTGGTGACAGTCTCCGTCCGGCGGACGTAATCCTGCGCGATGTGATGTGTTTCCGCGTAGGGATCCCGCCATTCACCCGAGGTCCGCTGCTCCACAGACTGATCGGTGAAAGAGTCAACCAGCTCTTCCTTGTTCTCGGGAATATACAGGTTCGCACGAGCATCAATCCACCGGCTGAGAAGTTCCAGACCGGCCCCCATCTGATCAAAGCGATTGTCATGCGCGGTCCAGCGGGAATCATAGTAGATGTTAGCTCCGAGAATGAGATCCTTCTCGGGAAAAAGGTGCCGGTACACCAATCCGGCATTCGCCTCTTCCTCCTCGTCGTCATTTCCCGATCCGCGCACGTTCACAAGGAAGGCCCCGGATTTGGTAAAATGAACGGGAACGATCGCATCGCCAAAGAATTCAGCCGTTTCTTCACCAGCCTGCATGCCCATGGTCCAGGACACATCCGGCGCTTCGGGCTGAGCTTCCGTTTTTGGTTTCTGCGCGTAAACCTGTGTGCTCGTCAGAACAGCAATTGCGGACAGCAGAACGGCAAAAATACGTCTCCTCATGACATTTCTCCTTCTTGGTGCCCCATTGTATATATGAACCGGATATCACCGTCCATCCTTATAGTGCAATAATCATATATTTATGAACGGGTTTCGCCTGGTATTGCCGCGATCTTTAATGGCCTGCAATATTTTGACAGGCGATACGTTGTATGTGATGTTCTGTACATCAGAATGACGAAACAAACAGAAAGGAACATGCGATGAAGAAATACACGTTGGCAGCGATTGTTGCAGCAATACTGGCGGCTCAGGGAGTCATGGCTCAGCCTCCGCGGGGTGAAATGGGTGCTCCTCGCGAAGGCGGCAAAGGCCAGCCCCCAATGATGGACTGCAAGATGAAGTGCGGGCCCATGCAAGATGGCGGACCCGGCATGCGCGGCGGAGCATCCGGCATGGGCATGCTGATGCGCCTTTGCCATGATCCCGAACTCCAGAAGCAGGCGGGCATCAGCGATGACGAGGTGGCGAAGCTCAAGTTTCTGGCCACGAAGGTCAAGAAGGACATGATTGACCTGAAGGCGAACATGGAGAAAGCGCAGCTGGATCTGCAGGCCGCCACGGATATCAAGGATCCCAGCCGCGAGGCCGTCATGGCCGCCGCGGACGCCGTTGCAGCCGCCCAGGCCGCAATGATGAAGGCCAACCTCAGCGTGAAGTTTGACGTGATCGGGCTGATCGGGGCCGACAAGGCTGATGCTCTGCAGAAGGCCTGCTCCGAACACCGCATGGATCTGCGCAAGAGGGAAGGCAAAGATCGCGACGGCAAAATGTGGAAGGGCAAAAAGGACGGCAAAGGCCGCGGCCCCAAGGGCGTATGCCCCCAAGACGACGATAAGGACGATGATGACGACAAGGGTGAAAAAGAAGATAAAGACTAATCTTCATCCGCCAGTTTAACAAAAGAGGCCGGGAATAATTCCCGGCCTCTTTTTCATGGTCGCGACAGAGCACGACCCTGCATTTATGCGGGCCTACCACTCCGGATTTTTTTCGCCGCGGACGAGGTCTTCACGTTTTTCGCGTGCGCGGACCAGCTTTGCCTTCCGGCCCTGAACCATCACTTCGGCGGGCCGCGGACGGCTGTTGTAGCTCGAAGACATTGCAAATGCGTAGGCTCCCGCGCTCTTGACCGCAATCAGGTCGCCCTGCCCCACCCCGGGCAATTCACGCTCGGACGCAAAGAAATCGCCAGACTCGCACACAGGCCCGACCAGGTCGCCCAGAATGCTCCCGGAAGTTTCCTTCACGGGAAGGATCTTGTGGTAGGCCTCGTAAAGCGCAGGCCGGATCAGGTCGTTCATGCCGCCGTCGCTGATGATGAACTTCTTGAACGGGTTGTCCTTGATGTACTGCACGCGGCAGACCAGCAGGCCGGCATTGCCAACCAGGAAACGGCCCGGCTCCATGCCCACGGACATGCCCAGTTCCTTCGCATGGCCGATAACCACCTTCGCCAGCCCCTGCACATCGAACGGTTCCTGCTCATCGCGATACTGGATGCCCAGCCCGCCGCCGATGTCGAGCTGCGTGAACTTCGGATATTTCTTCTTCAACTCGCGGCAGACCGGCGCCACTTTTTCCAGGGCCTGCGCATAAGGCTCCACGGTCATGATTGGCGAACCGATGTGCATGTGAATGCCTACGATTTCGAGCCCCGGAAGCGATGCGGCCAGTTCATAGGCTTTCATGGCTCGCTCCAAGTCCACCCCGAACTTGCTCTCCTTTTTGCCGGTGCTGGTGTACTTGTGCGTCTTGGGGTCCACATCCGGATTTACGCGTATCGCAATGCGACCGGGCTTGTTCAACACCTGCGCGCGCTGCGAAATCCGCTCGAGCTCCGGCTCGGACTCCACCGTGAAGCAGTGAATGCCCTCGGCGAGGGCATAGTCAATTTCCTCCACCGTCTTTCCGACGCCGGCGAAAACGATTTTGGACGGCTCCACGCCTGCGCGAACCGCGCGCCACAGCTCGCCGCCAGATACCACATCCGCGCCTGCACCCTCGCGGGCGAATGTGCTGATGACCGCCGCATTGCTGTTCGCCTTGATCGCGAAATATATCTGAGGATTGATTTCGCTGAACGCCGAGGTCAACTGCCGGTACTGGCTGAGAAGGAAACTCCGGTTGTAGGCATAGAGCGGCGTGCCGAACTTTTCAGCCAGCGCCGCCACCCGCACGCCGTCAATAAACATCTCGCCTTTTTTATATTCAAAACATTCCATAGGTCACCGCACTCATTCCCATTCGCGTTCATTCGCGGTTTCAGTCTTTGTTTGCATCTATTTCTGAACGCCAAGACCCGCACGGGCGCGGACGCGCAGGCGCAGCGCATTCAGTTTGATGAAACCATCGGCATCGGCCTGATTGTAGACATTTTCACGCTCGAACGAGGCGATGGTTGGATCGTAAAGCGACTTCTTCGCCTTGCGCCCGGTGACCGTGCAGCTTCCCTTGAACAGTTTCACACGCGCCGTGCCGGTAACGGATGCGGCCGCATCATCCATGGCCGCCTGCAGCATTTTGCGCTCGGGCGCAAACCAGAATCCGTTGTACACCAGCTTCGCGTACTGAGGAACCAGCGTGTTGCGCTGGAAGAGCACTTCACGGTCCATGCATATCTGCTCGACCGCCTCGCGGGCGCGGTAGAGGATCGTCCCGCCGGGCGTTTCATAGATACCGCGGCTCTTCATGCCCACATAGCGGTTTTCAACCATGTCAATCCGGCCCACGCCATGCTTCGCGCCCATCTTGTTGAGCGTGAGCATCACATCCAGAGGCGACATCTTTTTGCCGTTGACGGCCACCGCATCGCCCTTCTCAAAATCAATCTCAACCTCTTCGGCCTTGTCCGGCGCGTCCTCGGGATCCACGGACAGCACAAACATATCCTTGGGCGGCTTGCTCCACGGATCTTCAAGAATGCCGCCTTCGTAGCTGATGTGCAGCAGGTTGCGGTCCATGCTGTACGGCTTCTTGACCGTCACGGGAACCGGAATGTTGTGCTGCTTCGCGTAGTTCATCAGGTCGGTCCGGCCCTTGAACTCCCATTCGCGCCAGGGGGCAATCACCCGGATTTCCGGCTCCATCGAATAAGCGGTCAACTCAAAGCGAACCTGGTCGTTGCCCTTGCCGGTCGCACCGTGCGCAATGGCGTCGGCCTTGTTCTCGCGGACAATCTCAATCATGCGCTTGGCAATCAGCGGGCGCGCGATGGCGGTACCCAGAAGATAACCGCACTCGTAAACACCGCCGGCGCGGATCATCGGAAACACAAAATCCTTCGCGAATTCGGCGCGCAGGTCGTCCACATAGACCTTGTCGGCGCCGGTGGAAAGGGCCTTCTTCTCAATGCCCGAAAGCTCCTCTTCCTGGCCCACATCGGCCGTGAAGGCGATGATCTCGGCGTTGTATTTTTCCTTGATCCACTTCAACTGAACGGAGGTGTCAAGCCCTCCCGAATATGCGACTACCACTTTCATTGTTTATTCTCTCCTGATATTTTATCAAAAACTTTGCAAGCCTTCCGAATCATGGAAACGGCTTTTTTAACGGTTTTCTCGTCAATGTTCAAGGGCGGCAAAAAGCGGATGATCGTATTGGCCGTCGCCAGCGCGAGCAGCCCCTGATCCTGCAGGCACACCTGAAGATCCTTTGCGGGGCAGTCCAATACCAGCCCGAGCATCAGGCCGCATCCGCGCACGCATTGGATCCATTTGTACTTCGCCGCAACCTTTTCCAGCTCGCTCCGGAACAGGTCGCTCATCTTTCTGACGTTGTCGAGCATGCCCTCCTCTTCGATGGCTTCAACGACCGCAAGGGCCGCCGCGCAAGCCAGCGGGGTGCCGCCGAAGGTGGTGGCGTGATGGCCCGGCTGAAAAACATCGGCAAGTTTCGGACTCGCCACCACGGCGCCCATCGGGAGGCCGCTGCCCAAAGCCTTGGCCAGCGAGAACGCATCCGGCTCAACGCCGTAGTGCTGCCATGCAAACCATTTTCCGGTCCGGCCCATGCCCGCCTGCACCTCATCAACCAGAAACAGAATATTTTTCTCGTCGCACAGCGCGCGCAGGCCCTTCATGAACTCATTGGTCGCGGGCATGATGCCGCCCTCGCCCTGCACCGCCTCCACCAGCACTGCGGCGGTCTTGTCCGACAGGATGCTGCGGATCGAATCCAGGTTGTTGAAGTCGGCATAAACAAAACCAATGGGAAGCGGATGAAAACCCTTTTGGACTTTCTCCTGACCCGTGGCGGTCAGCGTGGCCAGCGTCCGGCCATGGAAGGAATTCCGCATGGTGATGACTTCATATTTCCCCTGTTGAGAGCCCCACAGGCGCGCGAGCTTAATCAGCCCCTCGTTGGCCTCAGCGCCGGAATTGCAGAAAAAGCATTTCCCGCCTTTCAGAGAACGTTCGATCAGCGCCTGCGCCAGCCGCGGCTGATTTTCGTTATAATATAGATTGGAAACATGGATGAGCTGCCCCGCCTGCTTTCGGACAGCCTTCACAACTTTGGGGTGACAGTGCCCGACATTCATGACGGAAATACCAGCCAGAAAATCCAGATAACGCTTCCCCTCTGAATCCCAAACATAAGACCCCTTGCCTTTGACCAGCGCAAGGCTGGGCGGCGCATAGGTGGACATTACGTACTGATTATAAAGACCGCTGATCTCTTCTTTCGTGCTCATGCCACAATCTCCGTTCCGACGCCCTTGTCCGTGAAAAGCTCCAGCAAAAGCGAGTGAGGAAGCATGGCGTCAATCAGGTGAACCTTCCGCACGCCGGCCTGCATGGCCTTCACCGCGCCGGATATTTTCGGGAGCATTCCTCCCGAAATGATTCCACGCTTCACCAGATCCCCGATCTCGCTCGCCTTGATGGAGGATATGATGGTGGTCTCATCGTCCTTGTTGCTCAGGACGCCGGGCACATCGGAAAGAAAAACCAGTTTGCGGGCTTTCAGCGCAACTGCGATGGACGCCGCCGCTTCGTCGGCGTTGACATTGTAAATCTGCCGCTTTTCATCGCGACCGAGCGGGGTGATCACCGGCGTGATCCCGGATTTCAGGAACGCATCCACCGGCGCAATGTCCGCGCCCGTGGGGGTGCCGACAAAACCCCAGTCCAGCACATTGCCGGACTTCTCATCAAGAACCGTATGCTTGCGAACCTTGAGAATATCGTCGCCATGAATACCGCGGGCCTTGCAGTCATAGGATTCAAGAATGGAAACCAGTTGCGGATTCACCTCGTGGTTCAGCACCTGCTCCACCACGTCCACCGACGCCTGGTCCGTCACGCGAAGGCCCTGCACAAAAGTCGGACGCAGGCCGCGCTTCTCCATCTCGGCGGAAATGGATTTCCCGCCGCCATGCACAATCACCGGCCGCAGGCCGACGCAGGCCATGAAGGCGATATCCCGCAGGATGCCCTTCACGCCTTCCGCATCCTCCATGATGCTTCCGCCGAACTTGACCACCACGGTTTCGCCGTTGAACCGCTGAATGTAAGGCAGGGCCTCGATCAGCACTGTCGCTTTTTCAATAACCGCGCGCATAAAATTCCTTTACCAGTTGATCTGCACGTATTCCTCCGTGCAGTCGCAAGAATAGACCTCCGCCCGTCCGTTTCCAAGATGCAGATCAATTTTTATTGCGAAGCATTCACTGCCCACAATTCTCTTCAGTTCATCCGGGGAACTTCCCGAAGACATGCCGCCGCGGACAGCGGGCAGATCGTCGTAGTCAATGTCCACAAGGTTTTCATCCACCTTTGCGCGCGAATATCCCAGCGCGTCCATCACGCGGCCCCAGTTCGGGGAATTCTTCACCCACGAGGTTTTGACCAGCATCGAATTCGCCACCGCACGGGCGGCGATGTCCGCCTCGGCGTCATTCAGCGCCCCTCTGACTTCGATTTTGACCACCTTGCGCGCGCCCTCGCCGTCGCCGATGATTTTCATGGCGAGATCGAATGCGACCCCGTGAAGCGCATCGGAAAATGCTTCCCAGTCCTTGTGCGCCGGGGAGAGCGGCTGGTTACCGGCCGCGCCGTTGGCCATGCAGAGCACCGTGTCGTTGGTGCTGCGGTCGCCGTCCACGCTGACCAGGTTAAAACTTTTCTTCACCGCATCCAGCAGGCAGACCTGCAGGGCCTCCGCATCCACCGCGGCATCGGTCAGGATGAACGCCAGCATCGTGGCCATGTTGGGCTCGATCATGCCCGCGCCCTTGGCCATGCCCATGACCGTGACGGGTTTTCCGTCCACCTTGATATGCAGGGTGCAGTGCTTGGGGCGCGTGTCGGTTGTCATGATGGCCTCCACGGCCTGATGAACACCTTCCGCCTTCGCCGCCGGAACAACCTTCTCAATGCCCCTCCCGATGACATCCATCGGGAGCTGTTTCCCGATGATGCCCGTGGAACATACAAAAATCTGCGTTTCCGGAACTCCCAGCAGGCGGGCGGTCTGGGCCGCCATATCCTGCGCGGCTTTCATGCCCTCGGGCCCCGTGCAGGCGTTGGCCACACCGGAGTTCACGATGATGGCCCGGCCCTTCCCGCCTTCCAGATGCTTTTTGCAGAGCTTCACGGGGGCGGCGCAGACCTGATTGGTCGTGAACGTCCCGGCCATGACGGCCCCGGCATCCGACACGATCAGGGCCATGTCTTTCACGCCGGCCTTCTTGATGCCGGCGGAAATTCCCGCCGCCCGGAAATTTTTTGGAAGTTCCAGGGTTTCGGGCTTGGAGATTTTTTCAATATGCATAAAGAAACAATCCTGTAAAAAAATCGGCCCCGCATGAAAAACATCCGGGGCCGATCGATAAGACTTGAAAAACGCGGTTTAACGTTTCGAGAACTGGAAGCGTTTGCGCGCCCCGGGCTGCCCCGTCTTCTTGCGCTCTTTCATGCGCGCATCGCGGGTGAGGCAGTGCTCGGCCTTGAGCGCGGGCTTGAAGGCCTCATCGACCTGGATCAGCGCGCGCGCAATCGCATGGCGGATGGCGCCGGACTGGCCGATCTTGCCGCCGCCCTTGACGCTCACAGAAATGTCATAGCGGTTGAGGTTGTCCGTCAGGGCCAGCGGCTGCTGGATGTAATTCCGGACGGATTCCACCGGGAAATAGATCTCGATGGCTTTTCCGTTGACCGACAGCTTGCCCACGCCGGGGGCCATGTTCACTCGGGCGACGGCTTCCTTGCGGCGGCCGGTCGCTGAATATTCTACAACTTTCTGTACCACGTCTGTACCTCTCCGTTTGCCTGTTAAAGTTCGATGGTCTCGGGGTGCTGGCCCTCATGCGGATGCTTCGTGCCCGCATAAACCTTGAGTTTCTTGATGATCTGGTCGCTGAGCTTGTTCTTGGGCAGCATGCCCTTCACGGCCTGCTCGATGATCCGCGTGGGATCCTTCGCGCGAATGGTGGCCGCGTTTTTCAGCTTCAAGCCGTCCACATAGCGCGTGAACTTCTTGTATATCTTCTGGGTTTCCTTCGATCCGGTCAGCCGAACCTTCTCGGCATTGATCACCACCACAAAATCGCCGCAGTCCACGCTGGGCGTGAAGGTGGGCTTGCCTTTTCCGCGCAGCAGATCCGCCAGCTTGACCGCAAGGCGGCCCGCCGGTTTGTCCGTGGCGTCCACCAGATACCACTTATGCTGGACTTCTTCCTTCTTCGCAACAAATGATTTCGTCATCTCAATTTCCTTAATCGCCGTGAAAAAAACAGGAGCGGAACATAACGGAGGCCTGCCCCGGTGTCAATCCCCATCGCGGGAAATTATGCATCCCGCGGCCGGACTGCGCCTTTATTCCTGTTCAAGCGGTGCACTATAAACATGACCTGCGTGATAACAAAGCACAAAAACATCGCCGCCAGCAGAATTGCGCCGGCCGCCTGAACAGCCCCGGCGGAAGAACTCATCCGGCGCCCGGCGAGCATCAGCACAAGGCCAGCGGCTCCGCAAAGGTATCCGGCCCACCTGAAAATGCTGTAGCATCTGATCATGCCGCCCCCCTATAAAACGCAGAAAAGGATCGTGAAATAGTGGCAGGCGCTGCCCGCCAGCACAAAAAGATGCCATACGCCGTGGAAATGGCGGATTTTCTTCCCGAAAGCATAGAACCCCACCCCAATGGTGTAAAAAAGCCCGCCTGCCAGCAGCCCCCAGAAACCGGGACGCGGCAGCGCCTTCAAAAGCGGAACCATCGCAATCACAATCAGCCAGCCCATCAACAGGTAAATAATGACCGGAATCAGCCGACCGCCACGGACCGGCAGATATTCGACGGCCGCGCCCAGCAGCGCGAGGCCCCAGACCACGCCGAAGAGCGACCAGCCCCATCCGCCGCGGAGCGTCACCAGCGTGAAAGGCGTATAGCTTCCCGCAATGAGCAGCGCAATCGAATGGTGGTCGAATTTACGCAGAACCGCCTTGGCCGCCGGATGGCGGACGCTGTGATAAAGAGAAGAAAACAAGTAAAGAAGGAAAAGCGTCGTCCCATAAATGCTGAAGCTGACGATCTTGTACGGGTCGCCCTTCAGCGACGCCAGAACCACCAGCAGGGCGAAACCCGCGAGGGCCGCGACCGCGCCGGCCACATGCGTAATGCTGTTAAACCGTTCTCCTGGATACATGGCGGCGGGAATTTACGCCCCGATTCCTTCAAAGGCAACGAGATTTGCAGTTTTTCCAATCATTGGAACTTTTCGGGAAGAAACTTCCAATGATTGGAAGTTTTCATCCAGAAAGTTCCAGGGATTGGAACTTTTGGGCCAAACTGCAATTTATGAGGCAATCTGTCTTGCGTTTCCCGCAGGGTTTTGGCACCGTCTTTCACGAATCACGAGACCTGATTTGACGGGAATGCATCCGTTCCGCGGTAAAACAAACCGAACCAGGAGGACATGTGAGTTTCGCCGAAGAGTATTTTAGGGAAGTCAAGATGATCTGCGACGCCATCCCGAGGGAAGGCATCGAGAAAATCGCCGAGCTGCTGGCCGGCGTGCGCAAAAACGAAGGCCGCGTGTTTGTGCTGGGGGTTGGCGGCAGCGCGGGCACGGCTACCCATTTTGTGAATGATCTGCGCAAGATCGCCAAAATCGAGGCCTACACGCCGACGGACAACGTTTCCGAACTGACCGCGCGCATCAACGACGAGGGATGGGATACCTGCTTCTCGGAATGGCTGAAAGGAAGCCGCCTGAATTCAAACGATGCGATTTATGTCCTTTCCGTGGGCGGCGGGAACCTGGAAAAGAACATCAGCCCCAACCTGGTCAAGGCCATTGACCTGGCCAGGCAGCAAGGGGCCAAAATCCTCGGCGTGGTCGGCCGCGACGGCGGATACACCGCCCGCATGGCCGATGCCGCGGTTGTGATTCCGACCGTGAACTCCGAGCACATCACCCCGCACACAGAAGCTTTTCACGCAGTGGTCGGGCACTGCATCGTCAGCCACCCCGCGCTCAAGGCCGCCCGCACAAAATGGGAATCGGCCCAGACGTATTCAGGGCCGGCGTGAACAAACAAGACAGGGCGTATTTATGGATCTAAAAAAACTGAAGGTGAAAATTTACAGCGACGGCGCGGATCTGGATTCCATCCTGGAGGCGCGCGACAAGGGCATTGTGCAGGGCTTCACCACCAATCCCACGCTGATGTCGAAGGCGGGCATCACCAACTATCTGATGTTTGCGGAGGAAGTGCTCCGCTACGTGAAGGATCTCTCCGTTTCCTTCGAGGTTTTTTCGGACGACTTTGACGGTATGCGGACCCAGGCGCTGAAGCTGCGCGATCTGGCCGACAACGTCTTTGTGAAAATACCGATCATGAACACAAAAAGGCAGTCGGCCGTTCCCCTGATCCGGGACTTGTCCCGCGACGGCGTCAAGCTGAACGTCACGGCGATCATGACAACCGGCCAGGTGGCGGACGTGGCCGCGGCGCTTAATCCCGGCATTCCTTCGATTGTTTCCGTGTTCGCCGGCCGCATCGCCGACACAGGCCGCGATCCGGTACCCATCATGAAGGAATCGCTGGCGCTGCTGAAGGATATCCCGTCAGCCGAACTCCTCTGGGCAAGCCCGCGGGAGATTCTCAACATTGTCCAGGCGGATCAAATCGGATGCCACATCATCACCGTGACGCCGGCGCTGCTGTCCAAGGCAAGCTCGCTGGGAAAAGACCTGGAAGATTTTTCACTGGAAACCGTCAAGATGTTCTACGACGACGCCGTGAGCAGCGGTTTCCATATATAAAGGGATTCACACCATGATTATCACGCAGACCCCTTTCCGAATCACGCTGGGCGGCGGCGGCACAGACCTTCCCTCCTTTTACGAGGAGCACGGGGGATATGTGTTTTCGATGACGATCAACAAGTATATGTACCTGATGCTGAACCGCCGCTCGGTGGCGGACCGCAAGATTGTGATCCGCTACAGCCAGGAGGAAACGGTTGACCACATTGAGGAGATCAAGCACCCCCTCGCGCGGGAGTGCCTGCGGCTGCTGGGCGTGCATGAGAACATCGAGCTGACCAGCATCGCGGACCTGCCGGCGCGCACCGGCATGGGCTCATCGGGATCATACCTGGTGGGGCTTCTGACGGCGCTGCGCGCCTATATGCGCCAGCCGGCGCTCCCGGAGGTTGTGGCCGCAGATGCATGCCGGATCGAGATGGACATTCTTAAGGAGCCCGTCGGGAAGCAGGATCAGTACATGGCCGCCCTGGGCGGTTTTTGCGTGCTGAGCATTGACCGCAAGGGGAAAGTCGATGTGGAGCGCGTGCCCGTTTCGTTCACCACCTGCGCCGAACTGGTGTCGAAAGCCAGGATTTATTACACCGGCGTCCAGCGCTCCGCCACCGCCGTGCTCAAACAGCAGGATCAGGCGGCGCGGCAGAAGAACAGCGCAGACCACGCTTCCGTGGTGGATGCCCTTTGCCAGATCAAGGAGCTGGGGAAAACCATATACGAAGCCATGATTCAGGGCGACTGCGACGAGTTCGGCCGCGCCATGGACCGGCACTGGCTGCTCAAGAAGAAACTGTCCCGCAGCGTCAGTCTGTCAACCCTTGATGATCTCTACGAAACGGTCAAAAAAGACTACGGCGTTCTGGGCGGCAAGCTGATCGGCGCGGGCGGCGGCGGATTCTACATGCTCTACTGCCCTTCGCGCGGACGCGAACTGGACGAATTCATGGCCCGCCACGACATGATGCGCGTTGACTACTTCCCGTCATTTGACGGATCAAAAGTCATTGCGGACGTGTCCGATGCTCAAGTGCACTGAGATGATGTTCAAGAAGATTTCATGAGTCAGAAGCATATAAAATATTTTATCACCGGCGGCGCCGGCTTCATCGGGGGGCATGTCACAGACTACCTGCTCGCGAACCGCGACTGCGAAGTGACGGTCTACGACAACTTCAGCACCGGGCGCCGCGAGCACCTTGCGCGCTGGAAGACAGACAAGCGACTAAAAGTTGTGGAGGCGGACGCCTGCGATGAGGGAAAAATCACGGCGGCGTTGAAGGGGCACGATTTCGTCTATCATTTCGCGGCCAACTCCGACATTGCGCGCGCGCAGATTGATCCGGGCATTGATTTCCGGAACGGAACCATCCCCACGCACAACGTGCTTGAAGCCATGCGCAAGAACAATGTGAAGCGCATCGTCTTCACATCCGGAAGCGGCGTCTACGGGGAAGTTGGAAAAGAGCCCGTCGCCGAATTGTACGACCGCATGATTCCGGTGTCCACCTACGGGGCCTGCAAGCTGGCCTGCGAGTCGCTGATCAGCGCCTACTCGTTCATGTTTGACATGACGGGAACCGTGTTCCGCTTCGCCAACGTGGTCGGCCCGCGCCAGACGCACGGCGTCGCCTATGATTTTATCAACCGCCTGCACGCCGACCCGTCACGGCTGAAGATTTTCGGCGACGGAACGCAATGCAAGCCCTATATCCACATTGAGGATGTCATTGCGGCCTTCACGCTGATGGAGGCGCAGCAAACATCCGGCTATGACGTTTTCAACGTTGGCACGGAAGACCAGCTGACGGTGAAAGATGTTGCCGACCTGGTCTGCGAGCGGCTGAATCTGCGCGAGGTGCGGTATGAGTTCACCGGCGGATCGCGCGGATGGAAAGCCGACGTGCCTTTCTACCGGCTGAACACCGCGAAAATCCGCTCCCGGGGCTGGTGCAATAAACGCAATTCAAAAGAGGCTGTGCAGGCGGCCATTGATGCCATGGTGAAAGCGCTTCCGGTCAAATAGCCCCGGATTGCCTGCAGGCCGGCCGGAAAACTTTCAGGAGGAATCGGTTATGATGCTTGGGAACTCGGTTAAAAAAGTATTTCTGACAGGCGGTTCGGGTTTCATTGGAAGCCATGTGACCGACATGCTGATGGAACAGGGTTACGTGGTCACCGTGTATGACAACCTTTCCAACGGGCGGCGCGAGTTCATCCAGCATCATTTCGGAAAACCGAATTTCAAGTTCCATGAAGCCGATATTCTGGACGCCGACAAACTGGCGGAAGCCATGTCCGGGCATGACCTGGTCTGGCATCTGGCGGCAAACACGGACATCATCGGCGGCGTGGAGCAGCCGCGCCGCGACCTGCGCGATTGCGTGATGGGCACTTTCAATGTTTTGGAAGCCATGCGCAAAACCCGCATTCAGCCCATTATTTTCTCATCAACAGGGGCCGTTTACGGCGACCTCTGCTTTGATGTGGCGACATCCGAGGCCTCCGGTCCGCTGCTGCCGGTTTCGACCTATGCCGCCGGGAAAATCGGGAGCGAGGCTTTCATTTCCTCCTTCTGCCATCTTTACGGTTTGCGCGGATGGATGTTCCGCTTCGGAAATGTGATCGGCGCGCGCATGACGCACGGGGTGATTTTTGATTTTATCCGCAAGCTTCGCGAGAATCCCGAAAGCCTCCTGATCCGCGGCGCGGGCAACCAGGAGAAGAATTATTTCCTCGTGGAGGAATGCATTGACGGCATGGCTTTTGCCTTCCGGAATATTCCGATGACCGATGACAAGCCCTGCGACCTTTTCAATCTCGGCACGGACTCCATCACCCGCGTGACGGATATTGCCGAAATCGTGAAAACGGAAATGGGGCTCAAGGATGCGAAAATCCTGATCGAGGGCACAAAGCAGGCCTGGCCGGGCGACCAGCCGCGAGTCCACATCACCGTGGACAAGATCCGCGCCCTGGGCTGGACAGCAAAACTCAGTTCCGACCAGGCTGTTCGGACGGCCGTTCGCAGAATGATGGGGAAATCATGAACAGTGCTCCCGTTGAAATTGCGGTTCTTGGCTGCTGGCATCAGGGTGTGGTCGGAGCCGCCTGCATGGCGGATTTTGGATTTGATGTCACGGGTGTCGCGGCAAACGCAGGCGATACAGCCCGTCTCAATGACGGCAAAGCGCCTTTGTTTGAGCCGGGGCTGGACGATCTGCTTAGCAAGGGCATCCGGGCCGGCAACCTGCGCTTTACGGATTCCGCTGCGGATGCCATAAAGGGATGCCCCTATGTGTTCATCATGTTCGACACGCCGGTGGATGAAAACGACCAGAGCGATCTGACATGCATTTTTGATGCCGTGCGCGAAGCCGCCCCGGCCATGCAGGAAGATGTCATTGTTTATGTGACTTCGCAGGTTCCGGTCGGAACGTGCGACAAAATTTCCGCGCTGATTCACCAAACCAATCCCTCATTGAAATTTGGACTGGCCTACAGCCCGGAAAACCTGCGCCTGGGGCAGGCCGTACAGCGCTTTATCCATCCGGCGCTGCCCGTGATCGGATCAGATGATTCATCTGTGCTGGACCGGCTCGAAAAACTGCTTTCTGTTTTCAACGTCAAATGGACGCGCGTCCCGCTGCGGGCGGCAGAAATGACCAAGCATGCGCTGAACGCATTCCTGGCCACCTGCATCACGTTCGGAAACGAACTGGGCAACATCTGCGACGAGGTCGGCGTGGACGGGCAGGCCGTTGCCAAGGCCCTGCGTCTTGAAGAAAGGGTCGGGCCCAAGGCCATGCTGTTTCCCGGCATGGGGTTTTCCGGAGGCACGCTGGCGCGCGACATGCAAACCCTTCGCGGACTGGGCGACCGATTCGGTCTGGAAACAGCTATGCTGGACGGCGTCTGGGAAGCCAACAAGCGGCAGAATGGATTTGTTCTCCGAAAACTGCAGAAAAGCATCGGCAATCTGAAGGGCCGGCGCATCGCCGTGCTGGGGCTGACCTACAAGCCGCAGACCAGTACGCTGCGCCGTTCGGCGGCGCTGGAAATCATCACCGACCTTAAAAATGCCGGCGCGGTCATCACCGCCCATGATCCCATGGCGGACCGCGCGGAAGTCGCGCAGCACAGCGAGTTTGAATTCACGGACGATGTATATGCCGCCGTAACGGACACCGAGGCGGTTGTCATCATCACGGCATGGGAAGATTATCTTTTTCTGGACTACAAACGAATCCATAAAGCGATGAAGGGCCGCACACTGATTGACTGCAACAACATGCTCAAGCCCGATGACATGGATGCCCTGGGTTTTGAATACATGAATGTCGGCCGCGGCCGCGGATGACCGGGAGAAACAGGAAATGAAAGTTGCCATAATCGGAGCCGGATTGCAGTGCCGCAGGCGCGCACCGGTCGTTAATGAATTTCCGGAGACAAAACTGGCAGTTATCGCCAGCGACCAGCCTGGGCCGGCGCAGAAGCTCGCCGCGCAAATGGGATGCGAAGCCTCTGACGACTGGCGGAAGGTTGTTGCGAGGGACGACATTGATATTGTGGTGGTCTGCACGCCGCCGCATGTTCATGCCGAAATCAGCATTGCCGCCATGAAGGCGGGCAAGCATGTTCTGTGCGAGAAACCCCTCACGCGCACGGTCGAGGAAGCGGAGCAGATGCTGGCCGCAGCGAATAAAACAGGCAAAACGCTGAAATGCGGATTCAACCACCGGCATCATCCCGCCATCTGGGAGTCCCATCAGCGCGTGAGCCGGGGCGAGATCGGCAAACCCCTCTTCGCTCGCTGCCGCTACGGCATTTGCGGACGCCCCGGCTATGAAAAGGAATGGCGCGCCGATCCCGCGCAGGCGGCGGGCGGGCAGTTCATCGAACAGGGCACCCATGCCATTGATCTGTTCCGATGGTTTCTGGGCGAAATATCCGAGGCGGTCTGCATGACCGGCATCATGTATTTCAAGGAGCAGTCCATGGATGACAGCGGCATGGCGCTTTTCCGGGCAGAGAGCGGCGCGACGGCCACTCTGCACACCACGCTGACCGAATGGCAGAACCAGTTTTCGTTCGAAGTGTTCGGAGAAGATGGATATTTCAAGGTGAATGGCCTTGGCGCCAGCTACGGCACCGAAACGCTCATCGCCGGGCGGCGCGATTTCAATGCGCCGTTCCAGGACACCGTGACCCATTACCGCGGCGGGGATATTTCGTGGCGCGAGGAATGGAAAGAGTTTCTGTCGGCCATCAAAGAAAAACGCGAGCCCATCGGCAATGCACACGACGGGCTTATGGCCATGCGCATTGCACTGACGGCTTACGAATCCGAACTTCAGAAACGCATCCTCCCCGTAAAGGGGTCTTTCTAGGGCGGCTCATGAAGGTTCTTGTCACAGGCGCCGGCGGATTGATCGGGCGATATCTGCTCGAACGGCTGGAGGCATCCGGACACGAGGCGCTCGGACTGGATTTGAAGTCCGATGGGAAAATCATGGCCGCGGACATTATGAATCGCGACGAAATCACTGCTGGCATGGCCAAATGCCGTCCCGAAGCGGTGATTCATCTGGCAGCCCAGAGTTCTCCGCCGCAGTCCTGGATCCATCCGGCGGAAACCTTTCAAATGAACGTCAATGGAACCCTTCATGTGCTGGAGGCTGTTCGTGAAACATGTCCGGAGGCCAAAGTCATTGTGGCCTGTTCAAGCGCGGAATACGCCATGTCGCATGACGGCAAGCCCATCGGCGAAGATTATCCTTTAAGCCCCTCGAATCCGTACGGCATCAGCAAAATGGCGGCCGGAGAACTGGCGCGGGTTTACGGCCTGCGTCACGGATTGCATGTAATCCGCGTCCGGCCGTTCTTCCTGGTCGGCCCCCGGAAAACCGGCGATGTGTGTTCGGATTTCGCTCGGGGAATTGCGGCCATTGAAAAAGGTTTGCAGAAGGAACTGCTGACAGGAACCCTGGATGTCGTGCGCGACATCATGGATGTGCGCGACGGCATAGCCGCTTTTCAGGTCGTGATGGAAAAAGGCTCTTCGGGTGAGGCCTACAACATTTGCACCGGACACGGTGTGCGCATCGGCGATATACTGGATATTTATCGTGAACTCGCGGCGGTTCCCATTGCACAGCGCATGGATCCCTCCAAGGTTCGGCCGATTGACGAACCTGTACGAATCGGCGATCCCTCCAAACTAAAGGCTCTTGGCTGGACACCTTCATACAGCCTCAGGCAGACGCTGCAGGACATTCTGAACTACTGGCGCGCACGGGAGGATGTTTGATGCAGGTCGTTATTCTTGCCGGAGGAAAGGGAACGCGAATCCAGTCCATTGCCAGGGACATTCCAAAGGCCTTGATCCCGGTGTCCGGACGGCCGTTCATTGAACATCAGTTCGAACTGCTGCTCCGTTCGGATATTCGCGACATCCTCCTCTGCATTGGCCACCTCGGCGACCAGATTGCCGCACATGTCGGCGACGGCGCAAAATGGGGCATGAAGGTTCAATATGCCTTTGAGGATCCCAAGGCCCTGATGGGAACCGGCGGAGCGCTGCTCAATGGTTTTGAAATGCTGGAGGAAAAGTTTTTTGTCCTTTATGGGGACTCCTATCTCCCCATTGATTACCGCGGGATGTTGAATGCATTTGAAAGAGCCGGAACCCCCGCCATGATGAGCGTGTACCGCAACCTTGGACAGTACGACACATCGAACGTGCGCGTCAAAGGAGACCGCGTCGTGCTGTATTCAAAATCCGCCAAACCGGAGGAAGTTGACTATATTGATTATGGGCTCACGGCTTACAAAAAATCGCTGATTGCCGAATACAAATCGGCTCCGATCCCGCTGGATCTCGAAAAAATCCTGCGCGATCAGGTGGCAAAGGGCTGCCTGTCGGCCTATGAGGTCAAGGAGCGCTTCTATGAAATCGGCAAACCGTCCGGGCTGGCCGAGCTTGAAGATTATCTTAAAACCCATCATGCTTCCTGAATATGGAAAAGCAAAACAGAAAAGCCGTATTCATTGACCGCGACGGAGTGCTGAATGAAATGGTGTACGATGAAACACATGGCACCATGGATTCGCCCCGGCGTCCCGAACAGGTGGCCATGATCAGAGGCGCGGGCAGATTCCTGCAGGCCGTACGAAACATGGGTTATTTTTCCGTTGTAGTCACCAACCAGCCGGGAATCGCGAAAGGAACTCTGACGCTTGCGGAACTGGATGCCGTCAACGCCCGGCTCGCGGAACTTCTTGAGACGGAGGGCAGCCGGTGGGATGCGCTCAAATACTGTCCGCACCATCCGGACGGCGGGTTCAGTCCGCGTCGAGAATACGTCATGAAATGCGAATGCCGCAAACCCCGGCCGGGAATGATCATCGAGGCCGCAAAGGAACTGGATATTGATTTGAAGAAAAGCTGGATGATTGGCGACGGCTTGACCGATGTGCAGGCGGGCCATGCCGCCGGCTGCACGACCATTCTGGTCACTCAGCTTAAAATTGACCAGGTTGAACGCTTCTTCCACACCGACGGCCGCGAGCCCGATTTCATCTGCCGGAATCTTGCCGAAGCTTTGGATGTCATCAAAAAGCGCAATGCCTGAGCGCTGATACATCAGCCCGCTTTTGCCGCGATCTGTCTTTCAAAGAGTTCTGCATAGATTCTCGCCGTTTGCTGCCAGTTCCACGTCCGGATTGAGTATTCGGAAATCGCAGACCGCTCCTTGAGCCATCCGATTCGGCCCGCCTGCGCATCTCTCAGCCGCTGCACGATATCCTTTGCATCCCGGGAAACGACGATGAACCGGTCGCGATCCCTGTTATAGCCCTGAAATGTTTCTTCAGAAATCATGCAGCCCAGCCCGCACGCCATGCCCTGCGGAACCACCGCCGGCCAACCCTCCCCCACGGAGGGCATGATGAAAAGATCATGGCAGCCATACAGTTCACGAAGTTCCTGATCCGTTGCCAGGGGCAGAATCCGGATGTTCGGAAGATTCCACAATGCCGGATCATCGGGCCCGTTGCCCCGGAATGAAAATAGAACATCGGGGCATTCCTGCGCCACTTGCCGGATCAAATGCAAACCCTTCTTCTCATAATAGCGCCCGACAAATAGAACTTTGAACCGGCTCTCCGGCAAATCCCATTTTTGCATCAGCGCCGCGCGCTCCGGATCCGGGACAAAGAAATATTTCTCGGGCTCAATGCCCGCAGGCGTCATGTGCGTCATGTCTTCGGGAATGCCCGCTTCTTCAATGAACCACTTCCTGACGGCTTCGCCCACAAATGTCAGCGGAATGCCATGGCGCACGGTGCGCTGCGCTGTTGCGCAGATCACGCGATGCTGGACCGCCGTGAGCAGTTTCGATGCAAGCGGAATAATGGCGACATGCTGGGTGACAACCGCCGGATGCTTCTGCCGAATCGCGGAAGAAAGGCAAACGGACGACAGGCCCGGCGCCAGCGAATGGATGTTCACCACATCATGCTCCCGAATCAGTTTTTGGATCCGGCCATAGGCCGCGGGACTCACGACCGGTGAATTGATCTCCCACAGAGTTTCAAAAATATTGCAGGCCGGAACCCTGATATTATCTGAAGTCGTCATATGTCCGGCTTTCGGGATATTCGTGGTCAGCCATGTCACAGAGTGCCCGTCCCGCTCCCAGCAGCGCTTCAGCGCCCCGGCCGCAAACTCAATTCCGCCCATGTGAGGCGGCTGATAGTTGGAGACCAGCAATATTTTCATGGTTATCAGGCCAACAGAGTCAGTCGCGATACTGGGCTTTCTCAATCAGTTCCCGCTGCATGCCGACCACCGCAATCCCTTCATCCGGGTTCATCCCCGTGAGGGAATCCTCGCCGCGGATCGCCCGGACAAACCGGTTAAGCACCTCGGGATTCCCGTACAAATGGCGGCCGGCGGCATAGCGGAGACCACCTGTAACAAAGCCCCAGCCATGCTGGAATATCGAGAGCATGCTGGTTCGTGAAATGTCCACGGCCGTATGCACTCCGTCGTTCGGCAGATAAATGGGAATGTCCCTCCAGACATCAATGTCCATGGTGCCCTTGTCGCCCACCACGAGCACATGCCACTCCGTCAAGCTGGAGTCGAAATTGATATGGAGATACACGGGGAAATTGTCCGCGGAAACATACTCGGCGCTGACAAAGCGGGGTGTGTTCTTGTACGTTTTGCTCCGCCAGACGCTCGCATTCAGCAATTCGCAATGCCCGCTGGTCAGCCAGCGGAACAGATAATAAAAATGGGGCGATTCATCAAAGAAGAGTCCCAGCGGCAGCTCATCGCACCAGGCGGGAATGTTGCGTTTATGGTTGCAAAGCTGCACACCATAAACAGCTCGAATCCTGCCGATTTTCCCAGCGGCGACCGCTCTCCGGAATGCGTGGGCCGCCCGGCTGAACTGGAAATTATGAACAACCGCAAGAACCCTGTTGTTCTTCTTTGCGAGTTCCGCGAGCATCCGGCCCTGCTCTGTGTTCAAGGTCATGGGTTTTTCGACCAGCACATGCTTGCCGGCCTCAAGCGCCATGCGCGCCAGATCGTAATGCGTATCGGGAACCGTTCCAATCATCACGGCATCGGCTTCCGCCTGCCAGCCGATCTGGAAATCCATTTTGTCATGATAGTTGGCCACCCGGAACTTCTTTGCCGTTGATTCCGCGCGGGCGGGCTGGTTCGAAACCACGCCGATCAACCGGCAGTCGGGATTTCTCGTGATCGAAGGCAGGTGCCGGTTGTTGACCACCCATCCTCCACCAACGCTAAGAATTTTCAACCGGTCTGTCATAGGCACCTTCAGGGAAAATATTGTTATTTATCCGAATGCAGTGCTAATCTAAACCATCGTTATTACAAAGCAAGCAGTTTAAGAGGAAGCTATGGCGGCTGTTTACGATCGTTATCCGGATGTCATGAATGCCCACGGAGGCCTGATTGAAAAGGCGGAAAACTGGCGGCAGGAAAAAATCCTGTCCCTTTTGCAGGCTGAACTGTCCGCCCAGACGCGGCCGCGCGTCATCGAGGTGGGTATAGGAACCGGTCTTTTTGCCCGCGCCTGCAAACGCAGAGAGTGGGATTATACCGGCGTCGACCGCAGCGCCAAACTCATATCCTTGCTGGGCGACAGCTTCAACTGCGTCAACGGTGAATGCCCTCCGCTGCCGGCATCCATCGAATCCAATACTTATGATCTGGCCTACGCTTCGTTTATTCTGGAACATCTGGCGGATGGCGTGGAAGCCTTCTCTTTTGTTTCCGAACTGAAAAGAGTGCTGAAACCCGGCGGCCTGATCTGCCTGGTGGTTCCGGACGCCCTGAGTCTTGGCCTGGAGTTCTGGAATCTGGACTACACGCATCGCTATCCCACCGCCGAAAGAAATGTCACGCAAATCCTTCAGGAGGCCGAGCTTGATATCCGCCGAGTTGTCCGTTATCGCGCTGCCGGTTTTACGGGCATTTTGTACTGGCTCGTCAGGCTCTGCGGGCTCTTTTATTCCTACCGCTTCTGGACCGCTTTGCTCAGACGCACGGATATCCCTTATAGCATATATCAATATGTGAAGCAGGACATTTTGGTTTTCATTTGCGCAAAGCGGAATGTCAATACGCAGACCTGATTCATGTTGCGCGCCATCCGCACACCGGACGGAAGAAGTTACTGCTTCTTGATTACACCACAACGGAGATACATCAAGCCAGACGAATACACGTCATTTGTATAAGTCATCACGCCATCTATTCCCTGCACTTGATTGGCATCAAGCGCATCGAACCAGTTGGCAAGATCAATTGACTTCTGAATGGTATATACGCTTCCCGCCTGCGCCTGCCATGAAATGGTCAGAAGTTGACCTGATTCGGGGGTTTCTCCCCGGACAAACCGAGATTCATAGGGTGATGTGTTGGTCGTGATCAGCAGCGAAAAGACGCTGTCAGCGTCGTTGATGTCTGTGCCGGCAATGTCCTCCTCTGCATTGGAAAAACCATCCTCATCGCTATCAACACTGCCATCGAGCAATCCGACCGGTTTTGGCGCCGCCCCGCTCGATTTAACCGAGTCCACAATCTGACTGTCTATGATCAAATCAACCGTTTTATCACCGGTGCTGGTTACAAAATAAGTGTCAGACAACCTTTGAGCCAGACCAGCACCACATTCCCCGGTTTCCTGCACTTGCCACTGGAAGGCAACATCCGTTTCAAAGGGATTGCGTACACGCCAGTATCCATCCCATATGCACGCCAGGCTTATTTTCTTCGCCTGGCCATAGTTCATCACAAAATGCGAGTGGTTCCCAGCGGCATCCCAGGCCTTCACAATAAAACTGTTGTACGAGCCATGAATGTTCGAGATGTTTGCAACAAATTGCGTGGCATTGACCTGCACCGCATCCGCGTTCTTGATCTTAACGCCGGCAACCCCAACATTATCTGTCACCGTAACAAGAATTTGAAGTTCTGAATTTGTAGAAACAAATCCGTCTGCAGGAAACACACTGATAATACTCGGGGCAACCGTATCTGCCCCCGCATATACATAGACACCGGTCAAAGCCGCGGATACAGCGCTGGAAAGGCGAGCCGTCAGTATCGCCGGAGTCTGCCAGTCCACTAAAGCTCTAAACTCCACGCCATGATCCTGAGAAGCAAGGTTGTTGGCCGTTTCGCCGGTCAAAAGCCAGTTGGTCAGGCCAACGGGTCGCCAGGCTGCGCCGGCATCGTTTGCCGCATCAGGCAGGATTTGAACAGTCACCGATCGAACAGACGGGCTGCAATTTGACATGGTTGCAAGCGCGGCCACATCACTGCCGGAAAGACAACCACTGTAGACGCGGATATCATCCAGCCAGCCGGAAAACATATCCGTATTTTGTCCCGGACGATATCCTATAAACAGATCCTCGGAAAAGAGAGGAGAGAACGAACCCAGAACAGATTCCTGCATCAATGAACCATCCACATAAACACGTCCCAGGCCAAGAGCCGTGTCATAAGTAACGGCCAAATGATGCCAGATGCCCGCTTCAGGATTCGATGTGCTCACAATATGCGACCCGCGGGCAGCTTCATCTATAATGTTGGCCCCTGTCCCTTTTCCAGCCCATTGCCACCCCCATACACCAGTCCACATATGAACACCCCCTTGCAGGGTATTGGTATCAAACCACTCAAGAATCGGCCGCTGACGGGCATAATCATTCACTTTGAACCACGCTGCCAGACTGAATCTGGTTCCAAGCACAGAATCCGGCCACTGAAGACTGATGTAATTGTCCACTCCATCAAAATAGAAAGCGTGGCCGCAATCAATAGCCGCATATTCTCCCCCATGCAATGCGCCATCCAAACCGGAGCCGGAAGAATCTTTGGCCAACAAGTCATCATATAATTCAAACTCATAGTGCAGCACCAGCTCGTTGGTAGCGGCAACATCAACCAGATAAGCAGCACTGCGAACAACGAGCGATGTTCCTACAGCGGCAGTCTGCTGGTCCGGCGTTTGCCAACCCGAGATCGGCTTGAACTCCAGTGAATAATCACCGGCAGGCAAGTTATTGGCTGTTGAACCGCTGGCGCGCCACGTGGTTTCCCCGGCCAACCGCCATGCAGCGCCGCTCAAGACGGCATTTGAAGGGGTCAAAGAGCAACGGATGCTGCCTTCAGATATCACACGTGATGCATAGGGAATATAAAGGTCTAAAACTTCGTTTGAGGTAAGAACTCCACCATAAATGCGAACTTCATCCAGCAAACCGCTCCAGCAGTCAATTTGGGTTGGACGCTTCCCGATGTAAACGTCCATTGCCGTTGCGGGAGTAAATGACCCGAGTGATTTGGTTTCCCTCAACTGACCATTCAAATACAAACGGGCCACGCCACTTGACTGATCATAACTAACCACCAAATGGTACCAGAGATTTGGAGGCGGATCGTAGATACTGATTACATGACTGGACCATGTCGGAGACGAAATAATATTGGCGCCGGTTCCTTTGTCTCCCCAAGGAGAGCCATAAACCCCCATCCACATGTGCACACCAAGATTCGTCCCGTTGTTCCACTCTATAATTGGCCTTTGAAGAATGTAGTTATATGTTTTGCACCATGCCGCCAATGTGAAGCTGCCGACATTAAGAGAGGGGGCGGAGGGCGCGCGCACATAGGAATTTGTTCCGTAAAGCTCAAGTGCGTAATCAGATTCTGAAACTGCATGCCACCCGCAATTGTTGATCCACCCATGATTGCCGCATCCACTCCGGTCAATAGCGTAATCTCCAGCGCTGTTGAAGTCATAGTACAAAACCAGGTTATTGGTTTCAGAACCTGATGCACGCATTACCACTGTGGTGGAACTTAACATCCCGCCCTGAACCGCAATAGTGATGGCCGATGCAGACAGCCATCCGCTGGCGGCCTGAACTGAAACCGTCCAGATACCAACAGGAACATCCGTGATCACCGTTCCACATGAGTGTGTATTTGTACCGGAAAAACCTTCAATTTGCCAAACGGCGCCTGCTGCACTTTCCGGCAGGACATTCAACTCTATTTGCCCCACAGCCGGTTCACAATTGTCCCGATTCTGAACAAGGGCATATATCTCGTTTGACGACAACGGCCCATCAAATATTTTTATCTCGTCGAGCAGCCCCTTGAAACAGTCGTTGGGCATCCCCGGCCGCATGCCAATGTATATATTCCCGTCCATCTTTAAGGGATGCGGCAGAATATTTTTTTCATTTCGCAATACGCCATCAAGATAAACCCGCGCTGAACCGTTAGATGAACAGGTTACTGCCAGATGATGCCAGATATCTGCAGAAGCATTATCTATGCTGACGACTCCAAGACTTGCGGAATTGGTATCAATAAAATGAGCTCCAGTTCCCCTGCCGCCCCATTCGTAGGCCCATACCCCTGCCCACATCACTACTGTCCGGTTTAAATTTTGCTGACAGGGGTTTTGGCCATATTTGGCGGGCATGAAACGCATATTGGAGGTTTTTTTCATATCTTTTTGATCTGTCGTTCGGGCACGGTCGCTTTCTAACCCC
>JBFXGK010000008.1:0-108851 GCA_050178035.1 Kiritimatiellia bacterium
TCAAAAATCCAGTTGATCAGGGCAAAGGCTCGAGGATATAGATCCTTTGAGAATTACAGAATCGCCATCCTTTTTCACTGCGGAAAGCTCGATCTGTCTCCACTATAATTGATGAAGAACCAAAAAACGGCCCTTTTCTGATCATTTTTCGGCTGCAAATTTTTCAAGCAGGGAACGCATGTCTTCGGGAAGCGGGGCGGTGAAAATCATTTTTTCACCGGATGCCGGATGCGTCAGCGTCAGGGTCTCGGCGTGAAGCATCTGGCGCGGCGCGTCGAACAGGCTCCCTGCGCGGCCGTACTGGCGGTCGCCGATGATCGGGTGCCCGATGTGCGCCATGTGCACGCGGATCTGGTGCGTGCGTCCGGTTTCCAGTTTCACGCGCAGCAGCGCGGCGTCCTTGAACTGCTGCTGCACCGTGTAATGCGAAATCGCCTCGCGTCCGCCGGACGCCGGCCTCGTGGACATTTTTTTCCGGTCGCCCCGGCTGCGTCCGATCATTGTCGAGATGGTTCCCGATTTCCGGTCCATTTGTCCGGAAACGAGCGCCAGGTATTCCTTCTGGACCTCGCGGTTTTTGAAGGCGTCCACCAGAAACTGCATGGCCCGCTCGTTTTTGGCGGCGACCATCACGCCGCTGGTATCCTTGTCCAGCCGGTGCACGATGCCCGGCCGCAGTTCGCCGCCGATGCCTTCGAGATCGCGGCAGTGGTGCAGGAGCGCGTTCACCAGCGTGCCGGAATAATTTCCCGGCGCCGGATGCACGACCAGGCCGGCGGGTTTGTTGATCACAATGATGTCGCGATCCTCATAGAGAATATTCAGCGGGATTTCCTCGGCGGCGACGGCCACCGGCTCCGCGGCCGGGATTTCAAATTCCACTTCTTCGCCGCCGGCCACCGAATGCCGGGATTTGCACGGGGCGCCGTTGACTTTGACATGCCCTTCCCGGATCAACTGCTGCCAGCGCGAACGCGAGCAGCCGGGCTGCGCCTTCGCGAGCCAGGCATCGAGGCGCGCGCCGGCGTCAGCGGGGTTGACCGTGAGCCTGTGCATGGGCCATTCCGGGTTTATCGTAACGCAGGATCATGATGATGATTCCCGCCACCAGCATGATCGCGCTGACCAGCTGGGCAACGGTCAGTCCCATGCCGTGGAGACGCTCGTCGCCCCGGAAGAACTCCATGCCGAAGCGGAGCAGGGGATAGAGAATGAAATAGAGCGCGACGGTGGTTCCGTTTTTCCGCCCGCGAAGGTAGAGCCACAGCAGCAGGCTGTAGAGCGCAAGGTTCCCGGCGGTTTCATAGAGCTGAACCGGATGCAGATGCAAACCCGGATGCATCAGGTCGGGAGGCGAGCCCGCCGGATAGCGCACGCCCAGCGGGCATCCGGTCGGAATCCCGTAGCAGCACCCGTTGAGGAAGCATCCGACGCGACCCAGCGCGTGGCCGAGCGGAACCCCCGTGATGGCAAGATCGCCCAGCGCCCACACCGGCATTTTCTGCACGCGGGCCATAATGATCACGGCGATCAGCGCGCCGAAAAATCCGCCGTAAAAGACCAGCCCGCCCTCGTCCACGCGGAAGATGTGAAGGGGGTTCTTCGCGAAATAGGGGATGTTGGCCAGCACATAGGCGACGCGCGCGCCGAGGATTCCGGAAATCATGATGAAGAACGCGAGGTTCGAGCCGAACCCCTGCGGAAGGCGGCTGCGCCGCGCCAGCCACGACCAGTGGGCCGTCGCCAGCAGAAATCCGAGGGCCACCATCACGCCATACCAGTAAATGGGGCGGCTCCCGATATAAAAACATATTTGGTGCATTTGCTTTCCTTTGATGTACCGTGTGCTTATTATAACAGCGGCATAACACTTTCAAGGCGCATATGGGCATCAAGGCAGATAGAGTGGATTCGATTCTCTGCAGCAACTGCGGCGCAGTTATGGATGTTGCCTCTGTTGAACCGTTCACCCCGGCCGAATGCCCGTCCTGTCACACCCCCCAGAAAGTTCCGATGCAGTTTGGCGGGCTTCTGCTGCTGGAGCCGATGGGATCGGGCGGAATGGGCGCCATCTACCGCGCGCTGGATCCCATGCTCGACCGCTATGTGGCCGTCAAGGTCATGAAGGAAACGACCGCCGGCGACGAGCAGTTCGTCGAAAACTTCTTCCGCGAGGCGCGCGCCGCCGCCGCGCTCAACCATCCCAGCATCGTGCAGATCTATTCCTGCGGCCGGGAATACGGGCAGCCCTACATCGTCATGGAACTGCTGAACGGCGGGACGCTGGAAGATCTTATCCGGGATCAAAAAACCGTGGACGAACTAAGGGTTCTCCAGATCGGGATTTCCGCGGCAAAGGGGCTGCGGGCCGCCAACGAGGTCGGGCTGACCCATGGCGACATCAAGCCCGCCAACATTCTTTTCGAGGATCATCACAAGGCGAAAATCGCCGATTTCGGGCTGGCCCGCTATATGCAGCAGGGCACCGCGGCCGAAATCTGGGGCACGCCGCTCTACATCGCGCCCGAAAAGCTCCGGAAAGAAAAGGAGGACCAGCGCTCGGACATCTACAGCCTTGGCGCGACGCTGTTCCACGCGCTTGCCGGGAAGCCCCCGTTTGACGGACCGACGGCCACTGCGGTTGCGGTTGCCCGGCTGGACAACCCCCCGCCCGATGTTCGCGACATGAATCCGGCGGTCTCGCCGGAGGTGGCCGCGGTGATTGCGCGCATGCTCAAGGCAAGCCCGCACGAGCGCTATCCCACGTATGCATCGCTTTTGGCCGACATGGAGAGCGTGCTGGAAGGTCTGAAAAAGAAGCGGGCCGTCAAACCGTCGCGCCCGAAAGCCGAAAAATCGCCGGTGGGCTGGATTGTGGGCGCGGCCGTCCTCATCATGCTCATCGCCGGCATCTGGGCGGGGCTGCGGCAGCAAACTCCGCCGCCGGCCGAAACACCTCTTGCCCCGTCCGCAGAAGCAGATGCAACCAGGAAAAAATCCGGGGCCGAACCTTTCGAAGGCGTCCGCGGAACCGCGATGGATCGCATCCTTAAACTGTTTGCAGCCGGCAATGTCATGGCGGCGTCCGAAAGCCTGCAGACCCTGTACGACAAGATTCCCGCAGGCGATCCCGATCGCGCGTGGCTTCGCTTGTACCAGGCGCTGATCCTCTGGTATGACGGGGCGGACGGCAGCGCCTCGGCCTATATTGATGAAATTCTTTCAGCGCCCGAAGGCGACGAGTCGAACCCGCTGATGGGGCTGGCGCGCTACATGAAGGGTTCCATTGCCGATGCCGACCTTGATGCCCTGGCTGAAGGCCGGCCCCAGTGGGTGAAGGACCTTTCCGGTTTTGTGATCGGCCTGAATCGCGCCCGGCAGGGGCGCAAGGATGATGCGGCGGCGCGCTGGCAGCAGTATCTTCAAACATCCAATGCCGAGCCTCTGTGGGTGTACACGCTCAAGCCTCTGGCGCAAAAGTTCACCGAAAGCCACGCCCGCTGGAAGAACCTCGACGGGGATGTGAGCGCTCTTCTCGAGGCCCGCAAACCCGGCGAAGCTCGCGCCCTCCTGCATGACTTCAAGCTCACTGCAGGCCCGGTTTTCGCTGCGGAGGCCGATGCGATGATGGCCCGCGTGGAAGAGGCGGAAGCTTCACTGACCGAGGCCGAGACCGCGCGCATTGCCGAAGAACAGGCTGCGGCGGCCGCCCGCATGAAGGAAAAAGCGGATGCGGAAATCGCCCGTGTGCGGAAAACGGTCGAGGCCGGAAAAAAATATTATCCCGCGAAAGACTTTGAAAAGGCGCTTGTCTCCCTTGAAAAGCTGAAACCCTCCCTGAGCATGGAGGAGGGGTGGGTGGAATATCAGATTGCCCACGAGAAAGCGGCACGGCTTGCCGCGATGCACCGCTATCTGGAACAGGCGCTCCGGACGCGGCCGTGCAGAATCAGCGTGTTCGGGCAGGGGAGCAAAATCACGGGGGTTGCCTCGAGCGGGGTCCGCATTTCACTGGGCCCGGGCGCGAACATGATCCGCACATGGCCGGAAATTTCTCCAGCCCAGTATCTCGGAATATTGCGCCAGTACCTTGAGGCCGAGCAGAAAACCGCCGCTGAGCGGGCTGATGACACCCTCAGCATGGCGGTCTATGCGGAGGCAGCGGATGGCGGACAGTTGGCGCAACAGCTCGCCCAGAAGGCCGCCACCATTGATCCGCAGATCAGGGAACTGGGCGCCCGCCTGCTTCCCGGTCTAAAATGGGAATAATCGCCGGCAGTGGCCGCAAGATTGATTTTGACCCCATTACGCCCCAAAAGCATTCGGATGGCCAGAAAACCTTAAAAACGGCCTAAAAAAGGTCAAAAAACGGCAAAATATGCCAAAAAACGCTCAAAATTGGCCAAAAATGCTTAAAAAACTCATTTTCTTTGCAGTTTTCGTGTTATTCAACAAATTTTTATTTTCGATATGAATAATATTCAATAATTATATTCTTGTTATTATCGATATTATAAAATATCTATAACAGCAAATGAATCAAGAGTTGATGAATACTCCATTATCCAGGGATCTGTCAGAGGCCGATCTTCTTGCGGGCCGCCTGGCAGGCACACTGGATTGGGTGAATGATATTCAAATCAGGCAGGGTCTTCTGGCGAGGGAAATGGCTGCACTCTGCGGGGAGAACCTGTCCGGATTTCTATCCGCATGCACGGAAAGCCCGATGCTGGGATCATCCATCCCCCCGGCAATAAGGACTCTGTATAAAATCGCGATAGAAATGGACGACTATCCAGCGTCAGCTCAGCAGATTGCCAATGTGCACGCCTGGCTTCATGGAGATACCTCAAGCGACCGGCGCGCGGTGCATCTCTTTTCCACAGTTGCGGATCTTTTGAAGGAGGAGAATCCTTTTTTAATCCGGGCGGGGCTGATGCTTTGCCGGATGACCCTCTTGGATACCGAACTTCCGGGTGCCCGGCGCACAGGACAAATGCTCTTCTGCGCACTCTCTGTTTCCGGGGGCATCGTCCCGTGGCCCGGCCTGGGGCTGAGCGCTTTCCTGAATGCAACGTCCGCCGATCACCTGAAGTTGTGCAAGGCGGCGGATAAGACCGGCAACCCGGAAAAATGGCTGGTCTATTTCCTGAACGGCGTCGCCCGGCAGTGCGAGGACCTGATCAGCCGCATTACGCGACTCGAAGAACTGCTGCGAAAATGGAAACAGACTGCGGAAGGCCGGAGCAACAAAATGGCCGCGAAGCTTATCAGCGGGCTTGCTGGAAATCCGTTCCTGACCGCGAAGGGCGCCGCCGCCGATCTTCATTCGGCCTTCACGACGGCGCAGCGCGCAGTGGACAAGCTGCTGGAAGCGGGCATCGTCCAGGAAACAACCCATCAGCAGCGCGACAGAATGTATTGCGCAGGGGAGATTCTTGCGATTCTTGAAGAGCCGCCGCGCGTGATGCGCGTTTCGCCCTGGCGCGAGGAGGAGATTCTTCCGGAACCGCTGGTTCCGGAAGAGCCGGAAGTTGCGCCTTCTCGGCACGATCCCGCCGCAAAGCTGCCGGACATATATTGATGGAGCAATTTTCTTGTTAGGATGCGGGCGTATTTATATGGTTTGATGGTTTTTGAACGGAACGGATTTATATGAAACTACCGCTTTGCTGGCTAAAGGATTATGTGGATTTCGAGGACACCCCCAAGGGGCTGGCCGACAAACTTACGTTTTCGGGGGTCGAGGTCGAAGGCATCGAGGTCTTCGGCGGCGATTTCACCGGCGTGGTGGTCGGCGAAGTCCGCGCCGTGAATCCTCATCCGAATGCCGATCGCCTGAAACTGGTGATGGTTTTCGACGGGAGCAAAGAACAAGTCGTGGTTTGCGGCGCCCCTGTCGTTGAGGTTGGCGCGAAATATCCTTTTGCCGTGACCGGAACCACGCTTCCTAACGGCATGACGCTCAAGAAGGCCAAAATCCGCGGCGTTGTTTCCGAAGGCATGCTCTGCGCGGAGGACGAGCTGGGCATTTCGGAAGATCACAGCGGCCTGCTGCGGCTGGATGATGCCTGCAAGGCGGGCACGCCCCTGTCCGAGATTCTTGGTCCGCCCGAAGTGGTGCTTGATCTGGAAATCACCCCCAACCGGCCGGACTGCCTTTCCGTCATCGGCCTTGCGCGCGAAGTTTCCACCCTTTACGGCAAGCCGCTCAAGCTGCCGGCGGTTGATTTCGAGGAAACCGCGGAGGATGTGAATACGCTGGCTTCCGTCGAGGTGAAGGAGCCGGAAAAATGCCCGCGCTACACCGCGCGCGTTCTGCAGGATGTCAAAATTTCACCGAGCCCGGAATGGATGCAGAAGCGGCTTAAGCTGGCGGGCGTCCGTCCGATCAGCAACATCGTGGACATCACCAACTTCGTAATGCTGGAGGCCGGCCAGCCGCTTCATGCGTTCGACAAACAGAAGCTGATGGACGGAAAAATCATCGTGCGCCTGCCGTCGCAGCAGGACAGGCTTTCGACGCTGGACGGCATCGAACGGAAGCTCGAAAGCGAAATGCTTCTGATCGCCGACGCCAGACAGCCGGTTGCGCTGGCCGGCGTAATGGGCGGGGCCGGGAGCGAAATCGGCGACGCCACCCGTTGCGTGCTGCTCGAGAGCGCATGCTTTAACATGGCCGCAACCCGCAGCACTTCGCGCAAACTTGGACTTTCGACCGATTCATCCTATCGCTTTGAGCGCGGGGTGGACATCGGCGGCGTGGACTGGGCCAGCCGCCGCGCGGCAAAACTCATGATTGATCTGGCCGGAGCAAAATGCGCGCACGGCGTCATAGATATCTATTCCAGGCCGGCGCAGCCCCGCAGCGTCGTGTGCCGCCTTGAAAAAATCAACAGCCTGCTGGGCATCAAAGTTGATCCGGCCCGTGTCCGGCAGATATTTGAAGGCCTTGGTCTCCAGGTGACCTCCGCAAGCGCGGACTCATGCACCGTGAACATCCCGACCTTCCGCGGGGATATTGAGCGCGAAGTGGATTTGATCGAAGAAGTGGCGCGCATCAACGGGCTGGACAAGATTCCCGCGCCGGCGCCGCAGACGAAGGTGATTCCGGGCGCGGAAGACCGCAAGACCCGCGCACGGTTTGCCTGCCGAAACATCCTGGTGGGCCTCGGCCTGCGCGAGGTGATGAGCTACAGCCTTGTTTCGCAGCGGCTGCTGGATCTTTTTGACACGGGCGACGCAAAAAGCCGCATTGTGCTGCCTCATCCGATCAGCGCCGACCAGTCTGTCCTGCGCACCTCCCTGATTCCGCAGATGGTGGAGAACCTGGGCTACAACCGCGCGCACCAGCTTGCGGAGGCCGCGTTCTTCGAAATCGGGCATGCGTTCTTCCGCAATGCGGACGGCGCGCCGTCCGAGGAGGACCGCGTGGCGCTCGGCCTGATGGGGTCGGTAGGGCGCGCCAGCCTCGACAAGCGCAAACCCGTGACGGAGGGCGAGTCCTTCCTGTGGATGCGGGGCATGGTTGAGGCGCTTCTGGCGGACCTCAAGATGACGGACTTTTCGTTCATCCGGGTGGACCGGCCGTATTTTGAGCCGGGCTATGCGGCCGCCGTTGTCGTGGCCGGAATAGAAATCGGTGTGCTGGGCGTGGTTCGCAGGGCCGTGCGCGAGGAATGGCGCATCAGCGATCCGGCCGCGGTGGCTGAACTTCGCACAACCGATATTCTGGGTGGAGTATTCAGCCTCAAGCGCATCAAGGAGCTGGCTCCCTACCCGCCGATCCAGCGCGACATTGCCATGCTCGTGGACGAAGCGGTCACCAACGAGGCGGTCATGGACATCATCCGAACCGCTGCGCCGCGCGATCTGGAACGCATCGAGCTTTTCGACGTCTTCACTGGCAAGAACACCGGGCCGGGCCGGAAGAGCCTGGCCTATTCACTGATCTTCAGATCGCCTGATAAAACCTTGACGGACGAGCAGGCCAACGGATATTATGATGTCGTGAAAAGGGCCCTTGAAAAGGCGCTGCCGGGCATTGAGATGCGGGAAGCGTAAGCCCCTAAAAGATTTTGAATAAGGTATGGTATGAACCCCACATTATTGTGGATTGAAACGTTAGTGCTCGTGCTGCTGGGGGTTGAAATCTCCCGCGCGGCGTGTATCGTTAGGTGGAGGCCGTGCAGATGCGGTTGGGCCTCCGAGCGGTGGCCTTCAGCAGGAGGCGGTAGAGTCAGGTTGTTGTTGAACCTGCTGAGAAAACCCGGCGGACCGCCGGGTGATGGCTGAGACGGTCCGCCGGGCCGGTTCTTTGCAATTTGAAGAGTTTCGAGACTTTGGTCTGAAGCGCAGGCTTCAGGCCGGAAGAAATACCCTGCCTTGTTCGTGATGGCGATTGTACTCTGACCCAACATTAAATTAAAAGGGAGCTCGGAAGTTCAGAAACAGCCCTTATGCCCCTTCATGGGGACAAGGAAAATTCCTGACAGAGCACCCACTTTGATCCCGGGATCAGAGCTAAAGCCTATAACGGCAATGGCGGGGTATTTTTTTGCCCCCGCAAAAGGTGAAAGATGGATCTGTTTGGAGAAAACGATAATCCCGGCGGGGAGCAGAAAAGCGGAGCGGAGGACACACGCGGTCAGCCGCTGGCCGCGCGGATGCGTCCGCAGACGCTGGAAGACGTGGCGGGGCAGGATCATGTGCTCGGCCCGGGAAAACTTCTGCGGCGCGCCATCGAGGCGGACCGCCTTGGAAGCATCATCCTCTACGGCCCACCCGGATGCGGAAAAACCTCCCTGGCGGAGGTCATCGCGAGAGTCACGCAGCGGAATTTCGCGCGTACAAGCGGGGTGCTGGCGAACGTAGCCACGCTGCGTTCTCTTCTGCAGGGGGCGCGGCAGACCCGGCAGGCCTTCGGATGCGAAACCATACTCTTCATTGACGAAATCCACCGCTTCAACAAGGCCCAGCAGGACATCCTCCTGCCGTATGTCGAGGATGGGTCCATTACGCTGGTCGGCGCGACCACCCACAACCCCTTTTTTTTCATCAACACCCCGCTCACCTCGCGGTCGCAGATTTTTGAACTGGAGGCTCTTTCCGAAAAGGCCGTTGCCGAACTCCTGAAGCGCGCGCTGGAGCGCGACGCGGAAATGCAGGCGCACAACGCGTCGGCGGACAGCGATGCGCTTGAGCACCTGGCCAAAGTGTGCGAGGGCGACGCGCGGCGGGCCCTCAACGCGCTTGAGATCGCGGTGCTGACCACGCCGCCCGGCGAGGACGGAAAAGTCCATGTGACGCGCGCCGCGGCCGAGGAGTCCATTCAGAAAAAAGCCGTGGTTTATGACCACGATGAGGATGGTCACTACGACACCATTTCCGCATTCATCAAAAGCGTGCGCGGCTCCGATCCCAATGCCGCCGTGTACTGGCTGTCGAAAATGCTGTATGCCGGCGAGGATCCGCGGTTCATCGCGCGCAGGCTGATCATTCTTGCGTCCGAGGATATTGGAAATGCAGACCCGCGGGCGATCACGCTGGCGGTCTCGGTGCTGAATGCGGTGGAGTTCGTGGGCATGCCCGAGGCGCGCATCGCGCTGGCGCAGTGCACGACCTATCTGGCGACGGCGCCCAAGAGCAACGCGGCCTACCTGGCGGGCGAGGCGGCCATGGCGGATGTGAAGGAGGGCCGCACGCTTCCGGTTCCCAAACCCCTGCGGGGCTCATCCTACAAGGGTGCCGAGCAGCTCGGTCACAAGGGCTATAAATACGCGCACGACTATGAAGAGGGCTTTGTGGACCAGGAGTATGCGCCGACCACGAAGATATATTACGAGCCGACGGACCGCGGATACGAGGATACCATCCGCAAGCGGATCGAGCACTGGAATGAGCTGAGGGCGAAGTCACGAAAAGAGAAGTCATAAAACAGAAAGAGCAGATGCGCAAGGCCGCGGCGGAGAAGCGCCGCGCCCTGGATCGCGCATGGATTCGCGCGGCCAGCCGCCATATCGCGGCGTCGGTGGCGGAGCTGGCGGAATTTGCGCAGGCGAAAACAGTGGCCTGCTATCTGGCGCTTCCGTCGGAAGTCCAGACCCGGCCGCTGATTGATCTCTGCCGGAAAGAGGGCAAGACGGTGCGCGTGCCTGCGCTCGATCCGGAAAACGGCAAGTACCGTTTTGCGGTTTTGCGCCCGGATGAAACACTGGTCACCGGGGCTGACCGGACAGAGCAGCCCTGCTCACCGTGCTGGGCCGATGAAACGGAGACGGATGTGATGATCGTGCCAGGGGTGGCGTTTGACGACGCCGGCGGCCGCCTCGGCCGCGGCGGGGGATGCTACGACACGCTGCTGAAAAATTTTCGCGGAACCCGCATCGGGCTCGCGTTTGAATGCCAGATGGTGGACGAGGTGCCTCGCGATGAACAGGATGAAACCATGGACATCGTTGTCACCGAAAAACGGATTTTAAAAATCAGAAATTAACGACTGGAGAAAGAGATGAACTTCCGATGGGATCAAATTGACGTGCCCTGGTGGCTGCCGACTTGGACGGCGTTTGTCGGCATCCTGATGGGACTGATGGCCGGCTATCTGCTGATCAACCTGATGGAGCGCCGCCGCGCCTCGCGCGCGGTGCTGGATTCAAAGAGAATCCTTTCCGATGCGCAAAAGGACGCTGAGCACATCCTGAAGGAAGCCCGCCTGAAGGCGCAGGACCTGCACATTCAGGCGCAGCAGGAGTTTGAGCTGGAAAACAGGGAGCAGCGCGATGAACTGCGCGTGCTGGAGGCGCGGATCAGCCGGCGCGAAACCAATCTGGACCGCAAACTGGCCATGCTGGAAAAGAAGGAAGAGAAGCTGGATCAGCAGCAGGAAACCCTCAACGAAAAGAAAGCGGCGCTGGAAAGTCAGCAGGTGGAACTGGAACAGCTCATCAGCAGCAAAAAGACGGCGCTCGCCAAGGTGTCCGGCATGTCGCAGGACGAGGCGCGCGCCGCGCTGACGAAGGTTCTGGATGATGAAATCCGGGCGGATGCCGGCACGCTGATCCGGCACATCCAGGATGAAGCGAAGGAGAACGCCGAGAAGAAGGCGCGCGAAATCATCGCGGGAGCCATTCAGCGCTATGCCGCCAGCCAGGTCAGCGACATGAGCACGTCCGCCGTTCCGCTGCCCAACGAGGAAATGAAGGGCCGCATCATCGGCCGCGAGGGCCGCAACATCCGGGCGCTGGAGGCCGCGACGGGCGTGGATATTCTGATAGACGACACGCCCGAAGTGGTGGTTGTTTCCTGTTTCGATCCGCTCCGAAGGGAAATCGCCCGCGTGACGATCGAGCGGCTGATTGCGGACGGAAGGATTCATCCCTCGCGCATCGAGGAGACCGCCCGCAAGGTGACGGAGGAAATTGAGGAAAGTGTGAAAGCGGCCGGCGAGGCTGCTGTTTTTGAACTGGGTGTTCAGGGGGTTGATCCGGAACTCGTGCACACGCTGGGCCGGCTGAAATACCGCTACAGTTATTCGCAGAACGTGCTGCAGCACTCCATTGAAATGGCGCATCTCATGGCCATGATGGCCGGTGAACTCGGACTGGACATCGGCATCGCGAAAAGGGTTGGCCTTTTCCACGACATTGGAAAGGCCCTCGATCACAAAGTCGAGGGCGGGCACGCGACCATCGGCGCGGATCTTCTGCGGAAGTACGGTGAACAGCCGGTGGTGGTCAACGCGGTTGGCGCGCACCACGGCGACATCGAGTCCGAGAGCATATATGCCACGCTGGTGGAGGCGGCCGACGCGATGAGCGCTTCGCGTCCGGGCGCGCGGTCGGAGAACACGCAGATCTATCTCAAGCGGCTCACCGATCTGGAAAACATCGCCAGCGGATTCCGAGGCGTGGAGAAGTGCTTTGCCATCCAGGCGGGCCGCGAGATCCGCGTGATTGTCGAACCCTCGAAAATCGACGACAACCAGGCCATGCAGATGGCGCGCAACATCAGCAAGCAGATCGAGCACGACATGCAGTACCCGGGGCAGATCAAGGTCACGGTCATCCGCGAAACGCGTTGCGTGGAATACGCCAAATAGAATAGGTTGAACCTGTCATGAAAATACTGATCGCCGGAGACATTGTCGGACAGCCGGGCCGCACGGCATTCTCAAGGACGGCCGGGAAAATGCGCGAGCAGGAACGCGTCGACATGATCATCGCCAACGCTGAAAACAGCGCGGGCGGGCGCGGAATCACTCCGGTGATCTGCGAAGAGCTTTTCGCCGCCGGCGCGGATGTGCTGACCCTCGGCGACCACACCTGGGACCAGAAGGAACTGGCGCCGTGGCTGAAGAATGCGAAGCGCGTGGTGCGGCCCGCCAATTTCGCGCCCGGCTGCCCCGGGCCGGGTCACGTCACGGTGCAGATCAAAAACGTCCCCGTCACAGTGATCAGCCTGGTCGGCCGCGTGTTCATGTCCCCCTATGACTGTCCGTTCCGGACCGCCGATGACATTCTCTCGCGGCTGACGCCTTCTGGCGGCATTATTGTTGCGGATGTGCATGCCGAGGCGACCTCCGAGAAAATTGCGCTGGGCCGCTACCTGGACGGGCGCGTCAGTGCAGTAGTTGGAACGCACACGCACGTGCAGACCGCCGACGAGGAAATCCTGCCCAACGGAACGGCTTACATCACGGATCTGGGCATGACCGGGCCGAAGGATTCGGTTTTGGGCCGCGACGTGAACTCCGTGCTGCACAAGTTCCTGACCGGGATGCCTTCCAAGTTTGAGATTGCCACCGGGAAGGTTGCGTTCGAGGGCGTGCTGATCACCGTGGATGAGAAGACCGGCCGCGCGACGGAAATCCGGCGTGTGAGGGAATATATTTGAACGCCCCCGCAAAGCCCGAAGTTTTTTCCGTAACCGCCATCACCCGCCGCATCCGTTTTCTCCTGGAGGAGGAGATCGGGAGCGTATGGATTGAGGGCGAGGTTTCCAATTTCACGCAGGCGGGTTCGGGTCACATCTATTTTTCCCTGAAGGACGAGAATGCGCAAATCAAGGCCGCGTTTTTTCGCGGAAGCCAGACGGGGCTGAAGATCCAGCCGGCCAACGGAATGCAGGTTCGCGTGCAGGGCGAAGTGACGCTCTATGAAAAAACCGGAAACTGCCAGATCATTGTCCGCAGGATGGAGCCGGCCGGCGCCGGGGCGCTTCAGGAGGCGTTCGAAAAACTGAAAGCAAAGCTGGAGGCGGAGGGCCTATTTTCTCCGGAGCGCAAACGCCCGCTTCCGGTGCTCCCCCGGCATATTGGCATTGTGACCTCGCCGACGGGCGCGGCCATCCGCGACATGCTTAACGTGCTTGGCCGCCGGTTCCCGAACCTTCACATCGTGATTGCTCCGGTGCGCGTGCAGGGCGAGGGCGCGGCCGCTGAGATTGCCGCGGCCATCGGCGACTTGAACAAACTCGGAACCATGGATGTCATCATAGCCGGCCGCGGCGGCGGAAGCATCGAGGATTTGTGGGCGTTCAACGAGGAAGTCGTCGCGCGCGCGATTGCCGCATCCGGGGTCCCGGTGATCTCCGCTGTGGGCCACGAGACGGATTTCACCATTGCCGATTTTGTGGCTGATCTGCGCGCGCCGACGCCGTCCGCCGCGGCGGAGCTTGTGATTGATGCGAAGGAGAACTTTGAAAACCTGCTGGTTCAGCGCCGGCGTCAGCTTGCGCGTTCGCTGGAGACCCTCTTCCTGAAACTGAAGCAGCGCCTGGTGCGGGCGGAGCACAGCTATGTGTTCCGCGAGCCGCGCAGCCTGGTGAAAAACTACGCGCTTCGCGTGGAGCATCTCGATCAGTCGCTCCGCCAGCGGCTGCTGCGCGCCGCACAGATCCGCCACCAGCAGACGGACACCCTGAACATGCGGTTAAGCCATCTGGCGCAATCGGTATTTCAGTCGAACCGCCAGCGGGTGCGGCAGATGGATGCGCAGCTTCGCGCGCTGAATCCGCACGCGGTGCTGGAACGCGGCTACAGCGTCACGCGCGGCGCGGACGGGAAGGTGATCAGGGATTTCAGGCAGGTGAAACCCGGGGCGGCGCTGGCCACGCAGCTTGCGCGCGGCCGGGTGGATTCCACGGTGACCGGAGCACAGCCTTGAGGAGAAAAACATGAAGACCGAAAAGAAAAATGAAGAACCGGGGTTCGAGGCGGCGCTGAAGCTGCTCGAGAAGATCGTGTCGGAAATGGAAGGCAGCGAACTGAGCCTTGACGAAATGATGGCCCGCTTTGAGGAAGGCAGCAAACTGGTTCAGTACTGTTCGGCGCGGCTGAACGAAGTAGAAAAGAAAATCGAAAAGCTTGTGCAGAAGGGCGGCAAACTGGAGACCGTCCCGTTCGAGGCCGAGAAAGAATAGCAAAGCGGCCTACAGATCGTCTATTTGCACGCGGATCGTGGATTTCTTGAGAACTTCCTCGTCGAAGGCCGCCTGTTCCGCGATGCGGCTGGTGACGCCCGGCAGAATCCACGCAAAGGCGCTTTTCACGGATCCTTCATCGCCCTGGTAAACGCGGATCACCGGAACGGCGTCCGGCAGGGTGATTTCCTTCTTGATGAGATCCTCCTGCGACAGGAGCGCGAAGGAGGCCTTGCAGTTCGGGCAGCGGCCCTCGCGGCCGACATCCATGTCCCGCACCCAGAGCTTCTGCCCGCAGGTGGGGCAGCTCCGCTTGAACTCGGCCTGATCCTGTTCACGGAAAAGGAACACAAAGAGCGGCGGGCTTCCCTCGGAGGGGATGCTGCGATGGATCGCGTTCAGCTTGTCAATGGAGGTCACGTCCATGAACCGCACCATCAGGATCAGGGCGTCGGCCTCCTGTATGCGGGACTGCCACGACGCGTTCAGCGCGGGGTCGCCTGCCAGAAGATCAAGACGGATATTGTTGTTGTCCACCTTCAATGAACAGGGGCCGCCCCCGCAGTCCGGGCAAATGCTTTCGAGAAACATTTCGCCCTCGTTCTGGTAGACACAAAGAACCAGGGCATGCACTTTACGGTTTGTATCCTTGTTCATGCCCTGAATGTACCCAAACGCCGCCTCTTGTTCAAGAAAAATGAAAAGTTCCAATCCTTGGAGCTTTTTGCGCGAAAACTTCCAATGGTTGGAACTTTTTCTTCAGAAAGCGGAGCGGATCCAGTCCAGCGAGGCTTCCAGCGGGACACTGTTCGCGTAACGGATCAGCGCGCCGGTCTGCTTGACGGCGTCCATCGCGACGGGCTTCGGAAGTTCCGGCGCAAGGCGGTGATAATGTTTGCCGAGAAGCTGCCGGCACTGGTAGTCGGCGACGCCCATCATACCGTCCATCATCAGGCGGATGATGGGCTTGGCCCACTGCGCATAGCCCCAGTCGAGGCGCTGGCCGCGGATGAACTGCCGGTTCAGACCGGTTCCAAACGAGAGCAGGCGGATGTTTCCCAGCGCCGGCGGCCGGGCTTTTATCCGGCGGTCCAGCACTTGCGCCAGCGCCGCCATTGAAGGATTGTTGGCCACCACACCGCCGTCAATATAGCCCTGATAAGTGGGAAAGTACGACGGGGCCGCGCAGGACCGCAGGATCACGTCCGCAATCTTTTCTCTGGCGTCGGAATCGGGTCCGGAAAAATTGTGGAAGAATTTCGGTTTCCAGCATCCGTCCCCGCGACCGGGCGTTCCGCCGAGGTCAAATGCGGGAATGATCACCTTGCGCGGGAGGTCGCCCAGCAACGCGTTCCCAAAAAGCCGATCGAGAATCCGCTTCAGATTGTGCTCACTGAAATTCGCGCCGATGAGCCGTCCCATGTCGCGCACATTGTCGAGCCGGGAGTCTTCAAAGGCATCGCCGCCCTGTTTCTGATAGAGTTCGGCCAGTTCCGCGGGTGAACGTCCGGCCGCGAGGCTTACGGCGATGATGGATCCCGTGGAGGTTCCCGCGAACAGCTTCACGTTCTTCAGAAATCCGGGCTCTTCAGCTTCCAGCCGCGCGAGGAGCGTGGCGGTGTAGATTCCGCGGATTCCTCCGCCGTCGAACGCCGCGATGCGATAGAGCGAGTCCTTCATCGAACGCCTCCGGTTTTTGCCAAAAATGGCCAAAAAATGCCCAAAAATCAATGAAAAACGGCAAAAATCGGTCAAAAATGCCAAAAAACGGCCTAAAAATACATTTTTTGATGATTTTCTGAAAAACAGCAAGGGCCGGCCGGATTTTTTCGGTTTTTTCAAACCGTTGACACCGGGGCGGGGGAATGACACTATGAAACGGAATTTTTAGCGGAGGATTGTTATGGCTTTTTTGATTGCCATGTCTGGAGACCATAAGGGCGACCGGTACGAGATCGAAACCGACGAGGTGACGATGGGCCGGAAGCCCGACTGCACCATTGTGCTGGACAACTCGACCATATCGGGCCACCACTGCAGCATCCTGCGGGAGGACGGACGGTATACGCTTCAGGACATGAATTCCACCAACGGCACGCGGCTCAACTCGCAGCGCGTCACCGGCACGGCCGCCCTGAAGGCCAAGGACCTGATCCAGGCCGGCTCGCTTGAGTTCATGATTGACGGCGACGACATCCGCCTTCCCGAAGAGGAATCCTTTGCGGAAGTTGAAGTGGCCGAGGGCGCGGCAGTGGCGCCGGAGTCCTTCGCGAACATTTCCCCTTTCGGGAACAAGCGCCGGGAGTCAAAAGGCATATCGTTCACGATCGTGATGATCCTTGCGGCGGTCGCGGCCGCGGCGCTGGCCTTCTTCATTTTCGCGATGATCACCGCGGGCTGACGGCTTCCTTATGGAACGGTTGCGCAGGTTGAAGCGTTTCGCGGCGGCTTTCACGCTGATTGAGACGATCCTTTCCATCGCAGTCGCCGGTCTGGTGATGCTGCTGGTGTTTTCCATCTATCACACTACGATGCAGGTTCTTCGCGGGCAGGCCGCGCGCCAGGCGCGCGGCGGACAGGCCAGTGACGCTCTTCAAACCATGAGCCGGCAGATCGCCTGCGCGATGCATCACGAGGGGCCGGCGGCCATTCCCTTTACGGTTGTTCCGCCGGCGGAGTCCGAATCAAAATTCCCGGAACTGTCTTTTGTGTTTGCGGAGAGCGTTCCCGGCCGCCGCAGCGAGTGGTACCGTCCGCTTCATGCGAAGATCATTTGCGGCAGGGACGGCGAAAATCTCCGGCTGGTCGAAACCCTCCAGCCGGTGAGCGGTCCGGCCGAAACCAATGTCCTGGCCCTGGCCGATGGCCTTTCCTCATTTTCCGTTCAGGTTTTCGACGGGGAGGAATGGCTCGAGAAGTGGCCGCAGCCGGAGCAGCCGCCGATTCCGCGCGCCGCGCGCATACGAATTGAATTTCTGCCCGAATCCGGGCGGCCGGCCACCGAAACTGAAGTGTTCATTCCCGCAGGAAACACGGTGAAGCCCACTTTGGCGCGCGATGTGAATTAACATCATCCGCGCATTACATCCAGCAGCACGGCCTCGAGCTGGGGAATCACCTTCAGCCACCGGAAACGCTCATTCACCATTGTGCGCGCGTTTTCCGCAAGCCGCGCGCGCAGCGCATGGTCCTCGAGGAGGATTTTGATATAGTGGCGCATGATTTTTGGCGTGTCGGCGATGAAGCAATTGTCGCCCATCTGTGCGGAAAGGCCTTCCACGCCCAGCGATGTTGAAACCACCGGCAGGCCGCTGGCCATGGCTTCAAGGATTTTCCCGCGCATGCCGCGGCCCATCCGAACAGGGCAGACGAACACCTGTGCCTTGTGCAGCCACGAGCGGATGTCGTCCACGCGCCCGGTCACCACCAGCCGGTTGTCGCGTGCGGCCTGCGCGCGGACGTATACCGGAGGCGAGGGGCCGACGATATAGAATTTAAGCCCGGGCTGACTCCTGCGCAGGCGCGGCCATACGTCCTGCGTGAAGCTGATGATGGCGTCCTCGTTCGCGGGGTCGAGGTAGTTGCCGGTGAAGATGATGGCCTGTTCACGCGGCGCATCGGAGGGCGGGTGGTAGAAATTCGCGTCCACTCCGTTCGGGACGACGGAAATGCGGAGCGTCGGGTCGAGGTTCAGCAGGGCGTAGCGCTCCTCGCGCGAAAGGGTCAGCACCCGGTCCGCGCTGCGGTAGAGCCGGCATTCGTAATCAATCAGCCCGTACATCTTGATCAGCTTCTTCAGTCCCAGCAGCGAGCCCCCCAGCAGTTTCAACTGGTGCGCCGCCATGATGGCCGGGCTGTGATGGCAGGAAATCACGCGCCGGACGGCGTTCAGCCAGGGATTCCGGAACAGATACTGGCCCATCACCGAAAACTCGGCCAGCACCACATCGTAGCGGGAACGATCCACCATCGTGCCGACCAGCTTCCTCATCTCCCTGCTGCGCGGATGCTGAAACGGGAGGGGGATTCCCCCAAGATAAGCCTGCACAAACTTGTTCGGAAGAGACGGCTCCTGCGGCATGGGCAGAAGTTCCAGTTCAAACAGCCTGTTCTTGATCTCCCCGACGTGTGCGCGGCCGGTTTCGTCGCAGAACGACGCCAGCCCCACCTCGTGTCCGCGCGACCCGAGGCGAAGCATGCGCTCATAGACGAGCGAATGCCCGCCGGCGATCCCGGCATACGGCAGTTGACTGGTCAGAAAAAGTATTCTCACGCTCACACTTTATGCCCCCCGCCGCTGCAACTCAACAGCGAAAAACCGCGGGTTTGTCTTGACGGAAACCGCCCGCGGGCCTATCAAAGTGCGATATTTTTGTGTTTTTTATACAGGCTGGGCCCGTTTTTTCCGGGTTTGGCTCAAATCAGAGAACAGGAGAAGGTTATGGCAAAGATTAATTTTGGCGGCACTGTGGAGACGGTGGTCACCGCGAAGGAGTTTTCCCTTGCGAAGGCGCGCAAGATTCTGAAGAACGAAGTCGTGGCGATCATCGGCTACGGCGTGCAGGGTCCCGCCCAGGCGCTGAACATGAAGGACAACGGCATTAAGGTCATCGTCGGCCAGTCCAAGCAGTATCCGAAGGACTGGAACCGCGCGATGAAGGACGGCTTTGTCCCCGGCAAGACGCTTTTCGAAATCGAAGAAGCCGCGAAGCGCGGAACCATCATCATGATGCTGGTGGCCGACGCGGCCATGAAGCCGGTCTGGAAGATCGTCAAGAAGCACATGACCGCCGGCAAGGCGCTCTATTTCTCGCACGGCTTCGGGCTTGTGTACAACCACCTGACGACGGTGGTCCCGCCAAAGAACGTGGATGTGCTGCTCGTGGCCCCCAAGGGGTCCGGAACATCCGTCCGCCGCAATTTCCTGGCGGGCGTCGGAATCAACTCCAGCTTTGCCGTTGAGCAGAATGCGACCGGCCGTGCGGTTGACCGCTGCAAGGCGATCGGCATTGCGATCGGATCGGGCTACCTTTTCCCGACCACTTTCGAGCATGAAGTGACCAGCGATCTCGTGGGCGAGCGCGGTGTGCTGATGGGCGCGCTGGCCGGCATCATGGAGGCCCAGTATGATGTGCTCCGCAAGAACGGGCACAGCCCGAGCGAAGCTTTCAACGAGACCGTCGAGGAGCTTACGCAGAGCCTGATCCGCCTGGTGGACGAAAATGGAATGGACTGGATGTATTCCAACTGCTCGGCGACCGCCCAGCGCGGCGCGCTCGACTGGAAGCCCAAGTTCAAGAAGGCGGTTCTGCCGGTGTTCAACGACCTGTACAAGGCCGTGAAGACCAAGAAGGAAGCCGCCCGCGTGGTGCAGTCCTGCGGCAAGAAAAACTACAAGGATCAGCTCACGAAGGAACTGGCCGTGATCGGCAATTCCGAAATGTGGCGCGCCGGCGCCGCGGTGCGCGCCCTGCGCCCGAAGCGCAAGGCCGTTGTGATCACCAAGGACACCAAAGGGGTTTCCGGCCGCAAAGGCAACTGATCGCATCAGAAAGCGTTGACAGGCAGGCGGGCTTCGGCCCGCCTGTTTTTTTATGCAAACAAGGCATGAATGGATTCGGCGGTCAGCAGATCCAGGCGCTTGACTATGATGTCCGCCTCTTGAAGATCCGCGGCCTTTCGGGTGGTAGTTACCGCCACAACCTTCATTCCCGCGGCGCGCGCGGCCTGAATGCCCGCCACGGCATCCTCAAATACAATGCACCGCGACGGGGGCATGCCGATTTTCGCTGCTGCCTTCAGGAAGATGTCGGGTTCAGGCTTCCCGTGCTTCACCTCATCGCCTGCCACCATGTGCGGCAGATATTCACGGAAGCCCAGCACGTCAATCGCGCATTCGAGGTTTGCGCGTTCTGTGGATGACCCCACCACGCAGGGGGTGCCGGCATCCTTGAGACGGCGCAGAAAAACCTCTACGCCGGGCAGCGCGGAAAGTCCTTTTTCGCGAACCAGCCGCCGGTAGGTCTCCTCCTTCTCGCGGGCCAGCCGCCGGATCTCGGCAGGATCTGCTGCCCAGCCGAGGATGTTGGGAATGATGACCTCGTTGGTCATTCCGAACCCCTTGACGAACGCATCCGGATCGAAGGCCTTCTTTTCCTGCTCCGACATGATCTCCCATGACAGCTGGTGAAGAAAGGCGGAGTCCACGATTACGCCATCCCAGTCAAAAACTGCGCCCCACAAAGATTGTTTCATATAATGCTCCACGAACTGATGGTGATGGATGCTGACAGGCTTTCACCGGGATACAGGGTGACGTGCTCTCCGCGGGCCATGGCGCCGGGCGGCGCCATCCACGGCTCGATACAGAAGAAGGGGTCATCGGGAATGGTGTAAAGCTGCCGGTAACGGAACTCGCTGGATGCATTCATCTTTAAACCAAATCCATCTGAGAAGATCAGTGATGTTTCGGGGTTGTCGCCGACAGACAACAGCATCTGATTGAGCGAAGGATGGGCAAGGGGCGACGGGAACTCTGGCGGCGGTATAGCCCCGATGATGTTTGTATAATCGGCGTTGTAGATATGCTGCTGTTCGGGAAAGGCTTCCAGAAGGATATCCGCCTTGTCGCACGGCGTGGAGAAATAGGGATGGAAACCGGCATAGAACGGCATGGGAACCGGTCCGGTGTTCCGGACTGCGAAGGTGCAAGAAAAGTCTTTTTCCGCGATGTGATATTGCAGTTGAAGATTGAATGAATAGGGGAACATGGCTCGGGTGCGGGACGAATCTTCCAGTCCAAGGCGCAAAGATGAGGCGCTGTGTTCAAGGATGTACCACGGCATGCGCATGGCAAATCCGTGGAGGGGAAGTTCGGGATGCCGTCCGCAGATCGGAAAAAGCAGCGGAAGGCCTCCGCGGGTTTCATCCGATTTTTGATCCCAGAACCACTCGTGCTGGTGCAGGCATTCACGCGGTCCGCCGGGGCCGGGAAGAACCAGCGAAGAAACAATGCCGCCGAGTTCCGGCGCAATTTGAGCCAGCGCCCGTCCGCGGGGCGCGGTGATCTGGCAAAGATGAATGGTTTCCTGCTCCATGGCGCTCGCTTGTCCCGGGAAAGAGTAAATCACGGCCTGATGCGCGATGCAACTATTTCACTTTGCCCAAAAGCCGCAGAAGGCCGTCCAGGATGGTTGCGGGATGGGGCGGGCAGCCGGGAACAAAAAGGTCAACGGGAATGATTTCTTCAACGCCCTTATGGGTTTCCTTTTGACCGCAGTAGATTCCGCCCGATATGGCGCATGCCCCGACCGCAATGACGATTTTCGGGGCCGGCACGGCCGCATAGGTTTTTCTGAGGGCCAGTTCCATGTTATTGGAAACCGGGCCCGTCACCAGAATTCCGTCCGCATGGCGCGGTGCGGCAACAAACTGAATGCCAAACCGGCCAAGGTCCCATGCGAGAGTGCCAAGCACATTGGTGTCTGACTCACAGGCATTGCATCCGCCGGCGCTCACCTGCCGCAGTTTCAACGACCGCCCGAAAAGTTTGTGGACGGCTTCACGGTAAGCGCTGGGTGTTTTGTCGCTGTCCGGCTGCACCACAAGATCCTTGCGTTCTGCCGCGGCAAGGCGGAAATCGCTGCCAAACAGGATGGCGTCTTTTGGACAGGCTTTCTGGCATTTGCCGCAGAAGATGCACAGGCCGGTATCCAGGCTGATTTTTCCGTCTGCACAGGTGATGGCTCCGGTGGGGCAGATTGTTGCGCAGTCGCCGCATCCATTGCAGCGTTCCTTGTCCAGAACGGGCCGTCCGGTGAAATGCAGCGGCATTTCCGGGGCGGGGCCGTCGGGCCATTTCATGGTCCGGTATCCCTGCTGAAGCCTGACTTTTGAAACCTTGAGCATCGTTATCCTCTATAAATCGTGTCCGCAATAGGAGAGATTGAAACTCTTGTTGCACAACGGAAAATCGGAAATCTGCTGGCCGCGAAGAGCGAACGCCAGCCCGAACCAGTTATGGAACGAAGGGTCAACCACTTTGTAGGTCAGGAACCGGCCGTCATTGTTTGTAACTGCGGCATGGCAGATTTCGCCGCGCCAGCCCTCGACAAGGGCAACCGCCAAATGGCCGGAGGCAATGGCCGGACTGATATCGGCGGAAACGGGGCCTTCCGGCAGTGCCGCCAGCTGTTCAAGAATGAATTTGTATGACCGCTGAAGTTCCTGCCAGCGAACGAAGGCGCGCGCAAACACATCACCGGAATCCCACATAACGGCTGGAATGTGCGAGAGCAGGAAGATGCCGTATGGGAAATCGCTGCGGACGTCGCGCTGCAGGCCGCAGGCGCGCGCGGCCACACCGACAAGGCCGATTTCCTCGGCCGTCTCGCGGCTGAGTTTGCCTGTGCCTTCGAAGCGCGCCAGAACCGATGGCGTTTCCCACAGCAGGCCGATGGCCGATTCGGCGTCGCGGAAGGCGGCGTTCAGGCGGTCAGTCATTATTTGAGCGGTTTCCTCCGCGATGTCATAGCCGGTTCCTCCGGGCACGACCAGCCGGCGCCCGAAGCGGTTTCCGCAAAGCGCGGCCGTGAGATTGAGAACGTCACCGCGAATGCGGCCGCAGTAGGACATGGTTGGAAGATAACCGATGTCGCCGGCCAGGGCGCCGAGGTCGCCGATGTGGTTGGCCATGCGCTCGAGTTCGAGGCCGATGCCGCGGATGACCTGCGCACGCGCAGGCACCCGGTTGCCCGTCAGTGATTCCACAAGCCGGCTGCAGGCTGTCGCGTGCCCGACAGTTGTGTCCCCCGCCAGCGTCTCGATGAAGTGGAGAGACCTGTTGTCGGGCCCGTTCACCAGAGCCCTCTCGACCCCGCGATGCTGATAGCCCAGCGAAATCTCCAGATGGTGCACGGTCTCGCCGTGACACTGAAAGCGGAAATGTCCGGGCTCGATAATTCCGGCGTGGACAGGGCCGACAGCGACTTCGTGGATTTCATCCCCGGCGATCTGGAAGAAATCCGTCACGCCGATGTCCGTCATCTTTTTCGGATTCGGAAAACGGACGGGTTTCAGCCACGGATGCCCTTCCGGCGTGACGTTGAACTGCTCGAAAATTTCCCGTTCAAACAGATGGGCCTGCGGACAGTCTGGCGTCAGTGCGGGATATTGCTTCTGAACGGGCGCGGAAAGGGCCGAAAGAGAACCGGTATCCCTCCAGGCCAGAACGGCAATCAGCCGAACGTTTTCACCGGCAGGGGAACCGAAAAGAGCGGAAATTCGCGCGCCTTTGGAAACGGCATCCAGAATGTTCTGCCGGAATTCACTGACCGTCAGAACGGGAATCTGGGAAAGGGGAATCTTCCCACCGTTGCGGAAAAATCCAGGCCCGTTCATGAGAGACCTCCCAGAATCTGCGCGGCGCGGTTGAGAATATCCAGCAGGGTCTCCGGCACCCAAACACCCAGCGCAAGCATGACGCCGAGAGGAATGAAAATCAGCAAAGCCTCTGCGGCCGAGAATTTTATCGGGGCGGACGGCTGTTCCTCAGGCCGCCAGGCCATGGTGATGATGTGCCGGAGCACGGCGATAAAGACAACGCCAAGTCCAAGCAGGAAGAGCCCGGCCGCCACGTACATGGAGCGATCAACCGCCGCCTTCAGCACAAGAAACTCGCTCAGAAAAATGGAGAAGGGGGCCACGCCCACAAGTGCGAGCAGGCTGACGATGAGGCCTGCGCCCCAGACGGGCGCGCGGCGCATAATCATTGTCAGGCGCGAAAGATCGTGCGTTCCGTAAATCTGGCCTATCCGGCCTGCGCAGAAAAACGCGATGGGTTTGCAGATGGAATGGTTGATCAGGTGGAACAGCGCGGCGACCGCGCCGGCTCCTCCGATGCCGGCCCCGAGCGCCATGATGCCGATGTGCTCTACGCTGGAATAGGCCAGCAGGCGCTTGATGTCCCGCTGCATCACGATGAAGGCGGCGGCGACCAGAATGGAAAATAATCCGAAAAACACAAGAATGTCCCGGCCCCATCCCGTTCCGCCGGTTGCCGCTTCCACGAGGGGCAGGCAGCGGAGGATGCAATAGAGCGCGGCGTTGAGCAGGAAACCCGAAAAAACCGCGGACACGGGCGCCGGCGCCTGGCTATGGGCGTCCGGCAGCCAGTTATGCAGCGGGGCCAGGCCCGCCTTTGTTCCGTAACCGATCACGATGAAGATGAAGCCCGCCTTGACCAGTCCCGGGTTCAGTCTTGAGGCCGCTTCCATCAGATTCGTCCAGAGCAGCGCGTCCACTCCGTGCAGCCCGGCGGCGCCTGTGGCGGCGGCCACCAGAAGAATACCCGTGAATGCGGCGGCCACGCCCACGGAGCACATCAGCAGATATTTCCACATGGCCTCCAGCGCGCCGGGCGAGGCATGAATGCAAATCAGGAATGCGGTCATCAGTGTGCTGGCCTCGACGCCAACCCACATCATGCCAAGGCTGTTGGAGAGCAGCACCAGCATCATGGCCGCGAGCGAACCGAACCAGAGCCCGCCGTAGCGCCCGGCCATTTTCGGCGTGAGGCGTCCGTCGAGAACCTCATCGCGAAAATAGCCGATGGCAAAAAGCGCGCTGAGGCAGAAGACCGTCATCATGGCCAGCAGGTGGTGGGCGGAAAGCGCGTCAAGCATGAGCCAGCCGCCGGCGCTTTCCGCCGGCCCGCCGCGCAAAACCTCAAGGGCGGAAAAGCCCGCGAGGGCGGCCGTTGCCAGCGTGCCGGCCGCGCAGAATCTCAGCGCAGTCCGCGCGGAGCGAAGCAGGAGGCTGATCCCGCCGAGTATCAGCGGCGCCATGATCAGTGCTGGAAGTATGCGTTCCGCGTTCATGCATCAGCCTTTCAAGGCGCTCAGCCTGTCCGCGTCAATGTGGTCGAATTCGCGGTTGATGTGATAAATGGCAATGCCCATGACAAACACGGCCACAAAGATATCCATGAGCACGCCCAGTTCCAGGAGCAGGGGCATGCCGCTCACCACGGCGAGGCCGAAGCAGTAGATTCCGTTTTCCAGCACGAGATAGCCGATCACCTGGTTCATCGCGGTCCTGCGCGCCACAATCAAGAACAGACCGGAGCACATCAGGGAGAAGGCCACGGGAACAAGCAGGCTGGAACTCGAGTGCACCGGCAGATCCAGCCGCGTGTCGAGCCAGAAGGCGCCCAGGAGAAAGAGAATTCCGAAAAAGAGGGAGGCCATGTAGCCGATGAACGGCTGAACTTCGCGGCTGGTGTCGGATTCCCGCAGCGCGCTGAACAGCAGTCGGGGAAAAACATAACCTTTCAGTCCGATGACGGCAATTCCCAGCGCGGTCACATACGACAACAGGCTGCAGTCCTCGAGCGCCATCGGCAGCATGCCGGTCACGACGCCCTGCAGGGCGCTGATGCGAATACAGGCGCCGAGACGGCTCGAGCCCAGCAGCAGAAAGCAGGTGATGATCAGCGTGACCAGCAGGGTGTCGAGAAGAATGCTCATGATGTGAACCTCAGCACGAGTGCGAGCGCCAGAACCGAAAGGGCCACGGCTCCGGCCAGCAGCTGCGGAACCTTCAGCAGGCTCAGCCGCGCCATGATGGATTCAATGATCCCGACCAGCACCGAAAGCAGAATCAATCCAATGAAAACTCCGCCCGTGGCCGCGAAGCCGCGGAGGGGCAGGACAGAAAGAAGGATATTCACCAGCAGCGTGCCCAGCGCCCAGAGTTTAAGGGACGAGGTGTAGAGAATGATCGCAAAGTCGGGCCCGGAATAATCGAGCACCATGACCTCATGAATCATGGTCAGCTCAAGATGGGTGTTGGGATCATCCACCGGGATGCGCGCGTTTTCGGCGAGGAACACGATCAGCAGGGCGGCCGAAACCAGCACCAGCGCCGGGCCGGCCACCTGCCACGTCAGGCCGGAGAAAATCCCGGTCAGAGAAAGCGATCCAGCCGCGCACGCCAGCGCGGCGAGTCCCAGCAGCAGGGCGGGTTCCGCCATCGTGGAAAACTGCACTTCGCGGCTGGCGCCCATCCCTTCGAAGGCCGAACCGGTGTCCAGGGCCGCGGCCACGAGGAAGAAACGCAGCAGGCCAAAACAGTAGGCGAAGAGAATCAGGTCGCCCGCAAATGACACCGGGGCCGGCGCTGACGCGGCTGGCAGCAGGGTCATGGCGGCCAAAACGGCGGCGAGACCGATGACCGGCGCCGTGCGGAATATCCATGTTGTGGTGCGGCTGTAGACGGCGCCCTTGCGCAGCAGCTTGAGAATGTCGTAATAGGTTTGAAGAACTGGCGGCCCGCGCCGGCCCGCAAACACGGCCTTGGTCTTGTTGATGATACCCGGCAGCAGCGGGGCCAGCACCAGCCCTGTCAGCAGATTGATGATGGAAAGCGCGGCTATTTTCATTTCAGCTTCCAAACCAGCAGGACAACCAGCGTGACCATGATGCACAGAATATAGAGATTCAGACGCCCGTGCTGCATCCATTGCAGGCGGGTCAGGGATTTTTCGATGGCGTTAAACACAGGGTGATAAACGCGCTCCCGGTAAAAATCGGGTGTCGCGCTCGAGAAAGATGACTTTTCCGGGAACAGTCCGTCGGGCGAGACAAACTTTTTTCGAGTCTGCAGGAAGAGTTTGAAAAGGCGTACCACCGGGTCGGCATAGGACGAGGCCGTATACTGCATGCGCGCCGTTGGCGCGGCATATCCGCAATCCCATGTGACGGCTTTGGTCACGGGCTTGTTTTTCAGCAGCCGCGCGCGCAGCAGAAGCAGCACGGCCATGAGCGCAAGCAGGGCCATGGAAAACAGGGCAATGTTTCCGAGCAGGCCGGCGGCGGGCACAATCGCCGCGCTTTCGAGCAAGTTCCGGCCGGTCAGTGTTTCAACGGCAATCCCGGACACGGTCAGCATGAACGGACCGGAAAGCCCGACCATGACGCAAAGGGCGGCCAGAACCAGCATGGGAATCCGCATTGCGCTGCCGCACTCGTGCGTGTGTGCAGCCGCCTCCGTGCGCGGTTCGCCGAGAAAGATAATTCCGAAAGCCTTTGTGAAGCAAACGGCCGCCAGTCCGCCAATCAGCGCCAGCATGGCGATGACGACAACGCCCGCGGCTGCACATGCGGCGGCGGATCCCGTCAGAGCCTTGAACGAAGCGAGATAAATCAGAAATTCTCCCAGAAACCCGTTCAGCGGCGGCAGGCCGCAGATTGCAACCGATCCGACCAGAAAAGCCAGTCCGGTGGACGGCATGCGTTTCATCAGTCCGCCGAGGCGATCAATTTCGCGCGTGGCCGCTGCGTGGAGCACGGCGCCCGCCCCAAGAAACAGGAGGGACTTGAAAATCGAGTGGTTAAGCACATGCAGCAGCGCCCCTGCAAAGCCCAGGAGCATCATGGCGTCATTTCCGTAACTCATGCCCAGCATGCCGATGCCGATGCCGGCGGTGATGATGCCGACATTTTCCACGCTGCTGTAGGCCAGCAGGCGCTTGATGTCATGCTGGGAAAGCGCAAAGACGATTCCCAGAATCCCGGATGCGGCCCCGATGGCGACCAGCACCCATCCCCACCACGGGGGCGGGGTTCCGAGACGGATCAGGATGCGCAGCAGCCCGTAGATGCCGGTCTTGATCATCACTCCGCTCATGACGGCCGAAACATGCGACGGGGCCGCAGGATGCGCCTCGGGAAGCCATACATGCATAGGCATGAAGCCGGCCTTGGTTCCGAAACCGATCACGGCCAGCAGGAATGCGGCCGACAGAAAAGGCGTGGTCGCTTTGGAGGCCAAAAAATGCTCGAAATGAAGCGTTCCTGCCTGAGCGCCGAGCATGCAAAACAAGACGAGCAGAAAAGCGGTTCCGATGTGCGTAGCCACCAGATAGGTCCAGCCGGCGCGCCGCGCGTGTTCCTGTTCGCTTTCGAAAATCACAAGGAAGAAAGAGGAAAGCGACATGACCTCCCATGCCAGCAGGAAAAGGATGGCATTGCACGCCGTCACCACCAGAAGCATGCTTCCCGCCAGCACATTATAGAAGAACCAGAAAGCGGCAAGGTTCTTCTTGCCTTCGTAAGGCTTCAGATATTCAGAGCCATAAACAGCGGCCAGTGCGGAAATGATGAGAATGGGGAGGGCAAAAAAGGCCGACAAGGCATCCATCCTGGCGTTAAACAAACCCAGGAGGGGGCTCCAGCAGAGATTGAGATGCTCCGTATGGCCGCCCAGTGCGCGGAATACGGGAATCAAGCCGATGACGGCTCCGGCAACCGTAACGGCCGGGCCGGCAATCCGGGCGAGAGCGGTGCGACGGGCACAGGCAAACTGCAAAAGCGCGCCGCCGAAAAGGATAATCAGCGCAACAAGAAGCAGGCTCATCAGTGGCCGCCCCCGGTTTCGGTTTTTCGTGCGGGAAGCGCGGCGTCCACTTGCGCGGCGCACGCAATGATTTCTTCGCGGGATGCCTTGCAGGCCACGGCATTCGAGAATGCGGGCTGCTTCAGGGCATAGGCCAGTCGCGAGAGAAGATTCAGGTGCGCATTGATGGTGGGACTGATGATCACAAACAAGGTATGCACCGGCTTGCCGTCCAGGGCTCCGAACTCAATGGCCTGTTTCAGGAAGCAAAGCGAAACCATCGGCTGGCGGATGTTCAGTACGATGGGATTGCGCACATGGGGGATGGCGACCCCGTTGCCGATGGCTGTGGATCCAAGCGATTCGCGCGCGACCAGCACGCGCAGAAGGAAAGCCTTGTCCACATCTTCGGGGAGGGGCATGGCTTCCACGGCGGCGTTCAGCACCGACTCCATGTCGGTTCCGCCGACATCAAGATGCACATCGCCGTTTTTCAGGGCATCGGCAAGGGAAACCGCCCCCGCGGGATCCGGGGCCATTCGGTCGGACACCGGAATGCCGCGCGCCTGGGCCCACTCAAGGATTTCAGAGCGGTTGAAACGGTATTGTTCGTTGATTTTAAATGCGGGGAGCCCGTCCTTCCGAATCCATCGGAGAACGTTTTTCTCAGGCACCTCCAGCAGGCTGGCGGCTTCCCTCATATTCAGTTGCATGGTTTGTCTAAAACTCCGTTCCGAACAAAAACGCAAAAACACTATCAAACCGCATTGAGGAAGCAATAGAAATCCGGACCCAGTGTCCAAAAATGCTCAAAAAAGGGCAAAAACAGCCCCAAAACAGCAAAAAACGATCAAAAATGGCCAAAAAATGCCCAAAAACGTCCATTTTTGCTTGAAAAATGAGAAAGCAGCTAAAAAAAATTCATAAGACAGAATTCAGAGAGGCGACTACGAAAATCGCGAAACACGCGAAAAGAGATGAATTCTCCACAGGCCTGTTCGTCTCTTGATCTAAAATGAAAAATGATGGATTGCAGAATGGTTTAAGGGTCTAAATATAAACATTTGAGATGGGCAAAAATCGCAAAAATACGCGGTATTGGCAAATCATTGGGGGTTTCGTTCTATCGCCTGCGGGCCGGAAAAAATCCGGTCATTGCAGATGTCCCAATGCCGTCTTCAGCGCCGCGATATCCGGCAGGCACCGGACGCAGGACATATATTTGTCTTTTATGATGAAGCGCTTTTTCAACTCCTGAACCAACCAGGGCCATTGTTCGCCAAGAAGAAAAATCGGCCGGCCTTCAAGAAATCCGGCCTTGGCGATGTCCCAGAAGAACATGACTTCGGTGATGGTGCCGATGCCTCCATCCAGCGCAAGGAATGCGCGCGAATGCTTTTCAAAATAGTCGAGTCGTTTGCCGAGTGTTTCAACAACTTTGAACCGGCCGATGTATTTGTTGGGCTTTTCCGTGAATCTTGTCAGCCCGATGCCCGCGCATTTTCCTCCGGCCTCGGTGCATCCGCGGCAGGCCGCCTCCATCACGCCGCCGTAGCCCCCGCACAGAATGTTGAAGCCTGCTTCGGCGATGATCCGCCCGGCCAGCACTGCCTGCCGGCAGGCTTTGTCGGCGGGATCCGCGACGGCACTGCCGAACACCGCTATTGTTTTTCCGCGCATAACAGCTTCTCCATGAATTCCACAGCGTCTTCGAGCCGCTTGATGCGGTTGATGACGATGTCGCCATTGGCATGAATGTGAACCACGCCCTGGTCGAGCGGAATCACCAGTGCCTGCAGGCGCTCCATGAGCATGACCTTCGTGGAAATTTTCTCGGCCGCAGTCTTGAGAGCTTTCAAATCCACCGGCTTCGGGAACTTTCCGCGCACGGAGCGCGTGTCGTCCTCCGCGCAGTATTCGTGGAGGCTCAGGCCCAGCACCTCTTTGATATTCTTCATGGCTTGATGAACGGGCGCGTGGCGGCCTTGATTTCCGCAACCTTCGCGACGGGATCTTTCGCATCATAAATTGCGCGGCCGATGATTTCAAACGTCGCCCCGGCCTCGATGGCCGCGCCGAACTTCCCTCCCTGCGCGCCGATGCCGCAGCAGACGATCATCATGTCCGGCCCGATGATTTTCCGCACGCGGCGCACGACCTCGGGGCGGTTTCCCGGCGCCTGCACTCCAGCCAGTCCGAACGTGCGGGCCATCGCGGCGAATTCGTCGGTGAACTGCGCCGTGAAATCGAGCCCGCCGGGATTGGTCATCTGGGTCACCAGGAAAAGCTTAACATCTCCCGCGGCCTGGACGGCTGACATCAGGGCGTCGGCGCCAATGAATCCGTGAACCATAACGCCGTCCGCGCCGGCCTCGCCGCAGATTTTGATGATGCGGTCGTTGGTGACTGGAACATCGGCCACCTTGAAATCGCAGAGGATCGGCTTCCTGTATTTGTTCTTCACTTCGGTGACGATCGAAAGGCCCTCGCGAAGAACCAGTGGATAGTTGAACTTGATGACATCACAGTCTTCGCTGATTAGGTCCAGAAGTCTGAACGCCTGCGCACGGTTTTCGACATCCAGCGCCAGCATGATGCCGCTATGTTGCTTCCACATAGTCTTCCCTCATTTCCTGAAGAGCCCGGATCAAGTATTCAACCTCGGCGGTGGTGGTTAGGCACCCGACGCTGGCGCGGACGGTTCCCTGACGGAGCGTGCCCGTGCACTGATGCGCATCCGGCGCGCAGTGCAGTCCCGCGCGCAGCTTGAGATTGTATGAGCGGTCCAGCAGCGCCGCGGCGTCTTCCGACGGCATGTTGCTGAAATTGAATGAAACCGCGCCGTGGTGAATTTCCGGCGACGGGGTATAGAGGCGCACCAGCGGATTTTCGTTCAAACCCTCAACGAGCTGATTGGTGAGCTGCGCAAGCTGCGCGCTGATGTCCGCCACACCTCGCGCCAGCACATATTCCGCTCCCGCCGCCAGCCCGGCGATGCCCCATGAGTTTTGCGTGCCCACTTCATATTTATGCGGCAGCTCCTCGACGACAATTTCCATTGCAGACTTCACGCCTGTCCCGCCGAACTTGATGGGTGAAACCACTTCCTCAAGGCCCTCGCGCAGATAGAACCCGCCGGTGCCCGGCGGGCCCAGCAGGCTCTTGTGGCCGGGGAACGTGAACACGTCCGCGTGCATGGCGCGGACATCCACCGGATGGCTCCCGAGGCTTTGCGCCCCGTCCACCACAAAAAGTATGTCGTCGTATTCCGCCAGCATTTTTCCGACCGCGGCGACGGGCAGCACCGAGCCGAACACGTTCGAGATGTGGTTCAGCACCACCATCCGGGTGTTCTTGCGGATAGCATTGCGCACGGCGGCGGGATCAAGCGGTTCTGCCACGGACCCGGGGATCTGTGTGAGTTGTATGCCGCGGTGCTTCTCAAGAAAACGAAGAGGGCGCGTGACAGCATTGTGCTCAAAGGATGAATATATTACGTGATCTCCTCCGGCAAGCGTCCCTTGAATGGCGGTATTCAGGGCCTCGGTTGCGCCCGAGAAGAAAACGATCCGGTCCGGCGAAGAGGCGTTCATCATGTCGGCCAGCGCTCGCCGTGCGCGGTTGAACCACACCTCTGCATCCATCGCCTCGCGGAAATGCCCGCGGTTGTGATCAATGCCGATGCTGCGGGCATAGTTGTTGAACGCCTCGTAGACGGAAGCCGGTTTCGGCCAGGAAGTGGCCGCCCAGTCCAGATATGTCTTGGGTCGCTTTTCCATATGCGAAATATAGCACAATCCTTCCGGAGATCAAAGACTTGTGCGGGGGTGATATTCCATTGCGCTCCGGCACCAAACGGATATGATGATTTCCGGATGCAGAGCAATTATGAGTGAGGACAAACTTTTTTTGAGCGCAAACGACCTGCTGACCATGTCGTATCAGCTCGCGCGGAAAATATGGGATGACGGATTCATCCCTACGCACCTCATTGGCCTGTGGCGGGGCGGCACACCGATCGCCATCGCCATCCACGAATTTTTTGCCGTCGCGGGACACGACTGCTTTCACATGCCGGTCAAGACGCGCCGCTCGCTTCAGCCGGACGGAGGCTACAAGATATCCATTGTCGGCGAGACCCATTTTCTCGAAAACGTCCACCGCGACAGCCGGATCCTTTTTGTGGATGACATCTTCGACACCGGCCTGACGATGGACTCGCTCATCAAAATGACGGCCGCGCAAAAGGGTTTCATGCCCGAGATCCGGGCGGCGACCATATTCTACAAGCCCGCGAAAAACCGGACGGCGATCACGCCGGACTGGTATATTCACAAGACCGATGCGTGGATCATTTTCCCCCACGAAATCAGCAAGCTCAGTCCCGAGGAGCTGCAGGGCAATAAGCCGTTCCTGTGGCCGTATGTTGCAGACATCATCAGTTCCGGAGAGCCGAAAAATGGAAAATAACGTGAACATCCTCAAGCATCCGCTCATCGAGCACAAACTGGCGCACCTCCGGAACCGCGAATCCGACAACAAACTTTTCCGCGAGACGCTCAAGGAGCTGTCGTATCTCATGGTGTACGAAATCACGCGTGACCTGAAGCTGAAGGACGTGCAGGTGGAAACGCCGCTGCGACCGTGCACCTGCAAGCACATCAGCGAACAGGTTCTGCTGGTGCCGATCCTTCGCGCCGGGCTGGGGATGGTGGACGGGATTTTGAACCTGATCCCGACCGCGAAAGTTGGACACATCGGACTCTACCGCAACGAGGAAACGCTGCAGCCGAAGGAGTACTACTTCAAGATCCCGCCGGACGCGCAGGACATGCGAACCTTCCTGCTGGATCCGATGCTGGCCACCGGCGGATCGCTTTCTTATGCCGTCAAACTGCTGAAGGGCCGCGGCATCCGCAACATCACCGTCGTGTCCATCATCGCCGCGCCCGAAGGGCTGGAAACCCTTCAGGAAGACCATCCGGACATCAAAATCTATTCAGCCATGCTGGACGAAAAACTGAACGACCGGGGTTACATTCTTCCCGGCCTTGGCGATTGCGGCGATCGCATTTTCGGCACCGTCTGAACAAATAACTTCCAATGATTGGAACTTTTTCCGCGGAAACTTCCAATGCCTGGAACAAACATGGAAAAGCGTTTTGCCGCGACGATAGCTCTTGCGGGACGGAGGGCGCCGTTCTAGACTGATTTGCATGGGAACAATTGTGCCGGACATTGTGAGTCAGGTATCGAGCTGGCTCCAGATCAACGTGGGGCTTTCGGCTGACACGCAGCTGAATATCCTGTGGACTCTTGCCGTGTTCAGCATTCTGTTCCTGATTTATCACGCCCTCTCATTTCTTTTTGCGGGGCGCATCAAAGACGCCACCCGGCGATACACCCTGCGCAAGTCAATCAACATGGCGCTTAGTTTTGTGGGCCTGGTGTTTTTCCTGCGGATATGGATTGGCGGCCGTCAGGGCCTTGCAGCGTACCTTGGCATTGTTTCCGCGGGCCTTGCCATCGCGCTGCAGGATCCGATCAAGAACTTCGCCGGATGGGTCTTTATCGCCAGCCGGAAACCGTTTGATGTCGGCGACCGCATCCAGATCGGAGAGCACAAAGGCGATGTGATTGACCGCCGGATCTTCCAGTTCACGCTGATTGAAATCGGGAACTGGGTCAGCTCGGATCAGAGCACGGGGCGGATTATCCATCTTCCCAATGGAGTCGTTTTCAGCCAGGCCATCGCCAACTACAACCAGGGTTTCAATTTCATCTGGAACGAAATCGGGGTCACGGTGACGTTTGAAAGCAACTGGAAGAAGGCCAAGGAAATCCTGATGGGCATTGCGGAGTCGCACACGGCCATCAAAAGCGCTCACGCCGAGGAGCAGGTGCGGGCCCGCCGCGCGGAAGTATCTGATATTTTTCCAGTACCTGACCCCGATCGTCTGGACCAATGTGGAAGACTGCGGCGTCAAGCTGACCATGCGCTATCTCTGCGAGCCCCGCAAACGCCGCTCCTCGCAGGCGGCGATCTGGGAGGCCGTGCTCGATGCTTTTGCGAAAGAAAACGACATAGACTTCGCCTATCCCACGATGCGCCGCTATGACGAACGGCTTGAAGGCAAAGTTCAGAAGCCGCACGCGGAGCCATAACATGCGTGTGCTTGTGGCCATGGATTCCTTCAAGGGAACCTTGTCTGCAAAAGATGCCTGCCGCTGTGTGAAGCGCGGCCTGCTGAAAGCCCGCCCTGATCTTGAGGTGGTCACCCGCCCGATGGCCGATGGCGGCGAGGGAACCCTTGATGTGCTGCTGGAAACCTCCGGCGGCAACCGCATTGCGATGGATGCCCACGGGCCGATATTCGGGCGCAAGGTTCGGGCCGCATTCGGATGGATTCCAAAAACCAAGCTCGCTCTTGTGGAAATGGCCCAGGCCAGCGGCCTGTTGCTGGTGTCCGGGGCTGAACGCGATCCGATGAAGACCACAACATTCGGAACGGGTGAACTTCTTCGCGCCGCGCTCGAACTCCATCCGGATAAAATTCTTCTGGCCGTTGGCGGCAGCGCAACCGTGGATGGCGGGGTGGGGGCGGCCATGGCGCTGGGATGGCGCTTTTTGGACCCGGCTGGCCGCCCAGTCGGATATGGCGGGGGCGAACTGCGCAAAATTGCAAGTATCGTTCCGCCCCGCGAAAGATTTCCCGTGAAATGCAGCGTTCTGTGTGATGTGGACAATCCGCTATGCGGGGCACATGGCGCCGCGCGTGTTTACGGCCCGCAAAAGGGGGCATCGCCCGATGCGGTCGTTGAACTGGAGCGGGGCCTGCAGCATCTCGCGCAGCTTGTAAATGAGAAGCTGGGCCTGGACATCGCCGCGATTCCCGGCGGCGGTGCCGCCGGCGGGCTTGCGGGCGGCGCGGCTGCTTTCATGAATGCGGAGCTTGTCCCCGGATCACAGGCGGTTATTGAGGCCATCGGCCTGGAGGATGAAATCCGGAAAGCGGATTATGTGATCACGGGCGAAGGCCGGTTCGACGGGCAGAGCGCTCGGGGCAAGGTCGTGGCCGGCATGGCTTCCGTTGCGCAAAAACATGGAGTTCCGGTTATCGTGCTTGCGGGTGATGTTGTTCCGTATGCCGCAGAGAAAGGTGAAATGTTTTTCGAGCGGGCGATCTCTGCACGCCTTCCGGGCATGCCGCTGGATGAGGCGCTGGCGCGGGCCGCCGAACTGCTGGAATGCGCCGCCGCGCAGGCGGCCGCCGGTTTCTAGACCGTGCGGATCCAGCAGGTCTCGTAAGGCTTCAGTTCGAGGCCGGCCGGGGATCTGCGGTTCTTACCGCTGATGAGGTCGTGCCATTCGGCTGAATTCGCCAGTGCCGGTATGACTGCGGCAGGATTCAGGACAAGCGTTTTATCCGTGAAGTTGCTGATGGAGGTCACGGTTTCAGACTTGTCCGGCGCCGTCCGGACAATGGTAAAAACTTTTTGGCCGAGATCGGCCGTTTCCTGCGCACCGTCAGGATGGAAGGCAGGATGTTTTGCGCGAAGCAGGAGGAGTGCGCGATAGCGGCGGAAGATGCGGGCCGGGGCATCATCTGGTTTTCCCAGTTTTTCAGCGAGTTTGTGACGCGTCCATTTCTGCCGGTTGATGGTCCGCGCCCGGCCGGTTTGCTGCACGCCTTCAGCCCAGTTGCGGCCGCCGATGAGGCTGTTGAAATAGACGGCCGGGATGCCCTTCAGCGCCAGCATGACGGCCTGTGAACACAGAAACCGTTCAACCTGCAGATTCTCGTTGGGCCGGTCAGGAGTGTCGAGCGCGTCGAAGTATGTGATGTTCAGTTCGTAGGGGCTCTCCGACCCGTCGGCATTGCGTTTGAAGGCGATCTGTCCGCCCGCCGCGCGGACATGATCGAGCAGGGCTTGCATCTCGGGGGGGCGGATCAGGCCCTCCAGGGGCCGCACGCCGATGCCGTCGTGCGAGGCCGTGAAATTCACAAACCGGCAGCCGGCCGGAGGCGGCTGGAGCCCGGCCGCCCAGCGTGTGAGGTGTCCGCTGTCTCCTGCAACCAGCGCCTGCAGCAGCAGCGGCGGCAGCGGAAACTGATAGACCAGATGGGCCTCGTCGCCGTTTCCAAAGTAGCTGGTGTTTTCCTCCTGCGGCACGTTTGTTTCCGTCAGCAGTGCGACATCCACGCCCAGCAGTTCGATGAAATCCCTGAAGAGTTTCACAATCACGTGCGTTTCGGGCAGATGGATGCAGGATGTCCCGGGTTTTTTCCAGAGATAGGCAATGGCATCCAGTCGTATGATGCGCGCGCCATGTGAGATATACAGCAGCAGGATGTCCAGGAATTCGAACAGCACATCCGGGTTTGAGAAATCGAGATCCATTTGATCTTCGCTGAAGGTGGTCCAGAGGTGGCGAAGGCCGTTGCGCGTCCAGGTTTCACTGAGCAGCGGGCTGCTTCGGGGACGGATGGTCTGACTGAGATCCATGGAGGGATCCATTTCGATGAAGTAACGGCGTTCCGGGGCGATGCCGCGCGCATACTGCCGGAACCATTCGCTTCCGCGCGACACGTGATTCAGCACCAGGTCGAACATCAGCGAGAAGTTTTTGTTGAAGCGGTCTATGTGCTTCCATTTCCCCAGGGCCGGATCCACTGTGCGGTAGTCGAGAACGGAGAAACCATCGTCGGAGGAATAGGGGAAGAACGGAAGGAGATGAACGGTGGTCACGGCGCCGCGAAGCTCGTCCGACAAGAATTTTTCCAGTGTCTCCAGCGGAGATGTTTCTCCGTCGCTGATCATATCTCCGTAGGTGATGAGGATGCTGTCGGCCTGGTCGCGATATTTGAGGGGCGGTTGATCATTGAAACCGACCCCGTAGCGGCCGATGAGCATGCCCATGCGCTCCAGACAGCGTTCGGCGCGGTCCGCGTAGAGAAATTCCAGCCGCTCCCGGATGCGGCGCCAGACGGGCATGGTGGTGTATTTCAGCATCAGTCCAGCCCCCGGATGTCCGTGATCAGCGTGCGCAGGCTTCGGCGAAGAACCGAATAGCTGTAGAAGCGGGTGGCCACCTGGTAGTTTTGCTCGACCATCTGCCGGCGGTATTCGTCGTCCTCAAGGATTTTCCGCACCTCGCGGATGAGGCCCCGCGTCAGGAATCCGTCCATGATCGGCAGCCGGAATCCCTTGGGTTCGACATCGCGGCCGAAGATCGCGTAGCGGTTGATCAGAACCGGCTTCCGGTGGTAGATGGCTTCCAGAAACGCGTTCCCGAATCCCTCGTAAAGGCTGGGATAAGTGATCAGGTCGGCGTGGGCGTACAGATCCCACAGGGCGTAGACTTTCTTGCCCTGTGCATCAAGATGGCGGTTGTCGCCGACATGTGTTTCCACGAAGCGGAGATCCACACCCTCTTCGCGGGCCAGTTCGCTCAGCATCTGGCAGTATTCCATGCCCTCGTCGCCGGCCCGGTGCGAGACGACGAGTTTGTACTTCGGGTCCCCAAGCATTTCCACCAGTTTGATCGCGTGTTCAATGCCCTTGCGGGGAACCACGCGCGTCGGCTGAAGGATCATGATATCGCCGGGCGCGAGCCCGATATCCTCGCGAACGGTGGAGGAATACTCGTCCGGCGGCTGCGGGGGATGCTCAAAATCCAGCACGTTGGGCACAAGCAGCGAAGTCAGCCCCTTGCGCCAGGCCAGTTCTTCCTGGGCGGCGAGGTTGATCACCACGTGGCGCATCCCGGGGGTGCGGGGCGGGAAGGCCATGTCGAGCCAGCCCGACACGGAACCCACGGAGAAGCGCGAGCGCTCCCAGTAGAAATCGTGATGATGGGCAATGGAGGGCATGCCGGTTTCCGACAGGAATTCGGTGATGGCAATTCCCAGGGACACATGCATCGGAATGCTCAGGCAGTTTTCGACCACAAAAATGCTGATGTCGAACTTCCGCATGAATTCATAAAGTGTGCTTTTCAGGTAGGCGGCCATGTCCAGGATTCGCCGGCTCACCAGCCGGTCGCGGTTCTCCCGCCCCCAGATGCGCTCGTTGATCCACAGATTCTCCGCATGACTGAAGTGCGCCTCCGGAATGCAGAGGCTCACATCCTCGGCGCGATCCAGTTCCCCGGCATACCAGTAGCTCACATGCCCGTAGTCCCAGAGCACTTGTGCCCATTTGGCGCTTTCGAGACTGACCCCGTCGGTGCCGGCAAAACGTGTGGATATGAAACCTATTCGTTCGGCCATTTTGATATTTTAACCTTCCCAAGTCTCAAAGATGAGCTTATTCTTTAGTTAGATGCTACGGAACATCCGCCCGTATTGCAAGAGATGATTGTTCGGGAATGTCCGCCCGTTAAAACAGCTGGGTGTTGAAAATGGCAAAACAGAAATTTCAGGAAATACTTGACCGGCTGCCGGAACTGGCCGCGCGCGCGGCAGACTGCGTGCAGGCGCTTCTGTCCAACCTGGTGCTGATCGGTGAAATCCCTGCCCCCACGTTTGGCGAGGACAGGCGTGTCCAGTTCATCGCCGACCGGTTTGCGGAAAACGGGCTCGTCAGCGGTTCGGTGGATGAGAAGGGAAACGCCATTGCCGTCATGCCCGGGAGCAAGGGGGACCGGAATATCCTGCTGGTGGCTCATGCGGATACCGGCATTCCGTCGAATGTGGACCACACCATCCTGGTTGAGCCCGACCGGGTGACGGGGCCGGGTGTGGCCAACAACAGCCTGGGCGTGGCGGTGCTGGCCGCCCTGCCGCATTTTCTGGAGAAAATGGGAATTGTGCTGGATTCCAACATCATATTTCTGGCTGCTTCCCGCAGTCTGGCCCGCGGAAACCTTGAGGGCCTGCGCTTCTTCCTTGAAAACAACAACCTGCCGCTGTGTGCCGGCATATGCGTTGACGGAACACAGCTGGGCCATCTAAGCATTCAGTCGCTGGCCATGATGCGCGGGGAGATCACCTGCACAGTGCCCGAGGAGTATGACTGGACGCGCTTCCATGCCACGGGCGCCATTCGCACCATTAATGAGGTCATCAACCAGATCAATGCAATCCCCCTGCCGAACAAGCCGCGGTCGAACATTGCATTCGGCTCGATCTACGGGGGCAGCGGGTTCAATAAAGTGGCCCGCCATGCGGTGCTCCGGTTTGAGGTCCGCAGCGAAGACGATGCGATGGTTAAGAAAATTCTTCGTCAGATCCGGGATATCTGCGAGGACGTCTCTTCGCAAAAGGAAAGCCGCATTGACCTGGATGTCTTCACCGAACGCAAGGCGGGCGGCATTCCGTTTGCTCACCCGCTGTCGCGCCGGGCGCGGAAGATTCTGGAAACCCTGCAGATTCCGTGCCGCGTGAGTCCGAGCACTTCGGAGCTGTTTGCGTTCATTGACCGCGGCATTCCCGCCCTCTCGATCGGCATCACCAGCGGAGAGGTGCTGGCATATCCGGACGAGCTGGTGAATGTTCCGCCGATGACCGCCGGGATGACCCAGCTTGCGGCGCTTTTGCTCGCGATTGACGGGGGGTATTGCGATGAACATTCATGAATGGCTCAACAGCAACACCTTCACTTACCGCAGCTTCTGGGATCTGAAGCATCTGGTCGCCGAGAAGGAAAACAAAGGGTTGCGCGTCTCGCTTTGCCTCCCGACCCTCAACGAGGAAAAAACCATCGGCAAGGAAGTGCTGATTTTCAAATCGGAACTGATGACCCGTTATCCGCTTGTGGACGAGATTGCGGTGATTGATTCCGGATCTTCCGACCAAACGCGCGAAGTGGCGGCCCAGTTCGGGGCCGATGTCTATCTGGCGTCGGATATCCTCCCCGAAATGGGTTCCAAGCGAGGCAAGGGCGAGAATCTCTGGAAGGCTATTTACCAGCTCAGCGGCGACATCATTGTGTATATAGACGCCGATATCAAAAACATACGGCCGCATTTCGTCTATGGGCTTGTGGCTCCGCTGATTTACCGGCCTGAAATTAAATATGTAAAAGCGTTTTATGAGCGCCCGCTGGCCGCGGCCAACGGCGTCCGGCCGATTGGCGGAGGACGCGTGACGGAAATCCTGATTCGTCCGCTGTTCTCTCTCTTCTTCCCCGATCTCGCGGGGCTGATCCAGCCGCTGTCGGGCGAGTACGCTGTCCGGCGCGAGGTGCTGGAGCAGATTCCATTCCCCATCGGCTACGGAGTCGAAACCTCTCACTTGATTGATGTGTACCGGAAATGGGGTCTTCAGGCCATTGCGCAGACGGATCTTGATCAGCGCGTGCATCGCAACCAGCCCACGCGCGATCTCGGGAAAATGGCGTTCGGCATTCTGCAAACCTTTCTTTCCCGGGCCGAAAAAATGGGCATCATCGGAAAGCTCCCCGACCTCGGAACGGTCCTCAGGCAGTTCCAGGTGCAAGGCGAAGAATATAAAATCCAGGAATTCAATATCCCTGAGGAGGAGCGCCCGCCCATGATCAGCGTTCCGGCCTACCGGAAAAAGTGGGGACTGGACGGCTGATCGCATGCGTGTGGCGATCGTCCATTATCACTTGCGGATCGGGGGGGTGAGCACGGTTATTGGGCAGGCGGCCCGCGTTCTGGCCGCGTCAGGATTTCAGGTTTGCGCAATCACCGGAGAACCTCCGGCGGAAAAGCTTGCTGTCCCTGTGGCGGTTGTGCCGGAACTGGCGTATGGCGCGGCTGGTCCGCGAGTGCCCGATGTGATTGCGAAGATGGATGAAGCCGCATCCCGCCTGCTTGGCGGAGCCCCGGAGCTTTGGCATATTCACAATCACTCCCTCGGAAAAAATCTTGCGATGCCCGCGGTGGTCGGCGTCATGGCTGGTGCGGGGCGCCCCCTTCTGCTGCAGATGCATGATTTCGCTGAGGACGGCCGCCCCGGAAACTACGGGCTGCTTCTGGATGGTCTTGCGGACGGGGATCAGGAAGCGCTGGGCCTGCGTCTCTATCCGCGCGCGGCCAATGTCCATTACGCATTCCTGAACCGCCGCGATATGACCGCGTTTGCCGGCGCCGGCCTCCCAGACACACGCGCGCATTACCTGCCGAACGCGGTGGAGGCTCCTCCGCCTGCGGCGGATATCTGCCGTCGCAGCGATCTGGTCATCTATCCGACGCGGGCCATTCGCAGAAAGAATGTGGGAGAGCTTGTGCTGTGGGCCGCCCTTGAGCGGGACGGCCGCCGGTTTGCCTTGACGCGCGCCCCCCGCAATCCTGAACACGCAGCGGTGTATAAGCGGTGGATTGAATTTTCCAGCGCCTGCAGACTTCCCGTCGAGTTCGGCCTTGCTGAAAAATCACCGTTGAGTTTCCCGGAACTGATGCGGAGCGCCGCCTGCGCCATCACCACCAGCGTGGCCGAGGGGTTCGGACTGGCTTTTCTGGAGCCGTGGCTGATGGACTGTCCGCTGGCCGGCCGCGCCCTGCCGGAAATCACAGGGACGTTTAAAGAAGAGGGCATTGACCTTGCCCAGCTTTACGACAGATTGGATGTCCCCCTGGAATGGGTGGGTGCGGAAAACCTTCGAGGAGCCCTGCAAAGAGCCATGCAGAAGGTTTATGAGGGCTATCGCAGAATCCTAAACGCGGAGGATGCAGAAAAAGCGTATTCGGCCGCGGTTCGGGAGGGCTGTGCTGATTTCGGCCGTCTGGATGAGGACATGCAGCAGTCTGTGATTTCACATCTTCTGAAAAATCCTGCCGCCGCCAGCGGGCTCCGGCCGCCCCGGTTGTCCGTTTCAGATTCCGTCGTTTCCCGCAACAAGAGTGCCGTGCTGGAAAAATACGGCTCACGCCGGTATGCCGCCCGCCTGCAGGAAATATACCGGACGGTGATTGAATCTGGCGCCGGGCCGGAAGACGCGCTCAATGCCGGACGGGTTCTGGATCAGTTTCTGCTTCCTGAACGCTTCAATTTGCTGAGGACCTGAAAGATGGAAGCGGTTTCCGGAAATGAATTTCTCAAAGCGCGGATACGGGAATTATCCCTGCCGATGCAGATTCGCGAAACAGGCCTGTCCCCGGGAATTGAACCGCTGGAGGGCGTCCGTGCGGTGCTGTTCGATGTGTATGGAACCCTGCTGATATCCGGCAGCGGGGAAGTCGGAACAGCCTTGGAGTCGTCCTCGGAAGCGGCTATGTTCGCCGCGCTGGCGGCCGCCGGATGCGCACCGCGTGAAAATGCCGGCCGCTGGGGGGTCGAGCTGATGCAGCATGACATTCGCGCCGCGCATGAAAGAATGAAGGCGGAGGGCGTTGATTTTCCCGAGATCAACATTCTGGAAACGTGGGAAGAGATTCTGCGCAGCCTGAAGAGGGAAAATCTTGTCGCCGCCGACTCGGACGGGGTGGACCTTGAGATGCTTGCCGTGGAATACGAGTGCCGGGCGAATCCTGTCTGGCCGATGCCCGGATTTCCGCAGGTTCTGTCTGAACTGATGCAGAAGGGAGTGCGGCTGGGAATAGTCTCGAATGCCCAGTTCTACACGCCACTGATGATCGAGGCCCTTGCCGGCAAATCCGTTGAGCAGCTGGGCTTTCAGCGGGATTTGACGGTCTATTCATACAGCATCCGCCGCGCCAAGCCTTCGCCTGAACTTTTTCAGCAGGTTCTGAAACCGTTTCGGGGCAACTGCCGCATCACTCCCGCTGAAACGCTGTACGTGGGAAACGACATGCTGAATGACATTCAGACCGCCGCCCGGTGCGGATGCAGAACGGCGCTTTTTGCGGGGGACGACCGTTCGTTGCGCTTGCGGAATCAGAAACCACCGGACTTAAATCCGCAGCCCGACTTGATCATCACCAGCCTCATGCAGCTTCCGGGCATGCTGGTCTGAAGCGGTGAAAGAGAGAAGTTCCGGGTTCGATCTCCAGATTGTTCCGGCTCGCCTCCAAACTTAAAAAAAGCAATAAAAACCGGCAAAAATCGTCAAAAAATGCCAAAAATCATCAAAAATTGGCCAAAATTGGCATAATTTCATTAAAATTCGCATAAATTCGCCAAAATTCGAAAAATTCTGCTTTCTCCGCAAAAAATGCAATGTGCCGGCGGAGAATAATATTTTACGGCGTTATGCGTTCTCTGTAAAAGGGCGGCCGCGGTCAAACGGACCGGCGCTTTCTCTTGATTATGCAAATGGCTGAGCATACGATTTGGTGAAGACGTTGAAAGGAGTTCAATAATGAAAAAACTGTTTCTGCTGACCGCGATCGCTCTGGTTTCAAGCTCTGTTTCGTCTGCGCCTCTTCGTGTGCTTCTGCTTGATTTTGAAAACGCCTCAAGCGGAGCGGCGGTTTTGACCAATCCCGCCGCGGTGGCGGCGAAGGGCGTCTATGTGCTTTCCAAACAGCTTCTCGACAACAAGAACTTTGTGCTCGTGGACCGGCGCGAGTTTGTGGCGCAGATGGAAAAGATGAAGCTGACGGATGCGGGTGTGGCCACTCCTGTGAAGCCCACGTTTGTCCACGCAGCGCAGCAGCTCGGCGCGGACGTGATTCTGCGCGGCACACTGCTTTCGCTTTCCGAGGGTAAGGAGACGGTGGATCAGGGCGGATACCGCACCGATTTCACCGTGCTGACCTCGCGCGTGGCGCTGGAGGCGCTGGACGCGAAGGACGGAAGCGTGATCGCCATGAGCGAAGGGTCATCCAGCCGCAAAATCCGCCAGACGGCCACGCAGCAGACCTCGCTGGGCGAAGATGAAGTGCTGGCCCTGCTGGACACGGCTGTTGCACAGGCGGTGCCCGACTTGCAGAAGGCCCTTGAAAGCCGCCTGGCCTCATCCGCCCAGCCAAAGATAAAAATTTCCATCAAAACGACCGATGATCCCGCCATGGTTGAAATAGACGGCAGTCTGGTCGGATCCACTCCGCTGGATGGTCTTGAAATTTCTGCCGGCGATCATGTTCTGCGCGTCAGCAAGGCTGGCTATCGTGACATCACGCGTCGGGTTGTGCTGGAGAAGGATGCCTCCATCGAGGTTCCGATGATGCGCGTGGAACTGGACGCCCTGGAGCAGAAGGAAGTGCTGAAAGAGGCGGACCTGCACATCATCGAGGGCAGCGAACCCGATCTGATTATTCACAACATCGAATAAGCGGAATAATCCGTTGGCGGATTTCCTGCAGATGCTTCAGGGCTGGCTGGCATGGATACTGTTTGCCGGCGTCAGCATTGCGGCGCTTGCTCTTTCCTGTCTTTCAATCTCCGGAACCTGGCTGGTTTCCCTGCTGGCCATATGGACTGTATTCTGGAAATCCGGAGCCGTGGGCTGGTGGACGGTTGCCGTTTTCCTCGCCGTTTCCGCGCTGATTGAGGGCGCTGAACTTTTGGCGGGTTTGTGGGGCGTGCAGAAGCGCGGGGGCTCAAAACAAGCGGGCTTCGCCGCGCTCGCGGGCGGATTGGGCGGTCTGGTCCTGGGATCGTTTATTGCCCCCGTCATTGGTCCGCTGATCGGCATGCTGGCCGGAAGTTTTGCGCTGGCTTATGCGGTTGAAAAGAGGCGCCTGCAGGAGCACGACCGGGCGGCGCACATCGCGCGCGGCGCGGTGATTGCAAGATTGCTCATTATCCTTTTGAAAGTCGCGGCCACTCTGGTTATGATCCTTTACTTGACGGTGAGAGTTGCCGCGGCATAAATACGGAGATGAAAATGGAAAATATTCTGACGGCCCTTAAGGAAACAGCGACGATGTTTCTGGCAAATCCAGCAACCCGACTGGAAACAATACTCACGGCAATTCTGCCCCTGGTGGTTGGCGTCATTGTCCTGGGCAAACTGGGCCGCGCCATGGACGCCAAGGAGGAGGGTCCCGTTCGCTCCATCATTGTCATGGCCACGGGCGTTGCGGTGGCGGTGCTCGGCATGACGGCCTCTTCCCTGTATGTCGAACCCAGGGTCAGCCTGGAGCTGGCCCGATGGATGGGTCCGATCGTTGCGGTGGCGCTCTCGCTCATCATCACGGTTCCGGTCTGCCTGCTGGCGCTCAAGCAGACCTATGTGTCCGCCGCGATCACCACGGCGCTGATGGCCCTCATCCTTGCCGCCATGGTTTATCTGACAAGCTTTTCCTATGAACAGATCACCGGCGCCGGCAAGACGGGCGGGGATATTGGCAACCGCACCAGGGACATGGAGCAGGTCATCGAAGGGAATTAGGAACAGGCGCACCCGCCGGGCAATTTAAGCAAAGGAGAAAATATCATGGCCGAACAGATCAAAGTATTCTTGAACGAAGATGAAATCCCGCGCCAGTGGTACAACATTCAGGCGGATCTTCCGCATCCGCTTCCGCCGCCGCTTGGCCCCGACGGGAAACCCGTGACGCCCGACGCGCTCGCGCCGGTTTTCCCGATGAACCTGATCGAGCAGGAGATGTCTACGCAGCGCTGGATTGACATTCCCGAGCCGGTGCTGGAAAAACTTCTGCTCTGGAGGCCGAGCCCGCTTTGCCGCGCGCGCGCGCTGGAAAAGGCCCTGGATACTCCTGCGCGCATCTATTACAAGAACGAAGGTGTTTCTCCGGCCGGAAGTCACAAACCGAACACCGCGGTGGCGCAGGCCTATTACAACAAGATCGCGGGCATCAAGCGACTGACCACGGAAACCGGCGCGGGACAGTGGGGCTGCGCGCTCTCTTTCGCCTGTGCGCTGTACGGTCTTCACTGCCGCGTCTACATGGTGCGGATCAGCTTCGACCAGAAACCCTACCGCAAGCTGTTGATGCAGACGTGGGGCGGAGAATGTCTCCCCAGCCCGAGCGAAAACACCGAGGTGGGCCGCAGGATTCTTGAAGAAGATCCCGACACGCCAGGGGCTCTCGGCATTGCCATCAGCGAAGCCATTGAGGACTGCGTGAAGTCGAAGGACACGCGCTATTCGCTCGGAAGCGTGCTGAACCATGTGCTGATGCATCAGACCATCATTGGTCTTGAAGCGCAGAAGCAGATGAAGAAGATCAACGAATATCCCGATGTGGTCATTGGATGCTGCGGCGGCGGATCGAACTTCGCCGGCATCAGCTTCCCGTTTGCCTGCGACAAGATACACGGGAAGAATGTCCAGATCATCGGTGTGGAACCCACGGCCTGCCCGACGCTCACCAAGGCGCCGTTTGCATATGACCACGGCGACACGGCCGGCATGACCCCGCTGCTGGCCATGCACAGTCTGGGCCACACGTTTGTTCCGAAGCCGATCCACGCAGGCGGCCTGCGCTATCACGGCATGGCGCCGCTGGTCAGCCACATCCTGCGCGAAGGCCTGATGGAAGCCTCGGCTATTCACCAGATTGAGTGCTACGAAGCCGCCATTCTTTGGGCGCGGACCGAAGGGCACATTCCCGCGCCGGAAACCTCCCATGCCATCGCACAGGCCATCCGCGAGGCCAAAAAGGCAAAGGAAGAAGGGAAGGAGAAGGTTATTCTCTTCAACTGGTCGGGACACGGGCTCATGGATCTTGCGGGCTACGATGCCTATCTGCAGGGGCACCTGCATGATTATCACCTGAGTGATGAAGACATGCAGAAGTCCATTGCCTCCATGAAGAACTATCCTAAACCGCCGTCGCTGTGAACAGAGCTTAAATGAGAAAGAAGAACGGCCGCTGCGCGCAGCGGCTGTTTCTTTTGGAAGAAGGCCTCAAATGATACTGGATCGTTTGGAAAACATTTCTCAGTACGAAAAATTAAATTCGTCATTCAAGTCGGCCATTGATTTTATCCATTCAATGGACCTCAAGGCGTTGCCGTCCGGCCGGCATGAAGTCCGGGGTGACCGGATTTATGCCTCTGTCAGTTCCGGGCCCGGCCGCGCACGCGGTGCGGGCCTGCTCGAGATCCACAGGGAATACATTGATATTCAGATCGTGCTGGAGGGTGTGGATGAAATGGGCTGGAAACCCGCATCAAGCTGTATTCAGCCGGACGGGCATTACAGCGCTGAAAAAGACATTCAGTTTTTTCGCGATGAGCCGGATTCGTGGATTGCTGTCCACCCCGGACAGTTCACGATATTCTATCCCGAAGATGCGCACCTTCCACTGGTTTCGGAGGGGAATATTCATAAAGTTGTAATCAAGGTCGGGGTTTGAATGAATCCTGCTGCAGGCGATCAGATTGAGCTGCAAATCCACGATATTGCGCGCGATGACCGCTGGGTTGGCCGCGGGGATTCGGGGCATGTGTATTTTGTGCGCGGGCCAACGGCGCCCGGCGAGCGCGTGCGGGTAAAGGTTTCCGTTGTTAAAAAATCGTTTATTGAGGCGGAACTCGTGGAAATACTGCAGCCTTCTCCGGCCCGCATCAGTCCGCCCTGTCCGTATTTCGGGAAATGCGGGGGATGCCAGCTTCAGCACATCCGGTATGATGAACAACTGCGCATAAAACAGAAAGTGGTTTGCGACGCGCTGGAGCGGCTGGGGCGGTTCGCCCACCCGCCGGTGGAGAAAATCATTTCTTCCGCGGAAGAGTACCGCGGGCGGAACAAGATTGAATTTGTCTTCACAAAAAAGGGCCGCCTTGCTTTTCACGGAACGGACGGGGGATCGATCGTGCCCGTGGATCGCTGCCTTCTGATCCCGGACATTCTGAACCGCCTGCTGGATGTAACGGCGCGATTCTTTTCTGCGCTTCCGCCCGGGGATTTGCAGGCCTGCAACCCTCAGCGCATGATGCTTCGCCGTGCAGCGGCGGACGGCCGCGTGATGGTGGTGCTCCAGATGCATGGGGCGCCGCCGGCGCTGATGCAGAACTGTGTTGAAAGCATTTTACGCGTGAGCGGCAAAGACAGAACAACCATTGTGTCCACAACCGGCGCGGAGCGGAAAAAAGATGTCCTGCACGGTTCCGGAATGATTGAGGAAAAGCTGGGCAAATACCGGTTTATCATTGGCCCGGATTCGTTTTTTCAGACATCCACCCGCCAGGCGGAAAAACTCTGTGAAACGGTCGCCGGAATGAGCCGTGGCGGCAAACAGAACCTTGCTCTGGACCTCTTCTGCGGAACCGGGCCCATGGCCCATTATCTGTCGGCGGAATATGCCCGCGTGATTGGCGTGGATGGGGAGAAATCCGCCATCGAAAATGCGGTGGCCAATGCCCGGCTGAACGGATGCGCAAACATTCGCTTTGAAGCAAAAGCCCTGGACCGGATTGCGGGCCTGCGCGACACGGGCTGCCCCGACCTCGTGGTGATGGATCCTCCGCGCAACGGCATTCATGCGGATGCCCTGAAAGACATCATGAACCTGGGCGCAGCAAAAATGATCTATGTGAGCTGCAATTCGGCGACCTTTGCGCGCGATGCGCGCCAGATTTGCGATAATGGCTCCTACAGATTGGCCCGCGTCCAGCCCCTGGACATGTTTCCGCAAACCAGCCACATCGAAACCGTGTCGCTGTTTCAAAAAAAGAATTAACTGCGAAAATTGCGTTTGATGGTTTCGGGGAATTTGCAGTTGCTGCAGTTGGATCGGTCCTGTACGCAGAAGTCATGGAAAATCTGCAGCAGTCCCTGCCTGCGCAGGCCGCTGTTGTACAGCCGCGGATTGTGGACGGGGCCGAAAAGATTGTGGGCGGTCATTTTTGCCGTGCTGTCCAGCGTGTCGCAGGGCAGTTCATCCAGCATCACCGAAGCGGGCTTTGGCAGCTCGCTCCGCGCGGCCAGCCACGGAATGAAAATGTTGGTGATGATGGCCGCCGCCCGTGAATCGCCGATGAGCGCAACCGTCTCTTTTTGTTTCCGGCCGTTGAGCGACAGATAATGATCCCAGAATGTTCCGGATGACGGTGTGAGCAGTGCCAGCATTCCATCAATTTCTCCTGCGGCGTTCATCAGCCGGCCGGGAAGCGCTTCCGTGTTTGTGAACAGATGCGCCGCGGCCATCAGGCGCCGCGCCGGGTGATTCGCCGGCCGCAGGCCGGCAAGCCGCCACGAGGACGCCGGCATGATGCTGTCCGTCCACTGGCTGTTTGTTTTCCACCAGCAATCCCATATCTGCCGGACAAAGATTTGCGCGTCCAGATTATAACGGGGCGGTTCTTTTGGAAGCAGGCCGGCGCAGCCGAGCAGTATGGCATAGGCGGCGAGGGCGTTTCCGCAGCAGGCCTCGCGCAACCGGTCGAGGGGCACATTTCCCGCGAGCGTGCGGAAAGCCTGGCTGTTATGCTTGTAGCCCAGCGCGCCCATGACTTCCCGATACAGGATCTGTTCAGACTCGCCCGAGGACAGACAATGCGCGAACCGGATGGATTTCTGCCGCAGGCGCTCCTCGCCGGCCGCATCCAGCATGGCGGCCTTCGCTTCCGGTGAGAGCTTGCAAAGAATTTCAGCGCAGGCGGTTGTCCCGCCTCGGGCTGCAAAGGGATAGGCCGCGAGGTCAATTTGCTCAAAGGAGAAAACGGGATTTGCCTGGAGCGGCTTCTGCAGCGCGATGCCGATGCATCCAGCCGGAAGATCGGCCGTTCCGGATGAGTAAAAGGTCACATGGATCCGCACCTTGCGGTAGCGCGGATCGCCGCGGTGTCCGTGGCGGTTCCAGTCCGCGGGATGGATGTGAATCTCCGCATCGCCCTCGATCCGGCGTGAGTTGCCGACGAGGATCGCGGCGCGAAGGAAATCGGGCCCGGCCTCCAGGTTCCAGTTTCCCGGATGCTCCACCCGGACGCTTTCGCCATCGGATGTTTTCAGCTCCGCCGGCCGCAGCGCCGGATCGAACCAGATGCACTGCAGATGCCGTTCGGTGAAGGATTCATCGGCATGATTCTCACGGACGAGCGATGCCGCGGAATCATGGATGCGGTAATTTTTTGCGCGCGGGAACACATCGTCAAGAAGGCCTTGCTCATAAAGCGATTCTATCGGCTGGTTCATCCTGCGATTCATATCCGAAAATCCGGACGGGTGGCAAGGCAATCCCGCCTTGCAAGCGGGAACGCCGGAGTTTAGATTCTGGCATGGTTTGGGACAATCCTTTTGAAAAAACCGGTTCCGGGAAAGCCGTCGTGCAAGTGGCCGCGGGGCAGGGCTGTTATGCCAACACGCGCGCGGCCCTTGCGGGCATGGATCTCTCCGTGGCCCGCGGCAAAAAGGTTCTGCTGAAGCCCAATGCGGGCCGCATGGCGGCCGTGGGCTCCGGGATTGTGACCGGCCCCGATGCCATGGCCGCGGCCGTCGACGTGTTCCTTGAAGCCGGCGCCGAAGTGGCGATCGGCGAAAGTCCCATTCTTGGCGTCAAGGCGCTGGAGGCCTTTGAAAAATGCGGCATTGCCGCCGTGGCGCGCGCGAGGAATCTCAAACTCATTGATCTTGATGCGCGTCCGTTTGTTCCGCTGGCTGTGCCGGATGGACTGGCGATCCGGGAGCTGCGGGTGTGTCCAGAGGTTCTTGAATATGACCTCGTGGTTTCGATGCCCGTGATGAAAATGCACATGCACACCGGCGTCACGCTTTCCGTAAAAAACATGAAAGGCTGCCTCTGGCGGCGAAGCAAAGTTGATCTGCACATGCTTCCGCCGGTCGAAGGATCATCGGACAAGTCTCTGGACATTGCCATTGCCGACATGTCCGGCGTGCTGCGCCCGCATCTCGCCATCATTGACGGTTATATCGGCATGGAAGGCCTCGGCCCCGGTGCGGGGGAGCCGAAGAAGCTGGATGCCGCCGTGGTGAGCGCGGAGCCGTTTGCGGCCGATGCGGTCGCCTGCCGGTTGATGGGTATTTCCGCGGAGGAAATTCCGCATTTGCGGATCGGGGCCGGACGCGGCTACGGAATCATTGATCTCGACCGCATATCTGTTTCGCCGGACAACTGGATGGACTTCGCGTCGCCTTTTGAAAAGCCGCCGAAGGATCTTGCGCTGGAATTTCCCGGTCTCACCATACTCGACAGGAATTCATGCAGCTCCTGCCAGTCCACGCTGCTTCTGTTTCTGCGCCGCTATGGCGAAAAAATCTTCGACTACTTCCCGAAGGATTCACACCCGGTGATTGCGATCGGGAAGGGCCACGATGAGGTTCCGCAGGGCACGCTTTGCCTTGGCAACTGCACGGCGCGGCACAAGGCGCGGGGCATATTCGTGCCGGGGTGTCCCCCAGTGGCCAGCGCCATTTTCAAGGCTATTGGCGGCGACAAAGAGACCGGCGACGACAGCGGGTCATCTTCCGAAAACTGACGAAAAAAGCCTTAAAAAGGCTCAAAAACGGCCCAAAAACGCTCAAAAACGCAAAAAACAGGCCAAAAATCGTTAAAAACAGTCTAAAAACGAGAAGCTGTTGAGTGGATCCTGCCCGCCGGAAAAAATATCCGGCAGGCAGGGTTCACAAGCCTTACGGCACCACGACCGCGCGGTAGTACCGCGTGGTTACGCTGCCCGATGTTGAGTCGGTTACAATGGATGTGGTGCTGAGGGCCGTGCCGAAGTAGATGTTCTGCCAGTCGGCCCCGCCGATCAGCGCATCGGTCGCCTGCAGGCGGTAGTTGATGTCCGTGATGCTCGGCCACCAGACATCCACGCCGCTGCCCGCAATGTCAATATTGACCGTCAGCGCGTCATCTATCGTGGGATCGGTGCCCGCAAGCAACTCATCCTCATTCGGCATTCCGTCGTTGTCGGGATCACCCGCGGCGCCGTTGGTGGTCGTCGCGCTGTTGGGATCAAGCCCGTATCCGGACTCCCACGAGTCGGGCAGCCCGTCGCCGTCGGAGTCCCACGTGCTGTAGGTGGAGCCGGCATAGAGGCCGTCCCCATCCTTTGGATAGGTGGCGGTGGTGTCTATGAGTTTCAGGTACTGGATCTGCCACTCGTTGTCGGCCCAGAGATCGCCGTTCAGCGAGACGAAGAAGTTGGTTTTGATCACCGAGCCCAGCAATCCGGGCGCAGACCAGATCAGGTTGGTGGGGTTGCTGCCCAGCAGGTTCACAACATTGTAGTATTTCCCGTCCTCAATCCCGAATACGGATGCGTTAAGCGTATACACATTGGAGCGGACATTGGTGCTCTGGCAGTCGTTGTTGACGAATACCAGCACAACATCCTGCGTGGCTGCGCTGACGCCGGCCGCCTCGTACTTGGCGACTGCGAAAATGCTTTCATCCTTGCCGCCGGCCGTGGTCGAGAGGAAGTAGTCATTCTGGCTCCGCAGGGCCGGAGAGTTCTGGCGGGCGCGGGAAATCTTCCCGTAGGTCTCGCGCAGGCTTCCCATGTACGCCTCGCCCTGCGACCAGATGCTGGTCATGCAGTTGTAGCGCTTGAAGTTCACGATGGACTTGCCGAAGTTCGATTCATAATAGGCGAAGTTGTTCGCCGCATCAATTTCGCCTCCGCGATTATAGGTCGCATAGTGATTCTGCGCTCCGGCCTCCTGTCCGTACATGATCATGGGCACGCCGCCCATGGCGGCCACCTCGGCGTAGGCGTGCATGATGCTGGGCTGGTGGTAGGTCGAGTAGATATCGTCGTGCGACGTCAGGTTGAGCAGCAGCGGGACGTTCCGGAAGGCATCCTTGCGGTTGTCAAACTGGGTCTGCGTGGGCGATGTGGTCCGGTTGGGCGTGCCCTTGTTGGTGCTTCCGCCTGTGTATTCGGCGAAGAAGTTGTCGCGCCAGTAGTAGACGAGGTTCTCGTTCAGGATGTCGAAGTGCCTGGCCGAGCGGTACCCGACGCCGTGATGCTTGTCGCTGTTGACCGTGCGGTAGCCGTCCAGCGACTCGGCCATGAACAGGAAGTCCCATTTCACGCTGCGGGTCTTGTTGATGCAGTATTCCCAGAACTCGGAGGGCAGGCCCTGCGCGAAGTCGCAGCGCAGGCCGTCAATGCCCTTGTAGGAATCGCTCTTGCCGGTGCCTTCGGGATGGCCCGTCTTTTCCAGCCAGTAGGCGGGATAGTAGGCGAAGTACTGCCAGAGCTGCCGCGTGGCGTTGGACAGCGGCTCCAGCTTGTCGTACTCGAAGAGGTAGCGGTTGTACCACTCGCTCGACCACGCCCAGTTGGTGTCGGCGGGCGCCTCCTGCACAAGGCAGTCGTAGTTGCCGAAGTGGAACTCGGCCGCGTCGTACCACTTGCCGAAGTCAATGCGGTCGGGCGCCGGGGCGATGTCCTTGGTGGACATGCTCCCGTAGTAGGTGGCCATCTGGCCGTAATGGTTTTCCTTGGCGTACCAGGCCGGCTTGGCGTCGCGGATATAGGCGGAGGCGCTGCTGAATCCGAACATGTCCACGGCGGGCTGGCCGGCTTCGCAGTCCCACGCGCTGTGGTTGAAGGTGCCGTCGAGCATCACGCCGATGCCGGAGGCGTCCATGGCCTGCACGAAGTTGGTGAACTCGCTCATGGCCTGGTCGTCTGTGGCGGGATCGCCGAGCACGGAGTTGACCTTCCAGTAGTTTCGCACCGCGTAGGGGCTGCCCGGGTCGTAGTAGGTTCCCGTGTTGGGATCAATCTCGCGACCCTCGGTTCCGATCGGGTGGATCGGCTGCAGCCAGATCATGTTGATGCCCAGATCCTGCAGCACGTTTGTGCTGATCCGGTTGGGCCGGTCGGTGTTGACCTGATACATGTCCGCGAATGTGCTGCGCCCGTAGAAGTTCGCATTGGTGGCCTCGGCGAACATCGGGTTCAGTTCGTACATGACGTTTTGCAAGGCCTTCTTCGGCGACACCACAACCGCGCAGTCGCGCCGCAGGCCGTTGTCGGTGTAGTAGTGATAGGCCGAACCGTTGATCTTGCAGCGGGCGTTGATGCGGTAGGCACCGCACTTGCTGACCTTGAGGGTCGCGGTATAAGTGATGCCGCCGTCGCTGGAGGTCATCGGATAGGCGCGGAAATAGGTTGTCCCGCTTGTTGTGGTGACGGAATCGGGATCTTCGTCTCCCGGCAGCACGGCGAAATCGCGGCGGTTGAGGTTGGAGAAGAGTTCCACATCCGTCACGGTGTTTCCGGTTCCCGCGTTGGGTTTGAATACGATGGTGATTTCCTCCTCCTCGCCTGCAAGTTCGTTCAGGAAGAAGCGGATGAGGCCGTAGTTGGCGTCGTTGGTTGTCCCGCTGGTGACGGTGTAGAGTTCGGGCTGCCCGGCGTCAAAGTAGCCGTCATCGTTTTCGTCGCGGATGCTGTCAATGGCCACGCGCTGGAACTCCATGATGTCCATGTTGTTTCCGGTGTCCCAGACATGCGGGGTCTGGCTGGCCACGCCGCTGCCGTCCGCGGATCCGAAGGCCACAGACGCCACATATACATACTCGGGAATATATCCGAAAGTGTCGAGCAGGTTGATCACGCCCTCGAGAGCCCCGCCGTTCTTATTCGAGATCGTGCCGGATGCATTGTACCAGGTGTGCCAGCCGTTGTCGCCTTCGGCCGCCATGAAGGGCTCGTTGGCCGTGTCGAAGAATGCGAGTCCGCTTTTGCTCCATCCCGGCGCGGGATCAGATGCATCGCCCAAACTCGGAGAAACGTAAAGATAGTGATCGTTTCCTCCGCCGCCTGCTCCCCATGTGGCCACATAGAGATCACTGCCCTTCACAGCGGCCAGGATCTTCATATCGTAGCCGAGCACGGTGTAGCCGTCGCCGCTGTTCGCGCCGTCAAAATTTCCATCCATGGTGAAGGAGCCCGATGTGGTTCCCTGCACGGTAGCCTGCCAGTCGCTGCCGCCGTTGTTGTCCCAAGTGGTGCCGTCATTGAAGCAGAAGTCCACCGAGGTGGCGTTGCTGGGCACCATGTAGTTGGCCGTGTAGCGGCTGTTGCCTCCGTCCCAGGTCATGGGGATGGATTGTGTGTCCTGCCATTCGCCCAGTGTGCGCTTGGAATGCCCGACATGCAGGTTCAGGTTGGTCGCGGTCTCCAGCGGCCCTTCGTTCTGCTTGTAGGTGATGGTGATGTTGTTGGTCCGCAGGGCCGGATCGGGCGAGTAGGTCACTTCCGCCGGGACGGTGGGGGTTCCGGAAGGCTTGCTGTTTGAATCATAGATGTTGTACGCATAAATATTGTTGGATTCCACATAACCGGCATAGAGTTCGGCGTAGTTGTTGTAGCCGTCACCATCCATGTCGTTCTGGTCATCCCACTGCCCGCTGTAGAACGTGGAGTGGTTGTAGGGATTCAGGCGTGTCCAGGTCTCCCACGATTCCGGGATGAAGTTCTGGTTGCTGTCGCCCGGCCACGGCACATTGGCTCCGGGGGCGCCGACCGTGTCAATGAACGGCATTTCCAGATTGTCGGGGAGGGAGTCGCCGTCAGAGTCAATGGCATTGATGCCGTAGAGGTTGAATACGACGCGCCGCGACACGCGGCTGGTCACGCCCGCATCCACGCGCTCGGCCTCAAAGAAGTGCTGGCCATTGGCAAAATTGCCCCAGAGGCGGTTGGTGACCACGTTGCCGATGTTGTCGCGCTGGATGATTTCACCGTTGAAGGTGTTGGTGAACAGGCCGGCATTGAGGGGCAGCTCGTACCCGTCCCAGTAGAGCCGGACATTTGAGGCCCCGGGGGCGTTTACGGACGTGGTGAAGAACGGAAGCTTGTTGGTGGAGCCTTCGGAGCAGCTCAGGCCGATGGAGTTCGCGTTGGCGGCCACCGTGAACACGCGGTCATAGATGCTGGTGTTGATCACCTGCCGGCTCACGCCCCAGTCGGCTTCGGTCGTGGTGACGCGGGCCGTGTGTGTTCCGGCGCTCAGGCCGGACAGGTTGTATTTCCAGAGTCCCTTCATGATTTCGTGGGCGGAATCGGCCGCGCCGCCGTCAATGGAAACGGTCATTCCATAAGCCGTGTAGTCGGGATTCTCGATCGTCATCACGCCTTCGCCCTGAACCGTTGCCCCGGCCGCCGGCCAGGTAATGTCGAGCTCGGGGCCGTTCAGATCCACATAGACCACCTTGGTGGAGGTGTTGTAAAGGGCGGGCCTGCCGCTTCCCGGGGTGTTGACGTATGCGCGGACCTTGACGGTGTTGAGGCCTTCGGGAATCTTGCTGGCGGCGTTGGTGATGCTCAGCGACCAGCTGGTGCCCGAGCCGCCCATCTGCTCGAAATTGGCGCGCACGAGGAGTGAATCGTTGGTGTAGTGGGTTCCGCTGCCGACCTGCGTTGTCCCGTTGCCCCATTTCAGAAGCACATCGGCCGGCGTCGCCGAAAGGTTCGCGTTGACCGTGAAGGACGAACTGGTGATGCGCGGTATGGTGCGGAGCTTGTCGGTTCCATGGATGCCGCCGGGAACGTTCCAGGCCATTCCGTTGGTTCCGGGAATGCTGATCGTGACGTTCGGGGTCAGGGGCGCATAACAGACCCAGCCCTGGCCGTAGTTGCCGGGAACGGTGATGCTGGCCTTCCCGCCGGAGACGGTGACATCGGAGGGATTGTTGCCGGTGTAGTCATGGAGGACCGTGCCGTTGGTGAAGACCGTGTCGAGGGACTTTGTTATATCGTAGCCGGCGTCATTGAATGCGGCCAGCAGCATGCCTTCTCCGCTGTCGGGATTGCTGTTGCTGTTGAGGTCATCGAACCGCTCGAGCGCGAGGAAATCGCTGTCCGCCCAGCGGTTCCATTCCCTGCCCCAGCCGAAGTGGGCATTGATCCAGACAAGGTTGGGAATCTTGCTGCCGTTGTCGCCCAGGGCGTAGTCATCGTAACCGGGAACCATCCAGGTTTTACCGGTGTTTTTGTCGTCCCAGGTGATGTTTTTCCCGGTGAAATAGACCATCGGAATGCCGATGTGGGTGAGGGTGTAGGCGTAGCCGAGATCCACCTTGCTGGCGGGGCCCTCGTCATGTCCCCAGATATACATGATGCCGTTGGCGGGGCCGAAGTCGGTGCCGGATCCGTAGAAGGCCCCGATGTTTCCGTTGAGGGCGCCGTCGGCCGTTTTCTTGATGGCGTAGTCGAGGAATCGCATGGGATTGTTGTTGGCCCAATAGGTGATCTCGCTCCAACCGCTCAAAATTTCCGCGAAAATCAGTCCGCGCTTGCGGTTGATGTCGTTGACAAACACGTCCGTGTTGTCATTGAAGTTGGTGTAGCCGCGGCGGAGGCTCTGGTTGTACTGGGCCTCGTGCAGGAAGCCGGTTTCATCATCGCCGAAGAATTCCCACGGCGTGTGTTTTCCGGCATCGAGCCGGAGGCCGTCGTAATCCATTGCATCACCCAGCCACGCGATCCAGCGGTAGAGCATGTCGCTGACTTCTTCGTTTCCGTAGCCGGACGGATAATAGGGATAGCGGTCATACTGACCAACATGGCGCAGGAAAGATTCTCCGGCGATGTATGACGGGCCGTTGGGGGTCGTGAAGCGGTTGTCCGTGCCCCAGCCGCGGGTCAGCGTGCAGTCCTCCGTGCGGATGTCAATCAGGCTGCAGAGATCCTGATACATCGTGGCGCCGTAGCCGTTGTCCGGGGTCCATGAGTCCATGCGGTCGGCGCGCTTGTAATCGAGGCTGTTGCAGTATCCGTCCTGGTACCAGACATGGAAGTCGGTGGCCCGCATGCCGGGATACTCGCGGTGATCGGGGCCGTTGCCGTTGTGGTTCATGACAATGTCGGGAATGATTTTGACGTCGCACTGGTGCATCTGGTCCACCATGTTGCGCAGCGATCCGCGTGTGCCGTAGCGCGTGGCCAGCGATCCCCGCTGGGGGACATCGCCGAGATCGAAGCGGTCATAAAGGCTGTAGCCGACATTGCCCCACTTGGTCCCGAGCCCGGTGGGGGCTTTGGTGGGCGGCGGCATCCATATATAGGAATAGCCCGCTTCGGCGACTTCCGGCGTGCGCAAATACATTTCGTCCCACTCGGTTTCAAACCACTGGAGCATGACTTCGGCGGAAGCCGGGATGGCCAGCACGGAAAGGATGCAGAGGATGAACAGGGCGGCAAACGATTTCATTGTCTTCATAACGGGCTCCTAAATCAGGGAATCATCCCTCAACGAAGTTAAACGCTTTACCTTATGTATTAAAATAACTTCCCCGTGTTAAGCATAAAGTCAACCAAGACCCGAAATATTTCATCGCGGCGGGATTCCCAATCTGACATGATCCGCCCCGCGATGATCGAATTCACCAATGTCAGCAAGAGTTTCGGGGGCCAAACCATCCTGGATGGCGTCTCGTTCCTGGTCAGCGACCACGAGCGCGTCGGCCTCGTCGGGATGAACGGGGTGGGGAAAAGCACCGTCTTTGATCTCATTACCGGGGCCGCGCAGGCCGACCGGGGAAATATCACCGTTTCCGGCGACCAGCGCATCGCCCATCTTCGCCAGGTTCTGAAACCGGAACATCAGGAGCATTCCCTGATTGCCTACACGGAGGATGCCCTTCCCGAAATCGGCGAGATGCAGCAGGCCATCATCGAGGTTGAGCACAAGCTGCAGGCCCCCGGCGCCGAAAAAGAAAATCTGCTTTCCCAGCTGGGCCGCCTCCAGTCTGAGTTCGAGGCGGCCGGCGGATACAACGTCCGCACCCGCGCCGCCGTTGCGCTGGGAGGGCTTGGCTTTCACGAGGATCAGTTTGACCGACCTCTGGCCGGCTTCAGCGGGGGTTGGCAGATGCGCGCCGAGCTGGCCCGGACGCTCACCGCTGATCCGGATATTCTGCTCCTCGATGAGCCTTCAAACTTCCTCGACGTGCCCGCCGTGGAATGGCTCCAGCGCTATCTGAAGCAGTTTAAAGGAACGCTGATTCTGATTTCGCACGACCGCTATCTTCTGAACTCGCTCACGGGCACCACACTTGAAATGGCCGGCGGCGCCGTCACGCGCTACAAGGGGAACTACGACTGGTATGCCGGCCAGCGCGCGCAGCGCGTGGAGCAGGCCGCCTCTGCGCTCAAGAACCAGCAGCGCAAGCGCGAGCAGATGGAGCGTTTTGTGGAACGGTTCCGCGCCAAAAACACGCTGGCCACACGCGTGAAAAGCAAAATCAAAATGATCGAACGCCTTGAAGAAATCGAAGTGCCTGCCGAACTGCGGACTCGCGGCCGCCTGCGGCTCCCGGAGCCCGCCCACAGCGGGCATGAAGTGGTTCGCCTTGAAGATGCCGGCTACACCTACGACGGAATCAACTGGGTCTTGCGCGACATCAACCTCAGCATCCATCGCGGGCAGAAAATCGCGCTGGTCGGCTTGAACGGCATGGGAAAAACCACATTGCTGCGGATGCTCGCCGGACAGCTCCCGCCGGGCGAGGGGAAGCGTATTCTCGGCCACAAGGTCATGCCTGGCTACCAGTCGCAGGAAACCACCGAGACCATCCCTCTCGATTTGACGCTGCTGGCCGCGATTAAGCAGGCCGCGCCCGAAATGAGCGAGCAGCAGGTGCGCACGCTTTTGGGCGGCTTTGGTTTCAGCGGCGACGCCGTGCTGAAGCGGGTGGAAGTATTAAGCGGCGGCGAGCGCATCCGGCTGGCCTTTGCGCGGCTGCTGGCGAACCCGCCGAACTTCATGATCCTTGACGAGCCCACAACGCATCTGGACATTCCCTCGCGCGAGCAGCTCGAGGGTGCGCTTCAGGACTACACCGGAACACTTTGCTTTGTGAGCCATGACATTGACTTTGTCCGTCACGTGGCCGACAGCATTATTTCTCTGCATCCGCCCGGCATCCGGCTGTGGCACGGAAACTATGACTACTTCAAGGAGAAGCAGGCGGAACTTGGGCTCGATGCGCCTGTCCGCGAACAGGCGGAAACCCCCAAAGACGACAAAAAAGCCCAGCGCCGCGCGCGCGCCGAGGCGCGCCAGACCCTCAATGAAAAAACGGGGCCGGTAAAAAAAGAAATCCGCGAAATCGAGCTTCGGATGGAAAAGCTGGAGCAGGAGCAGGACGATCTTGCGGCCGCTCTTTCAGAAAACAGCCCCGGCCTCGACTTCGCCAAAACCAGCCGCCGCCTCAGCGAACTCCAGTGGGAAATTTCTGCGGCCATGGACCGGTGGGAAAAGCTCTCGCTTGAGCTTGAAGAAATAACCGAAAAAAATCAGGGCTGAGCAGGCGGGGACGAATTCAGAATTCAGGAGTCAGAATCCTCAAAATCATCAAAAAATGCCCAAAAATGGCCCAAAAAACGCTAAAAATGGCCAAAAAGTGCCCAAAATTGACAAAAATCGCCCCCAAAACGTGATTTTTGCTAAATAGGACCAAAATAGTCCTATTTTGTATATTTGTCGCGCAGCAGCTGAAAAAGTCCTTCTTGATTCCTTCTTATGTGCTTTCCGTGGCAGTTTCTGAAGCTGGCCGCAAAAGGCACAGAATAGAGTTGTCACGCAAAGGTTCAGATCATTGAGAAAACCGCAAATGAACAATACGTAAATTAATGCTCAATGCGCGCATTTGCCGGCATGTCCTTCGGTCTAAAAGGCTTCCGTCTGATATTTCTGGAATGGCCTGCCCTCCTTCGCTCGGCGGCTTCGCCTTGAGCTGCGGAGGGCATTCGACGCACCCGCGGCGCGTCGAATGGCGGAGGGGGAGGGATTCGAACCCCCGGCGGACTTGCGCCCGCGCCGGTTTTCAAGACCGGTGCTTTAAACCACTCAGCCACCCCTCCATTGCGAGGTGCGAGCAATATAGGTGACGGGGTTTTGATTGTAAAGCGCAACGGGACAAGTTCATCGAGGCATGGAATTAACATGATTGACGCCCGGGCCGCGTACCGGCATAACCTTCCGGAACGTCCGCAAAGCTGGATAGATTTGCGGCAGGAAGTTGACCGATGGCATTGAAGGAAATAGCGATCACGAACCTGTACCTGAATGTGAGCCTGAACTGCAATCAGGCCTGCAAGCGGTGTTATCATCACCGGGGATTGTCTGCGGACCGGCAGATGACTCTGGAAACGGCCCGGGAGGCCACCCGGCTGTATTTTGCCACGCGCGATCCGCAGGCGCAAAACCCGTTCATCATGCTGTTCGGCGGCGAGCCCTTGTGCAACTGGGACGTGGTGCGGGAGTACATCCCGTGGGTGCGCTCCGCCTGCGGGAACGAGCCGTTCGACCTTTTCATTTTCACCAACGGGATTGATCTCACGGAAGAAAGAGCCGATTTCTTTTTTACTCACGGCATGATGATCGTTATGAGCCTGAACGGCCCGTATGAGCATCATAATCGTCACCGGCCGATGCCGCGCGCCCAGTACGATCATGTGGTGGCGATGATTAAGTATATCGCGGCGAAGGATCCCCGGAAGGTGACCCCGTATCTGGTGCTGAGCCGGGAGATGCTGGCCGAACTTCCGGATGTCCTGCGTTTTTTCGCCGGGCTGGGCATCACGCAAATGGCCATTTCAAAGGATGTCGGCGACGCATGGGGCGACGCGCTGAAAAGGGAAATCGCCTCCGCGATTCAGTCTGTGCTGGGGCCGGCGGGCATCACGTTCAGGTTTTTCCCCGAGGCCATTTCCAACTGCCGCAACTGTTATCCCAAGTCGCTCGTGGTTTATCCGAACGGTGACCTCTATGACCTCTGCCACCTCTGCAGCTCCGTTCTCCAGCATGCCTCGGCGGCGGACGATGCGGTGCGGCGGGTGATGCATTTCGGGCAGCTGGGGCAGGTGGACCGGCTGTTCATGGATGTGGAGGCCAAGCGCGCGCTGATTACACCCCGAATGGACTGCATGACCGGGCCCGCTTGAGCGGCGAAGTTTTGAATGCAGAGGACCCTCCTGTCTTGACGCGGGGGATGAGAATATCTAGTCTGCCTCATGATTTTCTTCAGCCGTTACGGGTTTACTGTTGTTCTGATTGCGGCTTTAGTATCGGATGTCATCCAGCCGGCCATGGCCGATGACGGACTGTCGCTCACCGACATCCTGAAAACCGCCCTCACCAACCAGCCCGCGATTCTGATCAAAAAGAAAGAAATAGATTTTTACAAGGGCACCCACCGTTCGTACAAGGGGCAGTTCGACTGGCGGGTGACGGCCTCTCTGGATGAGGAGCAGGATTCAGCGCCGCTGACGGTTGAGGAGGCCGAATTGGCCGGAGAATCTGAGGCCGCCCAGAGAGTAACCACATCAAAAGGCGGGGTCGAGAAGCAGTTTGCTTTCGGCCCGGTGATCAGCGCCGGCCTTGAAAATGTCGGGACGGACGATCTGGACCTTGGACTGGATTCGACCGACAAGACGTCGGCGGAGGTGTCGCTCCTGATCCCGCTGCTGCGGGGGCGCGGCTGGACGGGCACGGCAGGAAGCATGCTTGCGGCTGAACTGGATGTGGAAGCGTCGCTGCAGACTTTTTTGCATGAAATATCCCTGGGTATTTCACAGAGTGCCAGGGCTTACTGGAGTTATCTGTCCGCAATGGAACAGCTCGAGATATACGGCGATTCCGAGACCCAGATGAAGAAGCTGGTGAAGGATGTGCAGGAGCTTGTCGATGCGGAGTTGAGGCCCGCGGCCGACCTCGATCAGCTCCGGGCAAGTTTGGCGGACAAGACTGCCCAGAGGATCAATGCGGAGCAATTGCTTCTTGCCGCGCGCAACCAGCTTGGCGAAGCAATTGGCCTGGAGCATGAAGCTGTCGTGAACTTGCCCCCGCCTTCGGATCCTTTTCCTCATCCGCCGAAACCCGGCGATCTTGAGGGCATGCAGCTCGACGCATTGTTTGAGGAGGCCTGTCTCCGGAAGAGCGACATCCGGGCCGCGTACAAGACGCTGGAGGCGAAATCGCTTCTGCTCAAGGCGGCCCGCCGCAACAGGCACCCGCAGGTGGATCTGGTTGTGAGCGCCGGGAACTCGGTTTTGGACAACGGCGACCGGCTGCCGCAGTATGCCGAGGACGACACCACCTATGCGTCCGTGATGATTCAATGCGCCTATCCGATAGGGAATGACACCCGGAGGGGCGAACTGGAACAGCGCGAGGCCGAGTACGAAATCGCAAAGATCAATGCTGAGAATCTCACGCGAACCGCCAAATCAAGGATAGAAACTGCGCTGGAAGGTTTGAAGAGAAGTTCGCGCGCAGTGCTGATTGCGGAAGACGGCGTCAGGTTTTATGAAACGACGATGCAGAATGAACACAAGAAGCTGAAACTCGGAAAATCAACGGTGATAGACCTGCTCTATTTGGAGGATAAATACCGGTCCTCGCTGGTGAATCTTACAAAAATCCGTGAGGCGTACGCCAGCGCGCTGGTGAATTTGAGATACGAAATTGCCGCTGTTATAACGCATGATGAAGATACAGATAGGGTTGTCATCAGCGATCTAACCAGGATCCCGGCTGTCGAAGGAGCTGAATGATTATGGCAGAAGAACCACTCCGCAAGTCGTCGCTGACCAAACTCTCATCACCCGAAGAGCTCGACAAGCTTATCCAGATCACCACGCCGAAGGGATGGATGTGGATGGCGGGTCTCGGTCTGGCTGTGCTCGGGGCGCTGGTGTGGGCTTTTACCGGATCCCTGAGCGACAAGGTCACGGGGCAGGGGATTATTATTCGAAGCGGCGGTGTCTACGACGTGATTGCGGGCAGCAGCGGAAGGGTGAAGGATATCTATTTCGGTCCGGGAGACGAGGTCCAGCGGGGACAGACTATTGCGCGAATTGAACAGGTCGAGCTTGCCAACCGGCTGAGACTGGCCAAGGAACGCCTGAACGAGGAAATCAGCAACCGACAGCGGGTGGCCGAAACCGCCGACCTGCAGATCAAAATGGAGGAGGAGTCCTTCAAACAGCAGGGGGAGATCAATCTGACCACCATCCGCGACATGATGGAGAAGACGGCGTGGCTGAAGAAAAGACTTCAGGGTGAAAAGAAACTTCTGAAGGATGGTCTGGTCACCAGCATGGAGGTTGAGCAGACCCGGCAGCTGATCGCTGAAACGGAGCGCGGCATCAGCATGGTATCCAACAGAATCGCACAGGCCGGGATTGATCTTTCAAAGGCCCGGGAAGCTGGTCTGCTGAACATCAAGAATGCGGACGATGCCGTGGTGCGGGCCGAGCAGGATGTCGAAACCATCCAGCGGAACCTCGATGATGCGAGCCGTGTGATCTCCCGGTACAGCGGAACTATTGTATCGGTGGATATAGACGAGGGCATGATGGTGTCGCCGAGCACGCCGGTTGCCAAGATTGAGCTGAGCGGGCGCGACATCTCCACCATGGAGGTGGCGATGTTCATCCCTGCGAGGGACGGGAAAAAGGTGGGGCTCGGCATGATGGCGGAGGTGTCCCCCAGCACCGTGAAAAAAGAAGAATTCGGGTATATGCCGGCCATTGTCACTTATGTGTCAAGCTTCCCGGCCACGGAGGAGGATATGTTCACGCTTCTGCACAATGAAAGCCTTGTACGATCGCTTTCATCGCAGGGGGTTCCCATTCAGATCAACGCCACCCTGATACCGGATGCCAGACAGCGTTCCGGATTCAAGTGGTCTTCGCCGAAGGGCCCGGACACAAAGATTCTTACGGGAACCATCTGCGACTGTTCGGTGAGTGTGGCTGAGCACAGGCCGATCGATCTGGTTATTCCGATGTTCAAGAAAAAGGTTCTCGGGATAGGCGCGCAGACGGCCGAGTAACGGGATGAGCGGCGGTTTACGAATATGACGGAATCAGACACAAGCCGGCAGAAGCTCTGGGAAAACCAGAGGGTGAAGACACCCACGGTGCTTCAGATGGAAGCCGTGGAGTGCGGGGCCGCCTCTCTGGCCATGGTGCTGGCCTATTACGGCCGATATGTTCCCCTTGAAGAATTGAGGCTGGAAACCGGGGTGTCGCGGGACGGGAGCAAGGCCAGCAATATTATTGCCGCCGCCCGCAAATACGGGCTGGAGGCGAAGGGCTACAGCACGATCCTGGAGGATCTCGGGGAGTACAGGCTCCCGATGATTGTATTCTGGAACTACTATCACTTCCTGGTGCTGGAGGGCATCAAGAAAGACAGGTTTTACCTCAACGATCCGGACAAGGGCCCCTGCGTCGTTTCGCGGCAGACGTTTGAAAACAGTTTCACGGGCGTGGTGCTTACTTTTGAGCCCGGGCCAAACTTCAAGCCCGGCGGTGAGAAGCGGGATATCATCAAATCCCTCAGGAGCCGCCTGCAGGGCTACGGTGTCGCGCTCCTGTATGTCATTCTGGCCGGCCTTCTGCTCGTGATCCCGGGACTGGTGATCCCGATGTTCATACGAATATTCGTGGACAACATTCTGGTGCACCAGATGTATGGCTGGTTCAAGCCCCTGATTCTTGCGATGGGTGTAACCGCCTTGATCAGCGCCGGGCTGACTTGGCTGCAGAAATACTTTCTGGTCAGATTCAACACCAAGCTGTCGCTGAGCACCTCGTCAAAATTCATGCGCCATATTTTCCGGCTCCCGGTCGAGTTTTTCAGCCAGCGGATGCCGGGCGAAATCACGAGCCGGGCGATGCTCAACGACAAGGTGGCTGCCCTGCTTTCGGGGGATATTGCCACCAACGCGATCAGTCTGGTGATGATTGTTTTCTACGCGATCCTGATGTTTCGTTACGATGTGGTTCTCACCCTCGTGGGTATCGCGTTTGCCGCGGTTAATGTCATTGTGCTGAAATCTGTTGCGCGCCGCCGAATCGTGACGAACCAGAGCCTTCAGCAGGAGAAGGGCAAGCTCATGGGTATCTCCATGGGCGGGATTCAGATCATGGAGACGCTCAAGGCCGGATCCACCGAATCGGATTTCTTCTCCATGTGGTCCGGACAGCAGGCCAAGGTGATGACCAGCGAGCAGAAGATGGCCGTTCCGACGCAGATGCTCAACATACTGCCGACCTTCCTGACGCAGCTCAGCACGATGGCTATTCTCTGCCTCGGCGGATTCAGAGTCATGGACGGTTACCTGAGCATGGGCATGCTCGTGGCCTACCAGTCTCTCATGCTGAGTTTCATGATGCCGGTCACCATGCTGGTCGGGCTAGGACTCAAGATACAGGAAATCACTTCCGACATGGACCGGCTGGATGACGTGCTCCGTTACAAGCAGGACAAGCGCTACACTTTCACGCCCGGCACCGGCGAAACAGAATTTTCGAAACTGAAAGGCAATGTTGAACTGAAGAGCATCAGTTTCGGCTACAGCCGGCTGGAAGATCCGCTGATAGAAGATTTCAGCATGAAGCTCTCCCCGGGTTCAAGGGTCGCCCTTGTGGGCGGGTCGGGTTCCGGAAAATCAACCGTCGCCAAGCTGGTGGCCGGGCTTTATGAACCCTGGAAGGGAGAAATACTTTTTGACGGGAGGCGGAGGGATGAAATCAACCCGGACACCATCTGCGCTTCTGTGGCCATGGTGGATCAGGACATTTTCATGTTCGAGGGCAGTATCCACGACAACATTGCGATGTGGGACTCCACCCTGCCCGAGGATACGGTAAAACTGGCAGCGAAGGACGCCTGCATTCACGATGATATCTCCGCCCGGCCGGGCGGATACTCCAGCATGATTCAGGAGGACGGCGGAAACTTCAGCGGCGGCCAAAGGCAGCGGATGGAGATTGCCCGTGCGCTTTCCGTCAATCCCACCCTGCTCATCATGGACGAAGCCACGAGCGCTCTGGATCCGGCCACTGAAAAACTGATCGACGACAATCTCCGCCGGCGCGGATGCACCTGCATCATCATCGCGCACAGGCTGAGCACCATCCGGGACTGCGATGAGATCATCGTTTTGCACAAGGGGAAGGTGGTCCAGCGCGGCACGCACGACGAACTCATGAAGCAGGGCGGCGCATATGCGGACCTGATCAAAACCCAGTAGGACGGAATCATGATGCTGATGGACATGACAGGGCAGAGAGGGCGGGCGATAAAAGCCGAAGGCAATACGCCCCTTCTTCTGGCGGACCCGTCGAAGGCTCTGGTTGTGGAAACCGGCAGGGCCGGGATATTTCTTGTGGATGTGGTCAATGGCCGCCCGGACGGTCCCCGCAGGTTCCTTTTCAACGCCGGGAAAGACAGCCTTGTCTTTGGAGCGGATCCGGCGGCGGACGGATTGTCCATGGGGATTCTGCTCGTGGGCGAGAGAGGAACATCTGTCAGGGAAATTGACGTCAGCCTTCTCCGGGAGATTTCATCTGCAAGCAACGCCGGAGACGAGGTCAGAGCGAAGGTGTTCGCGTGGGCTGAAGAACTGATGGCCGCGGTTGGAAAAGAAATGAATCCGCCTGCTCAGGATCTTGCCCTTAACCCCGGAGTGAACAGGTTCGACGCGGGGAGTGTGTATGCGGCCCGGTCCCCCATGTGGATCAGGCAGAAACGGGGCGCGAGCCTTGTGAAGGGCCGGAGCGACTGGCCCGCTGTTGTCGAGGGAGCGGTCGTGCCGGTCACCGGGTCCGTGTGGTTCACGGCGGACAGCGAAGTGGAGATTGAGGACTGCACCGCGCGCATTGAACCGGGCGGGAAGGAGTTCCGCGATTTTCTCGGAAAGTATCACAGATTGATCTTCAGCATCATCCGGCTGGAAATCAGTGCGGCCATCAATGCCGAAAAGGCCAGAGTGGCCCTGAAAAAAGAGGAAAAACTGCGGGTATTCAGCAGTGCGCTGGGAGAGCTGGGATCGGTCATGGCTGCGGAGGGGGAAATCCCCGTCGGGTTCAACCGCGAATATCCGCTGCTGGAGGCCATGCAGATCATAGGCCGATATGCCGGGTTCAAGATCATGGCGCCCAAACAGAAAGAGGACCGCGGCGACTGGAGCGAGTCGGCCCGTGTCATCGCAAGGGCCTCGGCATTGAGAATCAGGGACGTGGTGCTCGAAGGAGAGTGGTGGCATTCCGACTGCGGATCGCTGCTTGGTTTTCTCGGCGAGGATGAATCTCCCGTGGCCATCATCAATGTTTCCCCCGGCAAATACGAGATCCATGATCCTTCCAGCGGGACCGTTGTGCCGCTCACCGGAAAGACGGCTGTGCGGCTGAACGAGTGCGCCTACATGCTGTACAGGCCGTTCCCGACCGAGAAACTGGGCGGCATGGATCTCCTGAAATTCGGACTGCATGGCTGTGCGAAAGACATCCGGATGATCATTGCCATGGGCGTTCTCGCTGCCGTGCTGGCGCTGCTTGTGCCCGTGGTGACGGGCGTCGTATTCGACAGCATCATCCCCGGTGCGGCGCGGAATCAGATGCTTCAAGTCGCGTTTGTGCTTTTCACGGCGGCCGTTGCCACCGCTCTCTTCGATGCAGCCAAAGGCGTAGCCATCGTGAGAACTGAGAGCCGGCTCGACGCGTCTCTCCAGGCGGCGGTATGGGACCGGCTTCTCTCGCTGCCGGTTCCCTTCTTCAGGAAGTTCTCCGCCGGTGATCTGGCCGTGAGAAGCATGGGCATCAACCAGATGAGAATGATTCTCTCCGGCACAACAGTGACCGCCATGCTGGCCTTCGTGTTTTCGCTGTTCAGTCTCGCCCTTCTGTTTTACTACCACAAAAAACTCGCACTGGTGGCCGTGGCGGTATCGGCCGTTGGCACGGCGGTCACCCTGGCTTTCGGCTGCAGAGTGGTGATCAAGCAGAGGATAGCCCTGCAGCTCGCCGGCGCCAACTCCGGCAAGCTGTTTGAACTGGTGCGGGGCATCCCGAAACTGCGGGTTTCGGGCACGGAGGACCGGGCGTTCGCGGAATGGGCAAAGGGCTTCAGCGGACAAAAGCGCGCCGATTACCAGGCCGGAAACATCACCGGCGGCATGGTTACATTCAACAATGCGTTCCCCGTCGTCTGTTCCATGATCCTGTTCACATGGTTCTTCACCAAAATTATGGGATCGGACAAGGGATCCATGACCACGGGACATTTCATTGCTTTTGTGTCGGCCTTTGCCCAGTTTCAGGTTGCGCTGACCCAGATGACGCTGGCCTTCACGCAGGCCCTCAGCGTTGTGCCCATATTTGAACGGCTCAGGCCCATCATTGAAACGGCTCCGGAAACGGATGAGACGAAAGCGCCGCCGGGAGAACTCAGGGGGCGGATTGAAGTCAACGGCGTGAATTTCAGCTACAGCGAGGACGGTCCCCAGATACTGAAGGACGTGTCCATGCAGGTGAACCCCGGCGAATTCATTGCCATAGTGGGGGAATCCGGTTCGGGGAAATCCACGCTTTTGCGCCTTTTGCTCGGCTTCGACACGCCCAGCTCCGGCTCGATATACTACGACAACCACGATATTGCTGTGACAGACATTGCGGGCATTCGGCGGCAGCTCGGGGTGGTTCTTCAGAATGGAAAAATCCTGCAGGGCGATGTTTTCAGAAACATCGCGGGCGCCTCGAACCTCACCGAAGAGGAGGCGTGGGAGGCTGCAAAAATGGTTGGCCTCGATGAGGATATCAACGACATGCCCATGGGCATGCACACGGTTCTGCAGACGGGCGGCGGCACGCTCTCCGGGGGCCAGCGGCAGCGGCTCCTGATCGCCCGGGCGATCGCCCGAAAACCCCGCTACCTGTATTTTGACGAAGCCACCAGCGCCCTCGACAACAGGACCCAGGCCATTGTCAGCCGGAGCCTTGAGCAGCTTCATGTCACCCGGATCGTCATTGCCCACCGGCTGAGCACCATCATCAACGCCGACCGGATATATGTGCTGAGCAAGGGCGTGATGGTGCAGTCGGGCACGTACGCGGAGTTGATGAATCAGGAGGGTTTGTTCGCTGAACTTGCGAAGAGGCAGATAGCCTGATTTTCGGAATGAACAGGAGAATTGCTGTGAAACATTTTAATATCATCATGCTGCTGGCCGCAATGGCGCTTGCGACCTCGTGCGGGAGCCCCAAGACTCCGGCAGAGATGCGGAGTGCCCACCATAAAAACAGCAAAGGCGAGATTGTGGTCGGTTTCTCCGGTCCGTGGGAGATGGGAACCGCACCGGAATTGGCGGCGGACGCGGTGAAGGGTCTTGATCTCGCACTCGATGAGATCAACGCAGGCGGAGGCATCGGTGGAAGAAAGCTGTCCATCATCAGGCTTTCAGACGGGGGTACTCTGGAGGAAGGCAGCAAAGTGGCTCAGAATTTTTCTGCCAATCCTGAGATCTGCGCGATCATAGGCCACGAAAGCTCGTATATCTCCATCCCTCTCTCAATCATCTACGAGTATAACGGCATCCTGATGATCACCCCGTACTCCACCAATACGAGGCTTACAGACAAGGGATTCAGGCTGGTTTTCCGATGCGTGTCCAGCGACAGTCATGTCGGCGAACGGCTGGCGCTGCTGTGCAGTCAAAAGGGTTATAAACGCGTCATGATTTACCATGCGGAGAACATGTACGGTAGAGGCATAGCCAACGCATTTGAATCGGGCTGCCAAAAGTATGGCATGGAAGTGCCGGACCGGCAGTCTTTCTCGGAAAACAGTTTGTCCGAAATAAACAAAGACATGGCCTTCTGGCGGGATAATTACAGCTTTGACGCCATCTTCGTGGGGGCTGACACCGCCGAGGCGGGTGCCGTTGTCAAAATCGCCGCGGACCTTGAAATAGATGCGGCTCTGCTCGGGCCCGAATCCCTCGATACACCGGATCTGCTGAAGATTGCGGGTGATTCGGCCGAGGGCGTTTTCGCAGCGTCGGTTTTCAGCTCGGACAATGAATCGGATGCTGCGAAACATTTTCTTGATGCCTTCAGCAGAAAATACGGGTACGCACCCGACGCCACGGCAGCCCAGAGCTACCAGGCTTTGAAGGTCCTGGCGAAGGCGATTGAGCAGGCCGGGAGCACTGATCCGTCCCGGATAGCAGACGCCATGAGGGCGCTCCAGTGGGACGGTGTGACGGGGCCGGTGTTGTTCGACGAACGGGGCGAACTGGAAACCTCGCATGTCGTGGTGAAGCAGGTCAAGGGCGGCAAGTTCGTAATGGTGGAGTGAAAATTCTGCTCCCCGGAACCAGGTTATGTACAGATCCGCAGACTTCGAGCGCCCCGCTGACCGGGCGGACAAATATCTGGCGGCAGCCCGTCGTCTAGTTCCCGCCGACCTGATATCCGATGAGGGATACAAGCGCATTATCCAATCGGCCGCGGGCCTCCCGTCGAGAACAGCTCTTTTTTACGGACTTCTAGAATTCCCGCTGGACGACTCCTCTGCGCTGGGCGACCTGTCCTTTGCCCTCCATCATGACTCCGGTTGTTGTGATCTGCTTCTGTCCGAATGGGCGCAGCGGGGCGATCGGCATTCCGCGTGGGAACACGCGGTCAAACTCATCTCCGGGATGCGCTCTCCCGGCGGCGTTCTTCTGCGTTATCTGCGCTCGTCCGGAATAGAATTCGACTGCAGCAGGGATCCGGATGTGTGCCCGTCAGTATTCCTGACCCCGGCGATTCAAAGATCCTCGAAAGATGTCAGGGCAAATGAAATCGGCATGGCAGAAACAACGGCCCGCATGCTGGGCGAGAAAGCGTATCCGCGGTCGCTGCTGAACAAGACTTTGAATGCCATCACCGCACTTCCGGAGGGTTGCCGGATCGCCCAGTTTGGCATCATGCTGTCGCGCGATCCCGCTGCCATCAGGCTGTGCTGCGAGGGGCTTGACAGAATCACGGCCGACCAGCTTTCCGGGTTTCTTCAGAAGACCGGCTATGGCGGCATTTCGGACACGGCCATTGCATACCGGGACAAGCTGTCTGCGTTGGGCGGGGCGATGGATCTTGCCATAGACGCGGACACATCGTCGGGCGAACGGCTCGGATGGGAGCTCAGTTTCAAGAATCACGCGCCTTCAGAGGAGCCGGGATGGAGAAGGGCGCTTGAAATCATTTCGTCATGCGCGGGATGTTCCACCACCAAGATGGACGCGTTTCTCAATGCAAGCGGTTATCTGGCGATATCGGACCACCTTGAGGTCTGGCCCGGCGATGTCCGTCGCTGCTGGGAAAAACACGCACTCGAATGTTTCAGCTACCTTGTGGTGAACCCAAACCACATCAAGCTGGTCATAGGACCGGGTGGCCTGGTCAAGGCCAAGGGATATCTGAGGATCTCCCATTACTGGAAGGATCTGCTGTAGACGGGTTGTTACCGCTCCGCTGTCAGTCCTTCGGGCTCGGCGAGAAGTCCCTCGTCCCACAGGAGCTGAAGGAAGGTATATGCCTCGCCCGCATTCTCATCAAACTGCCGGGTGATGTCATCAAGTGTCTTTTTGCCGTCCAGCCTCAGTACCAGTTCTTTTTCCAGGGGCTTCCGGAATGTGAACTTCTTATACCGGCTCAGCAGGCATACCTCGCCGGATCCCTGCTTGACCGAGAAATCTCCCCGCAGAAGCGGCTTGGTTTCGCCATCAAATGCCTTGTTGAAAACATGCTCTGTGCACCAGTCAAGAAAGGCCCCGAAGTCGGCCTCGGTCTCAAACTTGCCGGATGCGATGATCCTGTAACCGCACGGCCATTTGTCCGGCTCAATGCACGGGGTGACCAGCTTTATGCTTCGGTCCACCATGTTGATCAGAAAACCCGTGACGCAGCACGACGTCCCGTCAACGGCGTTGTCCTTCTTCCTCGCGCGGCCCGCCCGGTAGATGACACCGTCCGCCTCGGGATACCGGCAGGCGAGAAGAACATTCTTAAACTCCTCGGAACCGAAACTTCTCATGCACAGCCGGAAATCGTCGAGGCTGTTGATGGAAAGCCTCTGGATTCCGGCCCTGTGATCGAGGCACCACCGCAGCAGTTTCCGGGTCCGCTCCACATGGTTCATCCAGTCCGCGGCGGTGGTCTGCGGGATCGCGCCAAAGGATTCGTAATACCGCTGGAGGAATCTTTCGTAGTCGGGATTATCGAACGGCTCGGTATAGCAATAAAGCAATCCCCGCGGCGAACTGCAGTCGGCAAGGCGGTGGATACTCCGAATCATCCCGAGCATCAGGCTGCAGTTCTCTTCCGTGAATTCATAATAGCCCTGCAGTTTTCCGGAAGCCCCGGCGCAGTACGGGCAGCCCACGGAGCAGCCCTTGGAGAGCTCCACGGCGAAATAAATATGCGAATTTTCCGCGGCCAGGCCTTCCGGAGCCTGGTTTTCGAACCGGATTTTCTGCCGGCTGTGCCAGTCGCCAAACGCGTTTCCGGACAGCATGGTGACGTGCCGGCTGCCCTGCGACGCTTCTCTCAGGTTCGAAGCAAAGGCGCAGTAGTCGCTGAATGCCGGATTGTCTTCAATAAGGGTTTCGTCGGGATTTGAAAGATCCTTTTGCGAGGCCAGCATGCGGGCCAGCGTCTGCGGGTCGCCGTTGATCCGGTACTCCTCCAGCACCGCGGCACCGTTCCTGCTGAATCGTCCGGCAAAAGCGGGATCATATTTAACGCATTCCGCAAAACGCTTTATGTCATAGCCCTGCACGGTCATTCGCTCCTGTACTCGTGCTTGAAAGGTTCGACCAGTTCTCCCGATACAAGCCTGACAGGTCCGCGGCTGCGATCGCAGAGGGTTTCGATCACGCGGGCGTTCATTCTCTTCACCGCGTCGCAAACTTCGTCTGAATGGCCGTACAGGTCGCCGGTGAGGTTCAGGATCATGGCCGGGCATTCCCCGGCGCATGAATACTTGAGAAAGCAGTCCGTGCAGCCGTTCATGCTGTCTGAAGTTCTGCGCGCCAGCGCAAATCTCTGGCCGTTTTCCATCAAAGAGTTCTCGTCATTCGGATCCACCCGGCCGATGATAAAACAGTCCGCTCCGGGTTCGGACGGGTCCTGCACTTCGGTGCAGGCGGTCAGGTATCCCGCGGAAGACAGAATCATGTTGCTGCCGCACGCGCCGCAGTAAATGTTTCTGCCGTTTGTGCGGACGCAGTAGGTTCCTTCGGCCTTGATGGCGATTTCGTGCGACAGCGACCTTTCAAAAGCTTCGGCGAAACCTTCCTCGTATTCGCGATTGTCCGGCCCGGCGATGCCGGAGCTGTGCGCCCGGCCGGTATTCTTGAGCCGGCTGAAATGCACCAGCCCCGCGCCCAGCTCGCGGGCAAGGTCCACCGTGTCGGCCATCCGGGAAACCGAAGCCGAAGTCACCGTGGAGCGGATGCTCACCTCGATTCCGCCTGCCGCGAGGCGTTTGATATTTTTTTCCACGCGCCGGTAGCCCGGTTCGCCGCTTCTTGCCGGCCGCTGCGCATCATGGATGTCTTCCGGACCGTCCAGACTGATCTGGCATCGTATTTTGTGTTCAATAATGAAATCGCAAAGCTCATCCGTGAACATTCCGTTGGATGTCATGAAAAAGCCGGGTTCCATCCAAACGTTTCCGCATCTGTTTTCAAATTCCGTGACTAGGTACTTGAAGAGTTCGCGGTCGAGCGTGGGTTCTCCGCCACCGTGCAGAAGAAGATTGGCCTTGGAGGCCACCGGAAAAAATTTCGCCAGGCATTCTTCGATGTACCGGTCAAAAACTTTTCTATCCACAAAGATGCCCCGGCCGGGGGCGCAGGATGCGGAATAACAGTAGATGCATTTCAACTGGCACGAGGTGGCGGGCAATACCGCGAAAGTGGGGATGATTTCCGGAATTACCGGTGTTGCCTTTGTGCTGCGGCCTTCCGCTTCCAGCACCCCGGCCGCCGCCAGGATTTTGAGAAGTTGCGTGAAATCAGCGCCGCCGCAATGGGGTGGTGTGCTCTTGCCGTCGAAGGCTTTCAGAATCTTCAGCATCTCGCCGCTGAGTTTTACAAAAGTGCCCGTTGCGGGCGCATGGATATAATCGCGGCCGTTGAACGAAAAATGAAAAGCGGATTTCCCGATATTCGAGCGAAAGGCGCCGGGGCCGGATGCTCCCGGAGTGAGCCGGGACAAAGATGTGACGGAAACGAAACTCATAGGGGATGACTACAAACTTCCAGCCCTGTTTTGGCAACAAAAAAACGGCCGGGAAACCCCGGCCGTTTTTTTATACCAGATTCGGTTTAGTGCTGTCCGCAGCCCGTATCGCCGCAGCAAACATAGCCGCCGCCGGAGACCTTGTCCAGGTCCTTGGAGGAAAGCTCGCCCTTGCGGCACTCGTTGAATTCGCTCTGCGTGAAATCATAACCCGCGGCTTTGACAATTTTCTCTTTGTCCTGCTGCGTCTTTGCGCCTGCAAGCTTCTTGGCCAGCGCCGGGTTTTTCTTAACGTCTGCGAGGAACTTCTTTGCACTCTCTAACGACATGACTGCCTCCTGGTTGTTGTTGTTGACACAATGTCGAACACAAGGGAAATGCTACTCACGGCCCGGCGTAGATCAACTATATTCTCTGAATTATTTCGTTTCGCGCCGTTGGTGCAAAACACAGTTTGTTCTTGAGTTCGGGGGCAGACGGGCTATGAAGTCGTTCCCATGAGGATAAAACAGGGAGTTGGGAGTGTCCTGGCGGTTTTGATTTCGCTGGCCGGAGCCTGCGCAGAGGTTACGCCTCACGGAAAAGTTGTGCAGTCATTCACATACACCACCAACACGGGACTGGGGAGTGAACTGTTTGTGGCCGGCAACCATCCCGACATGGGAAGCTGGAATCCCGCAATGGCCCGGAAGCTCCACTGGACTTCCGGAAACGTGTGGACCGGACAGGTCGCGATCGAAGCCGGGCATGCGCTGGAATACAAGTTCATCATCCGCACCAATTCCTTCGAAAACTACTGCGACGGCGCCAACGCCGTCTGGCAGGACGGCGAGAACCTCTCCGCCAGCATCCCCTCTGGGCCCGCCGCACCGTTCTCATCAAAGAGCATCTGGTATTTCAGCGGATGGACCAATGTGAACCTCATCTGGCAGTCCGGCCTCGACGCCAACTGGTATTCAACCGCCATGACGCAGGTGAGCACCGGCCGGGTTTCCGGCGAGTTCCTGTACCGCGCCGACGGCATCGGGGACCCGGGCGAGAAGCTGACCTTTGTGCCCAATGGAAATCTGGGTGGATCGCTTTTCTGGGACCATTCCCCGGCCACGGGCGGCGACTATTACACGGTGCTGGATGCGTTTGTCCTGCAAGATGGGCAGATTTATAACTACTGGCCGCCCGCCAGCGTTTCCGTCAGCCGGATCATTGTCACCAACTGCGGATCGTCATTCCCCGCGATTCCCGGCCGCACCGTCCAGATTTACCTGCCGCGCGGGTATGACCAGAACACATGGAAGAAATATCCTGTGCTTTACATGCACGACGGCCAGAATGTGTTTCAGCCCGGCGGCATCTACGGCACGTGGTCCGCCGAGACCAACGCCGACCACATGATCAGCCTCGGCATGATGCGCGAAACCATCATCGCCGCCGTGGACAACTCCACCAACCGCATTCACGAATACCTGCCGCCGTACGATACCTATGCGGGCCGCCCCGGCGTCGCCGACCAGTACGCCAACTTCCTGATTCATAATGTCCGGCCGATGATGGACTGGAATTACCGCACGCTGAGCGACCGCGACAACACTCTGACGCTTGGATCTTCGTGCGGCGGCGTGGTGTCGTTCTATCTCGGCCTCGAGACCAACGTCTTCGGGAAGATCGGCCCGATGTCCACGGCTATGTGGATATCCCCGGTCCTCAAGGGGCGCATGGAAAGCAACGACACCTCCGGCCTGCGCATCTATATGGACATGGGCACGGGCGAGTCCGACGGGGATGAGCCCGAGATGTGGAACGATCACTGGGCTGTCTATGATCTCCTCCTTCGTGATGATTACGTCCCCAACGAAACGCTCCGCAGTGAAATCGGTTGCGGCCACATCCATAATGAGGCCGCGTGGGACGCCCGCCTGCCGATGGCTTATGAATTCCTGCTGAACATCAATGATGAGCCCAACCGCCTGCTTCAGCGCGAGCATCCCCCCGTTGCAGCGGTCGCGGGTTTCACCAGCGGGTTCGCCATTACCACACCAACGCTCAAAGGCCACAGTTATGCCATGGAGCGCTGCACCAGTCTCGTGAACCCGGTCTGGACCAATGTATACATTTCGGCCGCGGAGACATTGCTGTGGTCATCAAAAACTCTGACCGACACCAATCCACCGGGCGACTGCCTCTATTACCGCATCGCGGCTGATCCGGTGTACTGAAAACATAAAAAGGGCTAAAAAACGGCCCCAAAAGCTCGAAAAACGCTCAAAAACGGCCAAAAAAAGCGCCAAAAATGGCCTAAAATAGCAAAAAAGCCGAAATTTTCCGAATGCTGTCCCGGATCGGGTATTTCGCGGGCTGGAATAGGGGAAATGCTCATAGCCGCCTCGCGGCTTATCGTCCAGTGTCGTTTGCGAAAGAGCAGCAGGAACAACTGTCCTGTTGTTTTCCCGATGCGAATTGAGTATTCTGCATTTCGGGCAAGCTGAACCATTGAGGATTTGATGGGACTTTTCCGAAGACAGCCGCTGATGCGACGGGTGATCTTGGCCACGCTTCCATGCACGGCCGGATCAGTCTACTTTTTTGGGTGGCGCTCTCTGGCCGTGATCGCCGTTTCCTGTCTGGCCGCATTTCTGACCGAATATTCGTTCTGCCGCCGGCGGAAGGAACCCGTGAGCGAGGCGGTTTTTGTTACTGGCATTCTCTATGCGCTGGTCATGCCGCCCACCATCCCGTGGCATGTCCTGATTATCGGCATTGTGTTCGCGATCGCATTCGTCAAGGAAGCCTTTGGCGGATTCGGCCGGAATGTGTTCAATCCGGCCGTCGCGGGCCGCTGTTTTGTGTATGTCTGTTTTCCCGTGGCCATGACCAGCACATGGGCTCCGGCGGCGCAGGGTCCGCTCGGCGCGCTGACGCAATGGACCACGGCAAGTGTGGATGCGATCACATCGGCCACGCCCATGGCTCTTCTGAAGGCGGGCGAGATCAGTCTCTCCTCGTCGGATATGTTCTATGGGCTGTTTCTGGGCCGGATTTCCGGCACGATGGGTGTGACCAGCGCACTGCTGATTCTCATCGGCGGAGCGTATCTGTATTTCACCAAGACTGCGAACAGGACACTGATCATTACGGTCATTGTGACTTATGCCGTGCTCAATCAGGTTCTGCACTCGCTGGGGGTTGAGCCGGTGCCGACCGGTTTGCAGGCTCTTCTCGGCGGCGGCTTCCTGTTCGGGGCGTTCTTCATGGTGACCGATCCCATATCGGCCCCGTCCACGCAGGGAGGGCGAATCGCCTATGCCATTCTGATCGGCACGTGCACACTGATCATCAAGAATTTCTCCATCTTCAACGGCGGGCTCATGTTCTCGATTCTCATCGGCAACATGTTTGCCCCGATTCTGGACTACGCGGCCAAGGCGCTGCGGAAATCCGGGAAAGCCGAGGCGGCATGACGGAAAAACCGGCAGCCAAACTGAGAGACCGGCGCGCGTATCCGGTGTTCTATATGTTCGCGGTCACCTTTGTCTCAACCGGTGTTTTGATCGGGCTCAACCGGATGACGGAGGACCGCGTGGAAGCCAACCGGCAGGTGCTGTTCGAAGAAGCCGTGCTGTTCGCGCTGGGCTGGGATGCGGGAGAAAAAATGTCGCCGGCCAGCGTCCATCAGGCGTTTCTGGAAAATGTGCAGGAACCCGCCGAAGAGTCTGCCGGGGCCTACCGCCTGGTGCGCGGCGGCAAGCTGGAGGCCTACGCCGTTCCCTTTGAGGGGCGCGGGTTCTGGAATCAGATTAAAGGGGTGATGGGCATCAAGCCCGACGGGTCCGTGCTCACGGGGATGGCTTTCTATGAACAGAGCGAGACTCCGGGGCTTGGCGCTGAAATCGTGAAGCCATACTTCACCGACCAGTTCCGGGAACTGAAGCTCGATGCCGGCAGTCCCGCGCTTGCGCTGAAATCCTCCGGCGCAAAATCCGGGGAAAACGAGGTGGACGCGATCACCGGCGCCACGCAGACCTGCACGAGGCTGGAGGACATTCTCAATAATGCCCTCGATGCCTGGCGGAAGAAAATGGACCTGAGCAAATCCGGCGATGATGATGCGGCCGCCGGGAAGGACCGGGGGGGTGTCTGATGAACGGGGCGGGAGGCGGACAGAAAACCGTTAAGGCGCTGGCGATCGAGGGGATCTGGGGCAACAACCCGATCTTCCGCCAGGTGCTTGGCATCTGCAGCACGCTGGCCGTGACCAACATGGTGCTGAACACGCTGGTCATGTGCGCGGGGCTGGTCGTGACCCTTTCGATGAGCAGTCTGAGCATATCCCTGCTTCGCAAGTGGACGCCGCGGAACATCCGGATGATGGTGGAAACACTGATCATTGCGTTCTATGTCATCATGGTGGATATCGCGCTCAAGGCCTATTGGCCGGAAATGAGCCAGAACCTCGGCCCGTACGTCGGCCTGATCATCACCAACTGCATCGTCATGGGACGGGCGGAGGCCTGCGCGCTGACCCAGCCGCCGTTCACGGCGCTGGTGGACGGATTTTTCAACGGCCTGGGCTACAGCATTCTGCTTCTGCTCATCGCCATTCCGCGCGAGCTGCTCGGGCTGGGGTCGCTGCTGGGCTATGCCATGCCGTACTTCTCGGGTCCCTATTGGGACAAGTGGACCATTATGGTCATGCCGCCGGGAGCGTTTTTCATGCTGGCGCTTGCGGTCTGGGCCTTCCGGACCGTCCAGCCCGACAAACAGGAAAAAGGTGCAAAATGAACTCAGGAGGCGCACTCACGCAGGCATTGGTCGTGGCCTTCAGCGCCGCGTTCACAGGGAATATCCTGCTGACCCAGTTTCTCGGGATGTGCCCCTTCCTGTCCGTGTCCCGGCAGGTCAAGACGTCCCTCGGGCTTGGATGGGCAGTCGTTTTCGTCCTTACCGGAACGTGCATGATCAACTGGGTTGTTTACCGCTATGTCCTCGTGCCGCTGAACCTGGAGTTTCTGCGCTTCATCATGTTCATCATCATGATTGCGGCTTTTGTGCAGTTCGTGGAAATGGTCCTCGACCGCTACTCGCCGGCGCTCTACCAGAGCCTTGGAATTTTTCTGCCGCTGATCACTGTGAACTGCGCGATCCTGGGCGCCAGTTTGTTCATGGTGATCCGCGAATACTCGTTTCTCGATACCGTGGCCTTCGGCCTGGGCAGTGGCTTTGGATGGATGCTGGCTATTCTGGCCATGGCAGGCATACGGGAGAAACTGAAGTCCGACAAGATCCCCGCGGGACTGCAGGGGCCGGGCATCACACTGATTATTGTGGGCCTGATGGCCTTGGCATTCATCGGCTTCACCGGGGTATTGAGCGGCAACTGACGGAAGTTTGTTCATGACGGAAATTCTTTTATCCGTTCTTATTGTGAGCGCCATTGCGGCTGTTCTGGCCGCCGTGCTGGTGGTCGCCCAGCGGTTCATGGCAAACTACGGAAAATGCGGGATCAAGGTCAACGATTCCAAAACCATCACCGTGGAGGGCGGCGCCTCGCTTCTGGAAAGCCTTTCGCAGAACAAGATTTTCATACCCAGCGCGTGCGGAGGGCGGGGGACCTGCGCCTACTGCAAGGTGAAGGTGCTGGAGGGCGGCGGACCGGTTGTTCCCACGGAAGAGCCGTACCTGGATGCCGAGGAAAAGAAAAACGGCGTCCGGCTGTCCTGTCAGGTCAAAGTCAGGAATGACCTGCGGATCGAGATTCCCGAAGAGCTTCTTTCGATCCGGGAGTACGCCTGCACCTGCACAAAAATCATTGACCTCACGCACGACATCAAGGAATTCCGGCTCGAACTCAAAGAACCGGCGGAGATGTCCTATATTCCCGGCCAGTACGTTCAGCTCTTCAGCCCGGCATACGACGGCAAGGAAGAGGTGTACCGCGCCTATTCCATTGCCTCCGATCCGGCCGATAAGAAACATGTGGATCTGGTCATCCGGCTTGTTCCGGGCGGCATCTGCACAACGTGGTGCTTCGAGCATCTCAAAGAGGGCGGCGAAGTCCGGATCAACGGGCCGTACGGGAAATTCGGTCTCAGCGGCAGCGAAGCGCCCATGATCTTCGTGGCCGGAGGATCCGGGATGGCACCGATGAAGTGCATCCTGCATCACATGAAAAACTCCGGGAACAAACGCAAAACGACCTATTTCTTTGGCGCAAACCAGGTCCGGGAACTCTTTTACCTGGACCTGATGAAGGAGTTCGAGCAGTCGGTGGGCAGTTTTCATTTTGTGCCGGTGATCTCCAAACCCGGTGACGGCGAAAAGTGGGAAGGGGAGACTGGGCTGGTGACGGAAGCGCTGCGGCGGAACGTCAAGGATGCCGCCGGCTGCGAAGGATATCTCTGCGGCAGTCCGGGAATGATTGATGCCGCCATCAAAGTGCTGGTCAAACTCGGCATGCCTGAGGACAAAATTTTCTATGATAAATTCTGAGGAGGATGAATGAAGCCATCACCCGACATGCAGCGGCTTGAAGAAATTCTCCGGTCCTCGAAAATCGCCGGGGGCGGATTTCTGGGATCGGACCGCCGTCCGCTGGAGGAGATTCTCGAGGCGGATGCGGCCGAGCTGGTGCGGCTGGGGCATACGCGATATGACATCGCGGACAGAATGCGGCACATCTCTGCGCTTGCGGAGCGGGGGCTTGGATCATGGGTGAAGGTGGATGAAAACATCGAGGCCGCCGTGACCGACACGCGGGGAAAAATCCCCTGTCCCTGGCCTCATCCGGGAACATTCTCGAAAACCGTTGTGACCGCGAAGAACATGCGGACGGGACAATCCATCCAGTGGTCCGAACTCAACATCCATTTGATTGAAATGCACGGATTCTTCGAGGGTCATGGCTCGCCGTTCCGCCTGGACCCGGCGGTGCTGGCGGAAATTCTCTTCTGAAAAATCCGGCGCCCGCTGTCAGGGACGTGCCCCAAAATTCTGATTCAGAAATCATATCTGGAACTCATGAACTCAGGAATCTTGGAATGGAAAGGGCCGCGCAGATTGAAGGCTGCAGCGTTGATAATCTTTTGTGAATTATGTGCCTTTTTTGGCCAACTTCTGAAATGGCTGCAAATGGCACAAAAATCACAATGTTCTGAGTGCTGACTTCTGAATTCTGTCTTCTGTTCCTTCACTCCAGGAGCTTCAGCATTTCCTCGATGCTGGTGGTGGGCGCTGCACAGGCATGGTTCCTGCAAACATAGGCGGTGGCTTTTCCGCCGATGGCCTGCTGCCCGGCCGTGAATTCGGCCAGCGCCGAGATTTCCGGCTTGCCGCTGCCGGAGGGACGCAGCAGAACAACTTTGTTGGGAATGAACCGCTGTCGCAGCGCCCGGATCATTGCTTCGGTGTCGTCTGCGCCGGGCGTGCCGGATATCACCACTTCAAACGACGGGCCGATTCCGAATCCCACCGCGCACAGGAGCATGGTCTGCCCCGAAGGCGCGCGCTCGACGTTGCCTGCAAATGCGCGCATGAGCGAGGACGCCCTTTCCTCATAGGCCGGATCGCCGGTGATCCGGCCGAGACGAAGCATGTTCCAGACCGCAATTGAATTTCCCGAAGGCACGGCCCCGTCATAAATGGTCTTCTGCCTGATCAGCAGGTCATCCGCCTTGCGGGAAGCCAGGAAGAATCCTCCGCCGGCCTCATCCCGGAAGTCCTCATTCATCTTCCGGTCAAAATCCAGCGCGGCTTTGAGCCATTTCACATCGAAGGTGGTTTCGTAGAGTTCCAGCAGCGCCCAGACCATGAAGGCATAGTCATCGAGCCCGCCGCGCACGCCGGCCTCGCGGTCGCGGAATCTGTGCAGAAGCGCGCCGTCCTGATCCGCCATCCGGTCCAGAATGAAACCGGCGGCCTGCTCCGCCGCCCGGGCGTAGCGCGGTTCATCGAATGCGCGGGAGGCCATCGCCAGAGACGCAATCATCAGGCCGTTCCAGTCGGTGAGGATCTTGTCGTCCTTGAAGGGATGAATGCGCTTTTCCCGCGCGGCGAAAAGCTTCGCCCGGTCCGGCTCGAACTTTTCGAGATCGCTGACGGAGGCGGTTTCTCCCGGCGGAACATGCAGAATGTTTTTGCCGGTTTTTTTCCCGGTGGCTTCATCGGCATAATTGCCGCGCGCTTCAATCCCGAAGGCTCTGCTGAATGCCTTGCCCCGGATTTCTCCGAGGACGGACTCGATCTCGCCGGCGGTCCAGACGTAGAACTTGCCTTCCACGCCTTCGCTGTCGGCGTCCTCGGCGGTGTAAAAAGCTCCTTCCGGGGATGTCAAATCGCGCAGCACGTACGTGATTGTTTTTTCGGCGGTGTCCCTGTATTCCGGATTCTGCGTGGCCTGATAGGCCTCGGCATAGGCCATCACAATGAGCGCCTGGTCGTAGAGCATCTTTTCGAAGTGCGGCACCAGCCACTCCCGGTCCGTGGCATAGCGGTGAAACCCGAACCCGACCTGGTCGAAGATGCCGCCTCTCCGCATGGCGTAGAGCGTGCGTTCCACCATGTCCCGCGCCTGCTGCTTTCCGGTTCTGTGCCAGTGGCGCAGCAGAAACATGAGCGAGTGGGGCGTGGGGAATTTGGGCGCGCGTCCGAACCCGCCGTGAACAATGTCGTGTGATTCGGCAAGCTGCTCGAAGGCTGTGTCCAGAACGGACAGATCAATCCCTTCGCCCGCGGCCCCGCTGCTGTGATCGCCAAGGGCGGCCGTGATCTGGTTGGCCGAAGCGGCGACTTCGTCACCCCGTTCATCCCATGCCTGCTTCAGCTGCGGAATCAGGTCCATCATGCCGATGCGGCCGAGACGGCTTTTTTTGGGGAAGTAGGTTCCGGCGAAGAAGGGTTTTTTGCCGGGGGTCATGACAATGGTCAGCGGCCAGCCGCCCGCCCCGGTCAGCATCTGGCAGACCGTCATGTACAGGTTGTCAATGTCCGGGCGCTCCTCGCGGTCCACTTTGATGCATACAAAGGCGTCATTGAGCAGGGCGGCCACCTCCGGATCTTCAAACGACTCATGCTCCATCACATGGCACCAGTGGCACGTGGAGTAGCCGATGGAAAGGAAGATGGGCTTGTTCAGCCGCCGGGCAAGCTCGAAGGCTTCCGTGCCCCATGGATACCATGCGACGGGATTGTCGGCATGCTGGAGCAGATAGGGGCTTTTCTCTCCGGCCAGGCGGTTGGGCTGGGAGCCCGTCCGCCTGCTGATCTCAGGCGTTCCGTTTTTCTGCGTCATGAACTGTTCCTCTCCTGATTGTCCGCATCCTGCGCACCACACCAGGGCCGCCACGAGAATGGTCGCCCGGCTCTTTGCCTGTTTGCGCTGCAGTTTACCCATTCTGCTCCCGGCTACTATCATTTCGTCAGGCGCCTGGCGATTTCCGCCACATGCCGGCCCTGGAACCGGGCAATGGCCAGCTCGTTCTCCGTGGGCTGCCGGGACCCGTCGCCCCCGGCCATTGAGCTGGCTCCGTAGGGCGATCCGCCGGTGATCTCATTCATGTTGAGCAGGCGCGGTTCCGTGTACGGGACGCCGACAATGATCATGCCCTGGTGAAGCAGCGTGGAATGAAAGCTGGTAATGGTTGTTTCCTGCCCGCCGTGCTGTGTGCCCGTGCAGGTGAACACGCTGCCGATTTTCCCGACCAGCGCGCCTTTCATCCACAGCCCTCCCGTCTGGTCCAGCAGGTTTCGCATCTGCGCGCACATGTTTCCAAAGCGGGTCGGCGTGCCGAAGATGACGGCGTCCGCCTTCGCCAGATCATCCGGTTCGATGACCGGCACATGCGCAAAGGCCTTGCGCGCGGCCTTCGCGCCGCTTTTCTCGAGGGCTTCATCCGGAACCAGCTCCGGCACCTGGTACAGCTTGACATCGCAGCCTGAAATTTCGCGGGCACCGGCCGCTTCTGCTTCCGCCAGCTTGTAGACGTGACCGTACATGCTGTAAAACACCACCTGAATCTTTGTCATTGTTTTTCTCCTTTTCAGATTATTAAACCGTTTCATCCAGCAGCCTGATCCGCTGTTCGTGCCGCCCGCCGCTGAAGGCCGTTGACAGCCAGACGCGCACAATGTCCAGCGCCGTTTCCAGCGGCACCAGATCCTGCCCGATGGAAAGCATATTGGCGTCGTTGTGCTCGCGCGAAAGACGGGCCGTCTCCGTGTTCCAGCAGAGCGCGCAGCGAATCCCCGGGATGCGGTTGGCCGCCATAGCCTCGCCGTTTCCGGAGCGGCCAAAGACGATCGCCCGGTCGTACCGGCCGATCGCCACGTCTTTGGCCACGGGCATGACGACGAGCGGATAATCAACTGCTTCTTCGCTGCTGGTTCCGCAGTCGGCCACGTCGTAGCCTCTGTCATGCAGGAAGCACTTCACCGCTTCCTTGTATTTGTATCCGGCGTGATCCGAAGCCAGTGCAATGGTCATAGCCGTTATTCGCTCCTTTCCTGAATCAGTCTCTGCATAATCGAATTCCTTGTTGATGCGCACTCTCCCATAAACACGCATGGGGGCGCCATGAGGGCGGCGCTGGGATCGGTGTTCGAAATACCTGACGGGATGGCTGCGGCCGGGTGGTCAGGCTGGGAGCCGGGTCAGGGATTTCGCACAGGCCTATCAGGATCGGCCCGATGGCGTTCGCATTCATCCCGCGGCAGGATGGATGCGTATTCTGAGTGACGGCTCATGCGTCGGGCGTCACGGGGGGAAGAAGACAAACAGGAAAGTCACGCGATGATTATATTCCGTCAATGTGATCAAATATTCAGCCGGACGTCATGAGTTTTTCAACAGCGACCATGCCGGGCGGGAACGCCGTCGAAATTGTTGTGGAGGGCGATCTCTGTCAGGATGACAGGAAGAACGTCCTGATGCAGGCGGCAAACATTTTATGCGCGGGTGCGAGTGATCGCCTGCTGCTGGACATTACCCGGGCGGCCGTGCCGCACGAGCCGACCATGAGCGATGCGCTGGACCTGGTGCTCTATATGGGAGATCTGCATTTTCCGAAACACGCGCGGGTGGCGTTTGTTTACAGGGAGAAGGACAAGCTCCTGGTGTTTTTTGAAAGCGCGGCCCAGTGCGGCGGCTACACGCTGAAGACGTTCGTCAGCAAAGACCGGGCCTTGGAATGGCTTTGCGGCGGATGAGGGGGGGGCGGTTATGAAGACAACGACACGTCAGCGGAATATTGGATTTTCGGCATACGAAAACATCAACCTTGGCGACAAAATGGAACGGATCTGCATTGCCGTCCTGATTTGTTTCCTTGCGGTCACTTTGGCGGTTGCGGCCATCATTTGACCGGCCTCAATACCGTGTTCTTCATGGTGAAAACATTTGCGAAAAGCGCGAAACACGCGAAAACGTGAATGTCTCGCGCAGAACGCATTGACGCAGATAAAATGAAACCGTGAAGATCACGAAGACGGAAAGAAGATGATGACAGGATACAGCCCTTCATGTCCTTCTTTTCTTCATGATAAAAAATTCCTGTTCTGAATCCTGACTTCTGACTCCTGAATCCTGTCCTCAAAAACGCTCAAAAAGGCAAAAAAATGCTCAAAATCGGCCGAAAATGGCCCAAAAAGGCCAAAAATGGCCCAAAAACGCGAAAAATCGCCAAAAAAAGGCATTTTTATGAAAATAGGACCAAATTAGTCCTATATACATGTTTCTGCGGACGGCGGGCGGAAAAGCGCCTACGGCTTCGGATACTGAGCCAGCACCTCGCGCGGGTTCATCAGCAGCGCGGCGTACTGGCCGCGCGTGTAGGCCCACGGATCGCTGACGTGCCGCTGGCTCATTTTCCCGCGGCAGTCCTTCAGCGTTGAATATCCCATTTTGTCCATCCATGCCTGGAGTTCGTTCTTCATTGTGCGGATGTAACCAATCCCGTTCTGGAAAAGTGTGGTGACCATCTGCACGGCATCAGCGCCTGCGAGTACAGCTTTGGCAGCATGCGATGCCTGAAAGAATCCTCCGCTGCAGCAGATGCCGGCCCGGATTGAGCCCTCCAGCAGGCCCGCGTAGCGCAGCGGCAGCCGGTAATCGGTCTCGTGGCTCAAATTGAAGGGCGCGCAAAGCTCCTGTTTCTCCAGGTCAATGTCCGGCTCAAACAGGCGGTTAAAGATCACGAACCCGGCCGCGCCCGCCTTGTCCATCTGATGGATGACGTTCAGCGGATTGCTGTAGAAGGTGCTGAGTTTGATGCTCACGGGAATGGACGCGGCCTGCACGAGCTTTGCGGCCAGATCAATCTGTTCCTTCTCAATGTCAGACCCCTTTCTCGCGGGATCTTTCGGCGACGCGAAGAAATTGCACTCCAGTCCGTCCACGCCGGTGTCCTCCATTCGCTTTGCGTATTCCAGCCAGGTCTCTTCATGCACGGCATTGATGCTTCCGATGACGGGAATACGGACTTCCTTCTTCGTTTTCCTAACCCACATGAGGTGTTCTTCGGGGCCGGCATGCTTCAGGTCGGGCATGGTCGTGATCATTTCGGCATGGCGGGCATCGTACTGGTGGAGCGTGTCGTCGAACTTCAGCTCTTCCAGGCCGATCTGTTCTTCAAAAAGGGATTTAGTCACAAGCGCCCCCGCGCCGGCCTCTTCAATCTGATGAATGAATTTCATGCTCGCGGTCAGCGCGCTGGCTCCGGCGATGAATGGATTGGCCAGCTCAATTCCCATGTAGGTGGTGCGGATGTCTGACATTTGTTTTTCCTCCCGTGGCATTTCGTTTATGATCTTTTTTAACAGAATAGGCGCCTTGTCGCGGCGGCGCCATCAGCAAAGTCCTGATAACAAATCTCGGAATACCTTACATGACCGGGGCGGGAATGGAAGCTATACTCAATATCAGCAGTTTACAGGTCAAAAACGGGCTGTTTATGGCACTTTTCGGCCATAATTTGATGTTTTTGAGCGTTTTTGGGCCATTATTGACATTTCTGCGCCGCTGCGGGCTTGTCCCGCAGGAGCGGAAGGCGCAGGTGATCGAGCCTGGGCTGTTTGTGACTCCATTGCGGTAGGGGTTTTCGAACAGTCATATCAGGTCTGCCCTGGTTGCGGCTTTATATGGAAAAAATAAACTGTCACTTGTAATTGCAGGTATGACTGAGATTGCAGAAACAGCAGAGGGAGGACGCGAGATGAAAAGAAAGATTGAGATGCCGGAGGTGTCGAAGTGTGCGGTGGGGACATGCGTGTACAACCACGACGGCGGCTGTCATGCCCGGGCCATTACAGTCGGGGGCGGCGCCGATCACAAGTGCGACACCATGATGCCGGCTCAGGGGCACGCGCATCGGATGGACCCGGCCGGGGTCGGCGCCTGCAGGGCGACAACCTGCATCCACAATGAAGATTTCGAGTGCCAGGCAGACGGCATCGCGGTTCTGATGCGGGGTGGCCAGGCAGACTGCGCGACATTTGCGGAACGCTGATTCCTGCGCGGCCGATAATCCGGACGTATTTTTCCGCGGCAGACGCGGAAGATGCCGCGGATCGTCCGGGCGTTTTGCGGTGACGAAGACAGATTGGCTTTCTGATGAAACCGGTTTTGCGGCTTCATGACGGGGCAAAGGCAATCCCTGATATGAAAAACGCAGGGGCGCAAACGGCGGATCTCGTCGAGTTTGATCAGCAACAGACAGGAGGTTGTCATGAAGGGAAGAACATTAGCTGACAGCGTGTTCCGGATCGGGGCGCAGGACTGGAACAGGCGGCTGTTTGACTCGCTGATCCCGCTCCCGGACGGGACCAGCTACAACGCCTATATTGTCGTTGGCTCCGAAAAAACGGCGCTGATTGACACGGCGGATCCGGCCAAGTCGGCGATCCTCATGGATCAGCTGAACGATGTCGCAAAAGTTGACTATCTTGTTACCAATCACGCGGAACAGGATCATTCCGGCAGCATTCCGAAAGTTCTGGAGCGATACCCCGGGGCGGTGGTGATGACGACCCCGAAGGGAAAGGGCATGCTGGTGGATCTGCTGTGCATTCCCGAGGATCGGGTGCGGACCGTGGAGGACGGGGAAACGCTTTCGCTGGGCGGCAAGACGCTGGAGTTTCTATATACGCCGTGGGTGCACTGGCCAGAGACGATGTGCACCTATCTGCCGGAAGATAAAATCCTGTTTTCATGCGACTTCTTCGGTTCCCATTTTGCAACCACGGATCTCTATGCGAAGGACAAAGCCGCGGTTTATGAGGCGGCCAAGCGCTACTATGCCGAAATTATGATGCCGTTCCGGCCAACGATTCGGAGCAACCTTGAAAAAGTAAAAAAGCGCGACATCCGGATCATCGCGCCAAGTCATGGGCCTGCGTATGATGAGCCCGGCTTCATCATTGCCGCCTATGAGGACTGGGTTTCGGAGGTTGTGAAAAACGAAGTGGTGCTGCCTTATATATCCATGCACGGCAGCACAGAGATCATGGCGGAATATCTTACGGGGAAACTGACCGAGCATGGAGTGAAAGTGCATCTTTTTGACCTGTCTGTTACGGATCTCGGCAAGCTGGCCATTGCGCTGGTGGATGCCGCAACCATAGTGATCGGCACGCCGACGGTGCATGTCGGTCCGCATCCGTCGGTGTTTTATGCGGCGCATCTTGCAAACGCCCTCCGTCCGAAACTGCGCTATGCTTCGATCATCGGATCGTACGGCTGGAACAGCAAATCCGTCGAGAAAATCGCCGAGCTGATTCCGAACCTGAAGGTGGAGATTATTGACCCGGTGCTGTGCCGCGGCTGCCCGAGAGAAAAGGACTTCAGGGCGCTGGATGTGCTTGCGGATGCGATTGCGGACCGGCATAATGAAATCCAATGACGGATCCAATGACTGATGAGAAAAAAACACAGTCAGATGACGCCCTGGAATCACAGGAGTGGCGGGAATCGCTGGAGGAGGTGTTTCAGCGCGCCGGTCCCGGGCGCGTCAGGGAGCTGATGGGCGAATTGGCGTGCTGTGCCTATGGGAAAGGCGTGCCGATTCCATACGTGGCAAACACTCCGTATATCAACACCATTCCGCCCCATGAGCAGCCGCCCTGCCCGGGCGATGCGGAGCTTGAAAAGCGCATTGAGAACATCATCCGGTGGAATGCCATGGCCATGGTGGTTCGGGCCAACCGTGAAGAGGCGGGGATTGGGGGGCATATATCCACCTACGCCTCGGCGGCGACGCTCTATGAGGTGGGATTCAATCACTTCTTCCGCGCGCGCACAGACACGCATCCGGGGGATCTTGTCTATTTTCAGGGACACGCCTCGCCGGGAATCTATGCAAGAGCCTTTCTGGAAGGACGCATTCCCCTCGAGCAGGTGGATAATTTCCGCCACGAATTTCATGAGAAGCCGGGGCTCCCGTCCTATCCGCATCCCTGGCTCATGCCGCAGTTCTGGCAGTTCCCCACGGTTTCGATGGGCCTGGGCCCGATCACGGCCATCTACCAGGCGCGGTTTATCAAATATCTGGAGGATCGCGGACTGAAGGATCCGTCGGATCAGCGGGTGTGGGCTTTTGTCGGTGATGGGGAAACGGATGAACCCGAAGCTCTGGGGGCGATCACGCTGGCTGCGCGGGAGCACCTCGACAATCTGATATTCGTGGTCAACTGCAATCTTCAGCGCCTGGACGGCCCCGTGCGCGGGAATGCCAAGATCATCCAGGAGCTCGAAGCGGCGTTCCGCGGAGCGGGCTGGAATGTGATCAAGGTCATTTGGGGAGGCGAATGGGACGGGCTGCTCGAACAGGATGAACACGGACTGCTGATGCGGCGCATGGGTGAGGTTGTGGACGGGCAGTACCAGAAATATGTTGTGGAAAGCGGGGAATATTTCCGCAACGACTTTTTCGGCAAACATCCCGAACTGCTGGAACTGGTGAAGGACATTCCGGACGAGGATCTGCACAACATGCGGCGCGGAGGACATGATCGCGAAAAGGTGCATGCGGCCTACCTGCGCGCCTGTGAACACAAGGGATCGCCGACTGTGATCCTCGCGAAGACGATCAAGGGCTACGGGCTGGGCGAGGCCGGCGAGGGAAAGAATATCACTCATCAGCAGAAGAAGCTGAATGAAGAAGAGCTGCGCGCGTTCCGAACCCGTTTCGAGATTCCGATATCCGACGCGGAGATCGCCAAGGTTCCATTCTATCGTCCGCCCGCGGCCAGCCGTGAAATGCAGTATCTTCAGGAGCGGCGCAGGGCGCTGGGCGGCTTTGTGCCCGTTCGTCATCAGCTGCAGCAGAGACTGTCGTCGCCGAAGGATGAACTCTTCGACGAATTCTTTCAGGGGACCGGCGATCGCGAGGTGTCCACCACCATGGCGTTCGCGCGGCTTCTCGCCCGGCTGCTGAAGGACAAGAGCCTGGGAAAACTCATTGTTCCCATCATCCCGGATGAGGCGCGGACATTCGGCATGGAAGCCCTGTTCCGGCAGGCAGGCATCTATTCTCATCCCGGCCAGCTCTATGAACCAGTGGACAACAAGAGTCTTCTGTACTACCGGGAGGCCCGGGACGGGCAGATTGTTGAGGAAGGCATTACGGAGGCCGGATCGCTCAGCTCTTTTATTGCGGCCGGCACCGCCTATTCCAATCATAACATCAGCACGATTCCCTTTTTCATTTTCTATTCCATGTTCGGGTTGCAGCGCGTCGGTGACCTGATATGGGCCGCGGGCGACAGCCGCTGCAAGGGCTTTCTGGTGGGCGGGACCTCGGGGCGCACCACGCTCGCCGGCGAAGGGCTTCAGCATCAGGATGGCAACAGCCATCTGCTGGCCTTCCCCGTGCCAAATCTGATCAGCTATGATCCGGCCTATGCCTACGAGGTGGCGGTTATCGTTCAGGAAGGCATCCGCCGCATGTACGACCGGGGCGACGATGTGTTCTATTATATGACCATTATGAACGAGAATTATGCGCAGCCGGCCATGCCGGCCGGCGCACGAAACGGCATTATCCGGGGTCTGTACAGATTCCGGGAGGCCGGCCCCGCGAACGGAAAACACAGAGCCCAGCTGCTGGGAAGCGGGTCGATCCTGAACGAGGCACTCAGGGCCGCCGATATCCTGGCGGACCGGTATGCGGTGGCGGCGGATGTCTGGTCTGTCACAAGTTACAAGGAGCTTTATCGGGACGGACTGGAAGCGGAAAGATGGAACACCCTCCATCCCGGGGACAAATCTCGCATTCCGTTTGTGACCCGGTGTCTTGGCGATGCCCCCGGTCCGATTGTCGCGGCCACGGATTATGTGAAGGCCGTTCCCGGCAGCATATGCCGCTGGCTGCCGCGGGCACCGGTTGTTTTGGGTACCGACGGTTTTGGCCGAAGCGACGGGCGGCCGGCGCTCAGGAAATTCTTTGAAGTTGATTCGTCTCATATCGTTCTTGCCGCACTCTCGGGACTTTGCCGCGAGGGAAAGATTGGAGAGGACATTGTGAGGCAGGCCCGGGATGACCTGGGCATAGATCCCGAAAAACCGAGTCCCATGACAACATAGGATTGCCCATGACAAAGGAAATCAGACTGCCCGAGCTCGGGGAAAACATCGCAACGGCCGATGTGGTGAAGATACTGGTGTCCGAAGGCGAAAGCGTCGTGAAAGACCAGCCGCTGCTTGAACTGGAAACCAACAAGGCCTCACTCGAACTGCCGTCATCATCCGGCGGGAGGGTCGTCCGTATTCTGGTCAAGCAGGGCGATGAAATCAAAGTGGGCCAGGTGCTGATGAACATTGAGGCGGAGGACACCTCTTCCGCAGCTGCCGCACGCGGGGTGGAGGCGGAACCGTCCGCGCCGGAAGCCATGCCGGCGGAGAGTGCGCACACTGCCCCGGAATCAGGACCGCCTGCCGCGCCGGCCACCCGAAAGGCCGCCCGGGAAGCAGGCGCCGACATCCATCGGATTCCCGGCTCGGGTCCCGAAGGCCGCGTGTCGAAGGATGATGTCCTGCGTTATGCAGAAAGTCGAAAAAATGAATCAGTATCCGTACAGCCCCGGATTCCGGATTTCGGGAAGTGGGGGGGTGTGCGACGGGAAAAGATGTCCAATGTCCGCCGCACCACGGCCCGGCACCTGACGCAATGCTGGACGCAGATTCCGCACGTGACGCAGTTTGATCGCGCCGACATAACGCGGCTTGAAGAACTCCGCAAACGCTACGCGGACAGGGCTGCCCGAGGCGGGGGAAACCTCACCATGGCGGTCATGGTGGTGAAGGTGGCCGCTTCCGCGCTCAAGGTTTACCCGAAGTTCAATGCGTCTGTGGATATGGAATCCAGCGAGATCATTTATAAGGATTACGTTAACGTCGGCATCGCCGTGGAGACCGAGCGCGGTTTGCTGGTTCCCGCGCTGAAAAACACGGACAAAAAGAACATGGTTGAGATCGCGGTGGAAGTTTCACAGACGGCGCAGCGCGCCCGCGAGGGTAAGCTCAGCCTGGAGGATCTGCGGGGGGGAACTTTCACCGTCACGAACCTGGGCCGCATCGGCGGGACGCACTTCACCCCGATCATCAACTGGCCCGAAGTCGCAATACTGGGGATGGGGCGTGCGCAGATGGAACCCGGATTTGAGGAGGGTGTATGCAAACCCAGGATATTCCTGCCGCTATCCCTTTCCTACGACCATCGCGTCATTGACGGCGCCGAGGGGATTCAATTCCTGCGCTGGATTGTGAACGCGATAGAAGAACCGCTGCTGCTGGCGCTCGAGGGGTGATCGTCCGGCGCGATTTTACTCCATCAGCAGAGACAGTTCCAGAACGTGTTCCTGCTCGTCAATGATGATGTGCCGGATCCCATGTTCCAGCGTTTCAAACTCGTACGGCAGCTGGTCCTTGGAGTCAACGACCTTTCTGTAGATCGTCCTGTAGAAATCTATGGCCCTTTTCTCATCTTTAAGGTTCACAGCGAGAATCTGCTCAAGATTATCCGCGGTGTGCCGCTCGCCGATTTCCATGGTGGGAACTCCGCCGAGGTATCCGCTGATCAGTTCGCGAAACATTGTTTCATGCTTCTGCTCGTCCGAAGCGATCTCCCTGATGCGTTCCATAAGCATCTCGGCGCACTTTCCCGACAGCGTTTCCGCATGAGCCAGATACTGAATTCTGGCCGCATGTTCCAGCTGCAGCGCCTTGTTCAGCACGGTTGCCAATTCCTTCTTAATATCGCTCATAACATTCTCCATTCTCTTCCAGCGAATGATTGCTGATCTCTGAACTCTCTACAAATTATGGCCCGAGTCTGACTGAAACGCTGGAATTGCACAACTGGGCCATGCCTGATTAGAGCGTTCGAAAAGCCTGATGACGGATTTCCGGGTAAGGGATTTCGCGCTGCGAAATAGGCCTGTGTCCGATTCCATCTGCGTGCGGAACAAGCATGCTGGCCTCGTGTAAAGATATGGAGACACACATGTTCAATGACAGGCAGGATGCCGGACAAAAACTGGCAGCCGTTCTGGCGGGCTGCGTCCCGAAGGACGGATTGGTGCTCGGAATTCCGAAGGGCGGCATCGAGGTGGGCTATGAAGTCGCTTCTGCTCTGCGCCTGGAGTTCTCTGTGCTGATTTGCCGGAAGCTTCCTTTTCCTGACAACCCGGAATCCGGTTTCGGTGCCGTGGCGGAGGATGGAAGCGTGCATCTTTCGCCGCGGTACGGAAGCTGGGTGTCAGAATCAAAAGCGAGACAGATCATTGCTGCACAAAAAGAAGAAATCCGGCGAAGAGCCCTTCTGCTGCGGGGCGAGGGCCCGGGCCCGGTGATTCGGAATCGGCATGTCATTCTTGTGGATGACGGCATCGCCATGGGATCCACCATGAGGGCCGCAATCATGTGCTGCCGCAACCGCTGTGCTGCGCGAATCACGGTGGCTGTTCCAGTTGCTTCCCGCTCCGCGGTCGCGGTTATTGAGCAGGAGGCGGATGAAGTGGTTGTTCTGCTCACACCGGTTGATTTCAGGGCGGTTGCGGATGTTTACCGGAACTGGCGTGACGTTTCCGATGAGGAGGCGGTTGCGCTTCTGATGCGGGCACGGCATCTTGAACGGCCCTGACGGCATCGGGGTCTTATCCGTTGTCGCGCATAAGGGATTTCGAAGCCCTGATTCAGTAGTCACCCGGTTTCGGGCAGGATGAGGCTGTGCAAGTATGCGGGCGGTGAACAACGCAGGCGTGAAAGGATCTGGGTCATGTTTGAACGACAGGCGCGATTCATTCTTTCGAACCGCTTAGGAATCCATGTTCGTCCGGCCGCGCTTCTGTCGAATGCGGCGAACCGGCATGGTGTGGAGATTCGGGTTCGAAATGCCGGCGGCTTCGTCAACGCAAAGAGCCTGCTGGGGCGGCTGTCTCTTGATGCTCCCGGCGAAGCGGCATTGGATATCTGACGGAGATCATAGGAAATGAAAGAGGCCATGTTCTGGGAAGCGCAGGGCCGCCGTGCGGTTAAATGCAGCCTTTGCTCGCACCGGTGCCGCATCGCCGAAGGGGCGCGCGGACTCTGCGGCGTCAGGGAGAATCAGGACGGGAAACTGTATTCTCTGGTTTACGGCCGGGCCACGGCAATGGCGGTTGATCCGATCGAGAAGAAACCGCTCTATCATTTTCTTCCCGGCACCTCTTCGTTTTCAATCGCAACCCGGAGTTGCAACTTCAGATGCATCCACTGCCAGAATTGTGATATTTCCCAGCCGTCTGCGGAAGATGATTTCACCGAAGACCAGATTCTCGAACCCGAACAGGCCGTGCGGATGGCCCGGGCGAGGGGGTGTGCCAGTATTTCTTACACCTATACGGAACCCACAATATTCTTTGAATATGCCTATGACACGGCCCGGGTCGCCCGGAAAAGAGGATTGAAGAACGTGTTTGTCACCAACGGATACATTACACCCGAAGCGCTTCAGATCATTCAACCCTGTCTTGATGCGGCCAATATTGATCTCAAATCCTTTCGTGACAAGACCTACCGCAAACTCTGCGGAGCGAGACTTCAGCCGGTGCTTGAAGCGATAGATTTGTATTACCGGCTCGGGATATGGATTGAGATCACAACGCTCGTGATCCCGGGCTGGAATGATTCGGAAGATGAATTGCGCGAGATCGCCGCATTCATTGCGGGCTTGGGCCGGGAGATCCCGTGGCATGTGTCACGGTTCCTGCCGGCATACAGAATGAGCGGGACGCGGCCAACGCCGGTGGAAACGCTTTTGACAGCATACGGCATCGGAAAGAGCGCGGGTCTTCAGTATGTATACCTGGGAAACGTATCACATCCTTCCTCTGCAGCAACCATGTGCCCATCCTGCGGCCGATCTGTTATTGATCGCAATGGGCTGGGTGCGCCCGTGAACGCCCTGGTGAAACCGGTTTGCCCGAAATGCGGTTATTCAATCGCTGGCGTATGGGAATAGGAAAAGATAGGGGGCAGAATGACTGATAATCTTGCAGACAGAGAATGTGTTCCGTGCAAGGGGGATGCCGCGCCATTGGCGGGACCCGCTCTCGTCCATATGCTCGGCAGACTGGGCGGCGGCTGGCAGGTTGTTGATGGGCATCACCTGGAAAAGATATACAAGTTCAGGAACTTCCGCGAAGCGCTGGATTTTACAAACAAAATCGGCGAAATCGCGGAAAGCCAGGGACATCATCCCGACATTCATCTGGCATGGGGGCGCGTGAAGGTGGAGGTCTGGACGCATAGAATCGGCGGCTTGAGTGAAAACGACTTTATATATGCCGCCAAAGTCGAGCAAATCGCCCGGTAGAAAAAGTCCCCCATGATATTTCAAAATTAACCTGCCATGATGCGCCGGAACTGCTAGATTGGGCTCTGCGTGATCAGTGTGAATCGAACGACAATCGCCGCCGGCTGCAAAGAGGGAATTGGAATGTTATGAAAGTCCGGGTCGAAACTTCGAAGAGGCTCCGCCAATTGACAGAACTTCTGCAAAGCGGGAACACGTTGCTGATCGTCATGCAGGACAATCCCGATCCCGATGCGATTGCATCGGCCGCCGCGCTCAAGGTTCTGGCCAATGCCGTCGCAAGCGTGCAGTGCTCGATTGCTCACGGAGGCATTGTGGGGCGGGCCGAAAACCAGGCAATGGTCAAATATCTTGATCTCAATCTGCGCCCGGTGACGGAAATGGACGCGGACAGGTTTGATCTGGTCGCGCTGGTTGACACTCAGCCCCAAACGGGCAACAACTCGCTGCCGAGGGACATTATTCCCGACATTGTGATTGATCATCATCCAATCCGGGCCGCAACGAGGAGCGCTCCCTATACCGATATCCGCAGCCGGTATGGCGCAACATCCACCATCCTTCACGAATACCTTGCGGCTGCAAAAGTGCCGGTTGATGTTCCTCTGGCCACCTCGCTTCTGTACGGCATTCGGTCCGATACGCAGGACTTTGGACGCGAGGCGACCCAGGCCGATATTGACGCATTTTTAGCCCTTTATCCAGCGGCCAACAAACGCATGCTGGGCCGCATCCAGTGGGGGCGCGTGCCCGATGCATATTTCAAACTGCTGTTTGTGGCTCTTGGCAATGCGATCGTGTACGGCGACTGCGTAGCCACAAGCCTGGGGGTTATCGACAACCCGGACATCGTTGGCGAAGTTGCAGATCTTCTGCTTCGCAGGCAGGACACCTCATGGGTTCTCTGCTACGGCTTCTATATGGACATGGCCCTGTTTTCATTGCGCGCGTCCGAATCCAATGCCGCGGCCGGCAGTGCAGCCCGAAAAATCGCCGGCAGAAAAGGTTCGGGCGGCGGACACAATGCTTTTTCCGCCGGACGGATTCCCCTCTTGAAAAACACGGAGGCCGAGCGCCGCAGACTGGGGGAGGTTATCGAAGCGCGATTTCTCAAAGCGGTTGGGAAGATTCAGTCACAGGCTGTCCGCCTGATTGGCTGAGTTGGGAGCGGGTTGAAATCCCGGCCCGCGGAACATCAGGCTTTTCGCGAAGCCGAGTAGGGGAATATCCGATGGCGCATGCGGGCTGATGATTATAGATTGAGGCATAAAAGGTGCGGGATGTCCGGGAGCGGAAAGATGCCGGTTGTTATGAAGCGGTGCATATTGAGTCTGGTATTGATAATTGCAATGGCCGGCTGCAGGCGAGCGCCCGGCATGCCATCTTCTCCGGCGGTTGAACAAATCACTGCGCCGGAAATTCCCGGCCTGCTTTCCGCCGGGACCAATCCTGTTACGCTTGTTCATTTCTGGGCCACCTGGTGTCCTCCCTGTGTCCGGGAGTTTCCCGACATCGTCAGGCTGACGAAGACTTATCGGAGACAGGGGCTGCGCGTGATTCTGATCTCGGCCGATGCGGAGAAAGATCGCGACGCGGTCTCCGCCTTCCTGGCTGCGCATGATGTGGACTGGCCGACGTTCCAGGCGGATAATGTCAATGAGGTGTTTATTCAAGCCATTTCGACAAACTGGTCGGGGGCGCTGCCTGCATCATTTTTCTTCGGGTCGGACGGAAAGCTCGCGAAGGAATGGGAGGGCGCGCATCCATACGCTGCGCACGACGAAACTGTGCGAAGCCTGTTGATTAACGGACAGAAAGGAGAGCGGGAACATGAAGACTAGAATGACCATTGTCGCGCTGGCGCTGCTGCTGGCCGGTCGGGCTCTTGTTGCGGCGGGCGAACTGAAATCGGGAGACCTCATGCCGATGGGCGACGTTAAGATGATGAATGTGGATGGACGGATCCTGTCCATTCAGGAGGCTGCCGGGGAGAAGGGGGCGCTTGTTGTATTCTCCTGCAATCACTGTCCTTTCGTCAAAGCCTGGGAGTCGCGTCTGGCCGCCATCGGGAACAACAGCATGAAAAAGGGCGTGGGCGTGATCTTCATCAATGCGAACGACCCCGTTGAATTCCCGACGGATGATCTCGACCACATGAAGGAACAGGCGGCCGCGGCGGGATACGAATTCCCTTATGTGGTGGACGAAACTTCTGATGTCGCGCGGGCGTTTGGCGCGGCCCGCACGCCTGAAGTGTTTCTCTTTGACGCGGCCGGCCGGCTCGTTTACCACGGTGCTGTTGATGACAACGCTTATAAGCCGGCCGAGGTGCAGAATCATTACCTGCAGGATGCCCTCAATGCCCTGGTGGCCGGGACCGAGATTCCCGTCAAGGAAACGAGGTCCGTGGGGTGCAGCATCAAGTACCGTGCTCCGGGGGGTGGCGGGAAGTGAACCTTTGATGCGACGGCTGCGTCATGTTGTTTGCAGGGATAACGGGACAATTGGAAGGAGTTCAGCATGAATACAGAACAAAGGAATTGTGTGTCGCAGTGTGCGGGTCTTGCCCTGCTGCGATGGGCGCTGGGAGTCATGTTTCTCATGGGCGGCGTAACGAAGCTGTTCATGCTGAAAGGATTTGTGACCGGGTATCTGGTTCCTGCCTTCGCAAACACGTTTCTGCCGGTATGGCTGCTCACGCTGTATGGGTATGCTCTGTCTTTTGTGGAAACGATCCTGGGTATCGCCCTGATCCTCGGGGTGTGCCGGACCCCGGTGCTGCTGGTTACGGGGATCACGCTCGTCTCACTGGCTTTTGGTCAAATGCTGCTGCAAAACCACGTCGTGGTTGCCAATATCATGCTGTATATTCTTATGACCGCCGTGGTTCTGCTGTTTCCGCAGTATGACGGATGGGCGCTCCCGTGCTGCAATGCAAAGTGCTGTGCGATGAAAGAAGATAAAAGGGATCCCGCCGGGGGGAACTGAAAATTGTACTCTCCGGTCAGAGCAGATCTCTGAGGATGCGGGCCTTGCGGCTGATTCCCGTGGAGCGTCTGACGCACATCGCATAGTGCAGGAGAATGGCCGGGAACCCCCGGACGTTGTGGTTCAAAACCACTCCGCACGCCCGGCGATTGGCCATCGGAACGATATATCCCAAATCGCGCGGGCGGTAGGGGCGCAAAGCCTCGCCGCGCAGTGCACGCATCACGTTTTCGCCGGTCAGCGTTCCCTGGGCCACCGCAAACTGGACCGCCATGCGCAGCGGCTGGCCAAAGCCGGCAAAGGCCGCGGTGTCGCCAACGGAAAAGACCCGTTCGGAGACACGGAGAAAATCATCCACCACAAGCCGTCCCTGCCTTGTTTTTGCCAGGGGAACATCCCGCACAAACGGGGGTGTTTGCACACCGGCCGCCCAGATCAGAATGGCGGGTTCGCAAACCTGTCCGCTGGAGAGCACGATCCGGTTGTTTGTGATGGATTCCACCCGGCAGTTGACGCGGACTTCCACGTCCATGCGCGAAAGGTTCTTTTGGACATACAGGGGAATCCATTCCGGGAGCGTGTTCAGGATGCTGCCGGAGGCTTCTGCCACGATAATCTTCTTGTTCCGGTTCAGCCGCGCCAGTCTCCGCCGCAGATTGGTGGCGATTTCAATTCCGGTGTAGCCTCCGCCTGCCACGACGGCGGTGTCGAACGATGATTCTGCGATTGCCGCGCTGATTCGCCCTGCATCGCTTACGCTGTCCAGCTTGAACGACGCCCGGGCGGCCTCTGCGCTCCCGTAGAAGTTTGTTTGTGTTCCGGCAGCTATGATGAGGTAGTCATATTCGCGCTGACCACCCTGCCCGCAGATGAGCCGCCGTTCCATATCAATGTGCATCACATCGTCTTGAATAAAGCGGAACCCGTCTCGTTTCGCGCATGATGAGAGAGAAACGCACGCAGAGCCTGGCGAGATTAGCCCTCCGACAATGTCCGGAAGCACGGGCAGAAAATCAGAAGTCGGCTTCCTGTCCAGAAGCACAACCTCTGCGGACGGGCACTGGCGCAGCGCGCGGGCACAGCCGAGCCCTCCGAATCCTCCGCCGATAATCACAACTCTTTTCATGGCGTCGGCACAGGTTGCATGGCGGATGCCGTCGTGGTGCGCGGTGGCTTCCGGCGGATCCCGGGTGTGATCACTTCGAAATTTCTCCAATAAACGGCCGTCCGGCGCCGACAGCGCGCAGCGCCGGGATAAGCTCTTCAAACGCCCGGTTTTTGAGCACATAACCGAGACTGCCGGCATTCAGAACCGCCTGAACCAGCGTTGCGCCGGAATGATTGGAAAGGGCGAGGACGCGGGTTTCCGGAAGTTCCGAGAGAATGGCCCGTGTGGCCTCAATGCCGTTCATTCCCGGAAGCATGATATCCATGACCACCACGTCGGGTCTATTCTCCCGGACCAGTTCCAGCGCCTCCTCGGCTGTGCCCGCCTCGGCAACAACGCTTATATCCTTTTCCCTGGTGATTAGGGCTTTGATTTCGTCGCGTGTTTGAATGTGATCATCCACCAGTAAAACATTCATGGCATCCCGCCTTGGTATGGAGGTTCTTCCCGGTCAGTGCTACACGGCCGTGATTCCCTCCCGAATCGCATATTTCGTAAGCTCCGCTACGCTGTGCAGATTGAGTTTCTCCATGATGTTGTGGCGGTGTGTCTCCACGGTCTTCACACTGACGCCTATTTCCCCGCCGATTTCCTTGGTGCTCCTGCCCTCGGTGATCATCTGCAGAACCTCGCGTTCCCGGTCCGTGAGCACGGCAAATGCGGGGGTTTTGCTTGAGGGCTGCGAAAGCTCCACATAGGCGTCGAGAACGCCCCGCGCCACCGCGGAACTGAGATATTTTTTGCCGGTGACAACATCGCGGATCGCCCGGACCAGTTCGTCGCAGGCGTTCTGCTTGAGAAGATAAGCCGATGCGCCCGCAGCCAGCATCTCGCGCACAAAGTGCTGGTTGACATGACCCGACAGGGCGACCACCTTCACATTCGGATTGGCCTTGGTGATCTTGCGCGTGGCCTCGATGCCGTTCAGGTCCGGCATGGCGACGTCCATGACCACAACGTGGGGATTGAGCTTGCGTGCGAGGGCAACAGTGCTTTTTCCGTCTTCGGCTTCTCCGACCACGGTCAGATCCCGCTCTTTTTCAATCATCGCCTTCAAACCCTGCCGCATCATCTGATGGTCATCTGCCAGTAAAAGCTTGATCTCCATGACCGTATCCTCCTGTTCACCCGCCTGCAGCCGCACGGCCGATTCCGGGTCTGCAATGCGCGGTAAATTGACTTATACCGCGCGGCCGTTATTGAGTCCATCATCGTTTTAAAAGCGTTTTTATAGGATATTGCCGTGCCCGCGCCCATCAGGGGAATCCTCAGACCGCGCCGCGAATTTCCCGACCTCTCCTCCTCTGCTCCTTATGGGGCCGGTGCGGCATCATAGTCCGGCGGGTCAGGCGTTTCCGGCCCGTCAGCCTTCCTCATGCGGGGGGCTGCAATCATAACAACCTCTCATCAAGCGCGTGTTCCGTTCGTGCTTTGCTGCTGCGCGGTAAGGATTTAATGCTCTTGATTCATTCGCCGAATGATGTTAACAACATTCGCAGGATGTTGGACTGCAGCGTCGCAGGATTGCGTTTCAGGTCGAACATCTCGGGGGTTCCGATGACGAACAAACAGCGTCATAAGAGTGGGCAGCAGGTCGCAAAGAAATCCGGATATCCGGAACTGCCGATCGGGCAAGATTCCCGGCCGCTGTCTGGTGCTGACAATTCTCAAGAACACTGCGAACTGCCGGGTCGCCGAGCAGATGGAGCGCCCATGGGGCGCCTGGCGGCCAGCGACATCCCCGGGCGCCCGCGTGATGCGGAGGCTTTGCATTCGAACGAAGAGCGGCTGAAACTGGCCTTGGATGCCGCCCGAATGGGCTCGTGGGACTGGAACATCCTGACGAACGACGTGGTCTGGAACACCGAGCATTTCCGGATGCTGGGATACGAGCCGGACAGCTTTCACCCGACCTACCAGCACTGGGCCGCCCGTGTGCATCCCGACGACTTGCCGGAAGCCGAGGCGGCCATCCGCCGGGCCATGGAGCAGGGCGGCGATTATGTGTCATCATTTCGCGTCTGCCGGCCGGACGGCGCGGTGCGCTGGATGGAATCGCGCGGCCGATTCGATCGGGATATCGGGGGCCGCGCAGTGCGCAATTATGGGATCTTGCAGGATATTACCGAGCGCAAGACGATGGAAATTCTGAACCGGACGCTTAATTCAATCAATGCGGTGAGTCATTCGACTCCGGATGTGGACGAGATCATGCAGTTCGTGATTTCGGAATCCGCCAAGGCCCTTGGCTGCGATACAGCAGCGGCCTCCCTGCGCCGGAACGACTGCTGGGTGGTCAGTTATGTGCACGGATTCCCGGAAGATGTCGTTGGCACGACCATGAATGACGAACAGGAGCCCCATGCCCTGCTGGCGATCCGGACGCAGGTTCCGCTCGCCATCGCAGACGCATTCACCGACGAGCGTGTGAATCGCAAACACATGCAGGAATGGGGGGTGCGGTCCGTGCTGGTCGTTCCACTCGCCGTCCGGCGCGAGGGCGTGGGCGTGCTCTTCTTTAATTTCCGGCAGGCACCGTGCGCATTTGGCCCGGCTCATCTGGATTTTGCCGCCAAGCTGTCGGCCACGGTTTCACTGGCTCTCGAAAATGTGCGTCTTTTCACCGATATTCAACGCGAGCTTCTGGAGAAGAAGAAGGCAGAGGAAGCGCTGCAGCTTGAGCGCGATCTGCTCCAGACCGTGATGAACGGCGCGAAGAACTCGCACCTCGTGTATCTCGACCGGGACTTCAATTTCGTGCGCGTTAACGAGACCTACGCGGCCACGTGCGGCTACCGCCCCGAAGAGATGATCGGCAAGAATCACTTTGCCCTCTATCCGCATGCCGAGAACGAGGCGATATTCGCCCGGGTTCGCGACAGCGGCGAACCTTTCTCGATTCACGAAAAGCCCTTCGAGTTCCCCGACCATCCCGAGCGCGGGGTGACCTACTGGGACTGGTTGCTTATGCCGGTAAAGAATGCCGCCGGCCGGGTCGAGGGACTGGTTTTCTCGCTGTATGAAACCACCCTGCATAAACAGGCTGAGGAGCAGCTGCGGAAATCGGCCGTCGAGTTTGAGGCCGCCAACGCCATCCTGCGCGAAGCCCGCCGTGCCGCGCTCAATGGCATGAATGACGCACTGGCCGCCCGCCGGCAGGCCGAGCAGGTCAGTGCCGAGCTGCGTGAAAGTGAAAACCGCTACCGGATTTTGTTCAACAGCATGAACGAGGGATTTGCCGTTCACGAGATTATCACGGATGCCGACGGTCAGCCGACCGATTACCGCTTTCTCGATGTCAACCCGGCCTTTGAGGCGCTGACGGGGCTGAAGCGCAGCGTTGTTGCGGGTCGAACAGCCCGGCAGATACTGCCGAAACTGGAGCCCGTATGGATCAGGAACTTCGGGAAGGTGGCCCTCACCGGCGAGTCCGTTCATTTTGAGAATTACTCCGCCGATCTGGGCCGGCATTACGAAATCTTCGCCTATTGTCCGGCCCCGCGGCAGTTTGCCGTGATGTTTCTCGACATCACCAAGCGCAAACAGGCGGAAGACGTGCTGCGGCGGTCGCGGGACGAGCTGGATCATCTCGTCAGGACGCGTACGGAGGAACTGGTCAAGAGCGAGGGCAGGTATCGCGAGCTCGTGGAAAACGCCAACAGCATCATCATGCGGCTCGCGCCGGAACACACGATCTCCTTTTTCAACGAATATGCGGAGTCATTTTTCGGATTCTCGAAGGAGGAAGTGCTCGGCCGAAACGTGGTGGGAACCATCGTTCCCGACCATGACTCCGGGGGACAGAACCTGCGGGCGCTGATGACGGATCTCATGGCCCGTCCGGAACTCTACTCAAGCATCGAGCACGAGAATATCTGCAAAGACGGTCGCCGCGTTTGGGTTCACTGGTCCAACCGGGCCATCCGCGACGCGCAGGGGCGGGTGACGGAAATCCTCGCCATCGGGAACGATGTTACCGAGCGCCGGCGCATGCAGGCCGAGAAGGAGCGCATCCAGGAGCGCCTGCGCGCCCTCGCCGAACGTCTGGCGGTTTCAGAAGAACGGGAGCGCTGGGATATTTCCCGCTATATCCATGACACCATCATTCAGAACCTCTCGCTTTCCAGTATGCGGCTGGGAACCGCGCAGCGGACGCTGGCCGCCGCCGGCATTGACCTGGAGCCGGTCAATCTGCAGGCCATACGAACGCTTGTGGACGACGCCATTGGCGAGTGCCGCACCGTGATGTCTGAGCTGACGCCGTCCCTGCTTTATGAGATCGGTCTGGTGCCGGCGCTCAGGGATCACGCGGACGCGATCCGCCAGCGGCACGGCGTCCAAGTCATGATAGAAGAATCCGGTCCGCCTGTGAACATGGATAACGCCCTCCGCGGCCTGCTCTTTCAGTCTGCCCGGGAACTCATCATGAACGCGCTTAAACATGCGGGGCCGAAAGAAATTCGCGTCGACGTGACCCGCACCCGCAGGGCGCTCCTGATGCGCGTTCGGGATGATGGCTGCGGCTTTGATCCTGAGGCGGCGGTCAACCGCGGCGGGGCAAAAAACGGGGGCTTTGGGCTGTTAAACATCCGCCAGCGTGTCGAGGCAATGGGCGGGCTTCTGAACCTCTCGTCCGAGCCCGGCAGGGGCGCGACCGCCACCATTACACTGCCCCGTCCGGAATCCGGCTGACCCCTCATCCGGAACCGGTAAGGATTTTCGAAGCTGAAAACCATGCGCTGACCAATTGGGCCTTTCATCCGTTTCGCTTAGCCTGTCCGAAAAACAGTTTGAATACAGGCTGGAGGAAGCAGGAATGAAAATACTGGTGCTGGATGATCACGCAGCGTTCCGCGGCGATGTGCTTGCCATGCTGACCCGCAATGGGCATGAAGCGCATGGCGTCGCCACGGCGGCATCCGCGATTCCGCTGGTGGAGGGCGGCGACTATGATTTTGTGCTGGTGGATTACAACATGCCCGAACATGACGGCATCTGGTTCATGAAGAATGTCAGGTGGCCGCGCCGCACGAAGGCGCTTCTGGTGACCGCTCATACAAACCGGCAGGTGATCAACGCCATGTCGGAAGCGGGCGTGCGGGGCTACATTATCAAGCCGTTCGATGAAGAGGATCTGCTGAGGCATCTTGATTTTCACGCCGGCCACAGCCGCAGAGCCGCCCGGCATTCGTAACGCGCGACGCTTTTGTCAGGGCAGCAGAACAATCTTGCCGAGCGAATGGCCTTCCATGACGGCATGATGGGCCGCCGCCGCTTCGGACAGAGGCCATTCCCGGCTGACCACGGGGCGCAGAGTTTCCTGTTCCAGCCCGGCGCCTATGGCCGCGTGGGCGCTCGCCAGTTCCTCCGGCGAGATGTTGAAGAGGCTCATGCCAAGGACGGCTGCGTCGCGGCTCATGGCTTCACGCGGATCAATTTCCACGGTCCCCCGGCTCCCGATCACCACAATCCGGCCGCCTTTGGCAAGCAGGGTCAGATTCCTGCCGAGATTGACGTTGGCCAGCATTTCAAGGATCACGTTCACGCCCGCGCCCCCGGTGTGTTTCATCACGGCATCCCAGTGGCCGGTATCGTGATGATTGACAGCGAGCTGCGCTCCATTCATCCGGACCAGCTCCAATCCCTCCTTCGTGCCGGCCGACCCGATCACGCGCAGCCCGGCCGCGCGGGCGATCTGCACGGCGGCCAGCCCCACGCCCCCGCTGGCGCCGTGTATGAAAGCTGTTTCGCCGGCTGTGGCGCGGGCCCGCTGAAACAGCGCGCGCCAGGCGGTGCCGTAGGGCACCCCGAGAGCAGATCCCTCCGCGAAGCTTATCCGGTCCGGCAGCGGAAACACATGCACCTCTGCGCACAGGACGGCTTCGGCATAGGAACCCGAAGCCGCCCATGTCAGGTACACCCGCTGCCCTGCACGGACCTTTTTCACGCCCGGACCCGTTGCTTGAACGGTTCCTGCTCCGTCAATTCCAGGTGTATAGGGCAGGGGCAGGTCGGGCCGGTACATGCCGGCGCGAATGTAAGCATCCACCGGATTGACCCCTGCGGCGCCGACCTTGACGAGCACCTGTCCCGGGCCGGGTTCGAGATCGGCGATCGTTTCCATCTTCATGACTTCCGGCGGGCCAAAGGCCTGGATGCGGATGGCTTTCATGGCTTGTCCTTCCATTAAAACCGGCTCGAACACACGCCCGCGCGGGCCGGCTTGGTTATTTCATCTGCGATGCCGCAAAGTTCCAGTTGGCCAGATGGTCAAGGAACACCTCCACGAAATCCTTCCGGCGGTTCTGGTAGTCGAGGTAATAGGCGTGTTCCCACACATCGCACGTCAGAAGGGCGGTCTGGCCGTGCGCCAGCGGCGTATCCGCATTCGGCGTTTTGACAATCGCCAGTTTGTCGCCGTCCTGCACCAGCCAGACCCAGCCGCTGCCGAACTGCCCGACCCCCGCGGCCACGAAGGCGGTTTTGAACTCTGCAAAGCTTCCGAACGATTTCTTGATCTGCTTCATCAGGCTCCCCGATGGTTCTCCCCCTCCGCCCGCTTTCATGCAGTTCCAGAAGAACGTGTGGTTCCAGACCTGGGCGGCATTGTTGAAAACCGGCATCTTGTCCGTCGCGCCGGCCGTTTCGCGGATGATCTGTTCCAGCGGCTGCGCGGCCTGCGGGGTGCCGGCGACCAGCTTGTTCAGGTTGTCCACATAAGCCTGATGATGTTTGCCGTAATGGAAGCTCATCGTCCTGGCGCTGATATGGGGTTCCAGCGCATCCTGGGGGTAGGGCAGGGCCGGCAGCACAAACGGCGGGGTTGCCGCCGCGCCTCCCTTGGCCGCAAAGGGCATTCCGAACAGCGGCGTCAGAACCAGCAGGCTTGACCATCCTTTTCCGAAATATGAATTCATTTTCTTTCTCCCTTTTTATTGTTTCATCTTTGCACAAGAGTGCCTGTCTGAATGATGTTCATACTTTATGGGCCTGCAACCTGCCATCGGGGCCGCCCTTAAATCCCGCGGGGAAAATCCCGACCTCCTGCGCAGCTCTATGAATGCCGTGACTGTTTGCGGCAAGAAATGCTCAAAAATTGGTCAGAAATCGCAAAAATCGGCCAAAAATAGGTTCTTGTACGATTTTCGTGGAAATATTGGCCCAAACGCGAGATAGACTGGGGGTAAAAAAGAAGGGGCAATGGCCATGGAATTCACTGAAGAACACTACAAGCAGTTACTGGGTTTGCCTGAT
>JBFXGK010000009.1:0-103510 GCA_050178035.1 Kiritimatiellia bacterium
TGGCAGAGGAGCAGCCGCCTTCCGCTCCGACGAGTTATGAGACCCATTCTCGCGGTGCGGCGGCTGAAGACGGAATCGTAGTGGAGAATGTCTCATTGCAACTGTCATAGTAGATGGGGGCAGGTCAACCAGAGTACAGTAATCGCACATACCGAGTGGAATGGTCAGATGACCTCTTGAGCAACACCTGGATCGCGACATGGGCGGACCTTACAAATATTCCTTACTCCGCAGAAGGAATGGCCGCAGTTGTCCCAATGTTTTACAGGGTCGTAATGAATCCGGATTTCATCCATGTTGCAACAAATGGCGATGACAGCACGGGACTCGGTACATCAAATGCCCCATTTGCAACAATCCAAAAAGGCATCGATACAGCATTTGATCGCGACACGGTATTCGTGCATTCGGGCACCTATACTGGGGATGGCAATCGCGATCTCAATATGAGCGGCAAAAACATTGACATCATATCGCAATCCGGTCCGTTGAACACAATCATTGATTGCGGCAACACAAATCGAGCCATCACTTTTGCCGGCGGAGAAACAAATATGTTGATTAGCGGGTTCTCGATTAGAAATGGTGCCCGGTTTCTTGGTACGGGCGTAGGTGGCGTCATACAGGCAGATAATTTTTCCACTCCCGTCTTCCAAAACTGCATCATAGTCTCCAACAACACCCACCATCATACCGAAGGCGGAGAAATTGCCAAAGTTGCAGAGGGCCATATCGCACATTTTGCTATAAGCCGCGCGATCTTTTACAACTGTGTCTTTGCCCATAATACAGTTGAAGGTACCAGCTATTCAGCTTCTGGGCCGACATATCCCTCAGTTGTTTACGGCGCAGATCTCTTTAACTGCACCTTGGCAAACAACACTGTCGGCGCATACGGCATTAGCACGGGGCGCGTGTGCCAAGTGGGCACAGTATTAGACGGTATAGTTTGGGCGAATTCTGCCCATGAGCTTTTTTATGACATTTCGGCCACATACTGCGACCTACAATCGGCTTGGATCGGAGATGGCAACATCAGTGTGGACCCACTGTTCGTCAGTCCTGCAACGGCTGACTTCTCCTTGCAAGCGGGATCGCCATGCATTAACACCGGCACGAATATGTCTTGGATGATCGACTCTAAAGACATTATTGGAAATGACCGAATTACTGGAGGCATTGTTGATTTAGGAGCGTATGAACATCAGTGACCGCTATTAGGTCAACAAATCAATAGGAGAGTATATGGAAATGTATGAATTGCGGGCGCGCATAAACGGAAAAGTGACCGTAAAAATCGACTCCGTTGATGGTGATGGGAATCTTATCTGGAATGGGTCTGATCAGAAGTGGTATGTCATCTGGCGTGAGAAGGGTGCCAATTCCCAAACCCCAGCACGTGTTATTGAGCTAAAAGACGATTTAATATCCAAGCTCACTCTTGTAAATAACCACATGGTGCTCATCCATCCTTGATCAAAGTCGTCGAACAAGGGTCTGCAGAGTGCCTCCACAAGGTGTCGGGCCCCCTGACCCGTAACGTTCAATAGGAATAATAATGGCACAAAAACATATTTTTATTGCCTCTTCGGCTGAAGCTATCCCCTACGCAAAATCATTTGTTGCAAAATGTCGTAATAAAAAACGGATACGCTACATCAAATGGTGGGAACATTTTCGTCCCGCACGGACGTTGCTTGATGAACTAGAAAGATTTAAAGCCGAACTTCATGGCGCGTTGATCTTCGTGACTCCCGACTGTGAACTTAAGTTTAGACGCGGCAAAAAATATTCGCCCAATTTGAATGTTCTTTTTGAATTTGGCTACTTCATGGGAAGATTCCCAAAAGAAAATGTTGCCGTTGTGAAGTATGCAGATACATATATGCCGTCAGATTTAGATGGCTATATCCCCATACATGGCGGCGACAGTTATAAAAAGCGTTTACAGGGGCAAGCGCCTCCACCATCTGCCCGTACAATTTCAGAATTCCGCAGATGGATGAACAATTTAAAATAGAAGTCGAACAATGGGTTCCGAGGAAAGGGGTCAGATAGCCCGTACATTGTAACAAAATGAAGTTTATGAACGCATAAACGTTTGCATGGATAATATCCTGTTGACAATGTATAACAGGCGTAATACATTTGAATCATGAAGACAGCCTTAATCCATGCAAGAATAGAACCGGGGACCAAGAAGCGTGCAGAAATCGTCTTGGGTCGTTTGGGAATGACGCCCACCGAGGCCATTCGTCTCTTCTATCATCAGATTTCCCTCCGCAAAGGCCTTCCCTTCCCGGTCGAGATACCGAATGAGTTAACAGCTCAAACGCTGCGCAAGTCCAGCAAGGGAGAAGAAATTCAGAAATTCGAAAATCTCGATGACCTGTTTGCCAGTTGGGATAAATGAAGAAAGTATCCCAGACCAATCAATTTGCGAGAGATATCAAAAGAATGATTAAACGGGGCAAAAACCCCGTAAAACTTCAGGCGCTTGTCCTGAAACTGGCAAATGGTGAATCTTTGGACATTAAGCACCGGGATCACCCTCTGGTGGGTGAATGGAATGCCTTCCGCGACTGCCATATTGAACCAGACTGGATTCTGATATATTCCTGCGATGCACACACTTTGGTTCTCCAGCGTACGGGTACGCATTCCGATCTGTTTAAGAAATAGCCTGTACCCCTTGGTAAAGCGTTTACGTTGATCGAACCGGGTCCGGTTGTTCTTGGTGGTGGACTTTGCGCGGGCTTTCTAAAAGCGACTTTGTGCGAGAAAAATCTTCTTCCCCATTCGCGTGTATTGGCGTTCATTCGCGGTTGAAAATGGCCAAAAAGTGCCCCAAAAGGCCCAAAAACGCTCAAAAAGTGCCAAAAACGGCCCAAAACGCCTGTTTTTCCGCAAAAACCGCCAATGCGCGAAGATGAAGAGTTGAAACTACGAAAAACACGAAAGGCGCGAAACCGTGGCAAATTTTCTTTATTTCCTCCGGCGGGCAGCGGAGTGCCCGCCCTGCCTTCAGCCTTATGACCTTCAGCCTGCGCGCCTTGCGTGCTATTCAATATCCTTGATGACTTCGATGGATTCGGTGACGGGGTCGGTTTTCGGAGGCGGGGTGCGCAGGGGATAGATGTTGAGCGGGGCGGCCTGCAGGTCGCGCATGGCCGACTCGGCTTCCTCATCCGATAGCCCGCCGTCCCTGAGCTGCTCGATGATTTCATTGCGGTGCCTGTTGAACTGGTCGCAGTTCCAGCGCTCGTTGACGATCCTGTCGAGAACTGGCCGGAGGCTTTCGTCGTTTATGACTTCCTTGATCTTGTCGTTGCGGGTCTGCGCATACATCTGCTGATTTGAATAGTTGCGCTGCTGCATCATCTGTATTTCCTGCTGATCCAGCTTCTGCTGTTCCGCCCGTTCCCGGTCCATCGGCGCCAGTTCCGCATGCAGCCGTTTCCCGAATTCAGCGATGCCGGCAATGCTGTCCGGTTCGATCTGCTTCGGGGGCGGTCCCTCGGGATCCACCATGCTGACCCAGAATCCGTCCACGCGTTCGGGGGAGGGTTTTTGTCCGACCAGCGCCATGGGCGGGGCGACGATGGTGTTCCAGGCGAGGCCCGAAACCGGAAGAATAAGTCCCTCGACGCCGCCGTTCCAGGTGGCCGCGACGGCGGAATCCAGCATGTGATAGCCGGGCACTACCACGATGCCCCAGCCGGTGCCGATGGCGGTTCCGGCGAGGCCGCCGGGAATCCTGACCACATTGTCCACGGTGCTCTGCATGAGGGCCCACGGATAGGACAGCCACCAGCCGAACACCCGCTTCTGCGTGCGGTCGCCGGCCCGCCGGAAATATTTCTTCCAGGCCTTGCCCGATCCCTTGACGGTGAAATCGGAGAGACAGTCATCAAAGGCCCATTCCAGGGCTTCGCCGCTCTGCCGCTTGATGCGGTTGTATTTCTTTGATTCGAAATAATCGTGCAGGTTGCCGCCGGCCTGTTTCCAGTTGCGCCAGCCGTAGCGCACGGGCGGGGCATAGCCGGGAACGATGGAAACGTCGTAGCATATCCCGTCGCTGTCCTCCATGCGGCCCTCCCAGATAAGCTGGCCCTTCTGACTTATGGAGAGAAAATATCCGGGATCTTCGGCGGCGGCGAATCCGGCGACAAACACAATCAGCAGCGCAATTCTCAGTTTCATGATTAACCTTTCTTTCTGGTCTTTAAGGGGCCTGCTTTTCACGGGGCCATTCTCTTAAAGGTAGGGCGGTCACTCCGTGACCGCCGCGGCGCGCACGGAGTGCGCGCCCTGCCTGTGAAAACAACCGGCGATTGTTTCTAATGGCCCTAGTAATTAATCCGCGTCTCCAATAGGATAAATCCTCATCCTTTCATTCCCGTCAGGGTCACGCCCTGGATGAAATATTTCTGGGCGAAGAAGAAGATGGCGACGACGGGCAGGGTCATCAGCAGGGCACCGGCCATCATCATGCCGAAGTTTCCGCCCGCCTGCACGTTCAGCGCGTAGAGGCCGAGCGACAACGGATAGAGGCGCTGGTCGCTCAGGTAAATCAGCGGGCCCATGAAATCGTTCCACACGCCCATGAAAGTGAAAATGGCAATGCAGGCGAGGGTGGGCTTGATCAGCGGCATGATCACATACCAGTAAATCTGCAGGAAGTTGCATCCGTCAATTCGCGCCGAGTCTTCGAGGTCGCGCGGGATGCCCATCATGAACTGGCGGAGCAAAAAGATGTTGAAGGCGTTGCCGAAGAAGCTGACAAACCAGAGCGGCGTCAGCGTGTTGTACCAGCCGAGATGCTTGATGATGAGAAAATAGGGGATCATCGTGATCTGTGGCGGGATCATCATGGTGGCCAGCATCAGGCCGAAGCAGAATCCGCGCCCGGGCCACTGCAGCCGCGCAAAGGCATAGGCGACCAGCGAGCAGGCGAAGATGTTGCCGATGATGTTGAGGATCACGAGGAAAACGCTGGTGGCCGTGTAGCGCCAGAAGGGGATGTAATCCAGCGCGCCGCGGTAGTTGCGCTGGCATTTGGCGTACCACGCGCCCGCCTGCGAGCTGCGGTGCATTTGCACTGTGAGTTTCATTTTGTCCGGCGCGCTTTCGTACTGCGGCCCGCGGTCAATTTCGCGCAACGTGATCCACAGCCTGATTTTGCTGGTGTTGTCTTCGCCCTCGATGGCCTCCTGAAGCGTGATCACGCTCCACTGAAAGTTGCCGAGAAATTCAGGCCGGACACCTCTCAGCAGGCGGCCGTTTTTCTCGACAAAGAATTCGAGGCGGTGCCATGAATCGTCGGCGCGAAGGGAAATGAAAGTTCTGAAGAGCCGGTCTGCCGCAAACGGAAGATCAATCGTGCGGGAAAGCTGAATCATGCCATGCCGGTCTTCCTTGAAATCATAGACCAGATCGGCGTACGGCGTGCTGCCTTCCATTCCGTCCGCAAGGCTGGCGCTTCCTTTTGTTTCCGATTCACCGAGAGGAATTCCGGTTGCGACGGAGCGCAACCCTCCATTTTCGTCTATGGAGGGTTTTGCTCTGTCAAAACCCATTTTTTCAAAATATTCCACATTCCAGAATTCAGAGACCGGCTTCCCGGCAGTGACTTCTATCTCCTGCAGTTCATGGCTGCGCACGCGCACGGAACTCAGACTGAAATGGCGATAAACTTTTTCAAGCTGCGCGGCCACCAGTTCCGGAGTCACTTCGCTTCCGATTGCCTCGCGCGGACCGCTTTGCCAGATGCTTTCGGGAATGACCTGACGCAGTTTCTGCCAGACTCCATCCGACAGAATCCCTGCAACATCAGGATCACCCTGCAGATGCTTCGGGATCTCCGGCATGTTGGCAGTCACGGCTTCTTCGACCAGCGGATTTTCCGGCGCGGGCGGAAAATATTTTTCATCAAGATAGGGAGATGCCTGCGCGGGAATTGGCCGCATGGGAAACAGGGTCAGCTTTTCGCTGAACATCTCGCGGTCCACCTTGACGCTGGTGCCGGCCATCCACAGGAAGGGCAGGATGAACACGGCGGAGCCGCCAAGGAGCAGGCCATAGATCGTCAGCCATCGCGCGGCGCGGCGCGACTGGTGCAGAACTGTGGCTTTGCGGTTCTCGTTCATGCGCCCTCGTAATGAACCCACCGGTTCGAAATTTTCATCTGGATGCCCGTCAGAATCAGCACGATCACGAAAAGGAACCACGCCATGGCCGCGGCATAACCCATGTGCAGATAGCGGAACGCGTTGTTAAAAAGGTGATAGGCATAGAACAGGGTGGAGTTCACCGGCCCGCCTGCGGTCATGATGAAGGCCTGCGTGAAAATCTGGAACGTGCCGATCATGCCCATGATCAGGTTGAAGAAGATGTATGGTGTCAGCATCGGGATGGTGATGAAGCGGAATTTCTGCCAGGTGCTGGCCCCGTCAATGTCGGCCGCCTCGTAGTAGCTCTGGCTGATCCCCTTGAGACCCGCGAGCCAGATGATCATGCCGCCGCCCGCACCCCAGAGGCCCATGATGATCAGCGCCCACTTGCTGGTGGCCTGATCCTGAAGCCAGTGCGGCCCGCGAACGCCGATCAGCGCAAGCGCGCTGTTGAGCAGGCCGCTTTGCGGATTGAAAATCCAGATCCACAGAATGCTGGCGGCGACGGCGGGGACAATGCTCGGCAAATAAAAGAGTGTGCGCCAGGCTGCCACGCCGCGGATTTTCAGATTCAGCAGCAGAGCAATTCCAAGCCCGGCAACCATGCCCAGCGGAATGCCGATCACCATGAACAGTGTGTTCCAGAGCGATTTCCAGAAAAGCTCATCGCCCTTCAACATAAATATGTAATTTTGCAGACCCGTAAAAACCGCTTCGTTCAAAACATCGAACCGGCAGAAACTGATCACGATCGAAAACAGCAGCGGTCCGCCGGTGAAAATGATGAATCCGAGAATCCACGGCAGTGCGCAGATCACGCCTTCCTTCCACTGCGCGCGGAAATAGGTTCCTTTTTTGCCCTCCAGCCCCGCGCCTTTCTTCTTGCGCATCGCGACATGAGTGTCCCACCAGTAAATGACGACAATTGCCAGCACGATCAGGATTCCATACAGCCAGAAGAACCAGTTCCAGCTTTGCACGGGTTTCCCTTCCGGAGGATGCAGAAGTCCATCGAGATCGCGCTGAACAATTCTGGTGTAATAGCTCAACGCCTCCTGCGGTGTCTTCTTGTGGAAGATCGCGTCCTCCATCGCCCATATCTGCGCGTTCCACAGTTTCTGTCCAACAGGCGTCACCGGGCGATAATAGGAATTCGCAAGCAGATCGTTATAGACGCGCATGGCCTGCTTGAGCTGAGGCTCGACGGCATCATTGTTGAGAATGAAGGTGTCGTAGGTCCATTCATTCTGCCGGATGTGCGGGAACTGGCGCGGCAGATACGGTCGCCCCTGGCTCAGCGATGTGAGATTTTCCGAGGTCATCAGAATTTCGTGCGCGCGCTGGCTGGAGAGATACCGGATCAATTCCCATGCGCCTTTCTTCTCCTTCGCGGTGGCGGGAATCGCGTAGGCGAATCCGCCCACCCATGATATCGGCGCGCGCCCGGCATCGAGTTCCGCCTTTGGCATGGGCGCCGGCGCTGCGCCCAGATTGATGTCCTTCCCGTAGAACGCGAGGGCGGGCATGATCCAGACCCCGTCAATTTTCATGGCCACCTTGCCGAGAATGAAGGGATCGAGTTCCGCCCCCTGAAACGTGGTTTGGAAACCGTACACTTCTTTTGCGCCGCCGAGCTTGTCGTAAAGCCGCGTCATGTAATCGAGCGCGTACGCAATGCGCGGATCATCCAGCGTGCAGCGTGTACCGTCTTCGCTCATGAATTTCCCGCCCGCCTGCCAGCCGTACATGTAGAGCCACACGTTGCCGTAATTGGGAATAAACCCGATGGTCTTGATATTTCCTTTATCGTCGCGCTCGGTCATGGCCAGCGCCATCTCCTCAAGTTTCTCCCACGTGCGTGGCGGCCGCGCCTCGCCGGCCTCATTGGTGTAGCCGTGGCGGATCAGGATATCCTTGTTGTAAAGAAGAATGCGGTTGTCGGCGTTGTTCGGGATGCCGTACAGTCGCGCAACGCCGGTCAGCGGATTGCGGTACACCGCCTCGTCCCAGCAGGCGGGATAATAATTCGTCTGGTGCACCGGCTCGACGGCCGCGAGGCGCGATGCGCCTTTTGCGCGCGGAGGTTCCTCAAGTGCGCCGGGCCACGGCGGCAGGCCGGTTGTTTCCGAAGATATCCATTTATTCCACGCCTCCAGATCGCGCGCGACAAAATCATCGAGCGGCGTGAACGATCCGCGCGCGGCCCATTCGCTGATCGCAAAGCGGTCGAAAAATATAACATCGGGCGGCATGCCGCCGGCGAGGCTGACGAGAAATCTTGTCGGGTCCTCGGTCTGGTTCCGCGAGGCGTTCTGGCCGGAGACCACGCGGTAGATCGGGTAATCGGGATCAACGGCATGGCGTTCGCGGCTGAGTCGCTCGAATTCGCGGATGGCGTCTTCGAGCGCGCCCTGCACCGGGCCGGCGTTGCCCATGAACTGGATTTCGACGGTGCCGGGCTCCAACGTTTTTTCGACTGCGGCGCGCGGATTAAGGAACCACAGCAGCGTGACTGCCATTGCTCCCCAGAAACAACCTTTGATCCATCCTTTAATCATTGGGCATCCCAAAATTGTTGGTTCATTCTGCCCGACCTGTGCGCCAAACGCAAACTTCCAATCATTGGAACTTTTTGCGCAGAAACTTCCAATGGTTGGAACTTTTCCGGACAAAACTTCCAATGATTGGAAGAAATTACTGCCCGGTTCATTTGAAATAGCGCGCGGCATGAGTGATAATGACCATTGTGATCATGGAACACGAATGAATACGATATTAAGCAGCGTGCGGATATTGAAGCAGGCGCTGGCGGAGCAGAGATCCTGCATTGCCTCGGTTTACGGCCATGCGCGAACGCTGGTGGAGACGCTCCCGGGCACCGAACCTGAATTCCAGACCTGTCTTGAAGAAATTCCCGATTCCTTTTACAGCACCCGTAAGAATATATTTTCCACTCTGTTCCAGTCCACCTACCAGCTCTTGGATATCGCGCCCGCTCGCAGGCATTTGTACGGCCAGATGATCCATCTGTTCCGCATCTGGGTTACCAGCGCCGACAATCTGCTGGATGATGAGGATAAAATTGTGCTCCCGGTTCAGATGCCCGGGTCGTCGCACGTGATGAGGCAGGTGGTTGCGCTGATGGCTGCCGACCGCGTGATGAATTGCATTCTCGACGAGGCGGTGCGGGGGGGCGTGATCCGGCAGGGGCATTTGCTTAACATCTCCCGGCGGTCGCTGCAGGTGCTCTTGCCGAGTGCCGCACAGGAGGCTTCGGAGGAGGCGGGTGTGATCGAACGGCCTGATCCGGAATATGTGCTGCGGACCATTCACAAATTGAAGACCGGAATACTTTTCAACATCCCGTTCATGGGTCCGGAAATTGTCGAAGACAAAATTGATTTGGGAAAGATGGCGCAGTTGAAGACGGCGCTGCTCGATTTCGGCCTGGGGTGCCAGCTGCTGGACGATATCCGGGATATGGCCCGCGATTATGTTGAAAAACGCCACAATTACTGTCTCTCGGCGCTGTTCACCGAGCATCTGGAGGCGTATCGGGCCCTGTCTTTATCTGCCGCTTCTGTTGAAGACCGCCTGTATCAGAAACATGCGGCCGTTGTTTTGCCTGCAGCCCGGCGCGGCATCGGCCTTTTGCAGTCAGCCCTGTCTGTGCTGATGGAGATGGGGCTTGGGATCAGCGCGGCGCAGACAGAGTTCATGTCGCGAAAAATGTTTTCCGTGCTGGATCTGGGGGATCTGGACTATGCCTGAGGCATCCGCACTGCAGACCACCGGACGGACGCTGGATCATGCCGCGCCGATTTATGACGTGCTGTCGCCCCTGATGACCTTCGGCATGGAGCGAAAATTCCGGAGGGCCGCCATTCGCCTGATGGAACTGGGCGGTTGCGAAACCGTGCTGGATGTCGGCTGCGGAACGGGTACGCTGACTTTGGAAATTGCTTCGGTCTTGGACCGTGCTGCGGGTAGAATCACAGGTGTGGATGCCGCTCCGAAAATGATTGAGGTGGCGCAAAGAAAAGCGTCCGGAGTTTCAAGCGTCGCCTTTGATGCCGCCTTGGCGGAGAATCTTCCGTATCCGGACGAATCCTTCGACCGCGCGGTTTCAACTTTCTTTTTTCATCATGTTGATTACGGGCTGAAGGTACGTTCGCTGAACGAGATGCACCGGGTTCTGAAGCCCGGGGGCCTGGCGGTCATTGTGGATGTTGATGTTCCAACAAATCTCTGGGGGAAAATCTGCGCATGGTCGGGATACTTTCTTTTTCAGCAGGATGAAATAAAAGAGAACATCCGGGGCCGTTTGCGCGAAGCTTTTGGGATCTCTGCATTCAGCCGATGGGAACAGATTTCTCATCATTCGGGATACATCACGATTTTCAAACTTTGGAAATAATGGAGGAGCAGCAGAAATGAAAAACAGCATCGCGGCAGTATTGATGGGGGTTGTTTTGGGTATGGGCTGGAATGCCGGTCCGGCGTACGCCGTTCCCCCCGAAGAGATGGAAAAGAACGTGCGCGAGTACTTTGACGGAGTATTCGCCGAAATGGCCAAGGTGGCCGCGGCGGAGCCGACGGTTGAGGATTTCCGGAAGAAGGTGAAACCTCTGGCCGAAAAGACGAAGGGATTTTTCGGGTCCACGCTGGTGGACACGAATTTTGTGATCCGGCAGGTATATCCCAAGACTCATTTCCTGGCCATTGGCTACGATTTGAAGAAAGTAAAGCAATTGGATGATTTCTGGAAAATGATGCGCGAAAAACCGGCTCCGCAATTGAGCGAACCGGGTCACGGCGGCATCATGCAGCCGCGCCTGATTGCCATGCGCTATCCGGTCATCAAGGATGGACAGCTGGTGAACATTGTATCCCTGATGATCCGGACCGGCGCGTTTCTGGAGGCGGTGGGGCTGGATAAGTGCCGGGCTTATAAAATCACATGCCGCGATGTGCTGGCGGAGGAGGAGGGAAAGCTTTCGGACAAGCCGCTCAAAATCAAACTCGCGCTTCCGTCCACCGAGTGGGTGATCCAGTACGATCCGCCGAAGGAGAAGAAATAATCATGCGCATTCTGATTGCGGGCGCGGGCGGTGTTTTGGGCAAACATCTGGTGAATGCTTTTCTGGCGCGCGGTCATCATGTTCTGGCGGCCGCATTTTCCGAACGCGAGTTTGCGGGCATGGCGCATGAGCGCCTGACCACGCGCGCCTGCGATGTGAAGAATCCGGAGCAGATCAGGGGACTTTGCGACGGGATGGATATGGTGATTTCCTGCGTGGGCATTACGCGCGTGCACAAACGGATTTCGCACATGCATGTGGATTATGAGGGGAATGTGAATCTGCTGCGCGAAGCCGAGAAGAGCGGGGTGAAGAAATTCGGATTCATATCTCCGGCCGGTGTGGATGAGGGCCGCGACAAAGCGCCGCTGCTGAAGGCCAAATATCTTTTTGAAGGGGAGCTGAAGAAGTCAAGGATCCCCTGGACAATTTTCCGCTCCGGAGGATTCTATTCCGATCTGGCCGAGATGGGTAAAATGGCCGCCAAGGGGCCGATGTATCTGGTGGGCCCCGGCACGGCGGAATCCACCCCGGTGGATGTAAAGGAGCTGGCGGATATCATGGCGGATGATCTGCTGGCCGGCAAAACGGGGATGATCTCCGTTGGCGGTCCGGAAGATTTAAGCTGGAACGATATTTGCGAAAGATGTTTTGCGCAGCTTGGGCGCAAAGCCGCGATTGTTCATGTTCCCATCTGGCTGTGCAGTCTGATTCTTGATTTGATGAAGCCCTTTTCAGAGAAATATTACAGCATGGGACGCCTGATCCTCTTCATGAGTGTGGCCAACCTGCCCACGGAAAAGCGCGGCAGGATCACCTTCGCTGAATATTTGCAGAGGCGCGCTCAACCTTCGTAAGTCTTGAGCCCGGTTTCTGTGCCGGGAAAAGCGGCTGGGCCGCGCTTTCTGAATGCTTGACCTGCAGGCGGATGCCCCTTACACTTTCCGCCCAAATGTTTTTCAGTTTTCTTTGAACCATGAGGAGAATTCCGGATATGCAGAAAAAGGCAGCACAAATCAAGCCGGCCAAAGAACAGTCGGCGCAACCGAAGGGGCGGATGGCGAATTTTGCCCTTCTTTTTGAACTCGACAACATGGCCGTGAATGTCCGGGAGCTCAGCTACGGGATTCTCAAGGCCATCCTCGCAAAGAACGACTGCAAACTGCCGGAGATCCAGTTCTGCCGGCACGGCCTGTGCGCCACGCCCGAGGTGTATCTCCCGAAGATGATGCAGGTTTTGGAAATCAAGAAGCCCACAGCCGACAAGCTTGCCAGGGAATTGCTGAAGACCCTTGGCGAGGAGCTCGCCGGCGGCAAGGTCGCGCTGAATGCCGCGCTGGACGCTGTCCTGCGGGAGGCGTCCGCTCAAGGCATACGGCTGGGAGCCATCAGCGCCCTCCCCGAGGACATGGCGCATGCCCTGGCCGCGAAGCTGGGTCTGACCGATCGCGGTGTTGAGCTGTTTGTTTTTGCCGAACCCGGCGAGGTTTTTCCCCGCGCAGACACTTGGCTCAAGGTCGCGAAGGCGATGGCCATCCCGCCGCGCCACTGCAAGGTGCTGGCCACCAGCATGGCCTCCTGCAAGGCGGCGCTTTCCACCGGCATGAACAGCGTGGCGGTTCCGGACCGCTATACCTCGTTCCATGATTTCGGCGGAGCCTCGATGATTCTTGATTCCCTGGGAGATGTCCCTGCTAAAAAGCTCATTGCGGACATGTTCCCTCTCGATGAGGTGTGAGGCCCGCATGGAGCGCTCGATAGACAGGCTTCGCGACATCATGCGGAAGCTGCGTGCCGAAAACGGATGCCCGTGGGACCGCAAGCAAACCGTGGACACCCTCAAGCCCTCCGTGCTCGAGGAGTCCTACGAGGTTATTGACGCCATTGAGTCCGGCAGCCGCGAGCTGCTTTGCGAGGAGCTCGGAGACCTGCTGATGCAGATTGTTTTCATCGCGCAGATCTGCGAAGAGGAAAAGGCGTTCAGCTTCGACGACGTGGCCGCCGGGATTTCCGACAAGCTGGTCCGCCGTCACCCGCATGTCTTTGGCGACGTGAAAGTCGCCGACGCGGACGAGGTTGTGAAGAACTGGAACGCGATCAAGCAGACCGAGAAGGCGGAAAAGAAATCCATCATCGGCAACATTCCAAAACATCTTCCGGCGCTCCAGAAGGCGCATCATGTGCAGAAACGCGCCGCGCAGGCGGGTTTCGACTGGGATGAAATCAAGGATGTGGTGGCCAAGCTGGACGAAGAGCTGGCTGAAGTCAAAGAGGCAATGGCCGCTCATGATGAAAAGGCGATCCGCGAAGAGCTGGGCGATGTGCTGTTCAGCGTTGTGAACGTCAGCCGCTTTCTGGGTCATAACGCCGAAGATGCGCTGAATGCGACCGTCGAGAAATTTATTCGACGCTTCCATGCTGTTGAAAAGGGTGTGCAGGAGCAGGGCCGGGAAATGACCGACTGCACACTGGCCGAGCTGGATGTTTTCTGGGACGCCGCCAAGGATCAGGAAGGCACTGACTGACCTTATGAAGAACAGGGAAGTCGAACGGCAAATCAGCATTCTGGCGGACCGCACGGTGGACCTGCACTCGGTGCACGAGCTGCGCAGCAAACTGGAGCGTTCGCTGGCGGAGAACCGTCCGCTGCGCGTCAAGCTGGGGGCGGATCCGTCGGCGCCGGACATCCATCTCGGGCATGTGGTGCCGCTGAACAAGCTGCGCGAATTCCAGGACCTGGGACACCTGGTCGTCTTCATCATCGGCGATTTTACGGGCATGATCGGCGATCCATCCGGCAAATCGGTCACGCGCCCGCAGCTTTCGCGCGAGCAGGTGATGGCCAACGCAAAATCCTATCAGGAGCAGGTGTTCAAAGTTCTTGATCCCGCAAAAACGGAAATCCGCTTCAACTCGGAATGGCTTTCTCCGATGAAGTTCGAGGACGTCATTCGTCTTTCCGCGCACGTCACGGTGGCGCAGATTCTGGCGCGCGATGATTTTTCGAAGCGCTATGCGGCCAGCCAGCCGATCTCGCTCGTTGAATTTCTCTATCCGCTGGTGCAGGCCTATGACTCGGTGATGATCAAGGCCGATGTGGAACTGGGCGGCACGGATCAGCTTTTCAATCTGCTGCTGGGGCGCGAGCTTCAGAAAACCTACAATCAGGAACCGCAGATCGTGATGACGCTTCCGCTCCTGGAGGGGCTGGACGGTGTCAACAAAATGAGCAAGAGTCTTGGCAACTACATCGGCGTGAGCGAGCCCGCGCGGGAAATTTACGGCAAGGCCATGTCGGTGAGCGATGCGCTCATGTGGCGCTATTTTTCGCTGATTCTCTGCATGCCTGAAGCCGAAATCGCCGAGATTCGCAAAGCAGTTCAGATTGGCGCGCGGCATCCGCGCGATGTGAAAGACGAACTGGCGCGCAAACTCGTGGCCAAGTTCCACGACGAGGCATCCGCCGCGCAGGCTTCGGAAGAATTCACGCGTATATTTTCGCAGAACAAGCTCCCGGACGATGTCCCTGAAGTCCGTGTGAAAACCGCGGGCGGAAAAATGGGAATCGTTGACCTGCTTGTGAGCGCGGGGCTTGCGCCCAGCAAAGGCGAGGCCCGCCGCCTGATCGAGCAGGGCGGCGTGAAAATTGACGACGAGAAAGTTTCCGACATCCACGCCGAAATCGCGCTGAAAACCGGCATGATCGTCCGCGCCGGCAAACGCAAATTCGCAAAGATTGTTCTGGCTTAGAAAAGACTGCTCAGACGAGACAACAGAAGAAATATATGTTTAGGAAATTCAGGGGCGAAGGATGTCATTGGGGCTGCATTTGAGAGCCTGTGAAAGCCTGAGAAGAATTTTGACAGAAAAGTTTAATTCACCGCGCTCGATTTTCCCGATGGTTCGGTCATGCACTTCCGCTTTTTCTGCCAGAGCCTCCTGAGAAAGGCCCTGACGCTCCCGTAAACTGCGGACAGAGCGCCCGGCGTCTTTTAAGACATCTTTTCTAGAAGCAGACATAACGTCAAAGAAAACAGAGTTTGCGCTTGCCGACCACAGCGGATCGGGTGTATTACAAAACGACACTCTGGCGGGCAGCGTTGCTGGTGCCTTTGACATGTGTCCGATTGATCCAGAGAACAAAGGAGATCGCGCTTCATGGCGAGGAACATAAAGATATAGACATGGCGGGAAGTCCGGCTATGCTGACGATAACTGCGCAGGAGGTTTGCTTGAAAAAGCACTGTCTGAATATGCTGAAAAGCCGAAAAGTTCTAATAACGATCTTGCTGGCAGTGGCTGCCGTTGTTCCTCTGCTGGTGGGGCAGATGCTGGAAACCGTGGTCACCGAAGACTACAACGATCAGATTTGTATTCGGGACATCGGCGATTTCGAAGCGGTCTTTCTTGAGCACCAGTTCGATTATTTGCGGATCGTGCCCCCGTCTGTTGACTTTGTTCTGGTGCAGCCATATCACGCGCCTCTGTTTTTCGATCCTGCTGGATTCCCGAAATACTTTTCCGACAACCTGATTGGCGAATACACCAGAGACGGAATCCCCGAATACGAAGTGCGGGTGTATGAAGACCCGGCCACACGCGAAATCAAATTCCTGAACGATGCCAACCAGCTTCTGGAAACCCTTGCCGCACCGGTGGGCTATAATCCTTATTCTTATGTGTCGAGTTTCTATCCCGCGCTTTACACCTCTTCTTATTCCGATACGGAAAGAGACTGGCTGCAGGCGCTCTATGATCCCAGCCGTGTGCAGGGGATATTCCGACTGATCCCGCGGGAATACGCAGAGAAATATACTGAAGCTGTGAAGAAGCAAATCCTCCGTTCAAAACCCGGACGCATCAAAGACGAACCCATTGTAAGGAGGTCAGCGGGAAGCAGCAACGAACTCTGGCTTGCCATCAGCAACATGGTTGACGGAGCTAACGTTGAAATCAGCATCAATGTCCCGACCGGCATCCAGACCAACCATCTTGAAATCTACACCACGGAAGACCTGCTGACCTTCTGGTGGGACATCGCGGCCAGCAACCTTGTCGCGGGTCTTGGCACCAACGTGATCACATGGACGCATGATGCTTCCGCCATAACCAACAAGACGGTTTTGTATTACACAGCGGGCAATGTTGATGTGGACAGCGACGGCGATGATCTGGCCGACACGCATGAGCGCTTTTTGCATCACACCGATCCGGGCGACACAGATACCGACGACGATCTACTTACGGACGGCGAAGAGGTGAACACCCACCTTACCGACCCCCTGCAGGAAGACACAGACGGCGATTACAGCCCGGACGGATATGAAGTGGCGCACAGCACCGATCCGCTGTCGGCAACCTCATTCCCAACTGTGTCTGTGTCGGGAACTATTTCGTATGGGGGCATGTGGATGATAAATCCCATACGAGTAATAGCTGTCCCAGACTCCAACAGCTGGATATCCACATTTAATGCGGAACTTATCATGATGAATCCAAATTATACCATCTCGTCGGTTCCGGGCGGTGGGCAGTTTTGGATCAAGGCATATTATGATGACAATACCAATGGCGTTGCGGAGCCCTGTGAGGCCCTGGGTGCATACACAAATGGCTGGATTTGCGCAACCGGTAACCTGACGGGCATAGACTTTTTCATCACAGAGGACTGGGTTGCGCCGGTTCTGCAAACGCCGTCCAACACCGCCATAGCCTGCGGCGAGTCGCTTGAGCCAACGAATACCGGCGAAGCCGTAGCGACCGATACCGGTTGGGGTGTTCTGCTGCTGACGTACACCGATACCGTTACAGTTGTTTACAGCAACTTCGACCGGATCGTCATGAGAAAATGGACCGCCGAAGATTACTGCACCAACAGCGTGACTCAGACCCAGACCATCCATCAAGCCCTTTGCGATTCGGATGCAGATAATCTGCCGGATGAATGGGAACAGCAGATCGTGGATTTTGATCTGATGGATGGGATCACGAATTTTTACGATGTCGTGAGTACGAATGACTTTGACGAGGACGGGTTGACCAACGGCGAAGAATTCGAACTTGGAACCGACCCGACCGCCCTTGACTCTGATCTTGATTGGGCAGGGGATGCCTACGAAGTTGCAGAGGAGACTGATCCAACCAGTGCAACCAGCCTTCCCTCGCTGAAAATGATCATCAACAGCGGTGATCTCTTAACGGACAGCACCAACCTAAGCTTGACATTTCCCGGCATCATTGCGGACAGTGTTACTGTTTCCGAGTCGGCATATCTGAGCAACGGCACCACCGTTGCAATGTCCGATCCGGTTCTGTTCGACCTCCCCGATCAGACCAATAAAACCCGCCTGCTGTATGCTGTATTCACCCGAACCGCAGACACCAACGAGAGCCCCGGACTGATGAGCGGAATCATCCTGGACACGGACCCGCCGACCGTCACCATCACCAATCCGGTCAGCAACTTCACCACCAGCCGCCGGTGGATCAACCTTGAAGGAACTGTGACGGATACGGTCAGCCAGGTTCAGGTTCTTATCGCGAGCAACTATGCGGATGGTGTTGTTGGCGGGAACTACATCTATACTCGCTACCATCTTGAAGAGGGCACCAACATTATCAGTGTTTATGGTACCGATCTGGCCGGTAACGTGGGCACGCAGACCGTGACTGTTGTGCAGGACTTTACCGACGACACCAACGCCCCATCATTAACCCTTAACCTCCCGCTGGACTACGAGATATCGGGCGGCGTCACCAACTGGCTGAACACCACTACCTATGGCAGCAACGAAGTGCTGTTCCTTAATGGAACCACTGATGACGAAACCGCTGAAATTGAGTTCTTGGTGGTGTGCGAAGGCCAGACCAACGGGCCGTTTTCGGGAACGGTTCAGGGAACGCAGGTTTGGGGGCGGGTTGAGCTTTCTCCCGGCACCAATCTTCTGACAGCTTTAATAGACGATGCGGCGGGGAATGTCTCGACGGGAACCTGTGCCATAGTCCGAGACACCAACTTCCTTTTCGAGATAACGGATCCTGTGGCCTATCAGGTTCTGAATGTACGATCCACGATGGTACATGGCGTGGCCTCCCCGAACTTCCTGAATGCCACCATCACGGTTAATGGGGTTGTCTGCGACATCACGGATAATGGAAGCAACATTGCCTTTGAAACAGTTTCAGAGGTTTCGCTGAATGTGGAGAGAACCGCGATCTCTGCGGCCGCCATTCTGGGCGGAAGGGTCTACTATGCCGATCCCGTGATTTACAGCTACAGTCTGCTTCATGATGAAACCGAATGGGTCCATTATATTGATGACAACTGGGGTAATCATAGTTACAACAACTGGTACGAAAAATGGGATGCGGCGAATCAACTGCATGAAGATTACCAATACTATCCGTCGCATTATGTGGTAAATTCCGCATCCAGCAGTCCGTTAACATGGCATGGTGTCGGTGCGGACATAGACTTCAATTACGCCCGATCTGCGGGCGTGTCCGATCTTATCGTATGGCAGATGCTGTGGTTTTCTAAACTGGACTTCATCATCAGCAGCGATGACAAGGACGCTCCGCAAACCGTCAACGTGCTATTCACGTTCAACGGCATGGAATATTCGACCAATGTGTACAGCGTCTATTCCGGCATGGGTCCAACAAACATCACATTTCGCGGGGCGCGGGGGTTTGCGCTGAACGAGACCAATGTGGGGTTCGTGGTCCCGCTGAGAATAAACACACGGTACACTTTCACGGAAACCGACTTTACATGGCCGATGTTTCCCTCCAAGACGAATTACTTTGATGGGGCCACTTACCGCAGCAAATGGGGCACCGCCCATACGCTGGAGTTCGGGCCGGTTCAGGCGGAAGTGCTGCCTATGATGCTGGTCCCGAACTACGATCGTGATGACGATATTGACTACGACGACCGTTGCAAAGCCGCAGTTGGAGAATGTTACTATTTCTGGATCAATGATGATGACGATTTCGGAGCAGTTGGCGGCGAGGATGTACCCGGCCAATCTGAGCCAGACTGGGATGGCGCATGGGTTGATGGAGAATTGGATTTGATAGATTTCTTTGCCGTTCATCTGGACATCAAAGATGTATTGGAAATGCTGCCTTCGACGGATTACGATTATATTCTGAAACATTCCGAGTTTGCGTTTAACGTCGTTATTAATCTCGGCCTGACTTCTTCACAGGCCGATTACCATCTCTACAACAAGACATTTTGCCTTGCCCATAAAGAAGATGGAATTGAATGGGTTGATTCGGGCGGTTGTCCCCTGCCGTCAGCCTTCCTCTCAGCGATTGAGAACGATGACAAGGGGATCATACTTCTTGAAGGAAGGACGGCCACTGATGAACCGCTGGTCTTAGAAGTTCGGAAAAAATCTGGCGGGGCGGTGATTCTTAGGAAGGAAATGCCAATTCATATTGATGGCATCGAAAATATGTACCGGCATATTAATCTGAGACCGGATTCGAATGGTCATGCCACGGCGATCGGAGAACCGGCGAACTATCCGGATGATTTATGCAGCAGCAAGAATCTGTTCTTCCTGCATGGCTTCAGCGTCAGCGGAGAGGAGGCGCGAGGCTGGAATGCGGAAATGTTCAAGCGGCTCTTCTGGTCCGGTTCAAAAGCGCGCTTCTGGGGCGTGACCTGGCAGGGAGACTTGGGCCTTGTGGACGGTCTCAACTATCAGGAGGACGTGGCCAACTGTTTTCTGGTGGCCTCCAATCTCTGCGACGAAATCAGCAGCGTTCCCAACAAGACCGTCATGGCCCACAGCCTCGGGAACATGGTAGTTTCAGCGGCCATTGAGGATTACGGCTTAGAAGCAGATTCTTATCTGATGCTGAATGCGGCTGTCGCTCTTGAATGTTACGATCCCACCAAGTTCAATACGCAGACGGTTACCAATTACATGGTGCATGAAGACTGGGATGGTTATTATTCCAACACGTGGTGTTCGACATGGCATCAACTGTTCACCAATCAGGACGACAGAGCAAAACTGACGTGGAAAGACCGCTTCCCATCTGTTCTGGATGTGGCTTATAATTTCCGTTCTGAAGGAGATGAGGCTTTTGAAATTTATCCCGGTACCCCTGGGGCTTTTTCTGGGGGATTATTCCATCTTGAGCGTTATGCATGGCATAAGCAGGAAATCTTCAAGGGACTTACGGGGCCGGGTACTACCGATTGGGCGGGCTGGGGATTCAGCGGTGAGTATTCACAGGCTGAAGCGAACGCGGCATCGAATGAGATGTTAATGACCAATGCGGTATTTCGTCAGGAGCCCAGCGGGATGTTTTCGTCGAATATTGCCACACAGCTTCAAAATGAAATTCTGGCTCTTGGAATTCCGGCTTTGTCGGGGGCGGCTGGCCGTCTATTGATTGAAGATATCGACAATTATGACATGAATGATCACAAGCCTAACGACTGGCCGCGAAGCGGAGGGGAATATGACGATCGCTGGTTGCACACCGACATAAAGAACGTGGCCTATATGTATGTCTTTGATGTATTTAAACAGATTGTAAGCAGTGGAGGTTTGAAATGAATAAAATAGTGTTTATTGGCATAATCCTTCTTTGTGGTCTTGCCTTTGGGGCTTTTGCAGCATCAGATGCCGTTAAAAAGGCCCAGGCATTTGGGGCTCGCGGAAAAATATCACTGCACATTACTGATACCGATGGCATAAATGTTACGAATGCCAACGTTAATGTTGCATTTTCAAACCAGCGCAAGGGCGCAACCATTCTCGACGGGATGTCTGACAACAATGGTTTCTATATCGCAGTCGGAACTTCCGACGGCGATCTTAATTATACTGTTACAAATGTGGGTTGTTATAGAACATCGGGACACTATTGGTTTTATCTCTGGAAAGAGGAATGCGTAGAGGATGGGCGATGGATTCCTTGGAATCCGGTGCTGCCAGTCACGCTGAAACGCATCGTAAATCCCATTCCAATGTATGCTCGTCGGGTTGATATTGAAATCCCGGAGCAGAACAAGCCACTGGGTTATGATCTGGAGAAAGCTGACTGGATTGCGCCTTATGGGAAGGGCGTTGTGGCCGATTTCAACATTATATTTACGGATCAACGGGAAGGAATTCAGCACTTTTGGAAAAGCCTTACATTCAGAGCCGTCAATCCGCTGGAGGGTTTAATTGTTCAAAAAATGGATGAGTTCAGCACCTTTGTTTCGGCCTACAATGCGCCTATTGAAAATTATCTTCTCGAGTATGCCTTTGAGAGAAAGAGGACAAGAACAGAAATTCTGATCAGCAAGTCAATTAATGATAATGAATATTTTATTTTAAGAAGCCGAGTAACAACAAACACCGAAGGGGTCATTACTTCCGCCAGATATTCAAAAATATACGGCCCCATCGAATATGCTGCCGGCAAACAGAAGAACAGGCTGCGGTTCATCTACTATTTCAATCCGACGCCGAACGACCGGAATCTCGAATTTGATCCGCAGCAGAATCTCTTTGGCAAGCTCCCTTCGGGGGAAGCGGTTTACAAACCTTAGGTTGTAAGCCCCTTCCTTGTCCCGCCGCCTGATCGAGCAGGGCGGCGTGAAAATTGACGACGAGAAAGTTTCCGACATCCACGCCGAAATCGCGCTGAAAACCGGCATGATCGTCCGCGCCGGCAAACGCAAATTCGCAAAAATCGTTTTGTCCTAGCGGCCGAATGGTGGGGCGAGGCGTCCCTGCCGAGCCGTTGTGCATATCAAACATTTCATTCGGCTCACCGGGACGGTTCGCCCTACCAAAACTTCCAGTGATTGGAAATCATAGACGCAAAAAGGGACGCGGAAGACCGCGTCCCTTTTTATTCAAACTGCCTGAAAATTATTTCTTCTTCAGCAGATCGCGGATTTCGGTCAGAAGCACTTCCTGCGCGGGCGGGGCCACGGGCGCCGCGGGGGCCGCAGCTTCCTTTTTCTTCGCGCGGTTCATGGCTTTCACGACCAGGAAGATTGCGAAGGCAATGATGATGAAGTCAATCACGGTATTGATGAACATGCCGTAATTGATGGTCACGGCTTCGACGCCCTCGGAAGCGGCCTTCAGCGTGATCTTCAGCTTTGAAAAATCCACTCCGCCGGTGAGCATTCCCACCGCAGGCATGATGACATCGGCCACGAACGAGCTGACGATTTTTCCGAACGCGCCGCCGATCACTATACCGACGGCCATATCTATCACGTTCCCGCGCATGGCGAACGCTTTGAATTCTTTTGCAAATGACATGATATTTCTCCTGTTTGTGTTTGGTTTTGTCTACAGAATGAAGCTCAGCGCGGCGATCAGCGAGACATCGTTCTCCTCAAGGCCTTCGCCCGGGGTGCTGTCGTACTTGTCCTTCACTGACACTCGGATGCTGGCGCTGGAGTTGATGGCGGCTTCGATGCCGACTTCGCCATTCAGCAGATAGTTGTCAAAGTCCTCGATCTCAGGGAGATATTCCACCGATTCAAAGATCTTGGCGGTTTCGCTGATCTGGCGGGAAAAGTTCTGCGCAAGGCGGAGGGCGGCGTAATCTTCCGTGACGTCGGCGACATCCTCGAAAATGTAGGCGACGCCGGCTTCAATGCCGAGCTTGGTCTTGTCGGAGTCCACGAGAAACTTCCCGAGGCCCGGGCCCACGGTCGCGCGATAGTCAATGGCGGCGATGTCGTCATAGAGAACATTGCCGTCCAAATAGGCGTAGAACGCATCATAGGTACGCTTGTAGTTGGCCAGCGCCTTGGCGTTTTCGACGTTCTTCTCGTCGTCCGCTTCGCCGTAGTTGCCTTCGATCCCCAGTGTGAGAATTCCGGCCTCGGCGGTGTGCTCGGACTTCGCGGACGCATTGGCGACCAGTGTTTCGCTGTTGCCGTCGGTCATGGTCAGTCCCACGCCGGCGCTGTTCTTCCAGCCCATCACTTTTTCTTCCTGTGCACCGGCCATCGCCGCCGCGCCGATCACAAGCAGACCAATCATCAACTTGCTCATTTTCTTTATCCTTTTGCTTAATGGTTTGACGCCCGCACCTAACGGGCAAACGAGGGCAAACTATATATGACCGTTTCCCTAAATCAAGTCTGTATCGGCCCGCCTCGGTTTGTCAAAATCCCTTCTTTGTGATCCTTGTGCTCTTTGCGGTGGATATTGGGAAAAACGTCAAAAATGGCCGAAAAATGCTCAAAAATCGCAAATAACGGCCAAAAAGTGCCTAAAAACAGCCAAAATTGGCCCGAAAACGCACAAAAACATATTTCACCGTCTTTCATTGAAACTGCGCATTGTTTGCAAGAAATATTGCCCGCGCCATGCGAGCGTAATAGACTGTTGCCCGTTATGGCCATTTTTCAGAATTCGGTTGTCAGGGAATACGCGAAGAAACTGAACCCTCAGGATTTGGATCTTCGCTTCAAGAACTTCCAGCGCCATTTCCTTGATGTCAAACGGCAGGCAGAAATCCGCAAGATGAAGGAAGAGGAGTACAAGCCCCGCTTCCTTCCGGAGCTGTTCGCCGAATGCCTCGGCTACACGATCCGCCCCGATGAAGGCTTCAATTTTACGGTCGAGCACAAAAACGTGGACGATTCCAAGAAGGCCGACGCCGCCATCATTCGCGAAGGTAAAACGCTCGGCGTGGTGGAGGTGAAGGGAACGGACACAACCGACCTGACCAGGGCGGCGGTGCAGGCCTTCGGCTACAAGAACCATCAGCCGGACGCGCGATATGTTGTTGTGACCAACTTTGAACAATTGCGGTTCTTTGTGGACAACGCCGTCGAATACGAGGAATTCGACCTGTTCAATCTGGATCGCGCCGGTTTCGAGCGGCTGTTTCTGTGCCTCGCATGGGAAAGCATTCGTGATGGCCTGCCGCCGCGCATCAAGGCCGCATCGGTTTCCGAAGAAGACCAGATCACCAAGCGGCTATATGCGGACTATTCCGCGTTTCGCGCAGCCCTCTTCGCGGATATCCGCGAAAAGAATCCACAGCACGAAGCGCTGGCGCTCTTCAGGAAAACGCAGAAGCTGATTGACCGGTTTCTGTTTATCCTGTTTGCGGAGGATCGCGGGCTGCTGCCGGCCAACCTGACGGCCTCAATACTGACGGAATGGAAGTCGCTGAAAAAAGCGCGGATCACGACGGCGCTCTACGACCGCTTCAAGCTCTACTTCAACGATCTGCTGGAAGGCAATCGGGAGCAGGACATCTTCGCCTACAACGGCGGACTGTTCCGGCCCGACGAAGTTCTGGATTCGCTCTCCATCTCCGACGAAGTGCTCCTCGCGCACGCATTGAAACTTTCCAACTATGACTTCGCCAGCGAAGTGGACGTGGACATTCTTGGGCACATCTTCGAACATTCCCTTTCCGAGATCGAGGAAGTCGAGGCGAGCCTGTCGGGCGCGCCGGCGCCGGAGAAGGTATCGAAGCGCAAAAAGGAAGGCATCTTCTACACGCCGAAATACATCACGCAATACATCGTGGAAAACACGCTCGGCAAACTTTGCGCGGAGAAAAAGAAGGAACTTGGACTGGATGTGCCGGAGGCAGCAGAGGAGGGGAATGCGAAAAAGGCCCGCGCACAGCGCGACACGCGGCTTGCTGCCTGCGACACCTTCCGGGAATGGCTGCTGGGCCTTACCATCTGCGATCCGGCCTGCGGTTCCGGCGCGTTTTTGAACGCGGCGCTCGATTTCCTGATGGCCGAGCATCGTGCCCTCGATGTGGAGAAGGCCCGGATTCAGGGCGACGCGCTGATCTTCTCCGACATCGAAAACTCCATACTTGAACACAACCTCTACGGTGTGGACCTCAACGAGGAATCCGTTGAAATTGCCAAGCTGTCCCTTTGGCTTCGCACCGCGCACAAAGGCCGAAAACTTTCGACGCTCACCGGCAACATCAAATGCGGAAACTCGCTCATATCCGATCCCGCCATCGCCGGCGACAAAGCCTTTGACTGGCCCAAGGAATTTCCAAAAGTATTCGGAAAAGGCGGCTTCGACGTTGTCATAGGAAATCCGCCGTATGTAAATGCAATTGAATTGAAGAAGACCCAAACGACCAAAGGGTTGAAATACCTTAAAAATTCTTATGTAACGGCTAAGGGAACAGTTGATCTTTACGTATATTTTTTTGAGCGCGGCCTCAATCTGATCAATTCCGGCGGATATTTAGCCTACATAACGCCGAACAGATATCTGTCGGCCAGTTATGGGAAGGCATTGCGTGAACATCTGTTGATCAATTTTAGTCTGGATTCATTGATAGATTATTCAGACAAAGATGTTTTCCCGGACGCGAGCACTTATCCGGTAATCACGTTCATTAAAAGAAAAAACGAAGAAAATTCACCGGTGACTTGTGGAAAAGTGGATGCCGTTACCAAAACAATGGCATATAGAAGTTTCCCGCGCAGCAAATTGTCGGTCATGGAAGATTCCATCTTGGGTTTTTTGTTGAATGACAAATTGACTATCACAGAGAAAATTATTGCACAGGGTGAATCTTTGCAAAAGGTTGGCAAAATCAATGCAACGTCAACCGCTGCGGAGGCAGACGAATATTCAAAACTCATCAACGAGCAGACGGGCTATAAGCTTATCAATACGGGTACGATTGATCCATATCTCGCGATGTGGGGATTTTCGGAGCTAACCGATAAAGGGATGAAGTATTTGCGGCCATTTCTTCCGAAAGACGCGAATGCAATTTCCTTAAACAGGCACAGACTTTATTCGTCTCCAAAAATCATAGTTGCGAAAATCGGGCTGAAATGTGAGGCGTTTTATGATCGCATTGGCGAATATGCGTCGATCAACACTAATTGCGTCCATTCATTTGACAAAAATTACTTACCCGAATACATACTGTGTTGGCTGAATTCGCGGCTTTATAACTATGTGTTTGAATGCTTGTTTGATGGGTTACGGATGGCGGGGGGATACCTTTTATTTTCCGCACCCAATCTATTGAACACCTATGTTAAATGTGTGTCGTTGGATCAGCAACGTTTGTTCGTCGGCGCTGCGGACAAAATGATGTCGCTGAACACGGATTTACAGATTGAACGTTCGAATTATCTGTCTCGAGTGCGGGACAACCTGCCGGGCGTGAAGATAACGGGTGCGCTGGAGAGTTTTGAGGAGCTGGATTTCGCGGGATTTTTGAAAGAGCTGAAAAAGCAGAAGATCAAGCTGGCGTTATCGGCGCAGGCGGAGTGGGAGACATTCTTCAACGAATCGAAGGCGGCGGTGACGGCGTTGTCGGATGAGATTGCGAAGACGGACCGGGAAATAGACCAAAAGGTGTATGAGCTCTATGGCCTGACCGATGCCGAAATCGCCATCGTGGAAAATGCCTCGCACTGAGGCATCAGGAACCGCCCGCAATTATCGTGATCCAATCAATCCCGTGAATCCTGTCAGAGGTGGCTATATTTTCTTAAAAATGGCCACAAAATGCTCAAAAAACGCAAAAAACGGCCCAAAAGTGTCCAAAAACAGCCAAAAAGGGTCAATTTTGCTTGAAAAATAGAAAAACGAAATTCTACCGGCCGCGAACAAGGGCGTAAAAGCGGTCTTCATATTCTCCAAAGAGACCGAGGCGTTGCAGCTTTTCTCCGAGGGCGGAGAGCTTCGCCTGGTTGAGCGAAGCGTCGGCAAAGTCCTTTTCTATTTCGTGGCGATAGCCCTTCGGATCGCGCCGGAGATCCATGGCGTGCTGCGGAGCAGACTGCTGGACGACCTCCTGCATCAGCTTAATCAGGCAGACTTCCCATGGTTCATCCACGCCAACGACCATGGCGCTCAGCGGATCGTCCTTTTCCGCGAGCGCTTCGCGAACCTGGTCGATGACCACGGGCAGTGTCTCTGAAACAAGGTGATCATTGATTTCCTGTTTGCGGATCGCAAAGCCGTATTTGAGGATCATCAGCTGGCTTTCATTTTCGCGCAGCCATTCCAAATACTGAGCCGCTGCTGGCCCGTCAAAACCTTCCAGCATGGTTTTCGTGAAGTTGTCCGGCGTGATGATTTCCGGACGGTAAGCTTCGATGCGCCCCTCGCGGATGCGCACTTTGTTGGAATCCATCAGCTCGGTGAGGAGATGATAGTTCACCATCGAGGTGCCGAAAGTCTCAAGGCGGTTCCTGGGCAGAATGAGCACGTGCGTGTTGTTCACCGCATACCAGAAATCAAACTGCCGGTCGCCGCTCACTCGTATTTCAGTCTTTCATCATGTTCCGCAGAACATACTGCAATATGCCGCCATGCCGGAAATATTCAACCTCGATCGGGGCATCAATTCGACAGAGCGCTTTGAATTCGATCATTCTGCCGTCCTCTGCGGCCGCGCGGACCGGCATGATTTTCCCGGGAGCAAGGCTGTTTGCGATGCCGCCGATATTGATCTGCTCGCGGCCGGTGAGCCCGAGCGAGTCGGCGTTCTGGCCTTCAATGAACTGCAGCGGGAGCACGCCCATTTCGACAAGGTTGCTGCGGTGGATGCGCTCATAGCTTTCCGCGATGACCGCCTTGACGCCCAGCAGGGCGGTGCCCTTGGCCGCCCAGTCACGCGATGATCCGGCGCCGTACATTTTCCCCGCAAGGATAATGAGGCTTTGGCCATCATCAATATAACGCATGGCGGCATCATAAATGCTCATCTCCGCGCCGTCCGGGAGGTGACAGGTGAATCCGCCCTCGCGCGACGCCAGCCGGTTGCGGATGCGGATGTTGCCGAAAGTTCCGCGCATCATTACTTCATGATTGCCGCGCCGCGATCCAAATGAATTGAACAGGTCGCGCGTGACGTTTTTCGCAAACAGGAATTTCTCCGCCGGGCTCCCGGACGGAATGCTTCCGGCCGGTGAAATGTGGTCGGTGGTGATGAAATCGCCGAAAAATCCCAACACGCGGGCATTGGTGATGTCCTGCGGATTCTGCGGAGTTCCGGAAAACTCCTTGAAGAAGGGCGGCTCCTGAATGTAGGTGGACTGGGCATCCCACTCGAAGCATGTTCCGGCGGGCGCGGGCAATTCGTTCCACATGGGATTGCATCCGGCGATATCGCCATAAGCTTTTTTATAGAGTTTCGGATTGTCGGCATTTGGCAGCAGCGCCTCGATCTCCGCGCGCGTCGGCCAGATGTCCTTCAGATAAATATCCTTTTTGCCTTTTCCTGCTCCGATGGGTTCGCTGGCGATGTCGCCCTTGACGGTTCCCTTGAGCGCATAGGCCAGCACCATGAGCGGCGAGCCGAGATAGTTGGCCTTGGTCAGCGGATGCACTCGGCCTTCAAAATTGCGGTTGCCGCTGAGGACAGCGGCAACGATCAGATCATTTTCCTTAACGGCCTTCTCAATGGCGGGCGCCAGCGGGCCGCTGTTGCCGATGCAGGGACCGCAGCCGTAGGCGTCCACAAAGAAGCCGAGTTTTTCGAGAGGCTTCAGCAGTTTGGCTTTCTTCAGATAGCCGGTCACGGCCTGCGAGCCGGGCGCCAGACTGGCTTTCACGTGCCGGGGAACTTTCAGGCCGAATTCGACGGCTTTCTTTGCCATCAGTCCCGCGCCCAGCATGAGGTCGGGGCTGGCGGTGTTCGTGCAGCTGGTGACGGCGGCGATGACCACGCTGCCGTGCTCAAGGCCACCCTTCAAACCCTCAACGGAAACTTTCTTATCGACCTGTTCAGGCACAACTCCAAAACCCTCCTTGCCGGCGGGCTTGGTGAGACTGGCGGAAAATTCCGTTCCGACACGGCCGATGGCGATGCGGTCGTGCGGCCGCTTGGGCCCGGCCATGCAGGGCTCGACGGATGAAAGGTCCAGTTCAATGACATCGGAGAACTGCGGATCCGGCATGCCGGGTACGCGGAAGAGTCCCTGTTCCTTGCAGTAGGCCTCAACCAGCCTGATTTGTTTCGCGGAACGGCCGGTCTGCCGCAGGTAGTCAAGAGTTGCGTTATCAATGGGGAAGAATCCCATCGTTGCGCCGTATTCGGGAGCCATGTTGGCGATGGGCGCGCGCTCCGGAAGGGTGAGGTGATCGAGCCCTTCCCCGAAGTACTCAACAAAGCTTCCGACCACGCCTTTTTTACGGAGCATTTGGGTAACGGTCAGCGCAATGTCTGTTGAAGTAACATTCTCCTTTGCGCGGCCGGTCAGTTTGAAGCCAAGCACACTGGGGGAAAGGATGGGAATCGGCTGTCCGAGCATGGCGGCTTCGGCCTCGATGCCGCCCACGCCCCAGCCCAGCACGCCCATGCTGTTGATCATCACCGTGTGCGAGTCCGTGCCGACAAGGGTGTCGGGGCTTGCGATCATGCGGCCCTTCGCGTCCGGTGAAAGCGTTACACAGGAGGCCAGATATTCCATGTTCACCTGGTGGCAGATGCCAAGCCCCGGAGGAAGCACCCGCAGTTTGCGGAAAGCATCCTGACCCCAGCGCAGGAACACATAGCGCTCGCGGTTGCGCTCGAATTCCTTTTTCAGGTTGCATCCGAGCGAGTCCGCGGAACCGGCGCAGTCAATCTGCACCGAGTGATCAATCACAAGGTCCACTGGGATCAGCGGCTCGATTTTGCCGGGGTTCTGGCCGGTGCGGGCCAGCGCGCTCCGCAGGGCGGCAAGATCCACCACGCAGGGAACGCCGGTGAAATCCTGCAGCAGCACGCGCGAGGGCAGGAACGGATATTCCAGATGGGGGTCGGGATTTTGCGTCCATTTGCAGAGATTCAGAACATGATCCGGCTGATAGGCGGGATGACCCTGCATCCGCACAAGGCTTTCGAGCAGTATCTTGACCGAAAAGGGCATGCGGGAAATATCACCGAGCCCCTGTTTCTCGAGTGCCGCAAGGCTGAAATACGCCGCGCGGGCGCGTTCACCGAGCTCAAGCTTCTTCAAAGCAAATCCAAACTGGTTCATAAGCAAATCCTCAACTTACATGAAGCCCGCAGGCGGGCGTAAATGGGCTGAACGTTAAGATTTTGCGGGCCTAATGTCAATTTACAGCGAAGGATTGCGGCAAAAGATGGCGCCCCCGTCGTTTTTTTTGTTGGCTCTTTTGGGGCGGTCGGGTAGAGTGCCCCGAGCATCGAGACTGGAATTGTTTTCAGCGAAGGAGAATAGGACAGAATGAAAAAGTTAATGGTTTGCATGACAGTTGCGCTTCTTGCTGTGCCCGTTATGGCTGAACCCCAGCGGCCTCTGCTGACGCTGGAAAACAAGTTCCCTGAGCAGAATCAGGTTGAGGTCGGCACCTTGCTTTCTTTGGTTGAAATTGTTGATAACAATGAGTTCGCCGGCATTGGCGACCGCGATGAGCGGACGCTGGAGGCGTATGTCCGTTATGGCGTCACCGAGAATATGGCCCTTGTGGCGGGCCTGCCCTACATGGAGGTCGAGCCGGACATGGGCGATTCCGAGAGCGGAGCAAGCGACGCGAGCCTGGGTGTCCAGTTGAAGGTTTTCGAGGACATTTTCAGCTATCCCTGGGTCATTCCTCACGCAAGAGTTCGTTTTGATAACGGTGATGAGGACAAGGGCCTTGGCGCCGGCGAGATGGGTTATGAAGTCGGTGTTTCTCTCGGCACCACAGTGGATCCGAGCTGGGACTGGATTGACGGCTTTGGCCGCTGGGGCTTTAAAAATGTGTATCATTTCATTGCTGATGCCAGCTATGAAATCAACGAGAACTCCGAAAATATCACTACCGTCGCCGGCACTGTGATTTGGGAAGCCAGCGACAAGCTCGGGCTTCTGCTCGAAGGCTATATCACGGATGAGGAGCTGGAGCCCGATGACGGCCATCCTTCTTATTTCCAGGCGGGCTTTGCGTATCAGGCGACTGACAGCTTCGCGATCAACTTCTACGGCGGCGGCGCCAAGAACACGGACGAGGATGTGCGCGTCACGCTGAAGCTTTCGTACACCTTCTAAAGATGATGGGGCGTTTCGTCCTGTCATTTAAAACAGCACCCGTGAAAAGCGGGTGCTGTTTTGTTTTCATTCTGTGCGCTTCTGCCGTCGCCCAGATACACAGGCCTGTTAATCCGCTTGCGCTTCCGCATGTGTCGCAGGAAATCAAGGATCCCGCCGGGCAGATCAAGAAATATACAGAGATTCTGAAAGAGGAGGAGATGCATCCTTCTGTTCGGGCGCAAATGCTCTATGACCGGGGCGTGGCTTATGTGCTGGCGGGCAATGCCGGTGCGGCCCTGACGGATTTTACAACCTCTCTTGCAATCAATCCGCTGAATGTCATGGCCCGGTGCAACCGGGCGCATCTGCTGGCCCGGCAGGGCGCTGTGAGAGAGGCGCTGGCGGATTATGCCCGCGTGCTTGAAATTGATCCTCACATGGCCCTCGCGCTGTATTCCCGGGGCGTGCTTCATCAGCAGCAGGGAAGGGGGGATGAGGCGCTCACTGATTTTATGGCCGCCTTTACAGCTGATCGCCGGCACGCGGACGCCGGCATCCGCGCGGCAGGCATGCTCAAGGATAAAGGGCAGTTGAACGAGGCTCTCGGGATATTCCGGGAGCTGTCGGATCTGTTTCCAGCCCGGCCCGAATTCTTTTTTGAGTGTGGCCTGCTCATGGAACAACTGGGAAAGCCCGAAGAGGCTTTGCAGTTCTATAACACGGCCGTGATCAGGAACCCCGATGTTCCCGAGGCGGTTTTCAATCGGGCGGGCATACATTACCGCGACGGCCGAACGGACGAAGCCATTGCTGATTATACCCGCGCGCTGGAACTGGATGCGTCGCTTGCCAATGCCTGGCTGGGGCGGGGTCAGGCCTATGCAAAGAAACGCAACTACGCCGAAGCCGTGAAGGATTATTCGCGCGCGCTGGAGCTGGATCGGGATCTGGCCCCGGCCTGGCTCCAGCGCGGCCGCTCAAACTATGCCCTGCATGACTACCGGCAGTGCATCATTGACCTGACGGAATACATGCGGCGGGCCGGGCGCAACCCCGAAGTCTGCGAATTGAGGGCCGATGCCCTGGATGCCTATGGAAAGCCCGCCCGTGCGGCCGAGGACCGGAAAAGGGCGCGCGCCCTCAGAGGAGAATTCCAATCACCAGAGCAATCCCCGTGACCAGTTGCGTTCCGATTGTGAGCGCCTGAGCCGGAATGAGCCTGGCGGGTTGCCGGTAATTGAGATGCAGGATCACGGATGAGGTTGCGGCCATTATCATGGCGATGCCGGAAATCCATATCCAGCCGCTGACCAGGTTGTTTATCCTGAGCCGAATAATGGATGCAAATGCGGCGATCATCAGCGCGTGATAAACATACCGGGCGAGGGATGGTCCAAGCCGGACGACAAGGGTTTTCTTTCCCGCCTGTTTGTCCGAATGATAATCCGGAAATTCATTAATCCAGATGATCGCCGTCACCAGCATGGCCATGGGAAACGAGGCTTGCCACGCCAGCCGCGACATGGTTCCCGCAAGAACATACATTGCCGCGAGGACGGGAAGAATGCCAAAGGCGATGAACACGTCGAATTCCCCAAGTCCGCGCCACGACAGTTTGAGCGGAGGTGTGGTGTAGGCGATGCCCATCAATGCGCCGGCTGCTCCGATTGCGGCCAGCACGGGCCATTGATCTCCGGCCAGCACCATCAGCGCAGCCCCGGTCGCGCCTGCGAGGCCAAAGCAGCTCGCGGCATAGGTCAGAAGAATCTGCGGACAGGTTCTCTCTTCGGCAATGTCCGCCGAACCCCCGCTGAACGGGGTGCGGTGCCGATTGTCTTTGTCGGCGCCCAGCTTGAAATCAAACCAGTCGTTCAGGAGATTGGCCCCGAGATGGATCATGGCCGCCGTCAGCAGCACCAGGCCCGTTTTTACGGGGCTCACGGATCCGTTCAGGCGCCAGGCGGCCGCCGCGCCGACACAGGCGGGCAGCAGAACAGCGCTTAAAAACGGCGCGCGGCTCAATTTGAAGAAATATTTCATTTCGGTCTGTCTCAATGTGCGTTTCGCAGTATATTGGACAAACTTTGTTTGGCAAACTCTGGAAAGAATAAATGTCTGGTATCCGTTGTCCGTTAAAAGAGGCCGCGCATATTTCGATGAACCAGGAAGCGCTCATCGGAAAGGATGGCGCAATTCTCTACAGCGAATATGAGCAGTGCGTGGAGGCGACGTCGCAGCTTTTGCGCCGGGCCGGTTGCGCTTCCGGCGCCGGCATGGCGATCGCCCTGGATCCTGACTGGCGTTTGCCGGTTCTTGTTCTGGCCGCGATGAGGTCGGGTTGCCGCGTATGTCCCCTGCAGGCGGGGATCCCCGCCGCGCATCTGCAGGCGCTGCTGGACACAGCGGACTGCGCATTTGTGGTGACCGATCAGCCGGAATCTCCTGAAATCCGCGCTTGTGTTCTGCGGCCCGACGCACTGACCGGTTTCACGGCGCCGTTTATGCAGGGAGCCTTCAGCAGCATTCCGGCGACGCAGGCAGCCGGCATCTATTTCGATTTGGACGTGGAAGGAAGCCGAAGGGCGCTGCTTTTAAGCTATGGCAATCATTACTACAGCGCGCGCGGTGCCAACGAACGCATGATCCTTCGCAGCGGCGACCGGATTCTTCTGTCTGCTCCTCCCTGGCGCGTGGAATCCATGAACACGATCTTTCGCGCCCTGCTGAGCGGCGCGGCGCTTGTGGTTCCCGGTGAGCTCTTGGACATTGGTTCGGCTGTGCAGAAATACGGCGTGACGCACCTGGTGATCACTCCGGTCCAGTATGAACAACTTGCCGCGGGCTTTGAGAAGGGCATGTATCCCTCGCTCAAGTCTGTCCTGGTCTGCGGCCTGGTTAATGTGGAGTCCATGCATGGCGTGCGCGTGTTTAACAGTTTCTGCCTGCCGGAAATGGGGCCGTTTGTAAGCATCGGCGAAAGGGGCGCATCAGGCATTCCACTGCGCTTTGGCGAGGTTAAGATTTCGGATAAAGGCAGAATCCTTGTCTGCGGCGAGACGCTGTTCATGGGGTATTTGGACGGCCAAAAGGTTTCCCGCCCGACGGATGCTGACGGATGGTTCGAAACTCCCTACTCCGGCCGCCTTGATGAAAAAGGCGGGCTTGCGGTTGGAGGCGCGTTGTGAAAAGAAGACTTTGGATCGCCGCCATGGTTCTGCTGTGGGCGTGCGCCATGTTCTGGCTGATCCGTTTTGAAGCATTTCCTCATGTGTTTACGCACCGCATCAGCGGTTACCGCAACATTTTCTCATCGGCTCCCGTGCTGATGGACTCGTGGATGAAAATCCTGTTCGACGGCCGCCACATTGGCTACAGCCACACGCTGGTGGACATTGACGATCAGGCGGTTCCGCAGCAGTACATTGTCCAGAACGAAACGCGCATGAACCTCAACATCATGGGCCAGATGCAGCGCATCAACGCGGATGTGTCTGCGCGGCTGGACACGACCTATGTCCTGCGCGAGTTTTCTTTCGAAATGCGCGCCGGGCAGTATTCGATTATCCTCACGGGTAAGCGGATGGAGAACGGCCTGTTCAGCGTGGAAATTGAGTCGCCGGGGGGCGTCCAGAAGACAGAGATGGAAATTCCCGACGACGTCGTCATCCACTCGGCACTGCTGGAAGTCGGCCTCGGAAACATGTCGCCCGGCGAGGTGATGCGGATGCGCACGCTGGATCCAACGACGCTTTCGCTGATGGATATGGAAGTCAGGGCACTTCGCCGCGAAGAGATTAATGGGCAGAAGGCGCTGGTCCTGTCCAGCACGGTTCAGGGGGTGGAGTTTACCTCGTGGGTGGACGACAAGGGCAATCTCCTGCGGCAGGAAACTCCCTTCGGCTGGGTGCTGGAGGCCGCGGAGGATACAGAGGCCACGGCTTTCGAGCGGGACGCCTCCGGTCAGGCGGACATGCTCAGCCGGCTTGCGATCCCTTCTGCAAATCCGTTGCGGGATGCTCGAACCGTGCGCCGCATGAAAATCCGGCTGGCCGGACTTCAGTTGTCTCCCGCTGAACTGACCACTTCCCGCCAGCGCGTGGTTCCCGGCGGGCCTGAGGGAACGGTGCTGGAAATCAGCGTTGAGCCCTTCTCTGCCGGACCGCAGCCTGACCCGAAGCTCTTTCTGGCGGCATCGCCTTTTGTGCAGTCTGATCATAAGGACATCATCGCGCGCGCGCGGCAGATTACGGGGAAGAGTCAATCAAAACCCGACAAGGCGCGCGCGATTTGCGACTGGGTGTACGAGTACGTCGAGAAAGATCCGGCGGCCTCGCTCCCGTCCGCCATCGAGGTCCTTCGGGTGGGGAAGGGCGACTGCAACGAGCACACCTATCTGTTTGTGGCGCTGGCCCGCGCGGCCGGCATCCCCGCGCGCATTTGCATTGGCGCGGTTTATCTGGACGGTTCTTTCTATTACCATGCATGGCCCGCCGTGTTTCTCGATGGATGGGTGGAAATGGATCCGACCTTTGGCCAGCATGAAGCCGATGCCTCGCATATTTTCCTGTGCGAGGGGGAGTCCGCCGCGCAGGTGCGCCTGCTGCAGGTGGTCGGGCAGGTGAAGGCGGAGATTCTGGAGGAGCATTATGAGTGACAAGCCCGTGATGATTGAAATCGAAGACCTCCGCAAATCCTTCGGCGATGTCCACGCGGTGGCCGGACTGGATCTGCGCGTGGCGTCCGGTGAGCTGTTTTGCTTCCTCGGACCGAACGGTGCGGGAAAAACCACGACGATCAAGATGATGAGCGGATTGCTGAAGCCAAGCAGCGGACGAATCATGATCAAGGGAATGGATCTTCGCGAAAATGCCCAGGCCGTGAAGAAAATCACGGGATACATTCCTGATCAGCCCTATCTGTACGAACGTCTCACGGCCGCCGAGTTCTATGAGTTCACCGGCGACCTGTACGGAATCCCGCGTGATGAAATCCGCGCAAAGCGCGAGAAAGCCTTTGATTTGTTCGGGCTTGTGGACTATGAGGATTCGCTGGTAAAAAACATGTCGCACGGCATCCGGCAGCGCCTGACCTATGCCTCGGTTTTTCTGCACGACCCCGAGGTGATGTTCATTGACGAGCCATTCATCGGGCTTGATCCCTACAGCATCCGGCTCATCAAGACCCTGCTTCGCGAGAAATGCAACGCCGGCGCCACCATTTTCCTGACCACGCACATTCTTGCGCTGGCCGAGGACATGGCGGACCGCATTGGCATCATTGACAACGGAAAACTCGTCGCCCTCGGAACGCTCCATGAACTGCTGAGAAAGACCGAGGTGCAGGGGCGGCTTGAGGATGTTTTCCTGAAACTGACAGAATAGGGAGCACGGTGTTTTGAGCGAACTGGGCATGCTGCTGAAGAAGGACTGGCGACAGACCATGAACCTGCGCCGCGAGCTGGCGGAGCAGTCCCGCTTCAAAATCATCGTAATCCTCGTTTTCGCGTTTGGAATGCTGACCGGTCTTTACGGGATGTTCTGGGAGGGTTTCACTTTCCTCGAGCATCTGGGCGGAGTCGGTCTCATGATCATCCACCGTTTGCTGGCGTTCTGCTTCCTGGCGCTGACTTTTCTGCTGATTCTCTCCAGCTCGGTGACGGCCTACGGGGCTTTCTTTGGCGACCGCGACATGAGCTACCTGAAGCTGATGCCGGTTCGGACCGGCACGCTGATCCGCTACAAATTTCTGCATGCCGCCTTCTATGCGTCGTGGGCTTTCTTCTTCATCATCGTGCCGTTTGTGATGGCCTTCGCGATGCAGCAGAAGCTCTCGGCCTATGCCATTCTGGCGTCCGTGCTTTTCTCGATACCGTTTGTCATTCTCTGCTCCGCCGCCGGCGCCCTGCTGTGCCTGGTGTTCATCCGCTGGATGCCTCCGCGCCGCATGGTGAAATACATCCTCATCGCAGTGGTTCTGGCCGCCGCCGTGATGGGCTGGCGCGCTTTCGTGGTCAATGTGCGGCTGGGCGAGGATGTGAACGTGATCCTCAACCGCGTGGTTCCCGGACTGAAGCTGGCCTCGCATCCGCTGATGCCCGGCTATTGGGCCTCCGAGGGCATCCTTTCCATCAGCCGGGGCCAGTGGTCGCGGGGACTGATGTTCGGGCTGGTGCTCGTGTCCAATGCGCTGCTGGGGGCGGCGATTCTGGCCGGCGCCGGCGAGCACATTTATGAAGCGGGCCACCAGAAACTTCTGCGCGGATCCAGGCGAAGCCACCGCATGCACCGTGTGCGCGGCTTCCTGGAACGGGCGCTGGTGTTCCTGCCGCGCGACATGCGCGGCATTCTGGTCAAGGACATCTGCGTTTTCCTGCGTGATCCCGCACAGTGGGTGCAGGCGCTCTTTTTCCTCGGAATGCTGGGGCTCTATTTCCTGAATCTGCGCAACCTGCGCTATCACACGCTTCCGCTTGCGTTCAGGAATCTTATCGCCTTCCTGAACGTGTTCAGCGTTTCGGCGGTGCTGGCCTCGCTCGCTGCGCGCTTTGTCTATCCCCAGCTCAGCCTCGAGGGTCAGGCCTTCTGGGTGCTGGGACTTTCCCCTCTCTCAAAGAAAAGGATTCTGCTCTCAAAATTCTTCGGCGCCCTGTTCAGCATGGTCGCGGTCAGCATGCTTCTGATGGGAATCTGCGTGAAGATGCTGAACATTGATGTCTATGCCGCCACGGCCAGCATGGTCGTTGCGTTTGCGGTGTCCATTGCGCTGTGCGGTTTTTCCTGCGGGCTGGGCGCTCTGTTCATGGACCTCAAGCATTCAAATCCGTCTGTCATCGTGTCCAGTTTCGGGGGGACGCTGAATCTCGTGTGCAGCCTCGCCTTCATCTTCCTGGCGATGTTCCCGTTCGCATTCCTCTTCCGGCTCTATTATCGCGGCTGGCTGCTGCGCTCGGATTTCCACGAGGCGCTTATGTTCGGGATCGCTTGGCTGGCGCTGATCACCCTTGCAGCCGTATTCATCCCGCTCTGGCTCGGCCTGCGATCGCTGAACCGGCGGGAATATTAGAATTGGTAGGGCGAACCGTCCCGGTGAGCCGAATGTGATCGCCTGGGTTGCGGCTCGGCAGGGACGCCTCGCCCCACCATAAGAACATTCAGAACGTACTCATGCCGGAGAATTCCTGGTACCGGCCCACAAGGGCTTTCCAGGCGCACTCAAATCCAGATACGGAAAATGATTCATAGGAGACCGTGCGGCTGCGGCCGTCTGAATTGTCCCAGCACTGGTCAAACCAGGCGGCGAATTCATTGCAAGCTTTCGGCGCGTATTCCAGGTATACATCAGCCTCAAGATTAAGGTCGCGCAGGTTGCGTCGCGTCCAGTTGGCCGAACCGCAAAGCAGTTCGGCCTTCCCGGCCGCGGCATTGATCACCGACAGAACTTTTGGATGGAACTGTTCGCCGTGCGTATCCGCCCAGCGGATTTGAAGCCGGCCGCCTTCGCGTTCCGAGTGCTTCATGAGCTCTGCCGCAACCGGCCGGTTCGGAATTCCGTTTTTCACGCGGCCAAACGCGTCGCGGTTGGCATCCAGGATGATGCGGATGTTCGCTCCGCCGGTGGACGCTTCCTTGATGGCCGTGATCAGCTTGCGGTCGGCCAGATAAAACATCGCCAGCCGAACCTCATCGCCGGGCCCGCAGGCATCCAGCATGGCCGCGGCTTTTTCCGCGATGCACTCTTCCGTCACCCATTCCGCGCTGACCCCCTGTTCGGGCTGCGGCGCCGGCGCTTCAGTCAGCCGGGTGGACATAATTTCAATCGTCCGCGCGCAGGCGCCGGATTCCGGTTCAAGCACGTGGTCCGGCTTTTCCGCCGACCATTTTGCGCATTCCAGTTCCGTAGCCAGCGCATCCAGTGCAATGTTCCCGCCGAGCTGCAGACCGATGTTGGAGTGTCCTGAACTTCCGTTGGCCGGATTGAAGCTGCCAACCAGCAGCTGCCATCCGCCGGGGCCGTCCGTGATGACCACCTTGCGGTGATTGGCCTTGAAGAACAGAAGTCGCCCGAACTGCAGAGGAGTTACATTCTGTCCGCCCGCCTCGAAAGGATGCTTCAGCAGGCGGAGGTTCGCGAGCTGTTTAATGCCCGGGATGCGGCTAATGATCGGCCCGTAGATTCGCGCGGGTGCCGCATAGAAGAAATTCGATTCCGGCATTTTCTCCAGCCCCGTGAACACTATGCAGATGCCGGCCTGCCGCATGGCTTCGTAGAACGGCTGTTCGTCGCGGCCGTAGGCGCGGTTGACGGGATCGCTCAGCACCAGAATCTGCGTGTCCGGAGATTCTGCCTTCTTCTGGATCAGGGCGTTGGCAAGCTCCGTCGCAAGCTGGCGGTGGCTTTCGGGAATGGCCCCGGTCCATGAATTCCAGAGGAAAAAGTCAATATAGATGGTTTGCTTCGCGTTCCGGACCATTTCCAGCACAGCATCAAAAATCTGCTGATCGAATATCCGTTCGCCGGTTTCGGAATTGAAAGACGTGGAATCAATCAGAAGCCGGATATTTTCCGGCGCGACACGGCAGGATTTTGAGCGCACGCCGAAACCGGCCGGGAAGGGCTGCCACCAGCAGATGATGTAGGGAAGCAGAATGATTAAAAGGACGACAATCCAAATCATGCGCCTGATCCTCCGCGGCTTTTGTGATCTGATATTTTTCTGTTTTTTTCCCATAAGCTGCCTGATTAAAATGCCGGCCAAAATTGCTGAAAAATGACCAAAAATGCCTCAAAAATGCTCAAAAACGGCAAAAAAACGTCAAAAATGGCCAAAAAACACGAAAAAACGCCTATTTTTTGATTTTTTTGGCCTTGCGGGCTGTTTTGGCGCCCTCGGCGCCGAAGAGAAATTTCAGCCACGACTGCGTGTGTTTAGACCATGATTCTTCGTTGTGGGTCGCATTTTCGTCTTCCTCAACGAGAAGATTCTTTCCGTCCTTGTATCCCGCGAGGCGCATCTGCCGCGCCATGTCGCGCATGCCGGGCATCAGCTCTTTTTCCAGCGGGTCCCCGTTGCCGCAGTATAGATAGCATTTGAAGTCGGGAACGGTCAGCGCGTTGCGCACGATGTCCAGGCAGGGCTCTCTGCCCTCGTAACGGAAAGCGGGCGACAGGCATGCCGCCCCAAAGAAAACATCCGGCCGCGTCCATGCAATGTAGAACGAAATGGCGCCGCCGTATGAAGCCCCGGCCACGGCCGTGGATTCCCGTTCGGGTTTGGTGCAGTAGGTTTTGTCAATGAAGGGCTTCAGTTCCTCGACGATGAATTTTGTGTAGTTTTCACCCTTCGCGGATGCGTCGTATTCATCCCTGCGGTTTTCGGTGGAGTAGGCGGCCACAACGATGATTTCCTGCAGCTCGCCGCTTTTGATCAGCTCGGTGCAGTGGTCGTCCACATCCCACGCATGGTTCCACGTGGAGGTGTTCGGATCGAACACCTGCTGCCCGTCGTGCATGTAAAGCACCGGATAGGCTGTTGTGCCCGTTTTGCTCCATGAGGGCGGAAGCCAGACAATCACATCGCGTGATGCGGCGAGGAATTTCGATTTCACGTCCCTGTGAATCTGGTAGTTGCCCGTGATCTGCGGAGTGACGGGCAGCCGGCTGTCGCGCCAGCGAGCCACCGTGTTTTCAACCGTGATGTCGCCGCCCGGTTTTACTGTTTTGTTGGGTGCCGCGATACCGGAAGCGACGGTTTCCTCGTTCTGCCAGCTTCCGCGCGTGATTTTGTACTCGGTCGTCTTTTGAGCTGCCACGGTGGCGGTGCCGGTCCACAGGTTGTCCTGCACGCGCGTCAGGGGCAGAGCGTCCGGGAACCAGTTTCCAAGGGCTTCGTCGTTTCCGGTAATGAAAATCTGCTCGCCCGCAGGCAGCGGGGCCGCGGTGGTCACTTTGAAGGTGATCCTTCTCGTTTTGTCTGATGCGTTCCTTTTCATGCGCCGTCCCCGGAAGTTTTCCAATACCTTTCTCTGCCGCCAGTATAACCCAAACCCCCCGGGAGCCAAACAAAAAGATGAAGATGAGGCCGAAGGGGCTCAGGCTGAAGACCGAAGGAGGACATTCGAATGGCGGGATTGCACCCTTTGAAACGCGGTTCCGTATCTTCAGCCTTCAGCCTAAACGGCTTCAGCCATGCCGCCCAGGGGCGGCATGGCACTTTATATGTTTGATTTTGCGGGTCTGGCTCTTCAATATAACCGGCAATACACACCGGCCGCGGGCCGGTTTTGAAATGGGGTTGACGATGATTGATGTTTCAGTGGTGGTTCCGGTTTACAACGAAGAGGAGTGCGTTGACGCGCTCTGCACGCAGCTTCACGAGGCGCTCTCGAAGCTGGGCAAAAGCTATGAAATCATCCTGGTGGACGACGGGAGCCGCGACGGCACCTGGGCCCGCCTGAAGGAGTGGACGGGGAAGATTCCCAATCTGCGGGTCATCCGTTTCCGCCGCAATTTCGGGCAGACTGCCGCCATGAGCGCGGGCTTCCACAAGTCGCGCGGGAAAATCATCATCACGCTTGACGCTGACCTCCAGAACGATCCGGCGGACATTCCAAAGCTGCTGGAGAACATGGACGACAACGTGGATGTCGTCAGCGGCTGGCGCAAGGACCGCAAGGATGCGTTCATCAACCGCCGCCTGCCGTCCATGATTGCCAACGGCCTCATCAGCCGGATCACCGGCGTGGCCCTGCATGACTACGGGTGCACCCTGAAGGCCTACCGCCGCGAGGTGATCGAGAAGGTTCATCTCTATGGCGAGATGCACCGCTTTATTCCCGCCCTTGCCAGCTGGGTCGGCGGGGACATCAAGGAGGTGGTTGTAAACCATCACGCCCGCCAGTTCGGCAAATCCAAATACGGAATCTCGCGCACTTTTCGCGTTATTCTTGACCTGATCACCGTTAAATTTCTGCTGCGCTACAGCATGGGCCCCATGCAGATCTTCGGAAAAATCGGAGGAATATTCGCAATCCCGGCCATCCTTATGCTGGCCGTGGTGGGGGCCGACCGCATTTTTGGATGGGCCGATCCCTACCTGCTCAAGAGGCCTTTCTGGCTGCTGTCCCCGCTGATGCTCCTGACCTTCTGTTTCCAGTTCATCGGCATGGGCCTGCTGGCGGAAATGCAGATCCGCACCTATCACGAATCCCAGGACAAGCCGATTTACGTGATCCGCGAGGCCGCGGAATCATCCGTGTAGGATGCGGGTCATGCCTGCCTCACTCATGCCGTTCCTGGCGGAGATTCCGCTTGAACTCAGTCCGGAAGATTGGGCGCTCATGCCGAACGCCTGGATTGCGGTCGTCGTCTATTTCTTCCTGCTGATGGCCGGTCTCGGCGCCGACGCCCTGATGCTCTCGCATTTGAGGGGAATCCCCTTTCAGTGGACCATCGAGTCGGAGCAGCTCAAGTTTCGGGCATGGCCTTCGCGGGATTTCCTGCGCCTGGTGCTCTGGCTCGTGCTTCTGCACCTTTCCGCCATGACCGTGTTTCAGTTCCTCTATGCGCATGACGCCCTCGGTGATGAGAGCGCTCCGAAAATTGTATTTATTCAGAGCATCATTTTCCACTGGGCCGGCCTTGCGCTGGCCGCGGTCATGCTGGTGCACCGGCGGGTGAGCGCGCGTTCCGCGTTCGGCCTGGACTGGAAACGGGCCGCGCTTTCAACCGGACGGGGATTCTATTATTACCTCGGCGCTCTTCCCGTGGTTCTGATTGGAGCATTGCTGGCCCAGTATTTTCTGGTGCGTATGGGCATGAAGCCCGAACTTCAGGACATCGCGGGGATTGTGGCCGGAGACTATGTATGGTGGGTCCGTGCCTATCTCTATCTGCTCGCGGTTGTGCTGGCCCCGGTTTTTGAGGAAGTGCTTTTCCGGGGGATTGCGTTGCCGTGGATGGCCCGCCGCACGGGCATGCCCGCAGCGGTGGTGATGGTTTCGCTGGTTTTCGCAGCCGTGCACGGTTATCTTTTCCAAATGATTCCGCTGTTCATCATCGCGACGGCTTTTTCACTGGCCTATATCCGCACCGGCAACCTTCTGGTGCCCATCGTGATGCATTCGGTTTTCAACGGGATCAATACAATCTTGCTGGTGGTTTTACAGAGCGGGGCGGGAGAATGATTATGAAGGTTCTTTCCATCGAGTGGATTTCAAATATAGAAACCGGCGTGATGCCCGGATTCATCCGCATGATTGACCAGACGAAACTTCCCGTTGAACTCGTCTATCTGGACACCACCGACATCAAGGTCGTCTGGGAGGCCATCAAGACGCTTCGCGTGCGCGGGGCCCCGGCCATCGGCGTGGCCGCCGCGATGGGCGTGGCCGCCGCCCTGCAGGATTCAAAGTCGTCAGGTGAAAAACTGCTTCACGAGGCGGAAAAACACGCGGATTACCTGGCCACGTCGCGCCCGACCGCCGTAAATCTTTTCTGGGCTCTGGAACGGATGAAAAAAGTTGCCCGGGAAAATTCCGGGCTCTCGCCGGAAGTATTTAAGGAGCGCATGGTTCGTGAAGCCATTGCCATCCGCGACGAGGATGCGGCCATGTGCAGGGCCATCGGCGAGCACGGCGTGAAGCTGATCAAAGACGGACAGACGGTGCTGACGCACTGCAATGCGGGTGCGCTGGCTGTGGCCGAATACGGTTCAGGGCTGGCTCCCATTTATGCCGCGCAGGCCCGCGGCATGAAAGTGCGCGTGTTTGCCGACGAAACCCGCCCGATCCTTCAGGGCGCGCGCCTGACGGCGTGGGAACTGATGCAGGCCGGCATCGATGTAACGCTCATCTGCGACAACACTGCCGCCGTGGTGATGAAGGAGGGAAGGATTGATCTGGTGATGGTGGGTTCCGACCGCATTGCCGCCAACGGCGATGCGGCCAACAAGATCGGATCCTACGGCGTGGCGCGCCTCGCGCGCGCGCATGGCATTCCCATGTATTTTCTCGCCCCGACCAGCACGATTGACATGTCCATTCCGTCGGGCGACTGCATTCCCATTGAAGAGCGGGGCGCCGATGAAGTGACCTGCGGCTTTGGCCGGCGAACGGCCCCGGAGGGCGTAAAGGTGTATTCTCCGGCCTTCGATGTGACTCCGGCGGAATTCATCACGGCCATTGTGACGGAGAAGGGTATTGCCTACCCGCCTTTCGGCGAAAAACTGCAGGAGTGGATGTTATGAAAACTTTGCGCGACATCGGCGAATGCGAGGCGATCCGCAGACTGTCCAAAAAACTTTTTCCGGCGGTCGGGGAGGTGGTGGGCATTGGCGATGACGCCGCCGTCATGCGCGACGAGGATTTTGGTGCCGATTTGGTTTTTACATCCGATCCTGTTATTGAAGGCACGCATTTCACGATAGATGCGCCGCCCAAAGGCATCGGCAACAAGGCCGTCGGACGGGTGCTGAGCGATCTCGCGGCCATGGGCGCGGAGCCGCTCTGGCTTTTGATCAATGTCGTCGCACCGCCCGAAATGCCGTTCGACAAGCTGCAGCAGATTTATGCCGGGGCCTCGGCGCTGGCGCTGAAGTTTGGGGTTGCCATCATTGGCGGTGATGTGGCCAACGGCGCCACGCTGGCGCTGCATGCGTTCGGGGTGGGCAAGCTCCCGAGAGGCACAGCCGTCTGCCGCAGCGGCGCAACCGAAGGCGATGTTCTCTATGTCACGGGCGAACTCGGGGGAAGCATCAGGGGAAAGCATCTTTTCTTCGAGCCGCGCGTGGCCGAGGGCATCTGGCTTCGCGAACATAAATGGGCGACCTCCATGATTGATCTCAGCGATGGCCTCGGAACCGACCTCCGGCATCTGGTTGAGATGAGCGAGGCGGGCGCTGAAATCGAAATGGAAAAAATTCCTGTTTCTGCCGCCGCGCGCGATATGAATGACGGAGTTCCCCCGCTGGATCACGCCTTGACGGATGGCGAGGATTTTGAACTGCTGTTCACCGTGCCTTCAGAGAAAGCGGAATCCTTCGAGCGCGCATGGGGCGAGGAATATGCTCTGTCCTGCACCCGGCTTGGGGTGATTACCGGCAGGGCCGGGGTTGTCGCCTGCCGAACATCGCAAGGAGTTAAAACGCTTTCCGGGAAGAAGGGTTTTGAACATTTTGCCGACCGCAAGGGAGGGGGGTGACCGCATGAAACCGCTCCTTTCATTCAGGGAAGTTGCCTGGAACATGCTTCTCATAACGGCGGGATCGCTGCTGTCGGCCGTGGCCATCAACGGCCTGCTGGTTCCGCACAAATTCGTCAGCGGCGGCATGATGGGCTTTGCGCTGCTGGTGCAATATGCGGTCCCGGCTATTCCCGCGGGAATCTGGTACATCCTGATGAATATTCCGATTTTCATTCTGGCATGGATTTGTGTCGGAAGGAGATTCTTTTTCTACAGCCTTGCCGGGCTTGCCATCTTTTCGGCGGCGGTTTTGTTCATCAATGTCGGGGTGAAGCTGGAGGATAAACTTCTGGCCGCCATCATGGCCGGCATCCTTTCCGGCGTCGGAGTCGGCATGATACTCCGTTCGCAGGGATCTTCCGGCGGCGCGGACATCCTGTCGGTGATTTTCCTGAAGCGCTTTTCGCTGCGCGTCGGCCACACCGTGTTCTATCTCAACTGCATCGTCGTGCTGCTGGCGCTTCTCATGCAGAGCCTTGAGAGTGTGCTCTACACGATCATTTATCTCTATGTGAACTCCGGTGTGCTGAATCTTGTGCTGAACGGCCTGAGTCAGCGCAAGGCGTTGTTCATTGTCTCCGAAAAGTGGGAGGAGATTGCGGCCGAGATTCAGACGGAGCTGGACCGCACCATGACGCTGCTGCATGCCAGCCGGGGAATCACTCGCACAGACACGCGGGCGCTTTATACCGTGGTCACTTTCCGCGATGTCGCGCCGATGAAGCGGATCATCAGCGGCATTGATCCCGGCGCCTTTGTAGTGGTGCAGGACACGGTGGAAGTCATGAACGCCCGCATTGGCAATCAGCCGCACTGGTGATGACCGCGACTTAATCGCTGAGTTTCTTCAGCGCTTCACGTGCGGGTTTGAGAAAGGGGTTTACCGCGAGAGCCCGCCGGTAAAATCCGGCAGCCTTTTTTCTGTCGCCGCGGCCAAGCTGAATGTCGCCGAGATACATCAGGCACCGGTCATGCCCCCATGAGGGGAAGTTGAACGGTCTTGCGCCGGGCGGCTCCCGTTCAAAGAGTTCCGAGGCCTTCAGGAACATCTCCTCCGCCTTGTCCTCGTTGTGCTGGCGTCCCCGGCCCAGGTGGTACCGGATGCCGGTCAGATAATGCACTCGCGGATTGTCAGATCCGAGCATCAGCGCAAGGCTGTCGTAGCGTCTGACGGCCGCGGCCGATCCGCGCTTGGCGGCGCGCATGCCGGTGACCGCCGCCAGCAGGGCATAAGGTTCGGCAAATTTGCTTTGGAGCGATGTGACTTTCAGCGCGGAGTGTTCGACGGCGCTGCTGTATTTTCCCGTTTCCTCCTCTGCCGGCCTGCCGCTGCGGCCGCGGTTGAGCAGCAGCAGATGAAATTCTGTCACGCACCGCATGTGCCACGCTTCGTAGGAGCGGGAATCCGTTTCGCAGGCCTGCTCGAAAATCCGGAGCGCGTTCTCCAGTTGTTCGGCATTCTCTTTGGTCTGTCCGTCGCTAAAGATTTCCATGCCGGCGACCAGGCGGGGCACATTGCGGGGGGTGGGGTGAGGCAGAAAAAGATAGACGCAGTACAGCACAGCTCCGGCCGCCAGCGCTGCTCCTGCGCAACGTTTTATCTTCACAGAAATCATGTCTTACCTGCATTAAAGATACTCTTTCCTGATGCAAACAACACGCAAAATCATTTCCGGTGCACCCGGCTGGCAGCAAGCCTGAAGCGGTTGTACCGCTGTGCCAGCACGCAGGGGAAGTTCACAAGCAGGAAGTAGATGATAATGCTCCATCCCGCCCATGGCGGATTCCACAGGAAGAAAAGCGGTGCGCAGGCCATCTGCAGCCAGTGTGCGAGTTCGCCGCGGCAGGTTTCCTGCTCGAATCGGAGGAAATATTCCGGGCTCCGGTCGCGCAGGCTTTTCTTGGGGAAGCCGCCCTTGAATAACGCCGCCCCGTCCGGCAGGAGCGGCTTCCATTTCCGGATCAGGAAAAACCGCTCATACAGGCGGCCGTTCAACTCCCATCCGCGTTTACGGTAAAGCCATGCTTCAGGCCTGAAAAGCCGCGCTGGAAGTTGCGTGATACCCCATGCAATGCCCATCTGCACGGTTAAACATCCGGCCACATTTGTCAGCGCAAGCCGGAGCGGATTCATGCGGAAGCTCCCTTGCGGCCTTTCCAGTCCGCTTTACGCGGCAGCGCGCTGATGAAAAAGAAGAAGAAAAGAAAAACCGGATAGAGCAGGGCGGTCGCGAACGGGAAACTGCCCAGCTGCCGGAAGTGCCTTCGCATCTGGACAACAAACAGAAAATAGATCGGCAGCCATGCGACGCCTGTTCCGGCCTCGCGAACTGGTGCAAGCAAAAGCATCACGAAAGACCCGGCGGCCATGGCCAACCAAAGGACAATTAGGATCAGCAGCGGCCGCGGTGTGCAGGATGCTCCGGATCCAAATGCCTTTCGCCAACCGCGCACAAGACTCCCGAACCCATCAGGATACATTCTGATCCCGAGCGCGCCCTGTCCGCCGAGGCAGCGGACCGGAACATTGTTCTCGCGGAGCCGCGCCGCCAGATGCAGATTTTCCAGAATGTGCTGTTTAACGGCCTCATGTCCGCCCGCTTTCAGATGGTCCTCTTTTGAGACCATTAGAAATTGACCGTAAAGTCCTGCACTGCGTCCGCGGCGCGACCATGCCCAAAATGCATTCATCGACACGGCCATGATGACATTGAAGAATACTGAAAACCATTCATAGGGCTTTTCGACAAAGTGAAAAGGAACCACCGACAGCGCACCCCGTTCTTCTTCCCATGCGGATGTGATTCTGGCCAGCCCGTCTTCTTCCATCCAGGTGTCTGCGTCCATGAAAATCAGAACCCCGCCGCTCGCTGCCTGCGTGCCCTGATGGCAGGCCCACGTTTTTCCCGTCCAGCCCGAGGGCAGGGGCTCAGCGGGTATGACTTGCGCGCCGAGTTCCCTGGCAATCTGCGCCGTGCGGTCGCTGGAGTGGTCGTCCACCACGATAATTTCGAAGGGCGCAGGATTCTGGCGGTTCAGCGATTCGAGCAGGCGCGGAAGATTATGCTCCTCGTTTCGCGCGGGAATGATGACGGATACTGAAGGCGTGGACAGCAGAGGTCTTTTCCGGCAACGCGGGATTTTCCATAGCATCAGGATCCCGGCAAACCAGACGGCCAGATGAACAACCCAGAGCGTCAGTTCCGGTCCCATTCAACAATCCTCTTGCACACATTCTGGCCGCACAGGACCACCATCGGCATGCCGCCGCCGGGATTGACGGATCCGCCGGTGAAGAAGAGATTGTCGTAGCGCGTGCTGTGTTTCGGGGCCTTGAACGCAAGGTTCTTCGTCAGGTCGGACACCACGCCGTAAATGGAACCCTTGTTGGAATAGTACTGCTTCTGGATGTCCAGCGGCGTCCAGACGTGCTCGAACACGGTATGTTTGCGCAGGTCCTTTAGCCCCATGCTTTCCAGGCGGTCAATGATGTGCTCCTTGAACCGGAGGTAATCCTCCTGCGTGTAGGGTTGGGTGTCGTTGATGTACGGGATGTGCGGCAGGATCTTGAGGCACTCGCATCCCGGCGGGGCCACGGTCGAGTCGGTGCGCGACGCCGCCACCAGGTAGATCGTGGGATTATGCGGCAAAACCTTGTCGCGGAACACACTCTTGAAATGCTTCTTCTGGTCGCTGGAGAAGAAGAAATTGTGGTGCGCAAGCTGGTCATATTTGCAGTCGAGCCCAAGGTCCAGCACAAGCCCGGAACACGCGGGTTCAAAGCGCTCCAGTTTCTTCATGAATGCCGCATCCTCTTTCAGCAGCTTCCCGTAGGCAGGAATCACCTCCATGTTCGACACGATGATGTCGGCATCAACGTTTGTCCCGTCGGCCAGCGTGATGCCCGTGACCTTCTTCCCGTTTTTGCGGATGGCGGTCACCTCGGAGTTCAGATGAACCTTGACCCCGATTTCATCCATCAATTTCTGCAGCCCCTTTGCGATGCCATAAAGACCGCCGTCTACATACCACAGATCGTAGCGGAACTGGATCACCGGCAGACAGTTCATGAAGCCGGGGGCGTCGTAGGCGGAAGACCCGACATACTTGATGAAGAAGTCGAAAATGTCCTGCAGATGGCGGTTTGAAATCCGCTTCGCAACGCCCTGGTGCATGGTGTGCCAGAAGTCGAATTTGAAAAATGTCGAGCCACTGTAGAACTTCATGAACTCGCGCACGGTATCGAGGCCGTTTTCGAAATAGCCCTTGTCCACCAGGTCGTACTGCGACTCCGCATATTTCATGAAATCCTCAACCTGTTCCGCGGCGCCGGGTTCGAGCCTCTCGGCCTCGGCCGCCATCAGGTCTTTTTCCATGAAAAGATTGACGATGGTTCCGTCGTCGAAAAAATTGCGCCAGTGGGGCTTTAATGTGCGGATGGGAATGTAGTCGGCCATCTTTTTGCCCGAGCTGGCGAACAGCCGCTCGAAGATGTGCGGCAGCGTCAGGATGGACGGTCCCATGTCGAACGTGTAGCCCTGTTTGCTCATGACGTTCAGCTTTCCGCCAATGCGGTCGTTCTTCTCATAAATGCTGACGGCATAACCCTTCTGAGCAAGGGAAATCGCCGCGGAAAGCCCGCCCAGCCCGGACCCAATGACAACGACGTTCTTCTTTCCGCTCATTTCTTCATCTCCTTCAGCAGCTTTCTGACTCCGTCCAGATGGGGATTGACGGCCAGCGCTTTGCGATAGTACCGGGCCGCCTCTTTCTTGTTGCCCTGCTCGCGGCAGATTTCCCCGAGGAACATCAGGCAGTGCGCATGCCCCCAGGCGGGATAATTGAATGTCCGGCGGCCGGGCTGGTCGTGCTCGAAAAGTTCCGCCGAGTGAAGCAGATATTCCTTTGCTTTTTCCTCGCTGCCAAACGGCCGCGGCGCGAAATGGCGGCTCATCCCCATCAGATACCAGATGCGGGGATTCTCCGGGTCGAGCGCGAAGGCCTTCTTCTGAAGCTTCTGCAGCCGCGGCCCGCGCCAGACGGCTGTGAGCGGATGCTCCGCGATGGCCATGCCCAGCAGCACCGCCTTGAGCGCGCAGGCTTCGCCGAAATCCTTCTTGAGGCTCAGAACCCTGTCCATCGAGTGCTCCGCCGCATCGCGAAGTTTCGCAGTCAGCTCCCTGTTTGTCGCAATGCCCAGGCTCTCGTGCAGCAGCATCAGATGAAACTCCGCCAACCCCTTCATGTACCAGGCTTCATACTGCATGGGGTTTTTCTGAACGGTCCTGTCGAAATGCTCAAGAGCCTGCTCCAGGCCGCTTTGATCCCAGCGGTTCAGGCCGGCCTCCAGAAGGGACATCCCCTGGAGAAGCTGCGCCGGTGCGCGCGCATAAGCGGGCAGGGCGCAAAGCACGGCAGCCAGCAGTCCGGCCGCCGCCGTCACGATTCCTCTGTGGTGCAAAGGGCGCATATCCTTATTCGAAGGATAACCGCTTCCCGCGAATATGGATATTAAAAAATCTGACATCCTGCCGGAGAACCGCTATAAGTATGACATGACAGACAAATTGTCCGTTCTGAAAATGCGGGAGTTCTTCGCGGCCAGGCAAACGGGCGAGCTGCCGTTCCGCCTGCGGTCTCTGTCTCAACTCGCCCGCATCATAGAAGAATCGGAATCTGAAATTCTTGCGGCGCTGAAGGATGATCTTGGGAAGCCCGCCATCGAGGCCTATGCGTCAGAAACGGGTTTTGTGCTGCGCGACATCCGTTATGCGTTGAAACATCTGCGCCGCTGGGCGCGCCCGGCGCGCGCGCCGGTTCCGTTCATCCTGCGGCCGGGCCGGGCCCGTTCCAGCCCTGAAGCGCGCGGGGTGGTCCTGATCATGGGTCCGTGGAATTATCCGTTTCAGCTCCTGATGTCCCCGCTGATTGCGGCCGTGGCCGCTGGGAACTGCGCAGTGGTCAAGCCGTCTGAATACGCCCCCAAAACTTCCGCAGTCATTCACAAGATTATTTCTAAAGCCTTTGACGAAAATCACGTCTGCGTGATTGAGGGCGATCACGCGGTCGCGGCAGAACTTCTCGAGCAGAAGTTCGATTATATATTCTTCACCGGCGGAACAGAGATCGGCCGCAAAGTGATGGCCGCCGCCGCGAAACATCTGACACCCGTCACGCTGGAGCTCGGCGGGAAATGCCCCGCCATTGTCTGCGCCGATGCAGATGTTCGGGTCGCGGCGCGAAGGACCGCGCGGGGCAAGTTCATGAACGCGGGCCAGACCTGCGTGGCGCCCGACCATGTGTGGGTGGACCGGGCGGTGGCGGCGCCTTTTCTTGAGGAGCTCAAGAATGCCATCATTGCGTTTTATGGGGCCGATCCGGAAGCCAGTCCTGATTACGGCCGCATTGTGAACGAGAAGCACGTTTTGCGGCTTGCGCGGTATCTGGAAGGACAGACGCCTGTGCTCGGCGGGCGGTATGATGCGCCATCAAAATATTTTGCGCCGACTGTTCTGCTGAATCCGCCGTCCGATGCCCCGGTCATGCGGGAAGAAATATTCGGCCCGGTGCTGCCGGTGATGGAGTTCAGTTCCATTGACGATGCCGTGGCCTTAATTAGAGAAATGTCTGCTCCGCTTGCGCTCTATGTCTTTTCGGCCTCCGCTGCTTTGGCTGAAACTCTGATAACGCGGATTCCGTCGGGCGGGGCATGCATTAACGATACGATCAATCATCTCCTTTTGGAGGAACTTCCTTTCGGGGGCATTGGCGAAAGCGGAATGGGTGCCTATCACGGGCGGGCTGGATTTGACACCTTCACCCATTGGCGCAGCGTGCTGGCGCGGGGCACCCGGCCCGATCCGGGTCAGGCCTATCCGCCATACAGACTCCCGCTGAAAACTTTCAAAAAGATTTACCGCTGGCTGGCGGGCTGATAGGATTTGCTGAGAACAACACGGAGGCGGCTATGTCTGAGAAGAAGCACGTTGTGGTGGTTGGGGCGGGGCCCGGCGGATTGACGGCCGCGATGATTCTGGCTTATCGCGGATTCCGCGTGACGGTATGCGAGGCTCAAAGCCGTGTTGGCGGCCGCAACGGCGCCATTCAGCTCGGGCCCTACACCTTTGACATCGGTCCGACCTTTCTGATGCTTAAGGACATTCTCGACGAAGTGTTTCATGAGGCCGGTGGCGATGCCAACAAGGCCATGGACATGCGCCGCCTGGAGCCGATGTACCGCCTGCAGTATCAGGACAAATACATCGAGACGACAACCGACCACGAAAAAATGAAGAGCGAAATCGCCCGCGTTTTTCCGGGGCATGAAGCCCGCTATGACAGGTTCTTCAAGCGGGAACAGACGCGCTTCCGCTATTTGTTCCCGTGCCTGCAGAAGTCCTATCACCGGTTCAGCACGATGTTCGGGCCGGATCTCCTGAAGGCCCTTCCTCATCTGGCCGCGGGCAAGAGCCTCTTCGATGTGATGTACGGAACCTTCGGCAATCAGGACCTCGCGCTCACGTTCACGTTCCAGGCCAAATATCTCGGCATGTCCCCGTGGGAATGCCCCGGGCTTTTCGCGATGATTCCCTACATCGAACACGGCTTGGGCATTTTTCACCCGATCGGCGGACTCAGCCGCATCTCCGATACAATGGCCGACCAGGCGCGCAAGAACGGCGCGGAGATCCGGCTCAGCGCGCCGGTGGACAAGATTGTTGTTGAAAACCGTCAGGCCAAAGGCGTCCGGCTCATGAACGGAGAGGTGATTGACGCCGATGATGTGGTCATCAATGCCGACTTCGGCTATGCCGCCACCCATCTTTTTGAGAAGGGCGTGCTGCGCAAATACACTCGTCAGAAATTGTCGAACATGCGCCTGTCCTGCTCGATTTTCATGATGTACCTGGGGCTGGACAAACTGTACGACCTGCCGCATCACACCGTGTTCTTCGCGAAGGATTACCGGCGAAACGTCGAGGACGTGTTCCATCTGCGCGACCCGGGCACCGACATTTCCTTCTACATCCGCAATGCCTCGGTTCTGGATCCGACGCTGGCCCCGGCCGGCCACAGCGCGGTCTATGTGCTGGTGCCCGTCGCCAACCTGCGCGCCCCCATTGACTGGGGGGCAAAGAAAGAGTCGTTCCGTGAAGTGGTGCTCAAGAACATTGAGGAACGGACGCCCATGAAAGACATCCGCGCCCACATCAAGGAAGAAAAAATCATTGGGCCGCGCGAATGGCGCGATGACCTGAATGTCTACGAGGGCGCAACCTTCAACCTCGCGCACAACATTCCGCAGATGCTCTATTTCCGGCCGCGTAACAAGTTCGAGGAAGTCGGGAACTGCTATCTGGTGGGCGGGGGCACGCATCCCGGAAGCGGACTGCCGACCATTTACGAGTCCGGCCGGATTGCCTCGAACCTGATCTCGCGCGCGCATCAGGTGCCCTTCGTTTCGGGGAACCTGGAAGTGTAGACGGATGATACAGCCCCAGAGAATTCATTTGCTGAACGGACGCCCAGCCGTGGCCGGAGAATATGTTCTCTACTGGATGCAGCAGGCGCAGCGGACGGAATTTAATCACGCGCTGGAGCATGCGGCGCAGCAGGCGAATGCCCTGAAACTGCCGCTCGTTGTCTGCTTCGCGCTGACTTCATTTCCCGAAGCCAACCTGCGGCATTACCGGTTCATGCTGGAAAACCTGCAGGAAGTTCAAGCGCGCCTTGAGAAGAGAAATATACCTTTCTGCATCCAGCCGGGTGAGCCGGAAGCTGTGGTTCCGGAACTGGCCCGGAAAGCCTCGCTGCTGGTCACCGATGTCGGCTATACTCGCATCCAGAAGCAATGGCGAAGGAATGTGGCCGGCCGCGTATCCTGCCGCATGGAGGCTGTCGAGACCGATGTGATTGTTCCGGTGCAGGAGGTCTCAGATCACGAGGAGTTCGGCGCGCGAACCATTCGCTCCAAAATCCACAGACAGCTCCCGCTGTATCTGGGGCCGCTCCGGCAGGTTCACGTCAAGCAGCCCTTCAAGGGGAACCTGCCGGCCCCAATGTTGATCGAGGATATTGATGCCGTTTGCAAGGAGATGAAGCTGGATTGCACTGTGAAGCCTTCATCGCGATTCGTGGGCGGCGCCCATGCAGTGCAGAAAAGGCTTTCAGACTTCATCATGCAATTTCTTGATGAATATCATGAAAACAGCAGCGACCCCTCGCTCGATGTCTGCTCGCACATGAGTCCGTATCTGCATTTCGGACAGATATCGCCGCTGGACATTGCGCTGCAGATTTCAAAGTCGCATGCGTGTCGTGCCGCGAAGGATGCCTATCTGGAGCAGCTCATTGTTCGCCGCGAGCTCAGCATGAACCATGTCTGGTACAACCCGCAATACGACCAGTTCAGCGAACTTCCCGCATGGGCGCTGAAGACGCTGGGGGAGCATGCCATGGACCGGCGAGAGTTTGTTTACACCCGCGACCAGTGGGAGTCGGCTGCAACGCACGATCCGTACTGGAATGCCGCGCAGATGGAAATGGTGAAAACGGGTTTCATGCACAACTACATGCGCATGTACTGGGGCAAGAAAATTCTCGAATGGAGCCGGACGCACGAGGAGGCGTTCGAAACCGCGCTTTACCTGAACAATAAATACGAACTGGACGGGCGCGATCCGAACGGCTTTGCGGGCGTGTCGTGGTGCTTTGGGCGGCATGACCGGGCCTGGACCGAACGTCCGGTCTTCGGCAAAATTCGCTATATGAACGCCAACGGCCTCAAGCGCAAATTCGACATCCAGGCCTATGTCGAGCGCTGGTCCTGAAAAACATCAAAAAAGGCCAAAAAACGCTCAAAAATGCCCTAAAAGTGCCCCAAAATGGCCAAAAACGCTTAATGGCCATATTTTCATGATTTCTGCAAAATCGAACGCAAACTGTGCTTGGAAATTGGTGCGTGATAAATTTCGCTTTTCAGGCATTAATCGGCGAAGTGATACGATGTCATCCGTTCAGAAAATGGATTGCAGGGATAACATCATGAAAACAACCGGATGAAATATATACTACTGACGAGTATGGCATTTGCTTTTATTCTTTGCACCGCATACGTAGCACTGCGTGCAAGATGTGTTGACCACTTCGATCTGGTATTGAGACGGAGGCTTGTCTCGGAAGGCCCAGAATATGCGAATGTGCGAACCCGTCCGTTACGGGAAGAGGTTTAATTGTTCTGAAAGGTTTCGGCCCCTCTTTAGAAAATAGAATGCGTTTGGAATAAATGCTTGAGGATGCACCCGTTGCAGTGGGGGTTGGAGTAGAGATGATCGATTCGGAGACGAATGAGATTTGATTCATTACGGCCTTGACCTTCCGCTCCTGCCGGTTAACCCGGCAGGAGCGGAAGTGGCGAGGCGGTTTACTCCGCCGCTGCGGCGCGGAACGGGATGACCGGGGCTTCGTATGATTTCTCCCTCAGGAACGATGAGAAGGTCACAAAGAACAGGCCGGTTTGGAACAGGCAGCGCAGTCCGGTGGCCTCCACATCGCTCAGCGTGATGCCCAGTTTGCGGGGCGTTTCCGATCCATTCTTTTTTGAAACCGACAGGTGATAGATGCGCTGCTCGCGGTTGGCCTGGAAGGAAATCAGCGTATTGCCGTTTCCGGCGGCGTGATACAGCCCGTTCCGGCTTCCGCCGGCATTGTCGCTGCGGCCTTCCAGTACGGTCAGGATTTCCGCCATATCCAGAAACCCGAGTTTGACGGTGATTTTCCCGGCCCAGTCAAATGTGGCCGGCTCTCCCGCGCCGCCTTTGAGATTGGCCGCGGTTTTCTGGCCCGCAAGCTCCATAAAGAAGCAATTGTAGCGGTCCCGGTCATCGCGGTTGATGCGGGGTTCGAGGCGCATGGCGCTGCCCGTGCCCTTGCCGTTCGGATGGTAAAAGCAGATGGCCCGCCCCTTATAGTCGGTTGTTGTCTCGTTTGATGCCGCTTCGTCGCGGCGGCGGTTGTTCTCGTTTCCGTTCATGTTCTGATCCTTTCGTTTGCCTTCGTTCGCAGATGCTTGTTTAACTTTGTTGTTCTTTCGTCTGTTAGAACGGAAGATTATCCTCGGCGACCTCTTTGCCGGGCACTTCCGTTTCGCCCGCCTTTATTCCCGCAGGACGACCGATGAACTGCACCCGGTTTGCCCGAATGCGCAGCTTGGAGCGGTTTTCGCCTTTGTCGTTTTTCCACTGGTCGAGCTGCAGGCGGCCCTCCACCAGCACCGACGACCCTTTGCGCAGATACTGGGCGCAGGTTTCCGCCTGCCGGCCCCAGACCACGATGTCGGTGAAGCAGGTGCGCTTGACCAGCTGACCATCCTTGTCCTTGTAGTCGTCCGACACCGCCACCCCGAGGTCGCCCACCAACGCCCCGGACGGCGTTTTGCGCGTCTCCACATCCCGAGTCAGGTTGCCCGCCAGTATTACGCTGTTCAATGAACTCATGTTTTTTCCCTTTCGTGTGTTTTCTTTTAACCTATGTGTTTGAGCACCAGCTCAACTTCATGGTTCCACAGCCATAAAGAATCGGCGGGAACAGTCTTGCGGAAAAAGATAAAAATAATTTCAGCGGCTCCCTCCCGGGCTGATTTCGCTGGCCATTCCGCGCAGCCTGCGGTAAGGACATGATTTAGAGGAGCTTTGCGGAGCATGGACGAAAAGAACGTTTTGGACAACGAAAGCCGACGGACCCGCGAGGGAAGCTGGCGCGAGTGGAAAAAAATGTGCGCGGCGGGTCTGTGTGATGCGGAATCCGAGGCGGATTTAAGGCATTTCGGGGCGGCCCGCTGTTCCCTATATATGCGCCGCTACGGCTCGCTGGCCGGGGGCGCAGAGCATCAGAATGCGGAACATGGCTGGCATTTGCTGGAAACCCATGCGGCGGTCGGTACAGACCGGCGGGGCAAGCGCTACAAGGACTGGCTGTTTGCGCGCGCGGACCAGTCCTCAAACTGGCTCTCCGCCGTGGAATCCGGCGCCAGCCTGCTGATGCGCGACGCGGTTCGCGAAAACCTCCGCCGCGAACACTCGCCCGCATGGATGACCTCCATCCAGCAGCCTCTTCCGGGTGGAGAATCAAGCCCGCTGACGCTTGAAGATCTTCTGCCGGACAGCGTGGATCCATCCGATGCCGTGGCCGAACGCGAATGGACTGAACTTGCCCGTGTGCATGCGCGGGAAACACTGCCGCGGCTGACGGAATGTGAGCAGGTCGTCATCTGGGCGCGGGGCGAGGGGATGACATTGAACGATCCGGGTCTTGCTTCCCGCACTGGCGCAAGTGAAAGCATTCTCTATAAAACTCACCGCGCAGCAGTGGAAAATATATGCAGTGAATTGAAAAACCGCTATCGCGACACTTCAACGGCCAGTCTGATCCATCTTGCAGGCCTTATCCTCCAGGAACTTCACCGGTTAATTTCAGAACAAAAATCTTCGCAAAAAACCGATTCCGGTTTCTTTAAGGAATCATGAACTGGCCATCACATAGAATTGTGCCCCGTCCTGCGCGCCAGCGGCGGCAACTGGCCGAATGGCTGGTGGAGCGGGAGATAGACCTGGCCCTTCGGGATCCGGAGGCTGGCCCCGATGTTTCTGTGCGCCGTGCGCCGGTGCAATATCTTCAGGGATCAGGAAACCCGCGGCCGGGTGACATTCATATTCTGAAACCTGCGCCGAACGGAACTGTTCTGGGTCCCGTCTATGTGCTGCTTCTGGAAGATGAAAGAGAGGGCGGTTTGCTGGCGGTACCCTTCAGCCGCTATGCGACGCCCGCAGTTCCGGGGGAATGTCTTACGGGGCTCCGCGCCATGCCTCTCCGGACGTTATGCTGCTGGAATGCCCGGCCTGTGCGCGCGGAGCAACTGCTGCCGGGGTGTGCGAAGCGGCTGTCGGCCGGGAAACTCGAGGAGCTTCGGAAAAAATACCGGAATGTGCTGTGCAGCGAACCTGTTGATGACCCTCAGGCCCGCGGTTTCGGTCCGCCCCTCGTGCATCCGGCCGATCCCCGGTATGCGTATCTCGACGAAGAACGCCGGCGGCTTGATTTACATTCGGACATGAATGAATCTGACAAAAGGAGGGTCAGCGAATACGGAGAGCAGAACACCGTGCAGAAGAAGTGGCTGATGGCAGCCGAGGGGCGTGCCGGCTATGGACCGAAACCGCAGGACGGAAAATAGAGACCCCCGCGACCTTGTGTTGCGGGTGAATCAGGTCTGCTTGCGGGAGCGGCTGATGAAAATGGCGCTTGTTTTGAAGGTGCGATGAATCTAGATTCAGCGGCAGTGATGAGCAGGCGGAAAGGACGGTCGTTTTGCTGGCAAAAATCCATTCTGGCGCGGTTTACGGCGTTGATGCGTTTATCGTTGAAATCGAGGTCAACACCGGCGACGGCGAACCCGATATCGTGACGGTCGGCCTGCCGGATGTGGCAGTCAAGGAGAGCAAAGACCGCGTCTGGACCGCGCTGATCAATTCCGACTACGGCACGCCGCTCGGACGCACGACGATCAATTTGGCTCCTGCCGATGTCAAAAAAGAAGGCCCGCGTTTCGATCTCCCGATTGCTCTTGGTGTGCTGGTGGCGGATGGGCCGCTCACTGCGGAGGCGATAAGCAAGTATGTGGTTGTTGGCGAGCTCGCACTCAGCGGACAGGTTCGTCCGGTGAAGGGGGTTCTCCCGCTGGCCATCTGCGCCCGCGCGGCCGGCTTCAAGGGCATGCTGGTTCCGGAAGCCAATGCCGAAGAGGCGGCAGTGGTCGAGGGTCTTGAGGTGTATCCCATCAAGGGCCTGCGGCAGGCCGCCGATTTCCTGCAGGGCATACTTCTGATTGAACCCTGCCGCGTGAACCGGCAGAAGCTTTTTGAAATCAACAGCGTATACGACGAAGATTTTCGTCATGTGAAGGCGCAGGAGTACGCGAAACGCGCGCTGGAAGTGGCAGTGAGCGGAGGCCACAACATTTTGGCGATCGGTCCACCAGGAACCGGCAAGACAATGCTTGCAAGGCGCGTGCCTTCAATTCTTCCGCCGATGAGTTTGGAAGAAGCGCTTGAGACAACCAAGATCCACAGCATCGCGGGGATCCTTGCTCCGCACCAGGCGCTGATTGCCTGCCGCCCGTTCCGCGCGCCGCATCACACGATTTCCGATGCGGGCCTGCTGGGCGGCGGATCGTATCCGATGCCGGGGGAAGTGAGCCTTGCGCACAATGGCGTTCTGTTTCTGGACGAGCTTCCGGAGTTCAACCGCAACGTGCTGGAGGTGATGCGGCAGCCGCTGGAAGATGCTTCGGTCACGGTTTCACGCGTGGCGGCGAGCGTTACGTTCCCGTGCCGGTTCATGCTGGTGGCGGCCATGAATCCGTGCCCGTGCGGGTACTTCGGCGATACGCAGCGGGCCTGCCGGTGCACGCCGCAGCAGATCCAGCGCTACCGGAATAAAATATCGGGGCCGCTGCTGGACCGCATTGACATTCATGTTGAAGTGCCGACGGTGCGTTATGAAGAGCTTTCGTCGCTGCAGGAGGGCGAGTCGTCGTCAGTAATCCGCCAGCGCGTGATCCGCGCGCGCGAAGTTCAGCAGGAGCGCTTCAAGAAGTCGGCGCATGTCCACAGCAACGCCGCGATGTCGGCCGGGGACATGCAGAAGCACTGCTGCATGAATGATGATGTCAGTCATCTTTTGAAAAACGCGATTCAGCAGCTGAATTTCAGCGCCCGGGCCTATAACCGGATTCTGAAGGTTTCGCGAACGATCGCCGATCTGGCGGGGTCGGAGCAGATTGAGGCCCAGCACATATCCGAAGCGATTCAGTACCGCACGCTCGACCGCCAGCTCTGGTCGTAATCCGGTCAGAAGGGCTGATCAACGTTTTTTAACCGCTGACCCAGCGTTGTGATGCGGCGCCCGGCCTCGGCTGTGCGGGTTGCGATGGCGAGAGCCTTTTTTGAACCGATCAGCACCACCAGTTTTTTCCCGCGCGTGATGGCTGTGTAGAGGAGATTTCTCTGAAGCATGATGAAATGCTGCGTGTGCACCGGGATCACCACGCACGGATATTCGCTTCCCTGGCTCTTGTGAATGGTGACGGCGTAGGACGGAAGCAGTTCGTCGAGCTCCTGAAGATCATAAGTCACGGGCCGCCCATCGAAATTCACAATCATTTCCCGCGTGCCGCTGTCTATGGCCGAGATGAATCCGCAGTCCCCGTTGAAGACATCCTTGTCGTAGTTGTTCTGCTGCTGCATGACCTTGTCACCAACGCAATAGCGGATGCCGAAACGCTCGATGCCATCGGGTTTCGGATTGAGGGTCTGCTGCAGAAGACGGTTCAGGTTGTCAGCCCCCAGAAGGCCCCGCTTCATCGGGGTGAGCACCTGGATGTCGCTCAGCCTGTTCATGCGGTAACGGTTCGGGATGGAGGTTCCCACGAGCCCGACCAGCGTCTTGAGAACCTGCTCGGGATCTTCCTTTTCGATGAACTGAAAATCTGAATCACTTCCGGGTTCGCCGGGCTCGGCCTGGAGCCCCTGGTTGATGCGGTGGGCATTCAGGATGATGTCGCTGTGCGCAGCCTGCCGGAAAATATGCGTCAGGCGGTGCACGGGAAATTTGTTGGACGCAATAATGTCCTTCAGCACATTGCCGGGGCCAACCGACGGCAACTGATCCACATCACCGACGATAATCAGTGAAGCATGGTTTGGGATGGCGCTGATGAGCTGTGCGGCCAGTGGCAGGTCAATCATGCTGGCTTCGTCCACAATGAACACGTCACCCGCGAGCGGATTATTTTCGTTGAAGCGGAACCGGTGCGACTGGGCGTCGTAGGCCAGCAGGCGGTGAATGGTTTTCGCCGGATGCCGCGTGCTTTCGGTCATGCGCTTGGCCGCGCGCCCGGTGGGCGCGCAAAGCACCACCTGCATTTTCTTCGCGGTGAAAATCTTGATGATGGCATTGATGAGCGTGGTTTTGCCGACGCCCGGTCCGCCGGTGACGACCATGACCTTGCCGGTTATTGCACCCGCCAGCGCGCGGCGCTGGTCGTCTGAAAGCGTGATCTTTGTCTTATCCGCGGCCCACGCGATGGCCTTGTCCACGATGATGTTGGGGCAGGGGTGCGGCCCGGATGCCAGCGCGGTGAGATGTCCAGCCAGCGCGCTTTCTGCAAAGCTGAGGGTTGCAAGATAGACGAGATCGCGGTTGTAGTCGGCGGCACCGGGCACAATGCGGCCCTTTTCGATCCCGTGATCTATGGCCGTGGCGATGATCTTTTCGTCAATCTGCAGGAGCTTCGCGGCCTCCTGCTGAAGCTCTTCCCGCGCATAGGCGCAATGGCCCTGCTGCGTGAGTTCCATGAGCGCGTATTCCACGCCTGCCCGCGCCCGGAGTTCGCTGTCGCGCGCGATGCCCATTTTCTCGGCCACCTTGTCCGCAGTGAGGAATCCGATGCCGTGAATGTCGCGTGCAAGGCAGTAGGGGTCGGCCTGCACCTGCCTGATGGCCATGTCGCCGTAGGTGCGGTAGATGCGGAAGGCACGCGCGGTGCTGACGCCGTAACTCATCAGAAAACTCATGATGGCGCGCACGGCGCGGGTTTCGGCCCAGCTTTCCTTGATGCGCAGGCGGCGGACTTTGCCGATGCCCTCGACGCGCTCCAGCAGCGCCGAGCGGTTTTCGATGACATCAAAAATTTCCTTCCCGAACACCTCGACCAGCTTGCTGGCGTAGACCGGGCCAATGCCCTTAATCAGGCCGGAGCCAAGGAATTTTGTGATGCCCTCAACTGAATCCGGGGGGGCGGTGCGGATGGACACTGACTTGAACTGCCGTCCGTGCTCCTTGTCCATGATCCAGGTGCCTTCGGCCTGCACGGTTTCACCGGGAACCACATTGGGAAGCTGGCCAACCACCGTGACCAGTCCGCGCTGCCCCTTGACCTTGACCTTCAGGACAGCAAAGCCGCTTTCCTCGCTGTGGAAAGTGACCCGTTCAACAAGACCTTCGAGATGTTCGGCGGGTTCTTTGTGTCCGATGGCGCCCTTTTCAAGCATGGCGCCGGTCAGGGCTTTTCGGCATCGGCTTTATCCGCAAGCGGATCGCCGAAGGACGCGGCCAGGGTGCTGTTCAGGCGCATGCCCTTGCTGTAGGCGTAGCGGGCCTCATCCTTGTTGCCGAGCATGGCATGGGCGCGGCTCAGCCACAGCCACGCCAGCGCGTTTTTGCGCTGGAGGCGGACGGCGCGGTCAAAACTTTCTGCCGCATCCTCCGCGCGGTTCTGATTGATCTGGCTGATGCCCAGGCTGTACCAGGCCTGCATAAAATCGGGCGAGGATTCCGTGAGCGCGCCATGAACAGCTTCCGCCTGCGGATAGCGCTGCATGTTGAGGAACATCTGCCCGGCGCCGGCCAGCCGGGCCGGGAGCGGCTGGCGGGTCAGTCCGCCGGATCCCCCGGTCATGGCGTATGCGGCATCTATGCTCTTGAGCCCGTCCGCCTGCAGTCCGCTTTCGGCCAGCCTGGCCTGAAGTCCGGAGGCGGGGGTTGAGAAGATGGCCGTGATGCCGTCGAAATAGGCCAGCATCCAGCGTCCGGTCCTCAGCAGATGGTGCGTGATCTGGCTGGCGGACGGATCGCACATGTTGATGATGAGCGCCTCGGGCTGCCATTCGGCCAGCAGGGCTTCCCAGCTTTCGGGATCGCCGCGCAGTCCGGCGTTGAGCTTCTGGTAGAACTCTGTGCCATAGAAACCGGCGCGGGCATCGGTGAAGACGGCCCGTTTGGGCAGATGATACGCCAGATAGGCGCCGTCGCGCACCATGTTGATCGCCTTCTCGGGGAAGTCTTCCTGTCCGATCACAGCGAGGGCCTGCCGCGGGAAGGCGTTGTGTTCAATGCCAACTCCAAAACGCGAGCAGCTCAGTTCTCTGCTGTAATAGCGGCTGGTGACGAACTGGAAAAGCGTGAAAAGAACAAGCAGCAGGACAATTGCCCCGGCCCTGGTCTGCAGGCCATCCGGGTTGATTTTTTTCCTGCGCTCCAGGAAGCTGCCGATGCTTTCACCCACTGCGCTCAGGCTCAGGCAGAAGAACGGGAAGCCCAGCAGCGCGAACCAGAGGAAAGAATCCATCTTGAGCCGGAAGAAAATCAGCACAAACGCGCTGAGTACGGCGAGAGCCGTCAGCCCGAGCGGAAGTTTCTTGCGCTGCATCAGCAGTCCGGCGGCGCCGACCAGCATGGCCAAAGTGACCAGGTTTTTGGTTGCAGACTGCGCGGAGGCATTGAACGGTGAAACCCATGTGGTGGTGAAAACCGCTGCCGTGCTGATCCATGATGCGATGGCTGCCCGGTGCGCGCCAATGCCGAACGGATTGATCAGCGTGACCGCCAGCAGAATGACGGTGAGCCCGGCCAGGATAACCGGCGGATTCTTGCCGCGCGCGGCGCGCGTGGCCGCGTCAAACTGGAAGGCCTCAATGGTGTAAATCAGGCATACCGCCGGGCCGATCAGAAAACTGGCGTGCATGTTCGTCCAGAGGATCTGTGCGGGGATCAATGCGGCTGCAAGAACCCACAGCTTGCGTTCTTTTTCAAGGACGGCGACAAACAGAGCCGTGAAGAAAAGTCCGGCGATGGCGGGGCTGATTTCAAAGCGCGGCGCCAGCAGCCATGTGCTGAGCAGAAGCGAGAGGGATATGGTAATCGTTCCGCCCCATTCGCGCGCGGCAGGGATCAGCAGCAGGAAGGCCGCGACCGCCAGAACCACATGAAGAAGGATGGCCAGCCATGGGTTGGCATCCTGCCACCCGCGGTTCAGGATGATGTCATAGAGCCATGACCCGTTCACCCATGCTTCGCCTTCTTTCGTGAAGGAAAGCGTGTCGGTTTTCTGCAGTCCGGCCTTTCCGGCCGCGAGATGCGTCCAGACGGAGTCGTTGGAAACGGTTCTGATGCCCGCGCAGGCCAATGTAATAAAGGCGAGAATCAGAAGAATCTTCATCCACGAAGGAGCAACTGTACTGTTCATAATATATCTCCCTATAAAACTGGTTGCGGATTGTGTCGCAAACAGGCCGCTCAATCAAGGCGCAAAAACATTCAAATCGGAGACGGATCGGAGGGCCCCGGTAAATAATGCGTGATCATTTCCGTCTTTCGGGTTTTAATCTGCAATCACCGAAGGGAAAATCAAAGGACCAAAGATTATGCAAGTCAAAGCCATCGCACTGACTCTGTTGACACTGCTTGTTACATGCTGTGACGCGCAGGTCCAGTTGCCTTTGGAAAAGGGAACAAAGATGCTGGTCACATATTTCTCACACAGCGGCAACACCCGAGAAATCGCCCACCAGATCAAAGATGCGGCGGCCGCGGATATCTATGAAATTGTGCCGGATCATCCGTACCCGACAAACTACAACACCGTGGTGACGCAGGCCAGACAGGAGCTGCGGGCCGATTACAGGCCGGCGTTGAAGTCTGCGCCCGCGAACATCGCATCGTATGATGTGATATTTGTCGGTTCTCCCAACTGGTGGAGCACGATTGCGCCTCCGGTGATGACTTTTCTCTCCAGTCATGATTTCTCCGGAAAAACCATTGTGCCATTCATCACTCACGAGGGAAGCGGCCTGGGGAAAAGCGTGTCCGATGTGAAACGACTGGCGCCCGGCGCAACGGTGCTTGAAGGCCGGGCCTTCCGTGGGCGCGACGTGAAAGACGCCCGGAGCGAAGTGCTGGAGTGGGTGCGCGGACTCAACCTGCAGGAATAGGGCACCTGACATTCGTCATGTGAGCCGCATAAAAAACATCAAAAACGTCCGAAAAACCGGCAAAAATTGACTAAAAACATCAAAAAACACCTAAAAATGGCCAAAAAACGTCAAAAAACACTTAAAATGGCAAAAAAACGCCAAAATAATGCGCGGGGCGGCTTGCGATCAGAAATGCGTCGGATTGCGTTTCGCGAACTGGCCGTGCGTGTATGAGCCGGTGAATTTTCCATTGCGGACGGCGACCTTCCCGCGGACGGTGACGGTGTCGGGCCGGCCTGCGATTTCAAATCCCTCGTAGGCGTTGTAGTCCACATTCATGCTGTGCGTTTTCGCGGAGATGGTGCCTTTATAATTCGGATCATAAATCACGAGATCCGCGTCGCTCCCCGGCTGGATCGTCCCCTTTTGCGGGAACATTCCGAAGATCTTTGCGGCCTGCGTGCTGGCGACATCCACGAAGGTGTGCAGGTCTATTTTCCCGGTGCAGACTCCATAAGTATAGAGCAGGTTGATGCGGTCCTCGATGCCGGGCACCCCGTTGGTGATTTTCGTGAAATCGTTTTTGCCGAGGCTTTTCTGCGTTGCAAAGTCGGTGGGCGCGTGGTCGGTGGCCAGCGTGTTGATTACGCCGTCCCGCAGTGCGAGCCACAGGTCCGCCTGCTGGCTCTTGTCGCGCAGGGGCGGGGAGATCACATATTTGGCGGCTTCGAATCCGTCCTGATCGGCAGAGGATTTGTCGAGCAGGAGATAGTGGATGCACGTTTCGATCCACGTCTGCACACCGCGCCGGCGCGCCCGGGCGGCGGCCTCCAGGGCCTCGCGGCAGCTCGTGTGCACGATGTACATGTGCGTGCCGTGCAGTTCCGCGAAGGTCAGCAGATGATTCACGCCCTCGGCTTCGACCAGTGGCGGGCGCGTCCAATAGTGCCATTCGGGGCCGGACTGCCCTCCACGCAAAAACTGCTGCTGAAGCTCCTCCACAATCGTTGCGTTCTCGCAGTGTGCCGCGACCACGACTCCCAATTCCTTCGCCAGTTTCAGCGTGTGGAAGAGCGCGGAGTCATCGAGCCCCGTCGAACTCTTGTAGGCCAGATAGATTTTGAACGACGGAATTCCAGATGCCACGATTTCCCGGAGCTGCGATTCCGCTTTGCTGTCATAACGCGGAACGGTCATGTGGAAGGTGTAGTCGCAGGCTGACTGGCCGGCCGCTTTGCCGTGCCAGATAAAAACGCTTTCGAGCAGGTCTTCTTTGTTCGTCGGGCTGATGAAATCAATGAAGCAGGTTGTGCCGCCCAGCAGCGCAGCCTTGCTGGCGGATTGATAGGTGTCTTTTGCGAACGTGCCGGAGAAGGGGAGATAGACGTGCACATGCGGGTCAATGAATCCGGGGAAAACATATTTTCCCTTGGCGTCGATAATTTCTGCATCTGGCGGAGATTCGAGGTTCTGTCCTATGCGCGTGATGGTTTCGCCCTCGCAGAAAATGTCGGCGCGGCACCGCGAATCCGGTGTGACAATCTCGCCATTTTTAATCAGCAGACTCATAGCGGGTCCTTTCACATCTGAAAAGGAAGCATAGTGAGCCCGGCGAAATATGCAATGCCGGGGAAGCCGGACAAACATTAAAACTGTCATTTTGAGAAAAAAGATTAACAGCTGGTGTACATTGTGCTACAGGGTTAAGCGTTTTACTTAAAGACATTCGGTTAGGAGCGCCCGTTATGAGAAATTTGATGCTTGCGGCAGTGCTGATTCTGGTCTTCGCAACGGGAGCAGGCGCCTATGAGCCGGTCCATGTCACCTATCTCTGGCACATGCACCAGCCCATCTACTATCCTTATGAGTCACCCGGAACCATTGACGCCAACGGCCGCTTCAATTTCAGCGTGCAGGGCGTCTGGGACGGCGATCGCATCGGATGCTACCAGAGCTGGCCGCGCGATGCCGTTCAGTCGGCCTCCGACAAGGGCATCAGCCACGGCGGCGCGCAGATGAGCTATTCCGGGTCGCTGGCCGAGAACAACAACAGTCTCTGGGGCTACTGCACAGGATCGGCATGGGACGACAGCGTTGACTGGGCGCGCAACGGGCTGCGCACATCGCTCAACAATCCGCGCCTCGACACCGTCGGCATCGCCTATCATCACAGTCTGATGCCGCTGACCTGCAGGGAGTCCATGAAGATGCAGATCCGCCTGCACAAGGAGCAGTTCAAGCAGCTCTGGGACACAACCGGTTACTCGAAGGGCTTCTGGCCGCCCGAATGCGCCTTCGCCGAATGGATGATTCCCGCGCTGGTGGAGGAGGGCTTGGAATGGGTTATCGTGGACAACGGCCACCTTTTCCGCGCCGTGCCCGACTTCCCGTGGTCGGACGCCAGCTCCTGTCGCCCCAACCCTGCGGAAATACAGAACCCGTCTTCCACTGAACTTGGAAGCTCCTGGGTCCAGCTCCCGAACGTCTGGGCGCCGACAAAAGTGCTGGCCCCGTGGGCGTACCAGCCGCATAACGTGCAATGGATTGATCCAAACAGCGGCACGGCCCAGAAGATTGTGGCCGTTCCCGCCGGGCGCTATGAGGGCAACGAAAACGGCCGCGGCGGCTACGGCGCGTTCAAGCCGGAGAACGTATGGCTGCACGACACCGTGGCCGCGGTGAACAATGACGCCAGCCATCCGATGCTCCTGCTGTGCCACAGCGACGGCGACAACTACGGCATGAAAAATTCCGACGCATGGCACGGGCAGAACGACCTGTTTCTCGAGATGTGCAAGGCCAATTACGATTTCGAATTCACATCGGTGCAGGATTATCTCGATATGTATCCGCCGAATGTAAACGACATTATCCATGTCGAGCCGGGTTCATGGATCGGCATTGACGGCGGCACGCCGTATTTCGAAAAGTGGCTTTCCTCGACCTATGTCAGCGGCGAAAATCCGGACCGCTGGTCGTGGTCGGTGCTGGTCGCGGCCCAGAACCGCGTGATTCTGGCCGACTCGCTGGAGAACAGTTATCTTACGAATTCGGCCATGAACATGGACGATGTGGAGTGGGGCATCAACAACGACACCGCGAAGGCGTGGCACTGGTATCTCGTGGGCGAGACTTCCTGCTACTGGTACTGGGATCTGGACCGCGCCAATCCGTGGGACGGCAACGTCACGCGCGCCTGCAATGCCGCGATCCCGTTCGCGCAGGCGGTCATTGACCGGCATCCCGGCGTGGACACGAAAGGCCCGAGCATCTTCGCGCCGCAGCGCAGTCCGTATAATCCCGGCGGATATATGTGGAACGAGACCACTCCGGCCTCGTCCGATTTTGAAGTGTGGAGCTATGTGGACGACTACAGCGGCCTTTCCGACGTGCGCCTGTACTACCGCGCGGACAACGACGGCGTGAATCCCATCAGCTCCGTCCAGAACGAAACCTATGCGGGTGGCGCGGAGGTGGGTTCCTGGAGCATTCTGGGCATGACGAACTCATGGGATCCGACGGTCAAGGGGCCGGACAACATAGTTCCGAGCCCGACCGCGCGCGCACAGCGCTACGGTGCGCAGGTCACCGGCCAGAGCGATGTGCTGATTGACTATTTCATCGAGGCCGTGGACAGCAAGGGCAACACCAATCGAAGCGACATGATGCATGTCTATGTTGGCCAGTTCAATTCTTCCAACGCCGTTCCTGTGACCTTCTCTCCCTCGCTTCCGGACAACTGTGATGGTTCGAAGCTGACCATCACCTACAACTCCGCGGGCCGGAGCCTGAGCGCGGCATCGCCGGTCACGCTGATGATCAATTACAGCACCGAATCGGCCACCAACGAATACGCCATGTCGGGATCGGCCGGAGGCCTGTGGTATTACACCAGCAGCATTCCTTCCGGCGCGACTTCCGCGAAGGTTATGTTCCGCGATGGCGCGACCTACGACAACAACAGCGGCAGCGGATGGACCAAGAGCATTTCAGACTGTGCTGTGCCCGCCTCAGTAAATTTCAACCCCCCGAATCCGGACGGATGCGACGCGGTGGAAATCATTTATCACGCGGGCGACGGCGCGCTGGGCTCCGCCACGCAGGTTTTCATCCACGTCGGCTGCAATGACTGGCAGGGCGTTCCGAATCCGGATCCGGCCATGACAAAGAGCGGCACCAACTGGACCTACACCTATTCGCCGCCCGCCGGCGCGTATGAAATTGACTGCGTCTTCAACAACGGCGCAGGCACATGGGACAACAATTCCGGAAGCGATTACAAGGTGACCGTTTCCAACTGCAATGAGGAATCCGCCGCTGTGGTGTTCTCGCCCGGCACCCCGACCGACTGCGACGGCGCGACCCTTTCCGTGGCCTACAATCCCACCAACCGCGTGCTGCAGGATGCGACCAATGTCCATATTTACATCCAGCGCAACGGCGGCATCTGGCAGACTTTCCTCATGGCGGAGGAAACCAATGTCTGGACCTACGACACGCTTCCCGGCGTCGGCACGACCAATATCAGCGTCATGTTCGGGAGCAACAATCTTGCGTATCCCCCGGCTGACGACAACGGCGGCGACGGGTGGGCGGTGGCCGTTTCCTCCTGCCAGACCAGCGGACCCTCCGCGGTGGTGTTTTATCCCGCGTCCCCGTCCGGATGCGACCCGGTGCTGATCACGTACTATCCGAACCAGGGCGTTCTCAAAGGCGCGGCCCAGGTGAACATTCACATTGGCCGCAACGGATGGAAGGACGTCAGCGATGTGCCCATGGCGCCTTCCGGAGGCGCGTGGGTATGGACCAACGATGTCGCCGAGGGCACCTACCAGATCAACTGCTGCTTCAACAACGGTTCGGACACCTGGGACAGCAACAACGGAGCGGACTGGTCGGTTTCCGTGACTGGCTGCACCGGCGCTGTACCTTCGGGAATCACGTTTGTCGAGGGATCTCCGGCCATCACCGATGACAATGCAACGAATCAGAATGACATTGGCGACGCATTCGACATGAACCAGTCCGGAGGATCCGCCGTCACGCTGGACCAGGGCGGCTTCGGCAGTTTCGGACAGGTCTATGTCAACTTCGATGACAACAATTTATACATTGGTGCGCACGGTGCGGATATGGTTGGCGACAATAACGGGATGGTGATCTTTCTGGAGTTGAACACCCTGTCCGACAACGCGAACAATGTGTGGAATCTCTACGGCGATCCGCAGGGGCTGGAACTTCTGCATAACGTATGGCTGGAACCGGCCATGGATATCGCGATCGTGCTCGGGGACGAATATGGTGATGGCACTTATTCGTCTTTCAATCTTGGCAACGGCTACAATTACGGTCAGGGCGTCTACTACCTCTCCGGCAGTTCGTCCTCCTTCTGGCCCGTCGCCGGCGCGAAGCTTTCGCAGTATGACGGAACGGGCACCGTGGCGGTGGTTTCCGCCGATGATGACGGGAACCGGCCGATGGACCGCTGGGAATGCAGTATCCCGTGGAGCAGCCTGAATTCAACGAACGGCATTGCCGGCATCACCAATTGCTGGATTGCGGGTGTGATAGCCAGTGACGGAACCAATGGCAGCGACCGATACATCTCCGGCAACATTCTCGGAACGGCCAATCCGGTCAGCGGCAACTACGAGTTCGGTTTTGTCAACCTGACCGGCACGCAGGTCCGCCTTCCCGTCGCCGATTCCGACGGTGACGGCATCCCGGACAATTGGGAATGGGCATATGATTCCAGCCTTGGCTATTTCTCGGCCTTCTCCGATCGGGACGGGGACGGGGTTTGCGACGGCGATGAATATTTGGCCGCCACGCACCCGAAGGATGACGAATCGTTCTTCCATTTGTATCAGCCCGCAGTGCCCGGCGATGTCCTGGTTCACTGGCACAGCGTCAGCAACATGCAGTATGACCTCTTCCGCAGCACCTCGCTGCTTCTGCCCGACTGGGTGCAGATCGGGACGAACATTCCGGGCGCTCCGCCCATGAACACATACACGGACAATGTCGAAGATGCGGAGACGCTCTTCTATCGCGTGAGGACGGAGCGCTGAGCCCGATTCCTGTAAAAAAACTTTTACTTGCCCCCGGCAAATCGGCTACCGTTGGTCATTGGCTGAAACCATAACCTTGGGACGGGAAACATGAATGTAGAAACTTTTTTCAGGCACTGGGGACTGGTTGAGGATCCGTTTCAGGCGGAGGAGGCCCGCAACGACCAGGTTTATCTCCGCACCATGGGCGACATGACCCATCCTGATTTCGACAAGATTTTCGGCTCGCCGCGCGATCCCGGAACCGCGGTGGTGTTCGGCGACAAAGGTTCCGGCAAAACCGCCATCCGGCTGCTGATCGAAAAACGCCTTGAAGAGCACAACGCAAAATGCCCCGACGAAAAAGTTTGGGTGGTCCGCTGTGACGACCTCAATTCGCTGATAGACCGCGTGATGCACTCGGCCGGCCACAAGGAGGCCACCACGGCCGCGCTCAAGGAAATCCGGCTGGAGGATCACATGGACAACATCCTCTCGCTGTCCATCACCCGCCTGATTGATCTGCTGCTGGGCGACAAGATCGGGATCGAGAAGGCCCGCCGCGCCCGCCGCAGGCTCCGGCGCATGAGCCGCCAGAACCGGACGGATTTTGTTGAGCTCGCGATGATTTATGACCAGGCCAAAGGCAGCAAGCCGATGGAACGCTGGCACAGGATCAAGCATCTGCTGTGGATCAATCCGTTCGTGAACCAGCGCATCAGCAAGTGGAGTATTGTTTTCACCGCTCTGGCGGCGGCGGGTTTTTCCGCGGCCGCATTTGTCTTCAAGCAGAAAGATCCGCTCATTTACGCCGGAATCGGAATTGCGCTGGTGTCCATGCTGTGGCTGATCTATGCATGGATCCGTCAGGGCATCCACGTGGCCGCGCTGGCCCGCAAACTGAAGCACGAAGTGCGCATTCTTGACCGCACCACGGCAGACCTTCGCGCCAAGATTTCCAGCCTCTCGCCCCGTGTGCTGGACGCGCAGCCGCTGCCGGTGCCCGGCGCCTCCGACAGCCGCTATGAACTCACCTCCCGCCTGATGCGCATCCTGAAGGAGATCGGTTACGTCAGCATGGTGGTGCTGTTCGACCGCGTGGATGAGCCGGTCTCCGTGAACGGCCAGCCGGACAAGATGAAGGCGATCGTGTGGCCGATGCTGAACAACAAATTCCTGCAGCAGAGCGGGGTGGGCGTCAAGATGCTGCTCCCGCTGGAGCTCGGCCACCGGCTGAAAAAGGAGGACACCGAGTTTTTCCAGCAGGCGCGGCTCGACAAGCAGAACATGATCGAACGGCTGACGTGGACCGGATCCACGCTGTACGATCTGGCCAACCAGCGCATGCAGAGCTGCCTCGGGGAAGGGGATTACCGCGCCGAGAAACTCAACCAGCTTTTCGACTCCGGCGTGACCACGCAGGACCTGGTGGACGCGCTCGACCAGATGCACCAGCCGCGCGATGCGTTCAAGTTCCTCTACAGCGTGATCCAGGAGCATTGCAAGAACGTATCGGACTCCGAGCCCGTCTGGCAGATTCCAAAGCTGATGCTGGATCAGATGCGCCGCCAGCAGAGCCAGCGCCTGCAGGAATTCTACCGCGGCCTGACCCCGGCGTGAAAAAGTTCCAATGATTGGAACTTTTGCGGGGAAAACTTCCAATGGTTGGAACTTTTTGCGCGAAAACTTCCAGTCATTGGAAAATCAGCGTCGCGGAGTGAACTGAACTACCGGACGGTCAGGCGTCGCATGGCGCAGGGCAGAAACTTGATGATGTCACCTGCCGAAAGCGCGGCTTGTGTTTTCCGCAGGGCGGCGGCATCTCCGGCTTTGCCGTGAATCCAGACCGCCGCTTGTGCGGCATCAAGAGGCTTAATCCCCTGCGCGAGCAGGCCCGCCAGAAGCCCCGCCAGCACGTCTCCGGAACCGCCCGTTGCCATCCCGGGATTACCAGTCAGGTTTATGAATAATTCCCCCGAGGGAACAGATAGCAGGGTTCCGGCCCCCTTCAGCACAACAACAGCCCCGGTTTTTTCTGCGGCTTTCCTGCAGGCTTTTCTGCGGTCGTTTTGTATTGCATCGCTGGATATTCCGAGCAGCCGCCCCAGCTCGCCGGGGTGCGGGGTGATGACCACAGGGCACTTGGCCTTTGCGATGACTTCAGGATTTCCTGCAAGAACATTGATGGCATCGGCATCCAGCACCAGCGGAACAGGGGCTGTTTTCAGCAGATGCTCAACAAGCTTTGCGGTGTCGGCGTTGTTTCCAAGACCCGGCCCGATCATGGCCGATGTGCATTTGCCCAGCAGGCTGTCCAAATGGCCCATCTCATGCACCATCGCTTCCGGGCAGGAAGGGGCGGCGATTGAGAGGATGCTGTCCGGAACGGCGACAGATACAAGTCCTGCACCCGATTTTACCGCCGCCCGTGCCGCCATGGTTATGGCGCCGGAATAGCCGGGTGATCCCCCGACCAGAAGCGCGTGCCCGAAATGTCCTTTATGCGCATCAGCTTTGCGCCGCGGAAAGAGCGCGCGGATTTCATCCGCGCAAATCAATTCAGGCCCGTTCGGGTTTGAAATGTTTTTAAGATATTCTTTTGGGATTCCAATGTCCGCCAACTCGAGCGATCCGATATGCGGAAGCGCTCTCGGTTCGAGCAAACCTGTTTTGGGCGCCCCGAATGTGACGGTGAGATCGGCGCGCACCACCAGGCCTTCGGCAATCCCAGTGTCGGCATCAAGGCCCGTGGGAATATCAATGGCAGCAACCAAAGCCTTCTCCGCTGCTTTCAGAGTCCACTCCACAGCCTTTGCAATCAGCCCGCGTGTTGCTCCCTTTGTCCCTGTTCCGAGAAGCCCGTCCACGATCACATCGGGCGCGAATGCGCTGGTGCAAGCAAGGTTCCATTCCGCCTCGCTTCCAATGAGATGAAAATCCAAATCAGATTCAACTTCTTTGCGCCCAAAGGCCCAGACATCAGTTTTGTATCCGCGTTTCTGCAGATATCGCGCGGCGACGACGGCATCCCCTCCGTTGTTGCCCGGACCGGCCAGGAAGCGGATGAACGGCCTCCGGATGCCGGCGGCGTTCACCATCCATTGGATGTGCCCGGCCACGGCGTGCCCCGCGCGATCCATGAGAACCTCCTGGGGGATTCCCGCTTCCTCGATGGTTCGCCTGTCCAGCTCGCGCATCTGCGCGGCGGTGACGGAGATCACGGCCGGTCTCCGATGGTTAAGAGGGCCGTGGCGGCGGCATAACGGTGCGTGTGTGACAGACTCACAAATATATTCGCAATCCGCATCTGCTTGGCGAGTTCTGCTCCCTTGCCCAGCAGACGCACAGCAGGCGCGCCCGCTTCGAGGCGCGTCACTTCGATGTCCAGCCAGCCGAGCGATGCGCCGATGCCGGTGCCAAAAGCCTTGGATACTGCTTCCTTGACGGCAAAACGGCTGGCGTAATGCAGGGCGGGGGAGGCTTTCTGATCGCAATAATCCTGCTCGGATTTGAGGAATACGCGCTCTTTGAACTTGTCGCCATGGCGTTCCAGCGCCTCGGCCACGCGGGTGTTTTCGACAATGTCAATTCCGATACCGGCCACGCCTTGCGGAACTGAGCCCTTATTGGTCATTCATCGCCTCCAGCATTTCGCGCACAGCGGCCTCCAGCCCGATGAACACCGCGCGCGCCACAATGCTGTGTCCGATGTTCAGCGTGTCCAGATGGGGCACGGCGAACAGCCCCTTCAGATTCTGCAGATTGATTCCGTGCCCGGCATTCACCTGCAGCCCGAGATCATGGGCCAGTACAGCGCCGGTCATCAAGCGCTTCAGTTCGCGTTTTTGCGCGGCCCCGCGCGTGTCGCAATAGCGGCCGGTGTGGAGTTCCACGCAGGGCGCCCCGGCTTTGCACGATGCCTCGATCTGGCGGGGATCGGGATCAATGAAAAGGCTGACGATGATTCCGGCATCCGCGAGGCGGGCGACATTCCGCCTGAGCCGCTTGTCACCGATCACGTCGAGGCCGCCTTCAGTGGTCAACTCGCGGCGCTTTTCCGGCACGATGCAAACTTCCCGTGGTTTCACCTTGAGAGCGATGCGCACGATCTCCTCGGCATTGGCCATTTCGAGGTTCAGCGGCAGGCGGCCCCATTTTTTCACGGCGAGCACATCCGCATCCTGAATGTGGCGGCGGTCCTCGCGCAGGTGCGTGGTGATGCCGCAGGCGCCGCCGCGGCGGCAGGCCTCGCAGGCCTCAACGATGTCCGGATAATCTGTTCCGCGCGCCTGCCGGATGGTGGCCACATGATCAATGTTCACGCCGAGTTTCATATTTTCATACCTCAGAATTTTTCGACAACATCATTTTTTCGGGCCTGAGCCCCCATGCCCGGTTCATACATGACGCAAAAACCGACGCCTTTTTCTTTTGCCGTGTTGAGCGCGTGCGAGGCGTTTTCAAAGAGCCGGCTGAGGGTGCGTGCGTGAACGGGAACCAGCGCGATGCCCATGCTGACAGTGGATCTGAGGGTGACGGCCCGGTACTTGAATTCGGCCCGCTTGATGATAGCCGCGAGACGCAGCGCGATCTGAAGGGCATCCTTCGGCTCCGCCGGGAGCAGGATCAGGAATTCATCTCCGGCATAGCGGGCGATCAGGTCATCCTCGCGCAGGTTTTTCTGAAACAGAGCGGACACCCCCTGCAGGAGCGTATCGCCGGCTTCGCGTGAATAGTGCCGGTTGTAGTCCTGGATGTTGTCCACATCGCAGTAGATCATGGCCACTTTGCGTCCGGCCTTGCGGTGCTGGGAGATGAATTTGGGCAGCGTGCGGCCGAGCAGGTCGCCGCGAAGCACGCCGGTGAGATCATCAAGGATATTTTCCTGGGCAGGCGGCGGTTCTGCGAGGGCCTGTGCCGCCTGCGGCCCCCCGGCCAGGCGGATGCCGCCGTCTGCAGCGAGGGCTTCATTGGCCGCGTTTTCCGCGCTTTCCAGAAGATCCGCGAGGCGGGTGCCGTTTTCCGGGCATGTGGCAATGCCGATGGCCGCGGCCCTGCTCAACCCTGCCGCGATGCGCTGCGCCACAAGTTCCGCATGAATCCGTCCCGTCCTGATCAGCAGGCCGCTCTTGCTTCCGTCGTAAAGAGCAGCGACATCGGTCCGCCTGACCATTCCTCGGATCCGGTCCGTTTGTGCCTGGGGATCGCCGCCCGCTTCCGGAAGAACGGTCATGATCGTGAAGGGTTCGGGATCTTTATAAACCGTTCCGAGCTCTTTCAGGATGGCTGCGCGGAACGCATCGACCGATTCCTCCTCGTTTCTGGTTGCGCTTGGGCCGGTTTTCGGGAAAAGAAGGTGAAACCGGGTGAAACTGACAAGCAGGGTCAGAACGACAAACGCGACCGCGATGACGCCAAGTGTTTGGCTGATCACGGTCATAATCTGGTCCATCATCATGCCCACGGCATCAATTCCTTTACAGTACGGTTGCGCCCGTCTGCGCATCGAAAAAGTGGGCCTTTTTCATGTTGAACACCATGGTTATGCTCTGGCCAACGTCGGCGCCCTCATGCGCATCGGTTCGGGCGGTGAACGTGTGCGGGCCGCTGTTCAGGTAAAGATAAACCTCCGCGCCCATTGGCTCCACGACCTCGACGTTGGCCTTGACGGTGTGTTCCGGCGGAGCCTGCTGCACGAAGAGGGCATCCTTCAAATCCTCGGGGCGAAGCCCCATCGTGATTTTCCGCCCGGCGTGTTTGGAAAGTATCGCATGGTGCGCTCCGTCGGGGCTCACGGTGAACGAACCGCCGTTGAACGACAAACGTCCGCCCTTTTCTTCGAGGGTTCCCTCAAAGAAATTCATCGGAGGGCTTCCGATGAACCCTGCCACGAACTTGTTGGCCGGATGGTCATAGATGGTCATGGGCGTGTCGGTCTGCTGGACAATGCCGTCCTTCATCACCACGATCCGGTCGCCCATGGTCATGGCCTCGATCTGGTCGTGGGTCACATAGATCATGGTCGAGGCGAGCCGCGTGTGGAGACGGCTGATCTCCATCCGCATCTGCACGCGCATCTTGGCGTCGAGGTTGGACAGCGGCTCGTCGAACAGAAAAGCCTTGGGTTTGCGCACGATTGCCCGGCCGACGGCCACGCGCTGGCGCTGCCCGCCGGACAGGGCCTTGGGCTTGCGCTGAAGCAGTTCCGTGATCCCCAGAATGTCCGAAGCCTCGCGGACGCGCTTTTCAATGTCCGCGCGCGGCAATTTGCGCAGCTTCAGGCCGAAGGCAAGGTTTTCATACACGGTCATGTGGGGATAGAGCGCATAGTTCTGGAAAACCATCGCGATGTCGCGGTCTTTGGGCGGCACATCGTTCACCTTGCGGTCATCAATAAAAACGCTTCCGCTGCTGACCTCTTCAAGGCCGGCGACCATCCGCAGGGTGGTGGACTTGCCGCATCCGGAGGGCCCGACGAGCACCACGAACTCCCGGTCCGCGATTTCCAGGTTCACGTTGCTCACGGCGGTCACGTTGCCCGGATAGACCTTGCAGACATTTTCAAGAATCACTTTTGCCATCGGTTCAGACTCCTTTGAAAAGAGTACCAGCTCAATGCCTACGCTATCACCGCACCGGAACGGGTGTCAAAGGGATTCAGGCCGACTGCCAGATGGCGCTGATCCGGTCCGGGAAGGTGCAGGCGATCTGGATGTGCCGGTGGCCCGTCCTTTCGACGGTCTCCCGCATCTCCCGCTCGGCCAGCTGCGGCTCGTTGCAGTCCGAACTGAGGTGGGCGAGAAAAATCTGCCGCAGGCGCGGCCCGGCGATTTCTTCGATCACGGCGGCGGCCTGCCGGTTGGACAGATGACCCTGGCGGCCGAGGATGCGCTGCTTCAGCGCCCACGGCCGCTGGGCATTGTGAAGCATGTTCTCGTCGTGGTTGGTCTCGATCACCAGCGCATCGCACTCCCTGAGCCGCGTGCGGATCAGGGTGGTCGCCGTGCCCATGTCCGTCACAACGCCGATGGTCGAGGATGATGAGCGGATCACGAATCCGACCGGATCATAGGCGTCGTGCGGAACCGAGAACGGCTCGATTTCCAGCGGTCCCACGCGGAACGGCTGGCCGGTTGTGAAAATATTCCACGGAAGCCCGTCCATGCCCCTCTGCCGGCCGATGCCGTTGATGGTTGCGCTGTTGGCAAAAAGCGGGATGCTGTGCCGCCGGTAAAGAACCCCGATGCCGGCGGTGTGATCGGTGTGCTCATGGCTGACGCAGATGGCCTGCAGCGCGGCCGGATCGGCCCCGATTTCCTCGAGCCGCCGCTCCGTTTCCTTCCCGCTGATGCCGGCATCAATGAGGATGGCCGCCCCGTCTGCCGAAACATAGGTGCAGTTCCCCGAACTTCCGCTGGCCAGTACACACACGCTTGCGCTCATGCAAATCCCTGTTTAATGATCTTGTTTAGGATACTGCACGGAGCTATCATGTCCAGTCAAAGGAACGGAAATGGTACAGCAGGTTCTCAGTCAGGTGCAGGATCAGCGGCTCCAGATGATACTGGCGCCGCAGCTCCGCCAGTCGCTGGAAATCCTGCAGCTGCCCGTCCTGGAACTGCAGTCCGTGATCCAGCAGGAGCTGGAGCAGAATCCGGCCCTTGAGGAGTGCGAGGCCCCGCAGGAGGGCGCCGCCGCGGAAACCGCCCCCGAGCCGCCCCCGGCCGTTCCGGAAACCGAACCCGTCAAGGAAATGGATTTCAAGGAGGACTATGAGGTGCTCCTGAAGCTGGACGACGACTGGCGCGAGTTCTACCAGCAGAGCCAGTCGGTGCAGCGCTGGACGGCGGACGACGAGGAGCGCCGCGAGTATTTCATGGATTCAATGGCCCAGTCCGAGTCGCTGCAGGAGCATTTGATGGGCCAGCTCCCGATGGCCGGGCTGGGGCAGGAGGACCGCCGGCTCGGGGAGCTCCTCATCGGGAGCATCACCAGCGACGGCTATCTCTCCACATCCATTGAAGAGCTTGCGGCCTCCACCGGATATTCGATGCAGAAGCTCGGTGAAATCCTGGCCGTCATTCAGGGCTTCGATCCCGTGGGCGTGGGCGCGCGCGATTTGAGCGACTGCCTGATGCTTCAGCTGAAGCGGCGCGGCCTGGATCAGTCTCCCGCCGCGGAAATGGTCCGCCGTTTCCTGGACGACCTGGCGGCTCGGAAATACGCGCACATCGCGAAGGAAATGAACCTGTCCGTGGAGGCGGTGCAGGAGGCGGCCCGCCTGATCGGTTCGCTCGAGCCCAAGCCCGGCCGCGCCTTCGCGTCGGATTCCACGACCTATATCCATCCCGAAATCACCGTCACAAAAGTGGACGGCGAGTATGCGGTCCTGCTCGATGACGACCATCTGCCGCACATCCGCATCAGCCGGCATTATCACAAGCTCCTGGAGGATCCGAACACGCCCGCCGAGGTGAAAAACTATGTTCAGGAAAAAATCAAAAGCGGAATGTTCCTGATCAAGAGCATCAATCAGCGCCAGCAGACCATCGCGCGCATCGTGAAGGAGCTGGTGAAAACGCAGCGCGACTTCCTCGAGCACGGGCTCTCGCATCTGCGGCCGCTCACCATGTCGGCGATTGCCGACGAACTGGGCATCCATGAGACCACGGTCAGCCGGGCGATCGCCGGAAAATATGTGGAGACCCCGCAGGGCATCTACGACCTCAAGTATTTCTTCGCCTCCGGCTACTCAAACGCGGAGGGGCAGCTGGTGTCCAACAAGACCGTCAAGGACGCCATCGCCAACCTGATCGCAAGGGAAAGCTCCTCCCAGCCGCTGTCCGACCAGGCCATTGCCGAGTCGCTGAAGGAAAGCGGCTACAGCGTGGCGCGCCGCACCGTCGCGAAATACCGCGAGGAACTCAAGATTCTGCCGTCCCACCTGCGCAAGGCCTGAAAAGTTCCAATGATTGGAACTTTTGGTTCAAAAACTTCCAATGGTTGGAACTTTTTCCGGCAAAACTTCCAATGATTGGAACTTATGCGCGGGTCAGCGGCAGGTGCAGCCCGTAATCGTGCATCAGGATGCCGGCCAGTTCGCAGAGCGGGAGCCCGACCACGTTGGTGTAGGATCCGCGGATGGATTCAATCATGTAGCTGCACGCGCCCTGGATGCCGTAGGCCCCGGCCTTGTCCATGACTTCGCCCGTGGCCATGTAGGCTTCGATTTCCTCGTCGCTCAGGGTTTTGAATTTGACCTCCGTGCTGACGGTCATGCTTTCGCTGTGCGCGATGGCGCCGTTCTCCACTTTCAGCACGCAAAGCCCGCTGATGACATCGTGGGCCCGTCCGCTCAGTTCCCGAAGCATGTGCCGGGCGTGCGCCTCGTCGCGCGGCTTTCCCAGGATGCGCGGGCCGAGGGTTACGATCGTGTCGCCGGAGATGACCAGCGCGGGCTGGGTGAAGGATTTGTCCGCCATGATTTTTCCGGCGACCCATTCCGCCTTGTCTTTCGCGGCGCGCAGCGCAAAGTCGGAAGGCGTTTCGTCGGGCCCCGGAATTTCGTCCACGTCGGGCTTGATGATCCTGAAGTTGAGTCCGAGGCCGCGGATCATTTCCTGCCGCCGGGGCGACGAGCTCGCGAGAACGATGCTGATGTCTTTTGCCATAATGAAAGCGGATTATTGCGGTCCGGGCGCGGTTTGCGAGTCAAAAATTCGGCGGAAAGAGCGAAACCCGTTGCGCGGCCGTGCGGGGTTTGGCATACTGCCGGCAGATATGAACGGAATGAATGTGCCGCACAGTTTGATGGTTTTCCTTGCATCTGTTTTGTGCCTCGGCCTGACGGTTTCGGGCGAGGACAGCCAGTCCCTGCTCGCCGACGGGTTTGCCGCGCTGGTCAATGACCGCGTGGTGACCGTCAGCGACGTCATTTCCATGGTTCAGCAGGGTGACGCTCAGCGCCAGGCGCTGTACGAGGACGAGGAACTGGAACAGAAGCGGAAGGGGGATTTCGACAAGGCCCTTGAGATCCTGATTGAGCGCGCGCTGATCCTCGAAGATTTCGAGCAGCAGAAGGCGGAGATCCCCGACCGTGCGGTGGACGATTATCTTGAATCCATGATCAGGGAAAACTTCGACAATGACCGCGGCGCGTTTCTCGCGGGGCTGGCCGCTGAGCGCATGACCCTGGAGGATTATCGCGAACAGATCAGGGAGCGGCTGATTGTCATGGTCTCGCGCCAGCAGATTCTGCAGGGCAAGATATTTGTGGCGCCTTCCGCGGTTTTCCGGGCGTACGGGGAAAAGGCTTCTGAATATCAGCTCCCCGAATCGGTTCGCTACCGCATGATGGTTTTCAAGGGCGGTAAGACGGATGAGGAGCAATCGGCCCAGCGCGCAAAAGCGGAAGCTGTCCGCCAGAAGATTCTGGATGGCGCGGATTTTGCGGAGACGGCCGGGGAGCATTCGGAGGACAGCCGCGCGAAACAGGGTGGAGACTGGGGATGGTCGGCCGTGAAGGATCTGGGTCTTCAGTTCGCGGAGGCTCTCAACGCCCTGGCTCCCGGCGGCGTCAGCGAGGTCATTGAGGCGGGCGGTGATTTCTGCATTGTCAAGCTGGAGGAGCGCCGCGATGCGTCGGTTACGCCGTTTGACGAGGTGAAGGAAGAGATCGAGAAGGAGCTGCGCAATGCGGAAGAGGAGCGGATCTACAAGGAGTGGATTGCCCGGCTTCGCAAAAAGCACAACGTGAAGATCTTCAAAAGATGAAGCTGATCGCGGTCACGGCAGGGGATATCAATGGAATAGGGCCGGAGGTTGCCTTGAGGTCTCTTTCGGGTCATAAGTGGCCTTCCAATTGCCGTTTTGTCCTGATCGGCAATGCAGACGTTCTTTCGGTTCAGGCACGCAGGTTTGGCCTTCCGCTGAAGTCAAAAAGTTTTTCTGTTTGGGATCCGTATCCGGCACGCATGAAGTGGTTGCCCGGACAAATTTCGGCGGCGGCCTCCCGCCATGCCGCGGACTGGATCCGCATCGCGGCCGAAGGCTGCATGGAGGGATATTTCGATGCGATGGTCACGGCCCCGATCTGCAAGGAAGGCCTGAAGAAAGCGCATTTGAACTTGCCGGGCCACACCGAATACCTGGCGGAAATCACAAAGACAAAACGCTTCGCCATGATGCTCATGGGCGGCGGTCTGCGCGTGATTCTTGTGACGAGGCACATCCCCCTTTCGCGCGTGGCTAAAAGCATTTCGAAGAAAAATATTCTGGAATCCATCAGCATGGCCGCAGAGGCCTTGCCGTGGCTCGGCTGCCGCCGTGCGCGGATTGGTGTTTGCGGATTGAATCCGCACGCGGGCGACGGCGGCGCCATTGGCACCGAAGAGAAAACGGTCATTCTTCCGGCGGTCAAGGCGGCGCAGAAAATGGGCGTCAACGCAGTTGGCCCGGTTGCCCCGGACGCGATTTTCTATCAGGCGCTTCGCGGCGGCTATGATGCGGTTGTTTCGATGTATCATGATCAGGGCCTTGGTCCTCTTAAAATGCTGGCGATGGACGAGGGCATCAACATCACGCTGGGTTTGCCGATCATTCGGACTTCGCCGGATCACGGGACGGCCTTCGATGTGGCCGGAAAAGGGATCGCCCGCGAGGGCAGCATGGTGAAGGCCATCGAGCTGGCCTGCAGCCTGGCCGGAAAAAAGAATCCGTGGCGGAAGAAATGATGGAAAACCTGCCTCCGCTGACCAGTCCGTCCGCCGTGAAGGCGGCGCTTCAGGATCTGCAGATGGTTCCCGGAAAAAGCATGGGGCAGAACTTCCTGATTGACCGCAATATCCTCAACATTTTTGTGGAGCTGGCGGAACTGAAGAAAAGCGACTCGGTTCTGGAAGTCGGTCCGGGGCTGGGAACGGTCACCCGCGAACTGATTTCCCGCGCGGGCCGCGTGACGGCCATCGAAAAGGACAAAAGGCTCTGCGATTTTCTGCGCAGGACAGTTGGCGACTGCCCGAACTTTGAATTGATAGAGGGCGATGCGCTTGATGCCAATCTGGAAGGTCTTTTGGCCGGCGGCTGCAACAAGCTGATTTCCAATCTTCCGTATTCCTGCGGAACGCGGATTCTGGTTCAGGTCATGACGGCACCCGCAAGGCCGGAGCTGATTGTGGTGACGGTGCAGAGGGATGTTGCCGAGCGGATGGCTTCCGGCCCGTCGCGCAAGGATTACGGGCTGCTGTCGGTCTGCACGCAAATATTCTACGAAGTTGCCCTGGAGCGTGTGATTTCGCACGGATGCTTCCATCCGCGCCCGCGCGTGGATTCGGCGATTGTGCGGCTTCGCCGCCGTCCCGAGCCCCTGACCGGTGATCTGCCGCCGGAGTTTATCCTGAGCATGCTCCACGAATTCTTTTCGAAGCGGCGGAAACAGCTTGGAACTTTGCTTTCACAAATCATGCGCGGAGTGGAAACAGAACCTCTGCTTGTCGAACTGGGGCTGGATCACAAAATGCGCCCCGAGAATCTTTCCCCGGAGCAATGGGCCGGTCTGCTGAAAGCGATGCGCTGATTACCGGTGCCGGTGCGCGGCCATGGCGCGCGCGGCTTCAAGTTTCGCCGTCCGTTCCCGCATGGCGTCCCGCTTGTCGTGAAGCTGTTTGCCTTTGCACAGGCCGATTTCCATTTTGATGTGGCCGTGCTTCAGATACATCTTGAGAGGGATCAGCGCAAGACCCTTGATGACGGATTGCGCATGAAGCTTTTTAATCTCGGCCTTGTGAAGCAGAAGCCGCCTCGGCCGCTTCGGATTGTGGTTGTGGGAGGTTCCGAACTCGTAGGGCATGATGGTCAGCTCGTACACCGTGATCTGCCCGCTTTCAACCTGCGCGTAGCTCTCCTCGATCGAAATACGGCCCGCGCGGGCCGATTTGACTTCCGTTCCGCGCAAAGCCATGCCGGCTTCGAATTTCTCCAGCACGGTGTAGTTGTGGAAAGCCTTCCGGTTGGTGGCGAGGGGTCCGCCGCCGGAGGGCTTCGTGGAAGAACGGGCCATTGCGGATCAGCCGCGCATCACAGCGAAATGACGCGCTCGGACGAGGTTTTCCGGTCGGCTTCGAACACCATTTCGGCCTGGAGCTTGCCTTCAGCGACTTCCTTGAGGGCGATGTCCACCTTTTCCATGCTCAGGGAGTCGGGCTTCACCAGCGAGCGTTCTCCGGCATTGAGCTGCCGCACGCGCCGGGAGATCAGGTTGATCAGCAGCGGCACGTTCGGTATGCGTTCTTTAGCCTTGTCCAAATATTCCGTATTCAAAAGACTCCTCCGGTTCTGTCAATAAAAGCGGGGCGCATAGTATGCGCCCCGCTTCATTATGTCAAACGGCTTTTGACGCGAATTACATCATGCCGCCCATGCCGCCCATGCCGCCGCCCATATCGGGCATGGCCGGCTTGTCCTTTTCAGGCAGCTCGGTGATCATGCATTCGGTGGTCAGCAGCAGTGCCGCGATGCTGGCGGCGTTCTGCAGAGCGGAGCGCGTGACCTTGGTCGGGTCCACGATGCCGCACTTGATCATGTCGCAGAACTCGCCTTTGGCCACGTCGTAGCCGTGGGCTCCCTTGCCCTTTTTCACTTCCTGCACGACAATGGCGCCTTCGACGGCCGCGTTCTCCACCAGCTGGCGGATCGGGGCTTCCAGGGCCTGACGGACGATTTCCACGCCGATCGCCTGGTCACCTTCGGCCTTGAGGCCGTCCAGCGCCGACAGCGTGCGAATCAGCGCCACGCCGCCGCCCGGAACAATGCCTTCCTCCACCGCAGCGCGGGTCGCATGCAGCGCGTCTTCCACGCGGGCTTTCTTCTCCTTCATTTCGCTCTCGGTCGCCGCGCCGACGTTGATGACGGCCACGCCGCCGGCCAGCTTGGCCAGGCGTTCCTGAAGCTTCTCGCGGTCGTAGTCGGAGGTGGTTTCCTCGATCTGGCGGCGGATCTGGGCAATGCGGCCCTGGATGTCGGATGTCTTGCCGGCGCCTTCCACGATGGTCGTGTTGTCCTTGTCGATCGTCACGCGCTTGGCTGTGCCGAGGTCGCCGATTTCGACGTTCTCAAGCTTGATGCCCAGGTCTTCCGTGATGAACTTGCCGTTGGTCAGGATGGCAATGTCTTCCATCATGGCCTTGCGGCGGTCGCCGAAGCCCGGGGCTTTGACGGCGCACGCCTGCAGCGTTCCGCGCAGCTTGTTGACCACGAGGGTCGCCAGCGCTTCGCCTTCCACGTCTTCCGCGATGATCAGCAGCGGCCGGCCGGACTTCGCGATGTTCTGGAGCACGTTCAGCAGATCCTGCAGGTTCGAGATTTTCTTCTCGTAGAGCAGAATGTACGGATTCTCCAGGATGACATCCATGGCCTCGGCGTTGGTCACGAAGTAGGGGGACAGGTAGCCCTTGTCGAACTGCATGCCTTCCACGACGTCCAGCGAGGTCTCGATGCCCTTGGCTTCCTCGACCGTGATGGTGCCGTCCTTGCCAACCTTGTCCATCGCATCCGCGATGATCGTGCCGATTGTGTCGTCGCCGTTGGCCGAGATCGTGGCCACCTGGCGGATCTCCTCGTTGTCCTTCACGCGCTTGGTGATGGTCTGCAGCTTCTCGACGCAGGCCGAAACGGCCTTGTCGATGCCGCGCTTGAGTTCCATCGGGTTCGCGCCGGCGGTGACGTTCTTCAGGCCCTGGCGGTAGATGGACTCAGCCAGCACGGTGGCGGTGGTGGTTCCGTCGCCGGCCACATCGCTCGTTTTGCTGGCCACTTCGCGCACCATCTGGGCGCCCATGTTCTCGAAGGGATCCTTCAGCTCGACTTCCTTGGCCACCGAGACGCCGTCTTTCGTGACGGTCGGGGAGCCGAATTTCTTGTCAATGATCACATTGCGGCCGCGGGGGCCGAGCGTAACCTTCACCGCCGCGCTGAGCTGCTCAACGCCGCTCAGGATCGCCTGCCGCGCGGCTGCATCAAACTTAAGTTGCTTTGCCATAATCTCTGATTCTCCTTAATTTATTTCAGGATGCCGAGGATGTCTTCCTCGCGCATGATCTGGTACACTTTGTCGTCCATCTTGATTTCCGTCCCGCCGTACTTCGGCATCAGGACGCGGTCGCCCTTCTTCACATTGAAGGGAATCACCTTGCCGTTATCGTCGAGCTTGCCCGTGCCGACGGCGATGACCTTGCCCTCCTGGGGCTTTTCCTTGGCGGTGTCCGGAATGATGATCCCGCCCTTTTTGACCTCGCTCTCCTTCAGGGGCTCAACCAATACCCTGTCTCCGAGGGGTTGAATTTGCATGCTTATTTCTCCTTCTGGTTTTGTTGTTTACCAATATTCCGGGCCGGCGGCTGCCGCCCGCTGTTCTCAAATTATTTCTTCTTCTTGCGCTTGTCGTCGTCCATCATTTCGTAGTCGGCGTCAATCACTTCGCCTTCCGCCTCTTCGCTCTTTGACGATCCGCTGTTCTCCTGCGGGCCCGCGCCCGGAGGCGGCTGCTGTTGCTGCTGCGAAGCGTTCGCGTAGAGATCCTGCGAGATGGACTGCATTTCGCTGTTCACCGCTTCCATGGCCGATTTCATCTCGTCGGTGTTCTCGTCCTTGACGGCTTTCTTCAGGCGCTCGACCGCAGCTTCAGCTTTCGCTTTCTTGTCGGCCGGAATCTTCTCGCCCTGCTCCTTGAGGAACTTTTCGGTCTGGTAGGCGACGGCATCGGCCTGATTTTTGGTTTCGATGGCTTCGCGCTTCTTCTGGTCCTCGGACGCATGCGATTCAGCGTCCTTCACCATGTTCTTGATCTCCTGTTCAGACAGGCCGCTGGAGGCGGTGATCGAAATCTTCTGCTCCTTGCCGGTGCCCTTGTCCTTCGCGCTGACATGCAGGATGCCGTTGGCGTCGAGATCGAAGGTCACTTCAATCTGCGGAACGCCGCGCGGGGCGGGGGGGATGCCGTCCAGATGGAACTTTCCAAGGCTCTTGTTGTCGGCGGCCATCTTGCGTTCACCCTGCAGCACATGGATTTCAACCGTGTTCTGGTTGTCGCCCGCGGTGCTGAAGATCTGGCTCTTGCGGGTCGGGATCGTCGTGTTGCGTTCGATCAGCGCGGTGGCAATGCCGCCCAGCGTCTCGATGCCCAGCGTCAGCGGGGTCACGTCGAGCAGCAGCACGTCCTTCACTTCGCCCTTGAGCACGCCGCCCTGGATTGCGGCGCCGACCGCCACCACTTCATCCGGGTTCACGCCCTTGTTCGGAACCTTCTTGAACAGCTCCTGGACCTTGGCCTGAATGGCGGGCATGCGGGTCATGCCGCCGACAAGGATCACTTCGTCAATGTCGCTGGTCGAAACCTTGGCATCCTGCAGGCACTGCATCACCGGCTTGCGGGTGCGCTCGATCAGGTCTTCAACGAGCTGCTCCAGTTTCGCGCGGGTCAGCTTCACGTTCAAGTGCTTGGGCCCGCTGGCGTCGGCCGTGATGAATGGCAGATTGATATCAGTCTCCATCGAGCTGGACAGCTCGCACTTGGCCTTCTCGGCCGATTCCTTCAGGCGCTGCAGGGCCATGGGATCCTTGGAAAGGTCCACGCCCTGTTCCTTCTTGAATTCGGCCACCAGCCAGTCAATCACGCGCTGGTCCAGATCGTCGCCGCCCAGATGGGTGTCGCCGTTTGTGGCTTTCACCTCGAACACGCCGTCGCCCAGTTCCAGCACGGTGATGTCGAAGGTGCCGCCGCCGAAGTCATACACCGCGATGGTCTCGTCCTTCTTCTCGCCCAGCCCGTAGGCCAGCGATGCGGCCGTGGGTTCGTTGATGATGCGCAGCACTTCAAGGCCCGCGATGCGGCCGGCATCCTTGGTGGCCTGGCGCTGGCTGTCGTTGAAATAGGCCGGGACGGTGATCACCGCCTGGGTGATCTTCTCGCCCAGATACGCTTCCGCGTCAGTGCGGAGCTTCTGCAGGATCATGGATGAAATCTCGGGGGGCGAATATACTTCGCCGTGAGCCTTCACGTTGGCGTCGCCGTTGGAGGCTGCAACCGTCTCAAAAGGCACCAGATGCTTCTCGCGGTCCACTTCCGTGAAACGCCGTCCCATGAAACGCTTAATGGAAAAAACGGTGTTCATCGGATTGGTTACAGCCTGCCGCTTGGCGGCCTGGCCGACCAGGCGCTCGCCGGACTTCGTGAAAGCCACAACGGAGGGAGTGGTGCGCCCGCCCTCGGCGTTGGGGATCACCACGGGCTTGCCGCCCTCCATGATGGACATGCAGGAGTTCGTTGTGCCCAAATCTATTCCTAATACCTTTGACATTTTAAGCCTCTTTTCTGCCGGACAACCCCGGCTCATAATTATTCCTGCCTTCACTAATAGCAATATCCGTGCCAAAATCAAAAAACACGTCCCCGGACGCCTTGCAAGACCCTTGATGGCAATAAATAACGAAAATCATATATTATTATATGCCTGATTTTCGACTGCGCCAAAATGCGCCATTGTGTCACAGTTTGGCGCACATGGACTCATTGTGTCACACTTGGGAGCGGATCAGAAAAAACCGAAAAAATGGCCAAAAATGCCCCAAAAACGTTAAAAAAGGCCCAAAAATGCCCAAAAAACGGTCAAAAACAGCAATTTTTGCTCGAAAATCAAAAAAAGCCCGTTTGAAGGCTTCGCACTCCCGCAGTGCGGAACTGCAACTTCGCGTCGGCTCAACGTCCGCGTTCTCCCTTGAGCGATCCGTCCGCGGGTGGCGAATAAGGAGCGACGCGTTGTTGGCCTTCTACATCTTTTCAATCTGTCCCGTCCACAATTGCACGAATCGGAGCCACAGAAGGACGGCGGCAAAGTTGACGACAGGAAGGGTGATGACCAAGATCAGATTCGAGAACAGAATTCGATCCGGCAAATAGGCTGCAAACGACACAAGGAATAGGAGCCCGATGGCACCCATCCAGTAGAGGTCAGATCCGCGTGCGGAGATGAGTGTCTTTCCGGATCGAACCACTTCCATCGTCTTCCACTCCTTGAAGATGGGACTGAGCGACACGCGCAGCGTGTCGCCGACTTCAGCCGTGGCGTAGACACGGCGGGACACTTCTTCTCGATATGTGTAGCGGCCCTTCGCCTCTAGGTTGCAGATGTTTTTGCCCCGGTTGTAGTAGGTCGTCTTGCCCGTGATAATCGCCTCGTCGGTTTCCTTTGCCGGTGAGACAATGTCATAGAGAATCAACGGAGCGATCGCCACGCAAAGAGGGGCAAGCAGGCGAGTCGCCACGCGATACCATGATTTCCATTTCGGGTTCATCTCGTCTGGCCAACGTCCGCTCCACCCGTGGGTTCGGTGTTTCGTTTTTCAGCCGGAATCACGATGTTGTGTGCCGTGATCTCGATGATCAGATTCGTGCGCGCATCGAGAAGGCGATCTCCAGTGTCGTCCCAGTGGCTGTGTCGAAATCGGTCTATTGCATCTTGCGGGATGTCGACATTGTCGATGTTGTGCTTGAGGATGAAGAAGCCGTTGTAGCTGACTGTCACGAAGACGTCGTAGCCTTCGGGTAGCCACCAAGTCTGTCGCTTTAGCGTGACCTTGGCTTCGTATTGGTTCTGTGGATTCGCGATAGAGATGACCGCGGCTTCTCTTGGCATGACGAGGATGGTTATGGCGCAGGCTGCTGCGAGCGCCAAGAAAGCAAGAATTGTAATTGCCCGTTTCATCATCTCTTACACCGAACAAGTTATTGAGCAGTTTTCTGGTGATCATCACCATTTTGGTTTCCGCCTGCATATCTCCTTGAAATTAAGTGCGTAGTGTAGCGGGTGTTCATGCGGCCAAAAAGCAAAATGTTCTAGATAAATAGCGGGTGTTCACTCCGAATCGAACTGGTTGACTGTTCCCATCCAGGCCGTGCCGTGATGCGTCAATATATCGGTATCCGATATATCGGCCCAAATGGTCCGCGAGTTTTGCTCGAAAATCGGAAAAAATCCCGTTTGATGGCTCGCACTCCTGCCATGCGGATATGCAGCTTTGCGTCGGCTCAATCGCGGCGAACGAAGTGAGCCCGTGGTTCGCCCTATTTTATTATTTGATCATAATCAGCGTGAGAGCCGATCCAAAACCAAACAATATCTTGATCGCGCAGAACGCCCAAGGCTCTGTACTTCCGTCCAATGCGTACCGAATGAAAACGGCCGATCTTCTTAAAATGCAAAGACGGATGCTGTGGGTTGCTTTTCAGGAGAACAAAATTGTCGTCTGCCAGTTTTTGGACCGCGGCGGGTAGTGAGTGATAATGATCCCAGAAACGCGGGGAAGCAAAGTGAATCACAGCCGGGTGCACCGGTTAGACTTGAAATCCCTGAGAGCCTCATCAGCCAAAGCATCCAGTTTCCCGCTTTGTGCATCCTGATCAAACTGTTTATCCCAGGCGGTTGCGTCAAAATCTTCAAACCAGGCACGAAAAGTTCCCAATTCGGGCTCGGGCAGATTCTGAACCGCTTTTTCAATTTCCAATACCGTTGTCATAAAGATAGATATAACCCCTGGCGCAAGAAAAACAAGTCCGATTGTTGATTGGGACAGGTTATTGAGCAGTTTTCTGGTGATCATCACCGTTTTGGTTTCCGCCAGCATATCTCCTTGTAATTAAGTGCATAGTGTAGCGGGTGTTTCTGCGGGCAAAAAGCAAAATATTCCAGATAAATGGCGGGTGTTCACTCTGAATCGAACAGGTTGACTGTTCCCATCCGGGCCGTGCCGTGATGCGTCAATATATCGGTATCCGATATATCGGCTAAAAGGGCCAAAAAACGCTAAAAAATGGCCCAAAACGGCCCAAAATCATCAAATCCATTCCCATTCTTGCTTTCGCGGCTTTTGCGTGTTTCGTAGTTTAACTGCTCTTTTCAGGCGGATCGCAGACCTGGCAAAAGTCCGGTCTTGCCGGGCGCGGGGGCAAGAGTGTAAGGTTCATTTGTTATGAGCGGAGTTTTTCAGGAAACTTTAAGCGCGGGGCGGTGACCGATGTTTCCGCTGACCGATCCCATTCTGATCTTCACCGTGCTGGTGCTGACGATGCTGGTGATGCCGATTGTTTCGGAGCGCCTGCGTTTTCCGGATCTGGTTCTTCTTCTGCTGGCGGGCGCGGCGCTGGGGCCAAACGGATTCCATATCCTTGAGCGCAACACGGCCGTGACGCTTTTCGGAAGCATCGGTCTGCTCTACATCATGTTCCTCGCGGGGCTTGAGATTGATCTGCACCGCTTCACGCGCACGCGCAGGCGCAGCATTCTTTTCGGGGCGCTGACCTTCATCATACCGCAGACGCTGGGCACGCTGGCCGGTCATTATCTGCTGGGCTTCACGTGGGTTCCTTCGGTTTTGCTGGCCAGCATGTTCGCCTCGCACACGCTTCTGACATATCCCATTGCGAGCCGCCTCGGCATATCGCGGACCGAGCCGGTGGCCGTGACGGTCGGCGCGACGATTATCACGGACACGCTTGCGCTGCTGGTGCTGGCCGTGGTCGCGGATTACACGCGGGGTGAAAGCCTGGGTCCGGTTTTCTGGCTGGAGATCGGCAGCGGCATGGCCGTCCTGGTCCTGTTCACCTGGTGGGGCATCCCGCGGCTGACGCACTGGTTTTTCCATAACGTGACCGAGGCCGGCGGCGCCCAGTTCCTGTTTGTGCTGGTGACGGTGTGCGGCTGCGCCTACCTCTCGCATTTCGCAAAGATGGAGCCGATTATCGGAGCCTTCCTCGCGGGCGCGGCTTTCAACCGGCTGATCCCCGAGCACAGCACGCTGATGAGCCGCGTGGTGTTCGCGGGGAATACGCTGTTCATTCCGTTTTTCCTGATTTCGGTCGGCATGCTGGTGGACGTGACCGCATTCATCAGTGACATCCGCGGATGGCTGGTGGCCGGAACGATGGTGATTACGGTGATCGTCACCAAGTTTGCCGCATCGGAAATCATGGGCCGGCTGTCCGGCTACAAGACGGACTCGCGCCGCGTGATGTTCGGCTTGAGCGTGGTGCAGGCGGCCGCCACGCTGGCCGCCGTGCTGGTGGGCTATGAACTGAAGATATTCGGCGAGACGGTTCTCAACGGCGCCATCGCGATGATTGCCGTGACCTGCCCGCTGGGCGCGTGGATGGTGGACCGGCATGGCCGACGGATCATGCTGACCGAAACTCCGCGCGAGCGTCCGGAAACCGCTGAACAGCGCCTGCTGGTGCCGGTGGTCAATCCTGAATACGCCACGCAGCTGCTGGACATGGCCTTTATGCTTCGCGACAAGCAGGTGCCGGGCGCGATTCATCCGATCACCATCGTGCGGGAGGAGAAGGATTCAGAGGAGGGGGTTGCCCAGGGCGAGCAGGTTCTGGCCCACTGCCTTTCACATGCGGCTTCCGCGGATATTCCGGTGACCCCGTCGGTGCGCATGGGGATGAACACGGCGGACGGCATCGTGCGCGCCGCCCGCGAACTGCGCTCCAGCCTGGTGCTGGCCGGCTGGCGGGGCGAGAGCGCCGTGCGCACGCGGATATTCGGGTCGCTCATGGAAAAGCTGGTGGATGCCTGTCCGCCGCGTCTGTATTTCTGCCGGCTGGTGCGCCCGATGAACACGACGAAGCGTTTGCTGATCCTGCTTCCGCCCCTGTCGGCCCGGCGCCATGACCTGATGCCGCTGCTCAAGGATGCCAAGAGCCTGTCGCGGCAGCTGGGCGCGGAGATGCGTTTCTATTTTGCAGACCGGCAGGACAGTGAATTGCGGAAGAAAATCGAATCGGCCGGGCCTTCGCGGCCGATGACGATGCTGGCGGCAGGATCCATGCCCGCGGCGCGCACGAAACTTCTGGAGGAGATTGCGCCCGACGATATGGTGCTGCTCCCGTCCGAGCGCCGCAGCAGTGTGCTTTGGATCCCGACCCTTGACCGGCTGGCGGAGCTGCTGGCTTCGCGCCATCCGTCGAACAACCTGATGCTCTGCTATCCCGCGCTGGAGTTTGGCGACGAGGATCTGGTTCCGGAAGGCGTTGAGGGCGGGGTTGAAAGTGAAGACGCGCTGGTGTACTGCCCGAACGATGTGGAGGAACCCGGCCTGTTCGAGGCGCTGCGCCGCATGATGGAAAACAGTTTCCCGGGCGATCCGGCGCTTGCAGAAGAGGCGCGGCACCTGCTGTGGGTCTCGGCCAAGTCCTATCCGGTCGAGCTGGCGCCCGAAACCGTTCTGCTGCATGCCTGCAGCGATTTGCTGGAACATTCCGTGCTGATTGTCGGGCGCACCACGGCGGGCTGGAAGGCGCTGGATGTGAAGACTCCGCCGCGGATACTGCTGGCGCTGCTTAGCCCCCAGAAAATATCGCCGGAGCAGCACCTGAAAATGCTGGCGGAGCTGGGCCGCCGGTTTCTGGACAAGGCAACGGCGGTCAAAGTGCGGGAGGCAAAGACCGCTGCGGAAATCTGCCAGATACTTTCCGGTCCGTAAGCCGGGATGAAAAAGAGGCTTTGCATAAATTCGGGAAATATTGTTTCTTTTGATAAAGGAGAAATCCAATGGCAAATGTAATGAACGTGCTGAAATCTGAAATTATTCGTCTGGCCCGCAAGGAGGCAAAGAGCGCGTCGGCTCCGGCGCGGAAGATCACAGCCGCTCAGCGCGGACTGATTGCAGACCTGCGCCGTCAGGTCAGCGCCTTGCAGAAAGAACTGGGCGTACTGAAAAGAACCGTGTCTGCTTCCCGCAAGGCGGCCGCGCCGAAAGAACAGCCCGCGGGCCGTTTCTGGATCACCGGGAAGGGCGTGAAAGCCTTGAGAAAGAAACTGGGTTTGACGCAGGCCGGTCTCGCCCGTCTTGCTGGCGTCAGTCTTGCGACCATCGTCAAGTGGGAATCGGCCGAAGGCAAGATATCCATCCGGCGCAAGGGCACAGCGGCCCGGCTCCAGGAAATACGGGTCATGAAAAAGCGGGATGCCGTTGCCGTTGCCGGCAAGCCGAAGCGCAAAAAAGCGAAAGCCTAAAGCGTCATTCTGAAAGGCGGTGCCATGCGCCGCCTGTCCAAGATACGCCCCGAACCATGAATTTGAAGGCCCGGTTTCCTGACCGGGCAAATTCAAGTTAAACCCGTCATTTTCTTCTCCGGCCAATTCCGCGCGCTCGCACAGTGGAGAACAAACTGAAATCCGCGTGTTGCATCAAAATTTCAGGCCTGGGATCTTGCAATCATCCGGCCCGGGTGATAGTCTTACTAGTAAGATATTGATGGGAGAGTTTCATGATTGCTGTTGCAACAACAAAAATGTCGTCAAAAGGGCAGGTGGTGATTCCGGAGGAGCTGCGCAACCGGATGAAATTGTCGGCCGGCTCGCAGTTTGTTGTCATGGGAGAAGGTGATGTTGTGATTTTGAAGACCCTGGCAACCCCCTCCATGAAGCAGTTTGACAGACTGATCCGGAAGGCGCGGCGGCAGGCGCGGATTGCCGGCATGAAATCAGGGGACGTTGAGCGGGCGATTGCTGAGGTGCGGAGCCGCCAGTGAGGGTTGTGCTGGACACCAATGTCTTTGTTTCCGGCGTATTCTTTTCCGGTCCGGCGTACAGAATTCTTGATGCGTGGAGAAGGGGGGAAATAGACCTTGTGGTTTCACCCGACATCCTTGAGGAGTACAGAAGGGTGGGACTCGAACTTGCCGAACAGTTCAAGGGTGTGAACTTGGCGCCGGTGCTGGAGTTGCTGGCGATAGAGGCGGAGGTCGTGGATGCCGAAGAACTGCCCCAACAAGTTTGTACAGATCCTGATGACGACAAGTTCCTTGCCTGCGCCCTCGCTGCAAAAGTGAAGTGCATTTGTACGGGCGACAAGGCGCTGCTCAAAACCTCTGGATATTGCGGGATTGCTGTGATTACGCCGCGAGCATTTATTCAAGAACATCTCAACGATTGAGTTCCTCAAAGATCGCGCGGCCGCCTTCCCGGTGGAGAGCACCGCTGATGTTCCCGCGGATAGAGAGAACAGATTTCATGGTTTATGAACTTCCGGATTTGGGGCAACCTTTGATGCAGGCATGGCGGGACGAATCTTTTGGATGAGTTGCGAGATGAACAATTATGCCGCAGACCGCTTCACGGGTCACTCAAAAACGACGGTCTTGTTGTTGTAGACCAGCGTCTTGCTTTGAAGGTGGCGCCAGACCGCGCGGGAGAGTACAATTTTTTCCAAATCGCGGCCCTTGCGCACCAAATCATCCACCGAATCCTTGTGGCTCACACGAATCACGTCCTGTTCGATGATCGGCCCCGCATCGAGGTCCGCCGTCACATAATGACTGGTCGCCCCGATGATTTTCACCCCGCGCGCGTAGGCCGAATGATAGGGCTTGGCCCCCGGAAACGCCGGCAGGAATGAATGATGGATGTTGATGATCCGGTTCGGGAACTCGTTGATCAGCATCGGTGTGACAATCTGCATGTAACGCGCCAGGACCACGAAGTCCACGCGGTTTTCCCTGAGCAGCTCGATCTGCCTGCGCTCCGGCTCCGCCTTGTTTTCGCGAAACATGGACACATGGTGGAAGGGGATGTTTGCGCGGCGCGCGAGCGGTTCAAGTTCCTTGTGGTTGCTGATGATCAGCGGAACTTCCACGCGCCATTCGCCCGACTGAACGCGCGCCAGCAGGTCATAGAGGCAGTGCGGCTGCTTCGATACAAAAATGGCCATGCGCGGAACCGCGCTGGAATAGCGCAGCGACCATTCCATTTTAAATGGAGCTGCGAGATCCGCAATGTGATTCGGCAGTTGTTCCTTGGACAGCAAAAATCCGTCCATTTCCCACTCCACGCGCAGGAAAAAGACGTTCTGCTCCTTGTCCACATGCTGGTCGAAGTCCACGATGTTGCCGCCGTTCCTGCTCAGGAAATTCGTCACGGCCGCGTCAATGCCGATGGCGTCGGGGCATGAGATCAGCAGGATGGCGGTCTCTCGATCTGGATTTCCGGATGCCATGGCTTATCCCCGCCGCAGGGCGTAGTCAATGTGCGGAGTGAAAAGTTTGGGTTCGAGCAGGAACGCATCATGGCCCTTGTCCGAATGCACCGTCACGCGCTGGCAGTCCACCTTGCAGCGGGTCAGCGTGCGCGCCATGTGCTCCTGCTGCTCGGGATAGAAGCACGCGTCGGAATCAATGGTGAACACCAGGTACTTCTGATCGCGGCACGGCGCGAACAGGGTTCTGTAATCTTCCGCGCCGGTGTCCTGCAGCAGGTCAAAGCACTGCCACACGTCAATGATCAGCATGTAGGTGTTGGCATCAAACCGCTTCACGAATTTCTGGCACTGGTGCAGAAGATAGGACTCCACCGGATAATGCAGCGGATAGGTTTTGAACTTCGTGTTGGTGTCCACCACCTCCGTGCGCGCCCGGTTCGTGATCGCCGCCAGCGAAATGAAGGTCTTGTGCGAGATCATGCGCGCGAGCGCCAGACCGTCCACCGGACCGGGTCCGTCGTAGTAGTCGCCGCGGTTGTAGTGCGGATCGCTCTCAATGGCGTAGACCTGTTCAAAATTGTGAATGCGCTGCAGCGTGGAAACTTCCAGCCCCGCCGCGATGGGAATGACATTCCGGACCATTTCCGGATAGCGCACGGCCAGATTGACGGCCAGCATTCCGCCCATGGACGCCCCGATGGCCGCGTGCAGTTTTTTAATGCCGAGGTGGCGAACCAGGCGCACCTGCACATCCACCATGTCGTTGGCCTCGATGCGCGGAAATTTTGCCCCGTAGGGCTTGCCTGTGCGCGGATTGATGGAGCAGGGGCCCGTGCTCCCGTAGCATCCTCCGAAATAGTTCGCGCACACGATGAAGAACTGGTCGGTGTCCAGCGCCTTCCCGGGCCCGATGTAGCCGTTCCACCAGCCGGTGCGGCATTCCTCCTGCCAGCGCTTCCCAACGCCCGGAACCTGTTTGTTGATTCCGGCCGCGTGCTGGCTTCCGGACAGCGCGTGAAACAGCAGAATCGCATTGTCGCCGGCGGGGGACAGCTTCCCGTAAGTCTCGTAGGCCACGGTGACGGGGCCGAAAAGGATTCCGCTTTTCAGCTTCAGCCGGTCCTTCTTCGTTTCTCCGAACGTGTAAAACTGTGTTTTAACTTCTTTCATGCGCCCTGCTTTTCAAAAACGGCACACAGGCTTGCACCTTTTTCTTTTCCGGTCAAGAGGCAGATGCGGCCAGCGCCCGGTCAATGTCCTCAAGGATGTCGTCTATGTGCTCGATGCCGATGGACAGCCGGACCATGTCCGCCGTAATGCCGCCCTGCGCCTGCTGTTCTTCCGTCAGCTGGCTGTGCGTGGTGCTGGCCGGATGAATCGCAAGGCTCTTGGCGTCGCCCACGTTGGCAAGATGCGAAATGAGCTGCAGGCTGTTGATGAACGCGGCTCCGGCTTTGCTGCCGCCCTTGATGCCGAACACCACCATGCCGCCCGCGCCGCCGGGCAGATATTTCTTCGCATTCGCATGCGATTCGTCGCCGTGCAGTCCGGGATAGCGCACCCACGCCACGCGCTTGTGGGCTTTCAGGTGCTTCGCCGCCGCCAGCGCGTTTTCGCAATGCCTCTGCATGCGAAGCGGAAGCGTCTCGATGCCCTGCAAAAACATCCACGCATTATCCGGTGAAATGCACGCGCCAAGGTTGCGGAGCGGCACCAGCCTCATCCGCAGAATGTAGGCCAGCGGGTTCAGCGGCCCAAGATCCTTTGCGAAGCGGATGTCGTGATAACTCGCGTCCGGCTCCGAAAGCAGCGGAAACTTCCCGGAGGTCCAGTCGAACTTCCCGGAGTCCACCACAACGCCGCCGATGCCGATTCCGTGCCCGCCCAGCCACTTGGTCAGCGAATGCACGACGATGTCCGCGCCGTGCTCGATGGGCCGCAGCAGCGCCGGCGTTGCAAAGGTGTTGTCCACGATCAGCGGCAGGCCGGCGTCATGCGCGATCTTCGCGATAGCCGCAATGTCGGCAACGTCCAGTGATGGGTTGCCGATGGATTCCGTGTAAAGCAGCTTGGTCTTCGGCGTGATGGCCTTCGCAAAATTCTGCGGATCGCGGACATCCACCAGATGCGCCTTGATGCCGAACTGCGGCAGGATGTCATGGAACTGCGTGTAGGTTCCGCCGTAGAGGTTGGCGGCCGACACGATCTCGTCACCCGCCCGGCAGATGTTGACGACCGCATAGAAAATCGCGCTGGTGCCGGACGCCAGCGCCAGTGCGGCGGCCCCGCCGTCGAGCGCGGCCATGCGTTTCTCCAGCACGTCGTGCGTGGGGTTCATCAGGCGCGTGTAGAAGTTGCCGAGCTCCTTCAGCCCGAAAAGATTCGCGGCATGCTCCGTGCTTTTGAACTGATAGGCGCTGGTGCGGTACACTGGCACCGCACACGACAGTGTGGCGGGATCTGGAACCTGCCCCGCATGCAGACATTGTGTTTCAAGCTTCATAACTCAACTCCTCTAACCCGTTCAGGACGGAGTCATCTGCTGCCAGGCGTCCTGCAGGAGGTTTTTTTGATGGCCCCGAATCATGACGATGTGATTGCCGAGCGGATTTTTCAGAAGGTCTGTCACCCGCGCGTGCTCCAGCCGCACGTGTATCTGCGTGCGGCAGAGATTCGGGCTGTCGCCCGATTCGAACAGCGTGCCGTGCGCCAGCCAGATTTCCTTCAGGTCTTTTCCGCCCAGCCGCAGCAGCGTTACCGGCCCCGTGTCGAAAGTCCCCTGAACCCCGATGCCCAGTCCGGACTCGAAGTGCGACTTCAGCACATGGTTGTGCACCAGCTTTGACGGCACGGTGCAGTGCGCCAGCCACAGGATGTTCCGTTCGGGAATGATGTGTGACGGATTGGCCATCCACGGCAGGCACCCGGTCAGCCGCCAGGCCCAGAGCATGCCCATGAGGCTCACCAGATCCGCTTCGCATCCGGCGATGATGCCCTCGTCGTTCAGGAGGGAAAGCGCAAGGCACCCGGAGGCCTTGTTCTTAACCACCAGATCGAAGCAGCGCACGGTCAGCGCGTTCAGTTCGTATTTTTTGATCATCGCCTTCAGGCCAAGATAGATTCGGGCCGAGGCCAGCAGATCACTGTCCGTGGGCCCGCTGATTTCGGGGAATATCTCCTTGAATTTTGCGGCCACCGTTTCCGCGCCGGCGGCCGCCGCGATGTAGGGATCAAGCTCGCTGATCGGAATCTGCACCACTTCGGGGCCGAAGGCTTCGCGGACGGTTTCGGGAGCCGGAGAGCTGGCGATCAGCCACGATGACGGATCGCCGACCAGTCCGATGCGGTCTTTGGCCAGAAGATTCCGGACATTCAGGGCGTGGGCAGACGCCTTCAGGTGGGCCAGTCCCGCATGATCGTCGGGCCCGTCAAGATACATGATTTCGCCCTTGACCTTGTCCTGCCGGAACCGCGCCAGCGTTTCAAGGGCCGCCGGCAGCGAGTTGTGAAGCGGATGGGATACCAGAAAAACCGGCCGGCCGGGAACAAACTGCTCCCGCTTTTTCCAGAGGTCCAGAATCTGGTTTTCCACGCCGCCGGTCAGCACGAAGAAAAGGAGCGCATCTTCCTGCGCGATGCATGCGGGCATTTTGTCTTCATTGGTGGTGCAGCAAACGGCCCCGATGGCGGCAAGCGCCTTTTCATAATCGGCCTTGATCCCATCCACATGGGCTCTGTCGTGGATGAAGGACGCGCAGAATATGCAGTTGAAGCGTTCTTTTCCTGAAATGCCGGATAATGTGCTCATTTGCCGGCATCCTAATGTGCGGGGCCGGCGGATTCCAGCCCTATTTTCCGGTACTTTCTTCCGCCGGTAGAATCATGTTCAGTGCTGTTGACGTCACGGCGGCCACGGACAGGCCGGACTGCATGATGGCCTGAATGCCCGAAAGCATGGTCTTCATGAACGGGCTTCCGGTCTGGATGCGGCCGATGCAGGCCATGGCGTCGGGAACCATCTCAACGCCCAGCGCCAGAGCCAGCGTGATGGCGAGGATGAACTCGTTGCGCGGATTGAAGCCGTCGTGCTGGATGATCCGGAGGCCCGCCACCGCCACCATCGAGAACATGACCAGTGTTGCGCCGCCCAGCACCGGCTTGGGCATTACGCTGATCAGCGCCGCGAGTTTTGGAAAAAGTCCGAGCAGCGTCAGCAGGCCCGCCACCGCCAGCCCCACCCGCCGCGAGGCCACGCCGGTCAGGCCGATCACGCCGTTGTTCTGCGAGAACGTGGTGTTCGGCATCGAATTGAAAATTCCCGCGATGAGGCTTCCGGCGCCGTCGGACAGGATGCCGCCCTCCAGTCTTTTTATAAACACCGGCCCGGTGATGGGCTCGCCCGAAACCTGCGAGGTGGCGGTCAGATCGCCGATGGATTCGATGGTGGTGATGATGTAGCCGATCACCCAGGGCATCAGATAAACCGGGTCAAAGGCCACCCCGTATTTGAACGGGCGCGGAATCGTCAGCCAGCCGGCTTCGCCGACGGCTGTGAAATCAACGCGCCCCAGCAGGGCCGAGAGCACATAACCGGCGATCAGCCCCAGCGCAATCGAAACGGTGCCGACGGCTCCTTTTCCGAAGCGGTTGATGAGCACAATCACCATCATAACAAAAAAGCCCATGCCAAGGTTGGACAGACTGCCGAAATTTGGGGATCCGAAGCCGCCGGCCATGTCGGTCATGCCCACCTTGATGAGGCTGATGCCGATCAGCGTGACCACAGAGCCGGTGACAATCGGCGGGAACAGTTTGCGCACCACATGGATCACGCGGCTCAGCAGCATTTCGATGGGCGCGCAGAAAATCGTGAATCCGATGATCAGCGGAAGGCCTCCCGCCATGCCCGCCTGAATGGACGGCGACACAAACGTGAAGCTGGTGCCCTGCACGCTGAGCATACCGGATCCGAACGGGCCCAGCCGCTTCACCTGGATGAAGGTCGTAAGCCCCGAGGCGAACAGCGCCATGCTGACCAGAAAGGCCGTGTTGGCGACATCAAGACCCAGCGCGCCGGAAATGATCAGCGGCGGTGTGATGATGCCGACAAACATCGCCAGCACATGCTGCAGGCCGTAAAGAACGGATGCCCCGAAACTGAGTTTGCTCTCGAGTCCGTGGACCAGTCTCATGGTCCGCTATTCCTGGAGCGAGGCCCCGGTGTTCGCGCTCGTTGCCATCTTGGTATAGCGTGCCAGCCAGCCCTTCTTGAAGCGCGGCTCGGGCGCCTTCCATAATTTCCTGCGCTCGGCCAGTTCGCTGTCGCTGACCTGCACCGCCAGTTTGCGGTTGGGGATGTCTATTTCGACGATGTCCCCGTTCTTTAGCAGGCCAATCGGTCCGCCCACGGCCGCTTCGGGCGAAATGTGCCCGATGCACGCGCCGCGCGTGCCGCCGCTGAAACGCCCGTCGGTGATCAGCGCAACCTTGTCGCCCAAACCCTGTCCCATGATATAGCTCGTCGGGGCCAGCATTTCCTGCATGCCGGGACCGCCCTTGGGGCCTTCGTAGCGGATCACCGCCACATCGCCCGCCTTTACTTTTCCCGCCAGAATGCCCTCGCAGGCGTCTTCCTGGCTTTCAAAGATGACCGCAGGCCCTTTGTGCACCAGCATCTTCGGATCCACACCGGCGGTTTTCACAACCGCTCCGTCGGGCGCCAGGTTGCCGCTCAGGATGGACAGTCCGCCTTCCTTGCTGTAGGCCTTGTCCAGCGTGTGGATGCAGGCCGTGTCGCGGTTCTCGGCCGAGGCAATGTTCTGTCCCAGCGTGTGTCCCGTCACCGTCATCGCGCTGGTGTGCAGCAGTCCAGGCACCTTGCTGATCTCTTTCAGAATGGCGCTGATGCCGCCGGCCTTCTGGACATCCTCGATATGATAGGGCGAGGAGGGCGAAACCTTGCAGATGTTCGGTGTTTTCTTTGAGAGCTGGTTAATCCGCTCCAAATCGTATTTCAGCCCCGCCGTATGCGCGATGGCCAGCGTGTGCAGCACGGTGTTGGTGCTTCCGCCCATAGCCATGTCCAGAATGAACGCGTTGTCCACGGCATCGTGCGTGATGATGTCCAGCGGCCGAAGCTTGTTTTCATAGGCCATTTCCACCGCCCGCGTTCCGGCCATGCGCCAGAGCGCCTCGCGGTCGGGATCGTCGGCCAGAATCGTGCCGTTGCCGGGCAGCGCCATGCCGATGGCCTCGCACAGGCAGTTCATTGAATTGGCCGTGAACATGCCGGAGCAGGAGCCCGCGCCGGGGCAGGCGTAGCAGGACAGTGTTTCCAGTTCCTCTTCGCTGACGCCGCCGGTTTTGAACTTTCCGACCGCCTCGAACACGCTGATCAGGTCCACGGTCCGGCCGTCGGGCATCTTGCCGGCGCGCATCGGGCCGCCGCTCGCGAAGATCGTCGGAATGTTGCAGCGCACCGCGCCGATCAGCATGCCGGGCACGATCTTGTCGCAGTTCGGCAGGCAGACCATCGCGTCAAACTGGTGGGCCTCGACCATGGACTCCACGCAGTCGGCGATCAATTCGCGGCTGGGCAGGGAATATTTCATGCCCGTGTGGCCCATGGCAATTCCGTCGCAGATGGCGATGGTGTTGAATTCGATCGGGGTGCCGCCGGCCTTGCGGATGGCGTCCTTGACGATCTGTCCGACCTTGCCCATGTGCACATGGCCGGGCACGACATCCGTGTAGGAATTGCAGACCGCGATGAAGGGCTTCTTGATGTCCTCGGCGGTCATGCCGGTGGCCCGCATCAGGCTGCGGTGGGGGGCGCGTTCAAATCCAGTTTTTACCTTGTCGCTTCTCATGATGTAGTCCTTTCCAAAAAATCTTTATTATCCTACGCCTTAACGCCGTCCAACCCAAACGAAAAAATCGGGATTGCGCCCCTCTCGTTTCATGGGCCAAAAAATGCGAAAAAACAGCCAAAAATCGTCAAAAATGGCCAAAAAACGCTCAAAAACACCGAAAAACAGGTTCTTCATCAATTATAGTGGAGACAGATCGAGCTTTCCGCAGTGAAAAAGGATGGCGATTCTGTAATTCTCAAAGGATCTATATCCTCGAGCCTTTGCCCTGATCAACTGGATTTTTGAGTTAA
>JBFXGK010000010.1:0-102057 GCA_050178035.1 Kiritimatiellia bacterium
TCGGCCTTAAACAATGAACAGATAATGGGAGACAATAAAATGAAGAATAGTGTTATGAGATTAGTAGTGGTATTTTCTGTTGCAGTGATTGCAGGCGTGCTCTTTGCGGCGGCGCCCTCGTTTGCCAGGGAGTGCGAGCATGCAAAATTATCGACCGCCGTGAGAGACGCCATCTTGGCAGCCTTTCCGGATGCTGAGATTGAAGAATCCAAGATCGAGAAAGAGAACGGCGTTGAGCTCTACGAGGTTGAAATCGAGGTGGCCGACGAAGAAATGGAAATTTCGGTCACGGCAGATGGCCAGATTGTCGAAATTGAGTCGGAAGTGTCGCTGAAGGATGTCCCCGGGGCAGTTGCCGCAGCTCTTCAGAAAGAGGCTGGCCGCGGAGAGATTGAGGAAATCAGCAAGGAGGAAATGCGGGCCACCCTGAAAGACGGAGTGGTCACCATGCTGGCGACGGCTGTTGTCTCTTACGAAGCTGAGATTTCCAAGGAGATAGGTCTCGATGCCAATGGAAATCTTTTGCCCGAAGAAGACGACGAAGATGATGACGACGGCGAGGATGGGGAGGATGAGGAAGACGAAGATGATGAAGATGATGACGAGGATGAAGATGATGAGGAAGAAGAAGAAGGTCACGAAGACTGATAGATAATACGTAACGACTGTATATTCCGCGAAGGCATGACGGATGTTCCCTTCAAGCCTTCGCGGAATGTTTTTTTTCCTGCCGTCTTCTAAAAATGCGTTCGCAGGGGCGGCTAAAACTTCCACACCGCCTGCAGCTCAAATCCCTCATCCGTCGGGACAATTCCAACCTGCACACATTCATCTGACAGACCCAGAAAGGCATCATAAATGAATGTGGTCAAACAGTGCGCCAAGGCTGCCGACGCAAGGACATCAGAAGGATAATGCTTGTTGGCCTCAACCCTGGCCCACGCGGTTCCCGTTGCGGCTGTCCATGTCGCGGCTTGGAGTGTCCGCCGGGCAGTTGCGTTCATGGAAACGGAATCGAGATTCAAGTTTGCGAGTGTGGCGCTGCCAAAGGCATGATTCGCGTGCCCCGACGGGAAAGACGCATATGAAGAAATATCCGGCCGCAGCCGGGGTATTTTATCTGTAATCCATTGCTTGCTTTTCTTATTCACGGTCTGCGCACCCATTTCCACCAGAAGCCCCTTTGTTTTGTCCCGTATCCAATAAGCGGGATCATCGCCGCCGGGAGTTGCCGCCAGCGTGATGTATTTCCAGTAACTGAGGCCGTCCCTCAAGATGTCGCTTGTGTTTTGAGCATTTTCCTGTGAGCCAAAGACGGGATTGCGTTCAGCCGCCCATTCAGTAGTGTCCTCATCAAAATCGCCAATAGAAAAGGCCAGCGCTCCGGCCGCCGGCACACAGGTCCCGGGACTGCAAAATGCCCGGACGGCGGCGCGGTTGATGCGGTCATAACCGGGCCATAGGGTTGCTTTTTGCCCCCATCTTTGACCATCTGGAAGAGTTCCGCACCCAACAACAAAAGGCAGAAGAGTAAACGCCAGTATTACAGCTGATCTCATCACCCCATAATGAGGAATGCCGGGGTAAAACAAATTCGCGCTTCATGACAATTGATTAAGACTGTCGTAGTGTTCGGGCTTTAAATAAGCGGCCCTTGACAGGCTTTCTTCAGTTTGGTGGAGCACCGGGTATTTGCGGAAGAGAAGGCTCTATTCCTTTTGACACCGCCAGGAATCCGGGATGTTCGCGGATGGCGTTGAAGTCGCTGTCGCGCAGGTATTCCTGCAGGGCGGACGGGGAGCAGCGTTCCGCGCCCTTGCTGATCCATGCCAGCGCACTGTTGGCGTCGTTCTCATACACATGGGTGATGGCCATGTTGAAATAGGACTCCGGGATTTCGGGATAATGGGAGATCAGCCAGTTCAAGTGTTCTCGCGCTTCCTCAAACCGCCCCAGCCGCAGGAGGGCGACCGCATAGTTGTTGCGGAGCGCGGCGTTCTCCGGAATTCCGCTCATGGCCTGCTCGAAATATTCGGCCGCCGATTCGTACTGCGAGGACGCGAGGAACAGCAGGCCGAGATTCACATAGCCGACATAATAATCAGGCTTGATCTGCACTGCGGTCAGAAGAAGCTCTTCGGCTTTTTCCCGATTCCCCCGCTGAAGGTACGCCGTTGAAAGATTGCTCAGCGTTTCCGGGTTATATGCATCTTTCGCAAGAGCCTTCTCCAGCACAGATATGGCCTGGTCAAACTGACCGCGCTGAATGTAGATCACGCCCAGCATCCGGAGGGCCGCATCCATTTCCGGCTGGATGTCCATGGCCTTTCGGGTGTGCATGATGGCCATGTCATAATTCCCGGCCCGGAGAAAATCCTGAGCTTTCCGCATCTCGCCCATGGCGGCGGTCATTTTCTGCGGATCGAGCTGTGCGGTTTTCCCGTCCGCCCAGGCCCCCGGATCCAGCAGCTCCTGCGTTTCCAGCGGGAGCAGATTCGTGGCGGAGAATCCCCGCCGGTCGGTCACAACAGTATTGGTGTCGAGACTGAGCAGCATGAAATCCTTGTCGGAATCCTTGTGCTTCTGGCCTTCCGCCCACATCCACCAGGCCAGCAGGAGAAAAACGACCATCAGCGCCAGGAATGCAAGAGAGGTCATGCGGGTGCGCTTGTGCGCCTCCGCCATGCTGATCTCGGCGACGGCTCCCGGGCCCGCCGGCTTGATCTGCTCTTTATTTTTTTTCATGCTGCACTCCGTCAAAGCTCAAGGAAGTTTTGTATAATCAGCCGGCCCGACTGCGTCAGGATGGATTCCGGATGGAACTGCACGCCATAAACCGGATGCTCGCGATGCTGCAGGCCCATGATTTCACCCTCGTCGGTTTCCGCTGTAATTTTCAGACACGCAGGAAGCGATGTCCGTTCAACCAGAAGCGAGTGATAACGCGTGGCTTCAAACGGCTGCGGCATTCCTTTGAAAACCCCTTCCCCGTTATGGCGGATCAGCGAAGTTTTACCGTGCATGAGTCGCCCGGCGCGGATCACCTTTCCGCCATAAACCTGCCCGATGCACTGATGGCCGAGGCAAACGCCCAGCAGCGGAACTTTCGGCCCCAGCCGCCGGATAATCTCGCAGGATACTCCTGCTTCCGAAGGCGTGCAGGGCCCGGGGCTGACGAGCACCTTGTCGGGCTTCAAAGCGCACAGCTCGTCCGGCGTCATCACATCGTTCCGGATCACCTTCAGGTCGGCGCCCATTTCGCCCATGTACTGGACGAGGTTGTAGGTGAACGAATCGTAGTTGTCTATGACCAGGATCATGATGGCCTCCTCAATTCCCCGAAGCGGCGCGAGAGCGCAAGCGCCTTCAGCATGCCGCGTGCCTTGTTGCAGGTTTCCATGTACTCGGTGGCCGGATCGGAATCCGCCACGATGCCCGCGCCCGCCTGCACGAAGGACTTTTTGCCGTCCATGAGCACCGTGCGGATGGCAATGCAGGAATCAAGGTTTCCGGAGAACCCGAAATAGCAAACCGCCCCGGCATAAGGCCCGCGGCGGGACGCCTCAAGATCCGCGATGATTTCCATGGCGCGGATCTTTGGCGCGCCGCTGACCGTCCCGGCCGGGAACGTTGCCCGCATCAGGTCATAAATGTCCTTGTCCCCGCGAAGCGTGCCGACAACATCCGAAACAATGTGCATCACATGGCTGTAGCGTTCGATCACCATCAGTTCCGGAACCGTCACGCTTCCGTAATCGCAGACGCGCCCGAGGTCGTTGCGGGCCAGGTCCACCAGCATGATGTGCTCAGCGCGCTCCTTGGGATCGGCCAGAAGCTCCTTCGCAAGGCGCTGATCTTCCGCGTCATCCGCCGACCGCGGCCGCGTGCCGGCGATCGGCCGCAGTTCAACCCTGCCGTCTTCGCAGCGCACATGGACTTCAGGGGACGATCCCACAATCGCGCGGGCGCCATTTTCGAGGCAGAACATGTATGGTGACGGATTCACCGAGCGCAGGGCGCGGTACACATCCAGCGGGTCGCCCGCAGCATCGGTCTCGAAGCGCTGGGAAAGCACCACCTGAATGATGTCGCCCGCGCGAATGAACTCCTTGGCGGCCTTCACGGAGTTCTCGAATTCTTCGCGGGTCATGTTGGAACGGAAAGCCGGCTCATCGGTCGCGCCGGATGCGTCCAGCATAACATGCGGGACGTGCGTGCTCAAATCCCGGCACAGCGCGTCAATGGCCTTCACGGCATCATCGTAGGCGCGTTCCGCATTTTCCTCAACAAGGGCATTGGCCACCACCTTCATCGTGTGGCGGGCGCGGTCAAAGATGACAATCGTGTCCGTGATGGCGACCGAAATATCCGGCCACCCGGAGCCGGATTTCTTGCAGAGAGGAACCCGCTCAAATTGAGCCACGGCATCATAGCCGATGTAACCCACCGCGCCGCCGTAGAAACGGGGAAGCGCCGGATCGGGCACAGGCCGGTATTTTGCCAGAAGCTCCTTGAGCACGGAAAGCGGCTCGCGATTTTCGATGGTTTCGGTTTTCCCGCTCCGGTCAGTGATGGTCGTGGTTCGTCCGGCAGAAGTGAGCACGGCCCGGGGATTGCTTCCCAGGAACGAATAGCGCGCGATATGCTCGCCGCCCTCGACGCTCTCCAGCAGAAAGGTCTGCGCCGGCTCGCTGCGCTGACGCAGCGCCTCGCGCAGGCGTTCATAGGCGCACAGCGGCGTGTCCTGATCGGCCAGCAGTTCGCGCCACACCGGAATCAGATTTCCCTTTTGGGCTTTTTCAAGAAATCTTTTTTTGTCCGGCGTGTACATGGCTTGCTCCGTTTGTTCAGGGATCCAGATTCTCCAGTTTCCCGGTTTTGAAATTCAGGCGGCGGTAATAACAGTTCCGCGCCTCGCCTTTTTTGTTCTTCGTGTGGCAGATTCCGCCGCGGCGCGGCCGCACAATATAGACCAGCGAATTCTGCTCGCAGTTCACGCGCACCTCCAGCAGATCGAAGGTTTCGCCGGAGGTTTTGCCCTTCTCCCAGAGTTCGTTGCGCGATGTGCTCCAGAAAACCGCCGAGCGGGTTTCGATGGACTTGTTCAGCGCCAGCTCGTTAACATAGGCCACCAGAATCACTTCTTTCGTGTCCGCATTCTGCACAGCCACAGGAATAATTCCGGGGGCGGCCGCGGAGGCCTTGGCCAGCTTGTTGAAATCCAGCGTCAGTTCCAGTCCTTCTTCAAGTTCCTTGCTCATGCTTTTCTCCTGCTACACGCGAACCGGGATGCCCCGCTCGCGCAGATAGTTTTTCGTCTCATTAATAGTAAAGGTCCCAAAATGAAAAATCGAGGCGGCCAGCACGGCATCGGCCCGGCCTTCTGAAACGCCCTCGAAAAGATGCTCCAGGGTGCCGGCTCCGCCCGATGCGATCACGGGAACAGACACCGCTTCCGACACCGCCCGCGTCAGCGCAAGATCGTAGCCGTCCTTCGTGCCGTCGCGATCCATGCTGGTCAGCAGAATTTCGCCTGCGCCGCGGCGCACGCCCTCGCGCGCCCATTCGAGCACATCCAGCCCCGTGGACTTTCTTCCGCCGTATGTGAAAACGGTCCAGCCTTTTCTGTTTTCGTTCTGCTTGGCGTCAATGGCCAGCACAATGCACTGGCTCCCGAACTGCTCGGAGGCTTCATTGATGAAGTCCGGCCGCTCGACCGCGGCGGTGTTGATGGAAACCTTGTCTGCGCCGGCCTGAAGAAGAATGCGGACATCTTCGCTGCTGCGGATTCCGCCGCCGACAGTCAGGGGGACAAAGACCTGCTGCGCCACGCGGCGCACCACGTCCACCATCGTGTCGCGCCCCTCATGCGAGGCGCGAATGTCGAGAAAGGTGATCTCGTCGGCGCCCTGTTCACTGTAGGCGCGCGCGCATTCCACGGGGTCGCCGGCATCCTGCAGTTTGACAAAATTCACGCCTTTGACCACGCGTCCGCGGGCCACATCAAGGCAAGGTATGATTCGTTTCGCCAGCATTTTCTTGTTTCCAACAAACAAAAACCCCGGTTTTTCTCCGGGGTTCCTTCCATCAGCACAAGCCGAATTTAACTGTGGAGGTCCCCAGTCAATCCAATCTTATGCCACCAGTTCATTTTCATGCCGCACACCCTACACGCCGCTCACGACCGGCGCAAGCGGGAAATTTGCATTATTTTGCGGAAATTGCCGGTTTTTTGCGTTTTTTGGGTGTTTTTTTGACTTTTTTTGATGTTTTACGGCCATTTTTGGCCGTTTTTCAGCAAAAAACGGACATTTCATGCAAACAGATTCGAAACAAGATCGGTTCCCATCTGGTCCGGGCTCTGCATGTTCTTGGCCGACTCCAGGAGGTCTTTCAAGGCCAGCACCTCCTCCAGCACGATGAACCGGCCGATATGTTCATACTGAACCGGCATGCTGAGGGTGATGTGGACATCGTCCTGCACGATAGAAAACGCCATGTCTTCTTTTCGTATCTGGTAAGTCGGAATATCGCTGTCGAGCAGATGCACGAAAAACTCTTCGCCGCGAAAGGCCCGGGTGATGCGGCCGCAGATGAACTCGGCCATGTCGGCCGACGGGAAGGTCAGCACGGCCGTGGACAGTTCCTCTTCCTGCATGGACTCCTCGCCGCGAACGCCGGGCCCGCCCTTGAAAGCCAGCAGGATCATCGGCGGAGCCACGACGGTGGTGAGCATGGCCATCATGACGGCGACGCCGAAAAGATTGGGCCCGATGTAGCCGGCGGAAAGACCGATGCCGGCCACGATCAGGGTCACCTCGGCGCGCGGCACCATGCCGGCGCCGATGCGGAAGGCCCCGCGCGGGGTGAACTTCATCATCCACGCCGGGATGCCGCAACCGGCCACTTTCGCGATAATGGCCATCAGCGTATAGACCAGGCCAAAGAACACCAGGCCCTTCATCGCCGCGAAATTCACCAGCATGCCCATGACGCAGAAGAAGATCGGGATGACAAAATCATAGACTCCGCGGAGCTGTTCCTGCAGCTCGTAGACCAGGTCGGTTCCGGAAAGCGAAAGGCCCATGATGTAGGCGCCGATAATCATGGCCAGGCCGGCCATTTCCGAGATGCCGGCCAGCAGCAGGCCCAGGCCGAAGCAGATGGCCGCGATGGTGTTCGGGGAGCGCAGCAGCTTCAGCACGCGGGTGATGCGCTTGGCCAGCAGCAGGCCGGCCACCATGAGAATAAGCCAGAAGCCGATGCTCTTGGCGGCCACGATGAGAATCTTCCCCCAGTCCATGACCGCGCCGCTGGCCATGGTTTTGCTCATGCCGACAATGATCGCCAGCGCGATGATGCCCAGCACGTCGTCGAAGACAGCGGCCGCCAGGATGGTGACACCCTCGGGCGAGGCCATTTTCCTTTTTTCCGAAAGGATGCGGGCCGGGAGGCTCACGGAAGTTGCGGTGGCCATGGCGCCCATGAAGAGCGCGGAGGGATCCATCAGGGAATCCGCCACCCCGAAAAGAAGGGCGCACCACGCTCCGAGGAAAAACGACACCAGCAGGCCGCCGGTTCCCACGACAACGCCGGCCACGGAATAGTGCAGGAACACGCGCATGTCCGTTTCAAGGCCGGAAAGAAACAGGAGCACAATCGAGGCCAGCGTGGCGAGGGCGTAGAGCTCGGTGGAAACCGGGAATATTCCCGCCATCGGGGGGAACAGCGGGCCCCATCCCGGAATGGACCAGGCGCCCAGCGTATAGGGGCCGATCAGCATGCCCGCCGCCAGTTCACCGAGCGCGGCGGGGCCGTTCAGATAACGCTTCACCAGGAACCCGCCCATGCGGGCGGCCAGCAATATGACCGCAAGCTGCAGGATGTACTGCGTCATGAGATGGTTCATGTTGCGCTCGGCCGCATGTTCGGCCGCGGCGGAAATCAGCAGACCCGGGAGAGCAAAAAGCGTTTCCATGGCCGTCACAGCAGCTGGAGGATGTCTTCCTTGGTCTGGGCCAGGAGCAGTTTTTCCTGAATGGCGGGCTGGTTCAGCTTCCGGCTGATCTCGGCCAGGAACTGAATATGCGGACCGGTGCGCTTCGCCGGAGACACGGTCAGGATGAAGATGCGGCTGGGCTTCCCGTCGAGGGCGTCAAAATCAATGCCCTCCTTCTTGATGGCCAGCGCCGCCACGAGATCCTCCACGGCGTCGGTCTTGGCGTGCGGAATGGCTATGCCGTGCTGCATGCCGGTGGACATCTTGTTCTCGCGAACAAGAATCGCGTTCAGCACCTCGGCGCGGTTTTCCGCACGGATTTTTCCTGCGGCAATCATCCGGTCGAGGATTTCCTCGATCACGCCCGTCTTGGTCGTGCTTTTCAGGTCCTGAAAAACCGTGTCCGTTGAAATGGCTTTCTTTATATCCATAAATGCCTCTCGAAAAATTAAAGAGCGAACATTATGTTCCTTGCGCCCAAGGGGGTCAATAGCGCATTCGGAAAAATGAGCCGCAAAAATTCCGTCCGAATCCGGATAAATAAATTTTCACGATATCCGTTGCATATTGCCGTCGCGACTGGTAAAAAATTTCTCTGAAAAACCGTCCGCGTTGCGCCCAGCAGGCTGCAATCGCGGCAGAAAGGTGAAATGAAGCCCATAATCAATCATTTAGTGCAGCTCCAGGAGCTCATGGAGGCCCGCGCCCAGCAGGAGGCGGTAGTCTCCAATCCCCAGTTCGCAGAACTCGATGCATCCATTGAGGCCCTCAAGAAGAAACTCCCTCCGGACATCTTCAGCAAGTTCATGAAACTTCAGCAGAAGAGCCACGTGGCGATTGTCCCGATTGCCAACGGCCGCTGCTCTGCCTGCGCCATGCAGCTGCCCATCAGCCTGGTGCAGATTGTGGCGGCCAGCGCAAAGGTGACCACGTGCCCGACCTGCGCGCGCATACTTTTCATGCCGTCCGAAACGCTGCCCCAGAGGATCAGCAGCCGGACCAAGCGGTTTGAGGTGCCCAAGGTGGGCATTGCGCGGTTTACCTCGCCCAATCTGATGATGCCCCAGATCGAGGCGGCCACCCGGGACGAAGCCATCGAAGAAATAGCCATGAAACTCCAGGCCGAGCAGTTTGTGGATGACGGCATCAAGCTGCGCGACGCGGCCATTGCCCGCGAGGCCATCATCAGCACGGCTGTCGAGCACGGCATCGCGTTCCCCCACGTGCGCGGCATCGAAGGCGGCGGACTGACGCTGGCGCTGGCAACCTCCAAAAAGGGAATCCGGTGCGAAAGCAGCGGCAAGAACCTGACGCGCATCATCTTCTTCATGCTGATCCCGACAGGCGCAAGCGCGTTCTACCTGAAACTGCTCGCGGGTCTCACGGGAAGCTTCCAGAAGAAGGAAAACCGCGACAAGCTCCTCGACGCCGACACGCCCGAGAAACTGTGGAAGGCGCTGACCTCCACCACGCGCACGACCGTAAAATAGTTATTTCGCGCGCGTAATACTGATGATCTCGACCGTTTCCCGCGGGATATCCTGAGCCCCGGTCGGAACGGCTTTGATCGCATCCACGACGTCCATGCCTTCGGTGACCTTCCCGAAAACGCAGTAGCCGAAGCCCTGCGCGGATTTGTCGCGATGGTTGAGGAACGCGTTGTTCACCACATTGATGAAAAACTGGCTGGTGGCGCTGTTGATGTCGGACGTGCGCGCCATCGCGATGGTTCCGCGCTCGTTGCCGAGTCCGTTGGCCGCTTCATTGGCAATGGGCGCGCGGGTCGGTTTCTGCCGCATGTCCTTAGTGAATCCTCCGCCCTGGATCATGAAGTTGCCGATGACCCGGTGGAAAATGGTTCCGTCATAATGGCCGGCATCCACGTAGGCCAGGAAATTTTTCACTGTAACGGGCGCCTTTTTCTCGTTGAGCTCCACCTTGATGTCGCCCTTGCTTGTTTTGATCAGTACCATAATGCTCTCCTGAGGTTCGGGGTTGTTCAATTCATCCTGTGCGGCCGCACTGCCCGCCAGCGCCAGCCCGATTAATCCTGCCATAATCCATGTTTTCATATTTGCTCCAGATGACAAGCGACATATGCTAAACTGGCCGGTCCGGAAACACAAGCTCATCAGAAGTTGCTTCCCAGTGAAAAATATAACCGGTCGCGGCCCTGCTCGGATCGTCCATAGGCGAAATAGAGCGGACCAAGAAATGTATCCGCACCCACACCAACGGTGCCGCCGTAGAGCAGATCATCGGCACTGACATCTTCCTCCTGCTGCCAGACATTGCCCGCTTCGCTCCAGACGCCGATATAAACTCCCTTGCCCAGATCCGGCGGGAGCTGGCTGATGCGGTACATGTATCCGATCCGGCCCACGCCCATATACTGCCCGCGCAACTGGCCATCCGCATAGCCTGACATCGAATACAGTCCGCCCAGCGCAAATTCGTCGTAGATCGGAAGCTCGCTGTCCAGACTGGTGCCCAGTTCCAGATGCGCAAAGACCGTGTGACTCCGCCAGGTCAGGTAGTGCTGCGACAGCCAGCTTATCTTTTCATAGGAATCCTCGTGGCCCAGCGCTTCATCACCCGAGAAGCCCCGGAGCATAACCAGAAAGCCCTCGCGCGCGAAGATATCACTGTCGCGGCGATCAAGAATGATATGCCCCGTCCAGCCGCCAACGTCCTGATCCAGATTCTCCAGTTCGGAATCGCCCACATCAACGGAAGCGCGGCCGGCCACCATGCCCAGCTGGATCTGCCCGTACTTCCCAATCTGCACACCGCCGTTCAGCGCGCCGTAAAATTCCTCCACATCGTATTCGCCGGCCTTGCGGTCGCCGTCATAGACATCCATCATCGACGACGAGTACTCTGTTGCGGGCGCGAAGAACAACGCTCCGTGAAAATCCAGCGGCTGATAGATCTCTGCCATGATTCTGCGCGTTTCACCCGCCTGCAGATCAAGCAGGAATTCACCGCCCAGCCGGTTCAGCGGCCGGCGCGTGTAATTGGCCAGCACCGACCATGAACTGTTTTCCTCAGAATCCGCGTCCAGCTTGAGTCCAAAGTGCACATACCCCGGCCCCCACGGCTTCTCCGACACATCGATCGTCAGCTCATCCTTTCCGCTGGTGCCGCCCACGCCGTACATGGCCGACTCGAAAAAACCGAGCCCGTGAATCCGGGCAAGGTCGTCTTCCAGCACTTCATAATCCAGCGGCTCATTGATCTTTGTTCTCATCTGGCGGGCAATGATTCTTTCATCAACATTTTTTTCGCCGGATATGGATATCGAGCTGATGACCACGGCCCCATCCTCAAGCCGGCGCTGGCGCTGGAGCCAGGCTTCGTACTCTTCCGGACTCACACTCAATTCATGGAGCTGCTTTTCCACCGCGCGGGCGGCCTGGCGGCCGGCACCGATGATGACCCGGGCCTTGTAGAAATCCGAAGCCGCGAATGCCGAGGTGTCCGGGGTCACCGCAATATCGGCGTCACGCATCTGCTCCTCCTGCTGGGGACGGCGGATGAGCTGATAGGTGTGCGCAATCATCTCCGCGATGTCGCCTTGCGAGCGGCGCGTGGAGGCAATGTCCATCGCCCCGAGATCCACGGCGATGATGATGTCCGCCCCCATCTCGCGCACGAGGTCTACCGGAATATTGTCGGCGATGCCCCCGTCTATCAGCGTCACGCCGTCAATCTCCACCGGCGAAAAAACGCCCGGGATGGCCATGCTGGCCCGCATCACGCGGGCGAGACTGCCCTCCCCCAGCACGACCCGGTCGCCGCTGGAAAGATCGGTGGCAATGGCCCGGAAGGGAATGTTCAGGTCATCAAAATCCTTGCGGGCGTCCCGCGTGAGCGTTACCAGGTGATTGTTCAGTTTCTGGCCCGCGGACATGGCGCGGGGCAGGCGAAACTTCCAGTGCTTGAAACCCATTTCCAGGTTCCCCAGATAGCGCTGGTCGTCCTTCTTGCGGCGGAAGGCCAGATCCTTGCGCTGGGCCTGGTCCTTGAGGATGTCCCACCAGTCCAGACGGACAAAGGCCTGCTCCATTTCACGGGGAGACATGCCCGAGGCGTAAAGTCCGCCCATAATGGCGCCCATGCTGGTTCCCGCGATGTAATCCACCGGGATGCGCATTTCCTCGAGCTGTTTCAGCACGCCGATGTGCGCAAAGCCCTTGGCCCCGCCGCCGCTCAGCACCAAACCGACTTTCGGGCGTTCGGACGGCTTGCCGGCAAGGGACGGCACAATCGAAACCGCCATCACAGCGGCCAGCAGAGTTCTCATGACATAACGGGTGCGCATTGCATGAACAGGGAACCAGATTCCGGCCCGTTTGTAAAATGCGTAACGCGCCGATCAGGTGGGCGGCGGAAGTTTCTCCGCATTGATGCCCTCGCGAAGCGAAACCGTTGCCAGCACTTTTGGGACATACAAACGCGTTTCCAGGGGGAGCTTGTCGGCAATGCCGTCAAAATCGCTTGCGCCGTGTTTTTTGAGGAGCCCGCTCACGCGGCCCTCACCCGCGTTGTAGGCGGCCAGCGCCAGCGGCCACGAATTGAACTGTCTGTGCAGGATCCCCAGATACTGCGCGGCGGCCGTCGCGCTCTTCTCCGGATCCAGCCGCTCATCCTTCGGAGAAGTCTTCAACCCGAAACGCCGCGCCGTCGCCGGCATGAACTGGAAAAGTCCCGCCGCGCCGGCCGGGCTGCGGGCCGACGAATTGAACGATGACTCCACCTCCGCAATCCAGACCCACTCGCCGGGCACGCCTTCCTTCTCGAAAATGGATTTCAATTCCGGCACCAGCACCTCGGCCCGAGCGGGCTTTGGTTTTGACTTCAGCTTTGCTTCCCACTTTTTCTGCGGCGGGTAGGATGGTCGCTTGCGCGGAAGAGGCGGAGGAACGCGCTTCCCTGCAGGCGCCGGAACTGGAACGGGCCGGACTTCCGGTTCTGGGAGCGGTTCATTCAACTGCTGCAGAAACTCGTCGGCCATCGCAAAATAGTCCATGCGGGTTTCCAGCCAGATGGTCAGCGGTTCAAACCGGTCTGTCTTCCTGAGAAACGCCAGAAGCGTTTCGGCCTGCTCCTGGCATCCGGCCATTTCGTCCCACGAATACTGCTGCAGATGCTGAAGAAGCCGTTCGGTGTAGTATTCCCAGTCAACCTCCCCGATCTGTTCGTGCAGGGCCTCCGGCACGTTTTCCTCAAACCATTCGAATCCCGATTCCACCATCTGCCTGACATCCAGTTCCTCCGGCTGGCCCCAGGCCCCCGGGGCCGCCAGCAGACACACAAATATCATTCCTGAAAATGTTTTCCACATATTCTTCACCACTGAATGCGATATCTTTTTGTGATCTTGATGGCACTTTCAATATGCCGGATCACCGGATCGCCGGCCCCTTCCCGCCCGACCACTTCCACCACATCGAACCGGAAATAGCGCGGCCGTTCTTTCAGTTTGAGCAGATAGCACTTCGCCGCGTTCATGAGCATTTTCTTCTTGTGGCTTTTTATCGCGCCATACGGCCGCCCGAAGCGCTCGCTCCCCCGCGTCTTCACCTCGACAAAAACCAGCGTCTCCCCGTGCCGTGCCACCAGGTCCAGTTCGCCCCGCTTCCCCATCCGGACGCGGCGGCCCAGAATGGAATATCCCTTTTTCTTCAGAGTTTCCTCTGCAACCTTTTCACCCCAAAGGCCCCGCTTCAAATGCTCCGGAAGTTCTTTCCGGCGGCCAAACAGCTTCTGGATCCAGCGAAATGTCATGTGCGCGGCTCCAGGCATTCCCTCACCGGGCGGAAACTCATCCGGTGAACCGGTGCAGGCCCGAACTTTTTAAGCGCGGCCGAATGCTCCGCCGTGCCGTAGCCCTTGTGGCGCGCAAAGCCATACTGGGGATACATGCGGTCCAGTTTCACCAGCAGCCGGTCGCGGGTGACCTTGGCCAGAATGCTGGCTGCCGCGATGGAAAGGCTTTTGCCGTCTCCGCCAACAATGGCGCGCGCGGCGCAGGGCAGCGGCGGAAGCCGGTTGCCGTCCACCAGCGCAAAATCCGGCGGAGGATTCAGCGCGTCAAATGCGCGCCGCATCGCGAGATAAGTGGCCTGCAGGATGTTGATGGAATCAATTTCATGAGCTTCCGCGAAGCCGATGCCAAAACGGACGGCTTCGCAGGCCGTCAGCACACCAAAAAAATGTTCCCGGCGGGTCGCGGAAAGTTTTTTGGAATCGGTCAGTCCGGCAAAAAGGCCGTGCTCCTCCCGGCGGAGAAAATCGGGGCGGATATGAATTGCAGAGGCAACCACGGGCCCGGCCCAGGGGCCGCGTCCGGCTTCATCTATTCCTGCCACGCAGAGGCGGCCGTCTGTCCATGCCTGTTGCTCAAAGGCAAGCACAGGAGACTATTCGCGGGTCTCTTTGATGCGGGCTTTCTTGCCGGCCAGGTCGCGCAGATAATAGAGCTTGGCGCGACGGATTTTCCCGTGGCGGTTCATCTCGACCTTGGCGACGTTCGGGGAATGCAGAGGGAACACGCGCTCCACGCCTTCGCCGTAGGAAACCCTGCGGACGGTGAAATTCTCGCGCGCGCCGTGACCCTTGCGGGCAATGACCACGCCGGAATACACCTGAATGCGCTCTTTGTCGCCTTCACGGATGCGCACATGCACATCAACGGTGTCGCCAACTTTGAAATCCGGGATCTGATCGGCCGGTTTCCGCTGTTCCAAATCAATTTTTTCAAGAATCTTGCTCATGTTTCTATCCTCAATGAAGGCGGCATAATACCGATATTCACCCCGGCGTCAAGCATCAGTCGTCGTAAATCTTCATTTCCGGATACAGCTTCCTGGCGCAGTCCGGGCAGATGCTGTGGCTGAAGTCGAGGTCAGAACGCTTGGAAATATATCCTTCAATCTGGTCCCAGTACCCGTTGTCGTCGCGGACTTTCTTGCAGACCGAGCAGATGGGAAGCAGCCCGCTGAGCTTCTTGACCTGGGCGATTTTGTCCTGCAGCTCCTGGATCAGCATCTCGCGGCCTCTTTGAGCGCGCTTCAGCTCGGTGAGCTCAACAAAACTCTCGATCAGGCATTTCCGGTTCCTGATTTCAACGGGCACGACGGTTTTCAGCACACTGATGTCCCCTTCGCGGGTTCGGATGATCCGCTCCGTATTGTCCACCGTTTGGTGCAGATCGGTGATGGGGCATTTGCCCACGCATGTTGGACAGATGAAATTATGGCACACGTGCCCGACGAGTTCCTCCTTCGTGCGGCCGATCATGTCGCATGCAAAAGGATTGACATCCATGATCTCGTGCGTTTCCTCGTCAATGATGACGATCCCGGCGCTGGTGTTGTTCCAAATGGCCCTCAGGTACGCCTCGGCCTCCATGCGCAGTTCTGTTTCCCTGGAAAGACGGGTGGTCTTGGTCGGGTCAAAAGGCTCCGACGGCGAAGAATCCGCAGTCGCCTGAACCGCCTTCAGCTTTTCCTCCAGCTCGGTCACCCGGGCCAGAAGCTGCTCATATGTCGGCTGGTCTGTCAAATGCCCCCCCCGGTTTCCAGCTTATCCCCTCCCTTTAGTTCAGAATATTAGCATGATCTTCTCTTTTTGGCCAACAGGAGTTTTATAATTACGTCACATGGATGCTGCTATCTGCTGCACTTGCTCGCTCCGCAGTTCCGAACTTTGAAACGATCATTGTTTCTTTATTGTAAATCCGGCGCGAAACAGGCACTTTTTCCAACCATTGGAACTTTCCAGTGAAAAACTTCCAATGATTGGAACTTTTTTATACGAAACTTCCAACCATTGGAAAAAACGGATTCAGGAGCATTTATGGCAAAGCAGGAAAAGACGGCGATTACACCGCGGCGGGATGAGGATTATCCGGAGTGGTATCAGCAGGTGGTGAAGGCCGCCGACATGGCGGAGAATTCTCCCGTGCGCGGCTGCATGGTGATCAAGCCGTGGGGCTATGCGATTTGGGAGAACATCCAGTTTGTGCTCGACCGCATGTTCAAGGAAACCGGTCACCGCAACGCCTATTTCCCGCTGTTCATCCCGATGAGCTTCCTGCAGAAGGAGGCCGAGCATGTCGAAGGCTTTGCGAAGGAATGCGCCGTGGTCACGCATCACCGCCTTGAGGCCGATGAAAATGGAGTTCTCAAGCCCGCCAGCCCGCTGGACGAACCGCTGGTGATCCGGCCGACCTCGGAAACCATCATCGGCGCAATGTTTTCGAAATGGGTGCAGTCCTACCGCGATCTGCCGCTGCTGATCAATCAGTGGGCCAACGTGGTGCGCTGGGAAATGCGCACGCGGCTTTTTTTGAGGACAACGGAATTCCTGTGGCAGGAAGGGCATACGGTTCATGCCACGCAGGCCGAAGCCGAAGAGGAAACCCGCAAAATGCTCGGCGTTTACACCGATTTTGCGCAGAACTACATGGCCATGCCGGTCATTCCCGGCGAGAAGACCGCCGGCGAGCGCTTCCCGGGCGCGGTGAACACCTACAGCATTGAAGCCATGATGCAGGACCGCAAGGCGCTGCAGGCCGGAACGTCGCATTTCCTCGGACAGAAATTTGCAAAGGCTTCCGACATCAAGTTCCAGGACGAAAACGGATCCGAGGTTCTGGCGTGGACTACGTCATGGGGCGTTTCAACGCGCCTGGTTGGCGCGCTGATTATGTCCCACAGCGATGACAACGGACTGGTGCTCCCGCCGCGGCTGGCGCCCGCGCATGTCGTGATCTTGCCCGTGATCCACAAGGATGCCGACCGCGCCGCAGTGCTGGAATACTGCAACCGCGTGGCGTCAGAACTGCGCGCCGTGCAGTACGACGGCCGCGCCGTGCGCGTGGAAGTGGACGCCCGCGATATCAGCGGCGGAGAAAAAGTATGGTCGTGGATCAAGAAGGGCGTGCCCGTTCGTCTCGAAATCGGCCCGCGCGACATGGCGTCCGATTCTGTCTTCATGGGCCGCCGCGACAAGGAAGCCCGCGACAAGAAGGGTGTCTCGCGCGCCGAACTGGTGGCAACATTTGCTTCACTGCTCGATGAGATCCAAACGGGCCTTTTTGACCGCGCAAAGGCGTTTCGCGAGCAAAATACGGTAAAAATCGACAATAAAGACGATTTTTACGCCTTTTTTACCCCCAAAAACGCCGAAAAGCCCGAAGTTCACGGCGGTTTTGCGCTGTCGCACTGGAGCGGCGAGGAAGAAGTAGAAAACAAGCTTCGCGAGGAGCTGAATGTGACCGTCCGCTGCATTCCCGTGGACGCTCCGGCGGAAGAAGGCAAATGCGTCATCAGCGGCAAGCCGAGTCACCGCCGCGTGATTTTCGCAAAGTCATACTGATTCAGAACGGATCGGGACAGCGGGAGCGCCGGTATCCAGACCGGCATCTTAATCAAACACGGATGATACAAGGTGCATATGGTAGGGCGAAGCCTCCGGCTGAGCCGAAGGAAAGAGCGGCTCGGCAGGGACGCCTCGCCCCACCTTATCTGCCTCGCCTCATCCATACTTGGTATTATTGATCCGGCCGCTTAAAAACAGCACTTCAAGTAGGACGGTCACCCTGTCAGGCCGAAGCCTTGGCGAAGGCTGATCCGTGACCGCCGCGGCGCGCACGGAGTGCGCGCCCTACCCCTGAACGACAAACGGTTACTATTGAACTGCCTGTCTTGTTTACTTCTCTGTCGCCCAGAAGTCAGAGGGATTGACCACGCGAATGCCCCGCACACGCCGAAGAACAAGCAGGTCTTTGTCTCCCGTCACAATGCATTCGCAATCCCCGGCAATTGCCGTCCCCAGAATTTTGTCATCAGCCGGGTCCCGGCACGCCGGTTCTTCCAGTTTCCGGGGCGTCACCAGAACCGCGCGCGATTTCAGAAGCCGGATGACCTCCTCGGCTTCATGACTTGAGAAGTCGAACTTCCGCACGAGTTTCTCCCGCACTTCGTCAAGAATGAAGACGGAAAGAATGATCTCGTGGTTGATCGCACTGTACTCCAGCAATTCGTTGCACACCCCGTGCGTAATAAACGCGGCAATCAGCACATTTGTATCGAGAACGAGCTTCATGACACGCGGTCAAATACATCCTGATCCGTGTGAATCCCGCGTCGTGACGCCTTCGCCACCATGGTCTTTCGAAGTCCCCGAAATTGGCGAATGAACAGGTAATCGCGAATGGACTCGCGCACAAGATCGCTTCGAGACACGCCTTCGGTTTTCGAAACCCGGTCCAACTGGGCCCGGACCTTCTCTGGCAGGCTTATTGTGATAGTGCTTCTCATGTGCGATCTTCCTTTCTGTCTCTGTAATATATTATCTTACAGCTTCGCGTCAAGCGTAACCGGGGTCGAAAAGATTTTAGAATTCAGCTCAAGCGGATGAAGAAAATCCTGCTACGGACGTTTTTTGCTCTTGTCACGCGCCGGGCTTAATGGTGGTTAGCCGCTCGTGTGACTGCTTCTTTGGATTGGTTCAGCCAGATTGCCGTCCTTCTCATTCTTCTTGTTGAGGTATCCAATAAGAAGTGCGAAGAGCCCAGCAAGGATGAACAGTGAGCCGAACCGGAAGCGCCACGATGCTGACAGGCCGCTTAACATAACATGGAATTGGCTTGTTCTGGCAGATTCGCGAATAATGAAATCGGGATTGCCGCTCAACCATGCGATACATGGTACCATGAAACCGAGACCCCCTGTCAGAACAGACCACCCAAGAATGTATATCTTGTCTGATCGGGATAGCTTGCCAGTAGCCTTTTGCTTTATTTTGAGGGTTCCCATTTTTCTTCTTTGGCTAACGTTGCGGGCGAGACGTACGCTCCACCCGCTGGTTGGATCATTTCTTTCTGTATTCGGCCCTGTTGGCCTGCCACCACTCCTCGAGTGTGATGAAGTCTTCAGCTGAGAGGGCGCTGAGACTCGGATCGCCGGCCATCTGTTTGAAGACATGCTTCCACTTGGAGTTCTCTCGGGCCATGATCTCGTATTGGATGCTTTCGTCCGTCTTCCCGTTGTTGGTGACGGCAATCCTGACAACCAGGAAGGCCCAATCTCCTTGCACCTTGCCGTCGAGGACCGTGATCGACAGTTCACCCGAACGGAGCTTTTCGGAATTGCTGCCCAAGTGGGCTTTCTGTTGCTCCAGGAATTCCTTGTTGTTGATGGGGAAGAGGTATTCATGCGCTTTCGCCATGTTTCCTTCCTTCACGCTGGCCCAGAACTCGTTATAGGCGCCTTCGGGAGTTTCCTCCGCCATGACAAGGGTAGACGCCATCAGGATTGTGATGAGCATTGCTGCGATGTGTGTTCTCATACGCCGTTTCGATGCTCCTTCTGATCCAACATTAAATAGACCACGCGTTATATTTTTTGGCGCTGGTGTTTTTCATTTGCTGGGACTGATTTTTGCTTTTTGGCGGGCAGCGGGCAAGGATGAATTCCGCATATTTCCAAGCCGTGATGATTTTCAGGTTTTGGTGAAACCGGATGATTGGGCATTTGAGAGAGAATTCCGAAGCTGTTCCGGTGCGATGGAACAATGGAATGATGGAAGAATGGCGAATCTGAAATTTTGTGCTTTTGTGCCTTTTGCGGCCATTTTTGACGATTTTTGGCCGTTTTTGCGCGTTTTTCGGCCATTTTTGGCGTTTTTTTGATGTTTCATAAGCGCCGGGCCGCATTTTTTTCTGCAAAACCCTTGCAATCGGGGGCGGCGGCGATTAGATTCTGGCCGGTTTTGATTGAGCTGGGGGCGTGCGGCGCATGCCGCCGTTCGGTTTGGAAAGGGAATGATTATGAAAAAGGATATACATCCGGATTACGCAGACGCGACGATTACGTGCGCATGCGGGAATGTGATTCACACGCGTTCCACGCGCAAGGAAATGCACGTGAACTCGTGCGCGGCCTGCCACCCGTATTTCACGGGCCAGACAAAGCTGATTGACACGGAAGGCCGTGTTGAGCGCTTCCGCAAGCGCTATCAGACTGAAAAAAAGAGCTAGATTCTCGAAAGGCGGGCTCAGCGTGGAGGTTTTTCACCTGAGCCCGCCCTTTTTATGTCCTGAAACGGCATGATTTCCAGGGATTACATCCAGAAACTCCGCGACCGGCTGGCGACTGTTGAGCAGCTGCTGTCGGAGCCCGGCGTGACCGCCCGGCAGGAGGCCTTCCAGAAACTGGTGGCGGAGCACAAGCATCTCAAGAAAACCGTGGCCGTCGCGGAACATTTCTTCCGGCTCGAGGATGAAGAGTCCGCAACGGAGGCTCTGCTGAAAGATTCCGGCATTGACCCGGAGATGAAGCAGATGGCGGAGGACGATCTCGCGCGCATTGAGGCGGAAAAGCCAAAGGCGGAGCGGGCCCTGACCGTGGCGCTGCTGCCGCCGCGCCCCGAGGACAGCCGCAACACCATTATTGAAATCCGCGCCGGCACCGGCGGCGAGGAAGCCGCGCTTTTTGCGGCGGATCTTTTCCGGATGTACACCCATTTCGCGGAGACCCAGGGCTGGAAGGTCAACATCATGGACGCCAGCCCGTCGGCCATCGGCGGCTACAAGGAAATCATTTTTGCAGTGGAGGGCGAGGATGTGTACCGCGTGCTCCGCTACGAGAGCGGCGTGCACCGCGTGCAGCGCGTCCCCGCAACCGAGGCCAGCGGGCGGATCCATACGTCGGCCGCCACGGTGGCCGTGCTGCCCGAGGCGGAAGATGTGGATCACATTGACATCAAACCGGAGGAAATCCGCATTGATATTTTCCGGTCATCCGGCCCGGGCGGGCAGAGCGTCAACACAACCGATTCGGCCATCCGCATCACGCACCTTCCCACGGGACTGATTGTTCAAAGCCAGGACGAGCGGTCGCAGCACCGCAACCGCGACAAGGCCATGCGCGTCCTGAAAGCGCGCCTGCTGGACAAATATCAGCAGGAGGAGGCCGAGAAATACGCCAGCCAGCGCAAGTCGCAGGTCGGGACGGGCGACCGCAGCGAGCGCATCCGCACCTACAATTTCCCGCAGAACCGGCTGACGGATCACCGGATCAACCTCACGCTGTACAGCCTTGACCGCATTATTGAGGGCGACATCAAAGACCTCACCGATGCCCTTTATGAATTCGACGTTGCGGAGCGCCTTGAAAAAGAACTCAAAGCCTGAATCGGTTCGCGATCTGCTGCGCGAAACGGAATCGCTGCTGACGGAGCACGGCGACGAGGAAGCCCGGCGGAAGACGGAACTGCTGGTTTCCCATTTGTGCGGATGCCGGCCGCTTCAGATATACACCCGGCTTGAAGACCCCGTGTTCCCGGCGCTGCGGCGCGCGGTGGAACTCGGCCGGGAACGGCTCCTCAAAAATGAACCGCTCCAGTACATTATTGGCGAGACGGATTTTTTCAACTGCACCCTCAAGGTTGATCCCCGTGTCCTGGTTCCCCGTCCGGAAACCGAAGAACTGGTTCAGCTTGTGCTGGAAACCGCGGAGCTGTGGAAGATTTCTTTACCCGTGATTGCAGATGTCGGGACGGGTTCCGGCTGCATTCCCATTGCCCTGTGCAAAGAGCGGCCCCGGGGACGTTACATCGGCATTGATTTGCATGCGGACGCCCTTGCGCTTGCGAAGGAAAATGCGGCGCTTAATGGTTCGGGCGACGCCATCCAGTGGAGACAGAATGATTTGCTGGCCGGATTCCCTCCGGAGTCACTGGACGCCGTGACGGCCAACCTGCCGTATATTCCCTCCAGTGAATGCGCAAAACTTCCGCCTCACATCCGCGAATTTGAACCGCTGACCGCCCTCGACGGCGGGGCGGACGGCCTTGACGCCATCCGCCGGCTGGTTCCGCAGGCCGAGGCGGTCCTGAAAAGCCCGGGATGGATTTTTCTGGAAATCGGCGCCGAACAGGGACAGGATGTGACGGCATTGCTGGAACAGCATGGCTTTGAAAATGTGACGGTCAAAAAAGACCTGGCCGGGCTGGACCGCATTGCAACCGGAAGAAAAACATGAAAAAACGGCCTTCATTCGGGAAATTCAAAATTCCGCAGCCGGCAGTTCTGCTGCCGGTGATTATTGTTGCCGGAATCGTGCTGATGCTGCAGTCCCAGTGGACCAAAAAGAACCAGCGCCTGTTCAAAGGCATCGGCGGCCTCGAGCGCATTGCCTGCCAGTACTGCCGCGGCACCGGCGCCATCATGAATGAGGAATCCGGGGATCAGACAGAGGTCATCTATTGTCCTGTCTGCTACGGCGTGGGCTTCCGTTTTCTCCGGCGGCTGGACAAGAACGACAAAATCTGCCCCGCGTGCGGAGGCCTGGGCCGCCTGCAGGATCTCGAGTCCGGCCATTTCAGAACCTGCGGACGCTGTGACGGGCGGGGGCTCATCCGGGTGGAGACTGAAACTGCGGGGGAATCGGACGGAGATTCCCCCTGATGTTTGATTCGCTGACCGCTTCGCTGCAAAAAGTTTTCAAGAACCTGCGCGGGTACGGGAAACTTTCGGAGAAAAACATCCAGGACGCACTGCGCGAAGTCCGCCTCGCGCTGCTGGAGGCGGATGTCAACTTTCAGGTGGTGAAGGATTTCATCGCGCAGGTCCGCGAGAAAGCCATGGGGCAGGCCGTGCTGGACAGCGTCACACCCGGCCAGCAGGTCATCAAGGTGGTGCACGACGAACTCGTAAATCTGCTGGGCGTAGATGCTGTTGGCTTCACCCTGGCCCCTGCCCCGGCGGCGATTCTGATGCTGGGCCTGCATGGCGCAGGCAAGACCACCACCTGCGGCAAGCTCGCGCTGAAATGGAAAAAGGAAGGGAAGAAAGTTTTGCTGGCGGCCTGCGACATCCGCCGCCCGGCGGCGGTGGATCAGCTCAGAATTCTCGCGCAGCAGGTGGGAGTAGAGATTGTCACCCCGCAGAAGGGCGAATCCGTTCCGGGCATTGCAAAGCGCGCGGCCGTGGAGGCCGCCAACCAGAAGGCGGATATTCTGATTCTCGACACCGGCGGCCGTTTCCAGATTGACGAAGAGCTGGTGGAAGAAGTCCGCGAAGTCCACCGCGAAGTGAACCCCGCCAACACGATTCTTGTGCTGGATGCGGCCACCGGCCAAGAGGCCGTGAATGTGGCGAAGGCTTTTCACGAAAAACTCGGCCTGACCGGCCTGATCCTGACCAAGCTCGACGGCGATGCGCGCGGCGGCGCCGCGCTTTCCGTGCGGCACATCACCGGCTGCCCCGTGATCCTGGCGGGCACCGGCGAAAAAATGGACCGGCTGGAGCCGTTCTATCCCGAACGCATGGCTTCGCGCATCCTCGGCATGGGCGACGTCCTTTCACTGGTGGAGAAGGCACAGCAGCAGGTCGACACCGGCGAAATGATGGAAATGGAGGAGCGACTCCGGAAGAACACGTTCAGCCTGGATGATTTCCTCGGCCAGATCCAGCAGCTCAGGAAAATGGGACCGCTGGGTGATCTGCTGGAAATGATGCCGGGCGGCGCGCAGATTCCGGCCCATGTGAAGCAGCAGATGGCCGCCGCGTCGGGGGACGGGATCAAGGTCACGGAGGCCATCATTCGCAGCATGACCCCGAAGGAAAGGGCCCATCCGGAAATCATCGGCGCCAGCCGCCGGAGGCGGATTGCGGCGGGCAGCGGGACGCGCGTGCAGGACGTAAACGAGCTGCTGAAGCGTTTTGAGGGGGCAAAAAAAATGGCCCGGACCCTGAAAAAATCACAAAAAAGGTTGCTTCGGTTCGGGAAGTAAGATATGAAACGGAACTTTCTTCCCGGGAAAGACCGGGATATGACCGGCTGAGTTGAGTCAGCCTGGAGGATGGAGTTACATGGCAGTTAAAATTAGATTACGTAGAATGGGTGAAAACAAGCTGCCCTTTTTCCGCGTGGTAGTGACCGACACCCGTAATCCGCAGACCGGAAACTTTCTGGAAACCGTCGGCTGGTACGACCCCAAGAAAAAGGCCGGATCCGACATCAAGCTGGACATGGACCGCATAGACTACTGGCGGGGCCAGGGCGCCCAGATGTCCGTCACCGTCAAGGATCTGGTCAAAAAGGTTGCCAAGACTTTGCCTCCCAAGGCTCCCAGGAAAAAGGCCAAGGCCGCGGCGGAAGCACAGGCGGAAGCCTGAGGGCTGATTCCCGATGAAGGCGCTCATCGAATATATCGTCCGCATTCTTGTGGATCATCCCGAAGAGATTCAGATCACCGAAGTGGACGGCGAGAAAACCGTCATCTTCGAGCTGCGCTGCAACAAGGATGACATCGGGAAGATCATTGGCAAGAGCGGAAAGACCGTCGGGGCCATCCGCACGCTGGTGAGCACCGCCGCCGCCAAGGAAGGCAAGCGCGCGATGCTCGAGATCGTTGACTGATGCGCCATGCCGGCGCGCCTCAAGATTGACGTCATATCCATTTTCCCCGAAATCCTCGACGCCTATCTCGGGGAAAGCATGATGAAGCGTGCCGCGCAGGCGGGGCTGGTTTCATTCCGGACGATTGATTTGCGCGACTACACCCACGATGTCCACCGTTCCGTGGACGACCGTCCCTATGGCGGCGGACCGGGCATGGTTATGAGACCGGAACCCCTCTTCGAAGCGGTTGAAGCCATCCGCACGCCGGATTCCCGCGTGATCCTGATGTCGCCACAGGGCAGGCCCTTCACCCAGCCCCGCGCAAAAGAACTTTCAACCGAAAAGCACCTGATCCTCGTTTGCGGGCACTACGAGGGCGTGGACGAGCGCGTGCGGCAGAAACTGGTGGACGAGGAAATCTCCATCGGAGACTACGTGCTGACCAACGGCATTCTGCCGGCGGCTGTCGTCATTGACGCGCTGGTGCGCCTCATACCCGGCGTGCTGGGCGCGGGCGAGGAGGCCGTGGAAAAGGAGTCGTTCCAGGACGGACTGCTGGAACACCCGCAGTACACGCGCCCTGCGGAATTCCGCGACATGAAAGTTCCCGAAATCCTGCTTTCCGGCAACCACGAGGAAATTGCCCGCTGGCGCCGCAAACAATCTCTGCTCGAAACAAAGAAATCCCGGCCGGATCTGCTGGAACGTGAGAAGGATTGATTCCTGAGCGGGGTTTGTTCTATATTCCGGGAGAACGCAGATGCTGTGCGCCGGGTAACCGGGAAAGGATCTCTATGGCGGATATTACAGTCAATTGCCCCGCATGCAACCATGCCTGCAAGGTTTCGGAATACGTTTCCGCGGAAAGCATTCCATGCCCATCCTGCGGCATGCCCGTGCCGATACCGACCACCGCCCCGCCCAGCGAGGCTTCCATCCAGAGCACACTGCGCCTGAAAAAGACCTTTGAGAAAGGGCTGGTGGAGAAGAAAGAGGAATCGACGGTCCGTAAAAAGGAAATCAAGCGTTCGTCCTCAATGGAGAAGGTTCACCAGACGAAGGAGAAGGCCAGGGGCCCCAACCCCGCCTGGGGTGTGCTGATGCTGCTGGTCTGCGGAGGCGGGATGTTCTATCTGCTCTATTCAATGGGACAGCATCCTGAATACATGCAGTACTATATGTGGATGCGCAACGGGATCGGCGCGATCGCGCTCGGTCTCCTCTATCTCACGGCTTTCCAGGAAAGCCACATCCAGGGATTCCTGACCTTGCTGATTCCGCCGTACGGGCTCTACTACGTCTATGTCCGCGCGGATTCCTATGCGGTGCGCGCAATGTTCACCGCGCTGCTCATCGCAGTGGCCGCCGAGTACAAGTATATGCGCGATGATTCTCTGATCACCCACGCCAATGATGGCTGGCAGAACTTCATCCAGGGCGGCGAGGACCTCATTGACGCCGCGAACAAGGACGTCGAGAAGTTCTAGCTCAGACGAGATCTATCAGGTCGCTGATGCCGCCGGCTTCGGATTTCTTTTCCGGGGCCTTTTCGGGACGCTTTTCCCCTTCGACCGCTTCCGGCGGCTGACGGGATTCCTGCTGCTGCGACTGCGGCGGACGTTCACGGCGCGGACGATTGCGGTTTCTGCGGTTCCGGTCATAGGGCTGGCCGCCCCCGCCCCGGTCGCCGCCCCGGTCACCGCCCTCGCCCTGCGGACCGCCGGCCAGGGCCTTCTTAAAGGTGTTCGCGCGCATCAGCGCGGCGCCCGCCTGACGCGCATCGTCCTCAACCTGCCGGTTGGAGGTGATGACCACCACGCCTTTGCGTCCGTAGCTTTTCACCAGCTTCTCCGCCAGCGCAGGCAGTTCCTGCACGGAGGCGGCATAGCTCACCTTGATGTTCCGGAACGGCTCGTTCTCGGGCACCGAGCGAAGCACCTCGCCGGTCAGCATTGCATGCATGGTGACGTTTTCCTTTTCCGCATAGCGCGAGAGGGCATGCAGAATGTCAATCTGAACCTTGGGCGGAAGCCGGTTGCTCCCGCCGCCAAGCGCCATGACGTCAGCCAGGATAATCTTGTTGGGGGTTCCCGAATCCTTCACTCCGAATATTTTCTTCCAAAAACTCATCTGTACACCTGTCCATTCATTTATCTGATATCCAGCAGGATAAGCCGGAGAAAGTATATCATTTCAGGAATGTTATCAAGCGGCGGTTGCCCGGCCGAGCGTATTTTTTCAGGCTTCCACGGATTATGCGTTGTGCGCGCGGAGGTGAAAGGCTAAACTGCGGGGCAAAGTTGGTTGTTTGGGCGCCGGCTTGGCGCAGAAGAGGAAAACAAAGGGACTGTGATGAGCGCAACGATTTCCAAAGAGGCGATTCAGTCGGTGGTCAGGGGCCGGTGCGCCCAGCCGGCGGGAATCCTGGGCATGCATCCGCTTGGGGGTCAGCAGGCGGGCGTTTCCGTCCGCACTTTCCAGCCCTATGCAAAAGAAGTGGCCGTGGTTCCCCGCGACGGGGGCGATCCGCGCCCGATGTCCCGCGTGCACAACGACGGTTTTTTTGAGCTCTCCGTTCCCGGTGCAAAAATGTTTGACTACCGTCTGCGCATGACCGGTTTCGATGGCCACACGTGGGAACTTGACGACCCGTATCGCTTCCCGCCGCAGATCACAGATTTCGATCTCTACCTGTTCGGTGAAGGCACCCACTTCCGGACCTACAAGAAAATGGGCGCACATCCGCTGACCGTCAACGGCGTCGAGGGCGTCCACTTCGCAGTCTGGGCGCCGAACGCCCGGCGCGTCAGCGTGATCGGCGTGTTCAATCGCTGGGACGGCCGCCACACCCCGATGCAGAACCGCGGATCGAGCGGGCTGTGGGAGGTTTTCGTCCCGGCCCTCAAGCCCGGCGACATCTACAAATATGAAATCCTCGGGCCCAACGACTACCTGACCGAGCGCGCCGACCCCTATGCGTTTGCCTGCGAGCTCCGCCCCAAGACCGCATCGGTCATCTGGGACATTGAATGGTACACGTGGCAGGACAAGGACTGGATGTCCCGCCGCCGCGAAACCCGCTGGCACGACAAGCCCATCAGCGTCTATGAAGTCCATCCCGGTTCATGGCGGCGCAACGGCGCGCACGGCGAATTCTGGTACACCTACCGCCAGATGGCCGACACGCTCATCCCCTACGTCAAGGACACCGGCTATACGCACATCGAACTGCTTCCGATTTCCGAGCATCCATTCGACGGCTCGTGGGGCTACCAGACCATCGGATATTACGCCCCGACCTCGCGCTTCGGGACGCCGGACGACCTCAAATACTTCATAGACCGCTGCCACCAGGAAGGCATTGGCGTCATTCTCGACTGGGTGCCCGCGCACTTCCCGAAGGACGGCCACGGCCTCGGTTATTTCGACGGGACGCACCTCTACGAGCACTCCGATCCGCGCAAGGGCGAGCACATGGACTGGGGCACGCTCATCTTCAACTACGGCCGCAACGAGGTCCGCACATTCCTCCTGGCCAATGCGATGTTCTGGGCCGACGTCTATCACATTGACGGCATCCGCGTGGATGCGGTCGCAAGCATGCTTTACCTCGACTACTCGCGCAAGGCCGGCGAATGGATTCCCAACCAGTTTGGCGGACGCGAAAACCTCGAGGCGGTCAGCTTCCTGAAAAAATTCAACGAGCTCATCCACGGCGAATATCCGGGATTCATCACCTTCGCCGAGGAATCCACCGCGTGGCCGATGGTCTCGCGCCCGACCTATCTCGGCGGACTCGGATTCGATTTCAAGTGGAACATGGGCTGGATGAACGACACGCTGGCGTACATCGAGAAGGAACCGGTCCACCGGAAGTACCATCACGGGAGCCTCACGTTCTCGCTGATCTACGCCTTCACCGAGAATTTCATCCTGCCGTTCTCCCACGACGAGGTGGTGCACGGCAAGCGCTCCATGCTCGACAAGATGCCGGGCGACTTCTGGCAGAAATTCGCCAATCTGCGCGTGCTGTACGCCTATATGTATGCCCATCCCGGCAAGAAGCTTCTGTTCATGGGCTGTGAATTCGGCCAGTGGCTGGAGTGGAACTGCAACCAGAGCCTCGACTGGCATCTGCTCCAGTTTGAGCCCCACCAGAAGCTTCTCAACTGCGTAAAGGATCTCAACCGCGTCTACAAGACGGAAAAATCGATGCATGAGATTGACTTCAACTGGGAGGGCTTCCAGTGGATTGATCTGCACGACAGCGAGCAGAGCATCATCTCTTTCCTGCGCCGCGCGAAAAACGGCGATGTTGTGGCATGCATTTTCAACCTCACGCCGGTGCCGCGCACGGGCTACCGCATGGGCGTCCCAAAGCCCGGCAAGTACAGGGAAATCTTCAACAGCGACTCGAACCTCTACGGCGGGAGCAACATGGGCAACGCGGGCGAAGTGCCGTCCGACCCGATTCCGTGGCAGGGCCAGCCCCACTCGCTGCTGCTGACGCTTCCGCCCCTCGGCGCGCTTTTCCTGAAGCCGTCCTGAAGAAAACTATTCCTCGAATTCGACCTTGAGGCGATAGTAGACGGGCAGTTGATTGGTGTTCAGCGCGTCCTCCATGCTCACATCGAGCGTCACGTTCGTATAGAACGAGAAGAGCACGTTGCTGAAACCTTCGAGGAAGTTGGTGGACCAGTAGCCCGTGTAGGTTCGCAGGGCGACCGCTCGCCATGCAATCGCGGCAGGATCCGTGCCGCCGCCCGCGGCAGACAAAATGAATGCGGAGGACGCATTGGTCGGGTCGGTTCCCGCGACATATTCCTGCCACGAAAGGGCGCCGTCCCCATCGGCATCACTGACGGCCACAACTTCAAAATCGCTGGTCCATCCGTAATCCGCGAACCACAAATACGGCACGTTCTGCGCGGTGCGCAAAGGGTCGAAGTTCGCCCACATCTTACGCGCGGAGGTCATGGACAAAGTTAGAGGATTGCTGGTTGAAACAACGCTTCCGGTCCATGAGGTCAGCCCGCAATACTGGTCCGGATATGCATTCAGCCATGTGGTGGAGGCATAGGCGTGCCAGCCGTTGGTGGAGGACACGGTTCCCGGGCCATTGGTGAATACTGACAGCAGCACATTAGTCTGCCAGTACCATTTCAGCACGGCGTTGGTGGTCAGCGACAGGACCACCTCGTCTTCCGCGCCGGAGACTGCCCCGTTTGTGTTCTGCAATCCAGCAAGCGCCCAGCCCGCCGACGTGTATTGCGTTGAAATCCCCGTGATGACCGGGCTTGTCACCGTGCAGGAAACAATTTCCGCCGGTGCGGCGGTGAAAATCCCGGCGGCGGGATGCACTCCGCCCACGGCTGACAAAATAATCAGCCGGCGCGAGTTGTCGTATCCCTTCGATGCCTCCTCCGTGCCGCCATAGGCGCCGATGTTGACACGATCTCCATTCGGCGCCGGTTCGGCATAACAATCCGCTCCGGGGTATCCCATGTCAATGCACGGGCTGGTCACGGCGTCGTTGGTCCACATTCCCGTTTCCACAAACCGTCCGGCTTCGCTCTTCAGATGATAATCGCCGGCATCGGCATCCGCAAACAGCGGATCGGCATCGAAGCATCCCTCGTCACCGGGATCGGGCGATGTGCAGCAGTAGTAAATATCCTGATCCACCCACTTGTACCAGTTTTCGCCCTCCTCCTGCGCAGTGTTGCCGTGAATAATGTTGTTCAGAATAAGCCCGTAGCCGCCCACGTCAAAACCGCCGCCATAGCCGCCGGCGTGATTGCTGGCGAATGTGCAATTGACGGCATAACCGCCCCAGAACTCAATGCCGCCGGCGTCGGAGGCAGATTCATTTCCGCTGACAACCGACTGTAGAAGATATCCGCCCTCCTGCAATATTCCGCCGCCGTAGAGGCCGGCATCATTGCTGCAGATCAGCGACCTTGCGACCGTGCCGCCGGCCAGGTGAAGGCCCCCGCCATTGTTGACAGCCGCAGAGGCTTTGATCACACAATTAGAAAGCAGGCCGTCGCTCATTTCCACGCCGCCTCCGTCTCCGGATGTATATCCGTTTTGGAAAGTGAAGCCGCTGACCACGGCGTTGGCCACGATGGAGGCGCAGCGTCGCGTGCTCTCTCCGTCAACAATAGTGTCCGCCGGACCGTTCACGCTGGTCACCGTGACGGCCTGATCCACCGCGAATGTATAACCTTTGTAGGTTCCGTTCGAGACAATGATCGTCTGTCCGTCGCGCACATGATCCATGGCCTCCTGAAGGTTGGTGAAGGAGCGAATCCAGTCGTCGTAGGGCCACAGAGAGGAACCGGACGGGCTCACATAAACCGTCGAGCTGCCCACGGCAAATGAATTGGTTTCCGAGTAAATCACAGTCAGATCGTACGACATGGCGTACACATAATATTCGACAAAATCGCGGGAAGCGAAGGGCGGAAGATTTCCACGATAGGTGTGCGTTTGACCCCCATCGCTGTCGAGCGCAAGCGACGCGTAATTCCAGTCGTTGCTGTTAATGCGGTATACCGCCACGACCGCCGCGAGGCCAACCGGGCCGGGGTCCACGGCCGCAAAGACGCTGACCGTCTGCGCATTGAACACGGTTTCGGGATCGTGCCACACGCTGTAGATTTGGAGCAGCGAGGGAACCCATCCCTCGGCCTTGGCCATCAGCGCGAATTTCTGCGGGCCTTCGGGCACGTTGTAGCCGCTGACCTCAATCCAGTTGGTTCCCGTTTCGGCCGATGCCACATCAATGCCCAGCAGATTGTTGGTGCGGTCCGGCCCGGAGGCCCCGTGCGGATAAACGATTGAACTGGACGGCGTGACCAGGCGCAAATCGAGATCGTTCACCAGCTGCTGCGCGGCCGCCAGCGAAGCCGGATAGTCGCTCCAGGCCAGCGTGATGTTCAGGGCGCCCGCGCCGGTGATCACGAGCGGATAACGGTTTGTCCTTCCCGTGGAGACCATCTGACGGTCCCAGAAAAGGTTCGTGCGGCCGCCCTGCGGAAACAGCGTGTTGTCCAAATCAACGTGGCCCCATCCCTCGACGTTGTTCGGGCGCGGCGCGGCCGGTATTTCGCGATACTCGTTCGTCCCGTATTGTCCGGGTGTCAGCGAACGGGCGCCGTTGACCAGCAGGGCCTTGAGCATGGCGGCGCTGGGGTTCGTCATCCCCTGCATGCCGGCAAGATACTGGCGGGCAACGCCCGCCGCGCCGGCGGTCAGGGGGGTGGACATGCTGGTGCCCCCCGAGAAAGTGTAATGGTTGCTGGCGCTGTTGTTAAGCACCCCGCTGCCGGTGCCCCACAGCGTGCCGGCCAGAGTCCCGCGCGAGCGGCAGGAAATGATGTCGGTGCCCGGAGCCACGATGTCGGGCTTGATACGACCGTCTGCACACGGACCGCGGCTTGAAAACGCCGCCATGCCCCGGTTTGTTCCGTCCCAAGGGGTCGAAATCAGATCGCCGTTGACAGGGTTGCTCGGATAATAAGACGCCCATCCCCCAATGCCCCACGCATAGGAGGAATAGCCGCCTGATCCTGCGGGGCGGGCCGACTCGGCCGCGCCGACGGTCAGACAGTTTTTGGCCGTTCCGGGCGCTCCAATGGAAACTCCATCAATCACCCCATTCGTTGGATTCGCATCCCGACCGCTATTGCCCGCTGAAAAAAGCACAAGCATGTCGTCGCAATCCCACATGAACTCATCCAGCTCGCGCGAATTGGAGGTGTACTGCCCGCTCACGTCACTGCCCCAGCTGTCGGTGTGAATCCGCGCGCCGTTCGCGCGCGCCTGATCAAACAGAAGGTTGAGCGGATCGGGAGGATAAACATATCCGCCGCCCTCAATGGCCCCAATGGCCTGCATCACCAGTCCGGCCTCCGGCGCGACGCCGGAAAACAGGCCGTTGCTGTAAGCCGCGCCGCTGCCGAGCACGGAACCCGCCACATGCGTCCCGTGGCCCGAATGATCGCTCCAGTCGTTTGTCGCCACGAGCCCGAACGCTGCATGAATGCGGTTGCTGAAATCGGGATGAATCGTTCCGGCGCTGCCGGTATCGAGTCCGGAGTCGCCCACTGCAATGATCTGGCCCGCGCCCTTCAGCCCCCGGTTGGTCCAAACGCTGCGGACATTCATCCGCTCGGCATCCACAGCCACATTGTTCAGCAACTCGGGCTGGACAAAGCGTTCGATCCACTCCACCTCGGCCAGCGCCCCGAGTTCCTCCAGCGAAGCTTCCGGGATCAGGGCCCGGACCGATCCCCACCGCGAACCCTTCCCCTGCGCAACCACCGCACCGCCCAGACGATCCACCGCCTTTGTCACCGAAAACAAATAGCCGGGGCGCAGCACGCTGATCACCACTTCAATGCGGGTTGAAGTCTTTTTCGACGAACGGATGGCTGTCAGATCAGGCGCGATTTTGTCACCGGCCTCATGCGCACCGATCCAGCGGACGCCATCCAGTCCAGACAGGGCCGGCAGTTTTTCCGGGCGCATCAGGACCATCAGCGCATTATCGGGAACATAGCTGACCGCCTCCGCGCCGATTCTGGCCAAACGCTCGCGGTCGGAAGCGCCAACCCGGCCCGAGAATTGAACCAGATAAGCCGACCGGCCGTCCGTCTCCGCCGTCCGCGCTGCGGCAACGCTGACTGCGTCAACATAAGCTTCCGGAGATCCGCCTCTTTGCGCAACGGCCGCCGACGTATCAATGGTCCGGGACCGCAGGCGGATGGGCTTTTCTTCGGCCTGCACGGCCATGCACAGCGCTGAAAATATTGCGCATCCCGCCACGCGGCAGATTGCCTTCATGGAGAACGGTGGTGCATTCATTGTGCACAGCATTCCAAGACGCGGGCATCGCGTCAAGAGCATATGCTGATCACGCGGAGTTCAATAAAATGGTAAAAAATATGACTTTTTTGCGATTTTAAAGCAAAAATGGCCATTTTTGAGCGTTTTTTGGCATTTTTCGAGCGTTTTTGACCGTTTTTAGGCCATTTTTGCACTTTTTAGCGGTATTCGCGGCTCCAGGCCCCGAGGTGACGATTGCGGGCGGAATGTTCGAGTTTCCGCAGGCGGTCAAACATTTCGTTGGAGTCGGTCCCGTCGGGATGCGTGGCGGAAGCGCCGTAAACCCGGACAAGGCCGTTTTCAGTCAGAAGTTCGCCCAGGTCTTTGCCCTTGTGGGTGGTAACAAACGCGAAGTAGCGCTTGCCTGATCCGCCCTTCGCATCCTTCCACACCGTATAAACCGTGAAAGGCTGCGACAATTGATCCTTGGTGAAATGTTTGGCTTCCTTGCCGACCTTGATGGCGTCGTTGTATTCAATGTCCCAGTAACTGGACTGATCCTTCACGCGGTCCGGGTATTCTTCGTTGGTCTCGGCGCAGTCCACGAAATAAAGGCGGAAATACAGCGAGCGGCCCTGATACTGGACATGAAAACTGTCGCCGTCGTTGCTGAAGTTGTCCTCCAGCTTGCAGCCCTTCAGTTCTTCCCATTCCTGCCCCGCGGCGGACATTGCGCCTGCAAACAGGCAAAACAAAAAACACTTGAGCATTTTTCTCATTGCACTCGCCCTCCAAATGAAAACATCAACTGTTCCGCATCCTACAGGATACGCGAGGTGTTTGTCACTCAGATCGTGTCTTTTTTGCGGCCGGCCCTTTTATCTTCCGGATATACGGCCAAAACTTTTCTTACCGAATTTCTGCGGCCCGTGTCCCGATCCGCCCGGGCGCCGCTGGTCGCGGGGCGCATGCTGCTGGCGCCCCCCGCCCGACCGGCGCTGGCCCTGCTGGCCGCGCGGTTCAGGCCTTGCGGCCTCGCCGGTCGCATGGCGCGCCGTTTCGGAATGCCAGGCATGCTTGAAATCCTCGGGGATCCTCTTCCGGATCAGTTTTTCAATGCCGCGCAGCCAGTCGCGCTCGCGGGCGGAGCAGAACGAAATGGCGTCGCCGTCCGCGCCTGCGCGGGCGGTGCGGCCGATGCGGTGAATGTATGTTTCGGGCTCCTCAGGCAGATCGTAGTTCACCACGTGCGTGATGCTGTCCACGTCGAGGCCTCGCGCGGCGATATCCGTCGCCACCAGCGCGCGCACCTTGCCGGTCTTGAAGCCTTGCAGCGCCTTCGTGCGGTCCGTCTGCGACTTGTTGCCATGAATGGCGCAGGTGGAAATATCCGCGGCGCGGAGTTTCTTGACCACCTTGTCCGCCCCGTGCTTCGTGCGGGTGAAGATGAGCACCTTGTCCATGTTCTTACTGGCGATAATGTCCACCAGAAGCCGGTCCTTGTTCTCTTTGTCCACGAACATCATTTTCTGGGCAATGCGCTCAACCGTCGGCCGCTCGGGATCAATGGTGATCTCCACCGGGTTGTGAAGCAGTTCCTTCGCAAGGCCCGCGACCACCGGCGGCATGGTGGCGGAGAAGAACAGCGAATGTCTCTTCTTCGGCAGAGCGGCGATCACTCTCCGCACAGCCGGGATAAAACCCATGTCCAGCATGCGGTCGGCCTCGTCGAGGATGAAAATCTCAATGCGGTCAAGTTTGACGTGCCCCTGCTCCATCAGGTCGAGCAGGCGGCCGGGCGTGGCCACCACCACATCCACTCCGCGGTGCAGCGCCTGCACCTGCGGACTCTGTCCAACACCGCCGAACACGACCGTGTGCGTGATCTTGAGATGGCGGCCGTAGGTTTTGATGCTGTCGCCGATCTGCGCGGCCAGCTCGCGCGTAGGGGTCAGGATCAGCGCGCGCGGATGCTTGCTGACCGGGTGCTTGTGATTATTCGTGAGCTCCTGCAGAAGCGGAAGCGTAAAGGCCGCGGTCTTGCCGGTGCCGGTCTGCGCGCATCCAAGCAGGTCGCGCCCTTCCACCAGATGCGGTATAGACTGCTGCTGGATGGGGGTTGGCACGGTGTAGCCCTCTTCGGCCACCGCGCGCTGAATCGGCTCAATCAGAGCCGAGAATACATTTTGTGTTGTCATTTCTCTTCTTTTCCGTCCGGTAATTAATAAAACCATTTCTGCCTGCCGGACGTGGAGGAAAAGAAAATGCCGCGCGAACGCGGACGCGGGTTCTTCCTGAACCAATGTGCGGGCAGAACATACGCGAGCGCCGGCTTCATGTCAAACCGCGAACTTAAATCCTGTCCGGCGTGGAAATTCCGAGCAGTCCGAGGCCGGTGCGAAGCGTGCGGGCGACGAGGTCGCACAAGCGGATGCGGCTTTCGCGCACACCCTCTTCCGCCTTCAGGAACGGGACGTTCTGGTAGAACGCGCTGTAGGTCTGCGACAGATCGTAGAGATAATCCGCCAGATAGTTCGGGCGGCAGGCCGACGTCGCGCTCTGCAGAACATCGCCGAAACGCGTCAGCAGGATCGCCAGCCGGCGCTCAACTTCTTCGCCAAGCACGATGGGATAATCCATAAAATTCTTTCCGGGAAACTGGTCGCGGTATTTGTCGCGCACGCTGGCGATGCGGGCATAGGCGTACTGCAGATACGGCGCGGAGTTGCCCTCGAGCGAAAGCGCCTTTTCCCACGTGAAGGTCACGAGGCTTTGCGGATTCTGGCTGAGGTCGGCGTATTTCACCGCCCCGATGCCAACGGCCTCGGCGACTTTCCGCTGGTCGGCTTCCGGCATCTCAGGGGTCGAGGCGCGCACCATTTCAAACGCGCGTGACACGGCTTCGTCCAGCAGGCGCTCCAGCTTGATCACATTGCCCTCGCGCGTCGAAAAGGTCGCGTCCGGAAGGCGCATCAGGCCGAACCACACATGCTCCAGCTTCACCTTGAAGCCGAGTTTCGCGGCGATCGCAAAGAACTGCTTGAAATGAAGCTGCTGGCGCTCGTCGGTAACATAGATAATCCGGTCTGGATTGAACTCCTCAACGCGGGAAATGACCGTCGCGAGATCGGTGGTCGTGTAGTTGAAGCCGCCGTCGCTTTTCTGCACGATGCTGAGCGGCAGCCCTTCGGCATCAAGTTTCACGACGCCGGCGCCTTCGCTTTCCTCGTACAGGCCTTTTTCCTTCAGCAGCGCAATCACGCCGGCCAGCCGGTCGCGGTACCAGCTTTCGCCGCGCTCGAGATCAAAGGAGACCCCCAGACGCTGGAAGGTGCGGTCAAACTCCTGTTTGCTGAGGCGAATGAATTCCTCCCAGAGGGCAAGGTTCTCGGGGTCGCCGGACTGCAGTTTCACGAGCTCCGCGCGGGCCTGGTCCAGCCACGATTCGTCTGTCTTGGAGCGCTCATAACTGACGCGATAAACCCGTTCAAGTTCTTCAACCGGGGCATTTTTCAGCGCTTCCTTGTCCAGAAAATGACGATACCCCATGATGATGATGCCAAACTGTGTGCCCCAGTCGCCAACATGGTTGTCGGCGATGACATCATAGCCCATGAAGCGGTGCAGCCGGTCGAGCGCATTGCCGATCACAGTGGACCGGATGTGGCCAATATGCATGGGCTTGGCGACATTGGGGCTGGAATAATCCATGATCACACGGTGCCCCTGGCCGGGTTTGGGCACGCCAAGGCGATCGTCCTGCCCCATGGCCATGAGTTGCTGCGCAAGGGCGGTGTCATCCAGATAGAAATTGATGAATCCGGGCCCCGCGATATCCACTTTCGCCACTCCTTCCGGTGGCGGGACGGAACCAACCAGCGCCTTGGCGACTTCCCGGGGGTTCTTTTTCACCCTGGGCGCGAGTTTCATGGCGGCATTCCACTGAAAATCTCCAAACTGGGGGTTTGCGGTCGGCTGAACCTGCATCTCGGAGGATGCCGTTTCAAGACCCGGAAAGGCTTCCAGAATGCGGGAACCCATCCAATCGGTCAGTCTCCGCTGTAGTGATAACATCTTGTTTTTCATCATGTTGTGTTTTTTGGCAAATTCTTATGAATTCAGGAGGCGGATTCTACACAACCGGCCGAAAAAAGGAACAAATAAAAATAGTTGATTTATCCCTTGCATTGGATGGGGGCAGATGTATGCTCGCCTCGGTCAAACGATTTAACGCTTTGATTCGAGGTACTAACTAAATAAATAAAAGGGGATAATTATGCCTATTATAAAGAAGAAAGCGAGTGCTCCAAAAGCGCCGAAAGCAGTGAAAGTGAAAAAGACCGCGGCTCCGAAGAAGGCCGAGAAGAAAGTTGCGGCGAAAGCCCGCGTCATCTCGTCCGAGGAACGCTACCAGATGGTCCAGACCGCCGCCTATTACCGGGCGCAGGCCAATGGTTTCCAGGGCGATCCGCGCCAGCACTGGGCGGAAGCCGAAAAGGAAGTCGCCAAACTGCTGGGCTGCTAATCACAGTTCCGCAAACACGAGCAGCCCCGTTCGCGGGGCTGCTCTTTTTTATGCCCGTCCCCGCACAAAGTTTCTTGTTTTCCCGCTTCCGTTTCTGTATCAACAGCGCATTACGTCAGTGTGTGAATCATGAGGCCATGTGAAGGAGATGCGTTAATGACAAAAATCCTGATGCCCTGCCTTGTCGCGCTAGCATGCGCGATGTCACCGTTATGCTTTGCCAGAGAAACTGCCCCGGAAAGCACAAACGATGCCGCTGCTGTTCAGGAGGAAAGCAACGAGGCTGCGGAAACCGCAGCCGATACGGACGACGCCGTGCTTCGCAACTCCAAGGCCGAAGCCGCCCGGGCCCAGGTTGAAAATACGGAAACCGAAGCCGGGGAAAAACCCGTGCTCCGCAAGGCCAGGAAGGGAAAAACCACGGCTGCAGAGACGAAAATCGAAACAGAACCTTCTGACAAGCCGGAGGATGAACTGGACAAGCCCGTGCAGCGCAAGGCGAAGGACGCTGAATCAGCCACCAGAAAATACGAGACGGGACTCGCACCTTCCTCCACCGGAAGCAAATGGTCCTACACGCTGGGCGCAGGCATCATCATCAGCCCAGACTACAAGGACATGATGGAAATGACCTACGGCGAAGTTGATGCCTCCACCATCGGCTGGGTGGATCTGCAGGCCGGCCTGCGCTGCAAACTTTCCGAAGCCTTCACGCTCACGCCGGGTCTCGACCTGCTCGTCAACTATTTCGTCCCCGAAGAGGAAGATACGTTCATCAGCCACATCATCCTTCCGTCACTCGGAATTCAATATGAATTCCAGAACAACCCGGCCTACTACCTGGGCGCGGACGTCAGCTATCCCCTTGCCGACTCCGGCAGCGACTCGCTCGATCTCTCGGCTTCAGGACCCGGTTTCAGCGCCTTCCTCGGATATATGACCGAGAAGGAATGGAACATCGAGTTCGGCTACAGCCTTCTCCCGGTCGAAAACGGCTCCGAGGACGATGCCGAGGAATACAATCTGGGCGGCTTCATCCTGAAAGTGAACCGCCGGTTCTAGAGCCGCGCATATAAAGCCCGTCTCTTTCGGAGTTTGCCGGAAGTTTCAGGTGGTGGTGGGGGATGGATTCGAACCATCGAACTCATAAGAGAACAGATTTACAGTCTGCCGCGTTTAGCCACTTCGCTACCCCACCGGCAATGTTCGGGAGAATCTACTGATTTTTGCCCGTTTGTCCACCCCCTATTTCAATTGGATTCAGCCCGCTCTTTACTTTGAGGCGGGATCTCTTCATCATACGGGCATGAAGATTGTTCACTTCAGCGATTTGCATGTCTGGAGGCTTGGACTGGAACTCCATGATGCGTGGTATCCCAAGCGCATGCTGGGCTATGTGAATCTCGCGCTGCGGCGGAAGTTTAAATATCCGCCCGAACTGGGCCGCGCGGTGGTCGCGGAAATTTTGAAGACCGATGCCGATGCGGTGATCTTCACCGGGGACATGACAACGGCCTCCCTGCTGGCTGAGTTTGAAGATGCCGCGGAGCTGCTGTCGCCCCTGCTCGAAAAATGGGGAGAACGCTTTGTCGTCCTGCCCGGCAATCACGACCGCTACACCCCCTACACCATTGGACAGAAATTTTTCGAATGTCTTTTCCCCGGTTCCGGCCCGGTGACGCGGACAGACCTCGGCGACCGGTGGAGCATTGTCGCGTTTGATGCTTCGCGGCCGTTCATGGTTTTTTCAAACGGGGTGATGACCCTGGAACTTGCCGCGCATCTGGCGCAAACCCTTCGCGAAGTTGCGGACACAGGCCGAAAGTGCATTCTGGCCGGACATTATGCCTACGACAATCCCCCGGGACGCAGCGAAGGTCTGCAGCATCGCCTGCTGGGCGCTCAGCGCCTGATTGAAGTCATCAACGACTTCAAACCGCCCGTCTATCTGCACGGCCACAAGCATGTGCGCTGGGTTTTCCAGTCGCCGAAAACCCCGGACACCGTCTGCATCAACAGCGGATCGGCAGGCTTGAAATCAAAAGATCTGCTCAAGCGCGCGGGATTTGTGACCATTGAAGTGGATGATGGCGGCGCGATTCAGAACGTCCTCGCATCCGCAGCGGCGCCGGATTCAGGCAGCTTCGAAACCCTCGCGCTTTGCTGAAAACAAAGCGCAGTCGCGGCGCGGCCGCCTTGCCTGCGCACTCCAAAAAGCGCTGGAATTTATCCAAGAGTTCTTCTGCCGCGAAGCGGCTTTGGAATGCGGCGGGAAGCGAAGCGCCACGCCGCTTTTCTTCAGCATCACGGCATTGTCAGGCGCCCGCGGAGCGGTCGCCCTACCTTTGCAGCGAGGCGATGACGGCCCAGGCGTCAGGATTCTTCTTCAGCAGCTCCGAAAAATCGCGGCCGGATTCCACGGCATTCTTCAGGCCAGAGGCGGCCGACGTATCGCCCAGCAGAATGCCTCCGGCCATTTTGCCGTCACGGAAAAGGAAGTGCGCGTAGCTGTCGCCTCTTTCGCCATCCATGCTGATGTAGCTTCCGTCCTCGGGTTCGACTTTTCCAACACTCGTCAGATTGACGCCCAGAACTTTTAGAGTGTTCGCGAAAGGCAAGCCCCCGAACAGCGCTTCAATGCCGACAGCGTTCATCCCAGCCATGCGGCCCTGATATTGCGACGGGCCCCAGATGCCGTACAACACCCCGTTGTGCTCAGCCACGTCGCCCGCCGCGTAGATGTCCGGATCGCTGGTGCGCAAATGGTTGTCCACCACAATGCCCTGTTTCACTTCCAGCCCCGCCCTGCGCGCAAGGTAGGTGTCCGCACGCACGCCGGTGGCCACCAGGACAAGCTGCGCAGGGATTGATCGGCCGCTCTGCAGTTCAACCGCCTCAACCTTCCCGCTTCCTGTGATGGCGCGGGTCTGGGCCTTTTTCTCCAGGGCAATTCCAAGCTTGTTTAAATGATCTTCCAGTTTGCCGCCGGCTTTGCGGTTGAGCTGGCGCGGCATCAGCCAGTCGTGGCCTTCCAGCACGGTCACTTTCAAACCGCGCTGCGCCAGCGCGCCGGCGCATTCCAGACCGAGAATTCCGCCGCCAATCACCACGCACCGCGGCTTGTCCGCCGAACGCGCAATAATCTCCTCCGCGTCTTTCACCGTCCGCAGCGCAAACACCCCGTCAAGTCCCGTGCCGTCAATAGGCGGGATGAACGGGTGCGACCCCATGGCAAGGATGAGCTTGTCATAGAATATCTGTCTTCCGCCAGTGAGGGTGAAGAAGCGCTCCTTCGGCGTGATATGATCCACCTTTTCGCCGCTGAGCAAATCAACGCGGTTCTTCTCATACCAGTCCTTGTCGTGAATCGGCAAAGAGGTGCGGTCAATTTCGCCCGCAAGGAAACGGGTGAGATTAAGCCGGTAGTACGGGAGCGTGTTTTCGCCGCAAACCAGCGTAATCTTCGCCTTTGGTGACGCATCCCTGACAGCCTCAGCAGCGGAAACCCCGGCAATGCCCGCGCCGATGATGGCCACATGGATGGTTTTTTCAGATGCGCTCTTCGCTGGCGCGGGCCGCTTCACGGCCTCGAACTCATCCTTCGATGCGCCGCAAAGCGGGCAGCATTCTGGCGGCACGGAACCTTCATGAATATAACCGCAGACAATGCATCGCCACTGCTTCACCTCCTGCTGCGGGGCTACCGCAGAGGGCGCGGAATCGTACGGTTCAAAATCCGTGTCGGGTGCGCCGCACAACGGACAATAATCCGGAGGCACAGGCCCCTGGTGGATATAGCCGCACAGGGTGCAGCGCCACGCCTTCTGCGGGGCGGCGCTCATGTCAGGCGATCTCAATAAATTTTGCGGCCGGGACGCTGCAAATCGGGCACTTCTCCGGAGCCTCGTCATATTCCGTGTTGCCGCAAACCGGACACACATAGATTTTTCGAGCCGGAAGATCCTTGCCGGCTTTAACGGATTCCAGCGCCTTGTCGTAAAGGTTGTAGTGAATCTCCTCGACCGCCAGCGCATATTTGAAGGAAATTTCAGCGGGCTTGTTGCCTTCGGCCTGGGCCTGCTTCAAATAGGGCGGGTACATTTTCTGAAACTCAAAGCCTTCACCCTCGATCGCAGACTGCAGATTTGCAACCGTATCCTTGATGCCCCCCATTGCGCGCAGATGCGCGTGGGCATGGACAGTCTCGGCTTCAGCGGCTGCGCGGAAAAGTTTTGCGACCTGCGCAAATCCGTCGGCTTCGGCTTTCTTTGCGAAGGCGAGATACTTGCGGTTGGCCTGGCTCTCGCCGGCGAATGCGTCTTTCAGATTATCAATCGTTGCCATGCTTTTTCTCCTTTTAGTTGATGGACGGAATCTAGCGAATACAGCCCGGAATCTCAAGATTGCCGGATAAAAATCAGCGCTTGTGACCGTGAGCCTCTTCGGCGTGTATCGCGGCATCTTCGCCAAGATAAGAGGATTTGAATTTCCCGATCAGGTCGCGAAGGGCAGCGCAGGTCTCAACGCTGGTGGTCTGTTTTGACTTCATGGACTGGACAATGATTCCGTGCAGGAGGGTCAGCTCTTTGACATATTTCTTGTAGGCCTCGCTATTGTCCTCGCTCACCGGCTTGATGCGCTGGGCCAGAAAATAATCGTTGGCGATTTCCGTGAGAAATCCCGCGTGCTGTTCCTTGTTGTTCACCCAGCGCACAATCTGGTTCCAGTCAGGCTTGGTTTCCTTTGAAAGCTGGTCAATCAGGGTCATGGATTTCTCAATGGTTTGAACATGTTCCAGCATCATGTCGAAGCGCATGGAATCCTCAAAAATCCCGCAGGGTATCTGGCAGTGAGCTTCGGCCCACCGTGGCGCGGCCATAAGGGCAATCGCAACTGCAATACTCCTCACAAATATTTTCTTCATATTCAGTCTCCTTCCGTTCAGACCGGCATAATACCCTGTTTTATGCCGTTCGGCAAATGCGGAGCTGAAAAAACACTTCTGGCTGCTTGTGCCGGAGACAAAAAGCGGGCATTCTGCCGCCAAATGAAAAGAATCTGGATACTTCCGGCGCTGGTTCTGCTGACTGGCTGTTCGCTTCGGACGGCCCGCGCAGAATCTGTGCGCCTTCCGCGCAAGACGCCCGACCGGGAAATCACCATGCGCGTCACCGGCTACTGCCCCTGCGGCGAATGCTGCAACTGGAAGAGAAACTGGCTGTTCCGTCCGGTCATCGCGTCCGGACCGAACAAGGGGAAACACAAGAAAGTGGGTTGCACCGCAAGCGGGAAAATGGCCGGGCGGGGAACGATTGCCGCCGATGCACGCCTCTTCCCGTTTGGCACCATCATGTATGTTCCCGGTTACGGATACGGGATTGTCGAGGACCGGGGCAGCGCCATCAAGGGGCATCACATAGACCTCTTTTATAGAAGTCATTTGACGGCCAAAAAATGGGGCAACAGAAAGCTCCGCGTAAAGGTCTGGTATCCGCCTCGAAAGGCAATTCCGGCACGCCGCTAAACAGCGTCCAGGATTTCCTGGCGCTGCCGATTCAGGTCATGGATTTCTTTTCGCCAGAACGATTCAGTTCCCCACTCCGGCGACATGCGCGCGAATCCGCCATCCGCCTTCTGTCTTGCGCACCACGCGGTGAAGTGCAGGAACCGCATCGCCCGCAGCGGTTCAATCAACCGCAGGGTTGACCGGTCAAAATTTCGGAAGGTTTCATAACCTTCAAGCAGAAGGTCTAATTCAACAGAAGAATGTTTCAGGTGCCCGGGCAGAAGCATCCAGACATCCTGCACGGGCGGCCCAAGCGCCATGTCATCAAAGTCTATCAGCCACAGGGGTTCATCCGGCCGGTGAAGAATATTAAGCCGGTGGGCATCGCCGTGGATGCGGATTTTTTCAACGCCTTCAAAAAGCGGCGCAATCAGGTCCAGCACTGCGCTGGCCGATTCCTCGTAATTCTTCCGAAGCTGACGGGGCACGGCATCCGCATCGAGGATGAACTGAAGATGCTGCGTCGCCGACTGTCGCGGCCCGATTTCAATCCGGTCGCGCGGCGGATGTTCCGCGCCCACTGAATGCACACGGGCCAGCAGTCGTCCGAGTTCAAGCCACTGCGCATCGTTTGGCTCATCCAGCGGCCGTCCGCCTCGCTTTGGGAAAATCGCAAAATAGGTTCCGTGATATTCCTGAAGCGGCGCGCCGTTTGCGCCGCGCAAAGGCGCAATCACCGGAATTTCCTGCGTGCAGAGCTCCATGAGGAAATCCTGTTCATCCTGGAGCGCATCACGGCTCCAGCGGTTCGGGCGGTAAAACTTCACCACCACCCAGGAACCGTCATCCAGTTCCACATCATAAACCCGGTTGATGTAGCTCGTGAGCGGGCGGCACATGTTTGTGCTTCGCTTCCCGAGCGCGGTCTCAACCAGGTGCAGCACGGTGTCCGGCGTCAGATGCGAAAAATCCGGCAGCGCATTCTGGTTCTGGTTTGGCATGGCGGAGACTATATCCGTCACTGGCCGGCAAAGCAACTGAGACCTGTATTTCGGACAGAGAATGGGGTATACTATAAGTGGGAAAGGAGGTGGGTCATGGTATTCGTCAGAAACAACGGATTCTGGGAGACAGAGATGAAGGAGGCCGATAATGAACCTCCTCCTTTACATGTTTTATCCTCTCGTTGGGGTCGTCGAGTGGTATCTGGCCTTAAGAAGAACCTTGGCCTGCGTCCGGAGGGAGCGGTCGGTCCTTGTTTCGATTGTATTTATCGAAAATTTGCTGGGATTGGCGGTTTTGCAGAATTTTATAACCTCCGGTAACTGGCTCATCGCCGTATTCTATTCTATGGGCGCCGCCCTTGGAGCCCTCTTGAGCCTCCGTATCGCCTCCAGTGATCCGTCAAAATCTTGAGGCGCGGAACGCCACGATCTGTTCAACTTGATGAAAATATTCCCGTACGGGCTGAAAATGAGCCGTTTTAAGCGTTTTTGGCTGTTTTTGAGCATTTATTGAGCATGATGATAAGAACTGCTTTTGTGTCTGCAATAATTGTACCGCCGCAATTTCGACACGATTGAAGACTAAATTCTGTCACGTCCGGGAATTCAGTATTTCAAAATTAAAGAAGCTTTTGGGAAATCTTCCACCAATAATAGTAGGCTTCCGGCGATCCGGCCCTCAGTTTGTTCAGCGGCGCATATTCGTTCTGCATTGGCGTCTTGACCATTTCCGGAAGCTCTTCGGGGTTATATCGGAGAAATGGTATCTTGTCATTTTCGAAGCCGATGGCGCTTGCAAGCCATGCCGCTTTTGCCGCGCAGGTTTTTGCTTCATCCCTTGAGAAATGCCGGCCGACAATATGGCTGTCCAGCTGGTGGACACCTGTTTCCAATGTCCGGACATTTTCCGATACGGGGCAACCTTTCAACCCGATCAGGCTGATCATACGGGCGGCCTCAATCGTGTCGTCGAGTATCTGCTCACGGCTAAAGGCGCTGTTCCGGTATGAATTTTCCGCTTTCCAAATGTTTTCGTATGCGACGAGCAGCTCGCTCATGTTCCTGCAATGGTCAAACAGAATGCCGATATCTGCACAATGCTTGAGAATTTTAAGTGCCGCACCCCTTGCTGAGTACCGAACCCCTATGGTTCCGGGCGCAAATGCCGTCAGTTTGTCGGCGGTCAGACATTCGATGGTCGGAATTTCCACATCAAACTGGTTTTCAGGAATGGCGAACGGAGCGGCAACCGGTTTGGTTATGGTTTTCGGATAAAGATTTGCCTCTTCCATCACATCCAGCAGAATGTCGGCGGTTTTGCCATTCACGGCCGAGGTGTAGCTGAATTTGTAGTGGGAGCGTTTCGGCAGGCGGTCCGGACCGCGCGGATCGGGTTCAAAGTTTTCAAACCGGCTTTCTTCGCTGATGGCCCGCAGAACCGATTCCATTTCCGCGACCGGAACGGCGCAGACAATATCAACATCTATGGAAAGGCGGCGGATTTCTTCAAGAAGCAATACCATGCAGGTGCCGCCCTTGAATACAAATGGGAGTTTGCGCCTCACAAGATGGCCAACCAGTTCCAGTGCATAAATGCTCTTCTCCAGAAGGCCGGGATCAACCCGCCGCATGTGCTTGCGCTGTTCGGCCAGCCACTCTTTCGAAAAACATCTTTCCTGCAATGTATTCATCATTTCTTCCGGATAATCCACTATCGGCGCTATTTTGAAAAAAGCGCCCTTAGTGGATTGTAATGCGATCTATCAGGCATGAAACATCCGTTTTTCTGCGGGATGAATATTTTATTAACTCAGATATATCAATACGTTGCACTTCAATAAGCCTTGATGCGCCCTCTATAAATTCGGTAATATTTACGATAGAATATTCGTATAAATCCGCCAAAACATCCACCATGATCTTCTCCATCAGTGCAAAGCCGTCCCGATGCGGTGTTTTGGTGGAAATCGGCAAAACCACGGCTGTTTTCTCTTCAATGGAGAAAGTGTGCCGGATTTCCTGTTTGCCGGGATTGGCATAGACGCGATAGCCGAGATCTTTCAACCGGTCGGCGACGCTTTCGATGGCGTCGCGCTCAACATAGGCAAACTGCACATGCTTGGCGATTTGGTGCCGCAGCATTTCGTTCAACTGTTCCGTGGACCAGCAGGCAAAGTCGAGCAGCGGGAAAGCTGTTTTCAGCTCGCTGACCAGTTTTTCGACCGGCGCGGTATCAAGCCGATAAGGTTTTGCAATGGAGGAATACCAGCCGTGCCCGGCATCAAATATTTTGCCTTCCTTCTTTTGGCGGCTGAGGTAGGTCTTCACCGTGTCCGGCTTGTAGCTCAGCTTTTGCTCGGCCAGCCAGCGGCGGACGGCATCAATGGAAAAATATGGAGCCTTCTGCGCCAGATCGTGCGTGATGACCTGTTCAACAAAACTTTTGCCGTCCAGATAGGCCATCGCCGCCGCTTCGCCTTTTTCAATCGCTATCTCAACCGCCTTCTTCGCCTTTTCCAGCAGACGGTGCGATGCTGCCTTCTTCTCCCTCGCTTCAAGAAGCCGGGCAACGATTTCCTGCTGCTTCTCCTTCGCAACGAAGGGGATTACAAATTGCGAAATGTCTTTCGGATAAAGATGCGGCTGGGCGCATCCGCTTTTGAATTTTTCAGTTTGCAACCGGCCGATCAATGAATTCATTACGCAGGCAACATAGATTGGATCCTCTTTATCTGGCCGGATCGTCACAATGTCCTGGCAGGCCAATGCGCGTTCACTGGAAAGATAGGCTTGGGTGCGCCCCACGTTGGCCCCCGTCGAATACACAAGGATGTCGTTCTGCCGGACCTGCGCCAACTCATTCGTTTCCCAGCATTGCAGCGTGGTCTTGTCTAAATTTTCATAATCAATATCGGTTTCTGTCAAATGCTTCTGGGTAATCATCTTGCAAGATCCCTGCTCGTCATATTGCGCGATACAGCCGCGTTCAATATATTCAGCGATCTCTCCGACCGTCTTCACGTATTCGGCGTTCTTGCGAATGCGCTTGAACAGCTCGTCAAACTTCGGCTGGTAAAACTCCGCATCCAGCCGCCCGCTCGCCGCAAAGGATTCGGAGAAGGATTTAACGGATGCGTTTTGTTGATGAACAGTTTCGGAATAATTAAGAGCCTCCAGCAAAACCAGCTGGGCAGCTTTGAATTCTGATTCGCTGATTTCACGCTTCGCAACACCGTCCAAAAGCAGTTTGCCGATTTTGGTTTGAAGATCGTTTGAGAAGGCGGGAACGGCGATGTTTCCGCAGTCCTCGAGATTTAAGTGCATTTGAATGTTGCCGGTAAACCATCTGCGCAGCAGCAGCAACCCCTCGCGAGTGTTAAAATATGTCACAAGAAATTCGGAGCGGATGCCGCAGTCCGGCTTCAGCTTCAATGCGACTGTATCCTGCGAAACGTTGCATTCGTCAACTGTTACAAGGGATGCGGCGGCACAGGCGGTCTTCGAGAGAACAATATCGCCTTTACTCAGATGCGTTTTGTGGTTTTCCTGATCCACTTTCTCTGGGATGCAGACAAAGTCTCCCTGTATTTGCATGTTCCGAAGGTTGGAGATTCGCACAAAAGGAATTCCGGAATCAGAATAGACTGAAGCATTTACGTCGAAGATCCCTTTTCGAAGCATCTGGGCAATATCGCCAAGCAAAACGGTGGGGTGTTTTGCCAGTCGTCTTTCAATAGAAATGTACTGCCGTTCATAGACCTCCGCATCCAGCCGGTTTCCGCTTATCAACTCGGACATCCGAACTTCACTGATCTCCAGCCCGCTCAACAAGGCCTTGTATTTGGCCTCATTGAACGGGCTTGTCAGAAAAAAGGGAGTTTTTCCTTCTTGGCGAATTCGATGAAGGCTTCGGCGATGCCGTCGCCGGTCAGCCCGTCGTGGTTGAACAGGTCGTGATCCACAAAGAGGTGGCCGTGGCTGTCGAGTTCGTATTCATCAAGGAATTCCGGGACGGTGTTGTATTTGTCGGGGGTTTCCCCAACGGCTGGAATCATGCCGGTTTTCGTCTCGATCGGCTGGAATTCGGGATTGCGCTTGCGGACGTAGATTTTTTCGCCGGAGTTGTCTTTGCCGGGCTTCTGCATCGTGGCAAAGAAGATGTTGTAGTCGGCCGTTTTGGGGCAGAGCGGCCCGGCTTTCGGATCGTCGTTCCATTTCTGGACAAACAGCACGGAAGTTTTGGTTCCGGTGTGGGGCTTGAAGGTGTTCTGGTGCAGCCCGACCACGGCCAGGATGCGGCAGCGTTCGGCGATGAAGTCGCGGATCTGTTTGTCGCTGGCGTTGTTGAAGCGGCCCTGCGGCAGGACAATCGCCATGCGTCCGCCGGGGCGCAGGAAATCGAGGTTGCGCTCAATAAAAAGAATGTCGCGTCCGACATTGGTGCGCCATTTTCCGTTGGCGTTTTTGCCGAGTTCATAACAGGTGATGATCTGGCCGTCCTTGATATCCCCCGCAAAGGGCGGATTCGCCATCAGGAGGTCGAAGTTGTATTCCTTGTTCCCTTCTTTTTTCCGCCGGAGTTTTTTCAGGCGCTTAAAGCCTTCGTTGAAGGTGTCGAGCCATTCCTCCTGCCGGGTCGTTTCATCCCAGCGCTTGTAATCGAGCGTATTGAGATGCAGCACGTTGGTCTGACCGTCACCGGCAATCAGATTCAGCGTGCGGGCGACCCGGACGGCCTTTTCATCGAAATCAATGGCGAAGACCTTGTCCTGCACATACTTCTCGCACTCCACCGGTTTCTGTTCGATGGTGAACAGATGGCTGGCATGGATTCCTTTTTCTTCCAGGATCTGCTTCCAGACGTGGAATATTCCGTGAACCGTGAATCCCGAAGAACCCGCCGCCGTATCAATCATAGTTTCATGCGCCTGGGGGTTGAGCATCTTTACGCACATATCAATGACGTAGCGCGGAGTAAAATACTGCCCCTTTTCGCCTTTGCTGCTTTTGCTCATCAGATATTCAAACGCTTCGTCCACCACTTCGAGGTTCGAGTTGAAGAGCTTGACGTCCTGAAGCGATGAAACACAAATGCCCAGATGGGACGGGCTCAACTGTATACGTGTGGATTCTTCAAAAACGCCCTGCCATTGTTCACGGGCGCTGGAAAAAAGGTTCTGGATTTTCTGATTGAGCGCGGTTTCGGTCTGTCCGGTATTGCGAAATTCGAGAAAGCGCTTCCGGTCGCGGCCCGACAGCCATTCATCGTAGAGCTTGGTGAAGATCAGCTTGAAAACCTCCTCAAAAACATCAACGCCCGCATGGGCAAGCACCTCATCTTCCATGTCCTGAATGAGATCTTTGAGAGACTTCCTCTCGGTAATCAGTTTATCTTTTTCAATCAGATCGGCGATCGTGAAACGCTCCTGCAAAATATCCGCCAGCGTTTCCGAAGCCATCGGGATGTGCGTGAGATCAAAGAAGTGGTTCGGATCGCGGCGGTTCCAATAAGAAATGCTTTCTCCGTTGGTCCATATCGCGATGGGGGCTCCGGTCGCATGGCAGTAGGACTTGAGCTGTTCTTTTCCGGTGCTCCATTTTGGAGACTTGATCTCCACAATCATATAAACCGAGGTGGGCTTGTCTTTGTCAAAGACAACAATATCCGCGCGTTTAACCTCTCTCCCAAAATGAACGGGATGCTCCACCTGAATGCGTTCAAGCGGATATTGGTAGCGATCCATCAATACACGCAAATAGAGCTGACGAACCACTTCTTCGGGCGTCAATCGTATCTGCTTGTTTCGAATGCGGCAGGGAACATACAATCCTTCACCCTTCGCCGTCTTCTTGCGGGTAACCTCACTCTCCAGATCACGAATATCCTCTTCGTTGAACTGTGACAGCTTATAGTTCGAGTTGTGCAGGATTTCTATAATTTTCATTTTTCCTCTGAACTTGATTATTTCGGACTATGCCAAACTGTTGACCATTTGGCAACCGAAGCAGTCGTTTATGTCAAATGGAATAGAGAAAGGATGCTGTTTGGCCCGTGAACGGAAAGCCCCCTCTGGCGATCAGCTCTAATCGTCGCAGCATCCATCCGGCGTTCAAATTCAAAACATAACGCCTGATGTTTCATCGTTATATTTGTCGGGAAATAGGTGTATGGGCTATTTTGACGTTTTTTGGGCATTTTTGGCCAATTTTGAGCGTTTTTGAGCATTTTTTGACGTTTTTTGGCCATTTATTAGCGCTTTTTGACGCTTGGGAGACCCTTTCGCGACGTAAAGAATCGGAGGTCATATTGTTGACAAAGAGCCCTAAATACGTACTATGCCGAGACTGCTGGAAACCAAGAATCTGGTGGCGAGATAGCTCAGCTGGTAGAGCAGAGGACTGAAAATCCTTGTGTCGACGGTTCGATTCCGCCTCTCGCCACCATTTTTCTTTCCGTTTATTAAGGGACCACGAATGAACACGAATATGCACGAATTACTATTGAAGGATGAGGTGTTCGCGGTGACGGGGTGCGCCATGGAAGTGCTCAATGGGCTGGGACATGGACTGCTTGAAAAGCCTTATGAAAATGCCCTGGTGGTAGAGTTTGGCTTGAATAATATTCCTTTCAAACAGCAGCCACGCTTCGAGGTTCAGTACAAGGGCGTCTCGGTTGGAGAATATATTCCGGATCTGATTACACACGGGCAATTGGTGGTGGACGCCAAAGTCATCGAAAAGATTACGGACCATGAAATAGGTCAGATGATGAATTACCTAAAGATTACCGGATTGAGAGTCGGACTGATTCTGAATTTCAAACGCGCCAAATTAGAGTGGAAACGGATTGTTCTGTAATATTAGTGTCTATTTGTGTCCATTCGTGGTTCAAAGTATCTATGATCATGCAAAGAAACACATCTGCGAGTCGTTATGAATATTAGTTCCTGCATTTTCTGCGAGATGGATCCCGCGCGTGTGATCGCGCGCGAAGGCCCATGCTATGCCGTTTACGACGGATTCCCCGTTTCCATAGGTCATATCCTCATCATTCCCGAACGGCATGTGGCGTCGTTTCGCGAGCTGACGGAAGAAGAGTGGATCGCTGTCCACAAACTGGCAAATGAACTGTCCAATCAGCTGCGCAAACGGGACAAGACGATTGACGGATTCAATTTGGGCATCAACGACGGCGAAGCGGCAGGGCAGACCATCTTCCATGTGCATGTGCACCTGATCCCGCGCCGCAAAGGCGATGTCGAAAACCCGCGCGGCGGCGTGCGCCACGTGATCCCGTGCAGAGGGTTCTATCCAGCCAGCACGGAACCTGAACGCTGACCGGTGAGTTTTCCGTCCAGAAGCGTGACACATCCGTTCACAAGAACAGCCGCAATGCCGGCGGCAAGCTGATGAGGCTTCGCGAAGGTTGCCCTGTCGGCTATTTTCTCCGGATCAAACACCGTAATGTCGGCCTTGAAGCCTTCCGCCAGCCGCCCCCTGCCCTGCAGTTTGAAATGTTCCGCAGGCAGGCTGGTCATTTTGCGGACGGCTTCTTCAAGCGGCATGCGCTTTTCATCAACCACCTTGCGGATGAAACGTGGAAATGCCCCGTAGGCGCGCGGATGCGGATGATCTTCGCTGAGCGGACCCTCTGGAGCCCGGATGGAGGCATCGCTCCCGATCATCACATAAGGTTCCGAGAGAATCCGCCACATGTTTTCTTCGCTCATGCCGAAGAAAATTCCGCCGGTTTTAAGTTCATCCTTTTCAATGATCTGAAGGAGAGCCTCTGCAGGATGCAGTTTCATTTTGTCCGCAATTTCCGGCAACCGCAGGCCGGGATAATCCGCGTGGTCCGGATGGCTGACCGATCCGATCATGATCCGCTCCCAGTCGGCATCCGTCCGGCCCGCTTTCAGTTCCGCCAGAATCTTCGCGCGGATCGCTGCATCGCGGATGCGGCCCAGCACAATGTCAGGGCCTCCCGTTGAAGCCCATGCGGGCAGTACAATGTCCAGGTCGGTTGATGATGCGGTGTACGGATAACGGTCGGACATGACCGGAAGTCCTTCGGCGCGGGCGGCGCGAATGATTTCAAGCACACGGTCAATTTTCGGCCAGTTCGCGAGGCCGGAAGTTTTCAGATGCGAAATCTGCGTGCGAACACCGGTGCGGCGGCAAACCTCGATGGTTTCCTCCACAGCCTCGATCAGGCCCGCACCCTCGCTTCGCATATGGGACGCATAAATTCCGTCATGCTTTGCGACCACGCGCGCCAGTTCCCAAATTTCGGATGGCTCCGCGCAGCTTCCCGGAGGATAGACAAGGCCCGTGCTGAAACCGCACGATCCCTCATTCAAACACTTCTCCAAAAGCTGCTTCATAGCCGCGAGCTCATCGGCCGAAGCCTGCCGCGGTTCGTAGCCCATGACACCCGCGCGGATGGCATTGTGCCCGGTTAGAAATCCGACATTCACGGCAGGTGCAATTTCTTTCAGGGCGGCGCGGTATTCACACACTGAATGCCATTCCCTGGGATATTTTTTGTCGCGCCAGTCCGAAGGCATTTTGTAGCTGCCCTGAAGCGGCGATGCCGAGGCGCCGCACTGGCCGACGATTTCAGTGGTGACCCCCTGATATATCTTGCTCATCGCATCCGGCTGAATCAGCAGGTATGCGTCGGAATGCGAATGGACATCAATAAAACCGGGGCAGACATATTTACCTTCGGCATCAATGATTCGTTTTGCTGGCGCGGCAGACAGATTGCCAATATCGGCAATGGAATCGCCCATGATCCCAACATCGGCAGGGCGGCCAGGCGTGCCGGTCCCGTCAAAAACCATTCCCCCGGTTATTTTAACATCGAGCATAGATCAGGGCGCCGGTTCCGGCGGAGTTTCCGGCGCAGCGGCACCTCCAACGGGTGCGGAGAGTTCCTGCTGGGCGGCGCGGGCGGTTCCGTCAAGCATGGCGATCACTTCGGCCTGCACGGTTTCGAGCTCGGCCAGCTTGAGACGCGGATCAGGAATCATGAAAACTTCGTTGGTCTTCTTGTGCTCGTAAACGCGCACCAGTGTGCCATCCTCGCGCTCCTGCACATCGCGTTCCACCAGGATCCGGCGGCGCTCAAGCATCACGGCCAGAATGTAAATCGTGTTGGCCTGCTCCACCACGCGGTCGGTCTCGATCAGTTCGCGCAGAAGCGACTCTGCGGTTTCCTTTTTGACGGCGGGCTCCGGCGGCGGCGCCGGCGCGCGGTAAATCGTGCGCCAGCGGCTGAGTGCGTTGGCCTGCACCTCGTCGGTCCAGCATTTCTCGCAGTAGTCGGAACGGTGGTAGCCGTCTGACTCAAAGGTCAATTTTGAATAGAAGGGCTCCATATCCTCGTACTCGTGTTCGCATTTCGAGCACGCTTCCGACCGCGCCTTGATGTCCCAGTCCTGTTCTTTCATCTACAGCTGTTCCTTCTTTGCCCACTCGCTCTCAGGATAGCGTTCCCGCAGCTCCTTGAGGGTCAGGTTTCTTTCGTCGTTTCGCTGGAGTTTTCCGAGGCATTCCGCTGCGCGCCACAGGCACTCCGGTACAAGGGCCGGTTCGTCAAAGAGAAGCCCCACGCTCAAGTAGTAGCGCGAGGCCTCATCGCAGTCATCCTTCGATTCGGCCACGCGGCCAAGGCCATAATAGCTGCGCGCGCGGATTTCCAGAAGATCGTCGCCGGGCGAGCGCTCAGCCGCGAGGGTGAACGCGCCGGACGCTTCGTCGGCTGCGCCGGCATCCAGTGCCAGCAAGCCCCACTGAAGAGCCGCATCGGCCGAGGTGCGCGCATCGCCGTCTGTTTCAGCCGCCTTCTTAAAGGCCTCGCGTGCCTCGTCCTTTTTACCGAGTCCGGAGGAAGCCTTGCCGGCGAGATACCAGCCGCCCTGCGCCCATGCCGCGGCATCTTTGCGTTTTGCGAGGGCCAGCGCAACCGTCTGGGCATCCGCAAAGGATTGCGCATTCAGCAAACGGCTTGCCAGCCAGTGCATCAGGGCCGGTGGCATGTCGCCCATGGCCTTCTTCCCGGGCAGCGGCTGAAACATCGCGGCAGCCTCATCATCCCTGCCCGTCTGCTGCAGAAGCGCGGCCAGAGGGATTCTCAACTTGTCCCGCCATTCTTCCGGCGGCTTGCGATCCAGCGCGGCACGGTAGACTTTCTGCGCATCCTCTGCCTTCCCCGAGCGGGTCAGCAGCATGCCCAGCCGCCACGCGGCGTCATGCACATCCTTTGATTGCGGAAAATCGCGAATGAACTTTTCAAGCGTGCCGATAGCCGGTTTGTCATTGCCAAGCTGCATCTCCACAAGCGCCTCGCGGAATGATGCCTGTTCGACAAGAGCCGCATCCTTGCACTGACTGCGCACAGCGCGCCATCCTTCAAGCGCGGCTTCCCAGCGGGCGGCCTTTTCCTCGCAAAAAGCCAAATTGAATTGTGCCGCGCAGGCAACATCGGATTCCGGATGGTCACGCACAATCCTCGCCAAAATATCCGAGGCCTCCGGGCACGCATCGCGCTTCAGCAGGATGTCCGCCCGCCGGTAGAGAACCGCGGGCAGCTCTTTGCTCCTGGAGAAAAGTTCCGCAAAATCCGCGCAGGCCTTCAGCGCCCGCTCATCATTCCCACCCGAAACGCAGGCTTCGATCATCAGAAGATGGGCCGCCTCGCTGACGGACGAGTCTTTGAGCACCGGTTCAAGCATGTCGGCGGCCTTCTTGAAATCTTTCCCGTTGAAAAGGATCAAGGCCTGCTCGTAAATGGCCGCAGCGCGCCAGACGCTGTCCGGGTGATCCGCAATCAGCGCGGCATAAAGCGGCTTGGCTTCGTCCTCGCGGCCCAGCCGGCGGGCGCTGGCGGCCTGGAGATAGAGCCACTCGTCGGATGTTTTCTTCCCGTGCTTCGCGGCCAGTTCCGCGCAAGCGGTGTAATCCTCGGCATAAAACATTGCCCATGCGGCGCGAAGCGGGGCCTCGGCGGCGCGCTGATCGTCAGGCCAGTTTTTCAAGAGCCGGTCAAAAGCGGCGGCGCTGTCGCGGAACCTTTTCCTTTCAAAGGCCAGCACGGCCTGCTGAAAAGCGGCTTCGGCCGCAAGACGGGGCGAGGAATTATCGGCTGTCATCTGCTGATAAAGCTCCTCGGCATCGGCCGGCCTATCCGCCCTATAAATGGCCGCCAGTTCGAGTGCAGCAAACGAGGCATACGGAGATTTCTTGTGCTGGTCCACCACTTTAGAAAACGATGATTCCGCCTTTGCAGGCTGTCCGCTGTCCCTCAGGAGCATTCCCTGATGATACAGCGCGCCGGCTTCGATTTCGTCTTCCGGAGAGGATGCCAGCAGTTCGCCCAGCAGCACAAGGGCCTCGTCGAAGCTTTCCTGCTCCATCAGGATCTCGGCCCGGCGCAGGCGGGCCTTGTTGGCATACGGACTTTTCGGATGGGATGCGGTCAGCTTTCCGCAGGCCTCGGAGGCTCCGGCCATGTCTTTGCCCTTGATCAGGCACTCGGCAAGGCGGTAAAGGATCACGTCGGCATCCCCGCGGGAGGGTTCTTTCGCCAGAAGCTCGCGGTATTCGCGAGCGGCCATCTCGTGATAACCCCGGGCGTACAGCCCGTCGGCGAACTGCCGGGCGCTGTCCGTCTGCGCGAAAGCGGAAACGGAAAGCGCGAACCATGCGGATAAAATAATCGCGAACCTCATTCTATTCCTCCGGCACACTGGTCGCGAACGAGATGTTCCAGATATCGGCCTGGCGGCAAAGGTCCAGCACGCGGATCACATGCTGATAGGCGGTCTTCTGGTCGGCGCGGATGATGATCGGCTGTCCCGGAAAGAATCCGGAAAGGCGCTTCAGCAGCGGCCCGAGGCTGTCCTCCGGCTGCTCCTGTCCGCTGATCACAGTCCGGCCGTCAGCGAGGATGTTGATGATGAGTTCGCCGGGCAGGCGCTGGGGCACTTCGCCCGTCTGGGCGGTCGGCAGCGCTATGTCTATTTCCGTTTCCCACTGCGAGAAAACCTGCGTGGTGATAAAAAAGCACAGCAGCAGAAAGACCACGTCGATCATCGGCGCGATCTGGAAGCTCAGCGGCTCGAGTTTGTTCTGTTTACGGAAATTCATAAGGCGCTGGATTTTTCAGCCGGGGCATTTTCCGCTTCGAGCAGTTCGCCGAGGATATCAGCGGAGGCGGCCTCGAGATTGGAAATGAGCTTGGAGCTGCGGCCGCGGAAATAGGAATAGAAGATCATGGCCGGGATGCCCACCAGCAGGCCGGCGGCGGTGGTGATCAGCGCCTGTGAAACACCGGCCGCGAGGATCATCGGCTTGGCTTTGGCGATGTCGAGCGCGACGGCGTTGAACGCGCGCAGCATGCCCATGACGGTGCCCAGCAGGCCGACCATCGGGGAAATGACGCCCAGATCCAGCAGATACTGGATCTGGCCCTGCAGCAGCGAGGCCTGGCGGCTTCCTTCGCCCTCCATGATTTCCTTCAGCAGGACGGGCTCCATTTCGCGGCTGCTGTCCATGTGCTCCAGTCCGGCAAGGGCCACGCTCGCAGCCGCGTGATCCTCGCGGCGGCAGAGTTCCGCGGCGCGGTCCAGGCGGCGCTGCTTGAGTTCGGCATACAGCTCGTCCAGAAACCGACGGGGGCACACCCGCTCCTCGCGAAGCACCATGAAGAAATAAATGATCATGGCAAGGCCGATCACCGACATCGCCCCGAGCACGTACATCAGCCAGCCGCCGGTTTCGATGATTTCGCCCAGCGACATGCGCTGTGCGACCGCCTCGGGATCCTGCGCGAAGACGGATGAGGCTGTTAAAAATATGAGGGCAGGGAATTTTCTCATTGCATTGTTCTCCACAGACTTTTCACTGAACCTTGTGCCGCAGCAGTTCAGTGTGCTCGGCAAAATACATCGCGCCCGAGGCCACCGTGATCATGGTGACGGCCAGCCCGATGGCATAGGCAATCAGGCCGAACGCGAAGTCGAACTTCAAGAGACTTTCTGTGGCAACGGTGTTGAGAATGTCGTAGCGCACCGCGAGCCCGAGCAGGATCACCGAAATGGCTACGATCTGCCAGACGGTCTTGTGCTTGCCCCAGCGGCCGGCGGATATAATGTGCCCCATGCTGGAGGCCAGCAGGCGAAGTCCCGTAACCAGAAATTCGCGCGAGATGATCACCACGACAATCCAGACCGGCAGCAGCGGATGGTTCCATCCCGGCAGGCGGATGCCGACAAAACTGACCAGCGCGGAGCACACCAGCACCTTGTCGGTGAGAGGATCCATCAGCCGGCCGAACGCCGTGACACCGTACACATTGCGCGCCAGATGCCCGTCCAGAAAATCCGTGATGCCCGCCAGGATGAAAACGAGCAGGGCCGCCGTCTTGGTCATCGGAAACGGCATTCCGATCAGGGCGATCAGGATCAGCGCCAGAAAAAGGCGGCTGACCGTGAGCATGTTGGGGATATTCCATTTCATTGAGCATCTCCATCTTGAACAGGTTTGGCCGACGGATCAAGCGCGTCCCAGTAGGGCTCCGGCGGATCCTCAAGAAATCCCGGTGTTGCCGCCATCCCGGCGCTTTCCTCTTCGGCACCGGCCGGAATTTCTCCCCGCTGCTCCGCGGCGGTCCTGATCCATGCCGCCAGATGCCAGATTAAAATTAAAACGACAGCGGCGCCCAACAGCTTGAGCCAGACGGCGCGCGGAACTTTCTTCAGGCCAGCGGCCAGTTTCAAGCCGAGACTCTTTGCCGTTTTTTTCCATGCGGGCTGTTTCGTGTCCGGGGCGAGGACCGGCAGCGCGCTTCCGTACTGCTGCTGATATTCGAGGATCAGCGGGGCCGAATCCAGCCCGAGATATTCCGCATAAAGCCGGATGAATCCCTTGGCGTAGGCGGGCGCGGCAATTTTCCCGAAATCGTTGTTTTCAAGATGCTGAACCGTCTGCACCTTCATCCGGGTCGCGATCGCGGCCTGCGAAAGCGTTACGCCCTTTTTCTCGCGGGCCTCTTTAAAAATCTGTCCCATGCGCGGCATCAGTCGTTGATCTCCTCGTCGTCATCGGGGTTCTGCGGGATTTCGCCGTCCAAATCAATCAGAATTTCGCGCGGGTCGGAACCGTTGGGCGGTCCGATAATCCCCTTTTCCTCGAGAACGTCCATCAGGCGCGCGGCGCGCGTGTAGCCGATGCGCAGGCGGCGCTGGAGCGAAGAGGTGGACGCGCGGCGCGTCTGGCGGATGATCTCAACCGCCGGATCCAGCAGCTCATCGTCGCCGTCCATCTCCGGCAGATCCGCCTTCTTGTTCTCGATCTGCTCCTTGATCGCCATCTCATACTGCGGACGGCCCTGCTGCTTCCAGAAATCCACGATCTTGCGGATCTCGCCGTCGCTGGTCATGGTGCCCTGCGCGCGGACGAGCTTGCCGGTCTTCGGGGAGAGGAAAAGCATATCGCCCTTGCCCAGCAGCTTGTCGGCGCCGTTGGCGTCGAGAATTGTGCGGCTGTCGTTGCGCTGGGCCACCTGGAACGCAATGCGCGCGGGGATGTTGGCCTTGATGGAGCCCGTGATGACATTCACGGACGGCCGCTGCGTGGCGAGGATCATGTGAATGCCCGTCGCGCGCGAAAGCTGCGCGAGGCGCGCGATGTAGTTTTCCACCTCGGCCTGCGCCACCATCATCAGGTCGGCCAGTTCATCCACCACGATCACGATGTACGGCAGGCGGTCGGGCATTTTTGCGGCGCTGTTTTCAGCGGCCTCGTCGGGCTCGCCGAAAAGCTCCTCCTGCGTCACTTTCGGTCGCGAGTTGTAGGCGGAGATGTTGCGCACGCCCGCCTTGGCAAAGAGCTTGTAGCGCTTTTCCATCTCCATGATCGCCCAGCGGAGCCCGAGGCCGACTTTCTTGGGGTCGGTGATCACCGGCACGACCAGGTGCGGCAGCTCATTATAGAAGGAAAACTCGACAATCTTCGGATCCACCAGCATCAGGCGCATCTGGTCCGGCGTGCGCGACATGAGCAGGCCCGCCAGAAGCGAGTTCATGCAGACGGTCTTGCCCGAGCCGGTCGCGCCGGCGATCAGCATGTGGGGCATGTCCGAAAGGTCGGAGATGATGTCGTTGCCGCCCACGTCCTTGCCCAGCGCCATCGGGAGCGCGGCGCGCGATTTCTGCCACGCTTCGCCCTCGAGGAGCTCGCGCAGATAGACCAGGGTGGTGGTCGAGTTGGGCACCTCGATGCCCACGACGCCCTTGCCCGGGATCGGCGCCTGCACGCGGATGCTCACGGCCTTCATCGCGAGCGCGATGTTGTTGCTCAGCGCGCTGATGCGCTCGACGCGGATGCCCGCGGCGGGCAGAACCTCAAAGCGCGTGACCACCGGACCGCGCTCGACGTTGGTGACCTCGGCATCAATTCCGAAATCGGCCAGGGTTTCCTTCAGGATGTTCGCGCTCTCCTCAAAGTTTTCCTTGATCTGCCGGTCGCGCGCGGGAGGCGGCTTGTCCAGCAGGTTCATCGGCGGCAGCGTGTACTGCGGCGTGATAGCGGGCAGCGTGTCGGCTCCCGACGGCCCGGTCTCCTCGACCGGCGGAGGCTTGGGTTTTTCTCTGCGCGGCGGGCGCGGAGGTGGCGGCGGGGGCGGCGGTTCCGGCTCAGGCTCGGGCGCCGGCGGGGTCTCCACCACCGGAGCAGGCTTGCGGGGCTCCCGCTTGACAATTCTTTCAAGCTGCTTGCGCTTGCGCTCCAGTTCGTGGGCTTCCTCATCAAGAGCTTCGCGGCGGTCTTTCGCACCACGCCACAGCGACGCGATCCTGCGGGAACCGGCTGCCAGCAGCCCGCCGAGTCCGCCCACCGTCTGAACGGGTTCAACCTCGAAGAGCAGCACCAGGCCGGCCAGCAGCGCGCAGATTGCCACGACCGCGCAGCCCGCAACGCCCAGCAGGCGCACCAGGAATGCGGTCGCCAGCAGATGGCCGATGAGGCCGCCCGCATAGGGAATGTTCAGATGCTGCCGCAGAGCGGCCCACAGGTCGGGCTGCAGTTCCACGATGCAGCAAAGCGAAACCAGCACCACAAGCTGATGCAGCGCCTTGGCCCACAGGCTTCCGCTTCTCTTGAAAATAAGGAACAGGCCCTGCGCCAGAAGTGCCGCCGGGAACAGATAGCCCGGCGCGCCGAACAACCAGAACACGGCCAGCCCCATCCACGCCCCGGCGGGCCCGATCAGATTCGTTCCCTGCTCGTTCGGCGGCTCCTGGATCAGCGGGAGATCGCCCGCCTGCCACGACACCAGGCTGAGCAGAAAAATGACGCCCAGCCCGATGAAGACAAATCCCCACGCGCTGCGCCAAGCTGTTCTTCCTGTTTCGCCTGTACTGGACATGCGGAAAACCATAGCAGTTTCAAACACGGCATATCAAGCATTGCCCGATGCAAAGTCGCAGAGACCACTTGGGCGCCGCCAAGGCAAAAAAATGCAAAAACGGGCAAAAAAAGCCGATTTTTGGGCTCATCGGGAAAGATCCTGTCTGAAAACATTTGAAAAAACATATATTTTTGAACAAGCCCAGCCCGCGGCTCCGCGAGAATGGGCCCGCCCAGCTCGTCGGAGCGGGGTCGCGGGCAGGTAAGGCTCTCCTGCAAATCGGAGACACATGCAGGATGTTGTTGCCTCCGAGCAGAAACCCGCTTCGAGTGAGAGAGCAATCCATTGCGCATCTTATAGTTACAATCATTGCAATACGTTATTACTTGTCCGACTATCCATTGTATGTCTTATCTTGGACAGGAACTTTTCGGATGAACCGATTTTTGGCCAAAAAGTGCTGTTTTTTGGCTTTTTTGATCAAAAATGCCCGTTTTTTGAGCATTTTTTTGGAATCCGGATGGCCGGGCGCTTTTTTATGATTTGACAGCGCAACCGGTTTAAAAGACTGTGAATGCAGTTTTCGCAACCAGAATGAAGAGGAGTCCTGAAAATATTTTTTTGGCGCTGCTGATCATCACAGCGGCGGCAGGGCTGTGCTTCGGGGCCGGCGATGCGCCCTTCGGGTACATTGAGTCAACAGAGAACACCCTGATTCCCGTGCCGGATGCAGAGCACATCTTCGCCCCCGGTGAGAGCTATCCGCTGCTGCAGGACAATGCCGAACTTTTTATCGTCGCGCTCTCGGAAGACCTGCTGGCCGCAGTCCGCAAGCTGGACCGGAAGGGAAATCCGATCGCATGGGTAACGCTTCAGAAACAGCTTATTTTCGGGGACAAGGCCCGGTCGGTGGAAGGCAGTCTCCTTCTGCAGGCGGGCGATGAGCTCCTGATCCTGAAGGAGACCCAGAATTCCCGCGTTGTGGAATTCAGCGCCTACCGGCACAGCGTCAGGCTGGACATCCCCAAAAAACTTCCGGCTGGACTGGCATTTGTGCCGCCCGAAAAGGAACTGGTGCCGATTGAGCAACCGGTGCAGATCACCATGGCGGGATCCGAAAAACCGTCCCCGCCCAAGCCCGCTCCAAAGCCGGTCGCAGTTCCTGCCCTCAGGCCAAAACCGAAACCTGTTCCCGTCGTGAAAACCACGGCGCCCGCCATGGTCAAGGAGCCTGTTATCGAGCCTGCGCCCGTTGCACAACCTCCGCCCGAGCCGCAACCAGCGCCTGCGCCTGCTCCCGTACCGGTTCAACAGCCGCCAGAAACTCCGCAACCGGCTGAAGCGCTGCCGGAAAAACCGGCGGAGCCTCCGCAGCCTGCTCCGGTGCCCGCGGCCGAAACCGCAGTCACACCCGCGCCGGAACCCGTGGCCGCTGCGGCGGAAACCGCGAAGCCCGTTGAAGCGCCCGCCCCCTCCCCGGCGCCCGTTGAAACACCTCCAGACGCGCCGGCAGAAGTTCCGCCTGAGGAAGCGCCCGCACCGGCAGCAGCAGAACCGCCCGCCGAATTGCCCGTTCCGGTCGAAGCGCCCGCCGAGACACCCGCTGAAACTTCTATAGTGGCAGCCGTCACGGAAACAGCCGCCGTTGCCGTTGCGGCCGCCGCGGCAGAACCCGAAGCCAAACCTGCGCCGCCAGTTCCCCGGCAGAATCCGGTCATCCGGTTCCTCGATCGGTTCATGCTCTCAAGCTACATCCTGCTGCTCATCGCCGTTATTGAGGGCGTTTTCATTATAAAGCTTCGCAGGAAGGCGGCCGAACCGCCCGGCGAGGCCGCCGCGGAAGAGGAACCGCCGCCGGTTCTGCCCGAGCTGGACCTGACGGAATTCAAGAAATATTTCCAGAGCCTGCGCACATCCATGGGGCAGATCAGCGGGCCGTTCGGAGACTTCACGACCTATCAGCTGGTCTACTACCTGCACACCGCCAGGGAAACCGGCGGGCTGGAACTGGAACAGAAGAAGGGCATCGTCTCCGCCGAGATGTTCTTCTCCAACGGCGAAATCGTGCACGGCTTTGTCGGCAACAAGGTGGATGACGAGGCCGTGCTCGAGGTTCTTTGCATGAAGTGCGAATCGTTCAACTATACGCATCTGCCGGTGATCATCGAACAGCACACCATCCGCAATCCAACAGTCAATTTCCTGATCGCCGCCGCGCCGCCGCCCCCGGAAGAACCCGGGACTCCGATCGAAGAAGAAACCGCGGAACCCGAAGGGCCGGCGGCGGAACCCCAAAGTCAATCCGCAGAAGGAGCCTCCGCCGAAGACGACGAGGCGGCCTCCATGCTGGCCCGTCTGCTGGCCGAGGATGATGAAAAACCGGCGGCGCCCGCAAAACCCGAGGCGGCCGCCGGCGAGGGGGAATCCGATCCCGAATGGGACGAGATCATGAAGACCCTGAAGGTCCTCGACGATATGAAGCAGAAGCCTAAATAGAAAGTTCCCGGGCCAGGATTTCGCTGGCCTCGTCAAACTCTATGCCGATTTCGCGCGATTTCCCGTTCGGGTGCACATCCACGCGAACCACGCGGCCCCGGATGACAATGTTATCCTCGCGAATGCCGATCTCCACCTCCATCTCGGACCCCATCACAATTTCCTGGAACACTTCCAGCCGGATGCCGGACTTGCTCAGGTCAAGCGTCCGCCCCAGGGAAACGGGAAATTTCTGAATCCCCTTTTCCCTGTTGGTGTAGGACACCAGGTAAAGGCCCCGAATCCGCGGATGACGCCGGGGATCCTCAATACGAAGTGTTTCGCTCTTTTTCATTGTCAGCCTCCGATGCCCGCATGGATACATCAATCAACAATAAATATACCGCCAACGCCCGCAACCTCCAAGCGTAATTTCGGCGGCATCGGGCGGAAAAAGGGCCGCGAAACAAAAAAACATTCCCCCTATTCCAAAGATTGGAGGTTTAGTGTATAAGGGTCGTTTGCTTTTAAGAGAAAAGAGGAGAAAACGAATGATACGAAAAGACAAAATCATGGTGACCGTGGACAACGGCGCCCCCCGCGAAATCAAACCCGGCACCTGCGTCAGGGACCTGCTCAAGAAAAAAGAGGACAAGGCCGGCCTGCCCTATTTGGCCGCACTGGCGAACAACGACATGGTGTCGCTGTCCTTCCCCATCGAGGTGGACAGCAACATCCGGATGCTGACGCTGGCCGATTCTCACGGCTGGCGCATCTACCGCAACTCGGCGGCATTCCTGCTGGCCAAGGCGACCCACGACGTCTTTCCCGATGCGAAGCTATACATCGAGCATTCGCTTGGCGACGGCTATTTCTGCAACTTTGAGATGAACAGCTCCATGGGCATCACCAAGAAGCAGATCAAGCAGATCGAGGACAAGATGCACCAGCTGGTCGAAGCCGACATCCCGATCGTGCGCCGGAAGATCGAATACAGCGACGCGATCGGTCACTTCGAGGGCCAGAACCGGCACGACACCGTCAACCTGCTTCGCTACAGCAACCCGCCCAGGGTGCTGGTCAACATCTGCGAGGATTACCTGGATCTCTTCCATGGCCCGCTGGTTGACCGCACATCCGCACTCCAGCACTTCAAGCTGTTTGCGTATGAGGACGGGTTCGTGATCCAGTTCCCGGACCGCGACAACAAGACCCCGAAAATGTCCACCTTCGAGCGCCAGCCCTACCTGTTCGACATCTTCAAGTCCTACAAGGCGTGGGGCCGCATCGTGAACGTCCGCACCGTCGGGGACCTGAACACCATTATCGCCAGCGGCAAGCTGCGCGACTTCATCCACATCTCCGAGGCCTATCAGGAGAAGAAGATCGCTGAAATCGCGGACACCATCACCGCCCACGGCGGAAAGATCAAGTGGATCTGCATCGCGGGGCCTTCCTCCTCCGGCAAGACCACCTTCGCCAAGCGCCTGTGCGTGCAGCTGCGCGTGAACGGCCTGCGCCCGGTGGCCATCTCCGTGGACGACTACTTCGTGGACCGCACCCGCACCCCGAAGGATGAGAACGGCGAACCGGATTTCGAGAACATCGAGACCGTGGACCTCAAGCTGTTCAACGAGCACCTCAGCCTGCTGGACAAGGGCGAAACCGTCGGGCTGCCGACGTTCAACTTCGGCACCGGCGACCGCGAATACCGCGGGAAGACCATGAAGCTGGAGAGCGACCAGATTTGCGTCGTCGAGGGCATTCACTCGCTGAATCCGCGCCTGACCGAGGCCATCAGCTCTGACCACAAGTACAAGATCTACATCAGCGCGCTCACGCAGCTCAACCTGGACTGCGGCAACCGCGTGTCCACCACGGACAACCGTCTCATCCGCCGCATGATCCGCGACCATAACTATCGCGGGAACTCGGCGCTGATGACGCTGAAAATGTGGCCGAGCGTGCGCCGCGGTGAAAAGAAGTGGATCTTCCCCTTCCAGGCGGAAGCCAATGCGGCCATCAACTCCGCGCTCGACTACGAGCTGGCGGTGCTGAAGCCCCATGTGGAACCGCTGCTGGCGGAAGTGAAGCCCTACGATCCGCAGTACGCCGACGCGCGCCGCCTGCTGGAATTCCTGTCGCGCTTCAACGCGGCGCCCAGCTCGATGGTTCCGCCGACTTCGCTCATCCGCGAATTCATCGGCGACAGCGGCTTCGAATACTAAGAGTGGTTCAAACCAAACGGCCGCGGTGGAAACACCGCGGCCGTTTTTCTGTTCCTGGATTTTGGGCTGAATTTACATTCAGCCAGCTCCCAATTTTCATCATTTTTTGGGGGGGGAAATTTAAAGAATTTTGCCCGTTTTTTGCGATTTTTGGCCTATTTTGCCAGTTTTTTGCGATTTTTGAGCATTTTTGAGGCTTTTTGAGCCTTTTCAGCCCTTGAGGCGGGCGATGTAGACGCTGTTTTCTGATGTGGATTGGAGAAGCGGATTCTCGAATGTGACCTGACGGCCTTCGGCCCAGCCAAAGACGGACTGCAGGCGGCTCGCGAATCCGGAATCCACAGGGTCATTCGACCACAGCGCGAATATGCCGGCGGGTTTGAGAAACTGCTTCAATTTGTGCAATCCGGCCTCTGTATAGAAGTCGGCATGGCTTGGGTTAAGAAGAAAATCGGGCGCATGATCAATGTCCAGCAGAACGGCATCGAACTGCGCATCGGCTTTTTCGGGAGAAAAACCCCTGCCCCGCGCCAGCGCAAAGAAGTCGGCATGAAGGAAAATGCAGCGCGAATCATTACTGAGCAGATTTCCGTTGGGAACCAGACCGCGGCGGTGCCAGTCAATGACGGGCTCCAGCGCCTCCACAACAATCATTCGGGCCACCTGCGGAAACCTGAGAGCGGCGGCCGCCGTGTAGCCCAGGCCCAGTCCCCCGATCACAATATCCCAGTCGCGGCCCGGCAGTTTCGCCAGGGCAAGATCAGACATCACTTCTTCCGCTTCGTGAAACAGGCTGGACATGAGATATTCATTGTTCAGCTTGATTTCATAGGCATCGGCGCTATTGAGCGCGAGGACGGTCCGGCGCTGGAGGATCAGTTCCCCCATGGGGGTTTGCTGATAGTCAAGCTCTTCAAATTCTGGTTTTGATTGATTCATCAGAAGACGGGGCCGGCACATGGTTGCAACGATGCGCCGGTGTGATCTTTCTTTCTGGTCACTGTATTTTATCCGTGAAGCGGGGAGCAATCAGAACCGGCGGATGCATGTAGACCGGAACCGGTTTTTCAGATGGAATATTTTGTTCTTTCCGCAGTCGCACCAGTGCCGCCAGATCGCGCGCGCGCGGATAGCGCGGACCCTTCAGCCAGTTCAATCCGTGCATGCCGTGCGTCGCAAAATCAGGCTCCAGACGGCTGTAATCCGGACTTACGACCAGAATTCCTGAGGGAATTTTTCCGGGCAGCTCCGGAGCCTTCACCAAAGACCATTCGGCGGGCGAATCCGTTTCTCCGCGGGCGAAGTCAAAAATACCGAGCCAGACCAGCCCGCGGCGCGCATCTCCAACCACCGCCACCCGCGGAACATTCATTTCCCGCGCGGCGCCGCGCGCAAGGACGGCGCCGCTGCTCACGCAATAGACTTCTTTTTCCCCGGGAAGAGCAAGGGTCTGCGCGCAGGTCAGCGCGGTGCGGAGTCCGGAATAAACGCCCGGGCCGCGGCCGGCCGCAAAACAGTCAATGTCGCTCCATTCCCATCCCGCCTGCCCCAGCAGTGCCGGCAGGCGGCTGAACACGCCCTCATGACGGCCGCGCTCCTGATCCCAAACCTCCTGCAGACTGAAGTCGCCGGGGCCCGAAAGAGCCACGCTCCCCTGAAGGGCCGAGAGTTCAACGGCAAGAATTTTCATGGAGGTCCTTCTTTTCCTGTGCGCAGAAAGATTTCCCTTTCATCCAGTCCGTTGCCCATGCGAAGCCAGATGTGGAGCGTATCGGGCGGCAGCAGATCAGCCACCACTTCCGGCCATTCGATGGCCGTCACGCCGTCGCCGTAGAGATAGTCGTCCAGTCCAAGATGAAGCGCCTCCCCGGAATCGGACACGCGGTAAAGGTCCATGTGATGCAGCGGCAGCCGGCCGCGGTATTCGTTGACGATGGTGTAGGTCGGGCTGCTCACGGCGGCTTCGACGCCCAGCGCGGCGGCCAGCCCCTGGATGAAGCATGTCTTGCCGGAGCCAAGCTCCCCGTGAAACGCGAGAATCGAGCCCGGACGCAGTTCACCTGCCAGTTGGGCGGCAACGGCGCAGGTCTCTTCGGGACTCTTTGTCTTAAATCGCTTTTTCATCTCACGCTTAAACCGGCACACTGATAACGCATCCGCCGTAAAACCGCAAGCGGTCACTTTTCTGGAATTACCCTTTGTCACGGCCGCGCGTTTCAGTTAGGATGCGGACTTGTTGTTTTCGGTTCTAAATGATGACTGAAATCCCTGACTACATAGGAGTCGAACAGTGACCATAGCAGCACAAGCAAAACTGGAATGGAATGAGCAGCACAAGCATCCGCTGGGATTCAAGACCCGCCGCGGACTCAACTGGTTCACCGTCGGCCTGCTGTACGCGATGTTTTACATGTGCCGCTACAACTTCCGCTTCGCCGGCGCGGGCATGCGCGCGGAGTTCGGATGGTCCACCGGCGACATCGCCAATCTCGCCGCATGGTTCTCCATCGCCTACGGCACCGGACAGCTCCTCAACGGCCTCTTCTGCGACCGCATCGGCGGTCGCGCCTCGATGCTGATCGGCGCCATCGGATCCATCTCCGTAAACGTTCTCATCGGGTTTTCGCCGTGGACGTCCTCCTTCATGGCCTTTGCCGCCATGTGGATGGTGAACGGCTACATCCAGGCCGCCGGCACGCCCGGCATGGTCAAGATCAACGCCGCGTGGTTCAACAGGGAGGAGCGGGGACTTTTCTCCGGCATCTTCGGCTTCATGATCCAGTCCGGCCAGGCCATGATTTCCATGCTGGCCCCGTGGATTCTGGCGGGCTTCAGCTTCCTCGCTTTCGTGGTCGGCCCCGGCGAGTGGCGCATGCTCTTCTGCCTCCCGCCGATTTTCCTCGGCATCGTCGCCATCTGGTTCTACTTCATCTCCGCGCAGTCCCCCGAGGACGCGGGCTTCCACGAGACCATTCAGGACGACGTGGACAATTCCGCTGGAACCACGGTTCCCGTGCTCGAATCGTTCAAGTTTGTGTTTTCCAACCCGCTCGTGTGGTTTTACGCCGTGGCCTACGGCTGCACCGGCGCCGTCCGGCATGCCGCCGACCAGCTATCCCCGCTCTACTTCGAGGACGTGCTGGGGTTCAACATGAAGACCAACCTGCCGCTCATTGCCAGCTTCACGCTGGTGCTCGTGCCCATTGTGGCCGTCTGCGGCTCCGTGGTTTCCGGATGGGTCTCTGACCGCTTCTTCCGCGGCAACCGCTATCCCGTGGCCATGGTTCTCTATTACGGCGAGGCCTGCGTCATCGCGGTCGCCACCACCGTCATGGCCCTCAAGCTCATCGGGCCCACCACCTCCGGCATCCTGCTCGGCTGCCTGTTCCTCGTTCTGATCGCCATCACGGCCAACAGCACCCATTCCATCGTCGGCGCCGCCGCCCCCGTGGACATCGGCGGCAAAAAAATGGCCGGATTCGCCTCCGGCGTGATTGACTCCTTCCAGTACTACGGCGCCGCCCTCGGCCTCTTTGTGACCGGCCTGCTGCTCGACGTCTCCCTGCCGGGCAACTACACCGTCTGGTTCGGCATCATGACCTGCTTCGCCTTCTTCGGCGGATGCGCAATGCTCTCGCTGCTCCTGCGGCAGAAAGGCAAGGCCCTCGCCAGCCGCGCCGTGATTGGCTTCATGGCGCTTCTGGTCATCGGCGGCTTCACCGTCGGCATCGGGAAATACCGCACCATGAAGCCCGTCGCCATCGAGCACTATGCCGCCGCCGCGCAGGACGCCTTCCAGGCCGGCGACACCAAGACGGCGACCAAGGAAGCCCAGCGCGTCCTTCGCCTGGCGCCCGGGCACGCCGGATCCATGCAGATTGTGGATACCGTCCATGATCAGTTTGTCGTCGCCGCTCAAACCGCCCTTGCGGCCGGCGATGCCAAATCAGCCATCGAAAACGCGCAGAACGCCATCAACCTGAAGGGCCGGGAAAGCGCCGGTCTTTCCATTCTTGCCGAATCCAAGGCCCTGGGCAAAGCCCAGGACAAGGCCGCTGACGCTGAAAAAGAAGATAAAGAATAGGAGTCACCCATGAGGGACATTCAAGCTCATCAGCCCATTCCCCGCCAGCTCTGGATCAGGGATCGCTGCATCGCCGTGGAAACGCAGTTCCGCAAGCGCACCGGGCGCGCCGCTTTTGCCGCACGCTTTTTCCCGCTGTTCGCCATCCTCGCGCTGGCCTACTGGAACAGCATCCAAACGCCTGCGCCCGTCACCCTGTGGCTTGCCGTTCCCGTCACGGTTGCGGCCGCCTACATCACTCTGGTGGTCCTCTCCCATCGCCTCCACGACATCGGGCAGAGCGGGGCCAACCTGCTTCAAATCGTTCTACCGGCCTTCGTCTGGCTGTGGGTGGGCGGAGACCTCATGGCCAAAATCCCGCCGCGCCTCTGGATCGGCACGGCGGCCGTACTCGCCCTCTGGCCGGCCATCGTCATCCTCCGCCTCTGCTTCCAGCCCGGGACCCAAACGTCCAACGGCTGAACAGCGGCCGCGACAAAATAGTTCCAGCCATTGGAAGTTTTCCCGAAAAAAGTTCCAATGATTGGAACTTTTTAATAGGATTCTTCCAACCATTGGAACTTTTTATGAACGCTGAAGACATTGTCAGGATTAAAGGCGAGGCTTTGAGCGAGGCGGCCGCCGTCGCGGACTCCGCCGCGCTGGAGGCTTTCCGCATCAAATACATGAGCCGCAAGGGCATTCTGCAGGATCTGATGCAGAACCTCAAAACGGCCGAGCCGGCCGACCGGCCGGTGATCGGCAAGGTCATCAACGAGATGAAGAACGAACTCACCGCGCTTCTGGATGAGCGCAAGAAGGCGTTCGAAGAATCCGCGCAGGCGAAGAAGGCGCCGTTCGACATCACGCTCCCCGGCCAGTGGCCGCGGCCCGGTTCACGGCACCCGATCAGCCAGATCATCGAGCGCGTGGTGGATATTTTCCATTCGCTGGGCTTCACGGTCGCCGAGGGGCCGGACATCGAAACGGTCTATCACAACTTCGACGCCCTCAACACGCCGCCGCACCATCCGTCGCGCGATCCGCAGGATACGTTCTACCTCGACAACGGCGATCTGCTCCGCTGCCACACCTCGCCCGTTCAAGTGCGATACATGGAGACCCACGAACCGCCCGTGCGGATCGTGGTGCCGGGCCGCTGCTACCGGCGCGACACGCCGGACGCGACGCACTCGGCCAACTTCCACCAGATCGAGGGACTGTATGTGGACCGCGAAGTTTCGCTGGCTGACCTGAAGGGCGACCTTTCGTATTTCGCGCGTGAACTGATGGGGCCGAACGTGAAGGTCCGTTTCCGTCCGCATTTCTTCCCGTTCACCGAACCCAGCGTCGAAGTGGACTTCACCTGCCACGTCTGCGGCGGCAAGGGCTGCCGCGTCTGCAAGCAGAGCGGATGGATTGAAATTGCCGGCGCGGGCATGGTGGACCCCAACGTTTTCAAGGCCGTGGGTTACGACAAGCACAATGTCGTTGGTTACGCATTCGGCATGGGCATCGAGCGTATCGCCATGATCCTTTACGGCATCCACGATATCCGCCACCTGTACGAAAACGACGTCCGCTTCCTGCAGCAGTTCTGAATATTTCCCGGGCAACAACTGTAAAAACGCCCCGGAGGAAACTCCGGGGCGTTTTAAATGCGCTCTATATCCGGCTGATTATTTCGGGCACTTTTTCAGGCACATGAACCAGTCCAGACACTTTACATCCGGATCCGGCTTCGTGGTGCGGTCCTTGGCGGTGCCGCAGGAGCCCGGAGGCGGAACGATGACGTCGTCGCCCGGCTGCCAGTTGGCCGGCGTCGCAATGCCGTGCTTGTCCGCGGTCTGCAGCGCGATCAGCACGCGCATGACTTCGTCCATGTTGCGTCCGTTTGATGACGGATAATACATGATCAGCCGCACGATGCCCTTGGGGTCAACGATGAACACCGCGCGCACGGCCTGCGTCGAACTCGCGCCCGGCTGAAGCATGCCAAACGCCCGCGCCACGTCCATCTTCAGGTCTTCAATGACGGGAAAGTTGACCTCGAGATTCTTCATACCCTTGTACTCGATCTTCTCCTTGATGGTGCGCAGCCACGCGATGTGAGCATAGATGCTGTCAATCGAGAGCCCCAGCAGTTCGCAGTTGCGCTTCTTGAAGTCATCGGCCATCGAGGCGAAGGTCATGAACTCCGTTGTGCAAACCGGCGTGAAGTCCGCCGGGTGTGAAAAGAACACAACCCACTTCCCCTCGTAGCACTTCGGGAAGTCAATATCGCCTTGCGTGGTCTTTGCGACAAAAGACGGCGCCTTGTCGCCAATCAGCGGCATGCGGATTTCTGCATTCTGTTCTGTCATTCTGATTTCTCCTTATGGTTGGCGGGCTGTCCGGCCGTGCTCCCCCGCGCGGGCGGCCCGCTCTTTTAATAATGTATGGGTACTATATAGGAATCATTCCTATATACAAGCAGAAAAGAATATATTTTTCGGAAGATGGTCAGGCCCGCGCGCAGCGGCGACACAGCCCGCGCAGCTCGATCTGCACAGAGGTAATCCGCCCGCAGGGCACGTTTTTCATCCGCGGACGGACCGCATCCAGCTCGTCGCTGTTGAAGTCGCGGATCAGGCCGCATTCCGTGCAGATGAAGTGGTGATGCTGTCCTGTGTTGCCGTCAAACCGCGCACGGTCGCCGGGATAACTGACGCGACTGATGATGCCCTTTTCCTCAAACAGGCGCAGAGTGCGGTACACGGTGTCGAGCGATATCTGGGGGATTCGCTTTTTCACGCTGCGGTGGATGATTTCCACGTCAGGATGGTCCAGGGCAGACGCCACCTCGCGATACACCTCCGTGCGCTGGTGCGTGACCCGGATCCCCGTGCGCAGGCAGAGTTCGGGAAAAGAGGCCATCCGCTCCGCCATGATCTTTTTGTCCGCCGCTCTTTTCATCGCATTCACCAGATAAGAATTATTCTTACGGCGACAATTTAACACCGGTCAGCCCATCTGTAAAGCCGGGCACAAAAAGTTCCAATAACTGAAACTTTTTCCGTCGCCGGGGCTATTTGCGTTTCGCGACCTGTTTCAGGGCCTGATCAATATCGGACAGGATATCGGCCGCCGGTTCGATGCCCACAGACAGCCTCACCGTGTTGGGCTTGACGCCGAAAAGGGTGCGCCGCTCGGGCGGCATGTAGAGCATGGTGGTCAGGAATGGAATGCAGATCAGCGATTCGGTGGAGCCCAAACTGACCGCGTGACGCACGACACGCAGCGCGGAGATGAACCGCTTGGCGTCTTCCTGCGTTTTCCCCACATCAAACGCCAGCATGCCTCCGAAACCGTGTTTCATCTGCCGGACGGAAATTCTGTGCCCGTCGTCGCTTTTGAGACCGGGGTATCGAAGGTTGAACACTTCACGGCACTGCGCCAGATGCCTGGCCACAGCCATCGCGTTGGAGGCCATTCGCTCGGCGCGCAGCGGAAAAGTCTTCAGCCCGCGCTCCAGCAGCGAGGCGGAGTAGGCATCGAGCGTTGTGCCGATCGCCTGCCTTGTGAACCACAGCTTGTCGTAATCATCTTTCGAGCCCGCGATGGCGCCCGCCATGAGGTCGTTGTGCCCGCCCAGCGCCTTGGTCGCGCTGTGGACGATGAGGTCCGCGCCCAGCTCAAGCGGGTGCTGGTGATACGGCGTGGCAAACGTATTATCCACCACCACCATCGCGCCGACCGTGCGGGCCATTTTCTTTGTGGCGGCAATATCTATCACCTTGCACAGAGGATTGCTGGGCGTCTCGAGGAATATCATCTGCGTGTTGGGCTTGATGCAGTCTTTGACGCTCTTCCAGTCCGCGGCATCCACCCAGGTCACTTCAACCCCGAGCCGTTCAAGGATGAGCGACACCTTGTAATGCGCACCGTAGATGTCGTGGAAAAGAATCAGATGCCCGCCGGCTCGCAGATACGTCAGGTAAACCATTGAGCAGGCGGCCATGCCCGTGGTGCATACGACGCAGTCCTCTGCGCCCTCCAGCTCCGCGATGCGCTTTTCGACCGCGCGCACGGTCGGATTGTCGTCGCGGTGATAGGTGTAGCCGTCAATCTTTCCGTCCGTGATTTTCTGCAGGACATCAAAGTCGAGATACTCGTAGTTCACCGCGTTCACGATGGGGGTCACCATCGGACGGTTGCCGTAGGGTGTTAGCGGATCATCAGAATTCCGCCGCTTGTAATGGATCCGTGTATGCTTTGCCTTTTTCATACTGCCTCTCTTCCTGCCGGTCGCTCCGCGCTCTTTGCCGCCGGATTCACTGCATGTGTAAGCGAAACCCCCGGCGCAATCAAGGGCGGTTTTTTACATAGAACCATCGAAATCGAATACACTTCCCGCAGCGCAGGGGATCACACGGCCGGGCAGGCGCCGGGAAAGAAATTCTAGGGCATTTGCCCCCGTGCAGTGGCAGGCGGCAATCTGTTTCACATTGAAGCGCTCGAGAGCCTCGGCCGTTTTCTCCAGCCGCGTGACCGTGGCGCGCGCAAGGTGCATCCCTCCGATCACAGCAAAATATTCTGAAGATCCGCTGAGTTCCGAAATATACTCCAGCGTGTTGACGACACCCGCGTGCGCGCATCCGAGCACGACAACGGTTCCCTTTGGGGTATCGAGCCACAGCGCCTGATCGTCAGGAATGGGGTCCGGCCGAACTCCGATTTTATCGAGAAAAAAATGCCCGCCCGCATCCTCGTAATTGTTGCGGCGGGGGATCTCTCCGGTCACGTGCACTCCGGGCGCGATCTCCGCCGGGCCGGATGTGCACACAATGTTTTCCGGATGCGATTTCAGCGCGCCCTCCGCCGGATACGGCATGTTGATGGCGCGCATGATGGTGTCCCGCAGACTGAAACGGGGCGCGAAGGCCTCCGGATGCATGAAGATTTTTGCGTTTGGCGCCCGCTGAAGGGCGTGCGGCAGCCCGCCGGTGTGATCGTAATGCCCGTGGCTCAGCACAATGGCGTCCGCCCCCTCCAGCGGAATCTTCAGCGCCGCGGCATTGTGCGGAAAAGCCTCCCCCTGCCCGGTGTCAAAGAGAATTTTCGCCGACGGGGTTTCGATCCACAAAGAAAGTCCGTGCTCGGCTATCAGATCTTCAGGCGGAGCCGTGTTTTCAACTACGACGGTTATCTTTATGATGTCCACTTGATCACACTGCTTTCAGCTGAGGAAGAACGTGCTGTAATACTTTTCGGGCCTTGGCGCCGCAACCGGCCATGGCCCCGGGACAGGGAATGCGGCCGATGCGGCGCGACGTTTCTCCGATGGCATTCCTGATTTCGGCAAGCGATGCGCCCCGCGCGTAGAGCAGCCCCGCAGTCAGCGCCGGTGCGGCTTTGGTGGCCAGTCCGCATGCGCCGGATATTCGCGATGCCTTTTTTGTGAGATGAATCTGCGTCAGCAGCGCAAACAGCACGGCGGGCAGAATGGCTTCGCCCTTTTCCTGATACAGTTCATAAAACGGCACCCCGATGAAAATCCCCTGGTTGCCGGAGCCCGTGACGGTCATCACCGGCGAAGCGGAACCCAGCATACGCGCGCGCACCAGTTCCGGAACCCTTTGCGCCAGCGGTTTCGATCCTGTTCCCCGCACCTGGCGCGTGATAAATTTCAGAGCAATTCCTTCCAAAGAAGGATTTCGCTGCCCGACCACTGACCATATTTCTTCCATGCTGATGTTGAAGTCCTCAGCGGGTTCGGCGCGATAGAACACCTTCCCGTTCAGAAGCACACGCGCGATACGGTCATGCCGCCCGATGATTTCAACCGCGACTTCATCGCCCCCCTGCCTCAGCACGGCACGGACGTAAAACTTTTTCTGATCCAGCGGATGAACCGCAAGCCATCCGCGACGGCGCAGAATTTTCCGGGCAAGCGGCAGTTTCAGAGACGGGAAAATATTGAAACTTTCAGGCGATGACGCAAGCCCCGCCGCGGCAACCGCACGCAGGCCCCGCTTGTTCAGGCGGGGAACCACCGCGGTTGAGGCGTTCCGCAGAATGTCGCGCGTCGCGGTCAGTTCCGCGCTGAACGTCCGTGGATTAAACGGCATCTTAAAATATGATTTGGCCGTCGCAAAAGCGAATGCCACGCTGGCCGGCTCGGTGCAGCCGGCAACCTGAACAATTTCAGAACACAAAATGCTTTCTATTTCACTCGCATTCATCGTTTTCAGATACTGACAACCTTATCGCATTCGCGAACGATTTCATACAGGTCCTTCATGGTGGAAAGAGGACAAAGCTCCGATCCTCCGGAGTTCCTGATTTTGAGGCAGGATCCGCAGGCCAGTATCTCGCCGCCCTTGTCCGCGAAGGTCTGCATCATGGCGGGGACATTAAAGGGGTCCGTGTTGAACTTCTCGCATTCCACACCCTTGGCCAGGAGGAACACCTTCACCGAATCGCCCTGCTCCATGGAAAACACACCGAGCCGGAATGCATTCCAGGCCGCTTCGGCATCTGTGGAATAGATGATGATTCCCAGTTTCATTTCTCCCCTTTTCAATGGTCACAGACGTTGGCGCCGGTTTTGAGCGTTCCTTCCATAAAGGCGGCCACCAGATTTTCGGGCGTGTCCGCCGGCGCGCCGACAACAACCATTATTCCGTTGGCCTCGAACAGCGATTGCGCGCGCTGGCCCATGCCGCCGGCGATGATGGCGTTGGCGCCCTGCTCGTGAAGCCAGCGGGGAAGCACGCCCGGTTCATGCGCGGGCGGTTTCAGATGCGTTGTGGACCGGATTTTCTTTGCGCCGACATCTGCATCCACCATTGCGAACTGTTCGCAGTGGCCGAAGTGAGCGCAGAGTTTTCCGTCTGCAAGGGGTATCGCAATTTTCATGATGTTTTCCTTTTTTTCTTTGGGTTGAACTTTTCTTTCAGAATGTGAATCCATCAGCGCCAGCACGGGCGCGCTGATGCGGTCAAAGGACCGGGCCGTGACCGTGCTGCCGTAATGATACACGAACGGTTCACCCCCGTCGCAGGATTCGCCCACGGCCGGATCAAGCGGCACGCGGCCAAGAAAAGGCACCTTCATTTCAGATGCCATTCGTTCGCCGCCGCCGCTTTTGAATATTTCGGTCACGGTGTTGCAGTGCGGGCAAACAAAACCGCTCATGTTTTCGACCAAACCAAGCACGGGAATACTGAGCTGGTGACAAAAGCGGATCGACTTGCGGACATCGGCGAGCGCCACGTCCTGCGGCGTGGTGACGACCACCGCTCCATCGAGAGGCTTGACAAGCTGGCAGACCGAAAGCGGTTCGTCGCCGGTGCCGGGAGGCGAATCAATGATGAGGAAATCCAGATCGTCCCATTCCACATCCTTGAGAAACTGGCGGATTACGTTCATCTTCATGGGGCCGCGCCAGATCACCGCGTCATCACGGTTCTTCAGCAGGAATCCGATGGACATAACCTTCATCCCCGCCGCCTCCACAGGCTGAAGGGCCCCGTCAACCTGCTGAACCTTTGCATCCTCCAGTCGAAGCATCTTGGGGATGCTGGGCCCATGGATATCCACATCCAGCAGCCCAACCTTGTGGCCTGCCAGCGAAAGCGATACCGCGAGATTCACCGCAACGGTGCTTTTGCCGACGCCGCCCTTGCCGGACATCACCAGGATCTTGTGCCGGATGCGACCGAGCCGCTCCCGGAGCTGCTGTTCTTCCATAAACTGTTCCAAGTTGCCTTCCTGCTGCATTGTATTATCCTTTTGTTAGTTTTGCCGGTCTGTTTCAAGATGACACCAGACTGCGTTTTTGATTTCCTTCAAGTCCTCGCCGGCGGGGGTTTCTGTTTCCACGATGCATTTTCCTTCCACTTGAGCCTCCGTCACCCCGGAATCATAGCAGATGCGCCCTGCAACTTCCGCACCCAGGCGCACAGCCATTGTTTCGATCTTCTCCGTCTGAGCCGGATTGATGTCCCACTTGTTCACGCAAACCATTGAAGATATTCTGAAGTGGTTTGTCAGCCTCAGCACCCGTTCAAGATCATGTTCGCCCGAGAGGGTGGGTTCAGTAACCACCAGCACCATCGAGGCGCCGGTGATTGACGCGATCACCGGGCAGCCGATGCCCGGAGGCCCATCCATCAGCACCAGACCCAGTTTCCGTTCTTCGGCGATCTTGCGCGCCTCCTCGCGGACCAGCGACACCAGTTTGCCGGAGTTCTCACCACCAGGAGTCAGGCGGGCATGCACCATCGGTCCGCAGCGTGTTTCCGAAATATACCATTCGCCGCCCGGCCGGACCGGGAAATCAATGGCTTTGGCAGGACAGATGCCGACGCACACCCCGCAGCCCTCGCATCCAGAAGGATCAATGGCATACACTTCACTATCGCGCCGGATGGCATCAAACCGGCAGTGCGCTTCACAAAGTCCGCATCCGACGCAGTCCTCCGCGCGAATGACGGCCTCATGTCCGCCGCGAAATTCCTCGCGTTGCTTAATCTGCGGCTGCAAAAGTAAATGAAGATCGGCTGCGTCCACGTCGCCATCCGCCAGCACGGCATTTTTTGCCAGTGAAGCAAATGACGCAGTCACACTCGTTTTGCCCGTGCCGCCCTTGCCGCTGATGATCACCAGTTCCTTGACTTTCATGCTGTTGCGAATTCCTTTCTTTCGGCATCCAGCGCTGCAAAGACAAAGAAGTTGTCTGAAGGTTTTGCCGCCAGTTCCGGATGCGTAGAATACTGATACTGCGCGACATCTTCAATGGTTGCGCCCGTTTGTATGGCCAGTGAAATAAAATCCACGTTGGCCGCGGCACACCGGTCCCGCCGCAAAACGCTTCCGCCAATGATTTTTCGCGTCTCGCGGTTGAAAACAAGTTTGATCCTGACCGGGGAAGCGCCGGCCATCATCGGATAACGGTCAAGCGATTCTCCGATGCCGGAAACCGCCTTGATGCCCTGCGTCACGGCGGCCTCTTCAATCAGGCCGGCGGACCCGATTGACCAGTCAAACACGGTGGACACATTGCTGTTGATGATCCCCGGGAAGCGGGCCGGTTTGCCTAGAATATTTCGAGCGACAACCTTGCCCATAAAAACCGCGTTTGTTCCAAACTCGCCTGCTGCCGGGTTGCCCGTTATAAAAGATTTCTTTTCCGCGCAGTCGCCGGCCGCATAGATATTTCCCGCACTGGTGCGGAGATAGTCGTCCGTCACAACGCCATATCGGGAGCATCGGATTCCGGAAGCCTCCGCCAGCCGGGTATCGGGAAAAACGCCTGCCGCCATCACCACGAAATTTGCTTTCAGCGTCTGCCCGTCATCCAGCCGGACCGCGCGGACGCAGCCCCCCTCCAGATCAAGGGATTCCACCCTGCGGCCCGTGAACAGTTCCACGCCCTGCTCTTTCAGGGCATTTGCCAGCGGCGCGATAAACTCCGGCTCGGACGTGGCCATCAGGATTTGAGGCCGCATTTCAACCAGGGCCACCTCAATCCCGGTGCGTCTCAGGGCAACGGCGGCTTCGACGCCTATATATCCGCCCCCGACGACCACAACCCGCTCAGAACACTGGGCCAGGTCGCGAAGCCGTTCAAGATCCGCAAGAGATCTGACCGGAACAACATTTCCTGTTTCAATCCCCGGGATTTCCGGAATCAGGGGCTGAGCCCCCGTAGCCAGAACCAGATGCTGGTACCGCATTTCCAATCCTCCGGCGGTTTTGATGCGCCGGGCCGTTGTGTCGAGCGCAGACACTTCGTCAATCAGCAGTTCCGCCCCAAAATCGCTGATGAGGGAATTAGGAATCTGAAAAGCCATTATAGGCTTCTCCTGCGAAATCCCATAGGGGATGGCGCAGCGGTTGACGTTGACCTCTTCATTCTTTATCAGTGTCACGCTTCCGGAAAATCCGGCCTTGTGAAGAGCATGAACAACGGACCGGCCCGCCGGGCCGCCACCGATAATGATTACATCCCTCTTTTCCATGGTTTTCCCCGGGGCAAATTAAGCGGCGGCCCGCTCACGCAGCAGGCGGCGCAGTTCCTGAATCATATCGTGCTCTTCGCGGGCGACCAGGGACATCGTGCTGCCGATCACATTGCCGAGAAACATCTTGCTCATCAGCGCAATGTTCATCTTGGCGATATATACTTTACCGTCCGCGGTTTCATATACCGACCAGGTGCACGGCATCATCGCTCCCATATGCGGATATTTGTCCACAATCCGGTTGGCGTACTTCGCCTTGCATACAAAGAATATTTTCTTCTTCTTGAGATTGTCGAAGTAATGCTGCCGGGAGACCACCTCGTGAAAGTTCCAGTCGGGAATCGGGTGCCCCCAGCCGTCAACAGACTTCACAGCCTTTTCGACATTTTCGCAGACTTTCTCGAACGATGCATGCATCCGGTATCTCCGGATCATTCCCGTCCGCATCGCAGCAATGAAAAGAACGGCCATCAAAACCGATCCCGCGACAACGCTCAATATAATGTTCAATGTCATTTTTATATTTTCCTTTCGTGGTTTGCAAATTCCGCAATTTTTATCGCCATTTCTTCCAAAGCAGCCCGGAATCCGGGCAGCGTGATCATCATTTCCCCGCGGGAATAGGCCTCGGCCACGCGGCGGTCATCCGGCAGTTCCGCCAGCAGTGTGATTTTTTCCGCTTCGCAGTATTTTTTAACCTCGTCGTTTCCGATGCCGGCGCGGTTGATCACCACGCCGAACGGACGACCCAGTTCGCGCATCAGTTCCACTGCCAGCCGCAGGTCGTTCAGGCCAAACGGAGTCGGCTCCGTCACAAGAATGACATAATCCGCATCGCGAACGGCGGCCACCACCGGGCAGGCTGTTCCGGGAGCGGAATCCAGGAGGACAACGCCCCCCAGCCTGCGGGTGCGCTTGACCGCGCGAATAATCGGCGGCGTGATGGAAATGCCGACCTTGAGCCGTCCCTGGCCAAACATAATCTTTCCGGAGGTTCCGCTTTCAACCACACCAATTTCCTGATCGGTTTCACAAATGGCATATTGGGGGCAGGCCAGCGTGCAGGCGCCGCAGCCGTGGCAGAGTTCCGTGAAAACCATCGCCTTTTTCGGCACGGCAATCGCGTTGAAATGACAGGCCTCCGCGCACTTCCGGCATCCCGTGCAGCGCACAGCGTCAATCACCGGCACCTTCATCGTCACGGATTCGGTTTTTTCAATCTTGGGCCGGAGAAAAATATGACCATTGGGCTCCTCGACATCACAGTCCAGATACTGAACGGCAATATCCTGTTCGGCCAGTATCGCGGCAAGATTCACCGCCACGGTGGTTTTCCCGGTTCCGCCCTTTCCGCTGGCCACGGCAAGCGTGAAAGTTGAATCATTCATTTCCATTTTGCTCCACTATCATCATGCTGCCCACGGGTTCGCCGATCTGTTTTGCGATCACCGGGCATTTGACCGTGAACAGAAAGAATATATGCTTGCCGGTGTCCGACAGCGTTTCATAGTTGCCCTGGCCCTTCGCAACAATCAGATCGGCGCAGTCAAACCACTCCTTGAACTTATCATCGCAGTCTTCAACGATGGTGCCCGGGGCGTCTGATCCGTTTCCAAAAACAGGCAGAATCTCCGGCAGCCCGGCCCTGTCCGCATCCTCCAGCGTGGCATCGTTGATCACCGGCGCGCCGCGCACAAAAAGAGTGATCTTCTCGGCGGGAAGTTCCTCAATCAGCAGCCGGTCAAAATATATTTCCCCGGCATTGTCCGCGAGATAGAGAATACAGCGAGCCTTCTCCGCGGCCTCAAACAGCCGCTCCGGCTCGCCGCTGAGGGGCGTGCCGAGAATGTCTTCCATGTGGCCGGGCAGCTCATCCGGGCCAATCTGTGTTTTTGCGCCGGCGTCGAGCATATTGCCGGCGATGGCCAGTTTGACAGCCGTTTCGCGACGGTCCGCATGGCCCGACAGAAGTTCCCGAAGTCTGGGCAGCAAACCTTCCGCGGTCTGATTCATGCGGGCCTTCAAGTCGCGGTAGGGATCTTTGCTTCCCAGCTCCCGGCGAATCAGCCGATGAAGGCGCTGCGCCATCATTGGCGGAGTGCCATCCCACGACTCCGCCGCAATGACATTGAGCAGACGCCGAAGCAGAGCCTCGCGCTGTGCGGGATCGCTGACGGTTTGCTCCACAGCCTCGGCCGCCTGGCGCGCGAAACAGGGGATGCATTCGATGACCGTTTTCATCGCTGTGCACCCCATGATTCATCCGACAGCAGATAATTTGCAAGGGCACGGTACAGCGTGCTGACGGCCAGGATTGCGCAATGCCTGCCCTCTTCCGGCAGGCATTCCTGGGCCTCAATAATTTCCCGCGGACTAATGCCCAGCGCCTCAAGGACCGTCTTCCCTTTTGTCCGCTGCGAAACCGCTGTCCCGCACATCCGCGTGTGCTCGCATCCGGTGGTGTAATAGGTCACGTCCTCTATTCGCCCGTCGCTGATTTTGAGATAGAATTCCATCTCGTCCCCGCACGGGCCCTTGAGATACGCCGAGGACGTCGGGACGAGCATGCGCCCCAGAAACGGGTCGTCCGGCGCGGATTTGTCTCTCCAAATCAGATTCACGACAAGTTCTCCTGTTTCTGTCCACGCACCACAACAAACGAACCTTTGCCAAAGCCAGGCCGGACCGGATCCTCCGCCTGCAAGGTTTTGGGATCGCTGAACAGCGTCTGTCGGTATTCAAAACCCGTGAAACCCGCTTCTTCCATAAGGGCCGTCACCTCCGCAACATTGAAAAACCGGGCATCACGGTAGAATACGCTTTCGCTCTGCTTGCTTACGTACTCCCGGCCGAGAGCGCTGTCGCGATCCACGAATCCAATGACCGCATAACCGCCAGGCCGAATAACCCGGAACATTTCATGGAGACTCCTTTGCGGATCGTCCACAAAGCAGATGGTCGTCACCATCAGGGCGGCGTCAAAGCAGGCATCCGGAAACGGGAGATTTTCGGCCGTGCCGCTCACAGCGCCGAGTTTTCTTTTCAGCGCCATCAACCGCATTCCTTCCGCAGGCTCCACGCCGCGGCGGATACCCAAAGGTCCCGCAAAATGACCGGCGCCCACGCCAATCTCAATTCCGTTCGCGCCGGCCGGCCACAAATCGCGCACCGCGGCCAGTTCGGACTGATAGGCCGCAGGATGCTTTTCAAACCATGCGGCATACCGCTCGCTGAATTGATCAAATGGCTCTGTTTTGGGCATGACACTATTTCTCCGGCACCGCGGCGAAATAAATCTCGCCGTCCCGGTACTGAAACCGGATCTTCTGCGACCGCAGCAGATCGCCGGCGTATTTGGATACTTCATTGACATGCATTCCGAACGCGTCGGCAATCTGCCGGGCCGTGCAGGGCCTGCGGCGCAGCATGTTCAGGATGGTCTCCTCGTTGGCCTTTATGTTCGCCGCGCACCGTTTCGGGAAACCGGCAATGATGGATGCCGCCGGGCGGAACAGCTCCGCGAGATCGGCCATCTGATCCTCGGGCACCGGATGGACCGTGGAGTCGGCCGGCGGCCGCACCGCCGTATTGAGATGTATTTCATCTGCCCCGAGGGTGCCGGCAATCCGCGCGATCTTTTCGACCTGCTCGCGGGCCGAGTTCATGCCGTCTATCAAAAACACCTCCAGCCAGATTTTTCCGCTGTATTCCGCACGAAAAGACTGCAGGCCGGTCACATAACGTTCAAAAGTAATGGCCTCGTGGGGCTGGTTGATGCGCTGGAATGAAGCGGCATCCCAAACGCTGAGGGAAAGTTTGGCAATATCCGCCTCTGCCGCGGCCTTGCGGACTTCCGGCAGCCAGAGGAGCGTGCCATTCGTGAGGACAACTGCCGGCGCGGGCATTTTATCTTTGATGAATTTGAGAATCTCGCCGAATCCGGAATGAAGCGTGGGCTCTCCAGAGCCGGAAAGAGTGATGAAATCGGCCTCGCTTCCCTCCTTCTCCCAGCGGATCAGTTCCTGCTGAACTTCCCGAACGGGCACATATTCCCGTCGCTCGATGGTCTTGTTGGATGTGTGACCCAACTGGCAGAAAATGCAGTCCAGTGTGCAGGTTTTGAGCGGGGTCAGATCCACCCCCAGCGACCGGCCAAAGCGCCGTGACGGCACCGGGCCGAATATATAACGGTAAGGCTGCATAGCATACTTCAGGTTACGGCGCGCGGGATTTTCCGCGCGCCGCCCCCTGCCTCTTTTATTTCTTTTCAGGTTTCTTTGTTTCGAGCTCCTGAATGCGGCCGCGGATTTCGTCGAGCGCCTGCCCAAAGTATTCCGCCTGCTGCTTCAGTCCGGCGAGTTCCTGCTCCGGGGCCGGCGCAACCGGCACCGCATAGCCCCAGCCGCCGCGCATCCAGCCCGGCTGGCCTGTGGCGAAAAAGCGGTTCCGCCATCCGCGGCCGCCGCCTCCAAAACCGCCACCGCGGCCAAAACCCGTTCCGAACCCGCGGCCCGGTGCGGCCGCACCTGCGCAGAAGCCCGCGCCTCTGCCTGTCATTGCTCCCATTCCCATGGGTCCTGTTCTGTCTCCACCTGGCATGATATGCTCCTTTCTTTCTGTTTATTTCAAACCCAGTGACCTTCGCGGTCGGCTCCGCCGGCCTCCGGAAGCTCACCCTTTTTAAAATCCTCGATGGCCTCAGCCACCTTGCCGCCCTCTTTCAGGTATATTTTGATTCCGGATGAATTCAGCACCCGAAAGGCCTTGGGCCCCACATGGCCAGATACAACCGCCTCCGCGCCCAGACGCGCAACAAATTCGGCGGCCTGAATGCCCGCGCCCTGCGCGGCCTGCAGATTGGGGGTGTTGTCATGCGCCGACCATTTTCCTGTTTCAGCGTCGCACAGGATAAACTTTCGGGCCCGTCCGAAATGCGGATCCATTTCCGCCTGCAGGTCATCGCTCAGTGATGTCAGTACCAGCCTCATATTTGTCTCCTTCCTCTCCCGCAACCTCTGCCGCCCCGCCCCCGGCGCTCCGGGTCAACAGGTGAAATATTCGCGTCATGCTGCACCGGACCGCCCTCGAGGCGGAGGGCCTTGCCGTTGATCAGGGCATCCGCAACCTTCCGGCGGGCGGCTTCGGCCACGCGCGAGAAGGTGGGCCGCGAGATTTTCATCTGTTCGGCGGCCTGCTCCTGATAGAGCCCCTCCAAATCGGCGAGGCGCAGCGCCTCCAGCTCGTCGAGCGTCACCACCACCTCTTCAAGATTTCGCAGCGGGATGCCCGCTGGCTTGAAATAGGTCACGCCCGGGACAAATCCGATTCTTCGCATGCAGCATGGTCTGGTCATATATTCATCCTTCTATATTGAACATATGTTCATTATGCGAAAATGTCAAGGGGCGCATTTCCCCGCACCGCGCCGCGCCGCCCCTTGAACGGCCAGTGTGCATGCCTGGGGACCGGCGCGCTTTACAACAACATCCTCTTTACCTATGATGTGCCAGATTGATTTCAGAAATGGTGTTGAACATCCATGAGCATTGACAGATTCAGAACCGCCGTCAGCATCCTGTTCCGGCATCCGCCGGCGTGGAAGTTCGACAAGAACCGCGACCGCGCCTTCTCCGAAATTGACCGGTTCCTGGAGGAGTATGTTCGCCCCGGACAGCCCTGCGACCTGAAGAAACGACCGAACGAGGTTTGGGATACCGTTGAAACCTATCTTGTAAAGGCCGTCACCGAAATCGAAAAGTCCATCACGCTTTCGGCAAAGCCGCAGGGAGTCACGGTGTGGCAGATGTACAACTCGGGCGTCATTATCCAGTTCGCGGGGAAAATTGTTGCGCTCGATCTGCTGCCGATCATCCGGGACTTCGACTGGGTTGAACCGCCCGGGTTCACCCGTCGCATCGCAAACATGGTGGACATGCTGCTGGTGACGCACCGCCACAAGGATCACTGCGATGCGGCCCTTGTCCGCGCATGTCTCCGGAGCGGAAAGCCGGTCATGATGCCGAAGGTCCTGGCCGACACGTTCGGCGAGGATCCCCTGCTCATTCCGGTGGACGGGATACTGGAAACCGAACTGGCCGGATTGAAAATCACTGCCCGAACCGGATGCCATGTCTGGAAGGAAACCATTGCAGAACTTCCGGTGGCATATTACGAGGTCACCGCACCAGACGGGTTCAGTTTCATTTTTGCGGGCGACACGGACTACACGAAGGAGTTTGAGAAAACGCCGGGAAAGGATATCCACCTGCTCTTCATCCCGTGGCGCAATCCCAATGCGTTTTATGAGGAGGGGCAGCCCAATCGCAAGGGAACCGCAGTGGATGCCGTCAACATTGCGCTCAAGAAAATTAAGCCGCGCGCGCTGGTTTACGAGCACTACGGGGAATTGAAGCATGTCTACGAGGGATTCGCGCCATCGTATGGAATGGCCGCATGGCTGAAGAAAGAGATCAAAACGCCGTCGGAGAGGATGTTCTGGGGCGAAAAGATCACGATGGCCGGCGTGCAGAAGAAAATCAGCGCCCGGTAAGAGCGGCCCAAATCATAACCCCGGCCAGCAGCAGTTCCGCGAGATACATCATCCGGATGGCGGCCGGCGACCGGTTCACAATCATCAGTTCCGCCAGGTGCCGGAAGGAATTCCCCCGCAGGCAGGCGACCCCCATAGTGGCAGTGAAGAGCACAACCACCAGCAGAAGCCACGAAGAAATGTCCAGCGTGCCCGGCACCGCAAGCCAAAGCGCAGAAGCCAGCGCAATGAAGAATATGCCTGTTCCTGGCTGGCGCGCGGGAATATTCGGCAGCAAATCCCCGATGGTTTTCCTGATCTCGTGAGGCTTGATCAAACCCCACAACGACTCCAGCGCCATCACGGCCGACACCAGCAGCAGGATGATGTGCACCCGGTTCAAGGCCGCCCCCATTCCCGCGGTTCGATCGAAAGATTCTGCAGGCCAATCGTGACGCGCTCGTCAAAGACATGGAGAACAACCAGCCGGACTTCATTGATAGCCGTCCAGTTCAGTGAATCTCCGGAAACAGGCACGCGATAAACACCCCGGTTGTTGAGAACGGAGCCGCGGCACTCCGACATAGGCCGGACACCGGAAACATTTCCTTTGCTGTCTGCCATCACAATTCCGATCCGGTCATCCATGTCCGCGGGTTCCATCGCAAAGGTCAGAACTGAATCGGCCTTCAATCCGCTCATATCCCAAGGCCGCGTGAAACAGAAAGACACCCACCCCATTCGGTTTGTGGCGGGCGTCACATGCCATGCGGCCTGATTGCCCATGAACTTGAAGACCTGACGGGCGAAGCCGGGAACCGAAGTTTTTTCATCTCCAATCCTGTCGGGATTCAGAAGGCGGATGCGCACGAGGGGGACAAATTCCCGTTCCGGCTCCTCCTTCCCGCGCGCTTGGGCATTCATCATCGGCATCGCAAGAAGCAACCCCCCAATGATAATCCGCAATCCGGTTTTCATAATAATTCAGGCTATCACAGAAGAGTATCTGCACAAAGTGCTAAAAGGGATCCGCGCGGCATACCAAACCCTTGAGATATGCGCTTTCCGGAAAGTGCAGCGCGACCGGATGATCGGCTCCCTGATGCATGTGATAAAGTATGCGGGCGTTCACTCCTGCGTCCAGCGCCGCGCCAGCAACGATTTTCTGGAACAAATCCGGTGAAATGCCGCCGGAACAGGAAAAGGTGAACAGCAGTCCGCCGGGATTGAGCAATTTGAATGCCAGCAGATTGATATCCTTGTAACCGCGGGCGGCTCCGGCAGCCTGCGCCGCTGTTGCTGCGAACTTGGGCGGATCGAGGATGATGCAATCAAACTTTTCGTTCCTGTCGCGCATTTTCCGCAGCTCAAGGAATACATCGCCCTCAATCCATGAAATATTTTCGCGCGCATCAAATCCGTTCAAAGCCATGTTCTTTTTTGCTGTTTCGACGGCCTCGGCTGATGAGTCAATCGATGTTACGCTTCGCGCACCGCCCGCCATCGCATAAACCGAAAAGGCGCCTGTGTAGCAGAAGCAATTCAATATCTTTGCGTCTTTGGCAAACTTTCGGAACAGGCGCCGGTTCTCGCGCTGATCCAGGAAGAATCCGGTTTTCTGCCCTGCACAAATATCCACAATGAACTTCAATCCGCTTTCGCTGATTTCGAGAGATGGCGGAGGCAGCCCGCCCCTGAGAACGCCCTTGCGTTCAGGCAACCCCTCGAGTTGCCTGACGTCCACATCTGAACGTTCGTAAACGTTTTGGATACCGGTCACCTTGCACAGTTCATCGGCAAGGACATCGCGCCAGCGTTCCGCTCCGGCCGTCAGGCACTGCAGTACAAGAAATTCGCCGTAGCGGTCGGCGATCCATCCGGGCAGGCCGTCCGCTTCCCCGAACACCAGGCGGCAAGCCCCAAAATCTTCGGGCGAAAGCAGGTATTTCCTCAATTGCACGGCTTCCTGCAGCTTGCGGTTGAAAAATTCAGGGCCAATGACATCGGATTCAGTCCACGACAAAAGGCGAACCCGAATGCTGGATTCCGGACTGAAAAGCCCGTACGCGAGGAATTTTCCGCGGCTGTCCTCAACCCTGACGGTCTCGCCCGATCCGGGATCGCCGCGGACTTCCTCAAGCGCTCCTGAAAAAACCCACGGGTGAAACTGGAGAACGCTCTTCTCCCGTCCCGGTTTGAGTTTTACCGTTTTGTGCATGTTGTTTTGGCCGTTTTTAAAAGCAATGGCCGTCACCGGCACCGGTGACGGCCATCTGATCATTCATCACAAGGCCTGCGGATTATTTCCCGCCGCGGCGCGGAATCGCGTCGTCGAGGAATTTCTTCAGCAGTCCGGACGGATCCTTGAAGCGGTTGTTCAGAACCATCGCCGCCATGACGTACGGCTTGTGCTCGGCTTCCATGTAGGTGCGCGTCCGGTAGCGATCGAAGACCGTGGCGGCCACTTCGCCCTGCTTGCAGCTCACGCCGGTGATGTCCGCGGGGAGGCAGTGCATGTAAAGCGCCTTGCCGTCCTTCGTCTTCTTCATCAGCTCCTCGGTGCACTCCCAGTCCTTGAATTTCAGGTTGTTGGCGAGGCACTGCTTCTCGAGGTCGCCGAGCTTCGCGGCTTCGCCGCCGCGCAGCATCTTCGTGCGCTGCTCCATGATGCTGAAGGGCGCCCAGCTCTTCGGATAGACGATGTCCGCGTCCGCGAACGCATCTTCCATGCTGTTGACGACTTCAAACTTGCCGCCGGAGGCCTTGGCAAACTCGCCGGCCTTTTTCACAATGTCCGGCATCAGGTCGTAACCCTTCGGGTACGCCAGCGAAACGTTCATGCCGAAGCGGCTCATCAGGCCGATAATGCCCTGGGGCACGGACAGCGGCTTGCCATAGGACGGGCTGTAGGCCCAGGTCATGGCGATCTTTTTGCCGCGCAGGTTTTCCAGCGAACCGAAGGTTTTCTGCAGATGCATCAGGTCGGCCATGGACTGCGTCGGATGGTCGCGGTCGCACTGGAGGTTCAGGATCGCGGGCTTCTGGGGCAGCACGCCGTCGCGCAAGCCCTCTTTCACGGCATTGGAAACTTCCTTCATGTATTCATGGCCTTCGCCAATGTACATGTCGTCGCGAATGCCGATCACTTCCGTGAGGAACGAGATCATGTTCGCGGTCTCGCGGACGGTTTCGCCGTGGGCAACCTGCGACTTCTTCTCGTCCATGTCCATCAGCGTCAGGCCCAGCAGGCTCGCGGCGCTCGCGAACGAGAAGCGCGTGCGGGTGGACTGGTCGCGGAAGATGGAGACCGCGAGGCCGTTTTTGAACGCCGGCGTCTGGATGCCCTCGCGGAACAGCTCCTCGAAGATCTCAGCGGCCAAGAGGACCGCGCGCAGATCCGCATCCGACTGCTCCCACGTCAGCAGGAAGTCGTTTTCGTACAGACCAGTCTTGAGCTTGCTCATCTGGTCAATCAGTGACTTGATTTTTTTGCTCATTCAGAATCTCCTTATGTCTTTGATTCAGCGGGTTTAGAGCTTTTTCAGCAGCCCTGTCCCCTCGTTAAACTCGTTGATCAGCTTGTCCCATTCCTCAACCTGTTCGGAAGCGAACAGTTCCTTCCAGAAGTCCTCGTCCCAGAGGGCGCGCAGATCTTCAGAATTCTTGGCCTGCTGTTCAACCCAGGTGAAGTACTTGAAGTTGTGCAGCGCCTTCTGATCGAAGAAGGTCAGCTCGCGCAGATTGTCGGTGCGAATACCTTCGAGGTAGCGCCCGAAGTGGCTGCTGGCCTTTATCGCATCGTACTTGCCGTGCTGTTCGGTCATTTCCGCCTGGCGCGACGCATAGAGCTCCATGGAATCTGTCGCCGGGAAGAAGATGACATCGCGCGAATCCATTTCGTAGTATTTCGCGGCCTTGATCGCAGCCGTGAAGTTGCAGATGGAGGAAATGCCCAGCAGGCTGAGCTGGTTGATGAAATCCTCCTTCAGGCCCTGCTTCTTCAGGAAATCCTTGCCCGCAGGCTCGTTGAAGAGGCGCAGAAGCTGCATGGTCTTCTCGTCATCAATGGCGGCCACCATATCGGTGTTGCGGACATTGTGGATCCACGGCACGTGCTTGTCGCCAATGCCCTCGATGCGATGCGCGCCGAAGCCGAACTGATAGAGCGTCGGGCACTGCAGCGCCTCGGTGGCCACCACGCGGATGCCCGGATGCATGGTGCGCAGGTAATCGCCCGCGGCGATCGTCCCGGCAGAACCCGTTGCACTGACGTAGCCGGCCAGGCGGCTGTTCTCGGTCTTGTAATGATTCTGGTAGATTTCCTCAATCACGCTTCCGGTCATGTTGTAATGCCAGATCGCATTGCCAAACTCGTCAAACTGGTTGAAGATGACGATCTTGTTGCCGCGCTCCTTGCGGAGCTCCCAGCACTTGTCGTAGATTTCTTTCACGTTGGACTCGGTGCCCGGCGTGGCGATGATTTCGTCTGTGCCGATTTCCTTCAGCCACTCAAAGCGCTCGCGGCTCATGCCCTCGGGCAGAATAGCGACCGCAGGACATCCCAGCAGGGCACAGTCGTAGGCGCCGCCGCGGCAGTAGTTGCCGGTGGAGGGCCAAACGGCCTTCTGGGTGGTCGGGTCGAAATTTCCGGACACCAGGCGGGGAACCAGGCAGCCGTATGCCGCGCCCACCTTGTGCGCGCCGGTGGGGAACCACTTGCCGACAAGGCCGACAATCTTCGCATCCACGCCCGTCAGCTCGGAGGGAAATTCGATCCAGTTGCCTTCGCCGAAGCCGCCGCCCTTGGGCTTGGCTTCGTTCTTCCAGGTGATGCGGAAAAGGTTGATGGGATTGATGTCCCACAGACCGACATCCTGCAGCTTCTTCACAATCTTTGCGGGAATTTTTGAGGGATCCTTCTGCTGCGCGAACGTGGGCAGAATGATGTTCTGCTTCTTTGCCCGCTCTATTGCGCGCGCCAGAACTTCCTTATTAATGGATTCTATTATCTTCATGGCAGTCTTTCTCCTTCAGTCATTTCAAACAAGCGGTAAGACCATATACAAAAAAACCCCAATGACAACCAAATCTTTTCAATCTGCTTCGATTTTCAAGGTGATACGGGCGTGGCTATCCGGTCGGAATACGGCTCATTTTCGGCGGGCGGGGTTTCAGTTTCAACATCCCGGACACGCAAAAGGGTTTTGTGGCGCGACGGAAAGCTTTCAACATCAATATCCTGTATCGTCCACAAGCCCTCGATTTTCTTGAAACTCTTGATTTCCATGCGGCGGATGCGCTCGTTTTCGCGGTTGTAGCCCTCGGCCTGCAGCAGCAGGCCAATTTCCGGGTCAATCCACAGCCGCATTCCGGCATACGCGCCGGTTTCCGGATCGGGCGCGATCACATCCACCACATGGCACAGGCGGCCCTTCTTTTTCTCCGTGCCTGACAGCCTCGCGTCTTTCCACCACAGGAAGGAAAAACTGAGGTCAGCCCAGCTGAAATCCATGCCGGCCACCTGCGCGGTCGGGTCCGGATTTTCAACCGCAACCGGCGGGCTTCCGGTCGAAATGGAGATGGACGCCCCGCCATTGGCATCCCATGAGATTTCAAAACGCTGCTGCTCCTCGCCAAAAAGATCCCTGAGGACATATTTTGCCGACGGAATCATGCCCCCCCATTCCGTATGAATATCCACCCGCCCTTCCGTTTCGATTTCCCCGCGGCGGGTTTTCGAGTGGTAACGGGCCTGCACATCCATCGGCGCATCAGGCAGCGCCGCGCGAACCAGCGCGAGCAGATCCTGGGCAGTCGGTTCTTCCGCGCGGACAGATGCAGCACACAAGGCAAAAAGAAGAATCAGCAATCTTCTCATGATTTTTTACCGGCAAGTGCCCTGTTCAGCGCAAACCGGATGACCTGATCCATGTTCTCAACGCCTTTGAACTTCAGCTTGCGCCGGATTTCCGCAGGCACCTCGTCCAGGTCTTTCAGGTTGCGCTTCGGCAGGACAACCGTCTTGATGCCCGCCGCCGCGGCCGCCAGGATCTTTTCCTTGATTCCACCCACCGGCATGACTTTTCCGCGCAGGGTGATCTCGCCGGTCATGGCGATTTCCGCCGACATGGATTGCCCGGTCATCAGCGTAACCAGCGCCATCGTCATCGCCACGCCCGCCGAGGGGCCGTCCTTTGGAATCGCGCCGGCAGGCACATGAATATGGAAGTCCCTTTTTGCCTCTTCGGGCACTTCGACCTTCAGCTTTTTGGCATTGGCCTGCACATAACTGAGCGCGGCGCGCGCCGATTCCTTCATGATGTTGCCCAGCGAGCCCGTCAGGATGAGCTGCCCCTTCCCCGGCATCTGGGTGGCTTCAATGAAAAGAATGCGACCGCCCACCGGCGTCCAGGCGAGCCCCGTGACAATGCCGGGCTCGGTTTTGGCTTCGGCCACCTCGGATTCAAACTTTTCCTGGCCAAGAAGCTGAACGATTTTCGCCGGAGTGATGACGGCCTTCTCCTTTTTGCCCTCGGCCACGCTCCGCGCCACTTTCCGGCACACGTTGGCCACCTCGCGTTCAAGGTTGCGGACTCCGGCTTCGCGCGTGTAGCCGTCTATGATCAGTTCCAGCGCGGATTTTTCAAACGCGATCTGGCCCGCCTTCAGCCCGTGCGCCGCCATCTCTTTTTTAATCAGGAATTTCTGCGCGATGTGCAGCTTCTCGTTGATCGTGTAACCGCTCAGCTCCAGCACCTCCATCCGGTCGCGCAGCGGGGGCGGAACCGTGTCAATCGTGTTGCAGGTCGTGATGAACAGCACATGCGACAGATCGAAAGGCACATTCAGATAATGATCGGAGAATGAAAAATTCTGTTCCGGATCCAGCACCTCCAGCAGGGCCGACGACGGATCGCCGCGGAAATCGGCGCCGACCTTGTCGATCTCGTCCAGCATGAACACCGGGTTGCGCGTGCCGGCGCGTTTCAGCCCCTGGATAATCCGTCCGGGCATCGCGCCGATGTAGGTCCGGCGGTGGCCCCGGATTTCGGCCTCGTCATGCACGCCGCCCAGCGACATGCGGAAAAACTTGCGGCCCAGCGCGCGCGCGATGGATTTTCCCAGCGAGGTTTTGCCGACGCCCGGAGGCCCCGCAAAGCACAGAATCGGGCCTTTCATGTCTTTTTTGAGCTTCAGCACCGAAAGATATTCCAGTATCCGGTCCTTGATGCGCACCAGATCATAATGATCGGCATCCAGAACTTTTTTGGCCGCCTTGATGTCCAGCAGATCCTCCGTCTCCACCGACCACGGAAGTTCCGTGATCCAGTCGAGATAGGTGCGGATTACGGCATACTCCGGCGACGCCGGCGGAATGGCTTCCAGCCTCTTTTTCTCCTTGTCGGCGATCTCCGCCACATCGGGGGGAAGCTTTGCGGCCTCAATTTTCTTGTCTATTTCCCGAACCTCGGCCTGCTGCGGATTGTCCTCGCCCAGTTCTCCCTGGATGGCCTTGAGCTGCTCGCGCAGATAATAGTCGCGCTGGGATTTTGAAAGCGTCTCGCTGACCTTGCTCTGGATCTGCGTGCCGAGCTGCAGAATTTCCAGCTCGCGGTTGAGCTGCGTGGTCAGTGTTTCAAGACGCTTGCGCGGCCGGTATTCCTCCAGAAGCCGCTGGCGCTCCTCGAGAGGAATATTCACGTTGGAGGCGATCAGGTCGGCCAGCTTCCCGGCGTCGGCCATGTTCACCGCGGCGATCTTCAGTTCATCCGGCATCGCAGGCGACATGGAAATGATGTCCTGAAACCGCTGCGAGGCGTTCCGCGCCAGCGCGTCCAGCTCGATGCTCTGCTCCAGTTCATCCTGAAGCGGGTTGTAGCGCGCCCTGAGATAGGCGTCCTCGGGCAGATAGGTCCGGATCTGGCAGCGCACAATGCCCTGCACCAGAATGCGCACGGTTTCATCCGGGAACTTGATCATCTTCAGCACGCGCGCCATGCATCCGAACTCATGCAGGTCGTGCGGGCCCACTTTGTCGTCATCGAGCTTGCGGTCGCGCTGAAGCACCGCCAGGAAAAGCCGGCTGCCGGCCACCACATCGTCTATCAGCTTGATCGAGCGCCGCGTGGCGACCGCCAGCGGGACAATCATTGTGGGGAAAAGCACAAGGTCATTGAGCGGCAGAACCGGGAGCACCGGCGGCGCATTCTGCCCGGTCTCCTCGGCATCGCCGGACAGCACAGATTTGATGTTTTTCTTCTGGTCGGCCATGATCTATCTCTTTCCTGTTTTCTTCGCGCCGGATTTCTTTCCCGCATGCGGGGCGCGCACGCGGATTTCCAGCACGCCGTTTTTCATGGTGGCCTTCGTGTGAACGGGGTCCGTGTCGTAGGGAAGCGTCACCGACCGGTGGAACGGCCCGTATTCAATCTCCAGCTGCCGGAAGCGGAACCCCGCAAGCGTATCGGAGCCGAAGGATTCGCAGCGGGTGCCGTTGATGTTCAGCACGCGGCCTTCGCAGGTGATTTCGAGCTGCTCGAGGGGAACCCCCGCAAGCTCCACGCGGATCACAACGCCTTCCGCGCTTTCAAACACATCCGTGTTCGGGGCCCAAACGTCGGGGACATTGCTGTCCAGCGCATGTCCGGCCACCCCGCCGACCTTCCGCCGGATCTGGCACCACTGCAGAAAAACCTTGTTTGTCATAAACCCGCCTCTTCGTGATTCACCATCTGCTTCAGTATAGACGGCCCGGCCCGGAATCCAAGTTCTGATTTGCCCGATTTATTTGTCGAACTTTTCCGGCGGCTCGGCTAGGCTGACGTTCTTGTTTGGCAGGGCGTGCACTCTGTGCGCGCCGCGGCGGCCGGCGGATCAGCCTTCGCCAGGGCTTTGGCCTGACAGGGCGGCCGCCCTGCCTGAAGTTTTAAGCGGAGAATGAAGATGCCATCAAAAAGTGAAATGAACATTTCCACGCTGGGGAACTGCAAATTCCGCTCGCCGCTGAGCCTGTCCACCGTCCGCGGAGACGGCATCGGCGATTTCATTCCCGACGCCGCGCGCGTGCGCCATCAGGTTGAAATCAACACCCCCTACGACACCCCCGATATCCTTTTTGAAAAGGCCGGGCCGCGGGAAAAGATCTACTTCGATCCCCCCCAAACCCGCGCGGCCATCGTTTCGTGCGGAGGCCTCTGCCCCGGCATCAACGACGTCATCCGTTCGATCTATCTTGAATTGAAGCAGAACTACCGCGTGCAGGAAGTCCTCGGCATCCGCTACGGATTCCAGGGCATGAATCCCGCCGCCGGCAAACCGCCCATGGTGCTCAGCGAAGAACGGGTTGACCGCATTCACCTTCAGGGCGGCACGGTTCTGGGCACTTCGCGCGGAGCGCAGCCGGTCGAGGTGATGGCGGACTTCCTTGAAGCGCAGAACATTGATCTGCTCTTCTGCATCGGCGGCGACGGCACGCAGCGCGGCACGCACGCCATTGCGCAGGAAATCGCCAGGCGCGGGCTGAAGAAGGCCATCGTCGGAATCCCCAAAACCATTGACAACGACATCCCCTACGTCGAACAGACTTTCGGATACCTCACCTCCATCGAGCGCGCCCTCGAAGTGCTGGACTGCGCGCACGTCGAGGCCACCGCCATCGTCAACGGCATCGGACTGGTCAAGGTCATGGGCCGCGACTCCGGCTTCATCGCCGCCGGCGCTTCGCTGGCCTGCCAGGACGTGGACTTCACGCTCATCCCCGAAGTCAAATTTTCGCTGCACGGGGAAAACGGATTCCTGAGCCATCTTGAAAAAAGGCTGGCCCGGAAACCCCACGCCGTGATTGTCGTGGCCGAGGGCGCCGGGCAGGAACTCATGCCGAAGGACGAGCGCCGGCGCGACGCCTCCGGGAACATCCTGCACAACGACATCGGGACCTTCCTGCTTGCGGAAATCAAAAAATATTTCCGGGAAAGAAACATCGAGGTCAGCCCCAAATACATTGACCCGAGCTACATCATCCGCAGCGTGCCCGCCAACTGCGAGGACAGCATCCGGTGCGACCTGTACGCCCGGCACGCCGTCCACGCCGCCATGGCCGGGAAGACCGATGTTCTCATCGGATTCTGGAACGGAAAATACATCCATGTGCCCCTCGCCGATGGCACCTGCTGCCGCCGCTATCTCCAGCCCGAAAGCGAACTCTGGGAAAGCGTGCTCTCCGTCACCGGCCAGCCCCGGAACATGATTTGAGGCAGGATGAAAACGGCATACGCAGCCCCGGACGTGATGGCTCTTTTTCCGCAAAGCGCGGATGCGGCGTTCTGGCTGGATGGCGAAATCGGGACGCTCCTCTCCATAGGCCCCGGCGGCAGAGAACTGCGCCGCGTTGAAGCGGGCGGCCGGGTTTTCTTCCTGAAGCGAAGCGGCCGCGAATCGCTCTTGAAGCATTGGTTCAGCATTCTGCATGGCGGCAGGCCGCTGTCGGGAGCACTTCGCGAAAAGCGCATGCTGGAGCAGCTGAGGGCCCGCGGATTCGCGGCCATGGAACCGGCGGCATGGGGGCAGGAACGGCTTCCAGGCTTCCGGGCGCGCGGATTTCTGCTGGTGCGGAAAGTGAACGGGGAGGAACTGGCCGAACTCTTTGACAAATCCCCCGGTTTGCGGAAGCGCGAGCTGATGACCGCCGCGGGGCACCTGGTCGGGCGGCTGCACGCCAGAGGTTTCCTCCAGCCGGTCCGGCTCAAGGATCTGATTCTTTCGGGCGGCGAGCTGGTGCTGATTGACCGGGAGACTTCAAAGCCGTGGCCGGGGCTGTTCAGCCGGAGGCGCGCCGCAAAAGCGCTGGCCCGGTCCCTGCGCCGCATGCACCGCGACGGGCACCGCCCGGGCGCGGGAAGCCTCTATGCTTTTCTGCAGGGGTACCGGCAGGGCGTTTCGGAAAAATGCATCATCAATCCGCTCAAACTGGCCGCACAGGTCTGCGCCGAACTCCGGAAAACAAACTGACGCAGATTTTTGCGTTTTTGGGCCTTTTTTAGCGTTTTTTGGCCATTTTTGAGCATTTTTGGCCGTTTTTGGGCACTTTTTGGCCATTTTTCAGAGATTTTACCGCAGAGATCACAAGGAACACAAAGACGGAGCATGAAACAGCTTTTGCGATCCCTGCGCTCTTTCACGGTGAATTCGTTTTTTGACAGGATCAACAGGATGGACAGGATTGCAGAGAGTAAATGAAATTCAATTGGGAACTCAGGAAGGCAGGAATTGGAAGGGGGAAATCTCTTCGCGCGGAATTTCTGCTGGAATGATGGAATGGTGGAAGAATGGTAAAGCCACATCTTTGCGATCTTTCGCGGTGAATTCATTCTTCATTCTGAATCCTGTATTCTGACTCCTGTCTTCTGAATTCTGACTGCCGACTCCTGTCTTCTGAATTCTGACTACTGTCTTCTTGTCTTCATCCCCTGCCCCTGCTAGCTTTCCCCCACAGGTTGATCTTTATGGCTCTGAGCTGGAACGAAATCAAATCTCGCGCAATGGCCTTTTCCAAGGAGTGGGAAAACGAAACCTCCGAGGACGCCGAGGCCAAATCCTTCTGGGACGGCTTTTTCAATGTCTTCGGCATCAGCCGCAAGCGCGTGGCCTCGTTCGAGGAACCCGTCCGCAAGCTCGGCGAGCGGCAGGGCTTCATGGACCTCTTCTGGAAAGGCGTCCTGCTGGTCGAGCACAAATCGCGCGGCAAAGACCTCGACCGGGCCTTCACGCAGGCGCTGGACTACTTCCCCGGCATCGCCGAACGCGACCTGCCCAAATATGTGCTGGTTTCCGACTTTGCCCGCTTCCGTCTCTACGATCTGGAAGCGGACGAGCAGCACGAATTCGCGCTGAAGGATCTGCACAAAAACGTCCGCCTGTTCGGCTTCATCGCGGGCTACCAGACGCACAAGCTCCAGGAGCAGGACCCCGTCAACATCCGCGCCGCCGAACGCATGGGCAAACTGCACGACCAGCTCAAGGCCGTCGGCTACGAAGGCCACCCGCTCGAACTCTATCTCGTGCGCCTCCTGTTCTGCCTCTTCGCCGACGACACGGGCATCTTCGAACGCCAGCAGTTCCAGGAATACATCGAGCGCCGCACCGGCGAAGACGGCACCGACCTCGCGCACCACATCGGCACACTCTTCCAAATTCTCAACACGCCCCCGGAAAAGCGGCTCAAGAACCTGGACGAGGAAATCGCCGCCTTCCCGTTCATCAACGGCAAACTCTTCGAGGAACTGCTTCCCGCGGCCAGCTTCGACAGCGCCATGCGCCAGAGCCTGCTGGACTGCTTCGCGCTCGACTGGAGCCGCATCTCCCCCGCCATCTTCGGATCGCTCTTTCAGTCCATCATGGACAAAACCGCGCGCCGCAACCTCGGCGCGCACTACACCAGCGAGCAGAACATCCTGAAACTCATCAAGCCGCTGTTTCTGGACGGACTGCGCGAGGATTTCGAGAAAATCAAGAACAACCGGAACAAACTGGCCGATTTCCACAAAAAGCTCGAAAGCCTGACCTTCCTTGACCCGGCCTGCGGATGCGGAAACTTCCTCGTCATCGCCTACCGCGAACTGCGCCTGCTGGAACTGGACCTCCTCCGCGCCTCGCGCGGAGCCGAACAAATGACGCTGGACGTGCATTCGCTCATCAAACTCAACGTGAACCAGTTTTACGGCATCGAAATCGAGGAATTCCCGTCGCTCATCGCCCAAGTCGCCCTGTGGCTCATGGATCATCAGATGAACATGCTCGTCTCGGAGGAATTCGGTCAATACTTCGCCCGCATCCCCCTCCGGTCCTCCGCCAATATCGTCCGCGGCAACGCCCTCCGAATTGACTGGAACGATGTCGTCCCCGCCTCAAAACTTTCTTACATCATGGGCAATCCGCCGTTTGTGGGTCATCATTATCAAAACGAGCAGCAAAAAACTGATCAAGCCGCAGTCTTGCACAAGATTGCTGCTCATGGAGTTCTGGATTACGTGGCGAATTGGTATGTGAAAGCCACAGAATTGATGCAGCGACACCATTTCATTCAAGCCGCATTCGTTTCCACCAATTCCATAACGCAAGGTGAACAGGTTGGCATATTGTGGCCTTTGCTGCTGTCACAGGGAATCCGGATAAATTTTGCTCACAGAACGTTCCAATGGAACAATGAAGCGCGGGGCAAGGCGGCTGTCCATTGCGTCATTGTTGGATTCGCAATGTCCGATAGACCTGAAAAATGGTTGTTTGAATATGAAAATATTAAGGGCGAGCCTTTAGCAATCAAAGCAGGCAATATCAATCCCTATTTGGTAGATGCATCGGATGTCGTGCTTTCAAATCGGAGTTCGCCTATTTGCAACGTTCCGAAAATGAGTTGGGGCAATAAACCATCGGACGGCGGGCACTTGATTCTTTCAGACGAGGAACGCGCCGATTTCCTTCTAAAAGAACCGAAAGCTGCCGGATATATTCACCGTTATGTCAGCGGGAGCGATCTGATTGATAACAATGCGCGTTATTGTTTGTGGATCAATGATCTCGCGCCGGATTTGTTTCGAGGCATGCCGGAAGTTATGAAAAGAGTTGATGCCGTAAAACGCTTTCGACAAGAGAGCAAAGCGGCTTCAACCCGTGAATATGCGAAATATCCAACAAGATTTCGCCAAGTCGCGCAACCAGACTCTGATTATCTCGCAATACCCGAAGTTTCTTCTGAGCGCCGCCACTATATTCCCATTGCCTATTTAAGTCGGGATATTATTTGCAGCAACACCATACAATTCATCCCAAAGGCTACGCTGTACCATTTCGGCGTCATTAACTCTGTTATGCACATGGCCTGGATGCGTACGGTTTGCGGGCGCTTGAAAAGTGACTATCGTTATTCAAACACCATCGTCTACAACAACTTCCCCTGGCCGGAGAATGTGAGCGAGAAGCAGAAAGCGGAAATCGAGAAATGTGCGCAGGCGGTTTTGGATGCGCGGGCGCAGTTCCCGGAATCATCGCTGGCCGACCTGTACGATCCGCTGACCATGCCGCCGGTGCTGATGAAAGCGCATCAGGCGCTGGACAAAGCCGTGGACGCCGCCTACGGCCGCACAACCTTCAAAACCGAAGCCGAACGCGTGGCCTTCCTCTTCGAACTTTACCAGAAATACACATCCCTCCTCCCGCCGGAGAAAGTGAAGAAGGCGAGGAAGACGAAGAAGAAGTCAGAAGAATTTCACCATGAAGATCATGAAGTTCATGAAGAATTCCGAAGGTAGGGCGGGCAGCCTGTCAGCCGAAGCCTTGGCGAAGGCTGATCCCTTGCCCGCCGCAAAGAATGCATAATAAGAGACCACGGATGACACGGATGACACGGATGATGTCGCGAAGAAAATAGATTGAAGGACCGCTTGACGCAGGCGGTATCAATTGATACCTTATGAGCACAAAAGATGAAAACTTGGTTCCAATACCCGCTGAATGGCGAAGTCAGGTTGTCAGAATTCTGCGCTCAGGCGACAAGAACCGGATCCAAAGCACCGCAGTTTCTGTTTCTGACTGGTCTGCAACATTTCCTGCGGCGTGGGATTATCAGCGGCTTGAAGCTTTGGCCTCAGCTCTTTCAGTGGATGGAATCACGGGGAAGCAGATCAGAGACATGGTGCCGAAATGTGATGCCTATGAATTTTTCTTCTCTTTTGACGGCCGGAAACTTTACGGGAAGATCGGGCTGCTTCCAGACGGCACTTTGATCATCATTTTTTCAACGCATATGCCGCGAAAGGGCGATAAGTTATGAAACCACCGGTTCCAGGCTGGAAAGCCATTAAAGTGATGCAGCCGGTATATATTCCGACGCTGACCGGTGACGGCATTGCTGAAACCATAGAAGTCGAAGTGGACGCGTGGAAGGATCCCGCTTCCGGAGAGGTTTTTCTTGATGGCCATGCGACAGAAAAACTGGATGCCGCCAAGGCCCGCTATTTGGGCCTGCTCACGCCCGATCAACTGCATGAACTTCGCAAATCAATGGGTGTGACCCAAAAGGGCATGGCGGAACTGCTCCAGCTCGGAGAAAAAACCTGGACACGCTGGGAGAGCGGAAATGAGCGCCCGTCCCGCTCCATGAACGTCCTGCTGCGCGCCTTGCATGATGGAAAGCTGGATGCCCGCTATCTGCGGTCATTAGCCAGTCCGCCGAAGGCGGCAAAAATGAGCAAGGTCGCCGAACCGCGCGCGGCCTACGGTAAAACTCCCGCCCGCCGGAAGAAGTGAAGAGGAAGAAGTCAGAAGACAGTATTCAGGATTCGTAATTATTATCTATTGGGGCCGTACATAATATCTCAGCCGCCGTAGTATTTCTTTGCCTTACACTCTGCACTTGTCGCAGCCGTTCGGATTTGATCCCCTATTCTTCCCATTAGAGCTAATAACTGCAAGGACGACACTCCAGAAATGGCTTCGGTCTCAACAGTCTGCAAATAACCGATAAAGCGAACAATTCTTTCCAGGCGAAGCGACATGCGCGTGACTATATTCCCCTGTCGCTCAATGCGCTCAGTTAGATTTGACAATTCACCCCACAAATCGGCATCATCTATAGCGGTATCCATCAGACATGCTTCTGCATACTCGAAAGTTCCCGCGAGATGCTGCAAATAGTAACCGCCGCATGGTGTTAAAACAAAGATCGATGATACATTTGCCGCCTCCGCCGTGATACAACGGACCAATCGATATTTTATGAGCACGTTTAGGCTTTCAAAGATTTGATTGTCAGATGCACCTATTCCGGCGAGGCTATCAATACAACATTTTCCTGATGTCTCGATAGTATCCGCCTGACGAGCTCTATAATAGAGAACACTTAAAAGAAATAGACGAAGAAGAGAAAGCCTCTGACCTGCCCCCATCTACTATGACAGTTGCAATGAGACATTCTCCACTACGATTCCGTCTTCAGCCGCCGCACCGCGAGAATGGGTCTCATAACTCGTCGGAGCGGAAGGCGGCTGCTCCTCTGCCA
>JBFXGK010000011.1:0-85976 GCA_050178035.1 Kiritimatiellia bacterium
ATCTCCGCCCGCGACTCCGCTCCGACGAGCTGGGCGGGCCCATTCTCGCGGCGCCGCGGGCTGGGCTTGTGCATGAAATATGCCTTTTAAAAGGCGTTTTCGGACGGGAACTTCACGGATGAGCCCGAAAAATGCCCAAAATGGCATATTTTTGCCAAAATCGCCAAAATTCTGAATTCTGACTACTGAATTCTGTCTCCTGACCTTTTCCCAGTTGCTATTGATTTGTCCGAGGCATAGAATCACTTTCCAGCGTGTGCACTGTATTGTTAAAGGGGTTGCTGAATACTGATGAATAAGAAGATATCTGAATCAAAATCGCTGGAATCCTGGATATGGGATGCCGCCTGTTCCATTCGCGGGGCCAAGGATGCCCCGAAGTACAAGGACTATATTCTCCCCCTCATTTTCGCCAAGCGGCTCTGCGATGTTTTTGATGATGAGATCAACCGCATGGCCAAACAGGCGGGATCACGGCAGAAAGTCTTCAAACTGGTCAAGGCCGACCATAAACTCGTCCGCTTCTATCTGCCGCTGATGCCCGATGATCCCGAAGAGCCGGTATGGTCGGTCATCCGCAAGCTCTCCGACAAAATCGGAGAGGGGGTCACCACGCACATGCGGGCGATTGCCCGGGAGAATCCGCTCCTTTCCGGCATCATTGACCGGGTGGATTTCAACGCCACCACCCACGGCCAGCGGGATCTGGATGACGACCGGCTTTCCAACCTCATTGAAGCCATCAGCACCAAGCGGCTGGGGCTGGAGGATGTCGAGGCGGATATCATCGGCAAGAGCTATGAATATCTGATCCGCAAGTTTGCCGAGGGCGGGGGACAGAGCGCAGGCGAATTCTATACGCCCGGAGAAGTCGCGACGATCATGGCGCAGGTGCTGGATCCCGAGCCGGGCATGGAAATCTATGACCCCACCTGCGGCTCCGGCGGCCTGCTGATCAAGTGCGAGCTGGCCATGGAGGAGAAACGGAGGGCGGACATTCTTGTCCGCCAATCGAAAGGAAAAAGCGGGTTGGAAAACCCGCGCTCCTATGCCCCGCTCAAACTCTACGGACAGGAATACGTCCCCGAAACGTGGGCCATGGCCAACATGAACATGATCATCCATGACATGGAGGGTGAAATCGAAATCGGCGACACATTCAAGAATCCAAAATTCCGCAAGAACGGAAAGCTGCGCACGTTTGACCGCGTGGTCGCCAATCCCATGTGGAATCAGGACTGGTTTGCGGATACCGACTACGACAGCGACGAACTCGACCGCTTCCCGTCCGGAGCGGGCTTCCCCGGAAAATCGTCGGCCGACTGGGGCTGGGTGCAGCACATGCATGCCAGTCTGAACGGGAAGGGCAGGGCGGCGGTGGTGCTGGACACCGGCGCGGTCTCGCGCGGATCGGGCAATGCCGGAACCAACAAGGAAAAGACCGTCCGTCAATGGTTCGTGGATAATGATCTCATCGAAAGCGTGCTCTATCTGCCCGAAAACCTCTTCTACAACACCCCCGCGCCGGGTGTGGTGATCTTTCTGAACAAAGCCAAACCGAAGGAACGGAAAGGCAAAATATTTCTGGTTAATGCCAGTCAGGTCTTTGAAAAGGGCGACCCCAAGAACTTCATTCCTGAAAAGGGCATCGAAAAAATCGTCAGGACGCTGGCCGGATGGAAGGAGGAGGAAAAACTCAGCCGCATTGTGGATCATGCGGAGCTGAAGAAAAACGACTACAACATATCCCCCAGCCGCTACATCCACACCAGCGACGCCGAAACCTACCGGCCCATCGCCGAAATCGTCGAGGAACTGAAGGTCATCGAAGCCGAGGCAAAAGAGACCGACAAGGCCCTCAAAAAGATTCTGGAGAAGATCGGGGTATGATGGACGGCAAAGCATTTCCGCTTCCCGAGACATGGAAGGAATCGTCCATTGGGAAAGTCGTCGTTAAAGCGAAGCAGCGTGATCCGCGAAAGAACCCCGATGAAGTATTTCAATACGTCGATGTTTCGGCGGTTTCCAACACATCGTTCAAAATCACGGGCGCGGCTCCCACACTCGGATCTGAAGCACCAAGCCGAGCAAGGAAAGCGATTGAAACTGACGACGTTCTGTTCGCTACTGTCCGCCCGACCCTCAAGCGAATCGCATTGGTTCCGCCGGGACTCGACGGTGCGATTGCGAGCACCGGATATTGCGTTCTGCGGTGCGACAAAGCGAAGGTGGAACCTGGCTTCCTTTACTCGTTTCTGATAACTAATCACTTCAACGCACGGATGGCCGGATTGGAGCGCGGCGCGAGTTATCCTTCGGTCCGCGACTCAGACGTAACAGCATCTTGGTTCCCGCTCCCACCGCTCCCCGAGCAGAAAAAGATTGCGCACATTCTTTCGACGGTGCAGCGGGCGATTGAGGAGCAGGAGCGGATCATTCAGACCACGACCGAGCTGAAAAAAGCCCTCATGCACAAGCTCTTCACCGAGGGACTTCGTGGCGAACCCCAAAAACAAACCGAAATCGGGCCGGTCCCAGAGAGTTGGGAGGTTGTGGAGTTGGAGACAACCGGCGATGTCGTTTATGGCATCCAAGCCGCGGTCGCAAACAACATTGCCGCCGTTGGCACACCAATCCTGACGAACAAGAACATCACGCTCGATGGGGGCTTCGACTTGGAGAAACTGAACTACTTCGTGCTCACGTCGAAGCGCCACACTGCAACGATTCTCCAGAAGGGCGATATCCTCTTCAACTGGCGGAGTGGGAGCAAATACCACGTGGGCAAAACCGCCTACTTCGACCTCGAAGGAGAATGGGTTCACTCGTCTTTCATCCTTCGTATTCGGCCGGCCGAAAAGATCAACGGACGCTACCTGTTCTATTACTTCAATCACCTGCGAGAAGCGGAGTTCTTCGTCAAACTCCAGACCTACGCGATCAATGCAAAGTTCAACGCCAGTGCCGTCAACGCGCTTCCTACTGCTGTGCCGAGTCGCGAAGAGCAGGATGAGATCGCCGCAGTTCTGGATTCCGCTCAGCAGAAGATTAATATCGCGGAAGAAAAGCACAGGGCTCTTCAAGACCTCTTCCGCACTCTCCTTCACGAACTTATGACCGCGGAAATCCGCGTTCACGAACTGGAGATTTCAGTGGGAGGGAGTGCCGCATGAGTTCTCTGAACAGGCGTGACAAACAGATTCTTGAGGAATTCCTTGGAATGGATTCTGGTTACGTTCTAAATTTCTCTGACCGAACCTTTGGCGAATTTGTCTATGAAGCGGTTGATATTGAAATCCATTCTGAGAAATACACGATTCATGGCTCCTCAAAGGCAAAGAAGCTTCGCGCATTATGGGAAATCGAGTCTGACTACATTGTTGGCAGACTGCTCAATGCCCTGATTGACGAAGCCGCAGAGACGACCCTCGAAAGAACTGAAAAGGACAAAAAACTGGCAAACCGTTGTCGTGAAATCGCAAGCCGTCTTCTGGCTGGTGGCCCGAGCCTCGACGATTTGAAACAGAAAGCTCAATCCCTCAATGCCAATCATCTCGCGGAGCAGATCCGACGTATGGAGGACTCTGTTGAGACTGATCCAAGTCTTGCGATCGGCACGGCTAAAGAACTGATTGAGACGTGCTGTAAAACGATTCTCTCAGAACGTGGGCAGGAGATATCCGGCACGCCCGACATCCCGACACTCACGAAAGCTACACTCAAGGAGTTGAACCTAGTTCCGGAAGGAGTTCCTAACGCGGCGCGTGGGGCGGATGTGATCAAACGCCTTCTAAGCAACCTCTCAACTGTAGGCCATGGCTTGGCAGAATTGCGAGGGCTCTACGGCACTGGGCACGGTCAGCACGGCTCAGCTTCTGGTCTCACAGTGCGTCACGCGAAATTGGCGGTCGGTGCGGCATCGACGCTAGCTGTCTTTCTTTTCGAAACTCACGAGGAATCAAAATGAGCGACTATTCAATTGAGCTGTCTGCTGAACGCATAGTTGATCCGAGAACTAAACGCTATTTTGCTGAGGTTTACGGCTGTTACACAACGGGGCACTTTCGATCAGCAGTGGTCATGTTATGGTCGGTTGTGGTCACCGACCTTCTATTCAAATTGGATCAGCTCCAAAACGCTTATGCCGATGCGACAGCACAAGCGATACTTACCGAGATCGGCGCGCTCAGAAAGAACAACCCGAAGTCACCCGAATGGGAGGCTGTACTCGTAAACAAGGTCGCCTCAGAAACCGACTTGCTTGATCCCGCCGAGTTATCTTTCCTTATGTCGCTACAGGCTCATAGGCATCTCTCTGCCCATCCGGTGATGACGAGTACTGATGTCTTATTTTCTCCGAACAAGGAAACGGCCCGTGCGCACATTCGCAATGTGCTTGATGGCGTCCTCACAAAGCCACCAATTATGTCGCGCAAGGTCTTTGATACCTTCATCGAAGATGTTGAGCAGGTCGCAAGTTTAGGTCTGGGGCCAGATGAAATGACGAAATATCTCCAGGCAAAATATTTCAGGCATTTTTCGTCCGCGACATTTGCTCACATTTTCAAAAGCTTGTGGCGCGTAACCTTCAAATCAACCGACGCAAGATGCGAAGCTAATAGGAATGTAAATGCCCAGACGTTGGACGTGGTTTTTGCCAAGAATCGTGTTGAATTAGCTCGGGTTATTTCTGCAGAGCGCGAGTGGTTCAGTGATGTATCTTTCGTTGAGAGCACATTGTGTTCCATGACCAGATTTTTTCAGGCCTATTCTGAGGTGTTCCCGCTTTTAACCGACGCGGTCAAAACACCTATTAATAAATTCGCGGGTTCATCTTTGGATAACTATTCCACCTGTTGGTTCATTAGCGATAATCCTGATTCCCACATGGATGAAGTTATTAACCGGATAGAAAAGCACGAAGTCCTTTCAGGCGAGACATTCGCCCGGCTCTGCACGTCTTTGAGCACAAGTGACGCAATCAAGAAAGTTTATCACGCAGGTATCAAACTCTACTGCCAAAGCGGCAGCTTTGATACCGCCGACACGCGATTCCAAGAGTTTATTAAACCATACGTTAAAGCATATTCTAAAGAGCATTTTCAGGCGTTTCTTGCTGGGTGTGAAACCTGCAATAATAGACAAGCGGTAAGTCGGAGCCGAGCCGCCCGTGACCACAGAGAGTTGAAAAACGCTTTGGATGTACGATTCCCTGATATTGATTTAGATAATTACCAGGCCTTTATGAAATCATTGGAATAATAATGCTCACACCCGGAGAACACAAAACCGTGCATCCACCTTCGCCCTCCGGTCTGCGGCGGCAGGAGCACCGATCCTGAAAGTTACGCAGGAGGTCAGTGGAGCAGGAGACAGAAGACAGAATCCAGGAGTCAGTATTCAGAATTCATGTTGCCTTTTCGTGAATTTCGTGTGTTTCGTTGTTGGCAACCTGTTGATCCTGTAAATCCTGTCTAAATGGCTCTTAAAAGCGGCGTTCTGCCTTCGCCAAGGCTGCGGCAAGACACAGCTAGCCGCCGCACTCCATAATTCATATTCTTTGCGGCTAAGGTGGGGCGAGGCGTCCCTGCCGAGCCGCGTTATTCTTCGGCTCAGCCGGAGGCTTCGCCCTACCTTCCGGAATCCGTGGCTGGGGCAATTTTGTGCTTTTTGTGGCCAATCTGAAATAAGTCGTCAAAAATGACGAAATATGCTCAAAAATGGATCTAAATCGTCAAATTTGGCGAATTTTGGTCAAAAAATGGCATTTTGGGGCGGTTTTTGGCTTTTTTTGGACATTTTGGACCGATTTTTACCACGGATAACACGGATTGCACGGATCTGACGCAAAAGGCATTTCGCGACAAATAAGCTGTTTTGCCGGATTATCAGCCACAAAAGGCACAAAATTCACAAAGGATAACGGGTTGCTGACTTCATGCATCTTCATGCCCTTCATGGTGAAAATTCTTATTTCGCGACAAATATCATCCCGGGCAGGCCGAAGCTGTTTAGGCTGAAGGCTGAAGCAGGCCGGCAAGGTATAGTGCCTTTATAAGTCGTCATATATTGCGAAATAAGTCAAAAATCGCTTGCTATTCGTCAACTATTGCGATATAGATGTTGTTCAAAAGGTGGATGCTATGAAGATTGATGCTTTACTGACGGATGATGCGGTTCTGGCAGAACTGGGTCAGCGGCTTGCCCGGCGTCGCATTGATATGGGGCTGACTCAGGAAGAGCTTGCCAGAGAGGCGGGGGTGTCCAAGCGCACGCTTGAACGCATGGAGTCCGGTTCCACCGCCCAGATGAAGACGGTGCTGCGCGTTTTGCGTGTGCTGGATCTGATGTCCCGACTGGAAAGCCTGCTTCCTGAGCGGGGACCCAGTCCGATGGAGCTGCTGAAGCAGCAGGGAAAAGCGCGTCAGCGCGCATCCTCGCGGGTTGTTCGGGAGTCTGCGGAACCCTGGCAGTGGGGCGATGAGAAATGAGCACGGTTGCAGAGGTGCGTTTGTGGGGAAGAACGATTGGCGCGGTCGCTCTGGAGGATGGCGCGGATTGTGCGTCGTTTGAGTACGATCGCGATTTTGCACAGAGCGGCATCGAGATCTCTCCGCTGCACTTGCCACTTTCCCGGAAGATTTACCGGTTTCCAGAACTTTCACGACAAACTTTTCACGGCCTGCCCGGCCTGCTGGCGGATTCTGTTCCGGACCGGTTCGGCAATGCGCTGATTGATGCCTGGCTGGCGACACAGGGGCGCTCACCCGAGTCGTTCAATGCGGTTGAGCGTTTGTGCTATACGGGTTCACGCGGCACGGGTGCGCTGGAATATTCTCCGGCCATAGGTCCTGCGGCCCGAAAGTCCTCCCGGATTCAGGTTGCAAAGCTGGTTGAGCTGGCATCGGAAATTCTGACGCACCGCAGCAGCCTGCAGGTTTCGTTTCACGATAAGAGCAGAGAAACGGCACTGAAGGATATTCTGCGGGTCGGCACTTCGGCGGGCGGGGCGCGGGCCAAGGCCGTGATTGCCTGGAATCCGCAAACCAACGAGGTGCGTTCGGGTCAGGTTGCAGCGGGCAAGGGCTTCGAATACTGGCTGATGAAGTTTGACGGGGTCAGCGGGAACAAAGACAAGGAGCTGGAGGATCCGAAGGGCTACGGCGCAATTGAATACGCCTATTCGAAGATGGCCAAAGAAGCGGATATTGTCATGAGTCCCTGCCGGTTGTTCGAGGAAAGCGGCCGCCGCCATTTTATGACGAAGCGTTTTGATCGTCTGGATGGCGGGGATAAGCTTCATATGCTTTCACTGGGGGCGCTGGCCCATTTTGACATGAATCTGGCCGGGGCTTATGGCTGCGAGCAGGCCCTGCAGGTGGTCAAAAAACTGGATCTGGGCATGGATGCCGTGGAACAGCTCTACCGGCGCATGGTTTTCAATGTGATTGCGCGCAATCAGGATGATCATGTGAAGAATATTGCTTTTCTCATGGACCGTCAGGGGCACTGGTCCCTGGCGCCTGCCTTTGACATGACCTACAGCTATAATCCGTCAGGAAGGTGGACATCCAGTCATCAGATGACTATAAACGGTAAGCGTGACGGGTTTACGCTGGATGATTTTAAAGCCTGCGCGGAGGCGGCGTCCATGAAGCGCGGACGGGAGAAGATGATTATCTCAGAGGTGCATAAGGCTGTGTCTCGCTGGAGGGATTTTGCGGATGAGGTCGGTGCAGATCCCGATCAGCGCGATAAAATCCAGAGGACCCTCCGTTTGGAACCCTTCGAATGAAACCCGGCGAACACAAAACAGTCCAGGGTCCGATCCTGAAGTATGCTCAGGAGGTCGGATGGACGTTTGTCTCGCGCGAAGAAGCGGAGGCTCGCCGAGGAGAGGATGGCGGGCTGTTTTTTGAAGATCTGCTGGATGCCAAGGTGCGGGAGTTCAATCCTCGCTATGCCGAGGCAGAAGGGGCCCTGCCCGGGAAGTTTCGCCATCTCCACACCGACATCTACGGCAACCGGGAATTCGTTGAGCATCTGCGCAACCGGGGGAAGTACTTCGACCACGAGGAGAAGCGCGAGCGCGACCTGATTTTGATTGATTACGACGATCCGTCGAAGAACGTTTACGAAGTCACCGAGGAGTGGACCTTTCACAACGGTCACTACGGCACGCGGGAGGATGTCGTTTTTCTCATCAACGGCATTCCGGTGCTGGTGATCGAGTGCAAGAATGCAAACAAGGACGAGGGTATTGCGCTGGGCATTGACCAGATCCGGCGGTATCACCGCGAAACTCCGGAGCTTTTTGTCCCGGAGCAGATATTCACGGCGACGGATGTGATCGGCTTTTCCTACGGCGTGACCTGGAACACGGTGCGGCGGAATATTTTCAACTGGAAGTCCGACCCGCAGAGTGGGGGTTCTATTGGCAACCTTGAAGCCAAAGTGAAGAGCTTCTGCGCGATCCCGCAGGTACTCGCTTTCCTGAAGGACTACATCGTCTTTGCCGAAAAGGACGAGGAGCTGAACAAGTACATTCTGCGCCAGCACCAGACCGGAGCGGTGGAGGCGACCGTTGGCCGCGCCCTCGATCCCAAGCGCAAACGCGGCCTCGTCTGGCACACCCAGGGCAGCGGCAAGACGTTCACCATGATCAAGACGGCGGAAAAACTCTTCCGCGCGCCCGAGGCGGACAAGCCCACTGTCCTGCTGATGATTGACCGCAACGAGCTGGAAGATCAGATGCTAAAGAACCTCGCCGCACTCGGTTTGGGCAATCTGGAGCACGCCGGGAGCATCAGGCGGTTGAACAAGCTTTTGAAGGACGACTACCGGGGCATCATCGTGACGATGATTCACAAATTCCGCGACATGCCGGCGAATCTGAACACGCGCTCGAACATTTACGTTCTCATTGACGAAGCCCACCGCACCACCGGCGGCGATCTCGGCAATTTCCTCATGGCCGGTCTGCCGAACGCGACGTATCTCGGGTTTACGGGCACGCCCGTGGATAAGACCGCCTACGGCAAGGGCACTTTCAAGACCTTCGGATGCGAGGACGACCAGGGTTACCTGCACAAGTATTCCATCGCCGACAGCATCGAGGACGGCACGACGCTTCCGCTCTACTATCAGCTCGCACCCAACGAAATGCTGGTTCCGCACGAGACGCTGGACAAGGAGTTTCTCTCCCTTGCCGAAGCCGAGGGCGTGGCCGACATTGAGGAACTGAACAAGATTCTTGAGCGGGCGGTGAACCTGAAGAATTTCCTCAAGGGCAGGGAGCGAATCCCGAAGGTCGCGCAGTTTGTCGCTGAACACTACCGCCAGAACGTGGAACCGCTCGGTTACAAGGCATTCCTGGTCGGCGTGGACCGCGAAGCCTGCGCCCAATACAAGCATGCCCTCGACAAGTTCCTGCCGCCCGAGTATTCCGAGGTCGTTTACACCGGCAACAACAACGATTCCGCCCTGCTGAAGGAATTCCATCTCGACCCGAAGAAGGAGCGTCAAATCCGCAAGAGCTTCGGCAAGATTGACCAGCAGCCGAAGATCCTCATCGTCACCGAAAAACTGCTCACCGGCTTCGACGCGCCCGTGCTTTACGCCATGTATCTCGACAAGCCGATGCGTGACCACACCCTGCTGCAGGCCATCGCTCGGGTGAACCGCCCCTACGAGAACGAGGCGCAGGAGATGGTGAAACCCCACGGCTTCGTCCTCGATTTCGTCGGCATTTTCGACAAGCTTGAGAAGGCCCTCGCGTTCGACAGCGACGAGATCAACGCCATCGTCAAGGACCTGAAACTCCTGAAGGTGCTTTTCAAAAACAAGATGGAGACCAAAGCCCCCGAATATCTCGACCTGATCAAACGCAAGTTCGACGACAAGGACGTGGACACCCTCATCGAGCACTTCCGCGATCCCGAGCGCCGGAAGGAATTCTTCAAGGAATTCAAAGAAATCGAGATGCTCTACGAAATCATCTCGCCGGATGCCTTCCTCCGGCCGTTCATTGATGACTACGGAACGCTGGCGGCCATCTATGCCGTTGTCCGGAAGGCCTATGCGAAGCGGGTGATGGCGGATCGGGATTTTCAGAAGAAGACAAACGAGCTGGTGCAGAGGCATGTCGGAACCAGCTATATTCTGCCCGTCGAGGCCACCCTGAAGATCAACGAGGATACGGTTAGGTATATCGTCGGTAAAAAGGGGGGCGACAACAGCAAGGTTATCAACCTGATCAAGAGCATTGAGAAAACAGCGGATGAAAACAGCGATGATCCTTATCTGATTGCCATGGCGGAACGTGCCCGTGTTGTTCAGGAGGCTTTTGAGGACCGGCAGGCCACCACGGCGTCGGCGCTGGCCAGGCTTCTGGGAGAGGTGGAGGCGAACGAGGCCCGCAAAAAGGAGCAGGCCGCCAAGGGATTCGACGGGCTGACGTTCTTCGTCTACCGCATGCTGGAGGATGCAAAGATCGGAAAAGCCGAGGCGGTCAGCCGAAAGATCCGGGAAGCCTTTGTCGAGATGCCCAACTGGAAACGAAGCGAAAACGAGCTCCGGGAGCTGCGCAAGAAGGTTACGTTTGCCATCCTCGCGGCGTATGATGACGTGGACGAGGTGACAACACTGGTGAACGATCTGTTCCGGGTTCTCGAAAAGGCAGACCGGATTTAATTTATGGGCAATCCAGATACAAAGGCGGCGTTCAAGGCTCGGGTGGGTCATTGGGCCGATAAGCTTGACGTGAAAGTCGTTTGGCTCGGGGTGCGGCCGATGCGCAGCAAATGGGCCTCATGTTCAACCAGCGGACATTTGAATTTCAACAGTGAACTGCTCGGCCTGAAATCAGCCCTTTGGGATTATGTCATCGTGCATGAGCTGCTTCATTTTTTCGTTCCCAATCACGGGAAGCTTTGGAAAAGCCTGATGCGAGCCCACCTGGGCGACTATGAGCGGCTGGACGCTGAATTGCGCCGCAGGGTCACTCCGGCATGAGCCGTCTGGCTTTATAGAATGCGGGCCCAGATTTAATTCACAGCACTCACTGCAGCAGTTGAAAGCCGGCAGCTGCTACTCGTTCATCTCGTCGTAGAATTTGACGTAGTTGTCCGGGTCTGAACTCTCGCGCATTTTGATCGCGTCGCGCGGATGCTCGTTGAGCTGGCCGGTGATCGCGTAGGGGATGCTGTAGCCCCAGTCCATGGTCTTCCGCATCGGCAGCAGGACTTCCTGCGAGGCCTGCAGCACGGGCCGCAGATCGAATTTCGGATTCTTCAGGAAACCCAGCAGCAGTTCCATCGGGCAGTTGCCCGCGCCGCGGCCCAGGCCGCACAGCGTGGCGTCCAGCATGGTCGCACCGTTGATGATGGCGGTGATGGTGTTGGAGTAGGCCATTTGCTGGTTGTTGTGAGTGTGGATGCCGATGCGCTTGCTGGTTCCCTTGCAGACCTTCTTGAACTTGTCCATCAGCGCCTCGACCTGTTCGGCGTAGAAGGCTCCGTAGCTGTCCACGATGTAGAGAATGTCCACCTCGCTCGCGGCCATCACTTCCAGCGCCTGGTCCACTTCAACCTCCAGCGCGGCGGAGATGGCCATCAGGTTGAGCGTGGTGGTGTAGCCCTTGTCGTGGGCATCCTTGACCATGTCCAGCGCGGTGGGCAGCTGATGCACATAGGTTGCCACGCGGATGCAGTCCAGCACGCTGTCCTTCTTGGGCAGGATGTCGGTGTGATAGTCTGTGCGCTCGGCGTCGGCCATGGCGCAAAACTTAAGGCCCTTGCGGTCTCTTGTTTCCACAATGCGCCGGAGATCCTCCTCGTCGCAGAACTTCCACGCCCCGTATTCATCCTTGCTGAAAATCTTTTTGGAGGCCTTGTAGCCAAACTCCATATAGTCAAGGCCGGCCTCGACGCAGGTGTTGTAGACCGCGCAGACAAAGTCATCGCCAAAGCGGTGGCTGTTCATCAGCCCTCCGTCGCGCACGGTGCAGTCCACCACCTGCAGTTCGGGTATGTACGTCAGCCATCCGGCTGTTTTCTGTTTTGCTGCTTTCATAGTGCCGCATAATATATCGGGAAATTTCCAATTAACAAGCGCCTGCTTGGAAAAAGTGCGCCGGGCCGATTTGCCCCGCCTGTTCTTGATTTTCTCCCCGCTGTCTGCAAGAATGCGCCGCATGAGTGGATCGGGCCGGACAAATCTGATGGCGCTGCTGGTCAATGCGGCGGCCTTTGTGGTGATCGTCGCGGGCATGCGCGCGGCCTCGTCCATCATCGTGGTGCTGCTGCTGGCCGTCTTCATCAGCGTGGTGATCACGCCCCTCTATTTCGGCATGCAGCGCCGGAAGATTCCCTCGTGGCTCGCGATGCTGATCCTGATTGCAGCCATGATTGTGCTGACGGTCTCCGCCGTCGCTGTTCTCGGTAAATCCGTTCAGGATTTTTCCAGCAATCTGCCCCGATACCAGCAGAACCTGCAGACCCAGCTTTCGGGAAGCGTTGACTGGCTTCGGGCGAAGGGCTTTGAAATTCCCGATGACGCGGTCGGCCGCATGCTGAACACCAAGACCGCGCTGACGTTTGTCGGCAACCTGCTCCAGGCGGTCAGCTCACTGCTCAGCCAGGCCTTCCTGGTGCTGCTGATCGTCATTTTCATCATACTGGAGGCCGCCGTGCTGCCCGCCAAGATCAACGCGATGTCCGCCATGACGCCGGAGCACCGCGAGCGCCTTCGTGTTGCGGTCAACACCTTTCGCCAGTACATGAGCATCAAGACTTTTGTGAGCCTGATCACCGGCGGGCTGGTGGCCCTGCTGCTGGCGGTGTTTGGGATTGATTATGCCATTCTGCTCGGCGTGCTGGCCTTCATTCTCAACTATGTTCCCAACGTGGGTTCCATCATCGCCGCCATTCCGGGCATTGTGCTGGCGCTGATCCAGTTCGGCCCGGGCATGGCGCTGGGCATTGGCGCAGGATATCTGATCATCAACACGCTGATCGGCAATATCTGGGAACCCCGCCTGATGGGCAAGAAGATGGGCCTCTCGCCGATGATCCTGGTGGTCTCCCTTGTATTCTGGGGCTGGGTGCTGGGGCCGGTCGGCATGCTCCTGTCGGTTCCGCTGACCATGATTTTCCGGCTGATCCTCGAAAGCATCGAGGAAACGCGCGATCTCGCCGCACTGATGGCCTCCTCTGCGCCGCATGCATCAAAAGCGGAAGAATCCGCGGCGCCGCCGGTGGAGTCCTCAACCAGTGATTAAGCTCCTCTCGATTTTCGGCATGGCCTTTCTGGTCGGATTCTCCGGCGCGGTCGCGCCGGGCCCTGTGTTCACCATGACCATCAGCGAATCACTCAAGCGCGGTTTCAGGGCCGGTCCGCTGATTGTGTTCGGGCACGCCATCCTCGAAATCCTTCTGCTGCTGGCCATTATGCTGGGACTCAACGAGTGGCTGGTGAAGCCTGAGGTCACAAAATTTTTCGCGCTGGTGGGCGGCATCATTCTTCTCGTGATGGGCGGTCAGATGATTGTCACCGAGAAGAAGGCGACCGAGCAGGCCCTGCATGCCGAGGCGAAACCTGAGGATGCCATGCGCGGGCCGGTAATGGCGGGCATCGTGCTGAGCCTTTCCAATCCCTACTGGATCATCTGGTGGGCGACCATCGGCCTCGGTCTCATCACCAAGTCCCTTGAAGCCGGGCTGATCGGCCTTGCATTGTTCTATTGCGGGCACATCCTGGCCGATCTTACGTGGTACAGCTTCGTGTCCTACACCGTCTCTGCCGGCCGCCGCCTCTGCCCGCCGCTGGTCTATCGCATCATCTTTGTCGTCTGCGGTGCGGGTCTCATAGGCCTTGGCCTCTGGTTTCTGATCAGTCTGCTCTGATGAAGCACGATCCGGCCTGAGCGCCTTGGAACGCCTGAAAATCATCAAAAAACGGTCAAAAATGGCCAAAAATCGTCAAAAAAAGCAAAATATGCCAAAAAATGGGCTCATCGGGAAAGTTCCTGTCTGAAAACACCTGAAAAAACACATATTTTAGAACAAGCCCAGCCCGCGGCTCCGCGAGAATGGGCCCGCCCAGCTCGTCGGAGCGGGGTCGCGGGCAGGTAAGGCTATCCTGCAAATCGGAAACATATGCAGGATTTCGTTGCCTCCTAGCAGAAACCCGCTTCGAATGAGAGAGCAATCCATTGCGCATCTTTGAGTTACAATTATTGCGATGCGTTATTACTTGCCCGATTATCTGCTGTATGTCTTATCTTGGACAGGAACTTTTCGGATGAACCAAAAAATGGCCATTTTTTGCGATTTTATGCAAAAAAAAGAGTTCTGCCCCCGTTTTCGTTTCAAACGTCCAGCACCTTCCGGATCACCGCCCAGTGCATGGTTTTCTGCTTCAGCGCCAGGCCGGCCATGGCGGGGCTGGTGGAAGGAAGCCGGATGCATTGCAGATGCTGCAGGTCTGCGGGCAGTTTCGGTTTTACCCGCCGGTTGAATTCCTGTTCCGCGCGCGCACCATTGAAGAAAATTGTTTGGATGCCTGGATATTTCCGGAAGAAGGCCGCAAAATTGTTTACAGATATGGTTTTGTCATCAATGGATGAATCGAGACTCCCGTGCCGCCTGCATCGCTTCAGAACATCCCAGAGCGCGATGTGATGGCGGACGAGATGCCGGGTTCGCGCAGCGTAGGATTCATTGGGGGAGAAACCGAAAAGCGCGCCCGTGACCGGCCAGAAGGCGTTGCGCGGATGGGCGTAATACTCCTTCCGGAGCAGCGACTCTTCGCCCGGCATGCTGCCGAGTATCAGCACGCGCGGTTTGCCGGATGCGATGGGCGGAAATCCCTTTTTCATGAATGGAATCTTGCCGTTCGGCGATCCGCTGTCGAGAAATTCCGCATTCAGGCATCCAAAAATGTTTGTGAATCCGGGCCGGACAGGTATCTTCTGCCGCGATGAATTTCTTTCGCACAAAACCGCACCGGAATCATCATCCGGTTACGCCCGGGGAAATCGAAGCGGCCCGGCAGCGCACACTGAAGCTTTCGGTGCGCGATGGCGTCGCCTGGTCGGTCATGGTGGGCTTCGGCGACATGTATCTATCGCCGTTCGCGGTTTTCCTGAAGGCGAGCAACTGGGCGATCGGATTTTTGACCACCATGCCGCCGCTGCTGGGTGCGCTTGCGCAGATGGCCGGTGCGCACTGGGCGGACCGGATCGGCCGCCGCCGCGACCTGATTGTCCCGCTGATCATGCTGCACGCCATCGCATTCCTGCCAATATATTTTGTGCCTTTCTTTTTCCGGGCGGCGGCCGTGCCGGCGCTGATCCTGTTTGCCGCGCTGGGTGTGCTGTTCAACATGGCGGCGGCTCCGATATGGACCAGCATGATGGGCGAGGTGGTGCCTGAAAACGCGCGCGGAGACTACTGGGGGCGCCGCAGCCGCGTCCTGATGCTCACGGTGCTTCTGGCGTCACTGACGGCGGGCGGCACCCTGTACCTGTTTCAGCAGGCGGGCCGCATCTGGACGGGGTTCGGCATTCTCTTTTGCGTGGCTTTTGTGGCGCGTATCATATCGGCCCTGTTTCTGGAGCGGCATTATGACCCGCCCTATGCGCCGGGGCCGGAATCGCATTTTTCATTCTGGGCATTCATCCGCCGGATGCCCCATTCCAACTTCGCCCGCTACGCGCTGTATTTCTCGCTGATGATGGGCGCATCGAACATTGCTGCGCCGTTCTTCACGGTCTATATGCTGCGGGATTTGAAATGGGATTACGCCCATTACACCCTGTCCCAGGCGCTCTTCCTGCTGACGCAGGTATTTCTGGTGGGCTGGTGGGGGCGGATTGGAGACCGTCACGGGAACCGCGTGGTGATCGCGGCGACCAGCTTTATCCTGCCGCTGCTCCCGTTTCTCTGGCTGGTCAGCACAAACTATTATTATCTGCTGGGCGTTCAGCTGGTCTCGGGCATCGGCTGGTCGGGCTTCACGATTGCGGCGCAGAATTTCACGTTCGATGCAGTCTCCATTCAGAAACGCGCGCGCGTGGCTGCCTATGTCAGCGTGCTTCACGGCTTCTGCATGCTGGCCGGCGGAACGCTGATCGGCGCGCCGCTGGCGAATCATCTGCCTTCGGCCTACAGCCTCGGGCCGGTCCGGATCGCGTTTCTTTCGTCGCTCCCGTCGCTGTTTGCGGTGTCCGGGCTGGCGCGCTTTGCCGTGGCGGTTCTGCTGCTGAAAAAGTTCAAGGAAGTCCGCAGCGGACACGAACACATTCATCCGATGGTGCTGATTCTCCGTCTCGCAGGCGGAAGCCTGCTCGCCGGTTTCGTCAGCGGGCTGCTCAAGCAAGAAGAGGAAGAAGATCGGCGGGACGGCTGAGCACGGCCCGGGCGCCGGCTTCGATCAGTTCTTTCTCGGTCCGGAATCCCCAGAGCGCACCTGCCGGAAGAAATCCGGCCCGCACGGCGGTGTGCATGTCCACGTCGCTGTCGCCGAGGTACAGCACTTCCTCCGGCCGCAGGCCGAGACGGGCGGCCATGGCCAGTGCGCCGGCCGGGTCGGGCTTGACGGGTATTCCCGGTTGTTCGCCGCGCACGGGATCGAAGGGCCATTGGGCAAGAAACCGTTTCACGCACAGCTCGGCCGCCGCCTGCGGCTTGTTGCTGAGCACGGCCATGCGGATGCCGCGCGCCTGCAGCTCATTGAGCAGCTCCGGGATTCCTGCATAGGGCTGCGTTTTCTGATCCCAGCGCCGGTCGTATTCCATCCGGAAATCCCTGTAGCAGGCCTCAATAATTTCATCCGATCTTTTTCCGGGCGGCATTGCGCGCGTGATCAGCGTGATGGCTCCGCTGCCGACAAAATGGCGGTAGGCGTCAACCGGATGGACCGGCAGGCCGTGTTTCTGCAGGGCGGCGTTGGCGGAATCCGCAAGATCCTCAAGGGTATTGAGCAGGGTTCCGTCGAGATCAAAGAATACGGCGCGGATTTTCACTGTTCCTGCAAAGTGGCGATGAACCTGTCGGCCTCGGCAATGGAGGCCTCCATCTCCCGGACCAGCCGGTCCACATTGGTCTGCACGCTGATCAGTTCGCTGCTGAGGCCGGTGATCGCGCTGGCGTTGAGGTTGTGCTTGAGATAGAGCACCTGGTCGCGCAGGGGCACCAGCGCAGGTTCCAGCTTGGACTCGGCTTTTTTCATGGCCGCGATGAGATCCTCATACTTGTCCATCGTGAGGTCATATTTTTCCTGGCTCGATCGCGCCAGCTCGCGGTTGGAATACTGCTTGATCTCCGCGCGCCATTCGCGGAACAGCGCCCTGGAAACGCTCTCGACGGCGTCAATGCGGTCGCGAACCTCCTGCGCTCCGGCTTCGCTTTTCAGAAGCACGGAGTTGAGGTGGTTGTATTTCTTTTCGAGATCGCCGCCCTTGAAGTTCACCACGCTCTTGAAGGCTTCCATGGCGGAGACGAACTGCTCCTTGGTGTCATCCTGCGCATCGCGGGCGGCCTTCACGCGGCTCACCATGATGTCGCGCTTGTGCACCCCGATTTTTTCCATGGCGCCGAAATAGACCGACTGGCAGCCTGTGGCCGCCAGCAGCAGAAGACTCAAAAACAAGTTGCGTTTCATAGCTCTGACTCCAGTTAAATTGCGGGGACAGCCTAGCAGGATGGCCGAAAACATCAAGCAAATGGACGGTTGCGGATTGCCTTGCAGCAACGGGCCGGTGTATATTTCATTCCTTGAGTGGATTCCGGTTTATGGAAGCAAACACGACAGTTCGGATGGTGCGAAGGCTGTTTCTGCTGTGCCTTGCGGCGGCGCTGCCGGTTTGCGCACAGGACACGGCTGAACCCCTGAAGCTGACCGGCTATGTCGAGGTGACCGCCGACCGGATTGAAATTGCTGTTCCGGATGCAGACTTTTCCTTCATTGCCAACGACAATATTCCGCTCTTCCAGGAAAATGACGATTATATCGTCGGCATCATTGCCGGGGACGGCGCGTACAGGCGTCTGGCGGCCGTGCGCCGCCCGGCGTTTTCCGATCCGCCGGTCTGGGTCACGAAAGAGGGCCGAATGGTTTTCGGCAAGGACGTCAAATCCTGCAAGGGCCATGTTGAGTTCAAGGCCGGCAGGAAACTGGGCGTGGCGGGCACGGAAGGCAAAGAGATTCGCCTGCTGCTGAAGAAAGACGAACATGTCATCATCCTCAATGTCCCCGCAAAAAAGCGCGGGCTGAGCGAGGTATACCCCATTAAGAGCGAATGGGTCAGGAAACCCGAACCGAAGGTGTACACTCTTTCATCCAGGACAAATGCCCCTGTTGCACAGCCATCCGTAGCCGCGCAAACCGGCGCGGCCCCGGTTGAGGTCGCCTCTGTGCAAACATCCGCTGTGCCGGAGGATTCGGCGCTGGCGAAGGTCTTGCAGAAGGCGCGCGATGTGAAGGAACAGCTGACGCGCATCGAAGAGGAGGAACTGTCTCCGGCAGGAACTGCGGAAGGGGATGGAGCGGCGCCCGGTGAAAACGGGAAGTGGTGGACCCCGGTGCTTCTCGCGGAATGGCCTTACATGCTTTCATTTGTTTTTGCGGTGGCACTGCTGATTCTGTACCGCAAATACCGCAGGCAGCGCCCCGCTGTTGCGGAATGGCCGCCGAGGCCCAAGCATGAGAAGCGGCCAAAGAAAGTCAAACCGCCGAAGAAAGAGAAGCCGCCGAAAGAGAAGAAGAGCCGGAAGAAAAAGGAACCCAAGCCTGCGGAGGCGAAAGAAGCTGCGCAGCAGCCGGCTCCGGAGCCGGCGAAAGAACAGCGGAAACCTTTGTCTCCTGCACCGGCGCCTGCGGCCCCGATGTCGGACACATCGGCCACGCTGCCCATCAGCAGGAGAGAACCTGCGCAAATTCCAGTCAAAATGGCTGAGGCCGAAACTCCCGTCACTTCGAATTTCATGATCGGCCGCTATCAGGCCCGGACCGTGCAGGGGCGGGGGACAACGGGGATTGTCTACAAGGCCTATCAGGAGGATCTCAAGCGCACGGTCGCTCTCAAAGTCTTGAAGGAGGGGCGCCATGCCTCGACGGAGGCCAAGCTGCGGTTCCTGCGCGAGGCGCAGGCGCTGGCCCGCCTGCGGCACCCCAACATCATCGCGGTGTACGAGGTCGGCGAGGTGGATGGCCAGCCGTTCTTCAGCATGGACTTTGTGGACGGGATATCGCTGGACAAGCTGATCATCAGCGACCGGCCCGGCATCCGCGAATCCGTCATGCTCTGCCGGCGGATTGCCGAAACCGTTCATTACGCCCACGAGAACGGCATTATCCACCGGGATCTCAAGCCCGGCAACATCATCGTCGACGCCAAGGGGGAGCCGATCATCACCGATTTCGGTCTCGCGCGCAATCTGGACAGCGGCATGCTCTCGATGTCGGGCGACATCATCGGCACCCCGTCCTACATGTCGCCGGAGCAGGCGCAGGGGAAAACCAACGAGGTGGATGTCCGCACAGACGTCTATTCCATCGGCGCGGTCCTGTACGCGATGTTGACGGGCAAGAGCCCGTTTGCGAAGGCTTCGCTGCTGGAAACGCTCAACGCCGTGATTAATGAACCGGCGGAGCCGATCCGCAAACTGAACTCCCATGTGGACCGCGAACTGGCGGCCATTTGCATGAAGGCCATGGCCAAGAACAAGACGCAGCGCTACGCCAGCGCGGGGAAAATGGCCGCGGCCCTGGATAGCTATCTGGCTGTGCCCCTGTTCCAGCGCCGGATGCATCGCATTCGCCAGGCCTTCCACGCCATCTTCAAAAAAAGGCCTCCTGCTGAAACCGCATAAATTATTCTGGTTTCCTCGCCGCAGTTTGGTATTTGTTGGGGCGGACGGGATTTTGGTTTCAGGGAGAAAACCGGAAGCATGCTGACATTGACGATAGTGAAAGGGCCCGGGACCGGGCAGCTCTTCCCGCTGGACAAGCCGGAGGTGGTCGTTGGCCGCGAGCCGGGCGAGGGGCTTACCCTTGAGGATCTGTCGGTTTCCCGACGGCATTTCCGCCTGATCCTCGGCAAATCAACCCCCGAAATCGAGGATCTTGGCAGCCGCAACGGCACGCTGCTGAACGGGAAACCCGTTACGCGCCACGCGCTGAACGACGGCGACTCCATCGAAATCGGGCAGACCACTCTGCGCTTCGACCTCATCAAGACGCGCGAAGAGGATTTGATCTTCGACGAGAACTTCAATGCCACGGCCACCATCCCGATGCAGGTTTTGCGCACGCAGGTGCTGGGCATCCGCGACGGGCAGAGCCGCGACGTGGCCGCCCTGAACAAGGCGCGCAACGCGCTTGCCGCGGCCAACCGCGCCGGACAGATCATCAGCGCCATCCTCAGCACGGATGAATTGTACCGGAAGGTGCCGCTGCTTGTTCTCGAGGAAATCCCGCATGTGGACCGCTGCGCGGTGCTTCTCAAGACCTCGCTCAGCACGGCGCTCAAGCCTGAATCGTTCGCGGTGAGGGATGCGGAAGGCGCGAAAGACATGTTCCCCTTCAGCCGGCTGCTGGCCAAGTACACCTGCGACGAGCAGATGGCCGTGCTGATCCAGGACATGCTCAAGGATGAGCGTTTCCAGATCGAGGACAGTGTGCAAACGCAGAAGATCCATTCGGCCATCTGCGTGCCGCTGATCAGCAAATCTGTTCTGCTGGGGGTTCTCTATGCCGACACCCTCAACCCCTCCGCGCAGTTCAGCCAGGACGACCTGAAACTGCTGGCCATGATCAGCCTGCAGGTCTGCACCACGCTGGAAACCGCCCGCCTATATGAAAATCTCCTGGAGCAGAAGGCCGCCAGCGAAGCCGCCCACCGCGATCTGAAGGAAGCGCAGGAGAAGATGCTTCAGCACGAGAAAATGGCTGCCATCGGCGAATTCTCCGCCGGGCTTGTGCACGACCTGAAGAATCCTCTGGCTGTGATCTTGGGACACACCCAGTTCTGCCAGATTCAGATCAACCGCCAGGAGAACGTGCCCCAGGAATTCCGGGAGAAGCTTTTCAAGAGCCTTGGGGAAGTCGAGAAGGGGGTTGCCCACACCAATCACATCGTGGAGCAGCTTCTGGAATTCGCCCGCAAGTCCACGCCCTATAAGACGGATTCGGACATCAACGCGCTCATCGAGGAAATACTCGGGTTTGTGCAGCCGGAGGCGGAAAAGGCCTCGGTGATCATTGCGCGGAAGCTGCAGGCGGACCTGCCGGTGATTCAGTTCGACTACGCTCAAATCAAGCGCGCTTTCATCAACATCGTGATGAACGCCATCCAGGCGATGCCGCAGGGCGGAAAACTAACGGTTGAGACATCCCTGCAGCGGAAGAAACCCGGAACGGAAATCCTGATCCGGTTCACTGACACGGGCGTGGGGATGACGCCCGAAGAAACCCGGAAAGTATTTCAGCCGTTCTTCACCACCAAGACCAAAACCGGCAACGGCTACACCGGAACCGGCCTTGGCATGTCGGTCACCTATGGCATCATCAGCAACCATGACGGATGCATCACCCTCACCAGCAAAAAGGGCGAGGGCACCACCTTCTTCGTAACGCTTCCGGTTCAGCTCCCGGCTGCCGTCACACAGCGCATAGTGCTCTAAAACGGCCCAAAAACGCCAAAAAAAGGCCAAAATACGCTAAAAAACGGCCTAAAAGTGACAAAAACGGTCAAAAATGGGTTCCCTAAATTGTTTTCGGGAAAGAAAGGAAATGGCAAACATGAAGATTCGATTTGCAGTAATTGGAGCGGTGCTGATGATCGGGCTGAACGCCATGGGCGGAGAGCCGATGAAGAATGTGCTCAACGACATTCCGTACGCGGATGACCAAATAGGGAGACGGCAGCTTGTTGACGAGAAGCACCTTTTGGTCATGCAGGTCGCGCTGAAGCCCGGTCAGCAGGTTCCGCAGCACAATGCCAACTCCAACGTGCATCTGCTGATTGTCGAGGGCCAGATCGTTGTGACTCTGGAGGACAAGGACACCGTCGCCGCCAAAGGGGACCTCCTTCCCATTCCCTTCAAGACGCTCATGAGCATCCGGAATGCCTCCGAAGAGAACGCATCATTCCTGATTTTGAAAAGCCCGAATCCAAGCGAAATGGAGCCATGAGTTTCGAACAAATCGGCCGCAGGCTAACGGCGCCAAGACTTGCCTCAGCCTGAACTTGCGCTCGACAACCAGATCTTGTGCAACGAGGTTCTGGCCGCTGTTCGATGGCTGACCATTATCACTCATATTAGCACCTTCACCGCGTATCCAGGGCGGATGTCGAACAGATGCCCGTGTTTGTTGGCTGAAAATGAAAATGGCGGAGAGGTCGGGATTCGAACCCGAGGTACCAGTTGCCCGGTACAACAGATTAGCAATCTGGATATTCATTCATAAATAAAGGGCTTTCCATATAATCACGGCTTTATGTGGTATTAACCTATACATGCGCCCCCGTTTGTGTCTAATATTGGGAACAGTTTGGAAAATATTGGAAAAGACCGGAGGGCATAGAAATGAAGCAGGCCGAAACAAGAAAAAGACGGGTGCAGCGGGGATATGGCAGACTTTTCAAACGGGGGCCGGGAGGCCGGGAGTTTCCGCCAGAAAGCCGGGTTAATGGCTGCTACTGGCTGCAGTATGTTTTTGAGGGCCAGCGGCAGCGGGTGCCGTTGCATGATGAACAAGGCCAGCCGATAACGGACAGGAAAAAGGCGGAGGAGGCCCGGCTGCGCGTTATCGGGCCATACATAGCCAAAGACCGGGTGCAGAAGTTGAAAACCCTATCCGCCGAAATCACTCAGGCGGAAAATGAGTTGCAAACCGCCATTGAACAGGCAGCAACGGGGATCCCCATTGCCGGGGCTTGGAGTGAATACAAGAAAAGCACAAACCGCCCGGACAGTGGCGAGGCAACGCTTGGCCAGTATGAAATCCAGTTTGAACGCTTTGCAGATTGGATGAAAGAAAATCACCCGGACAAGAAATATATGCGGGACTGCAGCGCGGAAATCGCTTCACAATTCGCGCAGCACTTACAGGCGGAAAAGCGCAGCCCGAACACGTTCAACAAATATCTAAACTTGCTGGGGCTTGTTTGGCGCGTACTGGAAGGGCCAGCCCAGTTGACGGGCAATCCTTGGGAAAAGATCCAGCGCAAGCGGCTTGTGACTTCCAGCCGGAGGGAATTAACGGTTGAAGAACTCCGGCGCGTGTGTAATCCGCTGAAAGGTGAAATGCGGATTCTGTTTGCCATTGGCCTTTATACGGGTTTGCGGCTTGGGGATGCGGCAACGCTGCATTGGGGGGAAGTTGACTTAGGGCGGAATGAAATCCGGCGTGTACCGATGAAAATTGCGCGGCGGAAAAACAATCCAGTGCAAATTCCAATTCATCCTGTTTTGCGGGCGATGCTGGAAGAAACCCCACACAAAAACCGCCGGGATTATGTTCTCCCGGGCATAGCGAATAGATACACTGACGAAAAGCAGCGCGCGAATTTGAGTAAGCGGATCCAGAAACATTTTGATGAATGCGGGATCCAGATTCATAAGACCGGAACAGGCGCACCGAAAGAAATAAAGCAGTTGGCAGAAAAGCGGCTGAAGGGAAAAATATCCAGTCAGCGGAAATCAGCAGAGGTCAGGACAAAGCAAAGCAATCCCCGCGCCGTTGTAGAGGTTGGCTTTCATTCTTTGCGGCATAGCTTCGTTTCGCTTTGCAGGGGGGCAAACGCCCCGCTTTCCGTTGTCGAATCACTGGTTGGCCATGGCAGCCCGGCCATGACCCGGCATTATACCCACACCGGGGCCGCCGCTGCTGCTGCTGCCATTGCCAGTCTGCCAGCCTTGGGGCAGACCATGAAGCCCCTGCCACTTCCGGCCCGTGACCCGCTGCCCGGCTGGGCCGTGAAAATGATACGGGGACTGACTCCGAAAAACTGTCAGGCCGTGAAAAAAGATTTGCTCTCAGGATTGCCCGAGGCGTAACGATCCCGGCTGGATCCGATAGGCAACCTGGCCCCCTGTGCGCCTTCATCCTGTGCGCATGGCGGGGCCGTTTTTTCATGAGGCGTGCGCCCGATCTTGTGCGCCGGACGGCCTGATATTTTCCAATCCATCCTAATCTCATGATTAACTCGCGGACGCGCATAGACTTTATCCCGTTGCTGAAAAAATATCAGCAGAAATGAAGGGAAAAGAAATATGAACAAAGAATTAGAAAATGCCTTTTTGTCGGAGGTCAGGCAGAATGATGCACTCCGGGCGCGTGTACTCGAAACGCTGAGCGGGCCGGAGGCCGTGAGGCCGCGCCCAGTGACCATAAAGGAGGCCGCTAACGTCCTTGGCTGCTGCCCGGCAACTATCCGCCGATATGCGCGGCTGGGGATTGTCCGACCCATTGTGATTAACTCCCGGCGGAAACGCTGGGATCTGAACCAGATTGAACGCATAGCCGCAAACGGCGTTGCATGAGGTGAGCATGAGACAGCGATCATCATACGAAATGGAACACAATCCGATAGTGATACAGTTACTACCGGGGGACGGGTCGAAATCCTTCCATAAAGGCAAGGACGGGAAAATCTTCTCGAGAGTGATTCAGCACATCGGCCTGACAGATTCGGGAATAAAGGTCTACTACTATGGCAGAGACCATGACCATTTTCAAAACAATGCCTTGTATTATGAGGACAAGGACGGGAACCAATTTGGGGAATAGAGTATATGACCACCAAAACAACCCCACCGCCGGGCGGCCCTGCTGCCATGGCTGCCGATTTTGTGACCCGCGACACTGCCGAACCGCTGGCGTGGTATTACAACAAAACCTATTATTTCAAGCACCCCCGAGGGGATGATTTTGAGTGGATGGGGAAAACCAAGGATGAAGCGCAACGGCATTTGCGGGCGGCCCCGTTCAATAAGAGCAACAAAAAAAACGATGGGGAAGCCATGTCAGAACTTGAGCGCGCCCTATACGAGATCGAAACCAATTACAGGCTAGAATTCGTCTTTGATCGGGTTGCGGGCTGGCGTAAGGGGATCCAGAGAAACGAATTCGGGAAACAGTTTTTGATTGAGAGAGAACCAGAGATAATGACCCCTGTACCGGGTACATGGGATCATTTGGGGGAATTTTTCGACAATGCGTTTAAAGATCCCGAGACGGGCATTGACCAAAGGCCATACTTTCACGGATGGGTGCAACACGCTCTTGAAGGTCTCTATAAATCAAAACCCACACAGGGGCTTTGCCTTGTGTTTGGCGGAACTGTGCGGGCCGGAAAAACGCTGATGATTCATAAAATGCTGGCCCCATTATTCGGGGGCGGTTTTGCGCAACCTTTTCAGAATATGACGGGCGGAACACAATTCAACAGTGATCGTTTTCCGTATGTGCTGCAGGTTATTGACGATGAGTTATCCAATACAAAAATGCAGGTTAGAAAAGCCATATCTGCAGAACTTAAGCAGTTGACCTCGACCATTAGGAGAAGTTTTAGCAAGAAGAACAAGGACACGGAATATATTGACACTCATTGGCGGGGAATTGTCTGCTGCAATACCGATCCAGAATCAATCCGGGTTCTTCCGCCGTTGGCTGACGGAACAGCCGACAAGATGCTGATGCTAAAATTCTGCAAACCGCACGAAATATTCTCTGAAGATGCTTCCGAGGAAGAAAAATCCGCCCTTTTGAAACCGATGATTGCGGAGTTGCCGTCATACCTATATTGGCTTCAGAATGACTTCACATTGCCGCAAGAATACAGGTCAAACCGGGGCGGAGTGAAACCTTTCAAACATCCCGAAATTTCGAACGCACTCTTTGAGACGGGCCGGGGCTACACGCTCTTGTGCATGATTGAACGTCTCATATTCAAGACTTACAACGGCCTTCCCACCGTCAAAGAGTGGCCAGAAAACGGAGAAGCAACCATTTCGGATCTGCTGGCGGTGCTGCAGAGCGACCCGAAGCCCGGAGTAGAAAGAAGCTATGTGGAAAGGCTAGACCGTGCTTGGCTTGGCCGTGATTACTCTGAGCTTTGCAGAAGGTATCCAGATCGTTTTATTGGGGGCGATGACGTGCGAACGGGCCAGAAGCGGCTGATTAAGATGTGTTGGGGGGGCTTTGGGCCTGCAGGCGATGAATGACAGCATGACGGCATATATATGCGTAGGGGCTTCGCGTGCGCGTGCGCGTGCGTGTTCCTTATATTTATGCGCGTGTGCGTTTAATATCTTATTTTTACTGTCATACTGTCATTCAAGAAAAGAACCGCAACGGGCAGAACCCCCGAGCAGGGCAGCAGCCCGGCGCGCGCCGGATCCCGCCGGGAACAGCGCGGAGGCCGCCGCCTTGGGCTTTAAGGTACTGTCAGCAATGTTCCTTACGGGTGCGCCGCTAGCCCAGCGTTTAGGAGAGTGTAAAGCGGATAGCGTTACAGGACAAAATCAAGGCAGCATATGTCAAATGGTATCCGGTATTTTGCGCCGTTGTGCCAGCATGACGGGAACACCCTTGAACATTCTTCCGGGAAGGGGGGCGCGTTTTTGATGCGTGAGAGTCTGCTATCACAGGCCATGGCGCAAGTTACTATCCCGCAGCTTGCGGAGTTGCTTGGCGGCCTGCCCCCGTTGAAAAACGGCCTGCAGAAAAGCCCTTTTCGGGATGATCAGAAGGGGAAATCTTTCAGCCTTTTTGACGGCGGAAGGCGGTTTAAGGATCATGCGCGGCCTGAGGATGCGGGGGGCTGCTGGCACTTTGTGAAGCTGGCCTGCCCGGCATGGGGTAAAAAGGAAATCGCGGAATTTATCATCCGGGCCGCCGGGCTGGATCCCACCAAAGACAAGCCGAACCGCGCCGCATGGAAACGATTTAAGGGCGATATGCACAAGGCCATGTATGCGGAGCGGGCGCGGGCGGTTGCGGCATGGACAAAGCCGGAGCCGTTGCCGGGCTGGGCCGATCCTGTGCGGGCCGCCTATAAAGAGGGCTGGTTATTCTTGAAACGGTCAGAAGAAAAGCAGCGGCGCATAGCCCGTGACCGTGGCTGGCCCGTTTCGGTTGTTACGTCCCTGCTGGATGCGGGGCTTATTTCATATCCTTGGCTGCCTTGGGCGCGGCCCGGTGCGGAGGGCGCGCGGCGTGGGGTTGCGTTTCGCGTGGATCAGCCCGAGGCCGCCGCCCCCGGCGGCCATGGATCCAGACGGATGAAGCTGCAGCCGATAGGCTACCACCAGAGATTCCACACACCGGAGGGCAAGCAATGGGTTTTCGTCCCCTATGTTCCGCCGGGTAAGCCCTTTTCAGACTTCCAACAAACGCTAAAAACCCTGCAGCAGAAAATTCAGCCCTTGCCGTTTGTGCTGGGGGATCTGGCCCGCCCGCGCGGGCTTGTGATATTGGAGGGGCAGTGGGATGCGATTACATTCTTTCACGCTTACGGCGGTTTCATTGCCAGCGGAAACCCGCTGGGGCTGGCCGTGTTTGGGATTCGCGGGGTTAATGGCCGGGAGGTGTTTCTGTCGCATTATGGCCCGCTGCTGAAAAGCAGCCGCCCGCCCGTGTTGCTGGTTGCCGATAATGACACCGCCGGAAAAAGCTGGATTGAGCCGCCGCAACCGGATCCGCTGAAATTGCCGCCGCCGTCCTTTGTGGAACGGCTGCAAGGGCTGGGGGCTTTGCGTGTAGTCACTCAATTTCTGAAAGATTCATCCGGGCTGGGGAAGGATTTTAACGATTATTACAAAGCCCGGCAGCCGGGGCCGGATGGGGTTGCGGCTTGGCTGGCCGGGCTGGGTTTTCCAGAGGCGCGGGACAATGAGCAAGGGCGGAAAAACGTGGAAGAGGCGGAAACCGTTGCAAATAAACTATTTGCGGAACCGTGAAGAGTAGACATAACTTACATTATGCGACGTTGTGCAATATTGGCAGTGAAAATGCCAATAAAATAGGCATAATATTATGACGATATGCAACACTTTAGACTTGACCGGGCTTTCCGCTTCGCGGAAAGTGTGCAGCATGACTAAGATTCTTTTGAGTGTAAAAGAGGCCGTGACCCGGTACGGGGTTACGGAAACGAAAATCAGAACCCTACTGAGCCGGGGCCGCCTGCAGCCGCACCATATAGACGGGCGGCTTTACTTGGAGGATGAACAGATTTCAAACCTTGTGCGGCGGAAGTGTCCCCAATGCCTTGAATACTTCACTCCGGTCAATAATCGGCAAACCTACTGCAGCGGGAACTGCCGGAAAACTGCCTTCCGGGGCGCGCCCTAAAACAACTCCGCCGGGATCCCGCGCGCCCCTTGTGCCGTCCCGTGCCGTCTTACGCCCCGTGGAGCCGTAGGGCGGCCCAGTGTTGCGGCTCACGCCCTTTGACCCGTCTTACGGCCTGTGGATCCGTAGGGCGGCCCAGTGTTGCGGCTCACGCCCTTTGACCCGTCTTACGGCCTGTGGATCCGTAGGGCGGCCCAGTGTTGCGCCCTGTGCCGTTTCGCGCCGGGCTGGGGCAGGTGTAATATTGAATCATGTCCGGCATTACATGGCCTTGTGTGATGTTTCACCCCATTACACCGCATTACATAGCCATGTGTGATATCATCCAATATTACACCGCCGGGCCGGGGCAGGTGAAATATTGAATCATGTCCGGCATTACATGGCCTTGTGTGATATTTCACCCCATTACACCGCATTACATGGCCATGTGTGATATCATCCAATATTACACCGCCGGGCCGGGGCGGGTGAAATATTGAATCATGTCCGGCATTACATGGCCTTGTGTGATATCATCCCATATTACACCGCCGGGCCGGATTCTGAGACAATGCCCGCCAGAATGCCCGAGGATTTACGATCCCGCCCGAGGCTGATAAAAGATCCTTCCGCGCCCCCGGCGGCCCGCGCGCGCCCCCTTCGCTGGGCTTATGCTGGGCTTATGTGGGGGCGCAGCCGCTAATCCGCCGCCGGGCTTACTGGGCTTAATGTGGTATTAACTTGGGTATGCAAAAGCAAAATGTTAAAAACAGTTTGGAACAGTATGGAAAGCGCAAAACGCTAAAATATGCCGTATTTATTGGGTTTTTAATGAAAATGGCGGAGAGGTCGGGATTCGAACCCGAGGTACCAGTTGCCCGGTACAACAGATTAGCAATCTGCCGCTTTCAGCCACTCAGCCACCTCTCCGCCGAAGCAGAATGTTCGGCAAGATATACCCACGGAACAAGCCCTGCAAGTTTGTTTTCTTGTCAATATCCGGCCGGGCAAACTTTTCGGGAGAGAACCGGAACAATCCTTGACGAAAGGGCCGCCAAATTATTAACTTACCGGCTCAGTTTTATTCAGGATTTGCATTTAGGAACTCAACAGCGGGAGATTATCATGTCTGACATTACGTATGGTTTGAGCGAGACACAACTTGAGATTCGCAACATGGTCCGCGAGTTTGCCCTGGAACGGGTGAAACCGGTCCGCGCCGAGCTTGACGAGAAAGAGGAATTTCCGACTGAAATCCTCAAGGAACTGGGCCGGATGGACCTCATGGGCCTCTACATTCCCGAGGAATACGGCGGCATGGGCTCCGACAGCATGCTGGATTTCGTTGTGGCGATCGAAGAACTCAGCCGGATTTGCATTGGCGTTTCGGTTTCCTTCGCGGCCAACGCGCTGGGCGCGGACCCGATCCTGATCGGCGCTTCCGACGCGCAGAAGAAGAAATACCTGCCCCCGCTGGCCTCCGGCGAAAAACTGGCCGCTTTTGCCCTGACCGAACCGAACGCGGGCAGCGATGCCGGCGGCATTCAGACCACGGCGGAACTGAAGGGCGACAAGTACATCCTGAACGGCACCAAGCAGTGGATTACCAACGGCGGCGAGGCCGATATCTATACGGTGCTGGCGGTCACGGATAAGAAGCGCGGTGCGCGCGGCGTGTCCTGCTTTATCGTGGAGAAGGGGATGAAGGGCTTCAGCTTTGGCAAGAAGGAAAAGAAGATGGGCATCCGCGCCTCCGCCACCCGCGAACTGATCTTCGAGGACTGCGAAGTGCCGAAAGAGAACCTGATTTCCCGCGAAGGCATGGGGTTCCTGCTGGCGATGAAGACTTTTGATGTTTCCCGCCCGGGCATTGCCGCACAGGGCGTGGGCCTTGCGCAGGGCGCGCTGGACGAGGCTGTGAACTATGCCCGCGAACGCGTCCAGTTTGGCCGCCCGATCATTGCCAATCAGGGCATGCAGTGGATGCTGGCCGACATGGCCACGAAGGTTGAGGCCGCCCGTGCGCTGCTCTATTCCGTGTGCCGCACGATAGACAGCGGCGTGAAGGATGTTTCCAAGCTGTCGGCCATGTGCAAACTGTTCTGCACCGATACGGCCATGGATATCACCGTGGACGCGCTGCAGGTGTTCGGCGGCTACGGCTACATGCGCGAGTATCCGATGGAGAAGATGATGCGCGACGCAAAGATCCTTCAGATTTACGAGGGCACCAACCAGATCCAGCGCGAAGTGATCGGTGCGGCGCTCATTAAAGAATATGCGTCAAAGAAGGCGTAATCCGTCCGCGGCAGATAATTTAAAGAAAGAGGTACCGGGATGCATGTGGTTGTCTGCATAAAGCAGGTTCCTGATACAAGCGATGTCAAAATCAATCCGGAAACGAACACGCTGATCCGCGAGGGCGTTCAGAGCATCATCAATCCGTTCGATGAGAACGCGCTGGAGGTGGCTTTGGTTCTCAAGGATACCCTGGGTGCGAAGGTCTCGGTGGTCACGATGGGCCCTCCGCAGGCCGAGAGCGCCTTGCGCGAATGCCTTGCGCGCGGCGCGGACGACATCATCCTCGTGAGTGATCGTGCGTTCGCCGGGTCGGATACGCTGGCGACCTCCTATACGCTGGCGCGCGCCATCGAGACGCTGGAGAAGCCCGACCTGATTCTTTTCGGCAAGCAGGCCATTGACGGCGACACCGCGCAGGTGGGCCCGGGCGTGGCCGAATTGCTGGATATGCCCATTATCACCTATGTCCGCAAAGTGGCGATTGAAGGCGACAAGGTCAAGGTCGAGCGCGTTTTTGAGGACGGCTACGAGAAGATGGAAGTTCCCATGCCGGCCGTGCTGACCGTTTTGAAGGAAGCGAATGTGCCGCGCATGGCTTCGCTGAAAGGCCGCATGAAGGCCAAGAAGGCGGAAATCCAGACACTGAGCGCGGCGGCGATTCAGGCGGATCCCGAGCGGACCGGCCTGAAAGGTTCGCCGACCAAGGTTGTGCGGATTTTCACGCCCCCGAAAAAGACGGGCGGCATCCGGATTGACGGCACGCATCCGCTGGACGCGGCGAGAATGCTGGTTGAAAAACTGAGAGAACAAAAGGTGATCTGACGTGAGCGACAAACCCCTGATCATATTCGAGGACAAATGCACGGCCTGCACCAAGTGCGTCAAGGTTTGCCCCTTCGGCGCGCTTTCGATGGAGCCGCGCGAGAAATACAACCTGCCGGCCAGCCGATTCAAGAAAATCGCCGTGGTCAATGATCTTTGCACCGCGTGCGGGGCCTGCGTGCAGGAATGCCCGTTCGACGCGATGGAGCTGCGCGAGATCAAGCGGTCCTTCAAGCATGATGTGACCGGCTACAAAGGCGTATGGATCTTTGCCGAGCAGCGCAATGGACACATGGAGGATGTGACCTATGAACTGCTTTCCAAAGGCCGGGAGCTGGCCGACACCCGCAAGGTTGAACTGTCCGCCGTGCTGCTGGGAAGCGGAATCAAAGAGAAGGCCTCCAGCCTTTTTGCGTGGGGCGCAAACAATGTCTACGTTGTGGATGATCCCTTGCTGGAGGAATACAACACGGACCTCTACACGGATGTGGTGTCCACGCTGATCAACAAATACAAGCCGGAAATGATGCTGGCGGGCGCCACAAGCATCGGCCGGGCATTCATTCCGCGCGTGGCCGTGCGCGTTCAGACCGGGCTGACGGCCGACTGCACGGCGCTGGAGATTGATCCCGTGCGCCAGATTCTGCTCCAGACGCGTCCCGCGTTCGGCGGCAACATCATGGCCACTATCGAGTGCCCGGAGCACCGGCCGCAGATGTCCACCGTTCGCCATAAGGTGCTAAAAAAACTCACCCCCGATGAATCCCGCACCGGCAAAATCATCGAAGAGAAGATGACCCTCAAGGAGCCTCTCTCAAAGGTCATCGAGGTGCTGCACGAAATGGGAACCAAGGTCAATCTGGCCGAGGCGGACATCATCGTGTCCGGCGGCCGCGGCCTGGGCGGGCCCGAGAACTTCAAGCTGATCGAGGATTTGGCGAAGGCCATTGGCGGGGCGGTGGGCGCCTCGCGCGCGGCGGTGGATGCGGATTGGATTCCGGCCTATCACCAGGTCGGCCAGACCGGAAAGACCGTGTGCCCCAAACTGTACATCGCGTGCGGCATATCGGGCGCCATTCAGCATCTGGCGGGCATGAGCTCGTCCGATTTCATTGTCGCGATCAACAAGGATCCTGATGCGCCCATCTTCAACGTGGCGGATATCGGGATCGTGGGCGACCTCACGGAAATTGTCCCGCTGATCACCAAGGCCCTGAATGACCGGTAACCGACCGGGAGCAAAATGAGCGCTGAGCAGAAAAAAGTCGTGATGGTGGTTCCGTTCCTGAACGAGCAGGAGAACATCCCTGTGCTCTATGACCGCGTCTGCAAGGCCATGGAAGGGCAGCCGGAGCAGTTCGAAATCCTGTTTGTCAACGACGGCAGCACCGACGGCTCGCCGGAATGGATCCGCAGCAAGGCCAAAGAAGATTCGCGTGTGCGGATGATCACCTTCTCGCGCAACTTTGGCCACCAGATTGCGATCACAGCGGGGATGGACAATGCCGACGGAGATGCCGTGGTGATCATGGATGCCGACCTGCAGGATCCGCCGGAAGTGCTCCCGCAGCTTCTGCAGAAGTGGCGCGAGGGCAACGAGGTTGTTTATGCCGTTCGCCGCAGCCGCGCGGGTGAGACATGGCTCAAGAAATTCCTGGCGGCGTCGTTTTACCGGGTATTCCGCTTTCTGGCGAAGGTCAACGTTCCGATGGATGCGGGGGATTTTCGTCTGGTGGATCGCTGTGTGGTGGATGCGCTGAAAGAGATGCGCGAGCTGCACCGGTTTATGCGCGGGCTGACCTGCTGGGTGGGCTACCGTCAGGCGGCGGTGGAATACGATCGCGCGGCAAGGCTTGCAGGCGAGACTAAATATCCGATCTGGAAGAGCGCGCGGCTTGCGTTTGATGCCATCACCTCATTTTCGGCCTCACCACTGCGCTGGATTGTTGGTTTGGGCCTGATGGTCTGTGTTGTGGCGCTGCTGTGGGTTCTCTATGTCATGGTGCTGGCCATTACGCAGCCCCAGAATTTGGAAAAGGGCTGGGCTTCGATCATTGCGGTGATGGTATTTCTGGGCGGGGTTCAACTGCTCAGTATTGGCATGCTGGGGCAGTACGTGAGCCGTGTCTTCGAGGAAGGCAAGCGCCGTCCGCTTTATCTCATCCGCGAAAAAATCGGCCGTTGAGGGCTTTAAAAACCTCAAAAAACGGCCCAAAACGGCCTAAAAAGCTCAAAAAACGCTAAAATAGGCCAAAAAATGGGTTCATCCGAAAAGTTCCTGTCCAAGATAAGACATACAATGGATAGTCGGGCAAGTAATAACGTATTGCAATGATTGTAACTCTAAGATGCGCAATGGATTGCTCTCTCACTCGAAGCGGGTTTCTGCTCGGAGGAAACAACATCCTGCATGTGTTTCCGATTTGCAGGAGAGCCTTACCTGCCCGCGAGCCCGCTCCGACGAGCTGGGAGGGCCCATTCTCGCGGAGCCGCGGGCTGGGCTTGTTCAAAAATAGATGTTTTTTCAGGTGTTTTCAGACAGGAACTTTCCCGATGAGCCAAAAAATGCCCCAAATTGCCAATATTACGTAATGATGTAATGGCTTAAGGGAAAAGGAGAGAAAAATGGAAAAAATCATCACGTTTGTGAAAGCCGCCGTCAACATCCGCCCGCTGATGGAAAAGCTTAAATCAGGAGAGATCATCCGAAACATTCTCAGTGTGTTCCACCGTTTGCTGGCGGCAATTCTGGGATTTGTGGTTGTGGTTGTCTGGTTCAACCTGTGGCCCATCATCGGGAATCTGGGCTTCATGGGGAAGCTGGCCTTCCTGGTCTGGCAGATTGCGTTCCCGTATGCATCCTTTCTTGCCCTCAAGGTTCTGTATATCAGGGCCGGTGAGATCATGGAATATCCGGACTCCGACTATGTGGTCGTTCCGGTCGTAGCCATGCTGATGAAAACGAAAGGCCAAATGTGCCTGATATTCTTTGGCGCGTTGAGCGTTCCGGTGATGCTGATGGTGTGGTTCGCAGGCGGCGATATGTTCTCCATGGAGGATGTCTTTGTGAACGGGATTTTTGCCTTCATCCTTGCGTGGGTTATCGGTTTCATGTCTTTGATTGCGGCGCAGTTTTGCGCGGAATGGACCCTGGCTGTTTTCTCGATCGCCAACGACATGAGCCTGCTCCGCCGGAACGCGGTTCCGGACAAAGCGCCTGCGGCTGCGCCCGGAACAGATCCGGCCGGGGCATAGAGCATTATGATCGGGGGCCGCTTCCCGCCGGGCCCCATGCTTCGACCACGCGCTCCACTATCTCGTGGGCAAGGTCGCGCGCAGTGGCGGGCAGTGCGGTGCGTTTCATCAGCGACAGATCCCCGGTGAATTCAAACGTGGACTGGCCCCTGACGCCGGGGGCTTCGGAAACCACCGTGTCGTCAGCCCGCCTTCTCAAGACATAACTGGCCGTAATCCAGACGCGGTACTCCTCAGCGGTCGTTTCGCGATCCTTGCCGTAGCTGATGGGTTCAAGGTCGTACACTTTCAGCACGACATCCAGAATGACGTCGGCTTCTTCGCAACTGACGACCTGCAGGGACCCATCCTTCTGAAACTCGCGAATGGCGGCCTGCGTGGTTTCGATTTCGATGTTTGCTTCGTCTGTTTTGTTGACAAAAGTGGGTATGCAAACGGTCCGGATGTCATCGGGAAGCATGGATCCAAGCTGATATCCGACACAACCGGACAGGTTCAGCATCATGACTGCGCAGGAAAGACTCACAAGAAACTTATTTATTTGCATTTTTCTGCTCCAGGAGATTAGTCAGCTCTTGTATACGCATTTCGGCCAGTGTCGTCCATCCCGAATTGGGGAATTGCTGAAGAAATCTGCGGTAGGCCAGCAGAGCCGCGTCCGGTTTCCGGGCGGTCTTGTCATAGAAAACCGCTTTCTCATAAGCGGTCCGGGCGCGCTGCGTGAAAAGGTGGTTCCGGTACTGGGTCGCCTTCTCCATGCGTTCCGAGTTTGGCCAAGTCTGCCGGAAGAGCGTCAGGCTGGTCCAGGCGGACTCGGCCAGGTAGTCATCCTTGGGCTGCTTCTGTGACATGTTATAGAGGACATACGACTTGTCAAAGGCGGATCTTTCGGCAAAAGGCGAGTCGGAATAGCGGTACTGCGTTTCGGCATAAGCTTTTACAGCCTCTTCCTTTTCGCCGCCCAGTTCATGAGCCCGGCCGATCAGCCAGGATACTTCGGGGGCCTTGTCCCATCCCGGAGCCAGTTCAATGATCGTCTCAAGCAGGGGGATGGCCTTGAGCGGGTCGCTGAACCCGCCGAAGAGGAGCGTGGCTGCTTTCTGCTCCATTCGTTCCCGGGCCAGGGCCAGCATCTGGTCGAGGGTTTCATTGTAGGGGGCCTGGCCGGGATACCGCTCGAGCAGGAACTTGTACTCATTGAATGAGTCATCCAGCCTTTTGCGCTGGTGCAGCGCGGCGGCATATTCGCGCTGCGCGAATGGCGCCTGTTCAGATTCCGGCCAGGTGTCCACCAGGGCCCGGAACTCCTTTGACGCCTTGCGGTATTTTCCGGCCTGCATCAGTTTTTGGGCGTAGGCCATTTGCGCGTCCGGAGCCGGCTTTTCCGGCCTCCGCCACCATCGCCACGTTTTGTTGACCGGCCCCACCTCATAGGGTTTGGCGGCAAGCAGCGCCGGCAGCATCAGGAGCACGGCCGCCAGTCGTAGACTTTTTCCCGTCAATTGCATCATCTGAACTTTCATCAAAACAATGGTGCCGGAGGTGGGAGTCGAACCCACACGCCCGTGAAGGCGCTGGATTTTGAGTCCAGTGCGTCTGCCATTTCGCCACTCCGGCATGAACCGGCATCTATAGAATATTCGTTCCGCCGCCGCAACCATTATCTCGGCCCGGCGATGTTGGCGGCGGCCGTTTCTTGACTTCGCGGGAGGCGGGGGCTAGTCTCTGCGCATTCTTTTTGGAGCATATATCATGGAAAATATGGAAAACAGCAGCGAGGTGCGCACTCAGCGCCTTGAGAACATGGAAAAACTGAAAGCCATGGGTTATGAACCCTTTGGCTGCGCCTATCCCCGCACCGGCCGTCTGGCCGACATCGGGGCGGCTTTCGAGGAGCACAAGTCCGTGCGCGCGGCCGGCCGCATGCTGGCGCGCCGCGATATGGGGAAGTCCACTTTTGCGCACATCAGCGACGGCAGCGCGAAGTTCCAGATTTATGTGAAAAAGGACGACGTGGGCGAAGAGGCCTATGCCGCGTTCAAGATTCTGGACATTGGCGACCAGATTGGTGTCGAGGGCGAACTGTTTGTGACCCGCACGGGCGAAAAGACCATTAAGGTCGGCCAGTGGAATCTGCTTTCCAAGTCTCTCCTGCCGCTTCCCGAAAAATGGCACGGCCTGCAGGACACCGAAATCCGTTACCGCCAGCGCTATCTCGACCTGATCGCCAATCCCGACGTGCGCGAGGTCTTCAACAAGCGCGTGGCCATGGTGCGCGAGATCAGGAGTTTCCTTGCGGGCCGCGGCTTTGCCGAGGTGGAAACGCCCATGCTTCAGGTTATGGCCGGCGGAGCGACCGCGAAGCCTTTTGTGACGCATTATCTCGCGCTCAAGACGGACATGTATCTTCGCATCGCTCCTGAGCTGTATTTGAAGCGGTTGCTGGTCGGCGGGTTCGACAAGGTTTTCGAGATGAACCGGAATTTCCGCAACGAGGGGCTCTCGCGGACGCATAATCCCGAGTTCACCATGCTGGAGATTTACGAAGCCTACGGCGACGTCAACAGCATGAAAGCGCTGATTCAGGACCTTGTAACCCATGTCGCGCAGCAGGTGTTCGGAAACCTTGTCATTGGAGAAGGGGAACGGCGCATTGACCTGACGCCGCCCTGGCGCACCGTGGCCTACAGGGATCTGGTGCTGGAGCGCGCCGGTTCAGACTGGTACGGGCTTTCGCTGGACGCCGCCCGCAAGCGGGCGGAAGAGCTCGGTTGCGAGTTCATAGATCCGGCCTGGAACATGGCGGAACTGACGCACGAGGTGTATGAGAAGACCATCGAAAAGACACTGATGAATCCGACGTTTGTCACGCGATTTCCGGTGGAGCTGGTTCCGCTGGCCAAGGCCTGCAAAGATGATCCATCCGTGGTGGATGTGTTTGAACTCGAGATCGGCGGGTGCGAGGTTGCCCCCGGATACACCGAACTCAACGATCCCCTGGAGCAGCGCCGCCGTTTTGCGGAGCAGGCCGGCGGCGATGAGCAGAAGATTGACCAGGATTTCCTGACCGCTCTCGAACACGGCATGCCGCCGGCCGGCGGCATGGGCATCGGAATTGACCGGCTGATGCTGATCCTTTCCGGGTGCGACACCATCCGGGATGTGATTCTCTTCCCGCATCTGAAGCCCAGGAATGCCTGATGAAACTTCCGTTCTCGCTCTTCCTCGCCCTGAAGTACCTGCGCCCCAAGCGGACCTTTGTGTCCATCGTGACGCTGATCTCGGTGCTGGGCGTGCTGCTGGGCGTGGCCGTGCTGATTATCGTCCTCTCGGTGATGAGCGGATTTGACGACATGTGGCGGGACAAGATTCTCGGCTTCAACGCGCATCTGACCGTGACCAGCTGGGGCATCATGGAGGACGAAGATGCCGTAATGGAGCAGATCTGCAAGGTGCCCGGAGTAACGGGTTCCGCGCCGTTTGTGCAGGGGCTGGTTTTCATTCAGCACGAGAATCAGGTTTATACGCCGGTGATGCGGGGCATCAACCCGGGCATGGAGAAGCGCATCAGCCAGATCCCCGCCCACATGGTCGAGGGGGGGTTCTCGGTGGAGGATGACGAGGTCATCCTGGGCCGTGATCTGGCCGCGCGGGTCGGCGCGAGGGTGGGCGACCAGATTCTGGTTTATTCCCCGAAGAACTTCACGGTGGCCGACGAGCTTCGGCTTCCCGAGGAACTGACCGTGAGCGGAATATTTGAGCTGGGCATGTGGGATTTTGACATGGGTTTCATGATCACCTCGCTCGACACGGCGCGGAGCATGTACAGCATGGAGCGCGGCGTTCACGGCATCCAGGTTATGACGGAGGATCCGTTCAAGGCCCCTTCAATCGCCGCCCGGGCCGGCATCGAACTCGGCCCGGACTATGAGGTGCAGACGTGGATTGACATGAACCGCCAGCTTTTCTCGGCGCTCAAAGTCGAGAAGAACATGATGTTTTTCCTGCTGATCATTATCTCGATCGTGGCGGCATTCGGCATCACCAACACGCTGATCACGCTGGCTGTGCAAAAGACCAAGGAGGTTGGCCTGCTCAAGGCGCTGGGTTTCAGTTCCGGGGGCATCATGCGGGTTTTCCTTTGGCAGGGATGGATCTGCGGGGTCCTTGGAACACTGACCGGCGTGGCAACCGGCCTGCTGGTGCTTTATTACCGGAATGACCTGATGAGCTGGATGAACCGGCGTCTGGGCATGGAACTGCTTCCGAAGGATCTGTATCATTTGAGTGAAATCCCGTCCACCACCTCGTTCACTGATGTGACTCTGGTCGCGGCGGCGGTGGTGATCATCTGCACCCTGGCCGGCCTGGTGCCCGCGTGGCGCGCCGCCCGACTGGATCCTGCGAGGGCTCTGCACTATGAATGACCGTCCGCTGCTCCAGGCCGATGCGATTGACAAAAGCTTCATGATGGGGCCGGTGAAAATCTCCGTGCTCAGCGGGGTTACGCTGTCCGTCCGGCGCGGCGAGCGCACCGCCATCATGGGCGCCAGCGGCGCGGGCAAGACGACTCTGCTGCATGTCCTCGGCGGGCTGGAATCGCCGACGGCCGGGCGCGTGGTTTTTGACGGCACGGAAATTTACGGGCTGTCTCCGGCGCGCCGGACCGTGATGCGCGCAAGCCGGATCGGATTCATATTCCAGGCTTATTATCTTCTGCCGGAACTGACCGTTCTCGAAAATGTCATGCTTCCGGTCATGGCCCTGCCGCGGCGGCTTCAGCCGAAGGATCGCGCAACGCGCGAACGAGCCGAAAAACTGCTGTCCAGCGTCGGGCTTTCTGAACGGCTTCATCATCTGCCGACCGAACTTTCAGGCGGGGAGCAGCAGCGCACCGCAGTGGCGCGCGCCATGATGAACAATCCGGAAATTCTTTTCTGCGACGAACCCACCGGAAACCTCGATTCTAAAACAGGGGAGATCGTGCTGCAGAGCCTCTTCCGGCTGGTGGAGGAGCATCAGGTCACCCTTTTGCTGGTTTCCCATAATCGTGCGCTCTGCGACCAGTGCGACCGCGTGCTCTTTCTGCGTGACGGCCGGCTAGCAGCGGAATCATGAAGACGCTGGACACAGAGAGAATCAAAAAGGATTTCCCGATTTTAAGCCGCACGGTCCGGGCCGGGAAGCGGCTGGTTTATCTGGACAACGCGGCGACCACCCAGAAACCGCGATGCGTCATTGAGGCCATCAGCGGATATTACAGCGTCCATAACGCGAATGTTCATCGCGGGTTTCATCAGCTCGCCGAGGAATCCACCGACATCCTTGAAAAAGCGCGCGCAAAGACGGCGGCCTTCATCAACGCCGGATCGGCGGAAGAAGTGGTGTTCACGCGCGGCGCGACGGAAAGCATCAATCTGGCGGCGTTCAGTTGCGGCAAAATGATTCTCAAGCCCGGCGACCAGATCATGCTCACGGTGATGGAGCATCACAGCAATCTCCTTCCGTGGCAGCAGATCGCGCGGGAAACCGGCGCCGAACTCTGCTTCATCCCCGGGCGCGAGGATGGTGAACTGGACTGGCCGGTTTTTCAGCAGCTGCTTTCTCCGAAGGTGAAAATTCTGGCGATGACCCACATGTCCAATGTGCTGGGCACGATCAATCCCGTGAAGAAGTACGTTGATGCCGCGCATGAGGCCGGCGCGAAAGTGCTGATTGATGCCGCGCAGAGCCTGCCGCATTTCAGGGTGGATGTGCGGGACATGGACTGCGATTTCCTGGCCTTCTCCGGGCACAAGATGCTCGGACCGATGGGGATCGGCGTGCTGTACGCAAAGAGGAGCTTGCTGGATATGATGCCGCCATACCAGACCGGCGGGAGCATGATCCATCGCGTTGCGCTCCGTGACGCTGTCTGGGCCGACGTGCCCCTCAAGTTTGAGGCCGGCACCCCGAATGTGGCCGGTGCGGCCGGGCTGGCTGCGGCCATTGATTATCTCGAGGCGCTGGGCATGGAAAATATTTTCCGGCACGAGCAGGAGCTTACACGCTATCTTCTGGCGAGGCTGGAAGCCATCAGGGGCGTCCAGGTTGTCGGCCGCGCGCGGGAACGGGGCGGGTTGATCGCGTGGCACATGGACCATGTTCATCCTCATGACATGGCTCAGTTCGCCGATCAGGAGGGCGTCGCGATTCGCGCGGGCCATCATTGCGCGCAGCCGCTGGTTGTCCGCTATGGCTTTTCCTCACTGAGCCGGGCCAGTCTTTACCTTTATAACGACCGCGCCGATGCGGACGCTCTCGCGGAAGTGGTCGATAAGACGGCGAGGTTTTTTCATGGCATTTGAAGATCTATACAGGGAAGTGATTCTCAAGCACTTCAAAAAACCGCAGAACTTCGGCCCGGTCGCGGATGAGGAAGCCACCGCGGAAGATGAAAATCCGACGTGCGGAGATCATTTCAAGCTGCTGGTGGTTCTGGCGGCCGGCCGCATCTCCGAGATCCGCTTTGACGGCCGCGGATGTGCGATCAGCACTTCGTCGTGCTCCATGATGACCGAACGCGTGCTGGGCAAAACCGTTGCAGAAGCCCGCGCCATGATTTCGGAATTCCTCGGGATGGTGCAGGGGAAATGCGATCCGGCCGATGAACATCTCGGCGATTTGGCGGTGCTCAAGAGCGTTCGCGATTTTCCCGTGCGCGTGAAATGCGCGGCGCTTTGCTGGCAGGCCCTGTCAAAAGCCCTGGACAAACTGGCTTAGCTCAGGGCAGCGGCTCGATCGCGTAGATCAGCACATTGCTGGCGGCGGAGGCATCCACATATACATTTGTGCGCATTCCCCAGTCGCCGGAAACAGGCGCTCCTTCGGTCTGTGTGTCGAGAACGGCCGATCCATCCGGGAATGTTTCTTCCGTGGCGCGGATGTTGTAGGTTTTCCCCTCGCGCGCGATGTACGTGATCTCCTTGTTTCCCGAGTTGTTGGCAATGGAAACGATGTGCAGAAGGGAAGTGGAGTTGTTGGGGTTTGTCCCTGCAACAGCTTCGCCATAGTCTGAAATCCCGTCGTCATCAGTATCGGCCAGGTTGGGGTTGGAGCCGGTTGCGGGGTCGAACGAACGGCCTTCGACTTCCGCGATGTCGGTGAGCCGGTCGGCGTCGTTGTCGGCATCTGCTTCGTTTTCGAGGCCGTCGCCGTCGGTGTCGAGACCGGGCTGAACGGAGAAGGTGTTGAGAAAACCGGCATAGTTGACCATGTCGCCCGAAGAAGAGACGGCGATGCCTCCCGGCTGGGCCACGGCGCTGATGTTAGAGCAGGTTCCGCCCGATGAACAATTGCCAGCCCCGTCAAGGCAGGTGCTGACATTTGAATACTGCGCCATCAGGGAACGGCAGGAAAAGAATGCAAAACAGGAAACTGCCAGCAGTGATAAGCTCTTCATGGTTGCGACCTCCCGTATTTAAATTCGACCTTCGTTTCGCATATTAGGGAATATGCACGAATCGTCAAGACGATCTCGCCGTTTTGCCCTTTTGCAAGTGTTGCTTTTTAGGGGAAGGGTGCTATTTTTCATCTTTAGAGGTGTAAGGCATGGCGAAGGAACATCTGGCCAAACTGGCGGAATACCGGAAACTGGTGGAGCAGCTTCCAGCGATCAGCTACATTGTTGATCTGGGGCAGTCCAACCGGACAGTTTACATCAGTCCGCAGGTTGAAACCATTCTCGGTTTCACCCCCGCCGAATGGCTGGCAGACCCCCATCTGTGGATTCGCCAGCTGGTGGATGAAGACCGGGATCGAATCACCCGGGAAATATATCGCAAGAACGCCACGGGAGGATCGTTTTATCTGGTTTACCGTGTTCGGGCCAAGAACGGTCAGATCAAGTGGTTCCGGAACCATGCATCCTATATGGAGAACGAAAACGGCGAACCCCGCTATGTTCACGGGGTGATGCTGGACATCACCGGCTACCGGGAAACCGAGGAGGCCCTCCGGCAGAGCCAGCTCGGTTACCAGCGGATTTTTGAAAGCATCCAGGATGTCTACGTCGAGACAGACTCCAGTGGCCGCGTTCGCGCAGTCAGCCCGTCGGTATCTGACCTGACCGGGTTTGACCCCTCGGAGCTGCACGACCGGCCGCTGCAGACCATCTGCGCGGACCCGGCGCAGGTTGCGGGACTGATGGCCGCCCTGCGGCAGGACGGCATGCTGGAGGACGCCGAAGTCAGTGTGCTCCACAAGAACGGAACGATCGAATACTGTTCGTTCAATGCCCGCGTGCTGAAGGATGAGCCGGACACCCCCATGATCGGCACGCTGCACAAGATCACGGAACGCAAGCATGTTGAGATGGAGCTGCAGCACGCGCGGGACACCCTCGAGCGCCGGGTTCAAGAACGGACTGCGGAACTCATGAACGTCAACCGGAAGCTCCGGGCGGAAATACTCGATAAAACCCAGACGGCGGCGGCGTTGAAGGAAAGCCAGGCCCGGCTCGTGCAGTCCCAGAAAATGGAGGCGCTGGGGCAGCTTGTTTGCGGGATCTCGCATGATTTCAACAATCTGCTGACCGCGATCATGGCGTACAGCCAGCTTGCGCTCAACGGCATGCCCGGGAAGGGGCCGGTTCAGCAGGACATGGAACAGGTGATCAGCGAATGCTCCCGCGCATCCCGACTCACTCAGAAGCTTCTTTCCATCGGCCGCTCCCGGATCCTCGAAATCGAACCGCTCGACATTAACGAAATTGTGGACGAGATGGAGCCATTCATGAAGCGCTCGCTGGGCGAGCACATTGAACTGAACATCCGCAAGGGGGACATTCCCGGATGCATCCGGGCTGATTCCTCGATGATGGAGCAGATTGTTTTGAACCTGGCGGTGAATGCGCGTGACGCCATGCCGAACGGCGGCGCCCTGACCGTCGAAACCGCGCTGGTGCCCCGCGAAGGAACACCGCTCTCGGCGGCGGACGGGCGTCACAGCGACTGTATCCGGCTGACTGTGCGGGACACGGGATGCGGCATGCCGGACGATGTCCGCGAGCGGATTTTCGAGCCCTTCTTCACCACAAAGAAAAAAGGCGAGGGCACGGGCCTGGGGCTGGCCATGGTGGCGGATTTTATGCGGCAGTTCGGCGGCGCGGTCACCGCTCAGAGCCGTCCGGGCGGGGGAACCGAGTTCCAGCTCTATTTTCCCCGCAGCGAAGGTGCCGCGGTTTGCCGTGCGGAACGGGAATCCGCTGCAATGCCCCGCGGGAACGAGGGCGTTCTTGTTCTGGAGGATGATGACGTCGTGCGTCATCTGGCGGTGCGGCTGCTGAATTCGCTGGGCTATCAGGCGCTGGAGGCCGAAACGGAGGCGGAGGCGCAGTTTATCCTGGATCAGGATCCTTCTCAGGTTAATTTGATATTCGCGGACATCATCATGCCCAAAGTGAACGGCCCGGATATTGTGGGCCGCCTGCGGAAGCGTCATCCGGGGCTCAAGGTGCTTTACACCACCGGATTCAGCACTGAAATGGCCGTGCGGACCGGCATTCGCGAAAACCGGCTGCAGAAAATTCTCGGCAAGCCCTATACGCGCGCAACACTGGCCGCGCGCGTGCGCGAGACCCTCGACAACGCGGAGCCTGAACTGTGAAGCCGGTGCTCCAGCCATTGCGATTCGGGCCTGTCTACAGGAATTATGTGTGGGGCGGCGAAAGGATATCCGCCAAATACGGAAGAAGCGGTCTTCCTCCCGTTTGCGCGGAGTCGTGGGAAATCGCCGACCGCCCCGATGGAATGAGCATTGTGTCCGCGGGCCCGCTGAAAGGGAAAACCCTGCATGACCTTGTGGCAGAAATGGGCGAATCTCTGCTGGGGCGCGGCCGGCGCGATGAAAGCTTCCCGCTGCTGATCAAAATCATTGACGCGCGCGAATGCCTGAGTGTTCAAGTGCATCCGGATGTCGCCGGCGCCGCGAGGCACGGAGGCGAGGCGAAAACGGAAATGTGGTATGCGCTGGATGCGGATCCCGATGCTCGGGTGTTTGCCGGGCTCAAAAAAGGCCACACGCCGGAAGAACTGCTGGCCGCTGCTGATAATCAAACCGTGCAGGATTTGCTTCAGGCAGTGCCTGTGGAAAAAGGCTCCGCCGTTTTTATTCCCGGCGGCCGTGTGCACGCGATTGATGCCGGTTGCCTGCTGCTGGAAATTCAGCAAAACTCCAACACAACCTATCGGATCTATGACTGGGGCCGCCCGCGTGAATTGCATATTGAACAGGCCATGAAGGTGATCTGCCGGGATGATGACGGAGATCCGCGCGTGGATGCCAATGATTTCCAGTGTGAATATTTCAGGTTCAGAAAGCATGGCCTGTCCGGGGAGAAGAAATTCCGGAACGACGGCCGAAGCTTTCAAATTCTCTTCGTTGAGGAAGGACCGCTGCGTATTGCGTGGGATGACGGTTCGGATGAACTTTTTTCTGGAACCAGCGTTCTGCTTCCCGCCGCCCTTCGAGAGTGGACGATCTCGCCGGCTGCCGGGCAGGGAAAAATGCTGCAGATCACCCTCTCGTGAGAATTCGCCGGGTTCGGACGCATTCAAGCTGTAAAGGATCTGAAAGGCCAGAAAATCCTGAATTGCATAAAAAACATCGTTTTATATCGTATTTTGGTCATTTTTGACCGATTATTATCATTTTGGAGTCATTTTCAGCTGTTTCGCAAAGGCCGCGATGAGACTTGAATGGGAATTGTCGTTTTGTTAAGAATCGAAGTTAGCGGTGCGGGCACGGATCCGTGACCGGTAAGCAGGAGTATGCATTGTCTGATTCTGTACAGCCGACAGCCATGACGCTGAAGATTCCTCTGCGGAGGAAACTCTCTCTGGTGTTTTTTTATGCAAGGGAGCGCCTGCAGCGGCAGATCCGCGCAGTGGCGTTCATTACCGCGTACCTGGCGCTTTTCCAGATACTGGTCCTGCGCGCGCCGATTGCTGATTTTCTCCAGATTGCGCTGGGCATTTTCGCAGTGGTGGCCGGTCTGGCGTTTTTTATGGAGGGGCTTTTCCTTGCCATCATGCCGCTCGGCGAGCGCTGCGGTCTGCGCATGCCGGCCCGCGTGGGGCTGGGGTTGTTGATTATTTTCGCAGCGGTGCTGGGTATCACCGCCACCTATGCCGAGCCCGCCATCGGTTTCCTTAAAGCGCAGGGCAGCGCCACGTTGCCATGGCGCGCTCCGCTGCTTTATTTTCTTCTGAACAAAGGGTCATATTTAACCGTGGGCGCGGTCGCCGCTGGCGTCGGGATCGCCGTGGTGCTGGGCGTTTTCCGTTCTCTGCGGTCATGGAGCTTCAAGCCGTTTCTGTATTTGACGATACCCGTTCTTCTGGCGCTCTCGTACTGGGCGTCCCTTGATCCGCGCGTGGCGGCCATCATCGGCCTTGCATGGGACACCGGCGGCGTGACGACGGGCCCCGTGACGGTGCCGCTGGTAATTGCGCTGGGCATTGGCGTGTCGCGCATCGCCGGCCGCGGCGACGAGCCGTCGAGTGGACTTGGCGTCGTGACTCTGGCCTCGTCCCTTCCGGTCATCATGGTTCTGCTGCTCGGCTTTGTGCTGGCTCCGCGGTTTCCCATGCCCGGCGGGCCGGACGAGTTCTTCTCACCCGAAAGGCACGACCAATCGATTCTTGTGGCCGGAAGCGAAGAGGCTTTCCGTGAACTGGCCTCCAGGACGCTGACTCCCGATCAGGTGATGGAGCGCTTCGGGCCTGCGCGGCAGGATTCGCCTCCCGCTCCGGGTTCACGCCGTCTTTTCCCGCGTTCGAATGCCCGGATCCATGTCATCAACGCTGTGAAGGCGATCCTCCCGCTGGCGGCGGTTCTGCTCCTGGCTCTGCTGGTCGTGGTGCGCGAACGCCTTCCGCATTCCGATGAAGTCGCGCTGGGTCTTGTGTTCAGTCTGATCGGGATGCTTTTGTTCAGCTACGGCATGGACCGCGGCCTTTCGAGTCTCGGCAATCAGGCCGGACGGTCACTGCCGCGAGCGTGGGAGGCTACAGAGCGTCCGGACAAGGCCGTGACCTATAGTGGCATAGATGAACGCCTGCTGGTGCGCGCTGTCCGTCCCAACGGATCCGTGGCGGAGTACCTGCCGCTGGCGGACAAGGGCGGACCGCAGTTCGTGCCGTTCATTCGTGAGCGGTATGATCAGGCAAAGGCCGAATACCGCTGGGTTCCCGAGGAAGGCCCTGTGGCCGGCGACGAGGACTTCTGGGGCTATGCGCTGGTGCTTCTGTTTGTGTTTGTGATGGGCATGGGCGCAACGGTTGCGGAACCCTCTCTCAATGCGCTTGGGGTGACCCTGGAAGAGCTGACGACCGGAACGTACAAGCGCTCTTTCCTGATCCTGACGGTGGCCCTTGGCGTTGGCGTCGGCATGGCCATGGGTTTCTGCCGCATCCTGTTTGCATGGCCCATCGTTCCGCTTCTGGTTGGCTGTTACCTGGTGGCGCTGGCGCTGACCTGCTGTTCGACGGAGGAAATGTCGGCCATCGCCTGGGATTGCGCGGGGGTCACCACCGGGCCCATCACCGTCCCGCTGGTCATCGCCGCCGGTCTAGGCATTGGCCAGCGCGCGGGCGTGGCTGAGGCATTCGGCGTGGTGACCATGGCATCAGTCTTCCCGATCATTACTGTCTTGCTGTCGGGTTTCCTGCTTGCCGCGAGGCGCAAGGCCCTGGATTTGGAAAATCTGCAGATGGACAATGCGCCGGCATCCGTTCGGGGGGCCAAACCATGAAACGCACGGAGGTCTCCAAGATCGTATGCATCGCCGATGTCCGGCTGACAGAAAGGCTCGAAGCCGAGGCGGACCGCATGGGGCTTCGCGAAACTTATTCGACGCGAGGCAAACAGGTCGCCATCAAGGCGCGCTCCGTCTGGAAGCCGTTTGGCCGTCACTTTTCAATGGCTGAGTCGCCGTCCGATCTTATTCGCTTTTATGTTCCGCGTCAGCATGAGCGCGCGGCGATGATTCGGCTGGCCACCGCCGCCGATCTTTATCTGCCGGGCCGCGGAAGCATCTTTGCGGAAGACGTTGTTCTTATCGGCGACGGAATCAGCCCGTGGGACGAAGCCAAACTCTGCGCCGATCAGCCGTCATGGGTCATGGAGAACCGGATGGAGCCCTCGCCCTATGACATGATTTACTGCATCGTGCAGCGCGGGCGCGGCGGGGAACTGGCCCGCGCCATGCTGGAAATGGGCCTGTGCGTTCCGATTGTCAGTTTTGGCGAAGGCATGGGCATGCGCGACCGCCTCGGTCTCCTGCGCATCACCATCCCGCAGGAGAAGGAAATCCTTCTGTTTGTTGTCCCGCCGGGAGATTCGGATTTTGTGATGGATGTGGCTGTGCGGAAAGCCGGCCTGCACGAACCGGGCAACGGCTTCCTCTGCCGCGTGCCTGTGCGTGCCCTGGCCGTCAATGCCCGGATGAATCTGGACCGGCGGAAGCATGTCGCGACCATGGAGCAGGTGATCAGCACCCTTGATCAGCTTCGTGGATCTACGGACTGGCGGCGGATGACTGCCGCGGCGCAACGTCATCGCGGCGCAGATGTTCAAGGCCTGATGCGGTTCACCCTGATCTGCGAGGAAGGCACCTCATCGGTGCACGTCCGCGCCGCGCTGGATGCCGGCGCCGGCGGCGCGACGCTTTCGCTCCTTTCCCGGCGCGCGCCTGACCCGCATGAAGGCGAAGAGGAAGTCGCCATGGTGTCCCGTGCCCGCGAATGCTGCGATCTGGTCATTCCCTGCGCACTGAAAGAACACATTGAGGAAGCGGTCATTCGGACCGGTCTGTTTGCGGAACCCGCCAACGGATTCATTGAAACCGGCCCCGTCCACGATGCCGTTGCGGGTACGGGGAAACCTTCATGAAACACATGGCCCTGTTGCGCAGGCTTGCACCGGGCCGGCCGACAGAGTAACGTGACCGCATGCCTTATATCACCAAAGGACTGCTGAAGGATTTTTATCTGCCGGATTACGAGGACGGGAGCACCGTTAATCTGCTGGCTTCCGTCATCCGTTCGCGTGGCGGAAAAACACCGCATAGAAATCTAAGGGGCGTGAATATGCGCCGGCTCTGTGAAGCACGCAATGTGATTTATCTGGTGGTGGATGGACTCGGCGTTGCGCAGCTGGAACGTTTCCTGAATATGGGAAAGGGGAAGCAGTTTTTTTCAAAGCATCCCTGGCGGCCGATTTCATCGGTGTTTCCGGCAACGACCGCCGCAGCGGTGACCACTTTTGCCACCGGGGCCTCGCCGGCCGAGCACGCGGTGCTGAGCTGGTATCTGAATCTGCACGATCTCGGAGTTGTGACGATGATTCTTCCAGCCATCACGCGCACTGGAAGCCCGCTCGCGCGCGACGAGTTTGATCTGGATGCCTATCTTGATTTGCCCTCCTATGTGGACACGGCAAAATGCCGCCGGGGACTCATTTCCTACGGCGACATTCCGCTGACCCGCTATTCGAAAACCGGAACGTCGTGGACAAACCGTATGTCCGCTCAGACGCTGCTGGGGCTGGAGCGGCAGATTGTGACCTTTGTGAAAAAGCGCGGGACCAAAGTCGCTTACGCTTACTGGCCGGAATATGATTCCAACTGCCATGAGCATGGCGTGACTCATAAAAAAACCGACCGGCATCTGCGCCAGATAGATGAATCGCTGGCGCGACTGGTTCGTAAACTGCAGGGAACAGATACGCAGCTGTTTGTGCTGGCGGATCATGGCCTTATTGACGCGCCGGTCGAGCACCGCATTGATCTGGGAGCAGTTCCGGGATTTTACGGATGCCTTGCAACCATCACATCGGGCGATGCCCGTTCCGTTTCCTGCTTCGTGCGGCCGGGGAGGGTGAATGATTTCAAGAAACTGGTGAACGGGAAGCTGGGCGAGGCCTGCATTTGCGTTCCGGGCGAAACGCTGCTGGCCATGAGGGCTTTTGGACCCGGCAAGCCGCACAAGGCGCTGGCGAACCGGGTGGGGGATTATTTCCTGATGGCGAAACCGGGCTATGCCTTCACCGCCACGCTTCCGGGCTGGGAGCCCCGGTTCCATGTCGCGTATCACGGCGGCATGTCTGCCGAAGAGGTTCTGGTCCCTCTGTACTCAGTTCCGTGCTGAACTATTCAGCTTCTTCGCTGCCGGATTCTGATTTTTCCTCGAGGTCTTCTTCTGGGATTTCCTCTTCGGGGAGTTCCTCGTCAGAGTATTCTTCCTCTTCAAGATCCTCGTCATCTGCGCCGTAGGAACGCGGCTTGAATTCGGCTTCCTTCAGCAGCCATTCCTGGAATGCGCCGAAGTTCACCGCCAGGCGGTCCTGCCGGAGAGCAGACACCAGGTTGGCGCGGTAGGATTCAAACGAAGTGGCCTCCCCGGGCCTCCGGGCGGCGATGTGGCAGATGATATAGCCGCCGTCTTCGGTTTCGATCGGTTCGGCAATCTCGCCGGGATTGCTGATGATGGCGGCGCGCATGATCTGGTCGCTGTAGTCCGCGAATTCCTCGTCCTCAATGCCGGTCATGGCCGTTACGTTGGTGGCCGTCTGCAGTTCCAGCTTGTTGGATGAAATCACGGAAGCAAAGGTTTTCCCGTCCTTGACCGCGGCTTCGGCCGTCTTCCTGATGTTTTCCACCAGTTCATCAAGGGCTTCTTTCTTCGCGACGGCGGTTGCGATTTCGCGGACCTCGTCCTCGACTTCTTCGAATTCCGGCACGCGGGCGGGAATGCGCTCTTCCAGCGCGAGCACATAGACTTCGTCTTCGCCGGCAATGGCGTCGCTGAAATACTCGTCGGGATTGGGCCGCAGCGAGAAGGCGGTTTCATTGAAATCGGACTCGACCTTGAGGCCGGGGATTTCATCGTTCAGCGCGAAAGGCTCCAGCGCGATGATTTCCCTCTTTGCTTTTTTGGCCTGGGCCTCAAACTTCACGGACTTGCCCTTGCGGTTCGGGGCCAGCGCGACCACGAACTCGGTGGCCTCGTCGAGCGCCTTGTTCAGCGCGGAATCGCGGATCATCTTCGCGAGGATTTCGTCCTGAACGTCCTCCAGCGGGGTTGTGACCTTTTCCTCGGTCACCTTGTCCTCAAAGCTTTCTTCACCTTCCGCGGCGGTGAACAGGGGCACCTTGTTGGTGGTTGTAACGGTCGAGGTGTAGTCGTCGAGGTTGTCCTCGTAGTATTCGGTCACCTCGTCATCGGTGAATTTGAAGTCGTCCATGTAATCCGCGATGGGAAAGGCGACATATTTGACTTTGACTTTCGCCGGGATCGTGAAAGCCTTGGGATCCTGATCGAAAAATGTCTTCAGTTCCTTGAGAGCCGGTTTGGCCGCCTTTTTCACGTTGTTGGTGGTGACCATCGCGTATTCGATGTCAAAGGTGTCAATCAGTGTTGAGAAGGTGCGCTGCAGTTCGGCCGGTGAGATCAGCACCGACTGGTTGACCATGCGCTGCAGCTTCTGGAGAATGATTTCCTCGCGGACGTGCTCCTCGAAGCGCACGCCGGAAATGCCCAGTTCCTGCCGCAGGAAGCGGTCGGCAAAGGCCATGTAGCGCTGCGGGCTGAACTGGCCGTTCTCGGCAAAGCCCGGATTGCCGGCGATGGCTCCGCGGACTTCATCATCCGATGCGCTCAGGCCGAGTTCCCTGGCCTTGCGGAGCGTGATCAGGCGGCGCCATGAGGCGTCGTTCAACCGGTCGCTCATTTTGCCGTTCAGGTTCAGGCGTCCGCCGGCGGCCAGCGCAACGGAAAGATAGGTGTTGGCGTAGGCCTCCTGAAACTCCTGGTTGGAAACATGCTCGCCTTTGATCGTTCCGGCGGAATTGGCGGCGGCGGCGCGCTCATCGCTGCCCGGCCACTTGATGTAGAGGCCCACAAACGCGATCACCGTAACGATAAGAATGATATACCAAACGGCTTTGGACTGAATCAGCCGGTGAAACTTCGAAATCAACATTGTCATGGCGCAAGCCCTTTTCTTTATTTACTGCAATGCAAATCAGCCCGTGAAAATAGACATCCCGGCCCCTGTGGTCAACAGGAAACTCTGCAAAACCATGTTCGGAAGGGAGCAAAAGCGGACGGTTCGGTGAACGGATCAACCTGAATCTGTTCCCGGCCGCATCGGCCACAGCGTTGCTGCGGCACGAAAAACGGCTTTAAATTGCTTAAAAATGGCCAAAAAAAGCTAAAATACGGCCTAAAATGGCAAAAAATGGCCTAAAAACATCAAAAATGACCCAAAAACGCTATTGATTTGTTATTCCGCCGGAGTTTCGACGAAGCGAATGGTGCGCGGCTTGGTGGCCGATTTCACCAGCTCGTCGGACTCGGTCAGGCGCTTCTGCAGCGCGCTCAGCGTGCTGGTGAAGTCATTGGATGCCGCGATGTTCTTGATGGTGCCTTCAACCGTTTTCTGAAGCTGCAGGACGCTGTCTATCTGCTTCTGCAGGCCCATGATTTCGTTGAGCTTGTCGGCTATGGTCTGGTTGGCCTTTTTCAAGCTTTCAGCGTGACTGGTCAACACGGGCTGGAGGCCGTCCTTCATGGAAACGGCCGCGGCTTCCATTTTCTTGCTGTTTTCAGTCAGCGTTTTTTGAAGCTCAGCAGTATGGCCCTTGAGGGCGCTGTCAATTTTGCCTGCGCTGGTGTCCAGCGAACCCATGCTGGCTTCAAAGGCCTTGGCCCCGGCTTTCAGTTTTTCGGACAGGGCATCGCCGGCGCCTTTGGAGGCTTCCGTGACGGCGGCCGACATTTTTTCGACATGGGTCTTCAGCGCGGATTCCAGTTTCTCGGCGGCGGACTTGAAGGCCGCGACCTGCGTGCCGAATTCTTTTGCTCCGGCCTGCAACTGGTCGCCGAGATCCTTGCCGGCCTCGCCGACAGCGGTTTTCACGGCCGTGGCCATCTTGTCAGGCTGGGGCATGTAGTTCTTGAAAGCCTGGTCAATGGCGGACCCGATGGCTCCGGAAAGATCCTCAACGGTGATGACGGTTCCGGGAAGCGTCTTCTTGAACAATGAAAATGCGCACATAATGACTCCTGCTTAATCTGTTTACCTTTAAATCAGCCGTGATACTATATGAACCTGTTGAGATTGATAAGCATAAAAAACATAAAAAATGCCTCGTTTGATTTGTACATTGATAATGCTCGGAATGCTTTCGCTCTGCGGCTGCGGAAAAGCGCGGGACGAAACCATCCGCATTGGCCGCCTGCCGCATGCTCTTCGCCCTGTGCCCGGCCGGGGTGATTCGCCTGCATTCCTGATGGGTGCCCGCGAGATTTCAGTCGCCGAATATGCCGCGTATTTATCTGAAAATCCTCCGGCGAAAGAACATCCCCAGATCGTCTGCGGGGTGAAGGTCTGCAAACCCCGCCGGGGGCAGGAGAAACTTCCCGTGGCCTGCGTGACCAAAACCGATGCGGAAAACTTCTGCTTTTGGATGTCGCAAAAATGCGGCCGCACAGTCCGCCTGCCGACCGCCGCTGAATGGGAACACGCCGCCCGCGGCGGAATCAACGGGGCGGAATTCGCGTGGGGCTGGGGCAGTCCGGCCAGCAATGCATGTTTCAATGCCGAAGGGCCGGTCGCGTGCGGACAATATGATTCGAATCCGTACGGTCTCCATGACATGGCCGGCAATGTGGCCGAATGGTGTTCTGACGCCAAAGGCGATCAACTTCTTGCACTGGGCGGAAGCTGGGCGGAACGAAGCGAAGAACTGCTCCGCGTGGACCGCCGGACATTGTTCCCCCCGGACTATTGCGATGCAGATGTCGGCTTCCGGATTCTGGTGGAGTTCGGTTTGTAGGCCCGCCCTCTGCGGCAGTTGCATTGGATTACTGGAACAGCGCGGTCGAGAGATACCGCTCGCCTGAATCGGGCAGAACCACCACGATCGTCTTGCCTTCAAATTCTTTCTTCCGCGCAAGCCGCGCCGCCGCCGCTGTTGCAGCGCCGCAGGATATGCCCGAGAGGATGCCTTCCTCCTTCGCGAGCCGGCGCGCGTATTCCATGGCCTCATCGCCGCCGATTTTTTCCACACGGTCAATCAGTGAAAGGTCCAGTGTGTCGGGGATGAATCCAGCGCCAATGCCCTGAATGGGGTGGGCCGACGGTTTGAGTTCCTCGCCAGCCAGTTTCTGAGAAATGACGGGGCTGGCCTCTGGTTCAACCGCGACCGTCAGGACATTCTTGCCCATGGTTTTCTTGAAATAGCGCGCAATGCCGCTGAGGGTGCCGCCGGTGCCGACACCGGCCACAATGACATCAACCTTCCCATCCGTGTCCTTCCAAATTTCCGGCCCGGTGGTTTTTTCGTGAACGGCAGGATTGGCGGGGTTTTTGAACTGCTGGGGCATGAAGAACTGCCCGGGATTTTCCGCCACCAGTTCCTCGGCTTTGGCGATCGCGCCTTTCATTCCCTTGGCGCCCTCGGTAAGCACCACGAGGGCGCCGAAAGCCTCCAGAATCTTGCGGCGCTCGATGCTCATGGTTTCGGGCATGGTGAGGGTGACATTATAGCCGCGCGCAGCGCCCACATAGGCGAGGGCGATGCCTGTGTTGCCACTGGTGGGCTCCAGAATTTCCATCCCGGGTTTCAGGATTCCCCGCTCCTCGGCATCCCAGATCATTGAAGCCCCAATGCGGCACTTTACCGAATAGGCCGGATTGCGGCCTTCGATTTTGCCCAGGACGAGAGCTTTGTTCCCGGCAAGTTTACGGATCTGCACCAGCGGAGTGTTGCCAATGCTGTGCGAGTTGTCGGTGAAGTAGTTCATGGTATTCCTTGAGTTGGATGGCTGTTCAAATCCTTGATTTCCGGATTCTTCCCGCACAGCGGACAGTTTTCATTGCGCGGGATGTCAATGGTTCGGAAGGCCATGTCCAGCGCATCATAGGTCAGCAGGCGGTTGGTCAGCAGCCGCCCGATGCCCAGCAGATACTTGATGGCCTCGGTGGCCTGAATGGTTCCCAGAATGCCGGGGACAACGCCCATCACAGCCTTGCTGAAGGGCGGGCACTCGGCAGGTTCGTTCCGGAAGATGCACCGGTAACAGGCTGTCTTTCCCGGCCGCACGGTGATGGTCTGGCCATAAAATTCCAGAATGCCCGCATGGCTGTAGGGCTTGCCCGCCAGATGGCAGGCATCGGCAATCAGGAATTTGCTGGGCAGATTGTCGGTTGCATCAATGATGAAATCGTAGTTCTTCAGCACGTCCAGCGCGTTGTCTGCCGTGAAGCGCAACTCGTGGGTGATGATGTGGACATCGGGATTGAGGGCGGAGAGCGTGTCCCTTCCCGAGTGCACCTTCATGCGGCCAAGGTCGTCTGTGGAGTGGAGAATCTGCCGCTGGAGGTTGGTCAGGTCCACCGCGTCGTTGTCGGCGATGCCCAGATGTCCGACGCCGGCGGCCGCCAGATAAAGGAGGGCGGGCGAACCCAGTCCGCCGGCTCCGATCACCAGCACACGGCCGCGCAATAGCCTTTCCTGCTCCGCCTCCCCGAAGTTCGGAAGGGCGATCTGCCTCGCATAACGCTGCTTCTGTTCATTGCTCAGTGGCATGCTATGCAGAATATGCCATTTATTGCAGATGTCAATTACGCGATATTTTCTTCTTCATTAAGGCTGGAAAAGAGAGCTGTTTCGTGTAGATTCAGTCCATCGTGCGCTCAAATAATTTAAGAAACATCAATACAGGAGAAAGAAATGAACAGTGATCAATTCCTCAAATTCATGGATAAAGTCCGTGTCTACGATCTGACCCAGCGCCTGAGTATCCACACGCCGCCGTGGCCGAGCTACATGCCGCTGGGCATCCAGTATTTCAAGCGGATCGCCGGCGCGCACATGGGGCAGGGGGCCAACGGGCAGATCATCACCACAAGCAACCATGTGGGCACGCACATTGACGGCGAGATCCATTTCCACTCCAGCGGACGAAGCATTGGCGATGTCCCCTTGAACGAATGGATCGGCGCGGGCGCTGTGGCCGACATTTCTGATCTCGTGGGGGACTATGAACTGTATTCTCCAGAGATGATCATGAGCAAAGTTGAAGTTCGCAAGGGCGACATCCTGCTGATCAACACCGGTTATCACAAGTACGCCTGGGACCAGAAATATTCCGACGAAGTCCGCTATTTCGTGAAGCATCCCGGACCCGATGCCTCATTCCACAAGTGGGCGCTCAAAATGAAACTGAAATGGATCGGCGTGGACTGCGGCTCGGCCGACCACCCGATGAACACCATCATCCGCAACTGGCACCCGAAGGCCTTCATCGAGGCCGAGAAAGTCCTGAAGGCCAAGACCGGCAAGACCTGGGACGAGTATTTCCCGCAGGACACCTATTATCAGGTCATGCACCTCAAACTGTTTCCGGCCGGACTGGTCCACGCCGAAAACGTTGGCGGCGAAATCGGCGAGCTGGGTTCGCAGCGCCTCTGGATCGGATGCTATCCGCTGAAGGGCATCGAAATGGAATCGGCCATGTGCCGCATTGTGGCCATGGCACAGCCGAAATAAGGAGGCCCGTCCGATGACGATCGCGCTTGATTATGATTACGCAAAGCCGGCGACTCTGGCGCAGGCGAAAAAACTGCTGGTGAAATACAAGGCTCCCCGCGTGCTCGCAGGCGGGACCGATCTGGTGGCCTGGCTGGTGGACGGCATGGTTGAGCCGGATATCCTTGTGGACATCAAGGGCATCTCCAGCCTCTCCAAAATCAAGGTCAAGGGCGATGTGGTCACGCTCGGTGCGCTGGTGACATTCAACGATTTGCTGGAATCGAATGTCATCGCGAAGCGCGCGCCGATGCTTCAGGACATGGCGTCCAAGGTGGCTTCCACGGGCATCCGCAACAGGGCCACGGTGCTGGGCAATGTGTGCTCGGCTGTGCCCTGCTGCGATGCCGGACCCAGCCTGACGGTTTATGATGGTCAGGTCCATCTTTCCGGTCCTGATGGCGACCGGACGGTTTCGCTGGACGACTGGTTCACGGGCCCGCGCCAGACGGTGCGCAAGGCAACGGAAATCGCCACTGCGATTTCTTTCACCGTTCCGCCGAAAGGAAGCGGTGCCGCGTGGATTAAGCTCGGCCGTTACAAGGGCGAGGATCTTGCCCAGGCCAGCGTGGCTGTGCTTGTGAAGCCGGGCAATGTTTACAAAGTGGCCTTTGGTTCCGTAGCGCCCCGGCCGGTGCGCGGCGTAAAAATCGAGCAGCTAATGGCGGGCAAACCCTTGACCGACGAACTGATTGCCGAAGCCGTGAAACTGCTTCCTGAAAGCATTAGCCCGATCACTGATGTGCGCTCCACAAAAGAATACCGGATGCAGACCATGGAGGTCATGCTTGAGCGCGGGCTGAAGGCGGCGGCATCGCGTGCCGCAGGCAAAGGCCCGAAATACGGAACCAGTCTGATTTGAGGAGATGCCGATGAAGAAAACAATCACGATGACATTGAATGGCGATCTCCGGAGTGTGGAGGTCGAGCCCAGCGATATTCTTCTGGATGTCCTGCGCACTCGATTGGGAATCAAGAGCCCGAAGATTGGCTGTGAGAAAGGCGATTGCGGCGCCTGCACCGTTTTGCTGAACGGCAAGGTTGTGCGGAGCTGCCTGATCCTCGCCATTGAAGTGGATGGACAGGATGTCACGACGGTCGAAGGCGTCGGCAGAAACGGCGCCACGAAGCTGCAGAAGGCTTTTGTTGAGCAGAACTCTTTCCAGTGCGGTTTCTGCGCACCGGGCGTCGTGCTGGCGGCCACGGCGCTTCTGGACAAGAACCCGCATCCAAGCGAAGGCGAAGTGAAGGAGGCCCTGGCCGGCAATCTCTGCCGCTGCACGGGTTACGGGCCGATCATTGACGCAGTCATGTCCGTGGCGAAGGAGGACTGAAATGGCGAATTACAAATATGTTGGCAAAGACGCTGTCAGAATTGACGGCATGGACAAAGTCTCCGGCGCTGCGGTCTATGTGGATGACATTGATTTCGGGCCGCATCTGCTTCACGCGGAAATAGTCGAAAGCCCTTATGCCCACGCGCTGATCAAAAAGGTGGACATTTCGGAGGCCATGAAGGTTCCCGGTGTGGTCAAGGTGGTCACGGGCGAGGATTACCCGTTCACGTTCGGCCTGTACATGCAGGACCGTTTCATCTTCGCGCGCGACCGCGTTCGTTTTGTGGGCGAGCAGGTGGCCGCGGTGATCGCGCGCGACCCGAAGACCGCGAAACGCGCGGCAAAGCTGGTGAAAGTGGAATACGAGGAACTGCCCAATGTGCTGGATCTTGAAGGCGCGCTGAAAAAGGACGGCGTTCTGGTTCATCCGGATCTGGATAAGTATTCGCACTGCCCGTGGTTCTTTCCTCGCAAGGGCACCAACATCGCCCACTGGCGCAAGACCCGCAAGGGCGATCTTGAAAAGGGTTTTGCAGAGGCGGATGAGATATTGGAAGACACCTACACGGTTCCGCGCTATGCGCATTGCGCAATCGAGCCGCATGTGATTGTCGGCCTCTACGATATGGCCGGCCGATTGACTCTGTGGTCATCCTCGCAGTCGCCGTTCACGCAGCGGCATGTGTTTGCTGAGGCGCTGGCCCCGCTGGGCCTGAAGCACAAGGATGTCCGTGTCATCACTCCATATGTCGGCGGCGGCTTTGGCGGAAAGGCCGGCGTGAGCATGGAGATCATCGGATGCGCGCTGGCCATGTCGGTGCGCGGACAGCCGGTCAAGGTGCGCCTGAACCGCGCACAGGAATTCTACAACACCTACCAGCGGCAGGGCGTGATCGCAAAAATCAAGCTTGGCTGCAAGAAGGACGGAACCATCACGGCGCTGGAACACACGCTGCACTGGGATGCCGGGGCGTATGTCGAATACGGCGCGAATGTGGTGAATGCCGTAGGTCTTTCAGCCACGGGGCCTTACCGGGTTCCAAATGTGAAGATTGATTCGGTTTGCACCTACACCAATCTTCCGCCGGGCGGCCCGTACCGCGGCTTCGGCTATTCCGAGTTCCATTTCGGGCTGGAATCGCACATGACCCGCATGGCCAAGAAACTGGGCATGGATCCTGTCGCGTTCCGCAAAAAGAACGCCATTGCAGAGGGCGACACCAACGGCTATGGCTCCAAGATGAACCCCGGCAACATCCAAAGGGCGATTGACGAGGTTGCCAAATCTGTGGAGTGGGGCAAAAAGGAAGAGGCCTCCGATCCTGACAAGAAAATCGGCAAGGGCCTTTCGCTGTTCTGGAAAGCGCCTGCGATGCCGCCGAATGCGAGTTCGGCCGCGTTCCTCAAGTTCAACGAGGACGGGAGCATCAACATTGCTGTTTCCGGAATGGAAATCGGGCAGGGCTATTTAACGGTCATGGCGCAAGTGGCTTCCGAAGTTCTGGCCGTCCCGCCGGAGCGGATCCGCGTGGAAACGCCGGACACCGATCGCAACGCCTACGAATGGCAGACGGTGGGATCTCACGTCACCTGGAGCTGCGGCAACGCGGTGCGAAAAGCGGCCGAGGACGCAAAGCAGAAGATACTCGATACCATTCACCGTGGTTGCGGACTGCCCGTTGACTCTCTTTATCTGGAAGATGAGCAGGTGAAGAGCCGCGCGGATGCTTCCTTTGCCATGCCGTACAAGAACTTTGTCATCAACGGTATCATGACCAAGGACGGAACCTGGCGCGGCGGCCCGATTGTGGGCAGCGGAATGTTCATGCCGGAGTTTACGTCGGCCACCGGCGATCCGGAAACAAGCCAGGGCGGGCATCCGAATGTCCACTACACCGTGGGTGCAGCGGCCGTGAAGCTGGAGATTGACCAGAGGACCGGGAAAATGCGTGTGCTGAAGACGGCTCTGGCCGTGGATGCGGGTCAGGCCATCAATCCTTCGCTGGTGAAGGGTCAGATTGTTGGCGGGCTGCTGCAGGGCCTTGCGACGGTGCTGTACGAAGACATGCGCTACAGCAGGAAAGGCAAGCTGCTGAATCCAAACTTCACCGATTACAAAATTCCGACGGCGGAAGATGTGCCGGATGAAATCATTCCGATCATCATCGAGACCCCGCAGCCCGACGGGCCGTTTGGCGCGCGCGGAGTGGGGGAACACACGATGATTCCGGCCGCGCCAATGGTGGCCGATGCCGTGGAGGATGCGCTGGGCCTGCGGATCAAGACCATGCCGCTCACCGCCGAAAAAGTGGCGCTGGCCGCGCGCGGGATTGATTTCGGAAGCCTGAAAACCGACTCGATCGGCTTCTGCTTCATGGGAAGCGACCCGGCGAGCTACGACTTCAAGGCAAAAGACTCTGCTGCCGTGGAATAACTCTGTTCCGTAAAACTCAGAGCCGCCCTCTCGCAAGGGCGGCTCTGTTTTGACACTCTGTTGTTTGGCGGTGGGATCAGTCTTCCCAGCTGTCGGGAAGCGTTCCGACGCCAGAACGGCTCAAATGCGTGTTGTTGTAGCCGTCAGATGTTGCCGCTCCGTACTGTATCCAGCTGTTGGTTCCGTAAATCGCATTGTTGGAAAACTGCGCGCCTACGCCGCCCCCGGTTGCCGACAGATCTCCCCAAACCGTGTTGTTGTGGAAGGCGACAGTGAGTCCCGGCGGAATGGGGAATCCAAGTGTGCCGAGATTCACTGCAGTCGTAGCGGCTCCCTCGGATCTAATGTAGTTGTGCGCGTAAAAATGAAGTGGTGTTGGGGTAGCTGCCTGTCGGTCATCAATCGCCAGTGCCCCGGCGGTGTTGATGATCTGGCTGCCGAGCAGCTGGAAGTCGTCGGTGTTGTCTTCAACAACAAGAGTTGCGACGGACTGACCGCTTTCGATGGCGGAGTTGTAGATGGCCACCCATTCGGATCCGCCGCCCACGACAAACGCAGGTATGGCGCTGGCTGCGGTGATAAACGAATTTTGCACTTCAAAATAGTCGCCGGTCATTGAAAAACCGTTATTGATCCGCATGTTGTCCAGCTTGATTCCATTACCGGCAACGGATACATGGCCCGTGACGGCCAGCCCTTCAAAGCGCCGCTTGCCGATGATGGATGCGGTGGTGTTGGTGATTCGCAGTGATGCAAGCTGCGGCCGGGAAATGCCTGTGACATGGATATTGGGTGCGCCGGCCACCAGCCCGGGATAGGACCCTGCCGAAATCAGAAGAGTGGCTGGCACGCTGGAATACTTGGCTGCGGCTGCATTGTAGCCGTTCTGGGGCGTGTCTAAGGGGGAGTCAAACGTTCCTGCGCCTCCTGATGTTCCGTTGGTCGCAACGACAATAATGTTATCCAGCTGGGCCACAAAGGTTGCGCTGCGCGGCATGTAGTTCGTGGTGCTGTCCGCCGTTGCCCAGAAGTTGCTGCTCAGGCGGGTGTCTATATCCGCCTGCAAGGCATTGCTGGCTGTGTTCAGATCGGATGCCACCGCGCCAATCGAGGCCCCGAGTGCGGCGTCGGCGGCTGTACGGGCTGCAACCTCGTTGGTAATAGCGGTATTGAAGGCGTTGCTTGCCGTGTTGAGGTCAGTGGCCACAGTGCTGATGGCATTGCTTAATGCCGCATCGGCCCCGATGCGGGCTGTGGCTTCCGTGCTGACTGCGTTGCTGAGCGCCGCATCTGCGCCGGCGCGAGCTGTGGTTTCGGTGGAAAGATCAGAGGCGACCGCGCTAATCTCATTGCTCAAAGCGGTGTCCGCGCCAATGCGGGCCGTTGTTTCATTAGTCAGGTCTGAAGCGACCCCATCCACTTCATTACTGAGGGCCGCGTCGGCTCCTGTGCGCGCTGTTGTTTCCGTGGCGAGGTCAGAGGCAATCCCGCTGACATCGTTGCTCAGTGCGGCATCTGCGCCAATGCGGGCAGAGGCTTCTGTACTGACGGCATTGCTCAGCGCGGCGTCGGCTCCGGTGCGTGCGGTTGTTTCCGTGGCGAGGTCAGAGGCCACACCATCAACTTCATTGCTTAATGCAGCATCGGCCCCTTCACGTGCGGAGGTCTCTGAGGCCAGATCAGAGACAATTCCGCTGACATCATTGCTCAGGGCGGCATCCGCGCCAATGCGTGCCGTTGTCTCAGCAGCCAGGTCGGAGGCAACTCCGTCAACTTCATTGCTGAGGGCCGCGTCGGCTCCGCTGCGTGCGGTGGTTTCCGTGGCGAGATCAGATGCAATTCCGCTGACATCATTGCTCAGGGCGGCGTCCGCGCCAATGCGTGTCGTTGTTTCGGCGGCCAGGTCTGAAGCAACCCCGTCAACTTCATTGCTGAGGGCCGCGTCGGCTCCTGTGCGCGCTGTTGTTTCCGTGGCGAGGTCAGAGGCAATCCCGCTGACATCGTTGCTCAGTGCGGCATCCGCGCCAATGCGTGCAGAGGCTTCTGTGCTTACGGCGTTGCTCAGCGCGGCGTCGGCTCCGGTGCGAGCGGTGGTTTCCGTGGCGAGGTCAGAGGCCACACCATCAACTTCATTGCTCAATGCGGCATCCGCCCCGATTCGGGCAGTGGCTTCTGTGCTGACAGCATTGCTCAAGGAAGCATCTGCGCCGATGCGGCTGGATGTTTCTGTGGAAAGATTGGAAGCGACCCCGTCCACTTCATTGCTCAGTGCGGCATCCGCACCGATGCGCGCAGAGGCTTCTGTGCTGACGGCATTGCTCAGGGCGGCGTCTCCTCCGGTGCGAGCGGTGGTTTCCGTGGCGAGATCAGATGCAATCCCGCTGACATCGTTGCTCAGGGCGGCATCCGCGCCAATGCGGGCAGAGGCTTCTGTGCTTACGGCGTTGCTCAGCGCGGCGTCGGCTCCGGCGCGTGCGGTTGTTTCAGTGGCGAGGTCAGAGGCCACGCCGTCAACTTCATTGCTCAGGGCGGCGTCCGCCCCGACGCGCGCAGATGTTTCCGAAGCAATATCAATGCCGGTCAGTTGTGAACCGTCGCCGGCGAACGATGTTGCCGACACCGTTCCGTTTACCGTCAGGTTTGTGGTTGTTTCGACCATGCCATCCGAGGCCACGGTCATCAGGCTGTTGGTTTGCGCGTCATAAACGACCAGTGCGCTGCTGCCGTTGGTTGAGTCCAGATACACGCCGACATTGGCGGCCTGAACCGAAAGTCCAAGGGTCATGACGATCAATGTTGTCAGTGTTTTTTTCATGATTATGTCTCCAAATCCTACTGCTGAACCTCAATCCTGTAGTATAAGCGCTCCCACGCTGGAACCGTGTTGGTGTATACATTCACGGGCGGTGTGGCTGCAATGTTCGTGGCGTTTGTCACAACGGCGCCCGCAGCCAGATTGGTGCGGCTGTAAAGCGAGTAAAGCTTGCCCGCCACACTTTGCCACGAAATCACCAGGTTGGTCTTCGAACGGTTTTCGACGGCCTGCATGATCAGGCGCGAGGACGGGTTTGTCGGATTCGTCCCGGCCACCAGTTCCTGCCAGTTGAACATCAGGTCGTCATCATCGTCATCACCCGCTCCGGCCGCCGTCCGGTCTGCAAAGTAGTCGAACTCCCACCAGTCGGGCAGGTCGTCTGCATCGGTGTCTCCGGTGAGTTCGGTCACCTCCAGATCACCGACGGGAACAGCCTTCAGGTTCCAGTCGGCCGATGCATCGTCAAACAGGTCGTAGTCGCTGGAAGCCCCGCCATCAATGATCACCTGATGGAGAGGAATAGCCCCAGTTGCCTTGGTGAGAGTGACGTCGCAATTGCCGGACACCGTTCCGCCGGCCTGCAGTTTATCAAGCGTGGTGTGATCGGACGCATAAGATTCAAAGGCGCTTCCGTTCTGGAATTCGAGATCGCCGGTGAAGGAAATCGTGTTCACGTTTGTGGCGGTTCCATTACCGGGTGAAACTGTTCCGGAAATATCTCCTGAACCATCTACGATGCCGGAGCCCTGCAGCGCGGCACCGGCGCCAATGGAGACGTTTCCGGCTGCCATTTTCCCGTTGAGATCAATTTTCCCGCCCTCGACGCGCACATCCGATGCATCGGCGTTGAAAAGGAAGCCGGCCATCAGCAGGACAACGATTCTTTTCATCCGTTCCCTCTCCGTTGGATAATCCTTATATCCCGTACGTTTACCCCACCAGGCCGAGAAACTCAAATACAAAATCCGATCGTCTGCGGCGGTAACCGGGTTCTTGAGCGATTTTTGTGGATTATTTCAGTCAATTGTCCAGAATCGGGCCATGAATAGCTTTGAACGACTGTTCTGCATCCTTTCGCTGGCCGCGGCCTGTTTGCTGCCGGCTGTTCCCGCGTGGGCTGCCGGGGAACCCCGGACCGATGTCATCGTAATCGCCAACAGCAATGTTCCCGGTTCGCTTGAAGTGGCCCGCAATTATCTGGCCGCGCGAAACATCCCGGAATCAAATCTCTGCCTGCTGGATCTGCCCGCCGGTGAAATCATTTCCCGCGATTTCTACGACCAGCGGCTGCGCGATCCGCTGCTGGAAATCATGCGAGCGGGAAAGTTCATTGAGCAAAAAGAGCGGGACCCGAAAGAAGTCAAACCGCACGAGTCGAAGTGGATCACGATCAAGGCCTCCATTCGTTATCTGGTGCCGGTGTACGGCGTGCCTGTGAAAATCGCCGACACGAAGTTCCCGCTCGCGGTGAAGGTTTCTTCAGCACTGGGGAAGGGGTACTACCGCGACACAGCCGCAGTTGACAGCGAACTGGCCATGGCACTGGCCGTGGGATGGTCTCTTGAGGGGCCTTACAACAATGCGCTGCATGACCAGTTTGCCCTCATTCCTTCGAAGGAGGGAACTCTGCCTCTGCTTGTCGCGCGCCTCGACGGGCCCGATGTGCAGACTGCGAAGAACATGATTGACGGTGCGCTTTTCGCCGAACGCTACGGACTTTGCGGAAGAATGTACTTTGATTCCCAGGAAACCAGCGATCCGGGATACTATGCCGGCGATCACTGGATCCGGGAAGCTTATGAACGCTTTTCCCGGGAAGGCTATGAATGCCATTTGGACCGCTCCATGGCGGTGTTCCAGTCCGATTATCCCATGTCAGACGCGGCACTCTATTTCGGATGGTACACCGAGCATGTCACCGGCCCGTTCAAGCGCAGCGGCTTCAAGTTTGCGCCGGGAGCGATTGCCTATCACATCCACAGCGCCAGCGCCAAGATGCTTCGCACGCGCACACGCTACTGGACGGGACCCCTGCTGGCGGCGGGCGCGGCCGTGTCCATGGGCGCGGTGTCTGAACCCTATCTCACCATGAGTCCGAACCTCGACATTTTGAGTGACCGGATCTGCGGCGGAAGCGGCTTCGGCGATGCCGCCGTCTTCTCGCTCCGCGCGCTGTCCTGGCAGTTTACGATCGCCGGTGATCCGCTCTATGCGCCGTTCCGCTACCCCCTGGAACAGCAGATCAGCCATCTGCAGGAGGATAAGCGTCCCGAGATTGAGTGGGCCTATGTGCGCAAAGTCAACCTGATGGTCCGCGGCGGCGCCCTCAATCCCGCCCTGGAATTCTGCCGCGAGAAGATCGCCGAGACCGGAAGCCTTGTGCTCAAGGAAAAATTGGGCGACCTGTATGTGAAGAACGCGATCTATTCCGATGCCATTGAACAGTACCGGGCGGTTTTGAATGAAACATCCGATGACAGCACAGCCATGCGCGTCGGGGCGCGCCTTTTGACCCTTCTCCGGCTGCAGGGCCGGACGGCCGGGGCGGATGAACTGGAAGCCGAATTGAAGGAGAAATGGAAGGGGAGCCCTCTTCTGACATGGCTGGATTCGGCGGGGAAGCCCTGATGTTCACCGACACTCATGTCCATTTTGATGTTTTTGCCGAGAGCGGCGGGCTCGTAGGCGCGATCATCCGCGCACAGGAGAGCGGTGTTTCTCGAATGGTGGCCATGGGCGGATCCGCGCAAGGAAACCGTCTGGCGGTGCAAATCAGCGGCGAACATCCGGAGTGCATTCGTGCGGCCGTCGGATATGACCGTGACCAGGCCTCGTTGAATCCCGATTTCGAAGAACTGGAGAGTTTGCTGGCCTGTCCAGGGGTTTGCGCGCTGGGCGAAACGGGGCTCGATTACCATTACCATCCTGAAAATATAAGGCTTCAGCAGGATCTGTTTGCGCGGATGCTGGACATCGGGGTGAAACGTTCGCTGCCGGTGGTCATCCACAGCAGGGAGGCGGAAGCCGACACACTGGAAATGCTGGACCGGCATCCGGGCATCGCGGCCGTGCTGCATTGTTTCACGGGCGGTCCGGAATTCGCCCGGAAACTGATCGAAAGGAATATACGCATCAGCTTCAGCGGCATTCTGACCTTCCGGAATGCCTCTGACATTGCGGAGGCGGCGGCCATTGTTCCGGATCATCTGCTGCTGGTGGAAACCGACACCCCTTATTTGGCGCCGGTCCCATTCCGCGGTCAGCGGAATGAGCCGGCTTATGTCATTGAAACGGCGAAAAAGCTGGCCGAAATCAGGGGTTGCAGTCTGGAACATGTCGCCGCTATAACAAACCGGAATGCGGCCTCTCTGTTCGGATGGGAAAACAAGGAGTGAGCAATGGGAAACGGGAATCGCAAGTCAGTGGGAGTGGATTTCGGCGGAACCGGCGTCAAGATGGCCGTCGTTGACGATCAGGGAGCCATTCTTTCGCGCGGCGGATTCGCAACGGCCAGCGCATCCTCTCAGCGCGAATGGCTTCATGCCGTCGCGCAGGAAGTGCAGAGGATCACGGCCGCCGCGGACATCGCCGTCGGCGATCTTGACGGCATTGGCGTTGGAGTCCCGGGCTTTGTTGATTTCGGCCGCGGTTATATCCACAATCTCGCCAACGTTCCCGGATGGACCGGTGTTTACCTGAAGGAGATGCTCGAACAGCAGCTGGGCATGCCCGCCTTGATTGACAACGACGTAAATGCCATGGCGCTGGGAGAATCCAGGTTTGGAGCCGGGCAGAACTATGATCATGTCGTTTTTGTGACTCTTGGAACCGGTGTCGGCGGCGGAATCGTGATCAACGGGGAGCTCTTTCGCGGGGCCCATTCCACTGCCGGAGAAATAGGGCACATGTCCATTGACATGAACGGCGTCAAAAGCCCGGAGGGGCGAGGCGGCCTTGAGCAGTATGTCGGCAACCGGCGGATCGTTGAGCGCGCCGTCCGCCTGATCGGAGAGGGGCACAAGACGCGCATCCTGGAAATGGCCGGCGGGAGCACAGACGCCATCACGCCAAAAATCATCGCCGATGCGGCGCATGCGGGCGACAAACTTGCGCTGGAAATCTTTGACTTCGTGGCCGACTGCCTTGCCACCGCATTCGCGTCTATCACCTACCTGATCCAGCCGGAAGTCTTCATCATTGGCGGCGGCGTCGCGCAGAGCGGGAAAATTCTTTTCGATCCGCTGATGAAGCACGTCGCTGAGCGCCTGAGTCCGTTCATAGCGGAACACGTCAAAGTCATTCCTGCAGAGCTTGGCAACGACGCCGGCGTCATCGGCTCCGCAGGCCTTCTGTGGGCCGAAAAAGCGTAAAAACAGCCTAAAAAGGCCTAAAAATGACGAATAAACCGTCAAAAATGGCCTAAAATGGCCTAAAACAGTCCGTTTATGTCAAATATTTAAGAATAATACGGGAAACGATCATATAGGACTAAATTAGTCCTATATTCCCAAAGGGCGCGCCATTTCGGTTTGCAGGATGGATTTGGAATGTCTCCTGAGTTCATGAGTTCCAGATAAAATATCCGGATTGTGAATCGGGAACTCAGAAAAGCAGGAAATGATTTGGCTGATCTCGTCCAAAATATTTCTCCGCGGCCCTGCGTCACTGCGCGATAATCTTTCGATCATTCTTCCATGGCTTCAATTTTGCCGGCGCCTTTGGCGATGAACCAGCCGAGCAGGATGACCATGCCAATCACGGCCGCGGTGAACAGGATTTTGGACATTTTCCCGTCCCAGCGCGGGCCGGGCTTGTATTTCGGGTTTGCTTCCTGTTTGCCAAGTGTCAGCACAGTTGAATCAATCGTGGGCACGCGGCTCAGCACCGTTTCCACATCATAGCGGGGCATCGGGATGTCATTGCCGCCATAAAGCACAGTATAGTCCGCCGACGGATCGGGCAGGAACAGAACTTCATAGACATAGCCGGTGGCGACCACGCCGGAGATGTCGAGCGATGCGTTGTCCCGGTTGAACACGGTCACGCGGTATTCATCATAGCGGCAGTCGCCGTTGAGCGTTACGGTCAGGTTTGCGTCGCGGATGCCGCCGAGTTCAAACTGATGCAGCGTGGCCGATCCCAGGGTGTGCCAGGCATCCTCCTCTTTTCCCCGCCGGCCTTCCACGGTGAACGGACGGCTGAAATTGCGGCTGGCTGATTCAAAGCTGAGGGAGGTCAGCGGCTGGCGGTCGGTGCCGAATGTCCAGGAGGTGGTTTGTTTTTCATCGTCGCTGCTTTTCTGCAGTTCGCGGCTCTCGTAGACCTTCACGTGCGCGCTGTCGGGCCGGATCACACGGTCCTTGATGCGCAGTTCCACGGATTCAATCCGGATGGCCTCGGCCTGCAGGGCGCGATGCTCGATCTCGCTGAAGACTGCGTCGCCGCGCCGCTCGGTGCTGATGCCGGTCATGGAATCCGGCACCTGTTCGGTGAAATTGCCGATTTCGATGCGGTACTGCGCGTGATCCCCCGGCGGAAGTTCCACGCGCAGACTGCGGACATCAATATAGCGGCTGTAATCGAAGATTTTCGCCTCGGTCAGCAGTTCCCATGAAGCGCCGTCGCTGCTTCCGAAAATGCGGACCGGCTTTTCAAAGTTCCGGTCGCGGGTGTGGATCACCAGCGCCTCCGGCCGAACCTTTGCGTCCTCTTTCTTGAGCACCACATTCACGATGTTGTTTTCCTGCCGGTCGAACGAAACAATTTCCGATGCGGTGGCCCGCTCGACGATCTGCGTCACGGCATAGACCTTCTTCCGGAGGCAGTAGGGGGTCTCGGCCTCGTTCACGTCGGCGATGCGGATGTTGGCATAACGGTCATCCGTGGCAGCATACATCTCATTGTCCAGCGCAAACGAAGCAACCTCGGCCTGCAGCCCGTCCGGGCGGATCAGCGATTTCTGCCACGGATAATCGCGCAGGCTGAGCCGGGCATCAGCACACTGTGCAAGGCTGACGGCGATGAGTGAAACCAAAAAGAATCTTTTCATGGTCAGTCTTCCTTTTTCTGAATGAATCCCGGTGCGGCCTTGAGATAGGCGAAGGCCCCGATCAGGAGCGTTACGCCGACCGCGAAGAAGGCGGCGACGCGCCAGATGGCGGGCATGCCGTCGAGGTCATGCAGGAACACCTTGGCGGTCACGATGGCAAACAGAAGCAGCCCGGCCAGCCGCAGGCCGCGCAGTTTCTTCCAGATGCCGCCCGCGACGAAGGATACGGCATAGAGCGCCCACAGCACCGAGATGCCGCCGGCCCGGAACGCATTCAGCTTGAAGAAGAGGAGCGCGTTGAGTTCCAATGTGGTGTAGATGAACAGGATCGCCAGCCCGCCGTAGCCGTAGACCGGAGCCATGGATTTCCGACTGTCCCTGCGCATGAAGAGGCACCACACCCCGAAAAGGATCGCCAGCAGCAGGCCGAAATCCAGCAGGCGCGACAGGACGACCACGGACGAATATTCGCAGCGGTACAGCCCGTAGCGCGACACCTCCCAGTCGGGAATGTCCCACAGCAGGATCTTGGCGGTCGCGAAGCCCAGCAGGATGTTGGCGGCAATCAGGTGCGAGCGGTCATTGGTCGCAAAATACCGCCACAGGGTGTAGATGCCCAATGTGCAGAACACCACGGTCATCATGGGGAGGCGCCACGGGGCATAGAACCGGAAGAAGGCGCTGGTCTCGAAGAGCATGTAGACGAGAAGCACGAACAGTCCGATCCAGTAGAACAGCGTCGGAAGCAGGTCGCGCGACGGGGTCTCGGCGGGCTCCGCGTCCGGCATGGGCTGCGGCCGTTTGCGCTCCAGCCAGAACGCACCGAAGACCGAGGCGATGCTGACGCCAAAGGTCCAGAGGCGGTCCTTCATGCTGTCGAGGTACGCCTTGAAAGTTCCGGCAGCCCCCGCGGACGGGTGGGGGAAGTTCTCGTGCAGGTCCACGGCGGCCAGCTTGAGGAAGACCAGCCCGTAGAGCAGATACGAGAGACGATTCAGGAAACGGCTCTGCACCTTGCCGCTCAGCCACAGAAACATCAGCGCCAGCAGCGACCAGCTCATTGTGAGCGATTCTCGCTCCAGCACCAGCGGCATGGTCAGCGTGGTGTAGAACCCCGCAAGAGCCATCATCGTGATCAGCAGGGTTCGGTCGCCGCGCTTGAACTGCAGAAAAGCCAGCACATGTGCGATGAAAAACATGGCCAGCGAAAGGGTCAGGATCGAGGGATACGGCCGGCCGTGGGTGGCGCGGATAAGCCCGTATCCAACTAGTGAGAAAATGCCTGTGTTGACGAGCAGGTAGATGATCTCCAGCACGGTCAGTTTCCCGTTGCGCCCGATGTTGTGCCAGATCACGATGGCGGCGTGCAGCGCGAACAGCAGCGAGAGCAGGGTGATCACCACATTGAAATCGGAATCGCGGTACTGGAACAGCGATCCCAGCACGAGCATCCACGTGAAGAGGAAGCTCAGATAGTTCAGCAGCCGCCACGACTTCACCTGCGACAGCGCGAAAACGCCCGCGCCGAGGATGAGCATGTAAACATAGAGCACCATGAAATCGGGCTTGCCGGTGCTGAGCATGATGGGCGTGCAGAAGCCGCCGATGATTCCCAGAATGGCGACCAGCAGGGAGTTCACGCGCACGGAGAGCAGGCCGGCAGTGATGGTGATGAGGATCATCAGCAGAAATGCCGCCGGAATCGGGATCAGACCGTAGCGAGGGCCCGCGGCATACATGCTGAAATAGAGCGCGGCGAGGCCGCCGCCGAAAAGGCCCTGTCCCATCAGATGGTATTTCTTCCCGAACATCCGGTAACCGGCGGCCAGCATGCCGATGCCGGCCGCGATGGCGATGGCGGTGCGTCCCATGGGGCCCAGGAGCTGCCGCTCAATGGACCACTTCAGGAAAAATCCGATGCTGGTGACCAGAACAATGATGCCGGCGCGAACCAGCCATGTGCTGGCGATGGCGAACTCGGCGCTGACGCCCTCGCGGCGATGCTCCTCTCCGACCAGAATCCAGCTCCAGATTTTGCCGAGAATTTCGCCGACTTTCGAAGGTTTCGGTTCCGGCCGGCGGGGATAGGGGACGTAAGATGGCGACGGCGCTTCCGTGGCAGGTTTCGGCTGGACCGGCGGCGGCTGCGCGGGGAAAGCCGGGGTGGCCGGGGCCGGCGCGGTTGCCTTGATCTCCTGTCGGGCCGGCGGGGTCCACGGTTTGACGGGCTCCTCCTCGGGCAGGAGTTTCTTGATCATCCGCCGGAGATTGCCTTGTTCAGTCTCAATGTTCTTGAGCGTCTTCTTGATGCCGGAAATTTTGGATAGCACAACGCAAAGCAGCCCCAGCAAGACATAAATTATCAGCTCCATTTCACACCCCTTTCAATGAGCAAGATTAATAACGCATGCGCTGCGCAATATAAAGCGCAAACCTTGCCTTGTGGCCGGGAGCAGAAAGATGAAAAAACCTCTCCCTTTATCCTTCTTTACAGTATCAGGACCGGCTGGTAATGTTTGCGGCCGTTTGATGTAATCATGGAGCAGATGAAATGCCCGCAGAAGCAGAACAAAGACAGGACGGTCAGTGCCATGGACAGTGCGAGCACTGCCACCTGATGCCGTTGGATATGAAAGGCGCCCTGTCGGGTGGCCGGCTGGTGCTGGCCTCGGCGGGAGTGTTTCTTTTTCCGCTGATCCTGGCCATTGGAGCCGGGATCATGTTCCGCGAAAATCCCGACCGGCAGGCGCTGGGCGCGATTGCGGGTCTGGTCATCGGAGCCTTGCTGGCGAGTCTGGCAGTAAAACTGCTCCGTGGGCGATTTGGAGAACAAAAATGAGTACAGCAATGCAAGACAGGCCGGGTGCAAAAACGTTTTCCCGCGGAATACATCCTGCTGAAAACAAAGAACTTGCGGAGCATCAGGCCATCGAGGTCGTCCCGACCCCCGCCGAGGTGCTGATCCCCCTGCTGCAGCATGTCGGCCCGCCCTGCAATGCGTCCGTCAAGGCGAAGGATGAGGTCACCGTCGGCTCCAAAATTGCCGTTTCCGATGCTTTCATTTCCGCGCCGATTCATGCGACCATTGACGGGGTTGTGGGCCGCGCAACGGTCGCGACACTTCCCAACGGGCGCCATGTCGAGGCCATTCCCATCAAAGCCGGCGCACAGAAGAACACCCCGGAAGAGATCAAGCGCGATTTTCTGGGCGGCGAGTGGTCCACCGCGAATCTTGAGCGGTTCACCTCCGAGCAGATCGTGGCCGCTGTGCGCGAGGCGGGCATCGTGGGGCAGGGCGGCGCGGGCTTTCCGACGTCCGTCAAGATCGCCTTGAATCCCAAAAAGCCCGTGGACACCGTGCTGGTCAATGGATGCGAGTGTGAACCGTATTTGACCGCCGATCACCGTCTGATGCTGGAATCCCCTGCATCCATCATCACCGGCGCACTGCTTTGTGCCCGCGCCAGCGGCGCGGACCGCATCCTGATTGCCATTGAGGACAACAAGCCTGATGCCGTGGCGGCAATGGAAAAGGCTGCAACCGGGACGTCTGTTAAAGTGGTGGTTCTGAAAACAAAATATCCGATGGGCGGTGAAAAGCAGACGATTCTTTCTTCGACTGGCCGGATTGTTCCCACCGGCGGCCTGCCGCTGGATGTCGGGGTGGTGGTGGTGAATGTCGCCACAGCCTCGGCGATTGCAAGGGCCGTGCTGCGGAACAAGCCGCTGACGCACCGCATTATCACGGTGACCGGGGCGGGGATTCGCAATCCGAAGAACCTGCTGGCGCCGATCGGCATTTCATACGGCGAACTGATTGAATTCTGCGGCGGCATGACGCCGGAAGCACGACGCGTGGTGGCCGGCGGCCCGATGATGGGCTTCACGATCGGCAATCTGGCCACGCCCGTGACCAAGGGCACGAGCGGCATTACCGTAATGACGGATAATGATCTTTCGCAGAGTGCTGAAACAGCCTGTGTGCGCTGCGGCCGCTGCGTGGATGTCTGCCCGGTGAATCTGGTGCCGACCAAGATGGCGCTGGCCTCGCGGCATCAGGACTGGGAACTGGCAAAGCGCTATCACATTCTGGCCTGCATCGAGTGCGGCTGCTGCGGATATTCCTGCCCCGCGAACATTCCGCTGGTGCAGCTCATCCGCATGGGCAAGGCCAAGGCCCGCGAATAGGAAATTTCAAATGGAGAATAAGATGTCCGAAGAACAGCAAAAAACAGCGGCGCAGGAAACGGCCATGCCGGCTCCCTCGCTGGAAGTGGCTCCCGGCCCGCACCTGCACACCACGGCACTTTCCACGCGCCGGATGATGGCGGACGTGCTGATTGCGCTGGTGCCGCTGATCGTTGTGGCGCTGGCGGTTTTCCGCATGGGCGCCGTGCGGCAGCTTGTCGTTTGCACCGTGGCGGCGCTGGTTGCGGAATATCTTTTCAACACCATGCGCAAGAAACCATTTTCTTTGGGCGACGGCTCAGCCGCCATCACCGGCGTGATTCTCGCGCTGTCCCTCCCGGGCACGGCGCCCTGGTATGTCGGGGCCATCGGATCCTTTGCCGCCATTGGCCTCGGCAAGGTCGTTTTTGGCGGGCTGGGGCAGAACATTTTCAATCCGGCGATGGTGGGGCGCGCTTTTGTGATGATCGCCTTTCCGGCCGCGGTGGGCGCGTCGGCCTATGTGGATGCATCCGCAGTGGTTGAGGCTGTGACCCGCGCCACGCCGTTGACAGCGCTGAAGCAGGAGGGCCTGCCGACCACGCTGATGGATCTTTTCCTGGGCAATACCAACGGCTCGCTGGGTGAAACGAGCGCGCTGGCCTGCCTCATCGGCGGACTTTATCTCTGCCTCCGCCGCACGGCCTCATGGGAAATCCCCGCGGGCGTGATTGCGGCGGTGGGTGTAATTGCGGGACTGATGAACCTGACTGATCTGCAGGCGCACTGGACGGTGCTGCACCACATTCTGGGCGGGGCGCTCCTTTTCGGCGCGTTTTTCATTGCGACCGATCCCGTGAGCAGTCCGCTGACGCCCAAAGGCAAATGGATCTTCGGGGCGGGTGTCGGCGCACTGGTGATGCTGCTGCGCAAGCTGAGCGGCTATCCGGAGGGGGTCATGTTTGCCGTGCTGATCATGAACGCGCTGGTGCCGCTGATCAACCGCTGGACAATTCCGGTGCCGGTGGGCGGACCGGTCCCCGCTCCGAAAAGCTGAGGAATGACTATGAAACACAACTATCTCAAACAGGCCTGGCTGGTGCTGGTGCTGGCCGTCTGCTTCGGCGGCGCGCTGGCCGGGGTGGAGCACTCGCTGAGCGGGCGCATCAAGGCGAACAAGCTGGCGGACACGCTGGGCCAGATTCCGTCGCTGGTTCCCGGCGCCGAGCAGGGCAATCAGGAAATGGTCGCCGGCCAGCTGGCCTACCGCGCCGTGGACGGCGCCGGAACGCCGGTGGGCTGGGTGGTGCCGGTCACCGGACAGGGCTTTGCCGACAAGATCGAGCTGCTGCTGGGTTTGAACGCGGACGCCTCGCAGATCACCGGGATATACATTCTGGATCAGAAGGAAACCCCGGGCCTCGGCAACAAGATTGTTGAACCGGAATGGCGCGGACAGTTTGCGAACAAGAGCATATCGCCCGCGCTGGTGGTGGTGAAGCGCAAGGCCGAGAAGGCCAACGAGATCGAGGCCGTGACGGGCGCAACCATTTCGTCGGAGAGCGTGGCGGGCATCGTCAACCAGGCGGCCGCCGCGTTCCGCCAGAAACTTGCGGAAGGAGGGCAGCAGTAATGGCCGGAACAGGACCCACACCCCTTGAACGTTTCATCAACGGCATTCTCCCGGAGAACCCGGTCTACCGCCAGGTTTTGGGCATGTGCCCGACCCTTGCCGTCACCAACGGCATGAAATCCGCCATGACCATGGCCGGCGCGGTGGCGTTCGTGCTCATTTGCGCGAACGTCCTGACCAGCCTGATCCGCAACCTGCTCAAGCCGCATCTGCGGATTCTGGTATTCACGCTGACCATTGCGGTCTTCGTGACCATTGCGGACCGGATTATTGCGGCCTATATGTACGACATGAGCAAGCAGCTGGGCCCGTACATTCCCCTGATCATCGTCAACTGCATCATCATCTGCCGCTGTGAGGTCTGCGCCTCCAAGCAGGGTGTGTTCACGGCGGTGTCGGATGCGGTGGGGCAGTCGCTGGGGTATGCGCTGGCGCTCACCACGATCGCGTCGGTTCGTGAAATCCTGGGCAGCGGCACCTGGTTCAACATCCCGGTGCTCCCCGCGAACTGGCCGGACTGGGTGGTGATGGTGCTGCCGCCGGGCGCGTTTCTGACGCTGGGCCTGCTGATGGGAGCGGCCAACTGGATTGGAACCAATTTGGGGCAGCGGCGCAAGTCCGCGCAGGAGGCGGCATAACATGGACTATCTCTTTGAAATGCTTGTGCTGGCCCTGACCTGGGCCTTGATCAACAATTTCGTGCTGCACTACTTCGTCGGCATCTGCCCGTTCATAGGCGTTTCGCGCCGGGTGGACATGGCCTTCGGCATGGGCTGCGCGGTGACGTTTGTGATTACCATCGCGGCGCTGCTGAGCTGGCTGATCACGTACTACGTGCTGCGCGCGGGCGCTCCTCTCACGACCCTGTTGTCGGGCGGCAAAACCCTTGACCTGAGCATTCTCAACTACACGGTCTACATCTTTGTGATCGCCGGATCCGTGCAGTTCCTTGAGATGTACATCCGGAAGTTCTTCCGTCCGCTGTACAAGGCGTTTGGCGTGTTTCTTCCGCTGATCACCACCAACTGCGCGATTCTTTTTGCCTGCCTGGAAATCATGAAGCACGTGTGCGCGATCAATGATCCGCTGGGCGGACTGGTGCCTTCCCTGGTGCTGGCCGCGTTCGGCGGAATCGGCTTCATGATCGCCATTGTCATCATGGCGGGCATTCGCGAGGAGCTGGACCACTGCGATGTGCCCAAATCCCTGCGGGGTGCCGGGATCACGCTGATCACGGCCGGCATTCTGGCGCTGGCCTTCATGGGTTTCACCGGAGTGGACCGCGGGCTGCAGCAGCTGCTGCAGGATAAAGAACAGGCGGCGGAGAGCGCGGCCGCGCCCGCCGGGCAGAACAATTAGAGACACAGGGAGAACCATCACATGACCATTATTTTTGTAGCCGGCGGAATCATGCTGGTGCTCGCCATTGTGACGGCGATCGTCCTTGGCTGGGCGAACGTGAAATTCCATGTGCAGGTGGATCCGCGCGTGGAGGCCGTGATGGCCGCGCTGCCGGGCGCGAACTGCGGCGGATGCGGATATGTGGGATGCGCCGAGTATGCCGAAGCCGTCGTGGCGGGAGCTATCACCCCCGACAAATGCACCGTGGGCGGCGAAAGCTGTGCGAAGGCTCTTGCGGAAATCATGGGCGTCTCCCTGCAGCAGTCCTGGCCCTTCCGGCCGGTGATTCACTGCGGTGCAACCTATGAAGACCGCCTGGGCCGGACGGAGTATAAAGGCGAGCAGTCCTGCACCACCGCCAATCTGGTGGCCGGCGTTCAGGGCTGCACCTACGGCTGCCTTGGCTTCGGAGACTGCGTGCGTGCATGCGATTTTGATGCGATTCATGTGGTGGACGGCCTGGCCACCGTGGACTACGAGAAATGCGTCGGATGCGGCGCCTGTGCCCGCATCTGCCCGCGCAACATCATCACCATGGTTCCGTTCAAAAGCCGCCAGATGGTCGTGGTGACTTGCTCGAACAAGGACATGGGCAAAGACGTCAAGGCGGTTTGCAAGGTGGGCTGCATCGGATGCAAAGCCTGTGAACGCAACTCCGGAGGGTTCTTCCGGATTGACAAGAATCTCCCGGTGCTGGACTACGACAAATACGATCCGAACAATCTTGACGCCATCCGCGTGGCAGTGGATAAATGCCCCATGAAGCGGCTGCTGTTCATCGGCTGGCCGACCGAGAAGGATTTGGAAGCCACCAAGGATCTGGAAGCGCCCGATTTGGTCGAGGCGGACTTCAAAACAACGGTGGACAAGACGGAGTGGCAGGGTTAAACGCAAACAAAGGGAGAGAGCCATGGACAAGCATATCATTCTGGGGGTTCACATCACTGACCGCGTGAAGCATGTGGCGCATGTGCAGGAAGCGCTGACAAAGTTCGGCTGCTACATCAAGACCCGCCTGGGCCTGCATGAAGCCTCGAAAGAATTCTGCGCGCCGACCGGCGTGCTCGTGCTGGAAATGCTGGACGACGACAAGAAGGTCGCGGGTCTGAAGACCGAGCTGGAAAAGATCGAGGGCGTTGAGGTCAAGGAAATGGTCTTCGACCATCCGTGAACCCGCCCCTGACGGTTCTGCGAACCTACACCAGCGAAGACGCCGCGCTCATGGACCGGCTGTTTCTGGAGACCTCCGGCATCGACAGCGTTCTTGATGCGGACGACTGCGGCGGCATGACGCCTTATCTTCAAACCCTGCGCGGAGTGCGCCTGCTGGTGCGCGAGGAAGACTTCGAACGGGCCAATGATCTGCTTCGAAGCGCGGAAGCTGCTCCGAATCCCGGATCTGATCCCGTTTAGTTTCGACACGGTGCTTCGCTCAAGACCTGAGTCGAAGCCCGCAAAAACGCGAAAAAAGGCCTAAAAAAGCCCAAAAAACGGTCAAAAACTTCAAAAAACGGCCAAAAATAGCCAAAAATGCCTCAAAAACGGCTAAAAACCGCAAAAAAAGCCCCATGCATCCCGAAACGGATAATATAGGACTAATTTAGTCCTATGTAACCAAACCGCATGGAAATGCGCTAAGGCTTGCGCACTTCTATGCGGAAGTAGACGCGGTCTGTTGTGGTCCAGGTGCCCGTGTGCGTATTCAGCGGGGGCGTGGCCGGAACATTCGAGAGATAGGGCGCCCAAGTGTCAGTCACCACGTTGCTCTTCACTTCGACGTAATAGGTCCGTCCGGTTGCGCTGGACCAGGTCAGGATGGCTTGCGTCGGAGCACCGATCTTCGGCGTCACCTGCACCGAGAATTTGGAGGCCGCGTTGGTGGGGATGGTCCCCGCATAGTATTCCTTCCAGGTCTGGGCGCCATCGCCGTCATGGTCCCACATGGCATTTGTGTCAAAGCCGGACGTCCAGCCATAAGAGGCCAGCCACCATTCAGGCACGTTATTGGTCGCCAGACGTTCGATAAAGTTGGCCGTAAGGGCTTTGGGCGAGGTCATGGCGACGGTCACCGGATTATTGGACTGTTGTCCGCTGGGCGGATTGCCGGTCCAGACCGAGAAGTTGTAGTACTGGTTGGGCGTGGCCGTGATCGTCACATTGCTTCCCGAGGGCACCCACTGATCGCCGGTGTTCACCGATCCGTTGGCGGCGGATGAGCTGTCGAACCAGTAGCTGGTGTTCCACAGCCAGATCACGGAGGAATCCTGCGACATCGTGAAGCTGGCTGTCACGTTGCTGGTGCCGGATGCGGGCGCGGAGCCGGTGCCGGCCCATCCCTTGAGAACGAACTGGGTTGTTCCGTAGGTGACGGTCAAATTGTTGTTGGTGCACCGCTGCGAGCTGCCTCCTCCCACATTGTTGGTGGTGGATCCGCTGTTCGGGCCGTTCAGGTCCTTGATCACAAGACTCCAGGACGCATCGGCCTGGAAGGTGGCCGCGATGCTGTGCGCATTGGTGACGCCGGTGAACGTGTACGCATTGGTTACACCGATGGAGACCCCGTCAATCTTCACATCAGAGATGGTGTATCCGGTGCTGTTCGAAATGCTAAAGCTCTTGCTCTGGCCGAAGTTGACCACCGGGTTGGCCGGCGAAATAGCGCCGCCTGCGCCGGAGATGGTGTAGATCGTAGCGCTGGTGACCGCGGCCGGAGCGGATTCCAGCTGGAACGTCTTCATGACCGCCAGATGCTGCATCGTGTCGGCATCTGTGCTCAGCACCGGAGACGGGAGTGAACTGCCCCATGCAGACAAACGGGGATCAAAGACTATCCCGTACGGGAATGAAACGCCGCTTACTATTGTGGTGGTGTGCTTTGCATTCAGCAGCGTACTGGGGAGGACATAATCATAATCATAATCCCGGGGGAGTGCGGCTTCTGTATCCATGTCCCCGTTTTGATCGCGGGGCTGTTTGTCATCGGTCACCAGCGAACTGAGTGTGGTCAGACAGACTTCGCTCCGGTTGACTGTGTTGAAGTCCCCGGCGATGGCCAGAAGGATGTTGGCCGGCCAGTTGTTGGTGATGTAACTCCGGAGCAATGTGGCTTCATTGTTGCGATCGGTCGAGCTGGATGTCAGGATGTGGAGGCTGACCACATAGAGATCCTGCGTCCCCGGGATGTCAATGATGGCCCATGCAAAGTCGCGGTTGGAAACATAGGTGTCCTCCCACTCGCCGGAGGAAATGATGGGATACTTGCTGATGATCCCGTTGGGGATCTGTTCACTGCCGCCCTCGCAATAATAATAATGTCCGGTGCTGAAGGCCGTGTCCACCAGTGTTCGCAGACCGCTGGAATAGTTGAATTCCTGAATGCAAACCACATCCGGCTTCAGGCCCTGGAAAGTGCGGATGCCGGCAGCATCATAAGCCTGCGATGCGCCGTCTGAAATGTTGGCCGCCATGATGGTCAGCGAGACATTGGAGGATGAGGCGCTGTCGCCAATGGATATCTGCACTGTTTCCGAATCCCATCCATCAGCAGTCTCGGCCGTGAAGATCGGATTCCAGGTGCCCATGGAGGTCGGGTTTGCCCAGGTGAAATTCCCGCTCCCGTTGCCGAGATCCACAAAGACCGAACCGGAAGGAAGATTGGTGGCGCTCAGGGTGATGGGGTCTCCGTCGGAATCCGTTGCGCTGACGGTGAAGATCAGGCTCGCGCCCTTCGTCCCGTACTGGCCTCCAATGGGGGAAAGGACTGGCGGATCATTAAAGTTCCACGAACCGCTGGTCAGTTCGACGTCGTCAATGTGATAGTATTCATTGGAGACGTTGGCGCCGTTGACAATTTTCACGCTCACACTGGAGTGGCCGTCGGGAATCTTTATGCGAATGGTGCTGTAGCCGCTGTCGCCGTCTCCGTAGAAAACGGTCTGGGTGCCGGCCATGGCGGAAGCAATGCCGCTGGCGGAGTACGGCCATGTGACGTTATAGACCGCGTCCGTGGGATTTCCTTCCTGGATGGTGACGTCGGGGTCATCTGGAAATGCTCCGCCGTCCAGCGCCACATAAACCTTAAGGCTGTCGAAATTCTCAACACCGCCGGTGGAAGCGCAGTGGATGTGGAGCATCGAGAAAAAGTGCCCCACAAGGGATACATTGCTGAATGTAAGGCTCTCAGTCCCGCCGATCTGGCGGCCGTAACCGTCGGTGCGCGCGGCCGAGGCCAGAGTTGAGCCGCCGCCGGTGAACCCCCAGGTGTCCTTGGGCTGGCCGTCGAATCCCTGGAACACGATAGTACCCGTGGGTGCCAGGGCGTTGACAAATATGATGACGGTTTCCGAGTTGGTGCCGTCATTGTCGGCGGCGTAGAATGTTGTGGTATAGACACCCACCGGGGTGGGGTTGGGCCAGTTGAAACTTCCAATCGCGTTTGTGGAACCGAAGCCGGCCCCCGATGGGAGTCCGCTGGCCGAGAGCGTAATGGTGTCGCCATCCACATCACTTGCGGAGACGGAAAACTGCAGCGCATTGCTTTCGATAATGGACTTGTTGCCAATGGATGCGAGAACCGGCAGATTAGTCGGCCCCGGCGGCAGGGAAACCGTGATGTTGATGGTCTCGGCATCGAAACCGTCCTTGTCCGCCGCATGGAAGGTGGTCGTATACACCCCGTCGGGCGATGCACTGACCCATGTGAAATAGGCGTTTCCATTGTCGTTTGTGAACTCTGCGCCGGCCGGCATGTTGCTCACCGTGATGGTGATGGGATCGCCGTCAACCGGGTCAACGGCCTGCACGGGGAACATCAGGTTGTTGGAAATCACCAGCGATTTGTTTCCGATGGGAGCCAGAACCGGCGGCGCATTCGAGGCCGCCGCCGCCGTGGCGGAGTACCGGATCTGGTCCACGCTCCACAGGGTGGCTTTGTTTGCACTGTAGTAATGGAACGCAATATACACCTGCTCCTGGCCAATATAGGCATTGAGGCTGTTGGTGTGTGCCGCCCATACATTTATTGACGCCGGTGTGGTATAGGGAAGGGTTGCCCACGATGCCGAGGCCAGTGGATCGCCGGTGCCCGGATAGTTGGTGGAGACCTTCACCTGAATCGTAATATCGCTGTCGTCACGCTTTGTCCAGTAGGTAATGATGGGATCCGTCACGGCTGAAAGGTTAAGTGCCGGGCTGATCAGCCAGTCATCGCTGCTCACTCCGTTCATTTCCATCTTCCACGCGGTGCTTTCGGCCCCTGGGAAATTCACGCGCGACCAGTTGTCTCCGCTGGCGCGGCTGTAGTTGGTCCAGCCCTGCCAGTCATCCTCGAAATGCCAGAAATTGCTGGTAATGGTGGCCGAAGGCGGGGTGACCGTGACGGTGATGGTTTCGGAATCCACGCCGTCCTTGTCAGCGGCATAGAAGGTTGTTGTGTACACACCGTCCGGCGTCGGCAGCGCCCAAGTGAAGGTTCCGTTGCCGTTGGTTGTTGCGAACACGGCCATCGCAGGCGCATTGCTCATCGTGAGCGTGATCGTGTCGCCATCCGCGAGATCAGTGGCAGAGACCGTGAACTGGAGCTGCTGGAGCTCCTCAACTGTCTTGTTGCCGATCGCGGCCAGCACGGGCGGCTGGTTGGAGGGCAGGGTGGTGGAAGCATCGTAGTAGAGTTCCACAAACTCATTGGACCAGTTGGAAGCATCCGAGTATTCGCTGATGCGCAGGCCAGCTGTGCCGTTGCCGGAGGCTCCTGTGCCCGGCGTGGCGTTGGCCATCGCGGAAGAAGACCAGTTGCCCGCATCTGAAGCGTTCCCGCCCAATGTGGTGCGCTGAATCGTATTGTTCAGGGGATTCAGCGAACTCGGGGTGAATCCGTCCACTAGAAGGCTCGATGTGTTGTAGATCGCGTACATTTCAGCCCCGTTGATCTGGGGCATCTTGTTGGTGGTATTGATATACACAACATTATTTGATAGTGTTATGCCCCATGCGGCCTCAAAAGCCTCCTTGGTCGCATAGCGGCCGAGTACGATGTAGGAGTTGGGCTCTGCAGTAGTTCCCGCCGGGATGGTATAGGTCACAAGGGCGTTGGTTTGAACAACCGTCCAACCGCTGATGTCGAGTGAGCCTTCGCCTCCGCCGCTGCCGGCCGGATTGACCGTGATCGTTATAGTCTCCGCGTCTGCGCCGTCATTATCAGCAGCATTGAAGGTTACACTGTAGGTGCCTGTCGGTGCGGCGATGGGCCAGACGAATGATCCCGCCTCATTCGTTGGATAGAAAGAAGCGCCGGAGGGGAGATTGCTGGCAGTTAATGTGACCGCATCGCCTTCGGTCGGGGTGGCTGTGACCGCGAACTGCAGGCTGTTGCTGACGGTGACGGAGAGGTTTCCGATGGGTGTCAAAATCGGAGGGGTTTGCGGACTGACCGTGATCGTGATGGTTTCGGCATCGGCCCCGTCATTATCCGCGGCGTTGAAGGTCACGCTGTATGTTCCGGTCGGCGTAGCGTTTGGCCAGACAAAGGATCCGGACTCGTTGGTCGGATAAAAAACCGCGCCGGATGGCAGGTTGCTGGCGGTGAGTGTTACGGCATCGCCGTCAGTGGGTACAGCCGTAACCGCGAACTGCAGGCTGTTGCTGAGGGCAATGGATTTGTTGCCGATCGCGTTCAGAACTGGAGGGGAATTACTTGAAGCACCGCCGCCGGTCACGACCAGATCGTCAAATGCGCAGTTGACAACTTTTGTGAAACTGAACTTCAACTGGGTCACCTGCGAATTGAGCGCGACGGTATAAGTTCCATCGCTTTGCGCAATAGAGAATGCATTGATCAGGGCCCATGCCCCGCTGACAAGCCCGGAAACGGTGATGGTGCTGCCTGAACCGGCATTCCCGTAAGCCCAAAACTGAAGGCCGGTCGCGCCGGTTTCAAAGGTCGGGCTCTGCAGCCACTGCCCTGAGGTGGCGAACTTGTAGGCCGGCCCGGCGGCGCCCACATAGGGCTCGGTTGTATAATCAAGATCAGAGGATTTGCTTGATGTCCAGCCCGCGGGCAGTGTGTTGTCAGTCAATGTGGAAAAATTCTCCGACAACAGCTGCGCCTGCGCATGAATGCCGGCGAAAACAACCAGCGTTCCGCAAAAAATCTTCCTCAAAACTCTCTTGTCCATAGACTGGCCCTCAAATGCTTAATGACATATGATTATTGGTATAAGATATAACCCACAACAGCGAAAAAGTATAACTGGCCCAGTGATTTTTTTATATGTTTTTTCCAGGGGGGTTTGGTACTCTCATCAGCGTGAGATTTGCACTTATTAACCAAGTTGGAGATTTGCGCCCATGAGTAATGAATCCATGCTCGATACTGCCCGTAAAAACTTCGATAATGCCGCCAAAATGCTTCGCGGAGCCTTTGACCCCGAACTGATCAAGAGAGTTGGAACCCCGAAGGAACGCAGCGAAATCACGCTTTCTACCCAGCTTACCAATGGTAAAATCAGGCTTTTCAAGTCCTTTATCGTTCAGCACAGCGATGCCCTCGGCCCCTGCAAGGGCGGCATTCGCATGCTCCCGTCCGTGACGCTCGATGATGTTTCGGCTCTGGCCATGGAAATGACCTGGAAGTGCGCCCTGATTGGGGTTCCTTTCGGAGGCGGCAAGAGCGGCATTGTGGCCGATGCGGAATCTTTGTCTCCGGAGGACAAGCAGCGCCTCATCCGCAGCTATGCCCGCAATGCCCTTCGGCACATCCATCCGCTGGTTTATGTTCCCGCCCCTGACATGGGCACCAACGAAAAGGACATGGGCTATATCAAGGATGCCATCGCGTTCTCGATGGGCGTTGCCGCCACTCAGGGCTGCTATGTGACCGGCAAGCCGGTGATCATGGGCGGCATCCCCGGCCGCCGCGAGGCCACCGGGCGCGGCGTCGAGATTTCCGTGCTGGAAGCCATGAAAACACTGGGCCGCGACATCAAGGGCGCGCGCGTGGTGGTGCAGGGCTTCGGCAACGTGGGATCCATCGCGGCCATCCTGCTCCAGAAGCGCGGAGCCAAGATCGTGGGTATCTCCGACGTGGACAGCGGCCTCTGGAACGACAACGGGCTCGATACGGAAGCGATTGCCCGCCACGCGGCCAAAACAGGGCGCATCAAGGGCTTCAAGGGCGGAAAAGCTCTGGACCGCGACAAAATCCTGACCCAGCCGTGCGACATCCTGGTGCCCGCGGCAACAGGCAACCAGATCACCGAGAAGAACGCCGCCAAGATCAAGGCGGCGGTCATTGCGGAAGGCGCGAATGGCCCGACCACGCCCGTCGCAGACGAAATCCTGGAGAAGCGCGGGGCCTTCATCATTCCGGACATTCTTTGCAATGCCGGCGGCGTGTTCGTTTCCTACCTGGAATACACGCAGGAAACCCAGGCCGAGCAGATGACCGAAGAGGAAGTGAAGACGCGCCTTGAGCAGCGGATGCGCGACCGGTTCCAGCGCGTGCACGACACCGCAAGGACGCGCAAGCTCTGCATGCGCAAGGCCGCCATGTATATGGCCGTGCACAGCGTCTGCTCCGCGCACGTCGCCCGCGGCTTTCTGCCCTGAAGAAGCGCAAAAGGAAGAGAACAAAGCAATTAGGTGACGACCGCCGCGCCCCGTCGTGTCGCGTTGAGTGTTGTACGGATATGATAGAATCGAGCACGAGATGGGTATGGTTTGCGTACGCTTTTGTTCTGGCGATCGGTTCCGCGGCGCTTGCCGAAGAAGCCGTAATTGCAAGGCATGTCTCCACGGCCGAACGCGCGCGGCAGGCGATCCGGCAGCGCTACAATGAGATTTCGGCGGAACCGCTGAACGAACACGGCTATGCGCTCAGCCCGGAGCTGAATCTGGTTTCCGGCGTTTTGATGAATGATATCCGGGCCGATTTCCTGCAGGGCAGCGGGAACGAGCTGCAGGGAAAATTCCGCGCGGCCCATTCCTCATCGGCGCTGGCCGCCAATGTCTTCGGCCCATGGCGGAAAAATCCGCAGGCGCTGAACCTGCTGGGGGAAACCGGTTTCACATTTCTTCAGTTCGAGAAGCATTGCCCCACGGGTCTGGGCGGACTGCCTCCCAATCTCGATCTGCTTGTGGAAGGCCCCGGCGTCGTGATCGGCGTTGAATCCAAATTCCTCGAATTCCTTGCTCCCAAGCAGCCGAAATTCACGGACAGCTACAAACCGGAAAACCTTCCGCAAATGGAGGACACCTGGTGGAAGCTGATGTGCGAGCTGAAAGCCGGCCCGGAGCAGTATCTGGATGCCGCCCAGCTCGTGCGCCACTACCTTGGGCTCCGCAACCAGCCGGAGTACAAAGGGAAGAAGATCATCCTGCTTTACATATTCTGGGAGCCCGAGAACTGGATGGACTTCCCCGAATACCGCCGGCACCGGGAAGAAGTTGCCGCCTTCCAGGCCAAGGTGAAAGATTCCTCCGTGACCTTCGTCTGGATGTCCTATCCCGAACTCTGGAACCAGTGGGAAGCCCTGGGCCTTTCGCCCGATCACCTGCGCGAAATCCGGAAGCGTTATCTTCTGAAGCTGTAAAAGTGCAAAAAATGGCCTAAAATCGCCAAAAAATGCTCAAAAACGGCCAAAAATGCCCAAAAAAAGGTTCATCCGACAAGTTCCTGTCTGGAGTTGTGAAGGTTATAGAGTTTGAGGATGAAGAAAGCCTCATCCCGGTATCCGTAGGCCGCCCGGGTTAGGACCTTGATCTTGTTGTTGATTCCTTCCAT
>JBFXGK010000012.1:0-84761 GCA_050178035.1 Kiritimatiellia bacterium
GGGACGTACACGTCCCCACGCTCGCCCAGGACCAGGACGACGACCACGTCCCCGGCGTCCGCACTACCGGCTAACGCGGTGTTGCGTCTCGAACCAGGTTCGGATATCGGAAAGGAGCCCCGACCATACTTTGCTTTTCGCTTCGCTCAAAGCTTCGTATGGCAAGCCGCTCTATTCTTTGAGAAGAGATTTGAACGAGGAGAGTTCCCTTCCGCCGCAGCCAATCTCGGCGCCCCGACCACCTCCAATTCTCAAGAAACATTGGTTTTGCAGGGGTTTTATATATTTTTGCCATACTGTGCATCCTGCGAAATATTCCTTACAAGTATCTATCTGTTTCATTGTGTTCGCCCTTGGGCATCCGCCGGCGGAGGGCGGCGGGAGACTCCAGCCCGTTTAGTCGGAAGACCTGCACACCGAATTAAAGTCGGAACCCTTCTTTCAAAGACAGCTCAAACGGATGAAGAAAATCCTGCTACGGATGTTTTTTGCTCTTGTCGCGCGCAGGGTTTAATGGTTGACGCCTACCCCCTGCTTCAATTACTGTTCCATCCATGAAAGCGCTCCTTCAGGCGGGGCCCAGAAGGTGAGTGCCCGCGCCGCCCGAAAAGCGATTTCTTATCAGAAGGGCCTGAAGATAACTCGCCGCCAGCCGCTGGCCGAAATGGCGGTAAACATGAGATGAGGTGACGACGGTGAAACGCTCAAATCGTCTTTTGCGGGCAGGCCTGGCCCTGCTTGCCTTGCTCGGCCCACTGGCCGCTTCTGGCCAGATCCTGAACACGCAATTTGAACCCACCCAGGTTCAGCGTGGAGCCGGTACCATGACTGCCACCATCACTTTGCGTAATCATCTGGGCAGCGCCGTGACAAACTACGTTACCGGCTACGCCCGGCCCCCGGGCACCGGCGGCGATGGGTACCTCTTCTCACCCGAGCGGCGGCCGGTCGCCATGACGGCCTATGCAGTCACAAACTTCGATCTGACTTGGGTTCCGAGCGTGGGCGTGACCACCGGCTCCTGCTACTTCGCCTGCCGTGTGTACAAGACGTCCACGGGAAATGATACGTGGTTCACTAACGGAATCCCCGCCGCCTTCGAGATCATCGATCCGCGCCCCCCAGAATTGCTTGACGTCTTCTTCGACCGCGCGACGGTCGCCCGTGGATACCAGACCATCACCGCCAGCATCGCTGTCCTCAACCCCGGCGCCGCCACCACCACGTGCTACGTCACCGGATTTGCGCGGCCACCGGGCACCGCCGGCGACGGCTACCCGTTCGCGCCCGAGCGGCTCGCGGTCACCGTCAACCCCGGCGAGACCAACATCGTCGACCTGACATGGGCGCCGGGCGCAGGGATCACCACCGGGAACTGCTACTTCGCCTGCCGGCTCTACAAGACCGCCATCGGTACCGACACGTGGGACACCAACGGCGTCCCCGCCGCATTCGCGGTCGTTGATCCATACAGCCTGGAGGTGCAGGACGTGTCCTTTGACCGCGCGACGGTCGCCCGCGGATACCAGACCATCACCGCCAGCATCGCCGTTCTCAACTCCGGAGCCGCCACCACCACGTGCTACGTCACCGGGTTCGGTCGACCCCCGGGCACCGCCGGAGACGGCTACCTGTTCGCGCCCGAGCGGCTCGCGGTCACCGTCAACCCCGGCGAGACCAACATCGTCGACCTGACATGGGCGCCGGGCGCTGGGATCACCACCGGGGACTGCTACTTCGCCTGCCGGCTCTACAAGACTGACATCGGTACCGACACCTGGGACACCAACGGCGTCCCCGCCGCATTCGCGGTCGTCGATCCATACAGCCTGGAGGTGCAGGACGTGTCCTTTGACCGCGCGACGGTCGCCCGCGGATACCAGACCATCACCGCCAGCATCGCCGTCCTTAACTCCGGAGCCGCCACCACCACGTGCTACGTCACCGGGTTCGGTCGACCCCCGGGCACCGGCGGGGATGGTTTCCCGTTCTCCCCTGAGCGTCAGTCGGTCACCGTCAATCCCGGCGAGACCAACATCGTCGACCTGACATGGGCGCCGGGCGCTGGGATCACCACTGGGAACTGCTACTTCGCCTGCCGGCTCTACAAGACTGACATCGGTACCGACACGTGGGACACCAACGGCGTCCCCGCCGCATTCGCGGTCGTCGATCCATACAGCCTGGAGGTGCAGGACGTGTCCTTTGACCGCGCGACGGTCGCCCGCGGATACCAGACCATCACCGCCAGCATCGCCGTTCTCAACTCCGGAGCCGCCACCACCACTTGCTACGTCACCGGGTTCGGTCGGCCCCCGGGCACCGCCGGAGACGGCTACCTGTTCGCGCCCGAGCGGCTCGAGGTCACCGTCAATCCCGGCGAGACCAACATCGTCGACCTGACATGGGCGCCGGGCGCTGGGATCACCACTGGGGACTGCTACTTCGCCTGCCGGCTCTACAAGACTGACATCGGTACCGACACGTGGGACACCAACGGCGTCCCCGCTGCATTCGCGGTCGTGGAGCCGAATACGCTGGCGGTGCTCGACGTGTCGTTCGACCGCGCGACGGTCGCCCGCGGATACCAGACCATCACCGCCAGCATCGCCGTTCTTAACTCCGGAGCCGCCACCACCACCTGTTACGTCACCGGGTTCGGTCGGCCCCCGGGCACCGGCGGGGATGGTTTCCCGTTCTCCCCTGAGCGTCAGTCGGTCATGGTCGAGCCTGGCGAGACCAACATCATCAATCTGACATGGGCGCCGGGTGCTGGGATCACCACCGGGGCCTGCTACTTCGCCTGCCGGCTCTACAAGACCGCCATCGGTACCGACACCTGGGACACCAACGGCATCCCCGACGCGTTCGAGGTCATCGAGGCGACCGCCGCCGGCATCACCGCAATGACCTGTTCCCCTGAGCAACTTGAGCTGGGCATCGGCACCATCACGGCTTCGGTCACCGTGGTCAATATGGGTGTCGACACTTTCACTTTCTACGCCGCCGGACTCGCCCAGACTCAAGGAGCGGCAGGCTTTTACTTCTTCACGCCCTATCCGGACCGGCTGCCGGTTACCTTGGATGCCGGACAGAGCACGAACATCCAAATGACGTGGACCCCACCCGGGGGGACACCCCTTGGCGCCTACAATTTCATCTGCCGCTTGTATAAGACGCCCACGGGAACGGATATGTATGACGAACAGGTCCTGGAGTCCGCCTTCATATTCTACGACCCGTTGACGGCACGAGGCACAGTAACGGTGACCCTGACGCCGGCGGAAGCCGTCGCAGCTGGAGCCCAGTGGCGTATCACTTGGGGGGCGTGGCGCGCGAGCGGTGAAACGGCCACCGATCAATGGACTGGCTACCAGTATATTGAGTTCAAAGCTGTCGACGGATGGGTGTGTCCTGACCCCTTCTGGATAAACCTCCATCCCGATGAGAACTACCAAGCAACGAATGCGTATTCGACGATTGACCTGACCCTTCAGCTGCAGAACGGCCAGATGCTGGTGCAGTGGCCAGGCAGCGTCACCGGAATGCAACTGGAATCGTCGCCCGCGCTCGGCAGCTCAGCCTCCTGGACATCCGTGCCCGGCGTGGATATGGAAGCCGGGGCGTACCTGCAGGTCCCCACGAACACAATTGACTTTTATCGACTGGGTCCAGACTGATTACGTGGCAGCGTTCCCGTTGGAATTTCCTGTCATGTTTTAGCAGGCACCGGGACCCTACCCGGTGCCCCACGGGGGCGATCGATTGCTTGTAGCAAAAATCCAAAAAACATCAAAAAACGTTCAAAAACGTCCTTTTTTGCTCAAAATTCAAAAACCATGCCGCGGGCGATTTTCTGGGCGGCGGAAGGATTTTCCAATGTTGAAACAATGGTCAACGCGAATTCGAAGCAGGTTCCGGGCCCCTGACTGGTGATGAGGTTCCCGTCGCGCACAACCGGTTCGTCCATCCACATCCCGGTGTGCAAATCCTCTTTGACCGCCGGATGGCAGGTGAGGCGCTGCTTTTTCAGAATGCCCGCGGCCTGCAGCACGAGCGGACCGGCGCAGATCGCACAGATCCATTTTCCGCATTCGTCGAAGATCCGCAGGGTTTCCAGCACTCCGCCGTCTTTCATCAGGCGATCGACTCCCGGCGCGCCGCCGGGGATGACCAGCGCATCGTATTCCAGCGGATCAATCTCGCGCCATTCACGGTCCGGCAGAAGTTTGACTTTCCGCGAACAGATCACCGGCCCCGGTGCAATCGCCGCCACCGTGACTTCCCATCCTGCGCGCCGCATCACGTCCACCGTGATAACCGCTTCCATTTCCTCTGAGCCTTCCGCGACCGCTATCAGGATTTTATGCATGACTCCGTCTCCCGAATCGAAACTCGACTTCACGCCGGATTATCCATAAATTGTGCTGTGACGATATTAACGGTCAGAAGAACAAAGGACAACGCGAAACCGTGCGCCTGAAGATCAAACAGTTCGTGACTGTGGCCGGCCTTGCCGTTCTGGAGGCCGTTCGCCAGCCGCTGTGCCTGCTTCTGCTTCTGACCGTGGTGATTTTCACCGGCCTGCTTCCTTTTCTGATCACCTATTCCTTCGGGGAGTCTGGCAAGATGGTCCGCGAGAGCGGCCTTGCGCTTCACATGGTTTCCGGGCTGCTCCTGGGGGCCTTCCTCGCGGGCACCGCGTTTGCGGAATACGGCAGGCAGGACACGGCTTCCTCGATCCTCAGCAAGCCGGTCGGCCGCGGGCTTTTCTTTCTTGCGCGCTACACTGGCATTGCGCTGGCCATGCTGGCCTTTTCGGCCGCCGCCGGCATTGCCGTGATGCTCGCCTCGCGCGTCGCTGCCGCCGAATACGGAACCGACTGGCACGCGGCCGGGCCGCTTCTCGCCGCGCCCTTCTGCGCGCTGGCTTTTGCCGGCATCAACAATTATTTCACCAAACGCCCGTTTGTCTCGTTTGCGTGGGGCCTGATGCTTTTCGCGCTGCTGGCCGCGGTGGTCATCGCCGCCTTTTTCCCTGCCGAGGGCATGGAAAAGGGCATTGCGAACACGATTCCGTGGAGAATCCTGCCCGCGGTCGCGCTTTCGACTCTTTCAATCCTGCTGATCACAGCCATTGCGTCGGCCATCGCCACGCGCTTTGCGGCGCTGCCGACGCTGGGTTTCTGCCTCGTGATTTTTCTGGTCGGACTGATCAGTGATTACATTTTTGCCCGTCTGGGCACAGAGAGTTTTGCGGGCCGCGCGGTGTATTATCTGCTTCCAAACTGGCAGCATTTCTGGGCGGCTGAAGCCCTCGCCGAGGGCGGTGTGATTTCCTGGGTCTATGTGCGCGCGGTGTTTTATTATGCAGGCTTGTACTTGGCGGGCGTGCTTTGTTTGGGTACCTTCCTGTTCCGCGGAGTGGAAATCAAGGCGTAATGACAAAACCTCAGTTCAGGGCATTGTGGGTGGCGGCGGCCGCGCTGGCGGCCGGCCTCGCGCTGGATTTATTCCTCGCCTCCCGCTGTTCGCTGGCCGCCCTGCGGGCGTTGTCCGGATTTCTTCTGGTTTCGCTCCTTGTCGTTCTGGCCGCCTACGTCCGCCAGCGGCTGGCGTGGCTGGCCGCGCAGGAGCAGCAGGATGCCGCGCTGGCGGAAAAGGAAAACCCCGCAACGCTGTTCAATAAGGAAGAGGACGAAAGCGAACCCTTTTCAATTGCGCGCAGCCGGCAGCAGTTTGAACGCTTCGTGGTGCCGTCCATCGCGCCGGTTCTGGGAATGTTTCAGCTCTATCTGGCGTGGCGCGGATGGCAGAAAACGGGATCGCCCGCGGGCCTTCCGGAACTGCTGCCGCTGACGGCCGCGTTCCTTTCGGGCCAGGCGTTTGTCTGCTTCCTGCTGAGCCGGTACCTGCTTGGCATTGCCCGCGAACCGGGACATCAGCGGATGAAGGGGCCCGGGATATATCTGGGCCTGACCGCGCTGGTCAGTCTTCTGACCGCGGCGGATGCCATACTGGTGAAAACCGGCGTGCCGCGGGCCGACTGGGCCGTTTCGTGGACATTCATTCTGCTGCTGGGCGTGCTGGGCATTGAAAACTACATCCGGGCGGTGGCTTATCTCTACAGCCCGCGCATCGCGGCCGCGCCCGTGCCCTGCGTTTCATACGAGAGCCGCCTCGGCGCGCTGCTGACCGATCCCGCCTCATGGGTGAACAACGTGGCGCAGGCGCTGGATTACCAGTTTGGTTTCAACATTTCGCACACGTGGTTTTACCGTTTCCTTGAAAACGCGCTGGCCCCGCTGATTTTTTTCCAGCTCGCCGCGCTGTACCTGCTTTCGAGTTTTGTTTTTCTCGGGCCGGAGGAGGAAGCGATTCTCGAAAAATTCGGACGGCCTGTGCCGGCCGAGGAGGGCGGCCTGCTGGACAGCGGATTCCATCTGAAATGGCCGTGGCCGTTCGAGACGGTCCGCCGCTTTCCCTCAAAACGCGTCCAGACCCTGGACATCGGGAATGTTTCAAGGGAAGGCCCGTCCTCGATGCTGTGGACGGTTCAGCACCATACCGGCCAGGAAACTTTTCTGACCGCCAGCCGCGCCGCGACCGCGGGAGGGAAGGACGATGCGCAAACGGTGCCGGTGAACCTGCTCTCAATGCACATTCCGGTCGAATACCGGATTACCAACATCTACCAGTATGCTTTCAGCGCCGCAGAACCGCTGCGGCTGCTGGAGCAGTCCGCCTACGCCGGGCTCACGCGGATTACCGTCAGCCACGGCATGGAGGAAATCATCAGTTCCGGCCAGATCCATCTCACTCAGGAACTGAAAACCTTCATGCAGCAGCGGGCGGATGAATTCGGGCTGGGCATTCGCATCGAGTTTGTCGGCCTGCGGGCGGTTCATCCGCCGGTTGCCGTTGCGGACGCGTTTGAATCCGTTGTCGGCGCGCTGGAGGAGCGCGAATCGGCGAAGCTGCAGGCATCGGCCTATGCCGCAAAGGTTCTTCCGCTGGCCGCGGCCGATGCCGAAGCCGCCGGCGAAATCGCGAAGGCCTACCGCGTCCGCCGCAAGGCGCTGGCGGAGGCCGAGGCCTACCAGTTTGACCAGCGGCAGAAGGGCTACAAAATGTCGCCGGAGGTTTTCAAGAAGGATCTTTATCTGCGCACACTTTCAGGGGCGCTTTCCGGTGCGCGGAAATACATCGTGAGCGCCGACCCGGGCAACCAGGTCATCCAGTTCGATTTCAAGGAAAAACTGAAACCGGAACTTTTCAATTTCGGTCCGGATATCACGGAGGAACTCCCGTAATGAAACACAACATCTGGGTATCCATACTGGGCTTGACGATCGCGGCTGTGTTTGTGCTGAGCATGCTGCTCTTTTCCGTGCGCGAAGGCGAGGCGGTCGTGCTGACCACCTTCGGGAAACCCGCGCGGGACGCCCTCATCGAACCCGGCCTCTATTTTCGCTGGCCGTGGCCCGTGCAGCGCGTGCACCGCCTCGACCGCCGCGTCCAGACGCTGGACGGATCTTTCGAGCAGACCCTCACGCGCGACGGCAAGAGCGTGATTGTCATGCTCTACGCGGGCTGGCAGATTGGCGATCCGGTCGCGTTCCTTGAACGGGTCGGCACGCCGCGCGACGCCGAGCGCAGTCTTGACGGCCTACTCAGCAACTACAAGAACGCCGTGATCGGGCAGCACGATTTTGCGGGGCTCATTAATGCCGATCCGGCCAAACTGAAGCTTGAGGACATGGAAAAGCAGATCCTCGACGCCGTGCAGCCGGAGGCCCTTCAGCGCTACGGCATTGAGGTCCGCTTCCTGGGCATTCGCCGCATCAGCCTGCCCGAAGCCATCACCGCCAAGGTGTTCGACCGCATGCGCGCCGAACGAAGCGAGATAGCCGAAAAATACCGCGCCGAGGGCGAGGGCGAGGCGATCCGCATCCGCGCGCGCGCCGACAGCCGGCGCGACCAGGTGCTGGCGGAGGCCGATGCCGCCGCCAAGCGCATCCGCGCCGAGGGCGACGCCGAGGCCGCCGGCTTCTATAAGACCTTTGAGCAGGATCCTGAACTGGCCATGTTCCTGCGCAAACTCGAGGTGCTCGAGGAAACCCTTAAGGAAAAGGCCACCGTTGTGCTGGGCACCGACACGCAGCCGTTCGATCTGCTGCAGGGAGGCCCGGCCATTCCGGTGAAGTGATTTTTATGGGACAGGAAACGAACATCATGGAATCCGGTCAGGCCGCGCTGAACGACGCGCTGCGGATCAGTTTCCGCCTGCTTCGCGCGGTTATGCTCCTGCTGCTGGTGTGCTACCTCGCCACGGGGGTCTTTGTGGTCCGCCAGCACGAGGAGGCGTTTGTTCTGATGCTCGGAAAAATCAGCGGGCAGGGCGACGGCCGTTTGCTGGGCCCCGGCCTGCACTGGACGTTCCCCCGGCCCGTTGCGGAGGTGGTTCGCGTCCCCTCGGCGCGCATCCAGACGCTGGAGAGCGACACGTTCTGGTATTATGTCAGCGAAGAGGACAAGCTGCGCGGCGAAGAAACGCCCGCCGAAAAAACCCTGCCGCCGCTCCGCGACGGCTACACGCTGAGCGCCGACGCCAACCTGCTTCACAGCCGCTGGGCCGTGCGCTACCGCATCAGCGATCCTGAACAGTTCCTTTTCGGCTTCAGCGGGACGGAGCGGGCCCTGCGCAGCGAACTCGACCGCGCGGTGATCATGGCCTCCAGCCGCTTCAAGATTGACCAAGCCATGCGCACGGAAATCGAGGCCTTCCGTTCCGCGGTGGATGTGCGCCTGCGCGAACGCTGCCGCAAACTTGGGCTTGGCGTGCAGGTGGACCGGGTGGATCTGCTGGCCGTCACGCCGCCGCGCCAGGTTGCCGGGGCCTTTGACGCCGTGGTTGCCGCCGAGCAGGAGCAGAGCCGCAGCATCAGCGAAGCCCGCGGCTATGCCGCGCGCCTCGACAACGAGGCGCAGGGCGAAGCCTCGCGCCTGAGGGACGAGGGTGAGGCCGTGCGGCAGCGCACCGTGAACGAAGTGAAGGCCTCCGCCGATTATTTCACCACGGTGCGGGAAAAATATGTGAAAAATCCCGATATCACCGCACAGGTGCTTCTGCAGGATGTCCTGCGCCGCGTGCTGACCGGGGTGGACGAAAAATATGTGATTCACAAAAACTCTGACGGTACACAGGAGCTTCGGCTTCTGCTGACGCCGGAGGAAACGAAACCCGTTAAGAAAAAATAGAATGCAGGTCATCTCTCCAGCGGAAAATATCGGGAAGGGCGGGCGCAGGGCCTCGCGCCTGCTCCTGCTTGTGCTTCTGGGCATGGCGTTCATCGTGAACTCTTTCATCGCCGGCGCGATTTACAGAAACAACCCGCTGGCGGCCGATGTCAGCGCCGCCATCGGCGCCATCCTGCTGGCGATCCCGATATTTTGGACCGCCCTGCGCGGCCTGCTCAAGGGGCATCTTCACATCAATGAACTGGCGGCCCTTGCCGTGCTGGCGGCCTTTGTGTTCGGCGACTTCCAGACCGCCGGGCTGATTTCGTTTTTCATGCTGATTTCACTGGTTATTGAAACGCGCACCGCGGAGGGCGCGCATGCCTCCATCGAAAGCCTTGTGCGCATCACCCCCACGCAGGGCCATCGTCTGCGGCCGGACGGTTCGGTTGAGGAAGTGGCCGCGCAGGACCTGAACCCCGGCGACATCATACGCCTGATGCCGGGCGACAGCGTGCCGGCCGACGGAGTTATCCGTAAGGGCCGGACGACTCTTAATGAAGCCACCATCACCGGGGAATCACTTCCGCGCGACAAGGGCCCCGACGAGGAAGTGTTTGCGGGCACGCACAATCTCACCGGCTCGGTCGAGGTGCGGGTCACCCGCGCCGGACAGGACACCACGCTGGGCCATGTGCGCGCGCTGATTATGGCGGCCGAGGAGACGCGGCTGCCGTTTATGCGGCTCATTGACCGTTATACAGGCTACTACACTCCGGTGATCCTGATGATCGCCGTGCTGGTCTGGTTCTTCACGCAGGATGCCTCGCGGCTGATTTCGCTGCTGGTGGTGGCCTGCCCGTGCGCGCTGATTCTCGCCACGCCTACAGCCATGGTCGCTGCCCTGTCAGCGGCCGCGCGCGTCGGGATCCTTGTCAAGCATGTGGCGGATCTCGAGGCCGTGTCGCGCATCACCGCTTTCGTTTTCGACAAGACCGGAACACTGACCACCGGCGAACTGGGCGTCACCCGCCTCGCGCCCGGCGAGGGCATAGCTCCGTCCGATCTTCTTTTTGCCGCCGCCAGCGTGGACCGTTTCAGTCATCACCCCTCGGCTGCGGCCGTGCTTCGCCTCGCTTCGGAAACGGGGGTCGAACCCGTTGAGCCCGATCAGTTTCACGAAGAGCCCGGGCGCGGCGTGCGCGGAAATGTTCACGGGAAACAGGTCCTGTGCGGCCGCGCCGGCTGGCTGAAGGACAACGGCATCCGCAGCGCAAAACTCGATGAAGCCGACGCTGTCGAAACCGAGGGCTACAGCGTGGTTTTTGTGGCTCGCGACGGACAGTATCTGGGATGGATCGGCATGCAGGACGAAATCCGCCCCGGCGCAAAAGCCTGCTTTGAGACCTTGGAGGCGCTGCACGTGAAGCGGCGCGCCATGGTCACCGGCGACCGGAAATCCGTGGCCGGGCGTGTGGCCGCGGAGATTGGATGCGCCGAGTTTGAGGCCGAATGCCTGCCCCAGCAAAAAGTTGCTTTCGTGAACCGGATGCGCGAGGCGGGCTACAGCGTGGCCGTGGTCGGCGATGGCGTGAACGATGCCCCCGCACTGGCGGCCGGCGACATCGGCGTGGCCATGGGCGCCGCCGGAAGTGATGTCGCGATCCACAGTGCAACCGTCGCGCTGATGAACAATGACCTGAACCGCATTCCGTTTCTTGTGACCCTGTCCCGCCAGGCCCGCACGGTGGTTTTCCAGAATCTCGGCATCGGGCTCCTGTTCATTGTGGGCGGTATGATGCTCTCCGGAATGGGCTTGCTGAACCCCGTCGTCGCGGCCGTCCTGCACAACACCGGCTCGCTCTGCGTTATCTTCAACAGCGCCCGCCTCGTTCGCACCGGCGGCGAATTCAACGCCTGAGAACGTCACGGGCTCTTGAACTTAACGATCCCTTTCTCCCTGAGCCAGTCAATGGATTGCTGAATTCCCGCACCTTCTGCTTCAAGGGCCCAAATGGCATTGGGAGCGTATTCGTTCAGCGCGATGCATGCTTCTTCAAGCGGAAGGGTTCCCTGTCCGAATCCAAGATGTTCGTCTCGCTGGCCGTGATTGTCATGCATGTGGACATATCCGATTTGTCCGCCCAGTTGCTCGATCCACTTCAGCACAGGCGTCCGTGATTCGCAGTGCGCATGCCCGATGTCGAGATTGATGTCCACATTGGGGCGGTTGATGGATTTTACGACGTCGGACAAAAGCTGCGGATCCCAGTCGAGGATGTTTTCGATATGGAAGGAAATGTTCTGATCCTTCCCTTCGAGGAACGACAGCCAGAATTCCGTCGTTCGTTTCAGCCATCCGTCGGGCTCGCTGGTGTGAGGAACATAGCCATGGTGAAAAACAATGTGCTGCACATCCAGGCGGGTTGCGACCAGACAGCTCTGTTCAAAACGCTTCCGCGCCACCTCTCTCACTTTCGCATCTCTGCTTCCGGGGCAAAGATCCCAGAAGCATCCGTGCAGCGACCGGAGTGCGATCCCCGAGATGGCCTGCTTGTGCCTTGCGACGGAACTTTCATCCTCCTCGAATACGGTTGGATTGAAAAATGCCTGGACCTCTATGCCTAGGCCCAGCGCGCGGCACAACGGGGCCACTTCATTCACCTTGCCGTCATCGCAAATCAGCATCTGCTTCATATTCCCTCTTTGGCACAGCAACTGACGTTTAGCTTTCTCAACTGAGGCGTTGCTCATCGTTTTGCTGCCGATGTTCCTCTGGCGCGACGAGGAATGCGGTATCGTGTGGACTTGTGAGCCCGCTCATTGTCCTCGCGCTTGACCTGTTCCCAGGGGATGCCCTGTCCGGCGCGGATGCTGGCTCGGGATTCCTCGATTCTCTTAAGGAACCTTGGATCATTTTCCAGGCGGAAATCAAACCAGTCGTCCTCGGTCGCGAATCCGGTAAGAACCCCCGCCGGCTTTCCGTGCTTGGTGATTACAATTTGCTCTTCTCCCGCCTCAACAAGATATTTGGAGAGCCGATCTTTAACTTGTGCAAATGGAACCTGTTTCATTTTGTTTCTCCCGCTTCCGCAAGCCACTGATCGGCATGCGCTTTCTCGACAATGCCAAGAACGATTACTTGATCTTTCTCCACATCATAAAAAATACGGATGTTATCCGCGCGCAACCGGTACTGCGGTTTCTTCAAATCCCGCAGCCGCTTAATCCGGCTCCTGCTTTCGGCCATTGGCGCATGCTGCAGATGCTCGTCAATGGCATCTCTTACCTTTGCACGGTCATACGCGCATAACCCGTGGAATTGTTCCCGTGCCTGCGGCGAAAGTATCACACTGTATTTCATTCTGGCCTTAATATGGACACAAGCTGGCCATATATCAAGCATCAATTCAGATGCTCGCGCCTCGCTATTTTGTGCCAGCGCGCACTATGAATAAAAATGCCAAAAAATGCTTAAAAAATGCCAGAAATCGTCAAAAACGGCCAAAAAATGCTCAAAAACCGTTAAAAACAGCAAAAAACGCCTAAATATCACATATTTTCGCTCTTGAGACCCCAAAACCCGCCAACGCGCGAGAATCCATAATCAGGCCGCCCGGCCAGTTCAACCAAGCCGCTTCCACATGGGAACGAAGTTATTATGCTTTTATAATGCGTCAGGAAAAGTAGCATGTGCTCGGAACAGCATGGACCATGAGAAGATGAGAAACGCGGAGACCATGATCGAATCGAGGTGGGGAGCTTTGGGGGTGCTTGTCCTTCTCCAATGCTACGGGTTGCTTCTTGCATACTTCTTCGCCGGTGCAGTGCTTCATGCCGGTTCAACATCCTCAATTTATGACGTTCCCGGGCATTTGCTGGAGCTCGGCGTGGGTCTCGTGTTCATGGCGGTGTTCATTTACGCGCAAGGAACTCTGATCGGGGATGTGGCGGAATACCTGCGGTCGGCGCGAGACATGGCTGGATGGGTGCGTGACGGTGCTCGCTCCCAGGGAGTTTTGCGCATCCTGATTACGACGGGAGCAGTTCTGTTCTACGCCGCCCTCATTTCCGGCAAGTTCTCACCGGGTTTCCCCAGTCTCAATATCTTCATCCTCCTGGGCTATCAAGTGTTCCACCCGTTCGCCAGTCACTTCGTCGCCAAGCGGCTCATGAAGACCCGGCGCCTGACAGAAACCAAGTACGTGTCTGCCTCATATCAAGTCTTCGGCTTCGTGATGTGCATGGTCGCAGCCCTCGTCTTTTACGCTTTTGGTATTTGGATGAAGCAGGATCATGAGCCTGCCTGTTGGATGTTCCAAATGCTGGGTTCCGGTATCGCGGTCTTCGGTCTCGTGGGGTTCCTTCTTGAAGACATTAAAGGCAAAAACAGGGAAGTTATTGTCGAAGAAGAGGGATAGGCCAGCGACGGTTGCGTAACGCGGCAGAATTATGCTGGTGCACGACGCATATAAAAAAGCCAAAAAACGCTCAAAAACGGCCAAAATTCGTCAAAAAATGCCAAAAAACGCTCAAAAATGGGTTCATCCGAAAAGTTCCTGTCCAAGATAAGACATACAATGGATAGTCGGGCAAGTAATAACGTATTGCAATGATTGTAACTCTAAGATGCGCAATGGATTGCTCTCTCACTCGAAGCGGGTTTCTGCTCGGAGGAAACAACATCCTGCATGTGTTTCCGATTTGCAGGAGAGCCTTACCTGCCCGCGAGCCCGCTCCGACGAGCTGGGAGGGCCCATTCTCGCGGAGCCGCGGGCTGGGCTTGTTCAAAAATAGATGTTTTTTCAGGTGTTTTCAGACAGGAACTTTCCCGATGAGCCCAAAAATGGACTTTTTGGCCAAAATTTGATGTTTTTCGGGTTTTCGGGCGCCGGATGATTTGACTGGCACGGAGGGCGGGGCGGGATTACATTTGGCGCATGAAAATTCTGGTTACGGGCGGTGCGGGATATATTGGAAGCGTCACCAGCAAAATGCTGCTGGATGAAGGGCATGAGGTTGTCATTTTCGATAACCTGGAGCGCGGCCATCAGGAGGCCGTTGATCCGCGGGCTTCGCTGATCATCGGCGACTTGCGCAATCGTCAGGACATACGCGCCGCGATGCTCAAGACCAAGCCCGACGCCGTGGTTCACTTTGCGGCTTTCGCGCTGGTCGGCGAGTCCATGGAAATGCCGGAACTCTATTTCACCAACAACGTCATTGGCGGAATCCATTTGGCCGACTCCATGCTGGAAGCAGGCGTGAAGAAAATCATTTTTTCCTCCACCTGCGCGACCTACGGGCAGCCCGATGTGGTGCCCATGACCGAGGATCTCCCGCAGAAGCCGACGAATCCTTATGGCGAATCGAAGCTCATGTTCGAAAAGGTTTTGCTGTGGTATCAGCAGCTTCATAAATTTGAGCCGGTATTTCTCCGCTATTTCAACGCCTGCGGCGCGGTCGGAAATCTTGGCGAGGATCACGACCCTGAGACGCATCTGATCCCGAATATTCTCTTGGTTCCGCTTGGGAAGAAAGAACACGTGATGATGTTCGGCGACGATTACGAAACGCCCGACGGAACCTGCGTCCGCGACTACATTCACATTGCTGACCTTGCGCAGGCTCATATTCTCGCGCTGAAAAAAGGCGTTTCCGGGGCGTTCAATCTCGGCAACGGCGACGGATATTCCGTGAAGCAGGTGATCGAGGCGGCGCGCGAAGTGACCGGCCGCAAGATTCCTGCAAAAATGGCTCCGCGCCGCCCGGGCGATCCCGCGAAGCTGGTGGCCGCCGCGGACAAGGCAAAAAAGGTTCTGGGCTGGAAGCCGCAGTATCCCGATTTGCGCACGATCATCGAGCATGCGTGGAAGTGGCACCAAAGCCACCCCAACGGTTATCGTCCATGATTCCCGGCATCGAGCTCATTTCCACCGGCACCGAACTGCTCATTGGCCGCACCGTCAACAGTCATGCGCATGCGCTGGCGAAGGCTCTTGCGCCCACCGGGGTTCGTCTGGTTCGCGACACGACCATTCCGGATGATCCGCATGTGCTGCTGGCGTCTTTGAAGGAAGCGCTGCAGCGGGTGGATGTGGTGGTGGTTTCCGGCGGGCTGGGCCCGACCTCGGACGACATCACCCGCGAGACCATTGCCGCGTGGCTGGACCGTCCGCTGGTTCTGGACAAAACCGCTGCGGATAAAATCCTTCAGGCATGCAAAACGCGCGGCCTCGAGGCTAGCCAGGCACGCCTGCGGCAGGCGCTGGTGGTCGGCGGGGCGACCGTCTGGCAGAACCTCACCGGCGCCGCGCCGGGGGAACTGATCGAGAAGGGCGGCAAATATGTTGTTCTGCTGCCGGGCCCGCCGCGCGAACTGGAGCCCATGCTGGTTCATTCATTTGTTCCGTGGATTCAGGATCAGTTCAAGCTGGCTCCGCCCCCGGAACAGATTTTTCTCCTGACCGGTCGCGCCGAGGGCGACATGGTAACGCTTTTTGAAAAGAATCATTTTCCTCCTGACGGCATCGAGGTTGCCTATTGCGCCTCGCCTGGATCTCTGGAAATCCGGCTTTACGCCAAAACTCAAGACAAACTGAAATCCGTTGCGGATCAGGCGCGGAAAATTCTCGGGAACTCGATTTTCGCCGAAGAGCGCGTCACGCTGGAAGAGGTTGTCGGCCGGCTGCTGGTCTCCAAAAAAATGACGCTGGCCACCGCGGAGTCCTGTACTGGCGGACTGCTGGGGCACCGCATCACGAATGTGAGCGGCAGTTCCAAATACTATCTGGGCGGCGTCGTGGTCTACGACAACCGGGCCAAGACCAAACTGCTTGGCGTGTCCGAAGACACGCTGGCCGAGCACGGAGCCGTCAGCGCGGACACCGCAAAGCAGATGGCCGAAGGCGTCAGAATGAAACTGGGCGCGGATTTCGGAATCGGGATCACCGGCATTGCCGGCCCGACGGGCGGAACGATTGAAAAACCTGTGGGCCTTGTTTTTATCGCGCTCGCCGGAAACAATCACACCGAAGTTTGCGAGCGGCGGTTGAGCTTCGACCGCGACATGGTCAAGTTTATGAGCACGCAGGCTGCGCTGGACATGCTCAGGATGCGCTTGATGCGGGAATGAGCGCACCCGATTCCATACGGGCCTTTATTGCCCTCAAACCCGATCTGAATGCGCTTTTGGCCATTGTGCGTGCGCAAAAATCGCTTCGCAACTGCCCCGCGAAAGTGAACTGGACCGCCGAGGACCAGATTCACCTGACACTCGCTTTTCTGGGCGAAATTCCCGTTGCCACGGCGGAGGCCTTGAAGCCCGGGCTGGATGAAATTGCCGCGAAATATCCGCTGCTCAAGTGCGAACTTTTCGGACTTGGAACTTTTGGCCCCGATAGGGCTCCGCGCATTGTCTGGGCCGGGCTGGATTGCCCCGATCCGCTTTTCAGGATGCAGAAGGAGATCGCAGACGCCTGCCGTGCGCTTGGAATCGAGCTTGAGGCGCGCGATTTCCATCCGCACATCACCATCGGTCGGGTGAAGGCTGCGCGCGACGCGGATTCATTGACAATGGCCGTCCGGTCGGATAGAAATACTCCCCGCGACCCGTGTCAGTTTGACGCTGTGCTGCTGATGGCCAGCCAGCTTGGGCCCCGGGGATCACGCTACACAGTTTTAAACAGATCGTTATTAAAAGGAGAATAGAACATGGCCGCCAAAGCAGCATCGAAGGAAAAAGACACCGACAAAAAAACCTCCTCCGCCCTCAGCGCCGTGCTGGCGCAGATTCAGAAAGAATACGGCGAAGGCGCCATCATGCGGCTGGGCGCCGATGAAGGCCACAAGCAGATCCCCTGCATTCCCACCGGCGCACTGACGCTGGACCTTGCGCTGGGTATTGGCGGCGTGCCCCGCGGCCGTGTGATTGAAATCTTCGGGCCGGAATCCTCCGGAAAAACAACGCTGGTTTCGCACATCATTGCCAACGCCCAGAGACAGGGCGGTCTGGCGGCATTTATTGATGCGGAACACGCTTTCGATCCGATGTATGCGCGCAAGATTGGCGTGAATCTGGATGATCTCCTGATTTCCCAGCCCGATTCCGGCGAAGAAGCCCTGAATATCGCCGAGACGCTGGTGAGGAGCAACTCGCTCGACGTGGTGGCGGTGGACTCGGTGGCCGCGCTGGCCCCGCAGGCGGAACTGGACGGCGCGATGGGCGCCAGCCATGTCGGCCTGCAGGCCCGCCTGATGTCCCAGGCGCTGCGCAAACTGACGGCGGCCATCAACAAGTCCAAGACCTGCTGCATCTTCACCAATCAGATCCGAGAGAAAATCGGCGTCATGTTCGGCAACCCGGAAACGACGCCGGGCGGCCGCGCGCTGAAGTTCTATGCCTCGGTGCGCCTTGATATCCGCCGTGTGTCGGTTCTCAAGGACACCGCCGGCAACGTCTATGGCAGCCACACCCGCGTGAAGGTTGTGAAGAACAAGGTCGCGCCGCCGTTCACACAGGCCGAATTCGACATTCTTTATGCCGAGGGCATTTCCTGGACCGGAAGCATTATTGATGCGGCCATCCAGTACGATCTGCTGGACAAGCGCGGCTCATGGCTTGCCTACGACGGTCAGCAGCTTGGACAGGGCCGCGACGCCGCCAAGGCGTTCCTGGCCGAGAACAAGGAAATGGCGGATGCCATGGTTGCGAAGATCACGGAGAAGGCCCGCACAGACCATTCGATTCGCGGAGCCATGGCGGTGGCCGGCGAGGATGTGAGCGAATAACCATGATGACCGCCGCTGAAGTCAGGCAGTCTTTCCTTGATTTCTTCAAAGGGAAGCAGCATGTGATTGTTCCCAGTTCGCCGGTGGTGCTGCCGTCGGATCCGACGCTGCTGTTCACCAACGCGGGGATGAACCAGTTCAAGGAAATCTTCCTGGGCGCGCGCGAAAGCCAGTTCCGCCGCGTGGCGGACACGCAGAAGTGCATCCGCGTCAGCGGCAAGCACAACGACCTTGAAGAGGTGGGCATAGACACCTATCACCACACCTTCTTCGAGATGCTGGGAAACTGGTCGTTTGGCGACTACTACAAGCGCGAAGCGATCACTTGGGCATGGGAACTGCTGACCGGAGTCTGGAAACTCCCGAAAGAACGCCTTTGGGTTACGGTCTACCGTTCTGATGACGAGGCGGCTGAACTCTGGAAATCCTGCACGGACATTGCCCCTGAACGCATCCTGCGGTTCGACGAAAAGGACAATTTCTGGGAGATGGGCGACACCGGCCCTTGCGGCCCGTGCTCGGAAATTCATTTCGACCGCACCGAAAAGGGCTGCGGACCGGAAATGGTCAACGCCGGTTCTCCGGATTGCATTGAAATCTGGAATCTGGTGTTCATCCAGTACAACCGCAAGTCGGACGGCAGCCTGACGGAGCTGCCTGCAAAGCATGTGGACACAGGCATGGGCTTCGAGCGCGTGGTTTCCGTCATTCAGGGCAAAAACTCGAACTACGACACCGATATTTTCCAGCCCGTCATCAGCGCCGTTGCAAAAATGAGCGGCCGCAAGTATGAAGGGCGGGATGCAATTGCCATGCGCGTGATTGCAGACCACCTGCGCGCGCTTTCCTCCGCCATTGCCGACGGCGTGCTGCCGTCGAACGACGGCCGCGGCTATGTTCTGCGCCGCCTGCTGCGCCGCGCAGTGCGCTACGGTCGCAACATCGGCCTGAGGAAGCCTTTCATGCGCAAGCTGTTCCCCGTGCTGGAAGAAATGATGGCCGGTGTTTTCCCGGAGTTGAAAACAAATCGCGAAAACGTCATGCGCGCGCTCAATGCCGAGGAAGAGAGCTTTGCGGCGACGCTGGACCGCGGCATTGTGATCTTTGACGAGACCGTTTCTCAACTGAAATCAAAAGATGAACTCACTTTCCCGGGCGACGAGGCTTTCAAACTTTATGACACCTACGGTTTCCCGCTGGACCTCACCGTTCTCATGGCCCATGAACAGGGCCTTGTAGTGGATCAGGAGCGGTTCAATGAACTGATGGACGAACAGCGCGCGCGCGCGCGCGGCGCGCGCAAGGATGCCGAACTGGCCAAAGAGATGGACCAGATTTCGGCGCTGGTGTCTGCCGGCGTCCGTTCGCAATTTACGGGCTACACCAATTTGGAGGATGATAGCGAAATCATCTGCATTCTCAAGGACGGCAAATCCTGTGAGAGCGTGAATGCGGGCGACGAGGCGGAGATCATGCTCGCCAAGACCCCGTTTTATGCGGAGTCGGGCGGCCAGATGGCCGACCTTGGCGTTATCCGCGGAGCGCAGGGCGAGTTCCATGTTTTGGACACCCAGAAGCCCGCCGACGGAATCATTCTCCACATTGGCAAAGTGGTTCAAGGGACCTTTGCCAAAGGCGAGAAGGTTTACGCGGAAATAGACAAAGATCGCCGCGGGCGGCTGCGGCGCAATCACACCGCCACGCACCTTCTGAATTATGCGCTGCGCACGCTTGTGAATCCTTCGATCAAGCAGGCCGGTTCTCTGGTCACCCCCGAGCGCTTGAGGTTTGACTTCAACCATTACGAAGCCATCCCGGAGGACAAAATCGAAGAGGTTGAGCACCTGGTGAACGACTGCATCATGCAAAGCAGTCCTGTGGAAACCTATGAAATGGCCCTGAAGGATGTCCACGGATCGGGCATTGTGGCGGTGTTCGACGAGAAGTACGGCGATACCGTGCGCGTGCTGGATGTCGGCGGCTACAGCCGCGAGCTTTGCGGGGGAACGCATGCGCACAACACCGGCGAGCTCGGTCTTTTCCGGATTGTTTCGGAAAGCTCCATCGCCTCGGGCGTGCGCCGCATCGAGGCCGTGAGCGGCTGGCCCGCGTACGAATGGACCCGCCGCGAGCATGAACTGGTGCGAGGCCTGGCTCATCGTTTCAGTTCAACCAGCGAGAAAATTCCGCAGCGTGTGGACACCCTGATCATCCAGTGCAAAAAGCTCGAAAAGGATTTGAAGGCGGCCGCCAGCCAGTCGGCTCTTTCCAAAACCGATGATTTGCTCACGCAGCAGCAAACCGTGAGCGGAGCAACCCTCCTTGCGGCCGACCTGGGCGAACTCCCGGCTGACAACCTGCGTGAGGTCATGGACTCCATTCGGCAGAAGATGCCTTCAGGTGTGATTGTGCTCGGCAGCCGCGCAGACGGCAAAGCCTGCTTTACCGCCAGTGTTTCAGCCGACCTGATTCCCAAAGGTCTGCATGCCGGCAACCTCATCAAGGCGGTGGCCGCGATCGCGGGCGGCGGCGGCGGCGGTCAGCCGCAAAAGGCGCAGGCCGGCGGCAAGAATCCCGAAAAGGTCGGCGAGGCCATTGGGAAGGCGGTCGGCATCGTGCAGGGAATGATCAAGGGATAGATCTTTATGAATTCGGCAGAACTCATCGGCTATGCGGGCTCGATCATCATCCTGATCTCCCTGCTGATGAAATCGCTGTTGAAGCTGCGCTGGATCAACCTGACGGGTTCCATATTGTTTTCGCTCTACGGGCTGATGATCAGGGCGTGGCCGGTTTTCGGCATCAACGCGGTGATCGTGGGCATCGACGCCTGGTTCATTTTTCAGGCGCTCCGCCGGTGGGATTATTTTGACCTGACTCCGCTTCCGGAAATCGGGACGGAATATTTCAAGAAGTTTTTCCTCTATTATGAGAACGACATCCGCTCGTTTTTCCCGGATGTGGCGTTTGACGCGCTGGCGGGATCGGAGACCTATATTCTGTTCCGCAACATGGCCCCGGTCGGATTTTTCGCTTTGCGGCTGGAAGGCGAAGAAGCCCGCGTGATCGGGGATTATGTGGCGCCGGAATACCGCGACTTCAAAACCGGAAAATTCGTCTATGACGTCAAGCGGATGTACTTCAAGCAGAAGGGCATCAAGCGTTTTGTGGCCGATTGCGGAAAAGACATCCACTGCAAATATCTTGCCCGCAACGGATTTCGTCCGGACGAAAACCATCCCGGCCTGCTGGTCAAGCATCTGTAGCCCGGTTTGCCTGCACGAACCCCGGCTTTTTTCGTTGCCTTTGAGCCATTTACCCTTAACATGGCGAAATTGGTATGGATTATGCGCCAATGAAGTTGTGACAACCGGAGGATGATATGAAAAGGATGCTTGCCTCAGTGATCGTGGTTTGTCTGTTTGCCTCGTCTGCTATTCTTGCTGCTGAGAAAAAAGCCGATAAGAAGGTGGAAAAGAAATCTGAAAAGAAGGTCGAACAGAAAGCTGAGAAAAAGGCCGAAAAGAAGCCTGAGCCCAAGGCGGCTAAGGTTAAAAAAAGCAAGGCAGGCAAATCCTCCAAGTGGTCGCTCAGCGCAGGCGTCCGCAGCCGCGAGATGGATGTTGAATTTTCCGCGGATGCTCCGGCAGCTTACGCCAACTGGGCTTCTCTCGTGCGTCGTCCGCGCAATACCGGCTCAACGTCAGTGTACAATGGCGAAGAATTCCGCGTGGAGTACGAGAATGGCGCGGTTTTTACCGACCCGCGTTACTCGGTTCCTTCCTCGCCATTGTATGACGGCACGGTTCGTTTTGGCATCGACAGCGCCGACCAGATCGGGATGCGTGATCTTTATTACACGGCCACGTTTGGATCCACCCGCACGCGCCAGTGGTCGGAATTGAGCCAAACCGCTCTGGATGCGGATGATGACGCCAACGAGGGCGGGGTTTATGTGGCTGCGCGGCGGAGGTTCGCGGACGATGGCCTTGGGGTTCTGGTTCAGTATGGGGTCAACGTTATGGAAACGGCCAGCGACTGGCAGGAAACAGCCCGGCAGACCATTATGGAACGACAGTCCACCTATGCCACGACCTATGACGTTGACATGTGGGCACTCCCGTTGCCGGCAGCGCCCTTTGAAAGCCGCACGGAATGGCTTGTTTTTGACGCCGGCCAGTACAACGCGACATATCCCATGCTGCCGGACGCCATGGATCCCCGCCAGGCGCAGTCCTCCCGGCAGCGGACACTGGCCGTGCTTTCTGCCAGCTCCAAATGTGATCTGGATGCGGATATCCACGATCTGCTGCTCGGTCTGGAGTGGGAGTTTCCTCTCGGCGACTGGTTCTCTCTCTCTGTCGCGGCCGGCCCGACGCTGAACGTCATCGCATGGGATATGGAGCGGACGACCCAATGGGCCAATGAAACCACTGGTGATGTCCTGCAGACTCTGCGCGAAGACGCTTCCGATGAAGAAGTTGAGGTCGGTGCCGCGGCGCAACTCACCGCGCGCCTCAGTCTTGACAAGAACAAACGCTTTTTCTGTGAAGGTTCAGTTGCCTACAACTGGCTGGACAAAGTGAAGGTAAAGACAGATTCTGCAACGGCCGAGATTAATGCCAGCAGTGTTTCAGCCGCACTGGGATTCGGTGTCGGATTCTGAAGAACCGCTGTGTTTTATTACTGGCGTGAGGCCTGAATCAAGGCCATGTCCGCCAAAACAAGCGCAGCCATGGCTTCCACAATGGGCACCGCGCGGGGCACCACACAGGGGTCGTGACGGCCTTTTGCCTCAAGCACCGTTTCGCGTCCCGACTGGTCGCAGGTTTTCTGCGGAAGACCGATGGTCGCCGGCGGCTTGAAGGCCACGTTGAAAACAATCGGCTCGCCGTTTGAAATACCGCCCTGTACGCCGCCGCTGCGATTGCTGACTGTTCCCAGCTTCCCGTGCTTGAGCACAAACGGATCGTTGTGCCCGGATCCGGTCATTGCCGTGCCGGCAAAGCCGGAACCGATTTCAAACCCCTTGGTGGCCGGAATCGAAAGCATGGCATGTGCCAGCAGGGCCTCCAGTTTGTCAAACACCGGTTCACCCCAGCCGGCGGGGACATTCCGGCAGACACAGGTGACGATGCCGCCAACAGAATCTTTCCGGTCGCGGGTTTCTTTGATGAGCGCCGTCATTTTTTCGGCGGTCTTCGGGTCGGGGCACCGCACAGGAGTCTTGTCCACATCCGCGCGTGTGATGGGGCGGGCTGTAAGATTGCCCGCATCCACCGTTCCGGCGGCGCGCACCCACGCAACAATTTCGACGCCAAACTTCTCACGCAGAAACTTTTCTGCAATGGCGCCGGCCGCCACGCGGCCAATGGTTTCGCGCGCGCTGGAGCGTCCGCCGCCGCTGGAGGCGTGAATCCCGTATTTCTGCATATATGTGAAATCCGCATGGGAAGGGCGGGGGATGGTTGTTATCTCGCCATAATCTTCCGGCCGCTGATCGGCGTTGCGCACAAGCAGGGCGATTGGTGTGCCCAGCGTTTTCCCATTCTCCGTGCCTGCGAGAATTTCCACGCGGTCCTTTTCGTCGCGAGGCGTTGTCAAATCGCTCTGCCCCGGCCGCCGCCGGTCAAGTTGAGGCTGGATGTCTTTTCCGGAAAGCTCGATGCGCGGAGGACAGCCGTCCACGACAGCGCCCACCCCGATGCCGTGCGATTCGCCAAACGTCGTTACCCTAAACAACCGACCAAATGTATTGCCCATGACCGTTCTCCAGCTTGCCCATGAGGGTACACAAGTCCGTCCAGGTTGCAAGAACGTTAGGGAGCACAATCAATTGCCGGCCGCCGCATTCATTATGCGGATAGTGGAATGACGCGACAGGATTGGCCCTTTCGGACTGAAGGCTTGAATGACGACCATGGTTTCACCTTCAGAGAATGAATTCAGCGGGATGGATCCTGCATAACGACCTGTTCCTGTCGGGGTCAGCAGTATTCTTCTTTCCGACTTGCGCGCTCCGGGTTTGGGGGTTTTCTGCACGAGATGAGCCGTTACTCGCGTAAGAGGATTATTTTCATCCAGATCAACATCCTGAACGGAGATGTGCAGGGTCTCGTCATTGTAGAACTCGGTAACATCCTGATCGCCCTCGGGATCATTGGAAAAACCGATCAGGCAGACACCGGGAGCAGCATCCCACGCGGCGGAAGGGCAACCGGAGCAGAGATCTGCGATCTCCTGCGGATCAAGCGCCCGGTTGTAAATCCTGACCTCATCCACCATTCCTTTCCAGTAGCGGTTCAGGGCGGTTGAATACCCGTTGCCAACGGCCACGTTGTTCAGGTTGAGATTGATTCCCGGGGGATAAACCCCCGAATGGGACAAATCAAATTTTTTCTCGCCGTTGAAATATCCCCATGCATTGGTTTTCGTCCACGAGAACACAACGTGATTCCAGTTGCTGGCGGAAAGCGATGTTGTATACCATCCGACGATTGGCAGCGCCCCCACCACAAAACTTCCGTCCGCCGCCGATTCAAACTTCATGCAGTCATCCCAGCCGGCATATTCTGTTGTGAACACGTTGCGCGAGTTTTCCAGCACATCGGCGTTCATCCAGAAGGAAATCGTGCCCTCCGGGACATAGCCCAGGTTGCCTGCCAGAATATATGAACGGTTGCCGTTAAAATGGGCGGCCGCGCCGCAATGTCCGTTGGAAGTGAACGTGGCTCCGTATACCGCCCCCGGATGTCCGTTGCCGCTGAGGTCGGTTACGGGACCGCTCACCTGATTATCGAAACTGTAATAAAGAATCAGGCCGTCATTCACTGCGGCAATTCCAGAAAACGCATAAATGAGCGTAAAAAGAATTGCGGATGCGGTAAGCCTTGTCTTCATAATACCTTCTCCGGTTAATTGGCTGCAGATATATAACCCAACCTTCGAAGGGACTGTAATCGAAGCGGTATGAGATGTACAGCTTAAATGAACATCGTTGTGCCGGACTGGTCGGCCTCTTCAAGGAAGGCGGCAACGCCGCCGACCTCGACGCCGTCAATCAGCTCTTCTTTGCGGATGCCCATCACGTCCATGCTCATGCTGCAGGCCACGAGGCGCACGCCGGCGGCCTTTGCATCGGCCATGAGTTCCGGCAGAGATTTCACGCCCTTGCTCTTCATGACCTGCTGCATCATTTTGGTGCCCGCGCCCATCATGTTCAGATTGGAGAGTTTCAGTTTTTCCGCGCCGCGCGGCATCATCATGCCGAACATTTTGTCGAGCGGGCCTTTCTCCACCGGGGGCGGATTGCCTTTGCGCAGGGCGTTGAGTCCCCAGAAGGTGAAGAACAGCGTAACTTCGCTGCCCATGGCCACGGCGCCGTTGGCGATGATGAAGGCGGCCAGCACGCGGTCGAGTTCGCCGGAGAAAACCACGAAGGTTTTTTTTGAGGATGCGGAGGACGTCGCAGCAACGGGTTTGGGCGCGCCGCCCACGCGGATGCGGGCCCTGATGTTCATGCCGTCGCGCTGGACTTCAATCAGCTCGTGTCCGTTTCTGCGGCACCAGGCAGGCGCGTCGGAGGCAAAACCCGGGTCGCTGGCAACAACCACCAGCTCGTCGCCGGCATTCATCCCGGCCACGGTGTCCTTGAGCTTCATGATCGGCCCGGGGCACTGCAGGCCGCAGGCGTCCAGTTCGACGGTTTTTCCGGTGGCAACCGGTTCAGCCGCCGTGTCCGTCGGGTACGAAACCAGCGGAGCCTCCGGTCCTCCGGCCGCCTTTTCGTCGCCGTGCCAGCTCTTGAATGTCAACATTCCTCCGCTGAGGTTGGCGGCTTTTGAATAGCCTTTCTGCTTGAGAATGCGATAGGCGAGATAGCTCGTGAAACCAACCTTGCAGTAGAGATAAACCGGTTTGTCCCTCGGAATTTCATCCATCCGTTCGCGAAGCTGCCCCAGCGGAATGTTGACTGCGCCCGGAATATGTCCCAGGTCAAATGTGGTTTTCGGGCGCACATCCACGATTGTTCCGCCCTGGGTTTTCGCGGGGAAGTCCTCTGCATACCAAACCTCGGTATCGCCCTGAAGCATATTGGAGGCCACAAATCCGATCATGTTCACCGGATCTTTGGCGGAACCGTAGGGCGGGGCATAGGCCAGTTCCAGCTCCTGCAGGTCATAAACAGTCAGTCCGGCACGAAGCGCGGTGGCCAGCACATCAATGCGCTTGTCAATACCATCGAAACCAACCACCTGCGCGCCAAGTATTTTCCCGTCATCCGCAAAAAGCAGCTTCAAATGCATCGCCGCAGTGCCGGGATAATACTCCGCGTGGCCCGGCGGATGAATATAGGCCTTGTTGTACTTGATGCCCTGCCGCTTCAGCATCTTCTCTGTTGCGCCGGTTCCTCCGCCGGTCATGTGGAAAACCTTTACCACGGAGGTGCCTTGAGTCGTTGTGTATTTTGTGTTCCGCCCGCAGATGTTTTCCGCTGCGATGCGGCCCTGGCGGTTTGCGGGGCCGGCCAGCGGGATCAGCGAGGGCTTGCCCGTGACGGTGTCCATGATTTCCACGGCATCTCCGGCCGCGTAGATGTCCGGATCGGAAGTGCGCATGTGCTCGTCAACCTTGATTCCTCCATTGGGACCGAGCTCAAGACCTGCATCTTTCGCAAGGCCGGCCTCGGGGCGGACGCCGACGGAGAGCACGACAAAATCAGTTGTGATCTTCTTTCCGTTAGCCAGTTCAACCACGAGCCTTTCCCCTTCCTTGCGAAAGGCCGAAGCAGCCACTCCAAGATGCAGTTTGACGCCCTGCTGGCGCATATGGTCCTCGAGGTCGCGCGCCATTTCAGGATCCAGCGGGGGGATGATTTGCCGGGCCAGTTCAATCAGCTCGACGTCCATTTTACGGTGTCGCAGGTTCTCGGCCATTTCCACGCCGATGTAGCCGCCCCCGATCACGACGGCGTGCTTTGCGCTCTGGTCCACTTCGCGCTTGATGATGTCCATGTCCACGACGTTGCGGAGCACAAAAACCTTGGGCAGGTCAATGCCCGGCAGCGGCGGGCGGATCGGGCTGGCGCCCGGGCACAGCACGAGCTTGTCGTAGGTCTCCTCGTACACCTGGTCCGCGTCGCGGTCGCGCACGGTGATTTTCTTCGCGGCGCGGTCAATGGACTGCACGCGGTGCGCGGTGCGGACATCGAGGTTGAGCGAGGCCTTCAGGCTTTGCGGAGTCTGCAGCAGCAGGTGCTCGCGGTCCCTGATGTCGCCGCCGATGTGGTAGGGCAGACCGCAGTTCGCGAACGAAACATGGCGCCCCTGCTCCAGAATGATGATTTCGGCCGTCTCATCCAGCCGCCGCGCGCGCGCGGCGGCGGAGGCTCCGGCGGCCACTCCGCCCACGACAATTATTTTCATCTGATCTTTTCCTTCCGGTTATGAAAACGGGCATTTCCCCGTTGGACACCCGCTGGTGGAACACGCTCCCGACTCGCAGGGGAGCGTGCTGCCGGACGAGGTGCTGAAGGAGGAAAGCTGCTTTTCGACCGAGGCCGATCCGCACTTGGCGCACTTCGGCTTCACCGTGCTGTTTGCCACCAGCGCCTCAAACGCGTGACCGCATTTTTTGCATTTGTATTCGTAAAGCGGCATAGGTCAGGCCAGCGCCTCGATCTCCGACACCAGTTTGGCGTCCTGCTGCACACCGACGAATGTCTTCGCAGCCTTGCCGTCCTTGAAAATGATCAGCGTCGGGATGCTGCGCACGCCGAACTGCCCGGCGACCTCGGGGAGATCGTCCACGTTCACCTTCGCGATCACGGCTTTGCCGGCAACTTTGTCGGCGACCGTTTCGAGGATCGGGCCCTGCATGCGGCAGGGGCCGCACCACGGCGCCCAGAAGTCCACGAGGACCACGCCGCTCTTGATGGTTTCGTCAAACTGCCCTTTTGCGATTTCTTTCACTTTCTCACTCATGTCTTTCTCCTGTTTTTTCCAATGGTTGGAACTATTACTTTAAAAACTTCCAATGATTGGAACTTTTTCCATGAAAAGTTCCAGCCATTGGAACCTTCACTTTCCGCCCGCCGCCATGACTCCGATCAGTGCCCAGATGAACATGGAAATGTAAAGGTTGCCGGTCAGCGGGCAGGCGCCGGTGCGGCAGCCCACAAATTTGTACATTGCCGCGCCCACCAGCGCGCCGGCGACAGCTCCGATGACAACTCTTGCAACTGCGGACATGGTCATTTCCCTTCTGCGCACCCTTTTTCGCGGATGCATTTCAGGATGTTGATGGAGCGCTTGTCCCGGACGGAATACCAGACTTCCTTGCCGCGCCTTCCGGCAGCGACAATGCCCGCCCGCTTGAGGTGGTTCAGATGCTGGGAGGTGGCCGCCTGCGACAGGCCTATTTCCCGGGAAATTTCAAAGACCGGCGCACTTTCACCATGCTCCAGAACCTCGATGATCTTCAGCCGGTGCGGGTGCGCAAGCACCTTGAGCACCTCAGATACTCTTTCAAAGAGCTCAATCGGGAGCCCGCCGCTGCATGGTTTTGCATTCATGATGCCCTAATATATTCACATATCTTGATATGTCAATATAAAAAGGCGGAAAAACGCGCGGCGGAAAAACATGTAAAGAAGGACAGCCCCTGCGTCAGGCCTGAAGCGCCTGCAGGGCTTCCTGCTCGGAAGGATAGATCCGCAGCAGCGTGTCGATGCCCAGCTGCTGAATCACCTTGAGCACGCGCGCGTCTATTTCGCAGAGCGCAAATTTCTTGCCGGCCTTCTCGGACATCTTGTGGTAGTCCAGCAGGGCGCCGATCGCGCGGCTGTTCATGTACATGATGCGGCTGCAGTTCAGCAGTGTCGCCGTTTGCGCGCCTTCCGTGATCTGCTTGCGCACGGCCTGGTCGAAGCCTTCAACATAAAAGGCGTCCACCGCTCCGGTGGCCTGCACGACAATCACATTTCCGGATGTGCGGCTCTCGATCGAGAGACCTTTTTTCTGAAGCGCGCTGACGGCATCTTCGCGCGTGGCGAAAACGCGGATGAGGGAGGGGATGCCAAGCTGCTGCAGGCTGTGCAGCACCGCAGGCGCGGCGCCGCAGATCACGAACTTGCCGGTGCCCAGCTTGGTCTGGCGGTTGAATTCGATCAGCATGCCCATGCCGCGGCTGTTGATGAAGGTGACTCCGCTCAAATCAACGGCGATTTTTTTGTTGCGGCTGCGGACCTGTGCGCCGACCTTCTTGTTCAGCAATTCAGCCGTTACCGCATCAATTTCCCCCTTGCATACGGCAACAATGACATCTTCGCTCTGTATGAGGTCAATACTCAGTTTTTCTTCGCTCATGGCACCTCTCCAATTTAACGGCCTGACTATAGCGGCTTTTGAGCCCGGCGCAATGCCTTTTTGCCTTCGGGAACCGTAAAAGAAATATTCGCATTTGAGGGAAAATCCGGTTTGCGTTCCGTCCGAAAACGTATAGATTTCCGCGGACCGGGGCCGAGACTGGTGCTGGGGAGTTTTAAAATGAAAGGGTTGATGATGGCAAAATGTTGTGCGCAATGGATGCTGGCAGTTCTTCTTATGTTCTCTCTTTCAGCCTGCGAAGATCTTTATCCCTTTCTTTACGACGATGATGACGATGGCGGCGAAGATGTGGCCTCTGCCCAGCCCGCGGAATCGGGCGCATCCGGAAAAACAATCCCCAAAGACGAAAACCCGTCCAGCAACAGCGAAACCGACGACAGCGATTCAGATGATGACGGCGGCGGAGATTCTTCTTCATCCCCGGACAGCGTTCCCGCCGACTTTGCCGGGGTGGTCTGGCTGCATGCGAATGTTTCGGGCTGGGCTCAGACCGCCAGCCTGAATGCCGGCGTGAGTGGGGGAACGGTCAAACTGAGTTATGACAAGGCGCATGAATGGCCCGAAGTTTATGCCGGCGGCGCCATGGTCGTAGCCAATCCCTGGGTGTTTGTATGGGAAAACGGCAAATGGTATGCCGCTACATTCGAATGGCTGAAGAAGGGCCAGACCAGCAAACCCGCAGGCACGGTTCACGGAAGCCACATTAAAAAAGCGCCGCTGGACGATTTTGTGCCGCAGAGCGGTGTGCGCTACGGCTTCATGGTCAGCGGCCTCGCGCGCGACAGCACACGCAATGTGTCGGAGCGCAGCAATGTGGACATGGTCACCTGGCCCTAGGCTCCGGCCAGCATCTGCCGCGCGTGGTCGAGCGTGACGCTTGTGAGATCGCGGCCGCCCAGCATGCGGGCGACCTCTTCAACACGGGCCTCGCCTTCGAGCGGAGCCACGGTTGACACCGTGCGGTTGTCCCGGACCTGCTTGGCGACGGCGTAGTGGCGGGCCCCGAAAACGGCGACCTGCGGAAGATGGGTGATGCACAGCACCTGGTGGCCGGCGGCCACTTCGCGCAGCTTGCGGCCGACCGCGCTGCCGATTTCCCCGCCCACGTTGCTGTCAATTTCATCGAACACCAGCACGGGGATTCGGTCGTGGTCGGCCAGCACCTTTTTGACCGCGAGCATGACCCGTGAAATCTCTCCGCTGGAGGCGATGGTTCGCATCGGACTCATGGGTTCGCCGAGGTTCGGCGCGAATTCGAATTCGACTTCATCTGTTCCCGACGCAATGGGCGGAATCTCGCGGAATGTGATCGCAAAAGCCCCGTGGGCGAGGCCCAGCGCCTTCAGTTCCTTTTCGATCAGCCCTGAAAGTTTTGACGCGGCCGCCGCGCGTTTCTCGCGCAGCGCCAGAGCCTGTTTCTGCAGGCGTTCTGCGCATTTTTCGATCTCCGCCTGGATTTTGCCCAGCCGTTCCTCGCGGGTCTGGAGCAGTTTCAGTTTTGCTTCGGAATCCTTCTGGATCTGGAGAATGCCGGGCACATCCGTCGCATATTTTCTTTTCAGTTTCTGGTAAACCGCCACGCGCTCGTCCAGCCACGCCAGCCGCGCGGGATTGGCTTCGATATCTTCCACCACCCGGCGGATGCTGAGATCGAGTTCCTGCATGCGGCGCAGAATGGCGTCGGTCTCTTCCGCCCATTCTTTCGCTTCCGGAAGCAGGCGCTGAAGCTCCTCAAGCGCGCGGCGCGAGCCCGACAGCACATCGAATGCCGAGTTTTCATCCGCGCCGGTAAGGGCCTGGATCAAAGCGCCGGCAAGCTCCTGGATGCGCCCTGCATGCCCGAGAACCTGATGCTCCTTTTCGATTTTTTCCTCTTCGCCCTCCTGAAGAGCCGCCTCTTTGATGTCCTTGATGCGCCACGTCAGCATTTCAATCTGTCCGGCAACATCTTCGGCGGCGGTCAGTTCATCGCGCTGTTTTTCAAGTGCGCGCAGCTCGTCGTAGACGGTTTCGTATTTGAGGCGCTGGTCCCACAGGTGGCCGAAGGCGTCCAGCATGGCGAGTTGTGTTTCGTTTTTCAGCAGGGACTGGTGGTCATGCGGTCCGTGCATATCCACCAGCAGTTCGCCGATGCTTTTGAGCACCGGCAGGGTCACAGGCGAGTCGTTCACGAGGTTTTGTCCCGGGCCCGAGACCTTCACCACGCGGCGGATAATCAGCCCGCCGTCTTCGCACGGGGGGATGGCGTTCTGTTCCAGGATTTCATCCACCTCCGAAGTGTCTTTCAGATGGAAAACCGCCTCGGCCCCGCAGGAATCTTCCCCGGCGCGGATGAGCGACTTGTCGGCGCGTTCGCCCGTCAGGATGGCCAGCGCGCCCATCAGGATGGATTTGCCGGCACCGGTCTCCCCGGTGATGATGTTCAGGCCCGGCCCGAACGTCACTTCGATCTTCTCGGCCAGCGCCATGTTTTTTACGCGAAGTGTGGCCAGCATGGGTCGGAACCCTTTTTCAGAACACGTATTTCAGGCCGAAACCCATCGTGGTGTGATCCAGCGTGAATTCGCCGTCTTCGGTCTGCACATCATCAAACGAATAGGCTCCCGTGCGCTCATAGTGCGCATCCAGCGTGATATCCATGGTCCGGTAATAGATGTCGGCCGAAAGCCAGTCGGTAATGCGGATGGCGCAGCCGAAAAACATCACGTTCACATCTTCGCCTGAGACCGTGATGTTTCTGCGCACACTGCGATAGCCGGTGCTTGGTCGGCCCAGATTTATCCACATCGCCTCGCTCGGATATCCAAGATTCCACCATTTATCGTTGGTGAAACTGGCATCCATGTATGCTTTGCCAATCCCGGCATACGGAGTGAAGCGCGTTGGATTGGGGTAGCGGCCGACGATGGACCAGATGGGCCCGCTGATTTCAACAGAACCGTCGCTCTGTCCGTTGTTGTAGTTGATGGTGTCTGCGGTGAGCTCGTCGGTGGTCCACTCCATGCCCAGATACTTGATGAACATCACGTCCACGAAAAAGCGCATGCTGTAGTCTTCATCGCCCTCCAGCTCGGTGATGTTGCCGAGGAAGGAGTCTTCGATCGGGCGGGTGTTGTCCTCCAGTTCGTTTTTGGTCATGCGCACGCCGAGGTCCAGATGTCCGTCCAGGAAATCCGAAACCGCGGTCCACGCTTCGGACGCCGTGGCCAGAACCTCTTCCGAGCTGTAGGACGAAGCGCTTTCCCACTTCATGAGCGGTTCGGCCGCAGCCGTTTTAATTGGAGCAGCGGAGGGTTCGGGTTCATAGTAAGTCACGGGGGCCGGGGCGGGTTCAACCGGTGCCGCAGCTGCCGGCTGGTAAACGCGCCGCGGGGGCGGCGGTTCTTCCGCAACAACGGGAATCACATCCTTCGGGGCGGCAGGCCTTGGAGCCGCCTCCGTCACCGGAGCGACGGGCGCTTGAACCGCTTCTGCCGGAGCCGTGCCGGTTTCGCCGCCGGGCTCCAGCCAGTCTTCATAAGCGCCAGCGCTGATAACAAGGGATGTCGCCATCACAAGAGCCAACCGAATTATTCTTTGCATATCAACCGTCCGTTTTTCAGTCCATCCGCATGCATGCGACCTCTCTGGCCGATGCGGAATTTGACACTCTTTCGCACATTCTGCCTTTATTCTTAAAAACTGCAAGCTAGCATGTGGACATGAAACAGAAATTTCCACGCAAGGCCGTGCTGCTGGCCGCCGGGTTCGGGACACGCCTTTTGCCGCTGACGCGCATCCGGCCCAAGGCGCTGCTCCCTTTGGGCGGGCGTCCGATGCTGGAACATTCTCTGCGGCTGCTGGCTTCGTGGGGCGTGGATGATGTGCTGGTGAACTGCCATTGGCTTGCGGACCAGGTGATGGATTACCTGCGTCAAGTCAGGCTTCCGGGAATGAAAATCACGATTTCGTACGAGCCGGAAATACTGGGCACGGGCGGAGTTCTGCGCCGGGCCGACTGGTTTATCGGCGGCGAGCCCTTCTGGATGCTGAATGCAGATGTTGCGGCGGACCTCAATCCCGCGCCGCTGGTCAGACTGTTTGCAAAAATGAATCCGCTGGCCGTTTTGTGGCTTCATCCGGAACGCGGGCCGCGCACGGTTGAAATGCGAAACAGCAAAATCACAACTTTTTCCAGCGACCGGCCCGGAACTCCCGGAACATTCACCTTCTGCGGGCTGCAGATGCTGTCGCCGGACATCATGGATTATCTGCCGCCGCCCGGCTTCAGCAGCATCATCACCGCATATAGAAACGGCATGAAGGCCGGCCGCTCCGTTTTGGGGGCTGCGGTTCAAGATTCCTGGTGGGCCGACATTGGAAGCCCGGAGTCCTATCTGGACGCGGAACGCGAATTCCGGGCGGCGCACCGCCGCCGGGCCGGCTGTGATCCGCGTTTGCGAAACAGCATCATTCTCGATGGCGCGGAGGTCGGCCCGGGCGCGAACCTGGAGAATGCGATTGTTGCCCCCGGATGCAAAATCAACGGTAGCGCTTCGGGCCTGATCGTTCCCGCATCTTCTGTTCTGGAACCGGCCGAGGCTGCACAGGTTGCAGACATCGGAAACACCGCTGCCGAAATTCTGCCGGGGAGGGGATCCGGCCGCGCTTTCATCCGTCTGCATTGCGGCCGGAAAACCGCGATCCTGATCCGGTACACGTATGAGCGGGCGGAAAACAGGAGATACATCCGGCACGCAGAACTGCTCCGCGCCGCGGGAGTGAATGTGCCGGAAATATATTTTCACAGCGATCGCCGGGCCTTTACGCTGATGGAGGATCTTGGAACGCAGAGTCTTCTGGAAATGGGAAAGGACGGCCGAAGCGTCGCCTCTGCTTATCACAAGGTCCTGGATCAGGTGCTTCTATTCCATGAAAAAGGCAGGGATGAAGTCCGCCGCCGTCATCATGCGCTGGAGGCTCCTTTCGATAAGGATCTCTATGCGTGGGAGCATAATCTCTTCTGCGAAAAATATCTGAAGGATTTCCTTCATTTGGACGCAACATCCATTCGAAAGATCAGGAAAGAGCTTCTGGGGGTGAGTTCCGCGCTTCTGCCTCTTCGGCGCGTGCTGCTGCACCGCGACTTGCAGTCCAGCAATGTATTCCTCAAGCGCGGGAAACCTGTTTTCATTGACTTCCAGGGAATGCGGATGGGGCCGGCGGTCTATGACCTGGCCTCGCTCCTGTGCGATCCGTACGTGATGCTGGAGGAAAAGGTTCAAATGGACCTGCTGGATGACTACAGGCGCCGCGCGGAGTCTCCCGCGGAGCCGGAACTGTTTTGGCTGGCCGCCGTGCAGCGCCTGTGCCAGGCGCTGGGGGCCTATGCGCGGCTGGGGGCCCTCCCGCAAAGTCAAAGATTTCTAGAAAACATACCGCCCGCGCGGGTCATGCTGGCGCGCGCGCTGCGGCACACCCCGCGCCTGACCGCCTTGAAAATGCTGGTATCCCGTTGACAGCCGGCCGCCTCCCATGCACACTTTCCCGAATTGTTTGCTGAGTCCGATTATGAAGGATAACACTGTGAGACTATTGCTGTGCGCCGGTCTGCTGTCTCTTTCATTCCTCGCCGGCTGCATTCAGGTTGAGGAAACCATCACCTTGAACGCGGACGGCTCCGGAACCATGGAACTCGTTTATTCCGTCGCCGAGGAGCAGGCCGTTATGATGGAATCCGCCGTCAGGGAGGACGAGGAACTGGGCGCGGGGGAGAACTTCAGCTTCAGCGCAGATGCCATACGCAAGCAGTTTGAAGAAATGGAATTTGAAGGCGTGGAACTGATCAAGGCGGATTCCTCCGTGCAAAACGGCCGCCGGAATGTCAGCATGGCGGTCAAGTTTGCCAGCCTTTCCGCGCTGTCCGATACGCCCCTGCTGGCAGAGCGCAGGGTGACCCTGCAGAAAGCCGGGGCCGGGCAATTCACATTCACCCAGAAGGCCAATGCGCCCGCCATCAGCCCGGAGAGCGGCGCCGAAATGGCGGCCTTCGTGCAGGGCATGCTGCAGGGGCTGAAGGTTCAGATCTGCGTGAAAACACCGGGCCCCATTACGGGATCCAACGCCACGAAGACGGAGGGGAACGAAGCCCGCTGGATATTTGACACGTCAAACAACTCCAATGCCCTGGCCGGGATTATGAATCTTGATGTGCAGGTGAGTTTCGAGGGTGGCGGCAAAAACATGTCGGGTTTTCAAAGCCATGGGGCGAACTAAAACCAGTAAAAAGAAAATTCCGGGTGCCGCAAAGAAGCCGGCGCCGGTCCGGCTTTCATCCAAACACCGGGATGAAATTGTTGCCATCGCGAAGAACCTCCCGTTTCAGGACATCCCCATCCCCGAATTCAGCGACCGCAACTGGCAGCCGGTCTCGGTCCGCCAGCCTCGCACGTATACGCGACCGGATTCCGGCATGCAGGCCATCGGGCGCTTTCTGATCGAGCGCGGCATGGTGGATTTGCTCAGGCCCGAGGACACGCAGCACCTGTTCGAGGAAATCCACTGGGGCATCCACCGGATCATGAAAATGTCCCGGCAGCGCTTCAAGAGCCCCCACGATGCGCGGCAGGCCCTTCGGGAGGTGCACGCGCTCATATCGCGCATTGAGGCGGCCGAGGAGGAGCTGTTCATTGCCAACCGCCGGCTGGTGGCGCGCTGCGTGCGGCCCTATTTCTGGATCGGGCAGATCTGGCTCGCGGATTTTCTGCAGGAGGGGTCGAAAGCCCTTTCCAACGCCATCCGCAAATTCGATTTCACCCGCGGCACGCCGTTCTTCGCCTATGCCCAGCGCGCCATCCAGAACCGGCTCCGCAATTATTTCCGCGATCATATCCGCATGGGCAATCTGGGCATGCAGCCCAGCCGCGAAATGGTCCTTATCCGCACCACGATGGAGGAATGGAAGTCCATGCACGGGGGCGAACCGCCCGCGCAGACCCTCAGCAATCTCACCGAAATTCCGGTGGAGCGTGTTGAGAAGCTTCTTCCGCTCATTCTGCAGTGGATTCGCGTTCCGCAGCAGCCCCTGTCGCTCGACGAGCGGATGGGCGAAAGCCAGGCCGACCTTCATCAGTTCATTGAAGATGAAAGCCTGGACAGCGCCGAGACGCTGGCGCAGCGTTCCGAGGTGTGGAAGGCCGTCGAGCAGCTCTCGCCGCGGTCAAGGGAGATCATGCATCTGCGCTTCTTCGAGGGATTCACTTTGCAGGAGGCCGGCGACAAGCTCGGGCTGACGCGCGCGCGCATCAAGCAGATCCAGGACGAGGCTCTCAAGAAGCTCCGTCATATCCTCAAGCAGGGCGGCAAACAGCCCTGATCCGCGTCACCAGCTTTTGTGACGTCCGTCCAGAAAATGCTCCCACTGCTCGCGGGCTTTTTTCAGCGCGTTGGCGCGGTGCGAAATCGAATTTTTGATTTCATCGCCCAGCTCGGCAAACGTCTGTTCGTGTCCGTCGGGAACAAAAAGCGGATCGTAGCCGAAGCCGTGCGCGCCCCGCGTTTCGTGGATGATCTGCCCCTCGCAGGTGCCGCGGACCGTTTGGGCGCGGCCCGACGGATCGGAGAGCGCCATCACGCACACGAAGCGCGCGCGGCGGTTCGTGACTCCGGAAAGATCCTTGAGGAGTTTGCGGTTGTTGGCGTGGTAATCGGTCGGTTCGCCGGCGTAGCGCGCGGAATATACGCCGGGCTTGCCTCCCAGCGCGTCCACCTCGAGTCCGGAATCGTCCGCGAGCGCCCACAGGCCGGTGCTTTTCGCCAGCGTAACCGCTTTCTTGACCGCATTGGCTTCGAAAGTGTCGCCGTCCTCGACCACATCGGGAAGATGCGGGAAATCCAGCCCGCTCGTGATTTCCACATGCGCGCCGAAGAGTTTTTGGAATTCATCAAGCTTATGCCGGTTCCGGGTTGCAATTAGCAGTTTGGGGGCGTTTTTTTGCATTTTTAAGCGTTTTTTGGCCAAAAAACGGCATTTTTAGCCATTTTTTGATGTTTTTTGGTCATTTTTGACGATTTTTTACTCCATGGAGGCGGAACGCCACCAGAGGTAGTGGGTGCTCTCGAGTTCCGTGCGCGAGGGGAATGGATAGAATTTCAGTTCGGTCTGGTCGCCCGCAAAGAATCCGCGCCCGATGGTCCGGTAAAAGGCGATGAGCTGCGGATTGCGCTCGATGGTTTTTGTGGGTTTGTTCTCGCCGGAACCCAGGGCCTTGATGCAGTCCGCAATATGCTCGCGGTTTGGATAGGGCAGATAGCCGGCGAGGCTGCCGTCCGCCTCGCGGTCGAGCAGGTTGTCGGCAAAGATGATCCGCGGAACGTGCAGCGGGTTGTCCGGGTTGGTGATGAACCGGCAGAAGCGGAACGGCGGCAGCGACGAGGCCACGCGCGGGAACACCGGGCAGAGCTCGGTGTAAAGATTGCTGCCGGGCTCCTCGGCCTCCGGATTGTAGGGCTTGCTGCCCAGCCCCAGCACGCGGCCGTCGCGCGTTGTGAGATACATCTTTCCGAATGCCGAAAGCGGAATGTGCTCTAGGGCCCGGTAAATGCTGATGTATTTGCTTTTTCGCGGCGATCCGTCGGCGTGCGGCGCGCAGCGCTCGGCGATTTTGTTCAGCTTGAACGCGTCGCTTTTCAGCGATGGATCAATTTCCACAAACACCACATTCCCGCTGGTATGCTTCTGTGTCCCGATGGCCATGTGCAGGCCAAACGCCTCCGCATCGAGATGGCTGGCGACAAGCGCCTCGCACTGGCAGCACATGAGATACAGATGAATGTCCATGCGGATTCCTTTTTCGATCAGTTTCCGATTCCAAGCCATGCGCCGATGGCGGGAGCGTATTTGACGATCAGTCCCGCGAACACAATGCTGACCATGCTCATCAGCTTGATCAGAATGTTGAGCGAGGGCCCGCAGGTGTCCTTGAACGGGTCGCCCACGGTGTCGCCGACGACGGCCGCCTTGTGGGCCGGGCTTCCCTTGCCGCCGTGGTTTCCCGCCTCGATGAACTTCTTGGCGTTGTCCCAGGCGCCGCCGGAGTTGGCCATGTAGACCGCGACCGCGAAGCCCGCGCAGAGGCCCCCGACCAGCAGGCCCATCACGCCGGACACGTTCAGGAACAGGCCGACGATCACGGGAACGGTGATGGCCAGCAGCGACGGCAGAATCATCTCGCGCTGGGCACCGGCGGTTGAAATCGCCACGCATCGCGCGTAATCGGGCTTCTCGGTGCTCGCCATGATGCCGGGGTGCTCCTTGAACTGGCGGCGCACTTCCGTGACCATCGCGAAGGCCGCGCGGCCCACCGCCTTCATGGTCAGCGCGCTGAAGACAAACACCAGCAGTACGCCGATGAATTCACCCACCAGCACCTTCGGATTCATCAGGGTGACGTTGTAGAAATTCATGTAGTCCAGCAGACTTGCCTTTTTCGCAACAAGGCTTTTCCCGTCGCGGTCCGTGGCGGCTGATTCCTTGGAAGACTCGCCGACCTCATTGATGATCAGGCTCAGGGGCTTGCCGTCCGGCCCGTCCACCAGCACGGCGCGTTCCCCGGTGCCCGCGAACGCGCTCAGCGTGAAGAACTGCTGGGTCTGTCGGTTGCCGTCCTCGGCGCCCGGCAGATAGATGGCGTATTTGTTGTTCGCTTCCGCCCCGACGCTTTTAACGGTGTATGCGGCGCCGCCGGCGGGCGCGGCGTATTCGATCGCCGCCTCGCGGTGGATGCCGACGCGGATTTCCTCGATGTAGCTTGCGAGCAGCGCCAGCGCGGTCAGCGCGGCGGAGCCGATGGCAAAGCCCTTGCCGATTGCGGCGGTGGTGTTGCCCAGCGAGTCGAGCGCATCCGTGCGCTGGCGGACTTCCTTGGGCAGTCCGCTCATTTCGGCGTTGCCGCCCGCGTTGTCGGCGATCGGGCCGTAGGCGTCCGTGGCCAGCGTGATCCCGAGGGTGGACAGCATGCCGACCGCCGCGATGCCTACGCCGTAGAGCCCGGCGAGAATGTCATTGAAGCCGTGCATCACTGTGAAGGCCAGCATGGTTCCGATGCAGACCGACACAATCGGAATCCATGTCGAGAGCATGCCCTCGGCGATGCCGCCGATGATCACGGTGGCCGGGCCCGTCATGGCCTGATCGGCGACATAGCGCGTGGGCTTGTATTCCGCGGCCGTGGCCCATTCCGTGCCCTTGCCGATCACGATGCCCAGGATCACGCCGATGGCAATGGAGGTGAACACGCCGATCGGAAGATCCAGCATCTTCACGAGCCCGAAGGCTCCGGCGATGATCAGGATGCTGGACAGGTAAATGCCGCGGTTCAGCGCGGCGAGCAGCTGCTTCATGTTTGCGTCATCGCGGGTTTTCACCACAAAAATGCCGATAATGGAAAACAGAACGCCCATCGCGGCCAGCAGCATCGGGGCGGCGAGGTAAATGAAGGCCTTTGCCATTCCGCCGCCCTGAACGCTGGCCATGGCCACGCCCAGCGCCGCGGTGGCGAGGATGGATCCGGCATAGCTCTCGTAGAGGTCCGCGCCCATGCCCGCGACGTCGCCCACGTTGTCGCCCACGTTGTCGGCGATGGTGGCCGGGTTGCGGGGGTCGTCCTCGGGAATGCCGGCTTCGACTTTGCCGACGAGGTCCGCGCCGACATCGGCCGCCTTGGTGTAGATGCCGCCGCCCACGCGCGCGAACAGCGCCTGCGTCGAGGCGCCCATGCCGAAGCAGAGCATCACGACGGTGATGGTCTCAAGGTTCATCATGTGCCCGCCGGTCACGACGTGGTGGAACTTGTACAGGTAGAGGAACCAGAGCGAGATGTCGAGGAGCGCGAGGCCCACCACCGTGAGGCCCATGACCGAGCCCGCGCGGAAGGCGATCGTGAGGCCCTTGTTCAGCGATTCACTGGCGCCCTGCGCCGTGCGGACGGAGGCTGCGGTTGCCGTCTTCATGCCGATGAAACCGGCCAGTCCGGAAAAAAGTCCGCCGGTCAGGAACGCGAAGGGGACGAGGCGGTGCTGAACACCGAGGCCGAAAGCCATGTAGGAGAGGATGGCGACCAGCACCACGAAAACGATGGTGACCACCTTGTACTGGCGGCGCAGGTAGGCGTAGGCGCCTTCGCGCACATAACCGGCGATTTCCTGCATGCGTTCGGTGCCTGCAGGGGCCTTCATGATGAACCGGTAGAAGAACCAGGCCATGAGCAGGGCGGCTACGCTGGCCGCCGGGCAAATGTACCACCAGCCGGGGATTTGGCGGGCTTCGAGAACCTCTGTGCCCGCGAAGGCTGTTCCGGAGAGGGTTAGGAAAACAGGAATCATATACCGCAGCAGTCTATTTGTATTCATATAGTTCACCCGATATTGTTTAATCAAACCGCCTCTAAATCCGCATTGCGGGTCAAGCGCTTTACCTGCCCGCAAAACAAAGCTGAAAAACGTGCGCAAGATATCCCAGAGCCCGCCGTTCAGACAAGTAAAAAACGCCAAAATGTTCCCCGCCCGGACGGGTTGTTCTTGATTTTCCCGCCAGTCCGTTACAGCATGAAAAAAATCAGCAGGCCCCCGAGGTGTTCAATGAGAAATCTGTTTCTTGCCGCAGTTGTATTTTCGATGGCCGCCGGATGCGCCACGGCCCCGAAAAACACCGTCTTCCAGACCTCCACCATAGATGCGCTTCTGGCCGGGGTCTACGATGGTCACCTGTCCTGCGGGGACCTCATGAAGCACGGGAATTTCGGGATCGGAACCTTTGAGGCCCTGGATGGCGAAATGGTGCTGCTGGACGGCCAAATGTATCAGGTGAAGGCCGACGGGACCGTCAACGAAGCGCAGAACTCCGCCATGACCCCGTTCGCAGCGGTATGCTCCTTCGAGCCGGAGATCCGTTTCGATCCGGAACCTTCATCGGACTTTGCCGCCATTGAGGAGCAGGTGGACAGGATTGCGCCCAACAAAAACCTCTTCTGCGCCGTCAGGATCCATGGCCGGTTCAAAAAGATGCACACGCGCAGTGTTCCCCGGCAGCAGAAACCCTATCCGCCGCTGAAAGACGTGACCGCCAGGCAGCCGGAATTTTTCATGGAGGACATCGAGGGCGATATCGCCGGATTCCGGTGCCCGGATTTTGTGAAAGGCGTCAATGTTCCGGGATACCATCTGCACTTCATCAGCAGCGACCGGACTCAGGGCGGGCATATCCTGGGCTTTGAAATGGCGGAAGGAAAAGGGGCGGCGGATATTCTCAACCGGTTCTATCTGCAGTTGCCGGACGATGCGGAATCTTTTGCAGGGGCCGATCTTTCGAAAGACCGCAGCGCGGAACTGAACGCTGTTGAAAAATAGCTGAATTCATTCTGCAGCGTTTGTCCGGGCAGGCTGTTCCAGGGCCTCCAGCATCCGCTCCGCGCGCCTGAGCAGCGCCCGCAGCACCCGTTCGGATTTTCTGCCGTCGCTGCGCGTTGAATACCACGGACGTTTTTCTTCACGCGCAGCTGCCGCCTGCAGAAAATCGCGCCAGGCCTGTATGACCTTTTGCGTCTCCGGGGCGCTCCCGAGCGCGAGACTTTCCAGTTTAAGGCTGAGGTGGCCGGCCACGGCTGGAACCCAGTCGCTGTCGCGTTCGTGTATCATTCTCTGAAACGGGAATCCGCCCTGTGCATCGCAGCCCGTCACAATCTGCACCAGTTCCGGGGAAACGGCGAGCGCCGCCCGCAGACGGGATGCATCCAGCTGCGGCGAACCGCTGCCAACCGCCCGCACGCGCTGGCGCGAGGCCAGCCACACGTCCCATGCGGCCTCGAGGTCGCGCACCGAGGGGAAGCCGGCAAGCTGCGCAATGCTCTCCGCGTCCGGCCCCGCTCCGGAAGCGCACAGCGAAAAAAACTGTTCAAGCTGCGCGGAACCGGAAAACCATTCCAGCATGGCCGCGACGGCCTGTCCCGCGAAAGCCCGTTTCCGCGCATCCGGAGCGTCCGCTCCAAAATCCGCAATCACGTCGGCGAAATCCGGAGCCCGGTCTGCGGTCCATTCGAAAATGGCGGTTTCGAGGTTGCGGCTGCGGGCCTCCGGGAAAAGGTTCTGGGCCGCGCCGGCTGCGAACCAGAAGGGGACCTGCAAATCCGGCGTCTTCCTGTTCAGCAGGAGGCGGCACAGACTTTCCAGAAGAAACTCCTGGTCCGCCTGTTCGATTCCCCGGATATAAAGTTTCTGGCGCAGGCCGAACTCGTCGTAATACTGTTCCACCGAGATATTGCCGTCGCCCTCGCCAATGATCAGGTACACCGCTCCGCCGCGCGGCGCGGGAAAGGGAACCCCCAGCAGTTTCTCCAGCCGCGCCGCAGCGTCCTCGGCCCAGACCACCAGGTAGGTCGCGTCCATTTCGGACGGGCTCAGCGCCGCGAACCGGCCCGTTGCGCTGACGACCTTCCGGTCCTGTGCATGCAGAAGGCCTGCCGCCCCGCAAATCAGCGCGGCGAGCACGGGGAGAAAAACTCTTCGTTCAGCGCCCATGGCTTTCCATCAGGATGGTTACAGGCCCGTCATTCACGAGCTGGACGTCCATGTGTTCGCGGAAGACCCCGGTTTTGACCTCGTGACCGCACGCGCGCAGCTTTTGCGCGAAAAGTTCATAGAGCGCGGCGGCGGTTTCCGGTTCGGCCGCCTCGATGTAGCTGGGCCGGTTGCCTTTTGCGCAGTCGCCGTAAAGCGTGAACTGGCTGACCACAAGGAACGATCCGCCGGCCTCGCTGATGGAATGGTTCAGGCGGCCGAGGGGGTCGTCATAAATTCTGAGTTTTGAGACCTTGCCGGCCAGCCACTCGGCGTCGGCTGCCGTGTCGCTGCGCGCCACGCCGATGAGAATGAGCGCCCCGCGGCCGATTTCAGAAACGATCTGTCCATTCACGCTCACGCTCGCGACGCTGACGCGCTGGATGACCAGTTTCATGCAGCCGGGTCAGTCTGTCGGGTTCTGAATCCGCAGCGTGGACAGGCGGTTGAGGGCGGCGGCGATTTCGTAGCGCCGCGGGCGGGCCAGGTCGCCGCGCAGTTCGCGGGCCAGGCACTCAAGGCCCTCGGTGCTGAGGTCGCGGTCCACCAGGTCGAGGATTTCGCGCATCGGATGGGTCTCGTCCATGTAGCGGAGCTTCGCGTAGTAGAGGATGTGTCCGATGGTCTCCGTCTGCTGGCTGTCCGCGAGCTGGGTCACGGCCGAGAGGTCTATCGTGCTGCGTCCGAAGCACAGGGTGTGGACGTCCGGAGCCTTGATGAAGGAATCGTCGCGCCCCGCGGTCGGGTCTATGCTGCTGGGCACTATCCAGCGATCCTGTTCGGCCAGCCCCGCGACGCTCACCGGCTTGGCGCGCAGCGGTTCCGCCTTCACGGCGGCGCGGGCCTCCTTGGTGATGTCTGCCAGGACGCCGCCGCTGATGCGCAGCACCTTGTCCGCAACGGGAATGAATTCCGCAACTCCGGTTTCGCCTCCGACCACAATCGAGACCCCCAGCTCATCCGCGAACTGGCGCGCGCGCGCCGCCAGCGGGATCATGCCGCTGCGACCGCCCAGCAGCGGGGCCACGCGCTGATCCGCGCACAGGAATGCGCTGCAGGAAGAGGATTCGTCGAACAGCAGCACACGGGCGCCGACCTGCAGCGCCTCGACGGTGGCGGCCGCCTGCGAGAGGCAGGCGTCGGCCGAATCGGTCGAGCAGGCTTCCGGGCTGCATCCGCACGACTCGCTGCTGATGAAGGCGCTGATGTTCACCCGCGCCACGCTCCGTCCGGGCTCGGCCCGGATTGCCACGGCGTCGGGAACAGTGATGGCGGTCTCGCGGCCGTCGCCGGCCACATGATTGTAGATGCCGGAGGCAAGGGCGGACATCAGTTCGATGCGCCCCGAGTAGCTGTCGCCGAGGATGACGGTGATGCCGGCCGGGATGCTCGCGCCGGACAGCCTGCGCATGTTCGGCACATCGACATCCAGCCTGGCGGATGCATCCACTTTCAGGCGGATGTTCCGGTTCAGGTCGGGCAGATCCGTGCCGGCCTTGCGGGAGAGCAGGGTGCCTTCGCCGATGAATCCGATGAGCCCCTGCGTGGGCAGCATTTGGCGCACGGCGTCCGCGTCCTCCATCATGCCGACGGTGCGGTCCACCTCGGCCCCGTCGAGATTGCTGTAGATCAGCGCGGTGTTCACGATGACGGGCAGATCGTCGAAGAAGAGCTCATACACGGCGTCGCCGGGGATCACCTCGCCCTCGCGGGGCAGCGCGCAGTAGAGCCGCGCCTCGACATATTCGTCCGTTATGATCACGGACGATCGGGGCAGGATTTTCTGCCCCAGCCGGCTGTTCTGGAACCGGCGGCGGGCCACCCCGACTCCGTTGAAGCGCGCCATGCCTTCGATGCTTTCCGCAATCTTCCGGATCAGCAGATCCTCCAGCGCCGTGCGCCGCACGGCGTTGCTGAAGAGGCGCTCCGGGAACTCGGAGATGAACTGCGGCACCCGCACCACGAAAAGCGTGGGGCCGGCGTCGGCCGAGTCCTGGATGAAATGGATCTTGAGCACATAGCGGTTGAAGTCGAAATCGCCGGCCAGCCGCCCGTACTCCTTGAACAGTCCGCCTGCAATCTGCGTGAGGATGCTGTGGAACTCTTTTTTGTCTCTCATGGTTTCCCCTTGATGCGTTCAGGTGGTCAGCGAGGCGCGCCGGTCGTCCAGTTTGATCTTCTGCAGATGCTTGAGAATGGTCTGTTCCGTCTCCATCTGGCTGAACACCGTGGCCATGCGCTGCAGGACGCGGCTGCTCAGGAATTTCGGAAGGGGAACGTGCCCGAGCCGCACCTGCCGGACATTCAGCTTCAGCCCTTTATCGGCAAGGGGCTGCGCGGTGAGCTCGTAGGTCAGGGTCAGGGGCCCGCGGCGGGCGAGGATGAAAACGATCACGGTGTCCTGCCGGAATGCGAAGTTGACCTCGCCGATGCCCAGCTGGCTGGCTCCGCCCTCTCCGCCGGAACTGCTGGAGACCAGGCGGGCGAAATAGCCGTTGATCTGCATCTCGGCGATTTCCTCGGTTGTGCTGTAGCCCTCGCGCGCAGCCTGCTCCAGGCGGTCCACTTTCTCCTGATAGACATCGGCGTGGCGTTCGGACCCGAACTCGCCCGACGGCTGCACGGGCCAGAGCAGGGCGCCCACCAGCGCGATGCAGGCCAGCAGCACGGCGATCCGGAGAAGCGTCTTAATGATGCGGCCGCCGGCGCCCTTGACCTTTTTCTGCTCAACCGTTCCGCCGATTTTCAGGCGGGCGCCGCACTGTTTGCAGAAGAGCTGTCCCAGGATGTTTTCGCTGCCGCAGGTTTTGCATTTAACTATTGGTGGCATTGCTTTTCTCTGCCTTTCCGCTTGATTTTGTTTCGCCGCCGGACGGAGCCGGCGCGGCCTTTTCATTCTTTGCCGCAGCGTGGTAAGTCGGGCTGCGGTAATCGGTTGAATAGAACCCGGATCCCTTGAAAATAATGCCCGCGCCGGTGCCAATGCAGCGCGTCACCTTGCCCCGGCACTCGGGGCAGCGCTGGCGCGGCTTGTCCTTCATGCTTTGAAAAAGCTCAAAGCGCAGGCCGCATTTCTGGCATTCATATTCGTACGTGGGCATTTTTCTCCAAACATCCGGCCTTTCCGACCGTTTGCTAAAGTGGGAAAACATAGGCAATCAGGCCCCGAATGTCAAACGGGGATTGCTCGGCAATCAATACGCGTTTTTGGTGCTGAACAGCGTGCGGATCAGGATTTTGAAGTCGAGCGAGAGCGACCAGTTTTCGAGGTAGAAAAGGTCATAGCTGATGCGGTCCTCGATGCTCGTCTGCCCGCGCAGGCCGTTGACCTGCGCCCAGCCGGTCAGCCCCGGTTTGGAGACATGCCGCCACATATAGCGCGCGATGTCCTCTTTGAACTGCTCCACGAAATGCGGCCGCTCGGGGCGCGGCCCCACGAGGCTCATTTCGCCCTTCAGCACGTTCCAGAACTGCGGAAGCTCGTCGAGATTGAACCTTCGCAGAAAGGTTCCAAAGCGCGTCCGGCGCGGATCGTCCGGGCTGGCCCAGACCGGGCCGGTTTGGCTCTCGGCGTCGCAGTGCATCGTGCGCAGTTTGTAGAGGTTGAAAACCCTGCCGCGCTCGCCGCAGCGCTCCTGCCTGTAAAACACCGGCCCCGGAGAGGTTTTTTTGATCACCAGCGCGGCGACCGCAATGACGGGCGCGGAGATAATCAGTCCGACGAGCGCGCCAAGAATGTCCTCCATGCGCTTGCGCGCGCGGTTCCAGAAATAGTCGAGCGGCCACTTGCCGACGCCCAGCATCGGGATGCCCCCGACCATCTGCATGTCCACTTTGCTGGTGAGCACGCCGAAAATGTCCGGCACCATCTGGAAATCGGCCAGCACCTTCTCGCATTCGATGATCAGGTCCACCATCTGCGCGTGCGTAAGCGCGGAGGGGTTCGCGACGATGACCTCGTCAATTTCGTTTGCTCCCAGAAATTCCGGGATGCCGTCCATGCGTCCGCGGATCAGGCCCGCCGGCACGCGCGGGTCGGCGGTTTCGCCGTCGACCAGGAAAAAGGCGACGGGCTTTGCGCGCAGGCGGTGCTCGCGGCTGAGGATTTCCGTGAGTTGTCCCGCGGTTGCCCCGGTGCCGATGATCACCACATTCTTTTTGGCGGCCTGGTGGCGCGCCCAGTGCCGCTCGCACTGGAAGAGGATGTTCTTCTCGATCAGCACCACCAGCGTAACCGTGAAAAACGAAAGCACCATCGCCGCGCGCGAGAAGGGCGGATCGCGAACGGGGAACGCCATGGCGGTGGAGATCACAAGCCCGTAGGCGCACCCGCGCACAATGCGCGGAAGTTTTTCCGTGAAGTGCCCGAGCTGCGGACGGTGATACAGCTCCATGGAACGGAAAATCAAAATGAACAGGACCGTGGCAACGGCCGCGCCCAGCATATACTGCAGCATCGGCGGAAGATTTTCGCCATGAAGGGGAATCCATCCGCTGTAAAAGCGGATCCACACGGCGAGCATAAAGCCGGCGTACACACCCGCCGCATCGCTGGCGACCGCCGCGGCCGAAGTCAGAAAATCGAATGTGTCTCTTTTACGCACGCAGAAAACAGTACAGAAAAAAGCAGCGTCCGGCAAGAATGCTCAAAACATCAAAAAAAGGCCAAAAATGGCTCAAAAATGCCCAAAAACGGCCAAAAAACGCCAAAAAACATCAAAAAACGCCCAAAAAACGCAAAAATAACCAAAATTCGGTTCCCGATTTCAAAAAACGCGGTTGTGGTCACCGATCAAAGCCCAAAAATATCATCACGCATTTTCCGGACTTCAGGGTTCAAGCAATCTATATGTTAAACGTGAGGATCTGCCCCCCCCGGCCCCTATGCAGGCGGCCCTTCACCCTCAACGCATTCCGCCGCGGAATGAGTTGTAGCTATGCAAGGGCTTGTTCGATCCTCCATGGATTGAACGTGCTGTATGTCCATACTGAACTTTAAATTCTTGCCAACGTATTTCGGATCTTCGGCTTCCTGCAGCACTTTATCGAGAAAGGCAAGAATCGTCTCTTCATTTATAAGATGGTAGTGAACCAAGCTTGCCAGGTATGCAAAGCCCTCAAGGCGGACGGACCGCCCATCGGCTGTCTTTCTCTCGATCTCGAACGAGTTATCTCCGTCGCTGTGCCGCACCTCAAAACCGCGATCTCGGACTTTGCCAACGAGGAACGCAGGATTGTAGAACCCGGCAATGACGACCCGACGAAACGCCAAATCATGCAGAAATGTCGTTTTCAGTGGCCACCAATACAGGGGAATCATGCCGTGGAAGTGGCTGTACCCGTTTGATGAATAGTGAATCGTACCAATATGGATGGAGTTGTACTTGGAGGATTTGTCGCAGATGGACATCACCTTAGGGACCAGATCCTCGAGGCTTCGATTGAACCAAGGGGGAAGTCCACCCATGAGTCTTGCAGAAAGATGTGAACGATGATCTGTGAAAGCTGTCAATAGAAGTCCGTCTCCCGCCTTGGCGTGTGTACAGCGCTGCGTTGCCAGGCCGGCCTCGATTGCTGATAGGGCCGAATGGTGGGACGTTGTGTGGATTTTGTGCTGAACCGTTAGCGTTGATTCCGTCTTCTGGTGGAACGCATTCTTCATCGCCTTGACCTGTCGACGCAGGCGATCCTCCATCGCTGCCGTAAGGTGAGTTTGTGCCTCACGAGGCCGAGAAACTGGCGCCTCCGGCGGGCGTAGATTACTATGCCCGACGATGGTCATTTGCATTGACAATTTGTTGCCCTCGACAGCAGTCGTCTTGAGTTCTCCGATTCCAATGACTCGTCTCTTTGCGAGATCGATCAAGCTCACGTCGCCGAGTCGTAGGTAAGTCGTGATACCGTGATAGAGCACAAGATAGCCCCAGAACATGGGAGCGTTCCGGATAAACTCGATTTCGCCTCGACCCCCCAGTCCCGGCGGTAGATGTCTCTGCCGCTGATGCTGCTCGTGACGGGAGAGCCACTCTCGCTCGTCTTGATAGAAGAGCCATGCGAAAGCATCCCCGATTGTCTTTCCGATGTCGATAGCCGCGTCGATGGCCTCGTGGTATGAAGCGATCATCTGCATTCGATGAGTGAACCACCGAGCATTCAACTTGTCCTTCCTGTCAATCAGCTGGCGTTTCTCGCCATGGAGCTTGAGCCGAAGTTTGTCCAGCTTGCCCAGTGCGGTAGCCAACTCGGGTTGCAGAGACAAGATTGCCTGCCCGAAGTCGGAATCAGGTCGTGCCTGTCTGATGTTGTCGAGCTTGTCCCAACATTGCTCGAAAGATGCTCCCGCATCATCGATGCGGTCTGAGACTTGTCTCCGTGTAATCATTCTGTCTATAAAATGCGAACTAAGTGAGCGCCGCATTTCGCCGTCATATTATTTCACAAGTGTTTTAATATTCTCGATGATGGTCAAAATAGCAACGAGTTCATCGGACGGCGTCGTCTTGAGCTGTGATTCCACTCTTGAACGCAGTACGTCAAGCGCTTCTGCAATGCTTTCGGCATCGCGTTGGTCTTGGAATATCTTGAAGAATTTCAGCCAATGGTTAGCCTGAATACCACAAAGCAACTCTTGCAACTCTTGCGCAAGATAATTGTCCATGATGCCCGTCCGGGCAAACCGACCAAAGTTCCCACCACTATCGGACTTCGGCTTGTCGGAGATTTTATCCGATTTTTTGGGATATGGTTTTACGCCGGGTGGGCTTAAGATGCCGCTGTCTGTCTTTGCTTCGCGGAGCTTTTGCCAGTGATAGTTTCGATATTCAGCTGCATATTGTGCAGATTCAATATATGGCGTAAACACCCTCGGGGAGCCTGATATGACATTGTTGAGTGCCCACGGCACGACAACCAATAGATCCTGCGGCGCACAAGCCTTAGCGGTAACCTGAAATCGAAAACTAGGCTCTGCTTCCTTTGCCAGCAGATACCAGCCCTTAAGTTCAATACCTAATATAATCTCATCTCTTAACGATGAGTTGCCAGATGTGCGCTTCAATAGGACATCGGGAAAAGTTTGGGACTGGCGAGTAAATGAATATAAAGTATACTTGTCATTTGGGTCCCAAACCGACCGCATTTGATTCAGTGTTGCAACAACCTGGTTTTCTATTGTTGCGCCAAGAGCACTATTCAGCGTGAAAATGTCAGTAGCAGAAATCCCCTCGATGTTCGTATCGGTCTTGAAATACGAAGGAAGGCAGACCAGAGCATCTTTGACGTTGCGCAGCAGATCATAATGCTTCCAGGTCTTTGCTGGCGTGACGGGGCTTGGTGGTTTAGAAGACGTCATAGTTTTCGAGCCTCTTGATCGCAATTTGGAAGTACTCTTCGTTGATTTCCGACGCATAACATCTCCTTTTGAGCCTGTGGGCTGCAATTGTCGCAGAACAAAGGCCCCCGAACGGCTCCCAAACGACATCATTCTCGTCAGATGATGCTTTGATGCACAGTTCAAGAAGTCGGAGCGGCTTCTGGTTGCTATGGACGCACTTGTTCTGGTCTTTAAGTCGCTCGATACCGCGCACGGCGGGTTCTTGCCATACGTTGGTGATGCCCGTAGCAAAGTTAAACTTGGCCCGCATTGTCTCCCATTCTTTACCTGTCAGGGGTTTTTTCCCGTCTATCGAAAAATATGGGCGGCCCGTCCGTTTCCCGTGTTTGTTTGCATACTTGACTAAAAGATCGAAAGCGTCTGCTGGCGGGAAATACCATAGGTGATCCTGCGTGAAGTATTTACGAGTCGCAGCGTTTTGGACGCCACAGGCTTCGTTCGTTCTATTTAGAGGCAATCCAGATCGGACCCATTCATGACGCAACCATTCCTTCATCGTCAATGTCCGGTGGTGGTTCTTGAACAAAACCCGCTTTGTGTATTGAACGCACACTTCGGTTGTGACAGGAAACTTCCGTATTGTCTTACCATTACAGTTACCGGCGATATGACCGATGCCTTTATCCCAGATGTGGCAACTGCGGTACTCCCACCCCTGCGCATCAAGGAGGTCATGGACCTTTGCCCAACCCAGTTCAGAGTTCCAGAACCAAAGGGTTGTTGATGGGAGTGCAAACTTCGACCATGCGGCAACGTGCGGCGCGTAACACTCTGCAAGCGTGTCGGTTGTAGGTGGATCTCCGGGATAGCTGTTCAGCCCATAGGGGCCATCTGAAATAATAACGGTAGGTGGCTGCCATTGCTCGTAAAGGTGGAGTGCATCGCCAAGGAAAATTTGGGCACCATCGCGTATAAATCTGTTTAGTCTCAGCGGCATTGGGACACATTATCAAATTGCCCGGTGTTGTGCATCATTTTTTCGGCCTGCCGCGGCGCAACGAAGTGTGCGCTGCTTATTCATTATGGAAACTCCAGTCCATCTGCGGCTCCATGTCCGCTTTCCTGATCAAAGAGCGCGTTTCGCCTCCTGCATTCGTTAAGGCAGGCAAAGGCAATTGAATCGGCGTTCTCCCGGGTTGCATTACGAAGAGCGGACGCTATCTCATCGCGGCCCTGCGCTGCGAGGAACACATGATGTCCTTCATGCTTTGCAAGGCCTTCAAGGTACTTGTTCCACTGCTTAATCACAGATGCTGCCGTTTCTTCCGGCGGATCCCACTTGGGCAGAATCGTCATGGCGCGCATCGTTACGATTGCCCTCGACACTTCGCCCGTCGGAGTTCCGTATCCTGGCCACGTCCATCTGATATCCCAGTGGGTTGCGGCATGTGAAGGGTGGCCCGTTTCGTCTATTGGCCCAAGCGAGTCCAGTTGCCCCCGTATTTGTTCGGCAGTGCGGCCCTCAACCTCATAAAATGCCACGGTCGCACCAGATATTGATATGCCCTGTATTGCGTGTTTTTGGGGCCGGTCTTGGGCCGTAACACATGAGCAAAGAATGCCCATAATTGGGATGGCGGCGATCTTCATGTATTTAGTCATAATTTGATGCACCCACTGCGGCGTTCACAAACTCTGGCTGAAGCCTAATAGGCGTTGCCTGCGATGGCCAGCCAAATGTTGGTGAAGCAACTTGTCCTGTAGGCGCGCTTCGCGCCGGAAGGGCAAGTTGCGAACGAAGTGAGCTGATTCGGCCTTCTTTTCATCTCTTTCTTCTGCTGAATGGGTCGGTCTTCGGGAAATCGGGAAGGTGCATGAGAGGCTTCGCCAACATGACCGAGCCTCTATTGTACTGATATGCAACGAACAGAAAACTCGGTATCGTGTTGGTAAGTGTCTGTGAAAGCTCGTCATGGTAGAGATACGTCACCATCACCGCCAGCCCCGCGACTGACGCAATTGCATTCTTCAAGCTCGATTTCCTGTAGTGCTGGTCTCTGTGGTGCTTGATGTCGTTGTGATCATTCCACCAGTCTGGGGTGTGATCTGTGCTCCACGATTCCCATGGCCTGAGAGAGATCTCATATCGTCGCAAGACGACTTCAATTGAGGGAAGATGCTTGTAGGTTGGGAGAATCGCTTTCTGGTACTCGCGGATGTTCGCCGCTTGTGAATCCGGCTTTATCTTCTGACACAGCAGCTTACACACAACATCTATCTCTGAACATGCCGCCAAGATGAGTTTCGAGAATTCGGTGGAGTAGGTGGCGAAGTTCTCCGGAGAGAACTCGACGTATCGCGATGTTTCTTCGAGTTCGTCGACTAGGGCGATGAAGTAGTACCAGTGCGCGTGTTTCATATAATTATGTGGCCCAACAAGTTATTGAGCAGTTTTCTGCTGATCATCACCATTTTGGTGTCTGCCTGCATATCTCCTTGAAATTACGTGCATAATATAGCGGGTGTTGCTGCAATCAAGAAGCACAAATTCTGGAAATCCCGGATGGTGTTCTTCGGAATGACGGAAGGCTGGAATGATGGAAGAATGGAATGGTGGGAAGAGCAGTACTGGCGTTGTTGCGATTATGGGGCATTTTTTCAGAGTTATCGCACAAAGACACCAAGGCACGAAGTATTGGGAAGAAGATCGGGGGAATGACTGTCTTGGGCCATTTATCCTGTAAATCCTGTTGATCCTGTCAAAATTCCAGAAATCAGACAGGATCAACAGGATGAACAGGATTTCAGAACGAAGAGTTTTCGCGCGGAGGCGCAGGGACGCAGAGGCCACAGAGATTCTGAATGCTTCCTTCAGCCTAAATGACTTTTTCAGACAGGATTTAACGGATTCCTGAGTTCTTGAGTTCCAGATATGAATTTCTGAATCAGGAAGGCGGGCATCGGAGGGGCAGGGAATCTTCCTCTTTTCGCGTCTTTCGTATTTTTCGTAGTTGCCTCTGAATTCAGATGATCCTGTCAAAATTCCGGAAATCAGACAGGATTTACAGGATCAACAGAATTCAGTCTTTGCGACTTGGTGGCTTCGTGCGAAATCTTCTTAACGCAGGTCTTTTGTGGTGATTTCAGAAGTTGGCCGCGAAAAGGCACAGAAGTCACAAAATGCTCGGAAAACGGCCCCAAAAGTGCCCAAAACGGTTAATATTCAATATAGGACTAAATTAGTCCCATATTGACTCATTGGCCGCAATTCTGCGCCGAACGCTCCAGCCAGGCGTTGTCAAACTGCAGGGCGTCCCGCGCGGCGAGCCTAAGCGACGATTTATTGTTTCCGCATTTCCTCTTCCTGCCGGATGCTTCTGGGGAAGAGGATGTTGTTTTCCAGGTGGATATGTTCGTGAAGATCCGCCTCGATGGCCTGCAACCCGTCGTAGAGGGCCGCAAAGCTTTGGCAGGCGTCCTCGGGCAGGGTGTAGTTTCCCGTGATCCTGCGCATCTCCGCCAGCGCCTCGCCGGCGCTATCGTGCTCGTGTTCCATCTGACGGATCGGATTGGCAACGCTTCCGCAGTGGATCACCGGCAGGCCGCCTGTGCCCGACACATAGGCATCCACCGCCTTGATGGCCGGGAAGAGGATCTGCTCTTCTTTCATCAGATGCATTTCAATTTCGGAACGAAGCGAGTTAAACACCCGGCGCAGATCGTCAATCATGGCGCCGTGATTTTCTCCGTGCGCACTGCGCACTTTGGCCAGAAGACTGTCCATGCGCGGGAGCTGCTCTTTCATGAACGCGTGATGCTTGTCCAGAATATGGTCCGCCAGCTCGGTGACCGGCGCCTTGCTCCAGTCCTTCTGCGCGGATGGCTTCGCTTCCCCCTGCAGTTTGCTGACGAAGGCCGGCCATTCGATGCCGGCCGCGCCGACGGCTTCGCCCAGCGGCCGCTTGCCTCCGCAGCAGTAGTCTATGCCCATTTTCTCCAGTTTTTCCCGCAGTTCCGGATGCCCGATGACCAGCTCGGCCACCGTCTGGTCCTGGCGGACGGTAATTCCGCCGGAGGACATTTCCGAAGGGTTGGGGGTTTTCAGGACGTGAAAATTTGCGTTGGAGTCTGAATTGTTCTTCATACGATCTTCTCCCGCGGCGCTGCCGCAATTCAATATTATGACAACCTCTATATTAGTTTACTTCACATTGGACTCATTTCACAGTCCTTGAAATAAACTGCGGACGGATACCGAGCGCCGGCGTCTCGTCAGATATTCTCCATCTGCAAAACTTCGCGTGCTGTGCACGTGAAGCGCTCCACGTCGTTTTCTGTATGAGCCGCCGAGATGAACCCGGCCTCAAACTGCGCCGGGGGGAGATAAATGCCTTTGGCCAGCATGCCGTGAAAGAAATTTGCAAAACGGGCGGTATCGGCCTGTTTGGCCTCCACAACATGTTCGGGCGGCCGGGCGAGGAAGAAGATGGTGAACACGCCCCCCATCCGTGAGCAGGTTATTGGAAGGCCCGTGTCATTTCCCAAAACCTGCATCCCGTCTGCCAGGCGTCTGCCGAGCTGCTGCAGGCATTCATACGGCGGTTCGGTTTCGATCAGATTCAATGTTGCCAAACCTGCCGTCACGGCCAGGGGATTCCCGCTCAGTGTTCCTGCCTGATACACCGAACCCGTAGGGGTCAGCGAACTCATAACGGAGGCCCGCCCGCCCACGGCGCCCAGCGGCAATCCGCCCCCGATGATTTTCCCGAGGCACGTGAGATCCGGAATAATCCCGTTCATGGATCCCCAGGTGGTCGGCGCAAACCGGAAACCCGTGATGACCTCATCGAAAATGAGCAATGCCCCGCAGTGATCCGCCATTTCGCGCAGCGCTTCCAGAAAACCGGGCCTGGGCGGAATCAACCCCATGTTTGCCGCCACCGGTTCCACGAGGATGGCGGCGAGCTGGTCTCCGTGAGTCTCAACAATTTCTGACACGGCCTGAATAGAGTTGTATGGCGCCGCGATCACTTCATCGCGCATGGCGGCCAGCATGCCGTCGGACTTGTCCCGGCGGTCCGTGATCAGGCCGCTTCCCGCCTCAACCATGACCGTATCCGCATGCCCATGATAGCAGCCGGCGAACTTCAGCAATTTTGTGCGCCCGGTAAAACCTCTTGCAAGGCGAACAGCGGTCATGACGGCTTCCGTGCCGGAATTAACGAGGCGGATCATTTCCAGTTCGGGAGCAAGCCGCTTCAGGCATTCCGCGAATTCAACCTCACCGGCCGTGTTGGCCCCAAAGCTGGTTCCGTTACGGGCCGCCCGGGCGACCGCTTCACAAATCTCTTCGCGCGCATGTCCAAAAAGCAGTGCACCCCATGATCCGCAGAAATCCAGCAGTTCCCGGCCCTCCACGGTCCGCAGGCGCGCGCCTTTTCCGGAGGCCATATACACGGGATTGCCGCCCACGGCTTGAAACGACCTTACGGGGCTGTTGACCCCGCCGGGCATGATCCGCAACGCCCGCTCAAAAAGCGCCCGGGAGTCGCAGCCGGAAGCTGTGTTGCTGTTGATATTAGCCAAGAAATATCTCCTCATAACGGCTGGCCCAGTACGAAATGATGATATCCGCGCCGGCCCGCCGAATCCCCATGATGGACTCTCTTGCCATGCTTTGCAAATCACCCCAACCGCGTTCAGCGGCCGCAATCAGCATCGAGTATTCCCCGCTCACATTGAAAGCGGCGATCGGCAGGTCCGTCCGTTCGCGCAAACGGGTAATCATGTCCAGATAGCACAGGGCCGGTTTAACCATCAGGATATCGGCGCCTTCCTTCTCGTCAATGCCGGATTCCAGCAGTGCGCGTGACGGATCCGCATATGAGGCCTGATAGGTCTTGCGATCCCCCCGGCCCGGAGCTGACCCGGCCGCCTGACGGAACGGGCCATAAAAGGATGAAGCGAATTTGGTCGAGTAGCTCATGATCAGCGTCCTGGCATGCCCCGCCGCGTCCAGCGCGCTGCGGATGGCCTGCACCTGTCCGTCCATCATGGCGCTGGGCGCGACGCCCGTCGCTCCGGCGGAGGCATGAATGAGGGCCGCGCGGGCCAGCAGGTCAACGGCGGCATCGTTGTCCACATCTCCCCGGTTGTCCAGCGGACCGCAATGACCGTGAACGGTGTGTCCGCACAGACACACATCTGTAAATACAACCAGATCGGGAAATTGTTTGCACACCAGACTCACGGTTCGCGGGACAACGCCCTCCGGATCCAGTGCCGCATGGCCGGTTTGATCCTTGAGCTGATCCGGGATGACTCCAAAAATCAGAATCCCGCCGAGGCCGATATTTATCAGCGGGTCCAGCGCCCGGATCAGTTCATCCGGGCTGTAGTGAAACTGGCCGGGCATGGCTTCAATGGGCCTTTTCACGTTCTTGCCATCCACAACGAATACAGGCCAAATAAAGCGGCCGGCGCCGGGGAATTCCATGTCCATCATCCGTCGCAGATTCGCGGTCTGCCGCAGGCGCCGCATTCGCCGTTCCGGATATGCGTTCATATCGTCTCCTCCAGGGATTTTCGAAGTTCATGCAAGGCCAGCTCCCGGATGCAGTCTTGTGCCGAAGGATGCGCAATCTCGGCGTCAATGGGAATTCCGGCCCGCGCCAGGGCCGAGGCGGCGGAACCGGAAAATGCCGCCACAATTTTCCCGGCCAGCGCTTCGGGTCCCCATTGCTCGATGAATGATTCCACCCCGGACCCGCTGGCGAATGCCGCCATGTCAAAACGCGGCATGTGCTCATAACAAATGGGTGTGTTACGGTACAGAACAACATCGTCCACTACAAAACCCTGTTCCCGCAGCCGGTTCGCCAATCCGTCCCCGGCCCGATCCGACCGCAAACGCAGCACCCGTTGACCGGCCCGCAAATGGCGGGCGGCGCAATCCAGCAGAGTCTCGCAGCCCGAATTGCCGACGGTGCATTCGGCCGCATAAAGACCGTGAAATTCAAGACGCGCGGCGACTGCAGGGCCCGAAACGAGCAGCACCGGCGGAAGCGTTCGCAAATCTGTTTTTGTCCGGCGCAGCGCCTCAATCATGCAGTCAACGGCAGAGGGAGAGGTCAGGGCGATTGCGTCAAAAGATTGCATGGACTGCGCCCAGCCGGCATCATTTTCAGTGCACGGAGAAACGCGAATCATGGGCCGGGCAACCGGAACGCCTCCATAATCCCGCACCGCCTGCATGGCAGGCTCCATCAAGGATTCGCTGAAGGTGAGAAGCACCCTTTTCCCGCGCAATGGTCCCAGATCCCTGCGGAACTGGTGCGCCGCGGCTTCTCCGCAGACCAGCAGGCAGGGCGAATCAGAATCAGGTTTTAGAGCGGGACAGCGATCAAGCGTTCCGGCCACGATCTCCTCGTCCTCCGTCCCTGCGGCATAAATCATGGCCATGGGGGTATCGGAGGGCCATCCATCGCGCAGCAGCTGTTTCGCAACGGATGCTGCGCGGCTTCCGGCCATGAAGGCGATAACGGGAAGACGGCTGCGCGCCGGCCCTGACATATCCGCATCTGCCCCGCCGGCGGCCCGTGCGGAAACAGCGCAGAAACCCTGTGCCGCCCCGCGGCGGGTCGGCAGCATTCCGGTTCCGGTGGTCGCCGTGTTCAGGGCGCTGACTCCGGGAATGACCCGATATGGCAAACCCAATGCCTCCAGCGCCTGCGTCTCTTCGGCCAGCCGCCCGAAGATGCCCGGATCTCCGCCCTTCAATCGAACCACGCGATGCCCGCGCCGGGCGTACCGCAGGAGCTGTTCGGTGATCAGGTCCTGGGCATTTGCAGAGTCCCCGGCGCGCTTGCCCGCATTAACAACCACTGCGTCCGCCGGCAGCACGGCCAGCAGGGCGGGATCGATCAGTGCATCGTGCAGGCAGACCTCGCATAATTTCAGACTGGATAAACCATCCTGCGTGCACATTCCCGCGCGGCCCGCGCCGGCGCCGGCAAACACCACCGGCTTTGCAAAAAGAGACCTCAGCCGAATCATGCGGCGGTCACCCGCACGGAAGGATATTCCCAGCCACCCCTGACCGGCAGGGGGCGGCAGAGCATCGCGTGGAATCCATTCGCTGATCCGGGCTTCAAGACCGAGGCGGATCAGGGCGCATCCGGCGGAAAGTATCGCGTCAAATTTGTGTGCGTCGAGCTGCGCGAGGCGCTCGTCAATGTTGCCGCGCACCGGCAGGATTTGCGCGTGTGGAAACCGTTGCCGGCAATAGGCGGCCCGTCGCTCGCTGCTGACGCCGATGCGCGGTTCACGGGGGAGGTCTTTGAGCGCCCACCCGGCCGGCAGCACAAGGCAGTCGCGCGGATCCTCGTGCCATGGGAGCCAGAACCAGTCCAGCCCGGCGCTGGAGGGGTCGGGCATGTCTTTGGCGCTGTGTATCGCAAAATCCAGGTCGCCCCGCAGAACGGCCTCGTCCAAATCGTGCGTGAAAAAATCGGCGGGACTGATGCGCAGATCCATCGCCTGATCGCGGTCACCCGGCGATGAAGACGGATGAACATCAAAGGTGCCGGCCGGGAAAAGCCGGCCCAGATGCTCCACCACCGTTCCGGTTTGCAGCAGGGACAGCCTGCTATTCCGTGTACCGACTTTGAATGTTGCGGATGTTTTTGTCATACAAGTCACGATGCCCGTCCACAATTTGATGTCCTTTTTGAACCGCAGCCGCGATCTCTTTCGGCTTGCGCTGCCGGCTTCGCTTGAGATCGCAGAGGTTTACAAGATGGACGTTGTCTGCCCGGGCGGCAAGTTCCGGGGCCACGTTGCGGGGCATGCCCACATCAATAATCAGTACATCGCCGGCTGGTTTCAGCCGGGATGCGTGGTCCGGCAAAAGGACGGGCTCGGTTCCTCCGGCGGCCACGATTATGTAATCGGAACCGCGTAACGCCGGGCCGATCTCGGAGAAGTCGAGCGCGGAAACCCGTCCTGCCCACTCTGGCGGCAGTGCCGGTTTATGATTCCTGTAACACCAGCAGATCCGGCCGTGGCCGGGCCGTGCTGCAAGCAGCTGCATGAGGCGGTTTCCAACCTCGCCTGTGCCGATTACCATTCCGCGCATGTCGGGGAATGAGGGCTGCTCGGCCGCCAGCCGTTCCATAACCATTTCCTCCACATCCCGGCTTTGAATCATGCCCGAAACGGCTGATCGCACTTCTTTTGAAATGTGCAATGCGCTGGAAGCCCATTCCTGCAGGATGCTGCCCGCCCAGCCGGCCTGTTTCGCTGAGTCCAGGGCAACCTTGACCTGAGACACGATGTGGCTTTCCCCGGGCGACTGCGACAACAGCCCCGCAGCCAGCAGTGATGAATGCCGGAAGGCATCGAACCCCTGGTGAATATAATACGCGTTTTGTTTAAGGCCGCCCAGTCCGAGCGCGCGCCGCAGAAGCTCTTCAAGGTTTTCGCCGGCGGCGGCCAGTGCCCACAGCTCCACGCGGTTGCATGTGCTGAGCAGCATGAACTCGTGCAAACCCCAGATGCATTTAAGCATTTTGCCGGTTTCTTCCGGTCTCAAGTTGAGGCACAGAGCCTCCAGTCTTTTTAATCCAAGCTGCCGGAAGCTTGTGCCGATGATCAGCAGTTCGGCCGTATTGATGCCGGAGAGATGCCGCATCATGCTGTCCCGCACCAGCCGCGATCGCCGGCAGGATTTCCCGCCTGTGGATACGGATATCGTGATATCGTCAACCCGCAGAACGGCGGGACTGATCAGATCGCTTTCGCGCCAATGCAGGTCCACGCATCCGCAGAGAATTCCGCGTTCGCGGCATGCTTCCAGCACGCGCAGGTTGGCCTCGGCCGAATCCGTGGCGGCAAATACCGCCGCGCAGCCGACCACATCATCGTCCTCAAACGCCCGCACCTTCAGGTGAATGAGACCTCGCCGGTGCAATTCATGAGCGCCCGGTGAAATCATGTCGCCAATGACGGTCACCTTCGCGCCCGCCGTAATCAGGTGCTCGACCTTTCGCACCGCTACATTCCCGGCGCCCACGACCAGGCAGGGTCGGTCTTTCAGCAGAAGGGAAACCGGAAGGATGGGAAGGGGACCGGATCTATCTGTCTCTGGCGGTGCTGATCCCATGCCGGTCAATCCTCACTTCTTCTTTCTGATCAGCATGTGCCAGTGCCCGCCATCAACGGCGTGTATTTCCAGCACCTCCTGGCCTTCATTCTTGAAACTGGCCGGGACATTCTGTATCGGCGCGCCGTCATCCAGCAGCACCCCCAGCGTGGATCCGATGCTCATGGTTTCCAGCCTCAATTTGGCTTTCACAAAATTCATGGGGCAGGCGACGCCGCGCAAATCAATCTCAACCGCCGCGGCGCTGCTTTCGGCCGCCGGCGCCTGCGGAGAAGCCGCCTGCTGTTCGGGCACACGGAAGCGGAGTTCCGCGTCCATGGTGGAGTAGAGTTCTTCTATCCGGTGCAGCAGTTCCCGGATTTCACCCGCCTGACTGTCGAGTGCGGTGTGTTTCCCCTCCCGACAGCTTCGCGCGCGGGCCAGCAGGTCGCGGAAGCGGGAATCAACCAGACCGCTGTCCAGAAAGTGCTGTTCAAACGAAGCGAAAATGACATCAGGATTCTGTGAGTCAATGCCCCGGGTGATGAGAAGCGCCCGGATCGTCGCCAGCAGTCCCTGGAGCAGAAGCTCATGTGGGATTGCGGTCTTCTCCGCTTGGGCGAGGGCGCGTGCGGCGACCGACAAATCCTCGGCGATAACTTCGAACACTCCCGCCCCGCATTCGCCCGCCCCGCGTCCGGCCAGGGTGAAATCCTCGTCGCGGCCCCAGTCGCGGTAAAACGAGGGGTCGTCCGCGTAATGCGGCACCTTCGCATGCTCCGCGATCAGCCGCTGGAAGTGGCTCATGCCTTTCCGGTCAAAATAATCCGCAAAGGGTTCTTCGGGTTTGCGCTGATTTTGAAAATCCAGGAGGAGATCTTTGAGCAGGGCCGGCAGCGCGCGCGCGGGAACGGCCCCCGCTGATTCCCCGAGCCGGGCGCGTCCCTCTCCGCGCCTCGAACCCAGCAGAATCCGATATGCGGGAACGAGGCGTTCTTCTGACCGCTGCGTCGCTCCGAACAAGCCTATGGTGCCGACGGGGTGCTGTCCGCATGCGTTGGGGCAGCCATTGATGCGAATATCCACAGCCAGCAGCGTGGAGGGTTCCAGATCGGCGGCGGTTAGAGCATCCGCACAGGCTTTTGCGGCCGGCTGGGACAGGCAAAGCCCCAAACGGCAGATTGCGGCGCCGGTGCAAGCGGTTATCGAAACTCCTGCGCTGGAAAGAACCGAATTCGGGCCGAGGATGCGGCTTACTTCGTCGCACAGCTTGCCGATTTCAGATTGGCGCACAAACCGCAGCAGCAGATTCTGGTCCTGGGTGGCCCGCAGCATTTTTTCTTCGCTGAAGCGCTCGGCAACATCGGCGAGCGCGCCAAGTGATTTCGATGAAATGTTTCCAAAGGGCAGCCGCACAGGCACGGCGGCATATCCTTTCTGACGCTGATACAGTACGCCTGCTCCCGCAACCTGCGTCAGCAGGCTGCGGTAGCCGCCGGGCGCGTCCACGGGAGATTCGACAGGATGGGGCAGGGGTTCGAGCGCGGGAATGTTTTCATCCGTCACTTTTTTCACGGTCTCGCGCAGCATATCGCGAAAAGCATCGGCCCCCATTTTTTTCACGGCAAAGCGCAGGCGCGCCTGCCGCCGGTTGCGCCGGTCACCCACCAGATCGAACAGTCGCCGCACGGCTTCCGCGATCCGGATGGTGTCAGCGGCCGGGATCCATTCATCCATGCGGTCGCCAATCCGGGATTCCGCGCCCATCCCGCCGCCGGCGTAAACACTGAAACCCGGCTGGCCGTTGCGCACATGAGCAATGAAACCAAGATCACTGATCTGGGCCAATGCGCAATCCGCAGAGCATCCGCTGAATGCGATTTTGTATTTCCGGGGAAGATTATAGCTGCCGGGCAGCCTGATGAGATAATCGGTGACCGCCACCACGCACGGGGTCACATCGAAGCGTTCCGCGGGGCAAATACCCGCATACGGACAGGAGGTCACATTGCGCACGGTGTTGCCGCCGCCGCCGCGGGACGTGAGGCCGGCCAGAAACAGTTCCTTGATGATGGCCGGAGTCTGTTCAATTTTCACATTGTGAATTTGAATGTCCTGGCGCGTGGTCACATGCAGCATCCCGCTGCCGTAATGTTCCGCCAGATCCGCAGTTTTTTTGATTTGATTGACCGCCATCAGCCCGCCGGGCAGGCGCACGCGAACCATGAAGGATCCGTCTTGCCGCTGCTCGTAAATCCCCCGGGGCACGCGCCTTGATTTCAGAATAGACGCGGACAATTCTCCGTCAAGAAAGCGTGTCACATCAAGCGAATGCTGAGCGATATCGTCCGCAAATTCCTGCGGCAGGGGACTCGCTTTCTCAGTCATGACCTTTAACCATGCCCTTCTTCTATTACAACGGGTATTTCGCGGGCAACTCCGTTATCCACCTCGAACGCATGGGCGACCGGCTGTCCGGGCGCTGCCAGTGAAACAATCACATAGTATAAATCCGGCGTGTAGGCAAGCCGCATGTCTTCCTCGGACATCCGGGCCGGTGTGGAGGGGTGGCTGTGCCAGATGGCCAGCATTTTCAGCTTCGCGGCGCGCATATCCTGAATGGCCGCAAACTGATCTTCCGGCCTCATGCTGTAATGGTCCGGCGAAGCATCCGCATTGGTTATGACGCAGCATTTTATTGCGCGATCCTCAGAACCGGCAAGAAGCCCGCAGGCTTCGTTGGGCAGAGCATCGAGCGCCGCCGCCAGCATGTCTTCGAATACAGCCCGCGTAATGGTAAATGTTTTTCCGTTCATTTGCCTTGCCCTTGCCTGTTTGTGCCGGGCTTGGCGCCTGACAGATCGCAAACAGCGGCCGGCGCGTCATGCAGCGACAGGATGCTGGGTTGGCTGCCGCAGAGCGGGCACGAGGGGTTTCGGCTGAATCCCACCTGGCGAAAGGACATTTTCAGCGCGTCAAATACGAGAAACCGGTTGGTCAGCAATTCTCCGATTCCAAGCAGATACTTGAGGGCTTCCGCGGCCTGAATGGTTCCAACAATTCCCGCGAGCACGCCGAGCACGCCGGCCTGCGAGCAGGAGGGGACGGCGTCGGGTGGCGGCGGCTCCTTGAACAGGCAGCGGTAGCAGCCCGACTGGCCGGGAATCACCGTGGTCATTTGCCCCTCGAAGCGCAGGATGCCCGCATGCGAGTAGGGCTTTCCTGCGAAATGGCAGGCATCGGCCACCAGGAATTTGGCCGCGAAGTTGTCCGTGCCGTCAATGACGAAATCGTAGTTCTGCATGATGGACAAAGCATTGTCTGCCCGCAGATGTTCGGGATGAAGGACGATGTTCACGTCCGGATTGATTGCCTGGCATTTCTCCGCGGCGGATTCCACCTTGGCCTGGCCCACATTGGCCGTGGCGTGGGCTATCTGGCGCTGAAGGTTTGTCAGATCCACCACATCCCCGTCGGCGAGACCAATGGTGCCTACGCCGGCCGCGGCAAGATACAGGGCGGCGGGAGACCCCAGCCCGCCTGCACCGACAATCAACACGCGGCCGGCCAGGAGCTTTTCCTGTCCAGCTCCGCCGACTTCCGGCAGGATGATGTGCCGGGAATATCGCTCAATCTGCTGTTCGCTCAGGTTCATAAGTCATGCTCTCCCCTGGCGCCGCCCCCCATGAAATACAGGAAGTCCACGACGTCATTTTCCCGGATCCGGGTTGCGGGAAAATCATTTCGTTCAACAATCTTCCCGTTCACCTGTACGGACACCATGTCCGGCATTTTGACGTTTTGATGAGCCAGCAGCTGGCTGATCGTTAATCCATCCGGGATTTCTTTCACATCATCATTGATGGTCGCCTTCATTTCATTTCTCCTGTTGTCGGTCTATATGGATTCAAGAGCCTGTGCGATGTCGCCCAGAATGTCCGCGGGATCTTCAATCCCGAGTGCCAGCCGCACCAGATCGTCGACAACGCCCATCTGTCGGCGTTCGTCTGGCGCTAGATCCCGGCAAATGGTGGACGCCGGATGAACAACCAGCGTCCGGGCATCTCCCAGATTGGCTGCATTTTTTGCCAGCTGCAGCCGGTTGATAAACTTGAAGCACCGTCCGCGGGTTCCCAGTTTGATCGTGACCAGGGCGCCGAAGCGGCCCCCGAACTGGCGCTGTGCCAGCGCATGATGGGGGTTTGATGCCAAACCGGGGTAACTGGTCTCGTTCACTGCGGAATGTCCGGCAAGCAGGTCCGCCGCCGCGGCCGCGTTCCGGCAATGCCGATCCATGCGCACGCCCAGCGATTCAAGGCCCATGGTCAGCAGAAAGGCGTTGAACGGAGCCAGGCAGCAGCCCAGATCGCGGCAAACGCGGTTTCTCAAAACGGCCAGCAGCGCATACTGCCCGAACCGGGCATGGAACGGAGCCAGATGGCCGAAGCGCGCATTGGACCAGTCGAAGGTTCCAGCATCAATTATAATGCCGCCAATGGCATTGCCGTGTCCATTGATGAACTTGGATGTTGAATGCACGATCAGGTCGGCCCCCAGGCTCATGGGCTGAATCAGCAGGGGCGTGGTCACGGTGCTGTCCACCGCCAGCGGAACGCCGTGCTCATGTGCCACCGCGGCAATCGCCGCGATATCCGGGACATCAAGTTTCGGGTTCCCGATGGTTTCCACAAAAACCAGCCGCGTTTTATCGCTGATGGCGGCCCGGATATCTTCGGGTCGGGCGGGGTCGGCAAAGCGGACCGTGATGCCGTACCGGCTGAGCGTATTCTGGAACAGCGAATAGGTGCCCCCGAAAAGGCTGCTTCCCGCAACGATTTCGTCGCCGCTGCCTGCCAGCGCCAGTACGAGCGAACTGATGGCCGCCATCCCGGATGATACTGCAATCGAGCCCAAACCTGCTTCGAGCAGGGTCATTCTCGACTCGAAAGCCCCCACGGTGGGATTGGCTATGCGGGAATAGACATAACCCGCCTCGCGGCCGGCGAACACGGCCTCAATTTCCTCGGCAGAGCCGTAGGCAAAAGCCGAGCTTTGTGCAATGGGCGTGACGATGGCGCCCGTCGGCTCTATGGACTGGCCTCCGCCATGGATCAGTAAAGTTTCCGGCTGCCATTGTTTGGTCTTCACAGAATATCTCCTTCGTTGACGATCTGTTCAGGCAGCAGGCGTCCCCAGCGGATCCGCGACCACAATCGCTCATGTCCATAAAATGTTCCAATCTTCAGAAAGAAGTCGGTGACTCCCATGATCAGGCTTATGCGAAACGATCGCGTTACAATCAGACCGACCAAAAAGGTGAAAAACAGGCCGCAGATGCGCCATGTAATCGCCTTTATGAAACTTCTTCTGCGAGATTCCATTGTTTAATCCTTTTGTCCGATCCGGCCGCATGCATAACGCATCTCAAGCGTCATATCTGCCAGTTGCTGATATGGAGTCCGCACTCCTTGTGCTCTGATTCCTCCCACCACCACCGGCCCGCGCGCGCATCTTCACCGGGCTCTACCGGGCGCGTGCAGCAGGCGCAACCGATGGAAGTGTAGTTCCTTTCAGAAAGCCGGTTGTAAGGCAGTTTGTGCTCGCGTGTGTAATCAAGAATCTGCTGCCCGGTCCAGTGGGCCAGGGGGCAGATTTTGATGATACCGCCGTGAGCCTCATCGCGGCTGACCACCTGCACGTCCCGGCGGGATTCCGCCTCATCCCTGCGCAGACCGGTGATCCAGGCGCGAAGTCCGCTCAGGGCGCGGTTGAGGGGCTCCACTTTGCGTATGTGGCAGCAGCTTCGCCGGGCCTCCAGGCTGTCGCGAAAGGAATAGACGCCTTTTCCGCGCACCAGCTGCTCCAGGCGCTGATAGTCGGGGAAATACCACTCCACCCGGATATTGAACCGCTGCTCGGCTTCCGCCACGCATTGAAAGGTTTCCTCCGGCAGCCGGCCCGTATCAATCGAGAAAACGCGAATATCGGGTCGAATGCGCGTCAGCATGTCAATGAGCACCGTGTTTTCAAAGCTGGCCGCCAGCGCGATGTCCGGGTGGAATTCCGACAGAGCCCACCGCAGGACATCCTCGGGCTCGCCCGTGCCGTTGTAATCTGGATTGCCGTTATTGCTGCTCATGCTGTCTCCAGGGAAAGATAAGATGCAGATTTCTGATCACTTTCGCCTGACTGGGGCGATTCAAGCACCTCGTTCATCGAGCCGGTCCGGTAGCCCTCCATGTCGAGGCAGACATAGGCGTATCCCTGCCGTTTGCAGGCTTCGATCACACGGCTCCGCACATCAGCGCTCATGGCGCGGATGAGGTCACGGGCGGCCAGTTCAACTCGGGCGAGCCGGCCATGATCGCGAACCCGCACCGTTCCGAAACCCATTCCGAGAATGGCTTCCTCTGCCGCGCCGATTCTTGCAAGGCGGGGGGCGGTGATTTCCTCGCCATACGGAATGCGCGAAGCCAGGCAGGCGCAGGCGGCCTGATCCCAGTTGGGAAGACCCCGCCCGCGGGCCAGACTCCGGACGTCGGCTTTAGTGATCCCAAGCTCATCCAGCGGGGAGCGCACATTCAGTTCGCAGCCCGCCGTGTGGCCCGGCCGAATATCTGCCCGGTCGTCGGCATTGAAGCCGTCTAAAATTTTCTTCAGGCCCTCGCGCTGCAGGATTTCGCTGAGGACTGTGAATAATTCCCGTTTGCAGTAATAGCAGCGGTCCGGCGGGTTGCTCCGATATGCGGGATTTTCATCCTCACGGGTCTGGATAAATAAATGCCGCGCCCCGAGAAATTTCGCCATGGAAACAGCCTGCTCCCTTTCGCGGACCGGATAAGAGGGCGAGCACGCTGTCACGGCAAGGGCGCGCGGATCCAGGGCGTCAACGGCTGCGGCCAGCACAAGGCTGCTGTCCACTCCGCCCGAGAAGGCCACCAGTACCCCGTCCATTTCCGCTATTCGGGATTTCAGCTGCTCGTAGGTCGCATTCATTTATATTCTCTCCGAAAATTGTTCTATGAAGCACCGGTCAGTTGAACAATCCGACTGACAGATATCGCTCCCCGCTGTCGGGAAGCACAACGACAATGGTCTTCCCGGCAAATGCCTCCTCCTGTGCAAGCCTCAGGGCGGCGGCCACCGCAGCCCCGGAGGAGATGCCGGTGAGCAGTCCCTCTTCAAGGGGCATCCTGCGGGCGAATCGAAGGGCTTCCTGGCTTTCTACAACCTCAACGCGATCCACAAGAGAAAGATCCAGCGTTTTGGGAATAAATCCGGCGCCGATACCCTGAATCTGGTGCGGGCCGGGTTTAAGCGGCTGTCCAGCCAGATGCTGCGTGATAACCGGGCTTTCGCTTGGCTCCACGGCGACCGAGATGATGGCTTTGCCCCTGGTTCTCTTGATGTACCGCGAGATTCCGGTAATTGTTCCTCCCGTGCCGACGCCGCAAACCAGCGCATCAATCTTCCCGTCTGTGGCGTTCCAGATTTCAGGGCCGGTGGTGGCTTCATGAATCGCCGGATTGGCCGGATTGGCAAACTGCTGCGGCATGAAATACCGAGCAGGATCGGAGTTCGCGATCTCTTCAGCGTGTTTAATGGCACCCTTCATGCCTTCGTGGGCCGGAGTCAGAATCAGATTGGCCCCGAATGCTGCCAGCACCCGTCGGCGTTCGATGCTCATGGTCTCGGGCATGGTCAGGGTCAGCTTGTACCCGCGCGCCGCCGCCACAAACGCCAGCGCAATGCCGGTGTTGCCGCTGGTGGGCTCGATGATTTCCACGCCCGGCTTGAGCACACCCCGTTTTTCCGCATCCCAGACCATGGCGGCGCCGATGCGGCACTTGACCGAGAAGGCCGGGTTGCGGCCTTCTACTTTCCCGAGCACAATGGCTTTGCTGTCCTGCGTGATCCGGTTCAAACGGACCAGCGGTGTGTTCCCGATGGATTCCGCGTTGTTTGCATATATTCGGCTCATTTCTTTCTCCCTTTTTAAAACTAGATTCCGCCGCCTTGCTCAAAAAGTTCCGTCAGAGCTTGCACTGCGGCATCTTTCTCGGGGCCGTCGGCCGTCACCGCGAGACTGGATCCGGATTCGGCATCCAGGCTCATCAGCTCCAGGACTGATCCGGCATCGGCCGGCGGCTGGCCATCCTTCCCAATTTGTACCTGGGCATTGAAGCGCTGCGTAATCTTTGCAATCTGCGCCGCAACGCGCATGTGCAGCCCGTGCTGGAACTTTACGATTACGTTTTCGCTTCTCATGACCATTGCGTTTCCCCTCGTTGTTATATTCGGGCAACCGCTTTATCCAGCGCCTGGGCGATGTCGGCCTTGATGTCCTCGACATCCTCCAGCCCGATGGACAGCCGGATGTAATCGTCCGTGACCCCTGTAGCCAGGCGTTGCTCCGCGGTCAGCTGCTGGTGCGTGGTGGAGGCCGGGTGGATCACAAGGCTCTTGGCGTCGCCAATGTTCGCGAGGTGCGACAGCAGCTCCACGGAGTCAATGAACCGCGGGCCGCTTTCCAGTCCGCCCTTGATGCCGAACCCGACCAGTCCGCCAAAGCCGTGCTTCAGGTACTTTGAGGCATTGGCATAGCTCGGATCGTCCTTGAGGCCCGGATAGGTGACCCAGCTCACGTGCGGATGTTTCTGGAGCCAGCGCGCGATTTCCAGCGCGTTTGCAGAGTGGCGCTGCTGGCGGATCGGCAGGGTTTCAAGCCCAAGCAGAAACTCGTGCGCATTGAAGGGGCTGAGCGCCGCGCCGATGTCGCGCAAAAGGGTGACCCGGATTTTCAGAATGAAGGCCACATTGCCCATGCCGGGAATATCGCCCAGCGCATCCCAGTACACGATGCCGTGATAACTCGGATCCGGCTCTGTGAATTCCGGGAACTTGCCATTGTTCCATTTGAACTTTCCGGAGTCCACAATGACGCCGCCCACCGATGTGCCGTGTCCTCCGATATATTTGGTCGCGGAGCTGGCAATGATGTCAGCGCCGTGATCGAACGGTTTCACCAGCCCGACCCCAACGGTGTTGTCGGCGATCAGGGGGATGCCGTTCTCGTGGGCAATCGCGGCGATGGCCTCAAAGTCGGGCACATCCAGCTTCGGATTGCCGATGGTTTCGATATACACGGCCCGTGTCTTTGGAGTAATGGCTTTCCGGAAGGCCTCGGTGTCGCGCGAATTCACGAACTTCACGGTCCGGCCCAGTTTGGGCAGGGTGTGATTGAAGAGCTGATAGGTTCCGCCGTACAGATTGTTGGCGGCCACGATCTCGTCGCCGAGACGGGTGATGGCCAGGATGGCATAGGTGATGGCGGCCTGGCCTGAGGCGACGCCAAGAGCCCCGGTTCCGCCTTCCAGTGCGGCCACTCTTTTTTCAAACACATCGGTGGTGGGGTTCATGAGGCGGGTATAGATGTTTCCGAATTCCTTGAGCGCAAACAGATTTGCGGCATGCTCGGAATTTTTGAAAACATAGGATGAGGTCTGGTAAATCGGGACGGCCCGCGACCCGGTGGTGGGATCGGGCTGCTGCCCTGCGTGAAGCGCCAGCGTGTTAATACCTTGAGTTGCCATATTTGTTCTCCGATTGTTCTTTATTTAATGTATATGATATCCATCAACATAGTAGACATTAAATCAAAACGATTGGTTTGCAAGTGTTTTTTTCACATTTTTATTGGGGGTGGGCGATCAGATCTCGTAACTGCTTCCCGCAGTGTCATCACATTCTTTTTGCCAGCGCTTCAGATCTTCCAATGTGATTTCCCTCATGGATGTCTGCATAGCCTTGGTGATCAGACCCCATGCCTTTTGTGTGGCGCAACGGGAACCGCGGTTGCAGGTGCCGGGTTTGTTCAGACAATCAACCAGTGCAGTCGAACCTTCTAAAATATTGACGACATCCAGAACCGTGACTTCTTTCGGCTCTTTGGCCAGCATGCATCCGCCCTGGGCCCCGCGAACTGTGTTCAGCAGCCCGGCGGTTTTCAGAGGATTGAGCACCTGCCAGAGATACTTCTGTGAAATATCCTGGCGGGCAGCAATGTCGCGAAGCGCAACGGGTCCGTCCTGCTGATGAAGGGCAATGTCCAGCAGCACTCGCAATCCATACCGTCCCCTGGTTGAAATTTTCATGGCAATATCAAAGCCCTTGAGCAGGCAACCAGCCGAACGCAACACGGGCTTGCGGTCGAAGTCATAAAATCGAATGTGTCTCTTTTGCGCACGGGGAAAACAATACAGAAAAATAAAGTGTCCGGCAAGAACGCTCAAAACATCAAAAAACAGCCAAAAATGGCTCAAAAATGCCCAAAAACGGCCAAAAAGCGCCGAAAACATCAAAAAACGGCCAAAAATCGTTCAAAATTCGATTTTTCGAAAAAATATGATCAACCGTTCCGACCCGCGGCTTGCCGCGTGTATTTCACTGAGATAGAATGAAAGAGCATTTTCGTTTGATTATTTCGGCTAAGGACCGGTGTTGTGGATAAGAAATATTTAGCGTTCTTCCTGGTGATACTGATGTCGGGTCTGAATGCCGCGCATGCCGCTGAACTCAGGGTTATGACCTTTAACCTTCGTTATGCATCAGCCGCCGATGGAAGCAACAAGTGGGAAAATGCCGATCAGTCGCCCCAGCGCCGCGAAGTGGCTCTGGCGGTGATCACAAATCATCAGCCGGACATCATTGGTTTTCAGGAGGGCGAAGATGTCCAGATTGATTATCTTTCGTCCGCTCTGCCGGCTTACGGTTTTCAGCGGCAGAAGCCCAGCGGGGGCAGCGGCAACGAGAATGCGGCATTCGCCTACAACACGAATGTGCTGGCGCTGCTCGACCGCGGGGTAATTTCACTTGGGCCCAGTCCCGGCGGTGGATATTGGAACAACACTCCCGGCACGAATTTCGAGCCCTACGTTTTCTACCCAGACATGGGGTTAAGTTTCCCGCGCATCGCGTTGTGGGGAAGATTTGAGATGCTGGCCACCGGACAGGAATTTATTTTTTGCACCACGCATTTCGATTTCAACAACACGCCCCAGGTCGGAAGTGCCGCGCTGATCACCGACAACATTCAGGCCCGGAATAATTTGATGCCGCCCTCGCCAATGGCCATTGTGGTGGGCGATTTCAACAGCAGCCAGAACAACAACGACTGGAAACTGTTCACGGGTTCCTTCACCAGCAACGGGATTACCGGCGATTTCACGGACAGCTGGCAGCAGGTGGTCGGAAACTGGACCGGTTCTGGAACGATCCATGGATTCAATGGCGGCATCATTGGTGAAAACGATCGCATTGACTGGATTCTGCATCGCGGATTAACAGCGACTCAGATCGTGATTGTCACTGACGCGCGCATCTCCACCAATATACCGACCGGCGGATCTCATCTGCTCTACGCATCCGACCATTATCCCGTCATGGCCGACCTGCTTCTGCCGGACCCGTCGCCGGATTATGATCGCGACGGGCTTCCGGATGCCATGGAACTGATGTCGTCAAACTCTCTGCCCGCCGATCCCGACACGGATGATGATGGCCTGCTGGACGGTAGGGAGGATCTTGACGGCGACGGGGTGGTCGAGGGCGGCGAGACCGATCCCGGCGCCGCTTCGTCAACCCAGAACCCGACGGATATCCGGCAGTATCAGATGGACGGCATTGCCGATTACGCAAGCGATGTGCTGTCGGCCGACGGAATGGGTCTGCGCTGGCGTTTCGACGGGCGATATCTTTATGTGGCCACGGCCGATGCGGGGGAGGGCAGTGATCATTTTGTTTTCATCGCGCGCAATCCAGATGATGCGGTCAGCGCGCCCTGGGCCAAGACCGGAATGGTGGCGAGATGGGATGCATATCTTGCGGATGAAAATGACGCCGGGCGCTTTTCGGGCTGGTTCAGCACGAACGGACTGATGACCAATCTCTTTGAGGCGCGGAGCGCAACCTTCTATGACGACAGCAGCGGTTCGCTGGAAGGGGTCATTGATCTCAGCGTTCTTTATGGTTCTGGTTTCACGAACACCTTCTATGTCGCAGCCGGGCCCTATGCCACAACGAATGGCGGACATCTGTGGTCATCGGGTCAGGCTCCGGCGGGCAATGGGGATGGAAATATTCTGGGAGCAGGCGAATATGCGCAAATTAATCCCGGAGATCTTGATGCGGATGGCCTGAACGATTATGCCGACCCCGACCGGGATGGAGACGGACTACCTGACGAGTGGGAATCGGTCTATGGGTATTCCCCAGACAGCCCCTCCGGCGATGATGGACCCGAAGGCGACCCGGACGGCGACGGCGCGCCAACGGGCAAAGAACTGCCTGCCTGCACGTTTCCAAATGACGAAAATTCCGTCTTCAAGATCTCTGGAATAGAATCTTCCGGGGGCACAAACACCCTGATCTGGCCTGCGGTTCATGGAAAAGAATACAAAGTGTGGCGTTCGGTTGCGGACTCATTTTCGAACGGCATGAGCTGGCCCTGTTTGCACACCAATCCGCCGGGCGCGAACTTCCCGACAGGAACCAACGCTTACCCGTCGGTTTTGCCATCCGCAGCTGGAACATTCTACCGGCTGGAACTGGTGCAGTAGGTTATGCGAATGAAAATGAAACAGCGAATGCTTGCGAACGCGGTCGGGCTGATGGCGGCATTGGCTGTGCTCGCGACAGTTCCGGTCACATTTTGCGCGCGGGGCGCCGCAAAATGGATGGCCGGGGATGCCGAAAACCAGTTGCGGCTTTCCCGCGGAGTGGAGCGGCTCGTGCTGGATGAGCCGCTGACGCGGTCTCGTTATCGCACCGGCTCCAGCCAGTTCAACGGCGAGTGGCTTTTTGGCACTTATCTGATGGCGGGCATTGGATTTTCGCAGGTTGCCATTGAGCATCCCGAACTCCGGGAGGAACAGAGCGCGCTGGCGCGGCGGTGCATCGAGCGCCTGCTTGAGCCCGAAGTTCGGGCCTTTGACGGGGAGATGTGGGGTGCAGACCCGCTGGACAGCATCGGGGGCCGCGGTCACCACGCAGCCTACCTGGGATATTTGAATTTCCTGCTGGGACTCTATCGCATGGCCTCTGGCGATGAAACTTATGCGGAGCTGAATGATCGAATCACCGCGGATCTTGTCCGCCACCTTTCTGTCAGCAGGATCGGCCTGCTGGAGAGTTATCCCGGAGAGGTCTATCCGGTGGACAACTGCTTTGTAATCGGATCCATTGGACTGCATCAGCGCGTCAGCGGACAGGACCACAGCGAAGTGATTAATCGCTGGGTAAACAACACCCGGGCGCGATACGTAGATCAGGAAACCGGCCTGCTGATTCAGGCGGTTGACGCATGGGATGGCGCAGCCGGCGATGACCCGCGGGGTTCGGGCACGGCATTGGGATTGTTTGCCGTCCATCACGCCGATTCCCGGTTTGCCGCGGAGCTTTACGCGGGGATAAGGAAAACTCTGGCGCGGAACTGGCTGGGGTTCGGCGCCGTCCGCGAATATTCGGCGGCCAATCCCGGTCGGGGCGATATTGATTCCGGCCCCATTATTTTCGGGTATGGTTTTTCCGCCACTGGATTTTCCATCGCGGGAGCCAGAAGATGCGGAGATGATGAATATTTCCGGCGTTTGTTTGCGACGGCGCATCTCTGCGGGGCGCCGCTCGATCGTGCGGGCCGCCGCGAATATGTTTCGGGCGGAGCGCTTGGCAATGCCATACTTTTCGCGATGCTGACGATCCCGCGGGATTCTGAAATCGGGGGTTCGAAATGAAAAGGATCAGCCGATGGAATCCGAAGCTTGGCCTGATGGCGACCTGCATGCTGATCATCGTGCTGCATTTCGCGCTTAAGGAAATGCTCGCCCGCTATGATGTGGTCTCCTGCATTTTTGCCGCCGGCGAGCATGTTCCGCGCTGGATGTTTTCATGCGCGGCAGTATTTGCGGTCGTGCGCCTCTTTGTGATTCTTGTGGTGCCGCCGTTTTTTGCATGGAAATTGATTGAGGTGCTGATGAGCCGCCCGATGCTGAAAAAACAATGAAAGGACTGTGGCGGGAGCGCAAACTGCTGGATTTTAACTCAGAGGACGCGGATGATGTTTTACGGATTCAAAAGCTATGTCGGGGCGTGATTTAGGATACCTCGACGGCACCCGGTTCTGCATAGTTCTGATGCGGGTGCTGAATCAGGCGGCGCGCGAGGTCCAGCTTACCCCGATATATGGAACGGCAAGGGTCTCGTCCGGGGAACTGAGGGTTGAGGAACCCTCTGGAAGCGGGCATACAGTACCCGAATCTGCCCTCTCTTCCATCCATCCAAGTGACGGGAACGAAATCCTGAAAGATGCCGAACACTACGTCATTGTGAAAATTGCGGAGCTGCGGTAACAGTCGGCCTAAATTATTCTCTGTCATCCTCCACCATGACCTGCCCCCATCTTTCATGACGGTTGATACCTTCTCTCGTGCCATTCTCGTGCCATCGAAAATTCAATCAAATGAAGACTTCAACAGATTACGGGGAGCGAAGGCGGTTGACCTGCCCCCATCTTCCATCACCGGTGCAACGAGAGAATTTCCTCAACGCCTCCACTTTTCATGCCTGAGCCATTAACATAATGCCGTTTCTGGGACAAGAAATGGTTTTCCAATGGAAGGCTTGATCTCGGAGCGCCCCGGATAAGCCCCGTGGATGGTATCTGCTGAGGGATCGAGCGGTTGGTTGATGGTGAAAAAATATATCGGCCGGGCTGCAAAAACAAGCTCAGAGCGACCACGACTTGCCGTTTTTTGGGGCGGAGGACGTTATATGTCTAAAATCAATCTCAGTCCAAATTTTGCCACTTTTTTGCCACTAGCGATATTTCTGGGAAGCGGGAAAAATCTATACCTTCGCTTAAACCCCTGTAAACAAAGGGGAAAGAGTGGTGGGCGATGCAGGGCTTGAACCTGCGACTTCTACCGTGTGAAGGTAGCACTCTCCCACTGAGTTAATCGCCCATCAAAAGAAGATTACGTGAATATTTATTGCATAATGGCAGGATGTCAAGCCATGCCGATCAGTTATTCGCCGGCACGGCCAGATATTCCAGATCTTCGCAGCGCTTGAGCGCCTCGCGCAGCGCGGGCGAAAGCGGAAAGAAAATCCGGCCCCGCCTGAAGACTTTTTCCGCTTCGGCCGTTTGACTCTCTGAAAGCAGAACATTGCCCCAGTCCAGCACCTGCTTGGCCGCCAGCGGCCACCGGGCTTTCTCCGCCATGACCTGCTTGACCATTTCCACATCCTCCGGCGGGGCGCAGACGCGCATGAGTTCGTGCACAATCTGATAATCCGGATACATCTGATGAAGTCTTTTCAACACCGGCCAGGCGGCGGGCGCGGCATCAATGCAGATCAGGCTGTACAACCGGTACGCGATGATGTCGGCATCAACCTGCCGTCGCCATATGGAGGCTTGCGAAAGTCGGTCCATGCGGCTGCTAAGATCGTCGAGGTATGCCCGGAGACTGGTTTCGCTGAAGACGCGGGCATCAATGACGGTTTTGTTGGAAACGTCGTTATGCACCCAGACCCCGCAGAGTTCATCCAGATGCACCAGCAGCCACTCCGGGCGCCGCATCAGTTCCCGGCAGTAGGCTTCCTTCACGCCCGGGAGCGAAACAATGATGGCGTTGATGCCGCGCTGAGCGGAGATTTCATTCCACGCCGGTCCGAGCGCCAGCGCAGCCTCGTATTCCGTTCGCCAGAACGCCGCGGGAAACGCCTCGGGCCGGTTGTCCACATAGCCGGGTTCGGGCCACAGCTGATATTCCACAAGGCTTCCAATATTGTAGTCGGTGAACACCGGCCCCCGCAGGCCATGATTCTTCGCAAGTTCAGTCAGGCGCTGATAACGAGTCTCATCATCAAAACCGAACGGGGTGGGGCCGATGGGCGAGGGGAAAACACGTGAGTATCTTCCGTTAACAATCGCCGCACACAAGAGCAGGTTGAGAATCAGAACCGGCAGGCCCGCCCACCGCCGCGTGCGGCCGGGCATCGCGGCGATCACCGGCAGTGCGGTCAGCGCGAAGAGCGGCGCGCTGCGCGCCATCATGCAGGTCGCAAAAAAAGCCGTCAGGGCTGTCAGCATTTCGGCCATTCCTTCGGGCGAGGCATTGCGGTTTTTGATGCGAATCATAATCAGCCGGGCAAGCGCGAAGAAGAACAGCAGGCTCATCAGGGGCAGCGCGATCAGCATCGGGTTGAGAACCGATTGCCAGTATTCAAACGGCGAAGCATTTTCCGTGATGGCCACCCCGTAGTTTTTGAAAATGGCCAGCGGATAGAGCAAACCCTTCAGATGATTCGGGTTGGCTGCGCTGCACGCCACTGCCAGCGCGAACCAGCCGCATTCCCGAAGACGGTCTTTTGCATCGCTGCGGATCATGCGTTCCAGCATGAAGAGGAACAGCATGCCCAGCCCAAAGATGAAATAGATGTGCGCATTGGCCCAGAGAAGCATCAGCGGGGGGGTCGCGTATCTCGGCCACGCCCTCCCTTTGCGAATCTGTTCCAGAAGAAGCAGCAGCAGCGCGACATTGAAATAGGTGAAAAGCTCGGGGCGGATGTGTGCGCGGAAACCGAGGATCACCGCGGCGAGGAGGCCTGCCAGCCAATAGGCATTGAGGGTTCCGCGCGGCATGCGCACCAGCATCGCGCAAAGCAGGGCGAACGTCATGATGATCTTTTTCCAGACAATCAGGCCGTTCAGACCAACTGCGCGGTGTGCCACATAAAGAAACACCTCGGAGAGCCAGTGATGGTTGATGAACGGAAAATCGGGATGCGTATAGGTCAGCAGGTTTGTCTGCGGCACACTCTTTTCCGCGAGAATGATTTTTCCGAGCAGCAGATGCCGTCCAAGATCCTCGGTGAAGCTGATTCCGGGGGTGCAGGCCAGCAAAAGTATCAGCAGGGCGCATCCGCCGAGAATCAGAGCGAGGTGCGTTTTGTTCGCCCGGCTCATGATCAGCCGGGAACGATGAACGGCACCGGGCAGCCCATGCCCGCGGCCACGGCGCGGAAGAGTTCGCCCTCTTCGCGGGTGATGGTGCGGTCATGGGACAGGCACGCCATGCAGGCGGCCAGAACCTGCTTCTTGATGCCGGGTTCGGCCCGGATAAGCTGGTCAGCGGCCGCATCCACGCCCTCAAAGGTGCAGCGATCGGCCGGCAGCAGTTCAAAAAGTTCAGCCGGTGCGGACAGGCTTCCGAGCGCATGCCTGAAGGCCTCCGCGGCCCTGGAGGATTCGTCGTTTCCGACATGAGCAATACTGGAAAGAATGGTCGAGATGCCCGGAGCAAGCGCCTTGATGGAGTAGATGGGGGCTGTTCGGTGCTGGCGGGGGCTGAAGTGGTCCTTGAGCATGCGCACGAGCAGGTGCTGCACCATGTATTCAAACAGATCCAGCTCGCCGTCTGCGGCGATGAGCTGGTCAACCGTGTTCAGGAAAAATCGGTACTGCTTCTCCGAGAGCGAGAGCAGAGAGTTCCGGCAGATGTCTATAATGGCAGGTTCGGCCTCCTGCGGGAGGTTCTGCACCGCGGGCCGGAATTTTTCGGTCTGCTCGCGGATGACGGTCTCTGTGGTGGATTTCAGCCAGTCCATCTGCCGGGCCAGCGGCTCGGTCTTGCCTTCGTCGAGAAGCAGAGCATAGATCAGCGCCTGGGCGCCGAACGGATCGCGCGCGGCGTCGAGAATATCCTCCGGAACATTTGCAATCGCGGCTTGCGCGGCCGCAACATTTTCGGGCCGGGGTGTGCCCACGGTTTTACCGAGCGAGTCAGCCGACAGGGCCATCACGCCGGGCAAGGGGCCGCTGAGGACATCCGGCAGCCCCGGAATTTTCGGAAGCGCGCCAAACGGACTTTTCTTTTCAGCTTTTTTTGTTTCCGGCTCCATATCAGGCAGCCATTTTGACGGCGCGATGAACTGGCCGTCCCACGAAGGGTCAAGCTGGCGGATGCGTTCGTCCAGCGGGGGATGCGTGGCCATCAGGCTGAACAGGCTTTGCCTCAGACCGTTGCTGAAGAACATGTGGCTGGCCTCTTCGGCCGCCGCGCACTGGATACGCGATCCCAGTGCAAAGCCGCCGATCTTCTTCAGCGCGCTGGCGATCCCGGTGGTATCGCGCGTGAACTGCACCGCCGAGGCGTCGGCCAGATATTCCCGCTGTCGCGCCACGGCGCTCTTGATCAGCCTCCCGAAGAGCACGCCGATAGATCCGATGATCATCATGGCCAGAGCGACGAGAGCGATGCCGCCTCCGCCTTTTTTATTGCCGCGGCTGCGGCCCATTGAACGCAGGATGATGCGCCCGATGAGGCTGATCAGCAGAATGCCGTGCAGAAGTCCGATCAGCCGGATGTTGAGCCGCATGTCGCCGCTGAGGATGTGGCTGAACTCGTGGCCGATCACGCCCTGCAGCTCTTCTCGGGACAGGGCATCGAGGCAGCCCTGCGTCACGCACACGATGGCGGTGTCCTGCGAATAGCCGGCGGCAAACGCGTTGATGGCTTTTTCGTCGCGCTGAACATAGACCGGGGGCGGGGGAATGCCCGCGGCAATGGCCATTTCCTCGACCACGTTCAGCAGGCGGCGCTCCTTGAAATCGCGCGTATTGGGCGGCACAAGGCTTCCGCCGAGGCTTTGGGCGATGGTCGCGCCGCCGCCGCGGAGCATGGCAATCTTGTAAAGCGAACCCAGCACCACAAGGAGCAGCACGCCGAGCGTGACCACGCCAAGCAGTTCCGGCTGCCATGGATTCTGGGGCGTCTCGCTTCCGAGAGTCATAATCCCGACGAAGATGAGATACAGGGCCGCGACGATCCCGATGATGGTCAGCAGGAAATAGAAAACCAGAACCTTGGTTTTTTTGCGTGCGTTCTCCTGCAGTTCAAAAAAATCCATGGCGGCCGTCTCCTGTCAGCGGCGCTTCGGCTGCAACCTTAGAACGAAACCTTGGGGGCCTGCTTCTCGGCTTCGACCGTGACCTCGAACAGCGTCGCCGGTCCGAATCCGAACTTGTTGGCGATGATGTTCTGCGGGAACACTTCGCGGGCGGTGTTGTAGTGCATCACGGCATCGTTGTAGGCCTGGCGCGCGAAGGACACCTTGTTCTCGGTCGTGGTCAGCTCCTCGCTGAGCTGCATCATGTTCTGGTTGGCCTTGAGGTCGGGATAAGCCTCGGAGAGGGCGAACAGGCGGCCGAGCGTTCCGCCCAGCGTGTTTTCGGCGTTCATCAGCGACTTCATGGCTTCGGGGTCGGCTGGATCGGCGGCGACCTTCTGGTTGGCGGACACGGCGGCGTTGCGCGCGTTGATTACGGCTTCGAGCGTTCCGCTCTCGTGCTTCATATAGCCCTTGGCCACTTCAACAAGGTTGGGGATCAGGTCGTAGCGGCGCTTGAGCTGCACATCAATCTGGGCGTACGCGTTCTTGAAGCGGTTTTTCAGTGCGACCAGCTTGTTGTACATGCCGGCGACAATCATGATGAGGACGACGATGACGGCCAGAATAATCAATCCAGTGCCCATAACTTTCTCCTTTTCAGTTTGAGATCCAAATCAAGACGCAGTATCGGACACCCCGTTCTCATAGTCACGCGGAAAATTGGGGAAAGCAGCGGGCGCCGGCTGGGATGCAGAACGCTCAGCCCTTTTTGAAAAGTGCGAGAATTTCGAAACCTTCGGCCATGAAGTCGCGCAGGGCTTCGGGTTTTGTCCTTTTCCCGCGCCGGTAAATGAGGAGAGTGTCGCCGCGTCCCTCCACGTTCAGTTTGGGATGGGTGTTGAAATACTCGAGGGCGTTCATGTGAAACAATTCCCGGACGGCAGATTCATCGGATCCCTTCATCTGATATTGCTTTGAGAAAGCCGGATGCTCTGCAAAATCAATGTCCTGAACGCCAAAAACTTCGCCCATTCGGTGAAACACCGTTTCCGGCGAAAGCCCGAATTCCGGAAGGTTCAGGTCGGGTGAACGGAAACAGATGACAGTCTGTGAAACGACCGTGCTGTTTTTGCCTCCGCTGATGGTGTAATTGTAATCGAATATTCGCAAATCAATGTTCTGCGCGGTGCCGCCCATCTGGTTCCGGACCTGCTTTGAATGCCCGTGCTGGAACAGATTGAAGCCCTTCAGTTCCGCGATGATTTCCGGATTGCCCTTTTTCTGATAAGCGAGATTCATCGCCGCTGCAGCAGCGGCCAGCGCCTGCGTGCGACGCCGGTCAAAAATGACCACCAGTATCAGAATGTCAATCGTGATGAATATGAATATCAATCCTGCAATCAAAGGAGGTTCCATTTTTTATTCCCTGTGTTTGCTGACCGCCTCTTTCAAAAACCGGGGGATATGGCCGCGCCTTCCGCCGGCCGAAAAATCCTCCAGCAGCGCGCTTCCGATCCCGGGCTTCTCCTTCAGATATTCCAGCGCCGCGGCATAAAGGTCAAGCTGCGGAATGCCGAAAGCGCGGCCGAACCGCGCCGCCAGCCAGTCGCTGAATTTTGCAAAAACAGCAAACGGACTTTCTGTTCCGTCCAGAAGCATCCTCATGAACCGCGGGAAATTGCCGCGGTTGTAGAACAAATCCCAGAAGCGCGCGAACTGCTTCAGGCTCTGCACCTGATTCCGGCTCAGGCAGTTGTTTTCGAGGATGTCGTAGGGCGGCTCATCGTTGTAAATCATTTTCCATTCCGCATCGTGCCGCGCGATGGGCGCACCCGGAAGCTTTTTCAGGATACCGAACTGGAGTTCATGCGGCCACAAATTCACAAGCCTGTCAAAGCCCGCCGCAATGCTTTCAAAAGTTTCTCCGGGGAGGCCCGCGATCAGATCCGCGTGAATTTCTGCCTTTGTTTCCTCGCGCAGCCATTTCAGGTTTTCTTCGGCCTTCGCGAAATCTGTTTTGCGCATGATGCGCGCGGCCGCGTCTTCGTTGAAGGTCTGAATGCCGATTTCCAGATGCAGCGCTCCCGCCGGGAACGACAGGATTCTCTTTTTCAATTCATCCGGAAACCGGTCCGGCATCATTTCGAAATGAAGGCGGAGCGAGGGTGTGTTCTTCGTCTGAAAGAAATCAAGAATTTCACACGCGCTCCTGATGTCCGCATTGAACGCCCGGTCCGCGAATTTGAACTGCCGCGCACCGCGCGCCAGAAGATGCTCCATTTCCCGGAAGAATTCCGCCTGCGGAAAGTTTCGCATCCGGTTGTCCAGCGAACTGATGCAGTATTCGCAGCGATACGGGCATCCGCGGGACGCCTCAACATAAATGATCCGGTTGCGGATGTCGTCGTCCGTGTATTCCTCATAGGGAGACGCAAGGTTCGCAGTATCCGGCGGCTCTGCCCGGATGATGCGCGGGTCTTCGACCCCCGCGACCTTGCGTCGCGGGTGAAGCAGGTCCTGCTGCGGCCCGCGGATTGACGTGACCTCATTCACCTGCGGGACAAGCCCGCAGGGGTCTTTCAAAAGCGTTCCGCACAGCCGCGCAAATTCAAGATCCGCCTCGCCGGTGATGAGATAATCCGCCCATGCCGGGCATTCCTTTGCGGCGATGAGTTCCGGCCCGCCAACAACGATAATTATCTCCGGATTCCGTTCCCGGATGATTTCCATGGTTCGCTGAACTGTTGCATGATTCCAGATGTAGACTCCGGCGGCGGCAATGCGCGGGCTTGCGGCTAGAATGTCTTCCGCGATTTCCTCCGGGGTTTTCCGTAGATCATATTCCAGAAGCTTCGCGCGCGGCCGCCGCGGTCCGAGATTCGCCAGCAGACAGCGCGCGCCGAAGGATGAATGCGCGTAGCGCGCATTGACAGCAAAAAGAATGATGTCCGCTGGACTCACCGGCCCCCGGAGATTTCCAGAACCATGGTTTGTTCATTGAACCGGAAGGTCCACGCGCCGCTCAGCGCACCGGGGATGCGGATGTTTTCCCCGTCCTCGGCCAGCTGCACGGAGCAGGGCGGCTTTATGGCGGTTCCGGCCGGCGCGCCCCAGTTGATGCTCCAGGCCCCGTTTGCCGCGAGCTTGAATTCCATGTTCGGCGCGCCGGTGAAATCCGCCGTGTATTCCCAGACATAGTCGCTGGCCAGTTTCATGGGCCATGCGGTGGTGTTCCAGTCGTTCATGCTGCCGGCCATGCCGACGGACTGATAGTAGGTCATCAGCGGCTGGTCTTCCCTGCGCCCGGATTTGGGCTTCGCAACAGGGGCCGGGATCGGGATGGTGCCGGATACGCGCGCGAAAATGCGTGCGCTGTACGGCCCCAGCGGGGCCTTGACCTTGCGCGCGGTTCCTTTCAGTTCAAAAATTCCGCTGCCGGGTTTTTTCATCGGCCCGCCGTAGCGGTCCCATTCGGTGTTCAGCACGGTCAGCCACTGCCCGCCGTCGGGGAAGGGGATGGTGGTGTCCTGCGTCGCGCCGGAAAAGTTCAGCGCAACAACCAACTGGTCTCCCGGACGTTCTTCGCTTTCGCGCCAGTAGATGATGGTCTTTTTCTGGTTGTCAATCGCCGGCACATAGGTGGTTTTGCCCTTCAGCGCCCCGCTGACTCCGTTCAGGTTGCGGCGGAGCGTAATCAGGTCGCGGTGAAGCGTCACCAGCCCTTCGTGAATCTTCCGCTTGTTCCAGTTGAGCGGCTGGTCGTCGTGAAAGCTTCCGGTCATCAGCATTTCGTTGCCCATGAAAATGAGCGGGATGCCGGGCGCGGTCAGCGGGATCACCGCCGCCAGCCCGCAGAGCCGCCGGGCTTTCTCGCTTTCGGGATGTCCGGGATCCACATCCGAGGCCATGCGGTATTCGCCGTTGATCTTGCCGGCCTCGTCGTGGTTGTCGGTGTAGATCACGCGATACATACCCGCGGGCGCGCTGAGCGCCGCCGCGACGGAATCCATGTCGCGGTCCGCATCGCGCGCCGCGCGAAAGACCGGACGCAGCGCATGGTGAAAATCGTACGACCACGAGCCGTGGAAATTTCCGATGCCCAGCGAATCCTCCGCGATCGAAAGCGCGCGCGGCCACTGCCCGCGGATGAAGCTGTTGATGTCCACCAGCATCTCCGCGCCTTCGGGGATGGGCTCCGCGCCGTTGTTTTTCGCGCGGATGTTGACGGTGGAATCCCAGCGGAAGCCGTCCACGTGATATTCGTCCAGCCACATCTGCGCGTTGTCGCGGATGAAACGGCGCACCTGCGGCTCGCTGAACTTCACGCGCGGGCCCCACGGCGTCAGCGCATCGGTGTCGCTTCCGTCATAGAAATAGATTCCGCCCCGGTCGCGGCTTCCGGTGCCGTCGAACTGCAGCAGATCAAGATTCTGCGGGCCGTAGTGGTTGTGGACAATGTCGAGATGCACGGCGATGCCGCGCTGGTGGCAGGCCTTCACGAAAGTCTTGAAGCCGTCGGGCCCGCCGTAGGCCTGCTCCACCGCGAAAAGATCGCTCGGATTGTAGCCCCAGCTGTCGCGGCCATTGAACTCATGCACCGGCATCACGCAGACGCAGTTCACGCCCAGCTCGGAGAGTTCATCCAGCCGGTCTATCGCGTCATAAAAAGTGCCCGGCGACTGATCGGTCTGGTTGGGATCGTGGAATGCGCCGATGTGCATTTCATAAATCACCAGATCGTTCGGGTCGTTCGGCGGCGGCGCATTGCCCGACCAGTCGAACGCGGAGGGATCATAAATGACGGACTTGGATTCGTCGGGCGAGACCATGCGCGCATAAGGGTCGCGGCGGCGGAGTTCGCCGTTGATGAGGAACTGATAGGCGCGGCCCGGCCGTGCGCGCGAAATGTGCGCCACCCACAAGCCGGTCATGGGCTCGCGCTCCATCTGATCCTGGCGCGTCGCGCGCCAGTTGTTGAAATCGCCGACCACATGGACCGTGCGCGCGTTGGGAGCCCAGACGCGGAAAGTGACACCGCTCGAAGTGATCTCGGTTCCGGGAGAATCCATACCGAGCGCCGGCGCGGCCAGCAGCATCACTCCCAGCAGAATTTTGGAAAAATTCATGCGGTGATTGAAACAGAGTCCGGACTTCGATAAAAGGCAAAAAACAGGCCAAAAAGTGTCAAAAACCGCTTAAAAATGGTTCTTCATCAATTATAGTGGAGACAGATCGAGCTTTCCGCAGTGAAAAAGGATGGCGATTCTGTAATTCTCAAAGGATCTATATCCTCGAGCCTTTGCCCTGATCAACTGGATTTTTGAGTTAA
>JBFXGK010000013.1:0-82797 GCA_050178035.1 Kiritimatiellia bacterium
TTCAGAATGCCGATGATCTGCTCTTCCGTATACCTCTTCCGCTTCATTCCGTTCTCCCTTTCTTCGGTTTACTCTAAACGGGAGAACTCTCATTGCAAACGTCTAAGTTTTAGGGGGGCAGGTCAGCCGCTCTATCTGCTGGCATACTTGAAGAAATAGTTTATCGCGGAGTCGTTACCATACAACTCGAAAAACACATTCATTCCCACACGATAGTACTACTACTGAGCTGTCTCATTTTCGCCGGATGTCATTGGGGCAGAGGTCCGGCTAAACTGCTGGAAGCGTTCATTATCGCACTCCCCCTAACATGGTGGTTCATGAAGAAGCGAAGACTGTGGGGCCCGATCGTCTTTCATACATTATATGACGCATTTATTTTTACAGGACTGGTATAATTACCAGTCGAACCACCATTAAGCTCGGCCTGTGACAAGGGCAAAAACGTCCGTAGCAGGATTATCTTCATCCGCTTAAACTGTCTTTGAAAGAGGGGTTTCCGTCTTTAATTCGTTGTACGGGCCTTCCGACCAAACAACCATGCGGGCTCCGTAGAGATCGAAAACAGAAATCCGGGATTAGCGGAACCGTATGAGGCGGAGAGTGACCGCGGCGCCGGCCAGCGCGCAAAGCATGTCGGAAAACGTGTCGCTGGCGGAATGCGTCCAGTTCGGGGTCATGCCTACGATGACTTCAAAGATTTCCCATGCAATGGAGGTGAGCAGCAGCCCGGCAATCAGCCCGGCCTTCAAGAATGCAATCGGCGGCATGTTGGCCGTTCGTTTCTTCAGCCATAGATTCCAGGCGGTCCCGGCATAGCTGACGACCACAACGCATCCCCCGAGGAAATGGAGCATCATGTCGTACCAGCGTGTCATGTGAAACAGGTCGAAATGCCAGCCATTAAGGAGCAGCAGCACAACGGCAAGCGGCCCGCCGGCGACATATAGCCATTTCTGCCAAAACCTTTTCTCCGTCATGGGATACGACCTCAATTCACATCAAAGAGTTAGCAGTCACGATGCCGCTATACAAGCTTCATCCGCATGCGCTGGCAGGAGCGGTCAAGCGGGTCGGAAGTTGCAGGGCTCCCGAAAAAGTGTATAAGAGAATTTGCGTAGAAGCGGGATTGCCGTCTCGAAGCGTATGTTATGCGAAACATATTCAATAAACTGATTGCCTGGCGCGAAAGCCATGTGAGTCAGCGTCAGTTCATTCTGGTGCTGAGCCTCATGGTTGGCGTTGTTTCATCCCTTGCCGCCTTCCTTTTGAAGTCGTCCATTCAGTTCATCCAGCATATTCTCACCAGTGACCTCAGCCGGGAGGATATGAGCTACTGGTATCTCGTTTTCCCCGTGACCGGAATCATCCTGACGGCGCTTTTTGTCCGGTACATGGTGAAAGATGACATCAGCCACGGCATCACGCGGATTCTGTATGCCATTTCCCAGAAGCGAAGCATCCTGAAGCTTCATAACACCTGGACATCTCTGGTGGGCAGTTCCCTGACCATCGGTTTCGGCGGGTCCGTGGGGGCCGAGGCTCCGATTGTGCTGACGGGTTCGGCCATGGGTTCCAATCTTGGCCGGCTGTTTAGAATGGATCAGAAAACGATTATGCTCCTGGTGGGCTGCGGCGCGGCCGGCGCCATCGCGGGGATTTTCAAAGCGCCGATGGCGGGTCTCGTGTTCACGCTTGAGGTGCTGATGCTCGACATGACCCTGACTGCCATTGTCCCGATTCTGGTTTCATCGGTCACCGCCACGGCGTGCTCGTATATTCTGTCCGGGAAGTCATTTGTGTTCGAGTTCGGAACCTATGAGCCGTTCATGGTGGCCCGCATTCCCTATCTGGTTTTGCTGGGCATCGTATGCGGTTTGGTGTCTCTCTATTTCACGCGCGGAATGAACCGGCTCGAAAACATCTTCCGGCGAGTCCGGAATCCCTACCGGCGGATTGCTCTCTGCGGCGGCATCCTGAGCCTGCTGATTTTCCTGTTCCCGCCTCTTTATGGTCAGGGCTACGAGACCGTCGAGGCTTTGCTCAACGGCCGATCGGCATCGGTGCTCGACCAGAGTCTGTTCCGGGGCCTGCATGACCATGCCTGGGCCATGATTGCGTATCTTGCACTGATCGTCTTTTTCAAGGTCTTCGCATCCGCTGCGACCAACGGCGCGGGCGGGGTGGGGGGCATCTTCGCGCCGACATTGTTCATCGGCTGCCTGACCGGCTTTGTGGTGGTGCGCGTATTCAATGTGTTCGGCTTTGATCTGCCCGAGGGCAACTCCGCGCTGGCGGGCATGTCGGGGCTGATGTCCGGCGTGATGCATGCGCCTCTTACGGGCATCTTTCTGATCGCCGAACTGACGGGCGGCTACAACCTGTTCATGACGCTGATGATCGTCTCCACCTGCTCCTATCTGACGATTATTATGTTCGAAAAGCACAGCCTCTACGCCATGCGCCTGGCCGAGAAGGGCGAGCTCATCACCCACGACAAGGACAAGGCCGTGCTTACGCTCCTCAAGACGGAGAACGTGCTGGAGACCGACCTGACCGAACTGGCGCCGGCCATGACGCTGGGCGAGCTGGTCAAGGTGATCTCCACGTCGAAGCGGAATATTTTCCCTGTTGTGAACCCGGACACGCGGGAACTGCTGGGCGTTCTGTCGCTGGACGAAATCCGCAGCATCATGTTCCAGCCCGACTTGTACAGCGAGTACACGGTGGAGAAACTGATGAATGCGCCGCCCGCCACCATCCGGCGGGATTTTTCCATGGAAAAGGTGATGCGGACGTTCGAGGAAACGGGCGCGTGGAATCTGCCGGTGGTGGACTGGCAGAAACGCTATGTCGGATTCGTGTCCAAATCCAAGATATTCAGCCTGTACCGGCACGTGCTCGTGAATTTCGCGAACATCGAACCGGGCGGGAAATAGCCGGCTACAGCCTGACCATTTCGAGGATGCGGCGTTCGCCTTCACCTTCTTTCAGGCGGGCGGCCACTTCCACATAGGGTGCGAGTGTGGAATTCACCAGTTTCTTGCGCAGCAGTTCGTCCACCTGGAAAATGCCGGCGGAATTGGTCAGCGTGATGTCTATCTGCACCGGACGTGTTTCGCCTTTGGTGATGCTCACATCGTCCACGGCCTGCGCGGAAACCGAATGGATGTTCACGCCGCCGGCCTCGAACGGAATCCTCGAGCGGCCCTTGCTCATGTCCAGCGCATCGGCCACTTTCAGCACCCCCGCCTCGATGGTGAGGCACTGTTCGGCGGCGTTGTGGCTGACGATGGCATGCAGCACTTCGCTGACGATGATGGTTATTTCCGGTTCGCGGTAGATGCCCTCCAGAAGCTGCCGGGCCTTGGGGTAGGCGATGATCAAACTATACTTCTCGTGATCGTGCCGGTGGATGCCGATGCCGACATCGTGCAGGCAGGCCGCCAGCACGACGATGACTTCGGCATCGTGATTAGTCAGCTTGTGATGCTCCACCACGCTGGGCGTGATGTCTCCTTCGACCAGCAGGCGCAGAAGCTTGAGCGCCGCGTTGGCGATGATCTGGATGTGGATTTCCCCGTGGTCGCTGATGCCGCAGCGGCTCACCGCGTTGGTGTTGGCGCAGCGCCAGAGCTGCTGAAGCTCCTCATCCGCGTTGACGGCCTTCAGCAGCGCCGCGAGTTTGGTGTTTTCCTTGGCGGGAACATAGAAGTTCATAATTTCACTCGAATTCGAATTTATACTTTGAGAGCCCGAGCTCGTTGCGCATGGCGATCATTTCTTTCTGAAGCACTGCGCCCAGCGGGGCTCCCTTGTCTTTCCGTTCAAGCCATGCAAGGTATTCCTTTTCGCCGCAGGTGTAAATCCGCTTTTCACCCGGCGCCCTGGTGGAGGTCCGCAGCTCGCGCAGGATATCGCCCGTGGTCTTCTTGAATTTTTCCAGATCAGTGAAGGATTCAATGTCCACGGCCATGAAGAAATGTCCCAGGCGGATCGGAGCCTTCTTCCCGTTATCGTCAATGCCTGAAAGCCTCTTCAGGAAATCACCCTGCTGAAGCGAGGCCGCGAGAATTTCCGCCACCGTCGCGAAGCCGTAGCCCTTGTAGCCCGCGGTTTCCTCGCCGATGCCGCCCAGCGGCGCCAGCGCGGCGCGGTCGTATGTCAGATCATCCAGCACCTCTTTCGCGTTGGTCCTGGTTTTGCCGTCGCGCCCGATCACCCATCCCGGCGGCAGCTCTTTGCCGTCGCGCGCATAGGCTTCGATTTTCCCGCGCTGCGAGATGGACGTGGCATAGTCGTTGGTGAACGGGAAATCCTCGTCCGTGGGCATGGCGAAAACCAGCGGATTGGTGCCCAGCATGTTTTCCACGCCGAAGGTGGGTGCGATGGACGGGCGCGCGTTCGTGGCGGTCATGCCGATCATTCCGGCCTTGCAGGCCATCATGGGATAATACGCCGCGATGCCGTAGTGCGTGGAATTCCGGGCCGTCACAACCCCGACACCGTACTTGCGCGCCTTCTCGATGGCCATCTCCATGCAGCGGTGAGCAATGACCATGCCCATGCCCTGGCTGCCGTCCACAACAGCCGTGGCCATCCGGTCCTTCACCACTTTCAGATCGGTCCTGGCGGACTGGATCTTGTCCTTCATCACGCGATTGTAGTAGATGGACTTCAGGCGGCCGACGCCGTGCGAGTCAATGCCGCGCTTGTCGGCCTCGATCAGCACATCCGCGCAGATTTCCGCCTCGTCCGGCGGCACGCCCATGCCCTTGAACACATCCACCATGAAAGGCTTCAGCACTTCAAACTTCATCCAGTAGATATTCTCGTTCATGTCTGTTCCTTTTTTACACATGCCATAGCGTGCGGGTCCAGTATTCGGCGCGGAGGGCGGAGTTGCTTTTCGTTAAATCCTCGTCCCAGTTGAACGGGGCGTTGTATTTCGTGGTGATCATGCCCACCACTTCCGCGAAGCTGAAACCGTGCTCCCGCAGGTTGCGGATCACGTGCCGCAGCCACCACGGCTGAAGCAGCCGGGGATTGGGCATGGCGAGGATGTCGAGCGTTTCGCTGTCGAGCCCGGCGCTTTTCATCTTTGCCTCGAGTTCCGGCCACCCGGGCAGGCCCCAGCGGCTGGGATCCTCGCGCTGAAGCTGGCGGCTGAAATCCAGATGGCGGTCGTACGTCGGAGAAGTCATATAGCTGACCAGCAGGCTGCCCAGATTGGCCGCCGGGATTTCGCAGCGGACTTCGTCCGCAAACTGCACCGCGCGCCGGTAATGCTCCCTTTCGTCCTGCCGGATTTTCAGCCGCTCCTTCAGCGGCACGCCCGCGACGGGGATGGCCACGATGGCCGGCCCGTCGTAATTGTAGATTTCCTTCATCAGCGTCTTCTGGTGAAGCGAGAACGCCGTGCGGATCGAGCGGCGGTTGAACAGATAGCCATAGAGCGTGGTGTCGAAAATGGCGATTTCCTCGAGGTCGAAAAGGTCGGTCGTGCGCAGGAGCAGTTCGGAGTGGGTCTTGATTTCGTCCACGAGATAGTCGGTGACGCGCCCGAAGGCGGCAAACACGATGCTGTCGGTGACCAGCGGAACGTTGCCGAACTGCCGTTCCTTCTCCTCCAGCATTTCGATCGTTGTGCGGTTCAGCACGTGCAGCTTGGCGCCGATGGTGAGCAGGCTTTTGTAGGTCGGCGACGTGCGCGGGATGCGCATCACATAGTTGTAGCCCTGGCCGGTCATCAGCTCGATGTGCTCGATGCCGTGCTCGTTCAGGATGTTGCGCGCCGCGAGGCGCGTCGGCTCGAATTTCTGGAAGGTCTCGAGGGGCCTGTGAAAAATCTCGCCGTGGTGGACGCAGTTGCCGTATTCGAGGTCCAGCGCGATCAGGGGCCCCTTGACATCGAGCATGCTGCGGTAGAGGTCGCACCCGTCGCCCATGGCCTCAAGGATGTCGTCGTAGCGGCGGAAGAACTTGTCGTCCTTCTTGTTCGGATTGGTGCCCGAGACCGAGACGGCCCCGTCGGTGTATTCCAGGATCCGCCGCATGATCGGCGTCTGCTTGTAGTATGCCGCATTCTCCATGTTGTCTGCCCTTTGTTCCAATCATTGGAACTTTTTCACTGAAAACTTCCAATGATCGGAAAATGCTAACCCGAAACTTCCAGTGATTGGAAGTTTAAAAGGTCAGAAGCGCAGGATGCCGTTGGCAGCCTTGTAGACGTCGCCGAAGGTGAACCGGCGCCCCTTGCGGCTTTCAACCTTGTGATGGATGATGTGGGCGATGTAGCGGGAATCGTCCGTGGCGCGGTGGAAGGTTCCTTTTTCCAGCGCAAGATGATCCGTCAGCGGTTCGATCGAATGGCTGTTGGCTTCCGGATACCAGGACCGGAACAGGCTCAGCGAATTGATGACCGGATTGGTCGGGGCCTGCAGCTGGTTGCGCACGGTTTCCTCGCGAATGAAGCCCACGTCGAAAGGCGCATTGTGCGCCACGAGAACAGCACCGTCAATGAACTCAAGGAATTCGGGATACATCTGCGCAAAGGTGGGCGATTTTTTCACCATGTCGTTGTTGATGCCGTGCACCTGGCGCGCGAAGTAGGGGATGTAGCGCCCGGGATTGATCAGCCAGTTTTTTTCCTCGATGATTTCACCGTTCCTGAATTTCACGGCGCCCAGTTCGACGATCCGGTGGTCGCCGCCCGCATAGCCGGTGGTCTCGGTGTCGAACGCCACAAACGTGACATTCGCCATGGGGCTCTTCATGCTTGGGCATCCCTGCTCTTCGTGGGGAATTTCGGCTGAACAGGCTGTTCCCATGGCGCAAAATCCGGCGATGGGGAACAGAATGCTGAAGAAAAAACGGCGGCAGTCCGCAGGCATGGCTATTATTCTCATAAGCAACATCAAAAATATCCGGTTTTGCCGAATACTCCTTAAATTAAGATTTACCGACTCAATCTGCCTGCGTGTTTACCTGAACGATAAACTACACTCTAGGGGATGTGAGGTCAATGGCTTGGTAAAATTATTTTACCGGCCGCTGTTTTCGGGGAATCAATCATTGAACGAAAGGCACTGATCGGTATAATCGGGCGGATTTGACAGTTAGAGAGGATTATGAGCATCAGAATTTATAACACATTGAGCCGCGCTGCGGAGGAACTGGTCCCGCTGGAGGGGAACCATGTCCGCATGTACACCTGCGGCCCGACGGTCTACAATTTCGCCCACATCGGCAATTTCCGCGCCTATATGTTCGAGGACCTGCTCCGCCGGTATCTGAAGTTCCGCGGCTTCAAGGTCACGCAGGTGATGAACCTCACGGATGTGGACGACAAGACCATCCGCGGATGCCGTGAAGCGGGGCTGCCGCTGCGCCAGTACACGCAGAGGTACAAGGAGGCCTTTTTTTCCGATCTCAAGACGCTGGGGATTGAGCCCGCCGAACATTATCCCGCCGCGACCGACCATGTGCCGGACATGATTGCGCTGATCGAGAAGCTGCTGGACAAGGGGGTCGCTTACCGGTCGGATGACGGATCGGTTTATTTCAGCATCGCGAAGTTTCCGGACTACGGAAAGCTTGCGCACCTGGATATGTCCGGACTTCGGGCGGGCGCGCGCGTCGCGCACGATGAATACGAAAAGGAAAATCTCGCCGATTTCGCGCTGTGGAAGGCGTGGGACGAGGAGGACGGCGATGTGGTTTGGGATGCCCCGTGGGGCCGCGGCCGGCCCGGCTGGCATGTCGAGTGCTCGGCGATGAGCATGCATTATCTGGGCGAGAGCTTCGACCTGCACACGGGCGGCGTGGACAATGTTTTTCCGCATCACGAGGATGAAATCGCGCAGAGCGAAGCCGCGACGGGAAAGCCGTACGTGAAATACTGGATGCACTGCGCGCACCTGATTGTGGACGGCAAGAAGATGTCGAAGTCCGCGGGGAATTTTTTCACGCTGCGGGATCTTCTCGACAAGGGCTGGTCGGGACGGGACATCCGGCACGTGCTGCTGACGACGCATTATCGCCAGACGCTGAATTTCAGTTTCGAAAGTCTGGAGGCCGCGCACGCCGCGCTTCAGCGCGTGGATGAGTTCACGACGCGGCTGAAGGAAGTTGCGGGGCCGTCTGCGGTGGGCGGAGAATTGCCGGCATGGGCGCGCGAGGCTGTTGAAAAGTTCACGGCGGCGCTTGATGATGACCTGAATATTTCGGGCGGCATGGCCGCGGTTTTTGATATGATCCACGCCGGCAACAAGGCCATGGACCAGAACGGACTTTCTGCGGGCGCTGCCCGGCTTGTTCTGGACGAACTGTCCCGCCTGGACAAGGTGCTTGGTTTCCTGACCGCTGCTGCTGATGATATTCCGGCAGGCATTCTGGCGCTTGTTGACGCGCGGCAGCAGGCCCGCAAGGCGAAGAACTGGGCCGAATCCGACCGCATTCGCGATGAGCTGGCGTCGGCGGGTTGGACGGTGAAGGATACGCCTGAAGGCCCGAAAGTGAGGAAGATATGAAAAATGCCGTGCGAGGGAAATTCATTACATTCGAGGGGCCTGAAGGCGGCGGAAAGACCACGCAGGCCAAGCGGCTGGTCAGCAGGCTGGAAAGCCTCGGGCGGGAAGTGATCTATACCCGCGAGCCCGGCGGCACGCCGACCGGCGAGGCGATCCGCGGCATTTTGCAGTACAATGCCGCCGGCGAGCCGGTCTGTCCGGAGACGGAGGTCCTTCTGTTCGCGGCCAGCCGCGCGCAGCTGGTGCGCCATGTGATCATTCCTGCGCTGGTGCGCGGATGCTGGGTGGTTTCGGACCGGTTCGCGGATTCCACGACCGCCTACCAGGGATACGGCCGGGGCTTCTCCGTGGACAGCATGCTCACGATCAATGCGTTTGCCATCAACGAGGCTGTTCCCGACCTCACGTTCCTGCTGGATGTGGACATCAAGCTCGGGTTTGAACGCCTGGCCGAGCGGCAGCGCCAGACGAAGACGGCGAAGGACCGCATTGAGCAGGAAGAGCGCGCTTTTCACGAGCGGGTGCGCCGCGGTTATCTGCAGCTGGCGGAACGCTGGCCCCAGCGCTTTCGCCGGCTGGATGCCTCGCGCAGCGCGGATGAAGTGGAAGCGGAAGTCTGGAGCATTCTTGAAGGATTCACAAAAATCACAGGCTGACCGGGCGCTGGAATATTTCCGCGCGGCTGCCGACAGCGGTCGGCTCTCGCACGCGTGGATGGTGTCCTGCACGGACATCAATGACGGGCTCGATTTTGCGGAGAAGGCGCTGGCGTATCTCTTCTGCGGAGGCTTGATCAAACCCTGCGGCGACTGTCCGGCCTGCCGGCAGGTGACCGCGCATACCCATGCGGACATTCAATGGATTGAGCCCATCCTCAAGAGCCGGCAGATCAGCATCGAACACATGCTGGAGGTCAATGGCCGGATCGCGCGAAGCTCCTTTGGCGGTGGATGGAAAGCGGCTGTTCTGCTCAATGCGGACCGCATGACCTCGGAGGCGGCCAACTCTTTTCTCAAGACGCTGGAAGAGCCGTCCGGACAGACCGTGTTGTTTCTGGTCACGGATGCCATCGAGGACTGCCTGCCGACCATCATTTCGCGATGCCACCGCGTCACGCTCCAGCGGGGCGAACGCCCCGGCTCCGCTGTGTGGATGCCGGAACTGATGGAACTGCTCCGGACGATGCCGTCGGGCGGATACTCCGAGGGCGTGGCGCATGCCGCAGGGCTGGCGGCCCTGATTGAACGCGAAAAAAACCGGATCGAAGATGAAATGGACAACCGTCCGGCGGACGATGACAGCAAGAAGTCAAAGGAAGTCTTTGAGGCCCGGGTCAGCGCCGCCGTCAGGCGGGAGCGTTCTGAAATGCTCAGGCATGTTGCATTGTGGCAGCGGGATATTCTTTTTGCCGCGCAGGGGCTGGGGGACGATGCGTTTCATTTCCGTGAGGATGCGCCCGTTATTCGACGGCAGGCCGAGGGGCTGAACTGGACAAAAGCGCGCGCGCGGGTGGAAGCGGTTGAAACGATGGCGCGCCGCCTGGAGCAGAATTTGAATGAAATCACGGTTCTGGAACTGGGTGTGGCGGCCCTTGTCCAGTAAAACGCTTTACAAAAATTTGTGTTCCCCGCTGGACAGCCCCCAGTGCGCCTGCTAGATTCATCCCGCTATGAAGATTCTCGTTCTTAACGGTCCAAATCTGAATCTGCTCGGCAGGCGCGAGCCGGACATCTACGGCAGCCTGACGCTGGCCGACATTGAAAAGTCCGTGCGCGCCCATGCGAAAGACTGCGGCGTAGAGGCGGATTTTTTCCAATCCAACGACGAGGGCGCGCTGGTTTCGAAAATCGGCGAGGCCGGCGGGCATTATGACGGTCTCATTTTCAATCCGGCCGCCTACACGCACACCAGCGTGGCCCTGCGTGATGCGCTGATGGCCGTGAAACTTCCCTGCGTTGAGGTTCATCTTTCGAATCCCCAGAACCGCGAGGAATTCCGCCACAAGAGTTTGACGGTGGCGGCCTGCATTGGGCAGGTTTCGGGGTTCCAGGATCACAGCTATATTCTGGCATTGGACGGACTGATTCAATATCTGAAAAACAGGCGCTGAGTTTGGCATTGAAAGCATCCCAGGGAGGGACAAATGCAGTTAAGTGAAATAAAGAGAATTCTCGGTTTGATGAAGGAAAACGACCTTGCCGAGTTCGAAATGCAGGACGGCGAATTCCGCATTCACATCAAGCGCGGTGCCAGCGGAGCTCCTGTGATTATGCAGCAGTCCCCAATGATGATGCAGGCGCCTGCCGCGGCGCCCGCTCCCGCAGCCCCGGCCGCTGCGCCGGTCCCTGAAGCCGCCCCCGCCGCCGGCCCCGTTATCAAGTCCCCGATCGTCGGCACGTTCTATCGCTCCTCCTCGCCCGAAGCCGAACCCTTTGTCTCCGTTGGCAAGGAAGTCGGGCCGGATACGGTTGTGTGCATCATTGAGGCCATGAAGGTCATGAACGAGATCAAGGCCGAGGTGAAAGGCGTGATCCGGAAGATCCTTGTGGACAATGCCACCCCCGTCCAGTACGGACAGGCGCTTTTTGAAGTCGAACCCCGGTAACGGCCATGTTTGACGGAGTTCTTGTTGCCAATCGCGGGGAAATAGCCGTTCGCATCATCCGGGCCTGCCGGGAGCTGGGCATCCGTTCCGTAGCCGTCTATTCGGAGGCGGATGAGAATTCGCTTCATGTCCAGCTTGCGGACGAGGCCATCTGCATCGGCCCGGCGGCTTCATCGGAAAGCTATCTGAAAATCTCCAACATCATCAGCGCCGCGGCCGTGGCCAACGTGGATGCGATCCATCCCGGCTACGGTTTCCTTGCGGAGAATGCGCACTTCGCCGAGATTTGCCAGAGCTGCAACATCACCTTCATTGGCCCCGATCCCGAGCACATCCGGAAAATGGGCGACAAGGCCGTTGCGCGCGAGACGATGATGGAGGCCGAAATCCCCGTCACGCCCGGAAGCGAAGGCATCCTGAAGAACAAGGACGAGGCGCTCAAACTGGCGCGCAAGATCGGTTATCCCGTCCTGGTCAAGGCCGTGGCCGGCGGCGGCGGGAAGGGCATGCGCGTGGCGCACAACGATGTGGCCCTGGCGCAGGCCTTCACGATGGCCAGTTCCGAGGCCGAGCGCGCATTCGGCAACGCCAGCGTTTATCTGGAGAAATTCATTGAAAGCGCGCGGCATGTTGAAGTGCAGATCATGGGCGACAAACATGGTCAGATCGTGCATTTGGGCGAGCGCGACTGCAGCATCCAGCGCCGCCACCAGAAGCTCATTGAAGAATCGCCCTGCCCGGCGCTTACCGATGAAATCCGGAAGAAACTGCACGCCACGGCCGTGAAGGCGGCGCAGGCGGTTGGCTATCACAATGCGGGCACCATCGAATTCCTCTACGACGAGCTTGCGAAGGAATTCTATTTCATGGAAATGAACACCCGCATCCAGGTGGAGCATTCCGTGACCGAGGAGGTCACCGGTCTTGACCTGGTGAAGGAGCAGATCAGTGTCGCGGCGGGGGAAAAGCTGTCGTTCACGCAGAAGGATGCCGAGCCTCAGGGCCACGCCATCGAAATGCGCGTGAATGCGGAGGATCCCTACAAGAATTTCGCGCCCTGTCCCGGACTCATAGAGTGGGTGCATCTGCCGGCCGGCCGCGGCGTGCGCGTGGATTCGCACATCTATTCCGGCTACAGGATTTCGCCTTACTACGACAGCATGCTCGCGAAAGTGATCGCCCACGGCAAGACCCGCGAGCAGGCGATGGCCCGCATGCTTCGCGCGCTGGAGGAGTTCATGATCAAGGGGCCCGAAACCACCGCGCCGCTCGGCCGCGCGCTGATGACCGATGAGCATTTCCGCAAGGGGTGCTACAACACGCACTATCTGGAAACATTCATGAATGAAAGTTTCCTGCTGAAATGAGGCTGCAATGAGGGCGCTGAAAATACTGCTTGCCTTTGTTCAATGGTTTTTGATCGCCCTCGGCATCGCGTGGATTGTTTACGTCCCGTTTTCAGAGGGTTCTTACGGCAGTCTGATGAAGTTCTACGGTGCGCAGTACATAGCGCTCCTGTTGATCCTGATGCTGGCCGCGCTGCTTTTGATGCCGGGGAAAATCAGGCTTCATCGGAATAAAGAACCGCTGGAGTTTATCCCGCTGAACGGGCCGAATGGCGACATCCGCGTCAGCGTGCGGGTCGCCAAGAATACGGTCCAGGAATGCTCCGCAAAATTCAAGGCCGTGAAAAGCCTGGAACCTGAACTTTCATGGGGGCCCGACGGACTGTCCGTGATCATGCGCCTTGAGCTTGAGCGGGGCCAGCCGCTGACCACGCTTTGCGCCGACCTGCAGTCCGCCGTCCGGGAGAGATTTTCGCGCGAACTTGGAATCGAACAGCTGCGCGAAGTCCGGGCCGATATCGTGGACCTCACCGGCGCCGCATCGGGGTCTGTGGATCGGCCCGCGCAGGAACCTCAATCCGAATCCAAACCTGAACAGGGGTCGTGACATGGACTGGAACCGCATGGCGGAAGAATATCTTTCGGTTGCCGACGAATTGTTCAACCGGCTGAAAAACGGAACCTTCGAACTTGCCGATCTGATCGCGGAACGGCTGAAGGCGGGCGGCAAGGTCATGGTCTGCGGAAACGGCGGCAGCGCGGCGGATGCCCAGCATTTCGCGGCCGAACTGGTCAACCGGTTCCTGCTGGAACGCAGGCCCTATGCCGCGCTCGCGCTCTCCACCGACACATCCATCCTGACCTCCATCGGCAACGATTACGGCTATGAATTTGTTTTTGAGAAACAGGTTCGGGCGCTTGGCAGGAAAGGCGATGTGCTCATCGCCATCTCCACCAGCGGAAACGCCGCTAATGTCTGCCGCGCCGTCGAGACCGCAAAATCCATGGGCATCATGACCGTGGCGCTGACCGGCGGCAAGGGCGGCAAAGTGGCCGGGCTTGCGGACCGTGTGCTGTCCGTCTCTTCAACTTCTTCTGTGCCCCGCATTCAGGAAGGGCACCAGTTCATCATCCACGCCGTCTGCGAACGCGTGGAAGAAATCCTTAAATAACCATCGGGAGGCCATCATGCCTGAGAAAGCTGTTGATATCATCGTTGTGGGGTCTGTCGGCATTGACACCGTTGAAACGCCCTACGCCCGCCGCGAAGCCATTCTCGGAGGCTCCGCGAGCTATGCCTGCATGGCCTCGGCGCTGTTTGCGCGCACGGGCATGGTGGGTATTGTCGGCGCGGACTTCCCGGAGGAATACCGCAAGCTTTACCAGGGCGCCGGCATTGATCTGGAGGGTTTGCAGACGGTGAAGGGCGACACCTTCCGCTGGGAGGGAAAATACGAGCCCAACATGGATCACCGGCGCACGCTGGCCATCGCGCTGAATGTGTTTCAGGATTTCAAGCCGGAGCTTCCCGCAACTTATGCGAACGCGCCGTACATTTTCCTCGGCAACATTTCGCCGCAGCTCCAGATGCATGTGCTGGACCAGGTGAAAAAACCGAAGTTCGTGATGGCCGATACGATGGACCTCTGGATCCAGACAACCCCGGAAGAGCTCAAGAAACTGATCTCCCGCGTGGACATGCTGACGCTGAACGAGCACGAGGCGCGCGCCCTCACCGGCGGCCGCTACTCGCTGATTCGCGCCGGCCGCGATCTGCTGGAACTGGGCCCTCAGTATGTGATGATCAAAAAAGGCGAGCACGGAAGCCTGCTGATCAGCCGCGACAATCTTTTTGTGCTCCCGGCATTTCCGCTCGAAAAAGTTGTGGATCCGACCGGGGCGGGGGACACCTTTGCGGGCGCGTTCCTTGGTGCGCTGGCCCGATTCGGAAAAATAACCGAAAAGAATCTCCGCAAAGCCATGCGCTGCGGCGCAGTGGTTGCCTCCATTGGCATCGAAGCCTTCAGCCTGGACGCCTTGAAGCACCTTACGCTTGATGAAGTCGAAAAGCGCATCAGCACTTTCCGGGAATACACTGCGATAGACTGAATGCCTGGGATGGTATTGGATCTGCTTCGCCCCCGGCGGGCTTGACCTGCCGGAGCGGAAGGTCGGTTCAACTCATGGCGCTTCCCTGAACATCCTTCACCCGCGACGCAAGGTCGCGGGGGGGCGCCAAAACAATGAAAAAATGTTCAAAAAGGTCAAAAAATGGCCAAAATTCATCAAAAAACCGTCAAAAACAGGCAAAAAACATCAAAAAACACCCTAAAATCGAAAAAACGCTAAAATCATCATAAATATGTCAAGAAAAACATTAACAGACTAAAATTGGCCTTCCATAGCAATCAGATTTAGAACAATATTTGGTAACGCTTAAAAATCGCAAAATATTTTTCATATTTTCTTGCATATCTGAAAATATGTATCAATATTGCCGTACTTTAGAGTGATAACTCGAAGAGAGGTAATTTATGAGCAAGAATATTATGGATGGTGCGCAGGCCGTGATCAAATGCCTTGAAAGCGAAGGCGTGGAATATGTGTTTGGAATATCCGGCGGCTCGGTGATCCCGATTTTTGACGCGATCATCACCACAAACACGAGCATCAAGATGATTCTCACCCGGCACGAGCAGGGCGCGACCCACATGGCCGACGGCTATGCCCGCGCGACCGGCAAGCCCGGTGTGGTGCTGGTGACCAGCGGCCCCGGCGCCACCAACACACTCACCGGCATCATGACCGCGCACATGGACAGTGTGCCGCTGGTGGTGCTGACCGGCCAGTCCATCCGCCCCATGCTTGGAAAAGACGCTTTCCAGGAAGCGGATATTTTCGATATGGCCATGCCGGTGGTGAAACACAGCTATCTCATCAAGGACACCAACGACATCCCGCGCATTTTGCGCGAGGCCTTCCACATCTGCAACACCGGCCGCCCCGGGCCGGTGCTGATTGACCTCCCGAAGGATGTGTCGGCCGGCCCCTGCACCGCCGATCTGGCGGCGGAAATGGATCTGCCGGGCTATAAACTGCCGCTGCCGCCGGACAAGGAAACGGTTCTGGAAATCGCCGAGGCGCTCAACAAAGCCGAACGGCCGGTCATGATGCTCGGGCATGGAACGCTGATTGCCGGCGCCGCGGCGGAAGCGAAAATCCTGGCCGAGAAAATGCGCATTCCCGTGATGACCACCTTCCTCGGGAAGGGGGCGTTCCCGGAAACGCATAAACTGTCGCTCGGCTGGCCCGGCATGCATGGCACCGCCTACGCCAACAAGGCGCTCTGCGAATGCGATCTGCTGCTGAACATCGGCGGGCGCTTTGATGACCGCATTATTGGCAAGGCCCCGCTGTTCTGCAAGGATGCAGTCAAGATCCACGTGGACATTGATCCGGCCGAAATCGGCAAGATGATCAAGCCCGACATCCACTGCGTGTGCGATGCGGGCGATTTCATCGAGGAGCTTACGAAGCATGTGGGGCACCTGAACACCGCCGACTGGCTGAACCATCTCGACGGCTACAAGAAAAAGTATCCGCTCAAGTACCGCAAGGGCGGCGGGCTCAAGATGCAGCACGTGATCGAGGAGCTCTACAAGATCACCCAGGGCAAGGCCGTGGTGGCCACCGACGTGGGCCAGCACCAGATGTGGGCGGGGCAGTTCTACAGGACCGACCATCCCAACAACTGGCTGTCCTCCGGCGGGGCCGGGACCATGGGGTTCGGCGTGCCGGCCGCGGTCGGCGCCCAGTTCGGGCGTCCGGGCGAGCTGGTGGTCTGCATCACCGGCGACGGCGGATTCCAGATGTGCAACCAGGAAATGACCACCGCAGTGGTCCACAAGCTGCCGGTGAAATTCATCGTGATGAACAACCACTATCTTGGCATGGTCCGCCAGTGGCAGGAAATGTTCTATGACGACCGCAAGAGCGGCGTGGATCTGGAGGGCAACCCCGACTTCGTGAAGCTGGCCGAGGCCTATCATATGAAAGGCTTCAACCTGAAACGGGCAGGGGACATCCGCAAGGTGCTCAAAAAGGCGCTCGAGTGGAATGACGGGCCCTGCCTGATCAACGCCGAGGTGGAGAAGACCGACAACGTGTTCCCGATGGTGCCCGCGGGCGCCGCGCTGGAGGACATGCTCATTGATCCGCCGCGCCGCAAACTTGAAAAGCCGACCGGTTCCACGTGATGGAAAACAGGAGTCACTAAAATGGCAAACACAGAATTGAACGGTAAATCAGGGATCCATACCCTCAGCGCCTATGTCGCCAACAAGCCCGGTGTGCTGGCGCGCATCGCGCAGGTTTTCGCGCGCCGCGGGTTCAACATTGACTCGCTCGTGGTGTCGTCGTCCATAGACGGCGACTTCTCGCGCATGACCATCACCGCCGTGGGCAATCCGGACATGCTGGACCAGGTCATCCGCCAGGTGAACAAGCTGGTGGACGTGATCCACTGCTTCGACCATACCGGTCAGGATGTCGTCGTGCGGGAGCTGGCCCTCATCAAAATCGGGGTCGCGGCCGAAGAGCGCACCGAGGCGCTGCAGATCGCGGAGCACTTTGCGGCCAAGACGCTGGATCTCACGGACAACTCGATGATCATCATGTGCACAGGCCGCTCGAGCAAGCTCGACGCGCTGACCGGCCTGCTCAAGAAATACAAAATCATCGAGCTCGTGCGGACCGGCAAAGTCGTCATGGCCCGCGGCGACGAGCCGACCTGATGCATAACCTCCAATGACTGGAACTTTTCGAAAAAGAAGTGCTCCAATCGGGACATGATCCTTTGTGCCTGCCATTGGGGCAGGCGCGGCTTTTCCCTTCTCACGGGCAGACGTGGCCCTCTACCGTGCAAGCCGGATCAGTGCCGACGGGATTAACAGAATATATGCCTTTCGCCGGGCAACTGGGGAATCCCCGGCGGAAGAAATCTGCGATTTCAGCCTCCGTCACGGGATCGCCGGCTGTCTTGCCGGTTTCAAGGGCGCACTGCTCCTTTGCGGAGCTGATCAGACGCAGGTTATTCATGCAGGAAGTCGTCTGCGCAGTTCGCCTTGCCCTTATGAATGTTGGAATTGCGATGGAGGCGAGCATGCCGATAATTGAAACCACAAGCACAATTTCAACCAGCGTGAACCCCTTGTTTTTCATTTCCGCTGTCCTCCTACACCGGTATTCTACTCCTCGCCGGTTTTATTACAAAGAGAAAGTTCCAGCCCTTGGGCTCCTTTTGCCCGCCTCATTTTGCAGGCGCTGCGCCGTGGCAAAAAAAATCTCAAAAAAACGGCCAAAAATGCAGAAATATCATCAAAAATGGCCAAAAAACGACAAAAATAGGCCATTTTCATCAATAACTGCAAAAACCGGCATCATGCCCGCATTTCAGATAATGCGTGTAAAATTCAGCGTTCCGAGGTTTAATGATCGGCCGGAAGGGAAACGATCCATCTATTAAGTTGATAGGGAATAATTTTCAGTTATTGCACTGTTGGGGCGGCTCAAGAAGGAGATGCTTTGTGAGACTGTTGTTCTTGATGTGCGTGATTGTAGTTCTGCCTGCCACGACCCGTGGTCTTGAAATCACATCATTCACGGCCGATGGCCGAATCGAATGGCAGAGTTCCTTCACAAATGGAACCGTAACGATAGAACGCATCTGCAGCCTGAGCGACGAAGCCGGATGGACTGAAATCAGTCGAGTGTCGGTATCGAGCAAGACGTATGCAATTATGGTCCCCTTGTGCGATACAGAGGCTTACTATCGGTTATCCTATTTCGGCGTTTCCGGGATGTCGGCGGGCAGCAACGGGCCTCCTGCCACAGCTCAGGCAGATGCATCTTCACGCAGCAATGAAGTATTGTCGCTTGGTACGGATGGCGCGACTCTGCCCACAACTTTCCCTGAGGAGGTCAGTGTAAAGGCGAAGGAGAGCGTTGTGGCCATCAAGGCGCCGCGCACCGAGGATTTTGTTTTGCTCGAGGAAGCTCGCTACAAGATAGTTGTTCACTGGAACATGATGTATCCCTCTCCACTCGTTTTCACAAACCAGCCAGGATCCGTGGCGGACCTTCAAGACATGTCAAATGCCCTCAAGACGCTGTCGGGATGCTTCCATCGGGTTCAATAACACAAAAGGCTCCACGGGCCCGGGAGCCTGCCGGTGCCCTCCCTGTTCACAGCACCATTTTGACGCCTTCGATGGCGCGCAGTTCGGTATCTATTTTTACCATCATCTCCCGTGATTTCACGCGCACGGAGATGTTGTAGGTGATGTAGTTGCCGTTGGCCGAGACGTTGCCGGACTCCAGCGGATTCCGAATGCCCATCTGAAGCAGCACGGTTTCGATGACGAAGTGCATGTGCTCGATGTTCCGCGCGATGATCTTGTAGTGGCAGATCAGCGGGAAGGCGAGTTCATGCTTTTCGGGTATCCGCTCAACCATATTTCTGCTCCCTGCTGCCGGGCACAAAAAAACCGCCCCGGGTTTTTGGCCGCGAGGCGGTTTTGTTGAATCCGAATCAGGCTTCCTCTCCAAGCCTGTAGAGCGCGAAGCGGCGGACGGTCAGCGTACGGCCGATTTCCTTGCTCTTTTTCTCCAGCCACTTGGTGATGGTGTAGTCGCCGTCCTTTACGAACAGCTGGTCCATCAGGCAAACGGTGCTGAAGTACTTCGCCATTTTCCCGTCCACGATTTTCTGGACGATCTGCGGAGGCTTGTTCTCAACCTGCTTGGCGTAGATGTCGCGCTCCGACGCGATGACGTCGGCGGGCACATCCTTGCTGGTCAGATACTGGGGAGCCGCCGCCGCGATGTGCAGCGTGATGTCCTTGACGGTCTCAATGCAGACCGGGTGGCCGGCGGTTTCCTGTTTGTCCAAACCCACTTCCAGCAGGACGCCGACTTTGCCGCCCATGTGGATGTAGGTTCCGATGACGCCGGTGCCCTGCAGATCAAACCGGACGTTGCGGCGCACGATGATGTTCTCGCCGATTTCGGCGATTTTCACGGCGACATCGTCCTTGACCGCGTCAGCCAGGCTGCCGTTGACGGTCTTGGCCTTTTCCAGCAGGGTTTTCACGAACGCCTGGAAGTTCTCGTTGCGCGACACAAAGTCGGTCTCGCAGTTGACTTCAATCATCACGCCGGACTTGCCGTCGTTGAAGATGGCGGAGGCCACGATGCCCTCCTTGGCGGTGCGGGCCGCGCGCTTGCCGGCCACGGCGATGCCGCGCTCGCGGAGCAGCTTGATGGCCGCGTCCTTGTCGCCGTTGGTTTCGGCGAGGGCGCGCTTGCAGTCCATCATGCCCACGTTGGTGGCTTCGCGCAGTTCTTTTACAAGTTGTGCACTAATTTCTGCCATTTTGCTTCAGTCCTTTCGGGAATTATATTATTCGGCGGGTGTTTCGGGCACGGCTTCCGGAGCCGGCGCTTCAGCCGCAGGCGCTTCGGTCGCGGCGGCCTTGGCGTCGGCATCTGCTTTCGCTTCGGTCGCGGCCTTGGCTGCGGCTTCTTTTTTCGCCTTGGCGATGGTCTTGGCCTTCTCGATGCGGGCGGCGTCTTCGCGCGCCTTGCGCTCGCGGGCCGCGGCCTCTTCCTTCGCCTTGCGCTCAGCCTCGGCGGCGGCGCGCTTGCGGGCTTCCTCGGCGGCCATCTGCGCGTACTCGTTGGAGGCCTGCAGGATGGTGTCGCTCATGATTTTCACGATCAGGCGGATGGCGCGGATGGCGTCGTCGTTGCCGGGGATCGGATAGTCAATCGGGGTCGGGTCGCAGCAGGTGTCCACCATGGCGATGACGGGGATGCCAAGAGTCTTGGCTTCCTTCACGGCGATGGCTTCGCGGTTGATGTCGAAGACCACCAGCACGCCGGGCAGCTCGCTCATGTTGGCCAGACCGTCAAGGTTGATGTGGAGTTTCGCGTTTTCGCGGCGGAGCTGGGCGATTTCCTTCTTGGGATGCGTCTCCATGCTGCCGTCTTTTTCCATGGCGTCCAGCTTGCGCATGCGGCTGACGCTCTGGCGGATGGTGGTGTTGTTCGTCAGCGTGCCGCCCAGCCAGCGGTGCGTGACATAGAACTGGTTCAGGCGCTTGGCGGTTTCCTCCAGGATTTCCTGGGCCTGTTTCTTGGTGCCGACGAAGAGCACGCTCTTGCCGCGGACCACAGTATCGTAAAGAAACTGCTGCGCGGCCTTGAGACCCTTCATTGTCTTTTCCAGGTCTATGATGTAAATCCCGTTGCGTTCGCCGAATACATACGGCTTCATTTTGGGATTCCAGCGTTTTTTCTGGTGCCCGAAGTGCAGGCCTGCGTCCAGCAGATCCTGTATCGTGGCGGTTGTCTGAATTTCGCCCTTGCTTGCCATTTTATACCTCACTGTCTAGTTCTGTGCCTTTGGCACGGATCAATCCGCTTTGGCTCTCCGAGGTGGGAGAACACTCGCTTCCGCCCCGCAGCGACGTGCGCCCGGAGCCCGTTTAAGGCGCCGAATATAGCACGGGGTTTTTCCCCCGCAAGGGAAAAACCGGATTATTTTTCTGGAGACCGCTTGCGTGGGGGCGGGCAAACCGTATAATGAGCTTCGTTCTGGCCATCGCGCCCGAACACAAAAGGAGGCTTGAAATGGACGATATCTGGATTGCGTGCGGAACTATTGTAGTCACCTGTCTGCTGGTCATGATTCTCGCGCTGGAGGCGCGCGTGAGCAGTCTCGCCAAAAAAATGGACGAGAAGCTCGATGCGCTGATGAAGCGCTGATTCCCGTCTGTTATCTTTTGCATCCTGCCGTGAAAGCGGATAAGATTTGTCCGTTTTCATAGCAGGAGCAAATATGTTCAGAGCAGCAACGTTCAATGCCAACTCCATCCGGAGCAGGCTGGATATTGTCCTGGCCTGGCTGGAGAAATGGCATCCTGACATCCTTTGCATTCAGGAAACCAAGTGCCAGGATCACGATTTCCCGCGCGCAGCCATCGAGTCGGCCGGCTGGCATGTCGCCTTCAAGGGCGAAAAAAGCTATAACGGCGTGGCCTTGATTTCCCAAAAGCCTCTTGAATCGGTTTCTTTTGGCCTCGATGACGGCGGCCCCGCCGACGAGACCCGGCTGGTCTGCGGGAAAGTGGATGGCGTGACCGTCGTGAACACCTACGTCCCGCAGGGCCGCGAAATTGACCACGCGATGTATGCCTACAAGCTGGAGTGGCTCAAAAGGCTGCGCCATTATTTCGACCGGCACTTCAAAACCGCTGACAAGCTGATCTGGACGGGCGACCTGAATGTGGCCCGCACACCGCTGGATGTGTACGATGCCGCTTCAAAAGAAGACCACGTGTGCTACCACAAAGATGTGCGAACTGCCTTCGAAAAGTGCCTTGCATGGGGTTTTACGGATGTCTTCCGCAAGTTCCACGAGGGCGAGGAGAAATATTCATTCTTCGATTACCGCGCTCCGGATTCCATTTCCAAAAACCGGGGATGGAGAATTGACTACATCCTCGCCAGCGCCCCGCTGGCGAAAAAGGCGAAAGATTCCCTCATAGACATGGAGCCGCGCCTGAAACCCAAACCCTCCGACCACACATTCCTTGTGGCCGACTTCGATAACTGAAGATTTTGTTTGCTTCGGACGCCGTTGAGTATACCGTATGCGGCTCAAGGTGAATGCCGGCTTCAGCCGGCAGGGTTTTTACGGATTCAACAGAAGTGGCTTTTATGAGATCAATTTCCAGAATTCTGGTGTTTGCGCTGCTGGCGGGTATTGGAACCCCGGTGACGCAGGCTCAGCTCACGGTGCTGTGCGAGGGCGACAGCATCACCTATGGCACTTATGTTTCCACCCCATATCCGTCCCGCCTGGCCAGAATCACCGGCCACCGGGTCATCAACGCCGGCCTCGGCGGGGAGCTTGCTTCCGGCGGGCTGTCAAGAATTGGCGGCCTGCTCTCAATGTATGATCCGTGGGTGGTGCTGATCCTCTACGGCACCAATGACATTAACGGGCCCTGGGATCTGCACCAGACCGCCCAGACAGTGCTGCAGATCGCCCAGACAGTGCGCTCGCGCGGCGCCACGCCCGTGATCGGCACCGTTCCGCCGCAGGTCGGGCCCGCCGCCGGCCGGATGGGGCGGGTGAATGAGCTCAACGGCTATCTGCGTTCCTATGCTTCGGCCTACGGCATCGCCCTTGCCGACATCCAGTCCGCTTTCGGTTCGGGCTCCGGCCTGATGGTGTTCGACGGTTTCCACCCGAATGACACCGGCGCGGAAATCATCGCCCAGACGTTTGCCGCCCGCATTCCCGCCATCGTGCTGATGCCTGCCGCTGTGCAGATCCCCGACACCGGCGCAACCGGACGGGTTTCTGAGGTCGGCACCCGCCTGTCATGGACCGCAACGGCCAACCAGGCCTGGATCACGATCACAGCCGGCAGCTCGGGCACGGGCAACGGCGCCATCACCTACAACGTGGCTGAAAACATCGGACCCGCCCGCAGCGGGAGCATTACTGTTGCCAGCGGCGGGCAAAGGGCGACCCTGACGGTGAATCAGTCGGCCAGCCCGTCCCTGAAAATCACAAGCCCGTACGGGATCCCGGTTCCGGCGGCCGGCACGATCTGGATGCGCAAGGGCACCGTGACGAATGCCTGCATCGGCGGTTCGCCGTTCCTGGTCGGAGTTTCCACGCAGCAGATTTACACCGGCTGGACGGGCACCGGCAGCGCGCCGAAGACGGGGACGGATACCAACACCGGCCCGTTTGCCGTCACGAATGCCTCCACCGTCACCTGGCTCTGGAAGACGAACTACTGGCTGGAGACAGCCGCCTGCGGAAGCGGGTCGGTCAGCGTCGCCAGCGGATGGTTCGCCAAAGGAAGCAATGTGTCCCTCCGGGCGACCCCGGATGCAGGCTCGCGGTTTTTGCGGTGGACGGGCGCATCCAACCTCACCACATCGAACATTGTGGTCGGCATGACCTGCGCGAAATCGGCCTTTGCCTGGTTCGGCGTTGACCTCACAGTGCAGGCCCGCGGGCTGGACGGCTCAACCAGGATCGTGTCGGTCCAGGTGACGCCCGATGTCTTCCAGAAGGCTTCCGGCACCACGCCCTGCAAGCTCGCCTACACGAACAGAACGACGGTGGAACTCCATGCGCCGGCAACGCTCACGGGCGGCTGGAAGCTGGCGGGATGGACCGGAGTGGATTCATGGAACGGAACGAACGCGGTTTGGACCGCGCTGAACAGCAACCTGGTGACCGTGCTCTATGATCCGGTTCCGACGGTCACGATCACCAACCCGACGCTCTCCGCGAGCTGGACCACCACAAACGCGGCGGCAACCATCCGGGGCAGGGCCTCCAGTTTCAGCGGGCTGACCCGGATTGAGATATCGAACGCCCGGGCGGAGCGGAACGTAATCTGCGCCGGAACAACAAACTGGAGCTATGACGGCCTGATTCTTTATCCGGGCATGAATACCATCACGGTCACGGCCTATGACAGCTATACCAACACAGCCGTGGACACGCTGAGCGTGAACTGCACAAGGGGAACAGCCGTTCAGGGCCTGACCCTGCTGGCGGGCGCGGTGGTGCGGGATATCCATATGCCCAACAATCTGTTGCCGGGCACGACCAACACCATCCAATGGCAGGTCGAGGCCTTTGAGCCGGTGCGGTCGGGCCTGAAAATCCGGCTTCCGGAAGGTCCCGGGGTTACCAATGTGACGATCAATGGACGGCTGGCGGGCTCAGCGGCCGGGACCTGGACGCTCGGCGGCCTCGTATCGCAGATTTTCAGTTTCGAGGCGGACTGGATTGTTCCGAACCGGCCGGGCGCCTGCCGCGTGCGTTTCCCGACGGCGCGGCTGGACGGCTATGCCTATATCAACGCCAACATTCCCGACGGAGTGGATAATGCTCCGTATGGGGTGGACGGCAAGGAAATCGCGCGGACAATCGTGGCGGGCGGGACGACGCCAGCCTTGCAGCATGAGGCTTTGACCAAAGATGCCAAGCCGTTCGAGAAAATCACGGATGCGCAGCGGCGCGCGGGCGCTGTGATCCGGAACATTGACATTCCCGACAACGTTGTGCCCGGCAGCATCGTGACCTGCCGGTGGACCGTGCTGAGCTATCCGGCCGTGGTGACAAGATTCCGGTGCGATCTGCCCACGGAGAACGACATGACCGGCATTGGCAAGCTGAAGCGGACCACCAACAGCGTGTGGCGCATGCCGACCAGCGGGACAATTGTCGAATACGATGGGACGGCATCCAATGATGCCTCGGGGGCGGCCTCCCCGTATTACAAGATGGCGCAGCGCGACCTGTACTATATCTGGACCGTGCCCAACGACCCGGGCCTCTGCCGGATTAATTTTGATGTGGCTCTCGTGAACGGGATCAACTGGGTGGGCGGCGTTCTCCGCCAGGGCGTGGATGTGCGGATCGAGACGAACCGCACGCAGATTCTGCGCGACATCGCGGCCGGCGGCGCGGCCCCGGTCGTGCTGACGATGGGCGTGACGAACACGGCCGGAAACATCCAGTACTTTGGCGACGCGGACTGGTACCAGTTCACGGTGGCCACCGCCGGGACCTACCGGGTTCAAACCTATCTGGGCACGCTCACGGACACGATCCTCAAGCTCTACGGTCCGGGGAACCAGAACGACCTGATCGGCCAGAACGACAACGCGGTCGGTCGCGCCTCGCGGCTCACGCTCCCGCTGAATCCGGGAATCTACTACGTCAAGATCACGGCCCCGCTGACCAAGAAGGGCACGTACAAGGTCGTGGTTGATCCCTCGCTGTAGGCGCGGACATGAACCACCTGAAGCCATGGATCGCGGCAGGCATTCTGGTCCTGCTGCCGGCCATTGCTTTCTGGCTGGCGCGCAAAGATTCCGGCAGCCAGGCGACTTCGGTCTCATCCGTGGTATCCAACCCAACAGAAATTTTCCAGCCATTGGAAAAAACGGTTGCTCCGGAGGATGAGTTTATTCCGCCGCGCGAAAGCGGGGAAGTACCGCCCGTGGAAACCAAACCGATGGAGCTTCGGTCCGTGGAAACTGGCGAGCTGTGCCGGCGCCTGATGGATATGGCCGGGGAAGGGGAATCGTTCGAGACGATTGCCATCTCATCCGAACTGGTTCGGCGCAGCGATGACGCGGTGACGGAACTCGAGCCGATGCTGCAGAGCGGCCGCCGCGAAATTGAAATTGCGGCAATGCGGATCCTGACCCGGATCGGAACTCCGCGCGCCGTTGCGGCGGCCATCGTGCGGCTGTGCATGGAGCCGGAAAGCGATGCCCAGGCGGACTTGATGAAGACCTTTGGAAACGCGCGGTCCCGCATGGTGGCGGATGCGGTCGTGGTCATGGCAGCCGCCGAAACGCGGCCGGAATATCAGGACAATTTGAAAGCGGTTCTTTCGGCCATGGAAGGATCCGAAATCGTGACTGCGCTGGCGGACCGGATCAGGGCCGAGGAGAGCGATGAAGCGCTCCGGCCGTGGCTCGAAATTCTGTCCGCTCTGTCAAAGCCGTCGAACGTGCAGGAATTGGAAAACCTGATGCTGGACGATAACCGGGAACCGGTGCAGCGGGCGGCGGCTGATGCTTTGGCCGGAATCGGTGACAGCCGGGCCTGCTGGATACTGGCGGGTTATGGAACCGACATTCCGCAATGCCGTGATGCGCTTGCGCAAGTCCGGTCGCCCTATGCGCGGACAGCCCTGCGAGAAATCGCCGCCAGCGATCTGGACGCCGAAGTGCGCGCCGCCGCACAAAAAGCGCTGGAACATTACGCAGAGTAAAAAAACCTCAAAAAATGGCCAAAAAGTGCCAAAAACGATCAAAAACGGCAAAAAACGGCCAAAAATCGTCAAAAAGTGCCCCAAAACGGGTTTTTATGCATATAGGACTAATTTAGTCCTATTTTCATAATTGCGCGGATGGCATCAGGAAAAGTGCTTCCTGATTCCATTTTTTGTGTCTTTTGTGCTTTCTGCGGCAGTTTCAGAAGCTGGCCACGAAAAGGCACAGAATTCACAGAAAAGAGTTGTCGCGCGGACTTTCGGCTGCTCATGGCCGCAAAGGCCAAAATGCTACACGGAGGGAATTTTCGTTAACCAGGCAACCTGATCCATGAAGATAAAGAATATGCGATCAAACATTGGGCCGGAAACTTGAGACAAGGCCGTCCGTATGATTGGCAATATTTGATCGACATGCAGATCAGCCAGGATCATGCGATCATCAATCACGAGCCAGTATTCATCAAATATCTCGGTCTTTGGGATGATGACCTTTTTGACTTTCTCTGTGATGAGATTCAACATCTCTTGAGCATACAGATCGCATTCGCTCGATGTCTTAACCCAATCCGTTAAACCACAACTTGGACCTTCATCAATCTTTTTTGTGATGTCTTCATTCGTTCGCTTTGGACTGTTGAAGTTATAAGGAGTTAAAAATAGACCGGATTTCATTTTTGAGGAAATTGCCAGAGCTCTTGCACGTTGTTCCGCCAAGAACAGCGTGACCTCAAGGCCAACTGAAAGTTCTGGGTACTGTAAGCGGAAATCCGGACTTTCCATTGGCACTAAGTTGCACGGAAAAGGAAAGGGGAGGGGGACATCCAGACTCTTGCCGTCAAATAGACGGATCAAGCTCCCAATTTCAGATGCTTTTTGCTTCGAGCTTTTCGCAACAAGATCCACTGCAGCCCGAAGGTCGGCGATTGCTGTTTCACGCGATGAAATTAAGAAGGACATATTTACATCAATTGAACCATTTTGCTCATGGCATAATGAAAGACCCACTGACGAAAAATCAAACCAACGCTTTTTCAAGCTCCTGTTGCCAGTTGTTCTCAAGCAACATGGTAAAGGTCATTTGCTCTGTCTTATCATCAAGCAACAGCTCCCCGGCCTTAAAGCTGTTCGCAAAATGCTCTGTCAAAAGGTCAAACAACTGCTTCTTATATTCCGTATCATCATTTCCTTTAAGGTGGTCACCTTTGGTTTCCAGAACAGCAAACCGGTATTTGCCCTTTTCTGTGCTATGAACACAGGCCAGGAAGTCGGGATAAACACGATTCCTTTGCCACCCTTGCAGGCCGTATGACTGCTGATTTACAGCGATGCGATGCCACCAGTAAATGGTATCCTTCCCGTCCAAATGCCAAGCCGTGCATTTTTCGAGACTGTTGAAATCCTTCTCAAATACCTTTTCGAAAAGTGCCTTCTGCAACGGGTCTCCATTCCTGAGCCGGAGATCCAGTTCCGTTCCGGTCACTTCAATCTCCAGCGTTTTTCCCAGCCTCCAATTCAACGCTGGATTATTGGATGTCATCAGTCGAAACTGGATTGCCCCTGTTTGCAGCCGCTCCCGGAACAGTTTTTCTGCAATTCCTTCGACCCGCTCTTTATCGCGTGAACCGCCGAACAGCTGCAGTTTCAAATCTTTCTTCATTTCGGAAAGCAAGATCAGACGGTTGGTATAGAGTTTCTTCTCATCCAGAGATTTCCGAAGTATTGAAAGCGTTTCTTCGAGAATACGGGCGGCCTGCCAAGGATTGGGAACAATTTCCATCAACTGCCGCACAAGAAACGGGAAATCCAGGCCTTCATCTGGAATCTCCTCTTCACTCTGCAACAGCGCATCCGTGAACTCGAACTGACCGCCATTTTTCTTTTCAAAGTTTACACGGGCTACCGTGCGCTTCAGCTTGTCCTGATCTTGTGCCTGAAACTGGTCTGCCTGGAGAAAATGAAGATTTTCCCAGTCAATATCACCTAAAATATCCCGTTCATAATCCAGCAGGCGAAAGCCGTCTTTAGCTCTCTTATCCCGACATAAAACACGCGGGAGAAGAATCACAGGCAGCTTTTTGAACGCATCCCGCCGGTGCACGATTTCGCGCCGTTTCGTCAGGGAAGTCGCGTCCGGACCGCTGACACGAACGTTGGCCGCAAGATCGCCCATCCCTTCCTCTTCCAAACCCTTGCGGACACATTCAACCGCTTGCTGGACCTCCTGATCGAAGGTATAGACGTAGCACTCATTCAAAGCCGCCCGACCGGTCGTGACGGCATAAGGTTGACGAAGAACGCGCCCGATCATTTGGGTAAGCGCTGTATTAGCGGTCGTTTTGGAAAGAACCGCCAGCACATAGGCAAAAGGACAGTCCCACCCTTCGCGCAGGGCGTCCTTCGTGATAATCACCCGCACCGGGCAGGATTTGTGCAAAAGGTCTTCATCGCCCAGTTCATCCTTTTCTGAAGTCTTCAGCCGGATTTCTTCTTCCTGAACGCCGCAATGCGTCAGCAGGTATTCCTTGGCATCTTCGGCATGAATAAACCGTCCGTCGCGCTGTTCCTTGCCGGTACGTTCAACCCGCACCAGCAGAATTGGCCGGATGTAAAGGTTCTCCTCATTCTGGACATGCGCCGCTTCGCGGGCCAGTTCTTCCAGTTTGGCATACGATTCCGCCAGCGTGTGCTTCCAGCCCGCCGAATCAATGTTCACCACATTGATTGGCAGTTTGATCATCTGCTCATCTTTCAGCGCCGTGCCCGAAACATTCACCAGCACATTTGACTGGTGCTTCCCGTTTGGATTTGGCGTTGCGGACAGTTCGAGAATAAAGCGCGGATTGAATTCCGCCAGTGTATTTCGGGCCGTGTCCGAATAAGCCTTATGCCCTTCATCAATCACGATCACCGGGCGCAGAAGCCGCAGCGTGTTTCCAAGACTCTGTTTGAGAGAAATCGTCCCCGGAACCACGCCGTCCTGATAGCCCATATCGGCGAGATCGTTGATTTCAAGATTTGGAACCTGATCAAGAAGCTTGCGATTGGCTGTTGAATCATCCTCTATCGGGAAAAAGCTGGTGAACTTCCCGCTGTCGCGGAACATCCGCAGCGTCTCTTTCGACTTCCGGGCCGCCGAAGGCAGCATCAGCACCATCAAGCAGAGAAAATTCTGCGTATCGGCAAGATTAAAGGCATCTTCTTTTTCCAGCATCTTGACACGCCCGCCCGAGGCCCGCTCCAAAATCTGCCGGTACGGATGCTCGCGGTTCGCCAGATGCTTCCACGTCTGCCGGTAAATGGCGTCCGACGGAACCACCCAAAGAATGAAGCCGGTCTGTCGCTTAAAACAATCGGTCTGGATGCGTTCCAATGCCGAAGCCGCCAAAAGCGTTTTACCGCCGCCGGTCGGCACTTTTAGGCATAGATTCGGAATGCTGAAACCCAGCCCGTCCTTGCGCGAAAGATAAGGCGCAACCACCCGCGCCCCGTCCATGCTCCGCATTTCCGGCAGAAGCCTCTCCTGATTGAGCTGATCCCAGGCCTGGCGCGGATAATCATCCAGCACAGCTTCCTTGCCGCGCTGCTTCTGGAATTCCACAAAAGCCTCGGCATCCTCGCGCTTCTCGATTAGCGTTGCCAGATAGCGGTCAAATTTCTGCAAAACCCCGGACTGATATTCCTTTAACTTCATAGCGGATCAGTCCCCGAGAATCCGGTGAATTGCGTAGGGCAGCTGGCAGAACTCAATTCGCCGTGCAGTCAGCTCTTTCTGGCTCATAAACTTGGCTACCGCAAATACCACCGCCCGTTTGCCTGCCTTGTTTTCTTTAGCGATCAGTTCGACTCGTTCCGCGTTCAAAGCGGCTTCGTTTGACCTCAGCCACTCCTTGTCGGCCTTATAAATCAGATGCACTCGGAACAGACCGGACTCGCCGATAAAACCGGCCGCCGACGGCTTCGGTACTTTCTCCAGCGACTGACCGGTCGCGGTATAAAACACATAACGGGCCAGCGCCTCAAAGCCGGGCATATCCTGACCTGTGAGCAGGCTTTCAATCGCGATCGGCGCGCCCAGTTCGCAAAAAGTGAAACTACCGCCCAGCCCCGGAACCTTTTCTTCAATCTTCCGCTCGCCGGTCACCGTCAGCATCCCGTCCTTGATCTCTTTCTTCACGCTGTCATACGCCGCGCCTTCAAGCCGTTCGATGCTGTCCACCTTCTCCAGAATCGCCTTCGACTTTTTCGAGAAATTGCCCCATGTGATCTTTTCTCTGTAAAGCTCCTCGCACTGATTACCCTGAAATTTATAACCGTTAATCACGCGCCGGACGCGCTCCGCCGTCAAACTGTCCGCGTAATCCTCGCACTCAATTAAAATGAAACGCCTGTTGCCGCTGTCTTTTGCGTTTGCCGCCAGCACCGCGTGCGCCGTCGTGCCCGATCCGGCAAAGGAGTCGAGAATAAGCGCGTTTGATTTTGGAATGAGCGCCATCACCTTTTCAATCAAAGCGACGGGTTTGGGATTATCGAAAACTGCGGACCCAAATATATCTTTTACCGTGTTACCACCATCATCAGAGCTTCCAGCCTCTTCGTATGACCAGTAGTCCATTGGCACCATTAAGTTGGCGTCTTCCAAGAATAGCTTTAGACGCGGATATTCAGCCTCCCCGTTTTGGCCCCACCAAAGTCTGTTTTCAGCAATATGCCGAGCATTCTCTTCGACTTTGTATTTCCAGGCATGAGTCGGATGCTCAACATCAATCCCTGTGAAGGGGTTTTTAATTGGATACACAAGGTTTGGCCGTTCTTTCTTTGTCGCGGGGTTCACATACGAAGATGTCATCCACGGTCCACGTTGGGCATTGTCAGGATTGGCGTAATTGCCATCTGCTTTTTCGGTCCTTCCCTCTTTGATCAAATTCACGCATTCGTTCTTCCGATAGATCAGCACGTTATCCTTTATCGAATAGAACATCCTCGCGTTGTTGCTACGTGTGTATCTCTTTTGCCAAGCAACATTGGCAACGAAGTTTGATTCGCCAAAGATTTCATCTAGCGTGACGCGGAATCGGTGAATTTCGTTATCGTCAAGGGTTACAAAGATAAGACCATCCTCGGCCAGCAGCTCGCGCAATAACTGCAAACGGGGCCACATCATGCAAAGCCACTTGTCGTGGCGTTCGAGGTCTTCTTTATCAACGGGATTGGCCGACTTCTTTAGCCATTCCTTCATCAGCGGCGAGCGGACGTTGTCGTTGTAGCACCAGCCTTCGTTACCGGTATTGTAGGGCGGATCAATAAAAATGCAGTCCACTTTGCCCGCGTGGGTCGGCAGCAGCGCCTTCAACGCTTCGAGGTTGTCGCCGTGAATTATCAGATTGTCGTCCAGCGACGGCTTTTTGCCCTTTTCCGGCAGCGACTTCTTCGGCGCCACCGTCAGTTCCCGAAATGGAACGCTCAGATGATGCGAATAGACAAACTGCTTACCCTTAAAATCAATCGTCGGCATCTTTTGCTCCTTCGCGCTTCGCTGCACTCACCAACTGTGGATTCAGCGTAGCAGGCCCATGCTGCCATCGCCAGCCAAATGTTGGTGCAGCACGGGCCCCAAGACGCTGTGCGCCGGAAGGTCAAGTTGAGAACGAAGTGAGCGCCGCTGGTTGGGGTTAATATTCTTTTTCGAGTTCACTAATCAGATTCGTTCCTGCGTTTATCAACACGTCGAGAGTGACAACATATCCCTGCCACGCAGAGGTCTTCTTATCAAGGATGTCACCCCCAGTCAGTTCCAGTGCCTGTCTGTTGATGTCGCGCAGGAATTGGGCCTGTTTTAGGGCGGTATCATAACGCACAAGAGCGTGCACGATTTCTGTTGTCATTCGCAAACAGCTAGGTCTGATCTCCAAATAGAGGGATGAGTCATGGGCAATATCGAAGCCTTTTGGATATATGCGAGATCCTTCGGGAAGCCCACCCGCAGCCGCACCTGTGAGCATCGTCTTTGTCCTTTCACAGGCGGCGACCTCATTCCTTACAACCTCTGTGAGGCCAACAGCGGCGCTTTGTAAATTCTTCTGTTCCGCGCGATATTGCCAGAACCATTGTCCCGCTGTCGCCAGGATGAAGCCGAAAGCGATCAATAGCAATTCGCGCCATATAGGCGTTTTGGATTTTGTTTGAGTCATATTCATCCCTTGCACCAATCGCCAACAAAGAGAGCGCTCTTTGACGTTTCATTTTTATCTACGTGCGGGCTTAATCCGTGCATCAATTTCTTCGGCCTTTCTTTCAAGGGATCCTATACGGATCTTGTGCTCGCCAATGAGCAAGTCCTGCTCTGTGTTTTTGTCTGCGTTCTTGCCTTCCGCCTGCTCAACTTTATCCAGGGATTCTTTCTGGTTTTCCATGGTTGCCGACATGCGGGCGAAATCAATTTTGGAATCATACATCAACCAGAGCAGCACAACGGCAACGACGCCGACAACCCAGTTGAGCCAGTTTTGTATGATGTGATCGCGGAATCGTTCGCCCGTGTTTAGGCTCCTTTTCCGCTTGGAGGTCGGCTCGGTAAGTTCTTCTCCCGGCTGGGTAGAGTTTGCGAAACGCAAGGCTTCATCAACTGTTGGCTCGTAGTCCAACTGCTGAATATAACGATTGTATGCCTGGCGTTGCCCCTGGGTCTTCGCAATGTGGCTCTTTCTTGTCATGGTTCATGCCTCAATGTAGTTGGCGTTGAGCCAAGGGAGATACTTGCGGCTTGTGAAAGACTGTGCCTGCTTGATGAACGGTTCGAACTCGATCTCGGCTGCTCCGGGCAAGAAGGGGTCGTAATATGTCTGAAAATCCACAGACATGAAGATCTCGTCGCGATCAGCCTTCTTTATGATGTTGAAGATCGCGTTATTGTGGTCATTCACAGCGGCTTTTACCAAGGCTTCATCAATGGCCAGTTTCTTTGAAAATCTAAGATTGATATCGTTTACGCCTCCAAGAGTCTTGCCGATTGTTTTGTCGACGAAAGTCTTTGCGAGTTCCTGCATCGGGAAAACGTATCGAGTGATGTACCCAAGGCGCATTATTTCTTTTATCGCGAAAGTCTTCATTACGCCTTTGATGATCTCTTCCTCAAACTGGTGGTGTATCTCGTCAAGATCAGCAGCGCTAAATCGTGTTCCAAACTGCAGTTCAAGGATTATATTGGAGTTATCGATTTGGAGCTTATCAGCTGTATCGTCATTGCTGAGAGTTTTCTGACCTACGTTGCCGCGTACAATTGGAAAGATACTGGGATTAAAGTAGGAATTGCGTGAATAGAGTATACGATCAACAATTTGTCCAAGCTGATCCTCAATTGAAAAATTAGCGCGGAAGCGAACACCTGTCGCGATGCCCACCATGTAGTCTTCAAGTCTGTCTATCATTGTATTCCTTCTTTTTTATCACCCAAAAGCCCCGGTTGGGGTTTTGCACTTTAGCGCACTCCTCCCAGCCGCTGGTTCACATTTCGTGTGCTTGTGAGCTCTGGTCAACGGAGCAGCCAGCAGGCAACCGGCGACAGCTGCAACAATAATTCCGATCTTCAGGTATACCCGTCCGCTCAGTCTAACTGTTGTTCTTGTCGTTTGGATTTGTTTTCCGGTTCTCATAACTACCTCCTTGCTGAGTTTAACACCTACGAATGTCTCCAATTCACTGCATAGAGATACAGCAGGTTGCAGCATGACGCCGGAATGCCCCGCAGGAATCGAACCTGCGTCCGTCTCCCCCGAAGGCCAGAGACCACAAACACCTTTCTATTATACAGTATATTATTTGATCTCGATCATCTTTCTTCTGCGCACAAACTTTGAGCAGGTTGTGGTGATCTTCATCATTATACCTGATTCCAAATCTCCTTGAAATTATGTTTGAACTATAGCGGGTGTACCTGCGGGATTAAAGCATGTTCGGGGAATATTTAGGATGATCAGGCTTTTCGGGCGGAAGGCTGAAGACGGTCGCGTTTCTCAAAAAGCCCTAAAAGTGCTTAAAAACAGCCCAAAAGTGCCCAAAAACGGCTGAAAATGACCCAAAAACGACCAAAAATGCCTTTAAAATGACATTTTCCCCTCTGTGCCAATGAAAGTGAGACAGATTTCCTACAACAAGAGAGAGGGCGTTTGGGAGCAGGAAAATGGGTATGGGATTGGCAAGGATGATGGACGGCGTGATTCCCCGGCTGGCGGCTGATCTGAAGAATGAGCTGCCCGAGCAGAAGGGGTTCTCGGAGCGGAATATCAAGCGCATGCTGCGGTTTTATCAGGAGTATTCAGATGTCTCAGAAAAAGTGCCACAGCCTGTGGCACTTTTACAAAGCAGTGCAAGCCAAGGAAGATGGGGGTCTCAACATTCAACATCTGTGATCAATCGAAACTTTAGAAATGCCAATATTAGGCCCAAAAACGCTTAAAAACTGCTAAAAAATGCCCAAAAATGGCAAAAAACGGCCAAAAATGCCTCAAAAATGCCATTGTTTAATCATGCGCCCGAAACGATGGTCTCTTGCTGCGGCGCGGAATTTTTGCTAAAAGATCGAGCACAAAGGAGCAATATGAAGAAACCAAAAGTGATTCTGCATAATTCAATCAGTCTCGATGGTTCACTCCTTGGATTTGATGTGGACATGGAGAAGCATTACCAGATCGCGGGAGGATATCAGGCGGACATTCATCTCATTGGTTCCAACACGGTCGAAGCGGGAATCAAAATGTTCTGCCCGCAGATTCCTGAAGAAGAAAAAAGCGATTTCATAAAACCGGAGCGGAGCAAAGATCTGCCGTTATGGGTCATTCCCGACACCAGGGGAAAACTGCAGGGACTGCATCATGTCTACCGGAGATTCGAAATGTGCCGGGATATCGTGATTCTGGTCTCGCGGAAAACTCCGCAAAAATATCTCAGCTATCTGAAAGAGCGGAATTACGATTATCACATGGCCGGCGAAGATCACATTGACTGCCGCAAGGCCCTGGACCTTCTGGCGAAGCAGTATCATTCAAAAACCATCCTGACTGACACCGGAAGAATACTGAACTGCATCCTGATCAACGAAGGGCTGGTGGATGAAATCAGCCTGCTGGTTCATCCCGTCATCGTGGGCACAAACCCCTATGCGCTTTTCAGCGGAGTGAAAGGGGACATAAAACTGGAACTGGCCTCCGCGAAAGAAATGGGCGACGGGAAAGTCTGGCTGACCTACAAAGTCCAGCAGGCATAAAAATTGTTCAAAAACAGCCAAAAAGCGCCCAGCACGGCAGACCGCAACCAAAGATGGAACCGCGAATGGACGCGAATGAACACGAATAGGGGAAGGAAAGGCATTCGCGTTTATTGGCGTTTATTGGCGGTTTATTCCTGGTGTACATAATAATCGTGCACAAAAAGAAGCAATTGACGGATAGTAGTATGAAGACGGAAAGAAGATGCCGCTTTATTATCCCTTCATGCCCTTCCTGTTCTTCATGGTAAAAATATTTACTTTGCGGCTTCGTGTCTTGGTGCGAGAAAATCCTTAAAAATTGATTTCTGATCGTTTTCGCCGTCTTGGGCTGCGATGAAATGAAGTTGAAAGAAGCGGGCGAAAGGGTTAGCTTGCCACTGTTATGACAACACTGGAAATTACGCAGATGACTCGTGCGGAGAAGCTCCAGGCGATGGAAGCCATCTGGGAGGATCTTTCAAAGTCTGAGACCGATGTCGAGTCCCCCTCGTGGCATGCCAAAGTGCTGAAGGAAACCGAAGAGAGGGTTACCGCCGGGCAAGAGCGGGTTGTAGACTGGGAATCCGCGAAACAAGAACTCCGGAAACGGTTTGAATGAGGATCAGGCTCCTCGCCTCAGCCATTGATGACCTATACGCTGCACGTCTCTTCTCTATATTCTGTGGTCAGTTATCTCGCCCAGCTTGGGGGCGGGAGTTCGGGGGCGGGCTGGAAGGGGCCGTCTTTTTCATCGGGGGCTTTCAGCAAAGTTGACTGGCGGCAGTCGGAGATGAGCTGATAGGCCTGCTTGATGTAGAAATCCATATCGCGCTCCGGCGGGGCTTCCTCGCGGATGGCCTCAAATGAGGCGATGGCCAGCCGGCATTTGCTTTCGATGTCCTTCAGCACTTCGGGATTGGTGCGCGTGGCCTGATATTTTTTGTATTCCTCCAGCGCGGTGTTGAAGGCCTCCGCGCCCTGCCGGAAGACGGGCGAATCCCACGTTGAGGAATTTTCTGCTTCGGTTGCAACGCGCTTGAAGACTGAACCCGATGCCGCCGGATTATTCGCCTGGGATTCCTCTGTGCGGTAAGAGCGGGGCGGGAGCGCCTCCTCGATTTCTTTTCCGACCGCCGCGAAAGCGGGTTCAGCATTGGCATTGTTCGCCATGTAATATTCCCAGCCCTTGTAACCGCCGGTCCCGAGGGCCGCCCAGAAGGTCAGCCACCCAAGAAGCCGCATGAATCCGGAGCGCCGCGGTTTGTGCTGATGGAGTTCGGCGCGCGTCTGGGCATCTATGACAATTTTCTTGCGGGGCGGCATGCCCTTTACAACGGCAGGCGGCTCGCGCCGGTGCTTTCCGCGCAGCACCGTGCTTTGTCCCTCCTCCGGCATCGCGCTGGCGGGCATTCGTTTCTTGCCGACCAGCTTCAAGTCTTCGATCAGTTCGTTCCAGTTCTGGTAGCGGTGCGCCGGATCCTTGGCCATCATTTTCTCGATCATCCACGCGGTGCCGGGAAACAGGTCCGGCTTCAGATCGAGCGGATCGGTCAGGAATCCCACAATCTGAAACTCGAGGATGCGGCCCGGATCAGGATCGGGGAAGGGGATCTTGCCGGTGACGATGTGATAGAGCATGGCCCCCGCGGAATAGATGTCGCTCCGGCAGTCCAGCGTTTCAATGCCCTGCGCCTGCTCGGGCGAGGTATAGTTCGGCGTGCCCATGACGTTCTGCGAGCGGTCTTCCTGCGACATGGATTCGACGACGCGCGCCAGCCCGAGATCGGCCACGCGAATTTCGCCGGTCTTGTCTATCATCACGTTGTCGGGCTTGATGTCGCAGTGAATGATGTGCGCCGTCTCCCACGCATATTGGAGCGCTGCGGCGAGAGCCTCGAGGATAGCCAGCCCGTCGGATTCAGGCAAACATCCCTTGCGCTCCAGAAGATCGCCGACGGTGCCCTCGGAGACAAACTCCATGACGAGATAGACCATGCCCTGATGTTCGCCCGCGTCATAGACCTGCACAATGCCCGGATGGCGGAGCTTGGCGGCGGACCGCGCCTCCTGCCGGAAGAGCCGGACAGACTCCGGGTCGCGGACAAGATTGGGGAACAGCACCTTGATGGCCACCTCGCGGTCGAGCGAGATCTGCCGCGCATGCCAGACGGTGGACATGCCGCCGGTGCCGGCCACGGACAGCATTTCGAATCCCGGAATCTCCACATGCTCTGAATCAACGCTCATATCGTTCCGAAGTGATATTATTTCGGTGTCCGGCTTGTAAAGATTCTTTGCATTGCGGGCGCCGGTTTCCTGCATCACACAGGGCTTGTTTCCGCGGCTGTTGCGTATATTATTCCGCCCATGAGGTTCACATCGTTTACGGCACTGGATGCGGAGGACCGGGCTGCCATGCTGGCCGGGCTGGGCTGTTCGTCCATGGATGAACTGTTCAGCCACATTCCCGCGTCCATGCAGTCGAAATCCTTCGAAATCCCCGAAGGATGTTCGGAGATTGTGGCCCGCCGCCGTTTCCGCGCGCTGGCGGCGCAGAATGCGATCCATTGCCTCAACTTCTGCGGCGGCGGATTCTACGATCACGACATCCCGGCCGCCGTGGATGCGCTGGCCTCCCGCGGCGAGTTCTACACGCCCTACACGCCTTACCAGCCCGAGGCTTCACAGGGAACTTTGCAGGCCATTTACGAATACCAGACGGCCATAACCCGGCTGACCGGAATGGAGGCGGCCAATGCTTCGCTTTACGACGGCGGCACGGCCCTGTTCGAGGGCGTGATGATGGCGCTTCGCATCACGCGCCGGAGCAAAGTCCTCGTGGACGGGGGCGTGAATCCGGTCTATCGCGAAATGCTCCGCACGCATTTTCACAATCACGATGAAGCCTGCGAAGATGTCCCGCTCAAGGCCGGCCAGACCGATGCGGAGGCCATCGCCTCAAAACTGGGCAAGGACACGGCCGTGGTGATTTTGCAGAATCCGAATTTCTTCGGAAGCATTGCCGACCACACGTCCCTGATCGGCCGCATTCACGAGGCCGGCGCGGTGGCGCTGCTGTCGGTTTATCCGCTTTCGCTGGGCATCCTGAAAACACCCGGCGAAATGGGCGCGGACATCGTGACCGGGGAAGGGCAGAGCCTTGGGCTTCCGCTTTCGTTCGGCGGGCCGTATCTCGGATTCATGGCCACGCTCATGAAGCACATCCGGAGCATGCCCGGCCGGATCGTCGGCGAGACCACCGATGCGCAGGGCCGCCGCGGGTTCGTGCTCACGCTGCAGGCGCGCGAGCAGCACATCCGCCGCGAAAAAGCGACCTCCAACATTTGTTCGAACGAAGCCCATTGCGCGCTGCGCGCACTGCTTTATCTGGCTCTCAAGGGGCGCGCAGGTCTTGTGCAGACCGCGACGCAATGTTGGGAAACAGCCCGTTACGCGCGAGACAGCCTCGCGAAAATCCCGGGCGTATCTGTGAAATTCCCGACGGAAATTTTCAATGAATTCGTGCTGCATCTGCCCCAGCCGGCCGACGGTGCGGTGGAAAAACTGCTGGGGCAGGGCATCGCCTGCGGCATTCCGCTTTCGCGCTGGTATCCCGCGATGAAAAACGATCTGCTGGTGGCCTTCACCGAAAGGCACACGCGGCAGGATGTGGATGCGCTGGCGCAATCGCTGCGGGAGGCGCTGGCGTCATGAAGACCCTCTTTGAACATCCCGGGCGAAAATCTTTTGCACCGGTTCCGTGCGGACTGGATAAAAAATTCCTTCGCGCGTCGCCGCCGGATCTGCCGGATCTGTCCGAGCGCGAAGTGGTGCAGCACTACACGAATCTCTCGAAGCGGAATTTCTGCGTGGACAGCCATTTTTATCCGCTCGGCTCCTGCACGATGAAATACAATCCGAAATTCTGCGAGCAGGTTGCGGCCATGCCCGGCTTTGCGGACGGTCATCCCGCGCTGGCGCATCTGCCCGGCGGAGAAGAACGGGTGCAGGGCTCGCTGGCCGTGCTGCATGAAACGGAACGCCTGCTTTCGGAGATCACCGGCATGGCGGAATTTACGCTTCAGCCCATGGCTGGCGCGCATGGCGAATTCACCGGCATCATGATCATTGCGGCGCATCATCGTGCTGCAGGGGGCCGCAAAACGCATGTCATCATTCCCGATTCCGCCCACGGCACCAATCCGGCGTCCGCGCGCCTCGCCGGCTATGATGTGGTCACCGTTCCTTCTGAAAAAGACGGAACCATGGACATGGAAAAATTCCGCGCGGCGCTCAACAGCGAAACCGCCGCGGTCATGCTGACGGCCCCCAACACGCTGGGCGTTTTCAATCCGCGCATCCGTGAAATCGCCGATGCGGCGCACGCGGCCGGCGCGCTGATGTACTACGACGGCGCCAACCTGAACGCCATTCTCGGGCGCGTGAAACCCGCTGAACTCGGATTCGACGTCTGCCACCTGAACCTGCACAAAACCTTCGCCACGCCGCACGGCGGCGGCGGCCCCGGCGCGGGCCCGGTTGGCGTTGTTGAGAAACTCAGGAAGTTTCTGCCGGTTCCGCGCGTGATCAAAGCGGGCGATCAATTCCACCTCCAAAACGATGCCCCGGATTCCATCGGCCGCGTGGCTCCATTCTTCGGGAACTTTGCGATCATTCTCCGGGCCTATGTCTACATGACGCTTCTGGGGAAAGACGGACTGCGCGAAGTCAGCGATGTGGCCGTGCTGTGCGCGAACTATGTGCAGGAGAAACTCCGGCCGTTCTATCAGGCCGTCACCGCCGGGCGCTGCATGCACGAATGCGTTTTCAGCGGCCAGCCGTTTGTGAAGCTGGGCGTCCACACGCTGGACATTGCCAAGGCGCTCATTGATGCCGGATATCACCCGCCGACCATCTATTTCCCCCTGAATGTGCCCGAGGCCATCATGATCGAGCCTGCCGAAACTGAAAGCCGTGAAACACTCGATGCTTTTGTGGCGGCGATGATTGAAATCGCCAGCCGGGCGCAGTCGAATCCGGAAAGCCTGCATGCCGCGCCGGTCACGACCTGCGTTGGGCGATTGGATGAAGTGAAGGCGGCAAAGAATCTGAACCTGGTGTACAATAAACGCTGAACAAGCAAGTTTTAGGGGACGGACGGGTATGAAAAAGTTTAATGTCATATTGAGGCTGCTGGCGGGGATGCTCCTGCTGGGGCTGGCGTCGTGCACGAGCATTGACGCGGTCACCGGTGAGAAGGTTTACAACCTTTACAGCATGCAGAGCGAAATCAATCTCGGCGTCCAGACCATCCAGGCCAACACCGAGGAAATGAAAAAGCAGGGATGCCGGATCAACGATGATTCCAAGCAGATGGCCAAGCTGAACGAAATCAAGAACCGCATTACGGCGGTTGCCGACATGCCCCAGCTTCCCTATGAAGTTACGCTTTATCACACCAACATTGTCAACGCCGCGGCGGCGCCTGGCGGGCAGATGTTTGTGTTTGAGGGGCTCTACGAAGGGAAAGAAGCTCTCTGCCGGGACGACGATGAACTGGCCGCGGTCATGGCGCACGAGATCGCGCACGTCAACTGCCGGCACTCCACCGAGCGCCTCAGCAAAATCACGACCGCGGCCCTGGTGTTTGAGGTCGGCGCAATAGCGCTCGAAAGCAATGACGAGAGCGGATGGGCCACGGGCTTGCGGGCCATGTTCGCGGTCGGAACCGTTATTTGGGTCCCCATGCATTCCAAGAAAGACGAATTCGAGGCCGACCGCGTGGGGCTCTTCTACATGGCCAAGGCTGGCTATGATCCGCGCGCCGCGCCGCGCATCTGGAGGCGCGTGGCCGAGGAGGATCCGGACCAGAAGGACAAGGCCAGTATTTTCGCCACGCATCCGTCGGCGGGCGACCGCTGCGACGCGCTGGAGGCGATGATGCCGTATGCCATGCAGGAATACGCGCGGGCCACGGGCTCCTATCCGAAGGACTACAAACCGGAGGACGCGGGCCTGCCGGAGTTCGACTGGCGCAGGCCAGGCGCCAAAAAGTGAAAAGTTCCAATGGTTGGAACTTTTGCAAAAAAAACTTCCAATGATTGGAACTTTTTCCGCAAAATGTTGCCATGCCCTGCGGGCATTGCCCTTCCTTCGGAGGGCCACTCTCGTACAACTCGAGGCCAATCATTGGAAAATTGCTTTCCCTCCCGCGTGAGCCCCGTTACAATGGCGGGAGTTTTAACTGGAGATTTGAGCTATGAAGAAAACAGCAGCGCTTATTATTGCGGCCCTGGCCTCCGCGCTTTCCGCTGAAGCGGCCGGCGGCCGCGGGCAGATCATCGGGGACAACGTGAACCTGCGGGCGAAGGATCTGCCCGAGTCCGAGGTGGTGGCCCAGATGAATGACGGGGACATGGTGGAGATCAAGGGCTATTCCGGCGACTGGGCGGAAATCGTGCCTCCCGACAGCGCGGATTTGTGGGTTCACAAGGATTTTATCGAGGGCGGGGTTGTGCGGTCCAAGACGCTGAATGTGCGCGCGGGGCCCGGCATCAATTTCAATGTGGTGGGCACGATGGTTCGCGGCGACACGCTGACCATCCGCGGCGAGATGACGGAGTGGTACAAAATCGCTCCGCCCGCGACCTGCTCGCTGTGGGTGAACAAGGAATATGTGGGCAGCCCATCGAAGCCGAAACCCGTCGAAGCGGCGAAACCGGCCCCGCCGCGCGCGCCGCCGCCCGCGCCTGTCCGGCAAACGGTGACGGTTCCGGCGCCAGTGCGGCGCCCGGACGAGCCGCGCCGCGAACCGGAAAGGGCAGTCCGCGAGTCCGTAATCATTCCGCCGCAGGTGGTGTCCGCCGAACCGGCGGAAGAGGGAATGCAGAGCGACGTTCCGGCCAACTGGAAACTGATCCCGCTGGAGGGGCAGGGGAAACGCATCGAGCGGTCGGGCATTCTGAAGGGCGTCGGCTGGCGCCTGAAGCGCCCGTCGCATTTCCGGCTTGTCCGCTATCTTGATTCCGGGCGGTTTGAAACAGTCTGCTATGTTCGCGGAAACCGCCAGCAGCTCACCGAATGGTCGGGCGAAGAGATCGGCGTGCGCGGACGCGAATACTGGATCCAGAACGAGAAGTATCCGATTGTGGTGATTGACCAGCTGATGCTCCCGGCCCGTACCCGTCCGCAGGAGCCGGAAATGCAGCAGCAGACTGTGCCGCCCATCCGTCCCCGCATGATGCCTCCGCAGGAAATCCCCCCTGCTGAGGATGAATTCGAACCGACGAATTAGTTTTTGGAGGGTCGCGCGCCGTCGCGCCCGGATTGTGAAGACGGCGATCTATTCAGATTCCTGCCGCCGGTTACGGAAGAAATTCTGGATCACAGCGCGGCATTCTTCTTCCATCAGTCCGCGCACGCACTCGGCCTGATGATTCAGGTTTTTGTGGTTGAGGATGTTGAAAACGGAAACCGCGCCGCCGCGCTGCGGATCATCCACGCCCCAGATGACCTTCGGGATGCGCGCGAGCATGATGGCGCCCGCGCACATGGGGCAGGGCTCCTTGGTGACATAGAGCACGGTGTTCAGCAGCCGCCAGTCGCCCAGCGCCTGCGCGGCCTGGGTGATGGCCAGAATCTCGGCGTGCGCGGTGGGATCCTTGAGCATTTCGACCTGGTTGTGCGCGCGGCCGATCACTTCGCCGTTGTGCACGATGACCGCGCCCACGGGGACTTCGCCGGCCTCAGCGGCGGCTTCCGCCTGCCGCAGGGCCATGCGCATGTAGAGGATGTCCGGGTTCAGTTCCTGCCGGATGTCGTCCATGAGGCCGCTTAGAATTCGGCGGCCATCTCGGCCACTTCCTCGGCGATTTCCTGCACGGCTTCGAGCGCCATCTGCTTGCGCGTCTCGCAGTTGTCGAAGTACATCGGATTCTGCCCCTCGGCCCATGCCACGGAGATGTCCGTGATGCCGATAAACTTCAGGGCGGCGGAAATCCCGCGGCTGAGTGCGTCGCTCGGGTCGTCTTCCTTGTAGGTTCCGCCGGACGCGACCAGCAAAACAACTTTCTTGATGCTGTGGAGGGGCTTGGGGCCGCTCTTTTCCGCTTCGTAGGTAATGCCCGGAGCGATCACCTGATCAAACCAGGCTTTCAGGATGGCGGGCATGTTGTAGTTCCACATCGGCGTGGTCAGCACGAGCACGTCGGCCGCGTTGAAAAGCTTGCCCTGCTTGCGGGCATAGTTGGTGGCGGCCATTTCCTTGTCGGTGGCGTGATAACCGTCCACCTGCACCGGCAGGTAGAAACCCCGCCAGGCGTCATAGGAGATGAACGGCGGCGGCGCCTGGTAGAGATCCACGTTTTCGACCGTGTAATCTGGAAATTCATTGGCCAGCGTGATGAAAAAGGACGCCGCCAGCTGTTTCGAGACCGACTCTTCGGTCGGCTTCGGATTCGCGCAGATGTGCAATATGTTCATGTTTCTCCTTACCGTTTCAAAATTCAAAGTGGCGCATCATATTCCTTAAAGCTCCGGAGCGGAAGCCTAAAGTCCATCAATCTCCCGGGAATTTGCGTCCGCCGGCTCAGCCTTGATTTTTGCAATGTAGCCCTGCAGTTCGCGCCCGTACTCGGCGTCCTTGCCCAGGTGGGTTAGCTGCTGGTGGACGATCCGGAGGCCCTGTTTGCCGGATTCCGCTTCGTCCGCCTTGTGGAAGCGCTTCTGCGCCTCGGGCTCGATGAAGCGGCGGATCATGCGCATGAGCTGCGAATTCTGAAGCACGTAGCTCGGGAGCATTTCGGGCAGACGGTCCGGGAGGCTCATCTTGAAGTCCAGAAGATCTTTTTCCGTTTTGCCCGCCATGTCCATGAGCGGTTCCCCGCGGAGCATCTCCAGCCCCACGAGGCCGACGCTGTAGATGTCGGACTCGATGACATTCGGCTCCCGCCGATGGGTTTCCGGGGCCATGAAGAGCGGGCTGCCGAAGAGCATTGTCATCTTTTCGTGGGCCTTCACGGCCCGGCCGTAGTCCACCAGCTTCACATAGCCGAGGCGGTCAATCATGATGTTGGCCGGCTTGATATCGCTGTGCACAAAACCGTGCTCGTGGAGCGTTTCCAGCCCGCGGAGCATCTGGCGCATGATGTAGAGCGCGATGCCCGTCTGGATCTTGATCTTGTTGTCCTCGACGCGGAAAATCACGTCCATAAAGCGGGCCCACTCCTCGGGGGTGGACCGGGCCTTGACGATGTCCAGGTGCTTCCTTGAAAGCAGATAGGAAAGGTCAACCCCGTCCACCACCTGCATCTGCATGTAGCCGATGCCGTTGAACTCCTCATAGATATCGCGCGATGTCAGGTTCGGGCTTTGAACCGTTTGAAGTTCCGAAACCTGATTGGCAATACGGCCCATGTCCGTCCAGTAGTTTTCTGCGGACGAGTAGATGCTGGGGTCGAAAATCTTGATGGCGTGCCGTGTGACGCATCCGCGGGCGCCCTGCCGCAGGCCGAGGAACACGCGGCCCTGCCGGCCCTGGCCGAGTTCGCGGACGAGGCGGTAGGCGACCGGATAATAGATGTTCCGGTCGCGCAAAATGGCCTTGTAATTCCTGTATAAATCACGGGCGCTGGGCTCCAGAGGCCGCTGCAGACCGCCCGGGTCCACCAGCGTCTCCGCGCCCAGAATCTCCACTTTCGTGGTGGCGTAATGACTGATTTCCGATGACATGGCGGACAAGATTGCGGATTGGCGGGTTTTTGGCAACAAGGAACGTCGAATAATCTCCGATTTCAGAAATACTTGTGGAAAACCGCGTGGATTCTGGCATATTGACAGCGCATTCCTGACCGGGGCGTGGCGCAGACTGGTAGCGCGACAGCTTTGGGAGCTGTAAGTCGTGGGTTCAAATCCCACCGCCCCGAGATCCTTATCGAATGAATTCCGCTGGACTGGATGGATTTTCGATCTCGATTATATTCCATATTATTAATCCGGCCATTTAAAAGCAGCATGTAAGGTCGGGCGGTCACTCCGTGACCGCCGCGGCGCGCACGGAGTGCGCGCCCTGCCAGTGAATACAAACTGCTACTATTTAATTGCCCGAGTAATAGCTTGCGCCTAAGGAGCGACTTCTACTGCAATCCGGTAGAACGGGCCCGAAAGGGCATTGGTGTCGGTCAGGACGGTCAGATTGTTTGTCGGGGCAATCCTGATTTGTCCGGCAAGATTCTGCCATGTGCCGGATATAAGACCGGTGCGGTATTGGAGCGTGTAAAGACGGTTGGATGCTCCACGGCAGGTGATGACCGCCGTCGCGCCGCTTGAAATACCGAGAATCTGAAAATATTCATTGCTGTCCGTTGGATCGGTGTCGGCAATCCATTCGTGCAGATTGATGTAGAAATCGCTGTCGGCATTGCCGGAAGCATCGGTGGCGTTGGTGGGATTGAGACCGTATCCGGTTTCCCAGTAATCGAGCATGGTGTCGCCGTCGGAATCGGCATGCCAGGGGTCATATTCATCAGCGCCCACGTCCCATGCGGCGCCAGCCGGCCGGCTTTCGCCATTGATGTCGTCGGAGAATCCTGCGGCGGTTGCGCCGTGATCAATGGCGGCGGTTGCGCCGGGCAGCAGATGGAGATCGCCGTTGGTGAGATTGCGGAACCAGTTCGCCTGCGCGGTCTCGATGTTATTGGTCTCAAAGGGAACCGGCGCGCCGTCACGCGCGGTGATCGGGTCGTTCAGAAGATTGTTGCGGAAGACCAGATTGGAGCAGCCGGCGAACCGGTATTCGATGGGAGCCCAGTAGGGGACATAGACCGTATTGTTGTCCACGCTGACGTTGTTCGCATATTCCAGCCCGATGCCCACATCGGTGTTCGGCCCGTCGCCATTGTTGTACACGAAATTGTTGCGGATGGTGCTGGTGCCGCCGTCGAAACCGCCTGTGAAATCAGAAAGCCCGAAACCGATGCCGCGATCGCAGTTGATGATGACGTTCCGCTCCACTGTGATGTTCTGTGCGCCGCTGGTGTTGCGGTTCCAGAAGTGGATGGCATGCTCGGCATAACCGTCGGTCGCGCGGATGTTGCGGAAGAGATTGTCGCGGACGGTCCAGTTGGCGGCCTTGTGGGCGTCAATGCCTCCGGTGTAATACTGATAGGCCCACTGGTTCGTGAATTCAAAGAGGCAGTATTCCACTAGGCTGTCCGTCACGCCTTCCGGGTCCGAGGTTTCGGAAGTTCCCTTGATGAACTGCTCGTTGCAGTTGACGATGCGGCAGTTGTGAACCTTCAGCCCGGAGACGTTGTAGGGCTCCTGGCCGTGTGCTTGAATGCCGTGATAAAGACACCAGCCGAAAGTCATGTCCGCGATGGTGACATTGTTGGCGACCACCCAGAAGACATGCTCGAGCGAGGCGGATTCACCCTCGTCCGGCCCGCGGATGACAACGGCGTCGCGGTCGCCGCTCAGGCTGCGGATGATCACGTTATCGCAGGTGACCGGCAGGGCCCAGGTGTTGATGACATACGTTCCGTTGGAAACAAGAATCGTGGCCGGAACGCTGGCGGCATTCATGGCATCCACGGCATTGATCAGGGCGGTTGCGGTCCCGACGCGGTAGACCGTCCCGGTGGTTGCGGTCAGCGGCGGGCCATAACCCGGTTCGGAGGCAAAGACTGCCACGGACAGCATCAGCGCCAGCATGATAATCCCGAATCTCATGAGCGTCATTTAAGCATAAAGAGTGCCATTTGAGCAGCGGGATGTCTGAAAACGTCAAAAACAGGCCAAAAACGCAAAAAACAGGCCAAAAATCGTTAAAAATGGCCAAAAACGGTCCGAAAGCGGCCATTTTTGCTTGAAAAATGCAAAAAAGCTCATTTACGGCTCTTACTGGGATCCCGAAGATTTCTTTTCCAGAAGGCGGTAGAGAAGGGGATAAACAATGAGCGCGATGAGGATGCCGTTGATCGGGGGGATGCCGATTTCCGCTTTGCCGGTGAAGTAGGCCCCGGCGGAGGCGATGACGTAGGCGAGGAGTCCCGCGATGTTGTAGGGGCGGATGGTGGCGTCATCGAGTGAGGGATAGCGGCCGCGGCGGATGATCCAGTAGTCGGCCATGATGATGGCGCCGACCGGCGGGAAGAAGGTGCCCAGCAGGAGCAGCCAGGGCACGAGCCAGTTGTACATGCCCGCGATGGCCAGCACGGTTCCCAGCGCGGCGCCGCCGAGCGTGAATATGCGGCGGCGGCTGGACCGGAACAGGTTGCAGCCCGCGACGGAGAAGTTGTAGATCGTGTTGTCCTGCGTGGTCCAGATGTTGAGCAGCAGCATCACGATACCCCAGCCCAGCAGGCCCTGCATCGCCAGCACGTTGACGATGTCAGCCTCTTTGTAAACCAGCGCGCCGTAGGCCCCGCAGAATATCATCAGTCCGTTGCCGATGAAAAACGCCAGCAGACTTGCACCCACGGCGGTTTTTGCCGAGTTCGAAAAGCGCGACCAGTTCGGGCTCTGGGTGCCGCCGCTGACGAACGTGCCGAAGACGATGGTGATGGCGGCCGCCGCGGAAAGGGGTTCCGCGGGGATGATTTTCAGCAGCGCCTGCAGTCCGCCCGCGTCGTGCGTGGCCTTGGTCATGCTCCAGATGATCAGAAGCGTCATCACGGGCACGGCCACGATGGAGAGGGCCTCCAGTCCGCGATATCCAATATAGGCCGTCCAGCAGAAGGCCATGCCGCAGACGATCATCAGCGGCCAGGTCCAGATTTCAGGAAGGTTCAGAAGCTTCACGAAAATGATGGCGATGGTGGCGGTGCCCCAGGCGTACCATCCGATCTGCGTGAGGCCCAGAAGCAGGTCGGTCAACCGGCTGCCTTTGTCGCCGAAGCAGAACCGGCACATCAGCACGGTGTTGAGTCCGCTGCGATAGGCGATGAGTCCAAGGATCGCGACATAGGCTCCGAGAAGCAGATTTCCAAAAACAATGAGCCCCATCAGGTCGGGCCAGAATTTCAGGCCTGTGCCGAGGCGTCCGCCGCCCCACATGGTGGCCGTGAAGAAAGTGAAGCCCAGCAGCACAACGGCATTCGACCAGAAACCCTTGCGTGCGCCCGCGGGCAGTTCGCTCAGCGGATAATCTTCCTGCCGGCCGTCGGTTCTGCATTCGCTCATAAATTCCTCCGTGGTCAGCTGAGGAAGTTAGCGGAACGGTGAACTGGCGGCAAGCGCAAGAAAGTTCCAATGGCTGGAACTTTTTGCACAAAAACTTCCAACCATTGGAACTTTTCGATTTCGCTGGCAGAGGCGGCGGCTTTTGTTAGGATGCGTGCCTTATGGAAATCACGGTTGGAATATTTTTGACGCTGATGGCGATGGCGTTTGTGTGTGCGTTTATTGATTCGTCCATGGGCATGGGTTACGGGACGATCCTCGGGCCGCTGCTGCTGATCATGGGCTTCAGCCCGACGGTGGTGGTGCCGGCGATCCTGCTGACGCAGGCTTTCGAGGGCTTTGTGGCCTCTATGTTCCACCAGCAGTTTGACAATGTCTCGTTTGAGCCCAGTTCACGCGAATGGAAGATGCTGATCCTGGTGGTGGGCTTCGGGATTGTGGCGGCCGTGCTGGCGGCGGTGATTGCCGTCAACATCCCAAAGGTTGTGCTGAAGACGTACATCGGCGTGCTGGTGACGGCGATGGGAATTATCCTGCTGCGGAAGAAGAGTTTCACTTTCACCTGGAACAAGATGGTTTTCGTCGGGATTCTGAGCGCGTTCAACAAAGGGATGACCGGCGGCGGGTTCGGGCCGGTGATCACGGGCGGGCAGGTGATGGCGGGCCAGGAGCACAAGGCGGCCGTCGGGATCACCACGATGGCGCAGGCGCCGATCTGCATTTCCGGGTTTTTTGCCTACATGATTTTCCGCACGGTCCGCGAGGTTCCCGGGGCGGTGCTGGACATGCGGCTGGGGGATTTTCTCGGGCGGATGTTTTCGGCGCAGCTTTTCCAGTGGGAACTGATTCTGGCGCTTTTCATCGGCTCCGTCCTGGTGGCCCCTTTCGGGGCTTTTACCACCCGGAGCCTGAAACAGGTCTTTATACATTATATAATGGGCGGCCTGATCACGGTGCTGGGCCTCTGGACTCTTGCGAAAACCTGGATTTTCTGATTAAAAATCCAGGTCAGAAAAATGATGCAAATCCGAAACGAAGCATATATATTACAGTGATTATGTCAAAAGTACTTCTAATTGATGACGAGGCGGAGATTGTCGCGACGCTGAAGTGCCTGCTGCAGACACGGGGCGCGGAGATTGTAGCCCTGACGGACAGCCAGGAGGCGGCGGACCGGTTGAACCGCGGCGAAAAGTTTGATTTGATGATGACGGATCTTCGCATGAAGCCGGTGGACGGGGTCCAGCTCATCACGATTGCCCGGCAGAAACTGCCCGGGATGCCGGTGATTGTGATTTCCGCCTATCTGGACGACAAAACGGTTGAGCACATCCGGGATCTGGGGTGCCGGGCCTATCTGGACAAGCCCTTCAGCATTGAGGATGTGAACAATCTGCTGCAGATGTATCTCGGGAAGTCGGGCTGAGCGCTTCTGTCCGAAAAAATTAAAAAAATATTTTCAGAAACCATTTGACTCCCGTAGCGTTTTCTGTAAAGTACGCCGCACCGTTGATTCAGGAAACTGCGTGAACGGTACAGACTAGATTAGAAAGAGCAGGGCACGGTCTCTCATTTTTCTGCTGGAAGAAAGAAGTGGGGGGAACGTGCGTCCTGTGTGATTATGTCTGCTGAGTGAAACGGGCAGGGTGAATGCGGCGGAAATGTGTCCTGCCGGCAGACGGCGAAAGCGCGGCCCACGTAGCTCAGTTGGTAGAGCACATCCTTGGTAAGGATGAGGTCAGCGGTTCAATCCCGCTCGTGGGCTCCAGCAGGGCCGAAGGATTTTTGAAGAGACTGAACAGATTAACAACAGAATAAAAGACGCGTAGGAGGAAAGTTCCATGGCAAAAGAAAAATTTGAAAGAACAAAGCCCCACGTCAACGTGGGCACGATCGGTCATGTTGACCACGGCAAAACCACGCTGACGGCCGCCATCACGAAGGTGCAGGAAGCCAAGGGCCTTGCGACATTCATTTCGTATGACCAGGTTGCCAAGGCTTCGGAATCCCAGGGCCGCCGCGACTCGACGAAGATTCTGACGATTGCGACCTCGCACGTGGAATATCAGTCGGCGAACCGCCACTATGCGCACGTGGACTGCCCCGGCCATGCGGACTATGTGAAGAACATGATCACGGGCGCGGCGCAGATGGACGGCGCGATCCTGGTGGTGAGCGCCTCCGACGGCCCGATGCCCCAGACGCGCGAGCACATTCTTCTGGCCCGCCAGGTGGGCGTTCCCTCGATCGTTGTTTTCCTGAACAAGGTGGACACGGTGGACGACGCGGAACTGCTGGACCTCGTCGAGCTGGAAATCCGCGAGCTGCTGAACAAGTATGAATTCCCCGGCGACGACACCCCGATCATCCGCGGTTCGGCGCTGAAGGCGACGGCGAACCCGACCGGCCCGGATGCCGAGTGCATCCAGAAGCTGATGGACGCGCTGGACACATGGGTGAAGGAGCCTCCTCGCCCCCTGGATCAGCCTTTCCTGATGCCCATCGAAGACGTGTTCTCGATTGAAGGCCGCGGCACCGTGGTGACCGGCCGTATCGAGCGCGGCATCATCAAGGTTGGCGAGGAAGTCGCCATCGTCGGCATCCGCGACACGTTCAAGACGACAGTCACGGGCGTTGAGATGTTCCGCAAGCTGCTGGACCAGGGTCAGGCCGGCGACAACGTCGGCTGCCTGCTTCGCGGCACGAAGAAGGAAGAAGTTGAGCGCGGCCAGGTGCTTTCGAAGCCCGGCAGCATCACCCCGCACACGAAGTTCACGGGCGAGGTGTACGTGCTGAGCAAGGATGAAGGCGGCCGTCACACGCCGTTCTTCAAGGGATACCGTCCGCAGTTCTACTTCCGCACAACCGACGTGACCGGCGACATCATCCTGCCCGAGGGCGTGGAAATGGTGATGCCGGGCGACAACGTGAGCATGGAAGTGACCCTGCTGACCCCGATCGCGATGGAAGAGCACATGCGCTTCGCCATCCGCGAGGGCGGCCGCACGGTCGGCGCGGGCCGCGTGTCCAAGATTCTTGCGTAATTCAATTGAACCGGGCGCCCTCCGAAAGGAGGGCGCGCCGCAAAGCGGCCGGAGGCAAAGGCCGCAGGAATGTGAACAGTCATGGCGAGAGAAATCATAACCCTTGCTTGCACCGAGTGCAAAAGGCGCAACTATACGACCACGAAGGACAAGCGTTTGACTCCGGGCCGCATGGAGAAGAAGAAGTACTGTCCTTTTGAGAGGAAGCACATCCTGCACCGGGAGACCAAGTAAAGAGATGTTTTCCGGTAGGCCAGTAGCTCAATTGGCAGAGCACCGGTCTCCAAAACCGGGGGTTGGGGGTTCGATTCCCTCCTGGCCTGCCACTTGAAGTTTCCGGGAAAAGTTTAAGGAAGTGAGCAATGAACAAATTGTCAGCAGCCGCGGGCGGATTCCGCAATTTCATGAGCGAGGTTTGGCAGGAGCTCCGGAAGTGCAACTGGCCGACCCGTCCTGAACTGATGGAGTCCACGGTGATCGTGATTGTCTCGGTGCTGATTGTGGGCGTTTACGTGAGCATCTGCGACGTGGTGTCCCAGGGATTTCTCAATCTGGTGATCAGATAGGACCGGCATCGAGACCGGGTGAGTACAATGGATAAACAGTGGTTTGTGTTACATACGCTTTCCGGCCAGGAAAACAAGGTCAAGGAAAACATCGAGCGCCGAACCGTCGTCGAGGAAATGGGCGACTATGTCGGCGAGGTGCTGATCCCGACCGAGAAGGTCTCGGAAGTGAAGCAGGGCAAGAAGGTCACCTCGACCCGCAAGTTCTACCCGGGCTATGTGCTGATCAACCTGGCGCTGTACGATGCGGACCGCAAGATCGTCGACAAGTCCTGGTATTTCATCCAGGAGACGCAGGGGATCATCGGCTTCATCGGCGGCGACAATCCGGTTCCTCTGCGGCCGGCGGAAGTGGATGTGATCCTCAACCAGATTGAGGAGAAGAAGGAAAAGGTCAAGCCGAAGGTGAACTTCGAACCGGGCGAGACGGTGAAGGTGACCGACGGGCCGTTCCTCAATTTCAGCGGCGTGGTGGAGGAAGTTGATCCGGATCACGGGAAGCTGAAGATATCGGTTTCGATTTTCGGACGTACAGCTCCGGTGGAGCTGGAGTACTGGCAGGTTGAACGCGAATAAATTCTCAGGTGGAATGATATGGCAAAAAAAGTCACAGGAATAGTTAGACTGCAGATCCCGGCCGGCCAGGCGAATCCGGCGCCCCCCGTGGGCCCGGCGCTGGGACAGCAGGGCGTGAACATCATGGAGTTCTGCAAGGCCTTCAACGCGGCCACCCAGAAGCAGGCGGGTCTTGTCATCCCGGTGGTGATCACTGTTTACCAGGACAAGTCCTTCACCTTCATCACCAAGAGCCCGCCCGCCGCCACGCTGCTGAAGAAGGCGGCCGGCATTGCGAAGGGGTCGGCGATGCCGAACCGCGACAAGGTGGGCAAGGTCACCCGGGCCATGGTCCGCGAAATCGCGGAGAAGAAGAAGGAAGATTTGAACGCCAGAGATATTGAACAGGCCATGCGGATGGTGGAGGGCACGGCCCGCAGCATGGGGATTGAGGTGGAATAGCAATGGCTAAACATGGAAAAAAATATTTGGAAGCCCGCAAGGATTTGAATCCCGGTGAAGTGTATTCAATCGAAGCGGCGATAGATGTTCTGAAGAAGTCCGCCAAGGCCAAGTTCAACGAGACCGCCGAGGTCGCGTTCCGGCTGGGCGTGGATCCCAAGAAGTCCGACCAGATGGTTCGCGGGACCGTTTCGCTTCCGCATGGAACCGGCAAGACGGTGCGCGTGGTGGTCTTTGCGACCGGCCCTGCGGCTGATGCCGCACGCGCGGCGGGCGCCGTGGAAGTGGGCATGGATGATCTGATCGCGAAGGTGACCGGCGGCTGGACCGATTTTGACATCGCCGTGGCCACCCCCGAGGCGATGAAGGAAGTCCGCAAGCTCGGCAAGGTGCTGGGGCCCCGCGGACTGATGCCCAACCCCAAGACGGGCACGGTCTCGGACGATACGGCGAACGCCGTGAAGCAGTTCCAGGCCGGCCGCGTCGAGTTCAAGATGGACCGCCACGGAAACGTGATGGTGCCGTTCGGCAAGCTGTCGTTCACGACCGAGCAGCTGGTTGAGAACTGCCGCACGGTGATCGAGGCCGTAGCCGCCGCGAAGCCGGCGGTGGCCAAGGGAATTTACATGAAGAAGTGCGTTGTCACCTCCACCATGGGCCCCGGACTGCAGGTCAATGTGAAGGATTATGCCGGAGTCGCATAAGGAATCAGTGCCATGAGACCAGAAAAGAAATCCATTGTAGATGAAATGCGCGGTGCAGTGAAGGATTCCGGATTCGTGATCCTCACGGACTACCGCGGGCTCAGCGTGTCGCAGACCGAGAATCTCCGCAAGCAGCTTGACCGGGTGGATGCGCGTTTCCGCGTGATTCACAACCGCATGTTCAAGAAGTTCACGAAGGAGCTTGCGCTGGACGGGTTTGATGCCTCCCTGAAGGGCCCGAGCGCCGTGGTGACGGGCAAGGGCGATGCGGCGGTGACCGCCAAGGTGCTCCGCGATTTCATCAAGGCCAACAAGATTCCCGCTGTCAAGATGGCCACCGTGGAAGGCCAGATGCTCAAGGCCGCGGAAGTTGACCAGCTTGCGGATCTGCCGCCGAAACCGGTGATGCAGGCCATGCTGCTTGGAACGCTGGCTGCGCCGATGACCCGCCTTGCGGGTGTGCTGAGCCAGAAGGTGGCCAGTTTGCTGTATGTGTTGAAAGCTGTAGAAGATAAGAAACAAAAGAGCTTGTAACAGAGCTGCTTTAGGAGGAGTAGAAAAATGACCGATAAAGTTGAAGAAAAAACGGCCCCCGTCCTTGAAGGCAAAGCGGCCGAGTTTGTGGACTGGATAGAGGGAATTTCCGTTCTGGAACTTTCCAAGCTGGTCAAGGCCCTTGAAGTCCGTCTGGGTGTGAGCGCTGCGGCCCCCATGGCCGTTGCGGCCGCTCCTGCCGCCGGCGCAGCTGCCGCGGCTGAAGAGCAGACCGAGTTCACGGTGGTGCTGAAAGCCGCCGGCGCGAACAAAATCGCGGTGATCAAGGAAGTGCGCGCGATCACGTCCCTCGGCCTGAAAGAAGCCAAGGATATGGTGGATGGCGCTCCGAAGAACGTCAAAGAAGGTCTGGGCAAGGCTGATGCCGAAGCCATGAAGAAACAGCTCGAGGCTGCTGGCGCTACCGTTGAGATCAAGTAACGACTGGCCCTTCAAAAGGTCAGTGATTGCAGCGGACACGAATGTGTGGCGCCTTCGGGCGCCTTTGCGACAAGCCGAGAGGTGACTTCAATGGTTGACAGAACAAAGTTCGGGAAGCTGGCGGACGTCATCGGTCTGCCGGATCTGATAGAGATTCAGACTTCTTCGTATAAGGACTTCCTCCAGACGGAAGTGGCTCCCACGCGCCGCCGGCGCATCGGGCTGCAGTCCGTTTTCAAGGAGGTTTTCCCCATCGAGAGCTACGACGGGCAGTGCGTGCTCGATTTCGTGAAATACGAGATCGGCGAGGCGAAAATGTCCGAAGTGGAATGCCTGTGCGAGGCGGAGACCTATGCCGCGCCCATGCATGTGACGTTCCGCCTCAAGGAGGGGAAGTCAGTCCAGGAAGAAGTGGTCTATATGGGGGAAGTCCCGCTGATTTCCACCTCGGGCTCCTTTATCATCAACGGGGCCGAGCGGGTCATTGTCAGCCAGCTGCACCGGTCGCCGGGCATCTGCTTTGAGCAGAGCGTCCATGCGAACGGCTCGCTGCTGTATTCCTTCCGGATCATTCCCGACCGCGGTTCGTGGGTTGAAGTCCAGTTTGACACGTCGGATCTGCTGTACATCTATCTCGAGCGCAAGCGCCGCCGCCGGAAATTCCTGGCGACGACTTTCCTGCGCGCCCTGGGATTCGGTACCGACGAGGAGCTGATCAAGCTCTATTATACGGGCGAAACCCTGAAGCTCTCACAGGACTACACCGAGGAAGAGCTGGCCAACAAGGTCCTGAAGGACGACATCGTGGACGCCGATTCCCAGACCATTCTGGCCCGCCGCTATGATGCGCTGACGCCGGAGACGGTGAAGGCCATGAAGGCGGCCGGCTACAAGACGGCCGACGTCGTGAATGTCTCGTGGGATGACGGCATCTTCATGAAGAGCATCCAGAAGGATCCCACCCATTCCACGGACGAGGCCCTGAAGGACATCTACCACAAGCTGCGCCCGGGCGATCCTCCGACCGTTTCCAATGCGCGCCAGCTCATCCGCCGGATTTTCTTTGATCCGCGCCGGTACGACCTGGGCCGCGTGGGCCGCTACAAGATCCAGCAGAAGCTGGGTCAGGAGCAGAACGATTCGCTGGTGCTCCGTACAGAGGATCTGGTTGACGCCGTTCGTTATCTGATCAACCTCCGCCGCGGCGAAGGCACGATTGACGACATTGACCATCTGGGCAGCCGCCGTGTCCGCACGATTGGCGAACTGCTGGAAGGGCAGTGCCGCGTGGGCCTGGCCCGCACCGAACGCCTGGTCAAAGAGCGCATGACGCTCTATGACGCGGCGACGGACAAACTGACTCCGCAGCGCCTGATCAACCCGAAGGCCCTGTCGGCGGTCATCAAGGATTTCTTCGGCCGCAGCCAGTTGAGCCAGTTCATGGACCAGACGAATCCGCTGGCCGAGCTTACGCACAAGCGGCGTCTGAGCGCCCTTGGACCAGGAGGCTTGAGCCGCGAGCGCGCGGGCTTCGAGGTGCGCGACGTGCACTCCTCCCACTATGGGCGCATCTGCCCGATTGAAACCCCGGAAGGCCCGAACATCGGCCTGATCTCCTCCCTCAGCTGCTATGCGCGGGTGAATGAGTTCGGTTTCATTGAGAGCCCGTACCGCAAAGTGGTCAACGGCCGCGTTTCCGAGCAGGTGGATTACCTGACGGCCGACCAGGAAGAAAAATTTGTCATTGCGCAGGTGAACGCTCCGCTGACTTCGAAGGGCACCTTCGAGCGCGAGCTTGTCTCCGTGCGGTACCGCGGGGAATTTCTGGAAGTCGCGCGCGACCGGGTGGATTATATGGATGTCTCGGCCAAGCAGCTGGTGAGCGTGGCCGCGAGCCTGATTCCTTTCCTTGAGCACGATGACGCCAACCGCGCGCTGATGGGATCAAACATGCAGCGTCAGGCGGTGCCTCTGCTGGTTCCGGAGCGTCCTTATGTCGCGACCGGAATGGAAGGCTCCGTGGCCCGCGATTCACGCGTGATGGTCCTGGCCGAGCGCCCGGGCAAGGTGGCCTATGTGTCGGCCAACCGCATCATCGTTTCAAAAGACGGGGAGATGCCGACGAAGAAGACGCCGGCGGATGTGGCGCAGATTTACGAACTGCGTAAGTTCATGCGTTCGAACGCCGCCACGTGCATGAACCAGAAACCCTGTGTGGAGCGCGGCGACACCGTGAAGGCCGGCGACGTGCTGGCCAACGGCCCCGCCACCAGCCATGGCGAACTGGCGCTGGGACGCAATGTCCTGGTGGCCTTCATGCCGTGGTGCGGGTACAACTTTGAGGATGCCATCCTGATCAGCGAAAAACTGGTCCGCGAGGATGTCTACACTTCGGTGCACATCGAGGACTTCGAGTGCGGCGCCCGCGACACCAAGCTGGGCCCCGAGGAAATCACGCGCGACATTCCCAACGTCGGCGAAGATGCGCTGGCGAACCTCGAGCACGATGGCGTGATCCGCATCGGCGCGGAAGTGAAGCCGGGCGACATTCTGGTCGGCAAAATCACGCCCAAGAGCGAGACTGAGCTGGCCCCTGAGGAGCGCCTGCTGCGCGCGATTTTCGGAGAAAAGGCCGCGGATGTCCGCGATACGTCTCTCCGCGTTCCGAGCGGGACATACGGGATTGTGATGGACGTCAAGGTGTCCGCGCGCAATCCGGTTCAGCAGACGAAGATGACGCCGACGGCGGTGCGCAAGCAGAAGAAGGCGATTGAGGAAGAGTTCGCCGACCGTTCCAAGCAGCTCACGGAGGACCTGACCGAGGCGCTGAGCAACATCCTGCTGGGCGAGAAAATCCCGCTGGATGTGGTGAACGTTGAGACGGGCGAGATCATCATTCCCGCCAACCGGAAGATCACCAAGACGCTCCTGCGCAAGCTGGCGGCGGCTCACAACAACATCGAGATTGATCCCAGCCCGATCCAGATCAAGATCCAGGGCATCATCGGGGAGTACTCGAGCCGGTTTGCCGACCTGCAGGAAGAGCAGGACCGCGCGATGGAGCGGCTGACCAGCGGTGATGAGATTGACCAGGGCATCATCAAGCAGGTGCGTGTTTTCATCGCCAGCAAGAAGAAGCTCTCGGTGGGTGACAAGATGGCGGGCCGCCACGGAAACAAAGGCGTGATTTCGCGCATTGTGCCGGAAGCCGACATGCCTTTCCTCCCCGATGGTACGCCGGTGGAAATTGTGCTGAACCCCCTGGGTGTGCCTTCGCGCATGAACGTGGGGCAGGTGCTGGAGACGCATCTCGGTTATGCCTGCAAGCTGCTGAACCTTTATGTGGAAACTCCGGTGTTCGACGGTATGCCGGAGAACAAGATCTCCGAGATGCTTGAGAAGTCCGGCCTTGAGAAGGACGGCAAGACCGTTCTTTACGACGGCCGCACCGGCGAGCCCTTTGATCAGCGTGTTGTGGTCGGCGTGATCTACATGTTGAAACTGCACCATCTGGTGACCGACAAGATTCATGCCCGCGCGGTCGGGCCCTATTCGCTGGTGACGCAGCAGCCTTTGGGCGGCAAGGCCCAGTACGGCGGACAGCGCTTCGGCGAAATGGAGGTTTGGGCGATGGAGGCCTACGGCGCTGCCTATGCGCTGCAGGAACTGCTGACGGTCAAGAGCGATGATATCGCCGGCCGCACGCGGATCTACGAATCCATTGTCAAGGGCGAGAACACGCTGGACGCCGGCATGCCGGAATCGTTCAACGTGCTGATGAAGGAAATGCAGAGCCTTGCACTGAACATCAAAGTGAACAAGGCCGGAGAGTAATATTTAAAGTTTGTCCTCTTCCAGGGCAGGAGGTGCATGTTGGAAAACAGCAACGCCGCTAATATATTCGGTTGGGAAACCAAAAGCAGATTCGACACCGCGAGCATATCGCTGGCTTCGCCGGAGACCATCCGGTCGTGGAGCTTTGGCGAGGTGAAGAATCCCGAGACGATCAACTACCGCACCTTCAATCCGGAGAAGGGCGGGCTTTTCTGCGAGCGCATTTTCGGGCCGACCAAGGACTGGGAGTGCTCCTGCGGAAAGTTCAAGCGCATCAAGCACAAGGGCGTGATCTGCGATCGCTGCGGCGTGGAAATCACGCAGGCGCGTGTTCGCCGCGAGCGGATGGGCCACATTGAGCTGGCGGTTCCCGTTTCGCACATCTGGTTTTTCAAGTGCACACCCAGCCGCATGGGCCTGGTGCTGGACATGACCAGCCGTAATCTGGAGCGGATCCTCTATTATGAGGACTATGTGGTTATCGATCCCGGCGATACGCCGCTGCAGGAGCAGCAGCTCCTGAGCGAAAGCGAATACCGCGAGGCACAGGAGAAATACGGCGAGACGGCCTTCGAGGCCAAGATGGGCGCGGAGGCGATCCGCGACCTGATGAGCCGCATCAAACTTCCGGAACTTCTGCAGGAACTGGACGCCGAGCTGGCCCAGACCCGCAGCAAGCAAACCCGCAAAAAACTCACCAAGCGCATGAAGGTCATTGACGGCCTGCTGCAGAGCAGCGCCCGGCCCGAATGGATGATCCTTGAAGTGTTGCCGGTGATTCCGCCGGATCTGCGCCCCCTGGTTCCGCTGGAAGGCGGCCGTTTCGCGACTTCCGATTTGAACGATCTCTACCGCCGCGTGATCAACCGTAACAACCGCCTGCGCAATCTGCTGCAGCTCAAGACGCCGGATGTGATCATCCGCAACGAGAAGCGCATGCTGCAGGAAGCGGTCGACGCGCTGTTCGACAATGGCCGCCACGGCCGCGCCGTGACCGGCGCCGGCAACCGCCCCCTGAAATCCCTGAGCGACATGCTGAAGGGCAAGCAGGGACGTTTCCGCCAGAACCTGCTGGGCAAGCGCGTGGACTATTCCGGCCGTTCTGTAATCGTGGTGGGTCCGGATCTGGCCATGCGCCAGTGCGGTCTGCCGAAGAAGATGGCGCTCGTTCTCTTTGAGCCGTTCATCATCCGCCGCCTGAAGGAGAAGGGCATCGTTCACACGGTTCGCAGCGCCAAGAAGATGATCGAGCGCGCGGACGACGTGGTATGGGACATTCTTGAAGAGGTGACCCGCGGACATACGGTCATGCTGAACCGCGCGCCGACGCTGCACCGCCTCAGTATCCAGTCATTCGAACCGGTGCTGATCGAAGGTGAGGCCATCCGGATTCATCCGCTGGTCTGCACGGCGTACAACGCGGACTTTGATGGTGACCAGATGGCGGTGCATGTGCCGCTGTCCGTCGAGGCGCAGATGGAATCGCGCCTGCTGATGCTGGCTCCGAACAACATCTTTTCGCCTTCGAGCGGAAAACCGATCACCACGCCTTCGCAGGATATTGCGCTGGGCTGCTACTACATGACCATGGAGTCGCAGCAGGACAAGATCCGCCAGTTGAAGAAAAAGGCGGGCTCCACCGAGATTGAGCATCTGCCGATTTTGGCGAGCATTGACGAGGTTCACACGGCGTTTGACGAGGGCGCCCTGAAACTTCACAGCCGCATTCGCGTCCGCAACCCCGACTATCAGCGTGAAACCCTTCACGGAGTTCCGGACAAGTCGGTCATCACGACGACCGTTGGCCGTGTATTCTTCAACGAGATATGGCCCGAGTGCATGGGTTTCATCAACCAGAAGGTGACCAAGAAGAACCTCGAGAATCTCATTCGCCAGTGCTATATCAAAGCCGGGCATGAAGAGGTTGTGCGCGTATTGGACCGCCTGAAGAACGCCGGGTTCGAGTATGCGACGCTGGGCGGCATTTCCATCGGATTGACGGACATGATCATCCCGCCCGAGAAGCAGAAGATCATTGCCGATTCGCGCGACCAGATTGCCACGGTGGATGCGCAGTACCGCAAGGGCGTTATCACGGACGGCGAGCGCTACAACAAGATCATTGACATCTGGACCCACAGCACCGAGGAAATCGCGCGCGTGATGTTCAGCGTGATGGAATACAATGAGAACAAGGAAACGCCGAACCCGATCTATATGATGGTGGACTCCGGCGCGCGCGGCAGCCGCCAGCAGATCCGCCAGCTCGCGGGCATGCGCGGACTGATGGCCAAGCCTTCCGGCGAAATCATTGAGCGCCCGATTCTTTCAAATTTCCGCGAGGGGCTGAGCGTGCTGGAATATTTCATCAGCACGCACGGCGCGCGCAAGGGACTGGCAGACACGGCGCTGAAAACGGCCGACTCCGGCTACCTGACCCGAAAACTGGTGGATGTGGCGCAGGATATCATTGTGGTTGAGCAGGACTGCAACACGCTCAACGGCATCCAGATCAGCGCCATCTTTGAAGGGGATGAGGAACTTGTCCCGCTGGCCAACCGCATCATCGGCCGCACCTCGGTGGATGACCTCTATGATCCCCGCACCCGCGAGATCATCGTCGCCGCCGGGCAGGAAATCGACGCGCGCGCCGCGGAGGCCGTTGCCGCCGCTGATATCCGCACTGTGAAAATCCGCAGCGTGCTGACGTGTGAATCGTCGCGCGGGTGCTGCGCAAAATGCTATGGCCGCAACATGGCGACCGGCGAGCCCATATCGCTCGGTTCCGCGGTCGGCATCATTGCCGCGCAGTCCATCGGCGAGCCCGGTACGCAGCTGACGATGCGGACGTTCCACATCGGCGGCACGGCGAGCTCCGTGTTCAAGCAGCCGCAGATCATCGCGAAGCACGACGGCCATGTCCAGTATCAGGACCTGCGCACCGTGCAGGTGGCCGACGGAAGTTTTGTTGTGCTGAACAAGAACGGCACACTGGGCGTGTATGACGACGACGGCCGCGAGCTTGAGCACTACACGATCGTGCTGGGCGCAGTGATCTCCGTCCCCGACGGCGGCAAGGTCAAGAAGGGCAGCAGCTTTGTCCGCTGGGACCCGTACAACGTGCCGATTCTTTCTGAGAATGACGGCCAGATCCAGTTCCGCGATTTCATCGAAGACGTCACATTCCGACGCGAGACCGACGAGGCCACCGGCCTCGAGGGCACCGTGGTGATGGAGCACAAGGAAGACCTGCATCCGCAGATCCTGCTCGTGAAGCCCGGCACCAAGGAAATCCTGAACTACTACACCATTCCTTCCGCCGCCGTTGTGATGGTGAAGGAGGGCGAGAAAGTTGTGGCCGGCGCGATGATTGCGAAGACGCCGCGCCAGGTGTCCCGCACGAAGGACATCACGGGCGGACTGCCGCGCGTGGCCGAGCTGTTTGAGGCTCGACGTCCGAAGGACGCCGCCGAGATTTCGAAGATTGACGGGCTGGTGGAGTTCGCCGGCAGCGCCCGCGGCAAGCGGCGCGTCATTGTCCGCGACCCGGCCACGAAGCTCGAGGAAGAGCATCTGATCCCGATGGGCAAGCATGTGGTGGTCTTTCAGGGCGACCGCGTGCAGAAGGGTCAGCAGCTGACGGAGGGGCCGGTGGTTCCGCAGGAAGTGCTGGAAGTCTGCGGTCCGCAGGAACTGCAGGAGTACCTTGTGAACGAAGTGCAGGAAGTGTACCGTCTGCAGGGCGTTGAAATCAGCGACAAGCATGTCGAGGTGATTGTCCGCCAGATGCTCCGCAAGGTGCGCATCACCGATCCCGGTGACACGGACTTTCTCTGGGGCGAACAGGTCGAGCGGTATCATTTCCACGAGAAGAACCAGAGCGCCATGGCGGAGGGCAAGCGCCCCGCGGAAGCTTCGCCGGTGCTGCTGGGCATCACCAAGGCTTCGCTGGAAACAGAGAGCTTTATCTCGGCTGCATCATTCCAGGACACGACGCGTGTGCTGACCGATGCCGCCACGCTGGGCCGCGTGGACCAGCTGATGGGCTTCAAGGAAAATGTGATCATGGGGCACCTGATTCCGGCCGGCACAGGATTTCACCTGTACCGGAATATCCGGCTGGTGCCGCTCGCGCCGCCGATCTCGGCGGAGGAACTGCTGGGGGACACGCTGCCTGACTACAGCGCGCCGAGCGAATAATTTCAAGTTCCTGTTGCAAAAGGACGGAATAGTTTGATACTGTTCCGCCCTTTGCGTGTCAGAAGAAGGAAAAAAACAGTATGCCAACGATAAATCAATTAGTGAGACAAGGACGCTCACGGGTGCAGGTGAAGAGCAAATCCCGCGCTCTCGTGCAGTGTCCGCAGCGCCGCGGTGTTTGCCTGCTGGTCAAGACGCAGACCCCGAAAAAGCCGAACTCCGCGCTGCGCAAAATCGCCCGTGTCCGCCTGACCAACGGTGAGGAAATCACCGCCTATATTCCGGGCGAGGGCCACAATCTTCAGGAGCACAGCATGGTGCTGGTGCGCGGCGGCCGCGTGAAGGATCTTCCCGGCGTCCGTTATCACATCATTCGCGGCACGCTGGACTGCCTGGGCGTTGACAAACGCAACAGGGGCCGTTCCAAGTACGGCTGCAAGAAGCCCAAAAAATAAGGAATTTTGACGATGGCCAGAAGACGCAGACCCTCAAGAAGAGAAACCGCTCCGGATCCGAAGTTCAACAGCAAGCTGCTGGGACGCCTGATCACGAACATCATGAAGTGCGGCAAGAAATCCAAGGCCGAGGCGCTGGTATACGGCGCGATGGACATGATCGCGGAGCAGACCCAGGAAGATCCCCTCAAGGTTTTCGAACAGGCGGTGGAAAACGTGAAGCCCCGCCTTGAAGTGAAATCCCGCCGTGTCGGCGGCGCCACCTATCAGGTGCCGGTCGAGGTGAGCTGGGACCGCCAGGTTACACTGGCGTTTCGCTGGATTATTATGTATGCGCGCACGCGCAAGGGGATGGGTATGCGCAAAGCCCTTGCCCTGGAGCTGATGGACGCCTACAAGAACCAGGGATCGTCCATCAAGAAGCGCGACGACACGCACAAGATGGCGCAGGCCAACAAGGCATTTGCTCACTACCGGTGGTAGAGTTTTTGAACGCGAATGGTGAACTGAATGGTGACCGTGCTAGAACCCGATACAAAGCAGAATGGAAAGGACGCCGCTTCCCGGACGGAAGCGGAAGGCCGCCGCTGTGCTTTGTCGCGGATCCGCAACATCGGCATCATGGCTCACATTGACGCGGGCAAAACCACTGTCACGGAGCGCATCCTTTACTACTCCGGCCGCCTTTACAAGATGGGCGAGGTCCACGAGGGCACCGCCACCATGGATTTCATGCCGCAGGAGCAGGAACGCGGCATCACCATCAGCAGCGCCGCAACAAGCTGCACATGGATGAACCACCAGGTCAACATCATTGACACCCCGGGGCACGTGGACTTCACGGTCGAGGTGGAGCGTTCGCTGCGGGTGCTGGACGGCGCGGTTGCGGTTTTCTGCGGCGTGGCCGGCGTGCAGCCGCAGTCGGAAACGGTTTGGCGCCAGGCCAACAAGTACAAGGTTCCGCGCATCGCTTTTGTGAACAAGATGGACCGCAAGGGCGCGGTGCTGCAGAACGTGATCGCGCAGATGAAGGAACGTCTGGCAGCTCCCGCAGAAGCCCTGCAGATGCCCATCGGTTCCGAAGAGAATTTCCAGGGCGTTGTTGACCTGGTCAGCATGAAGGCGCTCCTCTTCGAGAGCGAAAGCCTCGGATCCAGATTTGAAATTTCAGAAATTCCGGACGGCATGTATGCAGAGGCGCTGGCTCACCGCGCACGGCTGATTGAAGCCGTCGCGGACAAGGACGAGGAACTGCTGCACCTTTATCTTGAGCAGCCGGAAGTCCCTGCGGAAGCGCTGATGGCCGCGATCCGGCGTCAGACGGTTGCCGGCCGTTTTGTCCCGGTTCTCTGCGGCACCGCGCTTCGCAACAAAGCGATTCAGCCCCTGCTGGATGCCGTTGTCCATTACATGCCTTCTCCGCTGGATGTCCCCGCGATTGTTGGGCATGACCCCAAGGATGATGCGAAGCAGGTCGTGCGGCACTCGAGCGATTTTGAACCGCTGAGCGCCCTGGCTTTCAAGATTTCCGCCGATACCTATGTGGGCCGGCTGGCCTTTGTGCGCGTTTATTCGGGCATGCTGAAGAAAGGGCAGAACGTCTACAATCCCCGCACGCGCAAGCGCGAACGCCTCGGGCGCATTCTGCGGATTCACGCGAACACTCGCGAAGAGGTGGAGATTCTTTATTCCGGCGAGATTGGCGGCATCGCGGGACTCAAAAACATCACGACCGGCGACACGCTGTGCGCGGAGAATCAGCCCGTGGTGCTTGAACGCATCGAGTTTCCCGAGCCGGTGATGTCCATGGCGATCGAGCCGAAAACCTCCGCCGACCGCGAAGGGCTGCAGCAGGCCCTCGAGACGATGGCCGCAGAGGATCCGACGTTCCGCACCTTCATTGATCCCGATACCGGCCAGACGATCATTCACGGAATGGGCGAGCTTCATCTTGAGATTATCAAGGACCGCATGTTCCGCGAATACCGCGTGCAGGCGCGTGCGGGCCGTCCGATGGTGGCGTACCACGAAACAATCCGGACCACAGCGCGCAGCGAGCATGTGTTCCAGCGCGAGATCGGCGGTCGCGGGCAGTTTGCGCAGATCACGCTGGAAGTTTCCCCGCGCGCACGCGGAACCGGAAATAAAATTGAGTTCCATGTTTCCGCCGACTGCATCCCGACGGAGTTCCGCGAGGCAGTGGAAGAAGGCATAAAAGACGGCCTTGTTACGGGCATTCTGGGCAATTATCCGCTGACGGATGTGCTCGTGAATGTGACCGGCGGAAAATTTCATCCGGTGGATTCGACAGAATTATCTTTTCGAATGGCGTCCGTTATGGCATTACGTGACGCTTCCAGTTCCGCCATGCCGGCGATTCTGGAGCCGGTTATGGCGGTTGAGATCATTACGCCGGAAGAGTACATGGGTGATGTGCTCGGCGATGTGAACAGTCGCCGCGGACGGATTAAGGAAATGGCGCTCAAGGAAGCGGCGCAGATCATTCACGCGGAGATTCCTCTTGCGGAAATGTTCGGCTATGCCACCGCGCTGCGCTCCCTCACAAAAGGGCGCGCCAGTTATTCCATGGAGCCTGAGATGTTTGAGGTGGTTCCGGAAGCGATCCAGGAAAGCATTTTGAATCGATGAGGATATTATGAATGGGCAACGGATAAGAATACGTTTGAAGGCATACGACCACAGGGTCTTGGATCAGTCTGCGGCGGAGATCGTCGAGACCGCAAAGCGGACCGGCGCGCGCGTCGCGGGCCCGATTCCCCTGCGGACCAAGATCGAGCGCTACACGGTCAACCGCGCTCCGCACGGCGACAAGAAGTCCATGGATCAGTTTGAAATCCGGACCCACAAGCGTCTGCTGGACATTATCGGGCCGACCGCGAAGACCGTGGACGAGCTCAAGAAGCTGAACCTGCCGGCGGGCGTCGACATTACCATTAAAATCTGAGTGCAATTATGAATGCTTTAATAGGAAAAAAACTGGGAATGACCCAGGTGTTTGATCAGGCGGGCGCGCAGGTGCCGGTCACAGTGATTCAGGCGGGCCCCTGTGTGGTGGTGCAGCGCAAGACGGCCGAGAAGGACGGCTATGAGGCCGTACAGCTCGGTTTCGGGGAGCAGAAAGAGTCCCGCTTAACCAAGCCCGTGGCGGGCCATTTCAAGAAGGGCGGAATTTCCCCGCGCCGCGTGCTTCAGGAAGTCCGTCTGGAAGGCGAGAAGGACGAGTCCAAGGTTGGCGACGTCTTCGCGGCGGATATTTTCGAGGGTATCGGGTTTGTGGATGTGATCGCAACCACGAAGGGACGCGGGTTCCAGGGTGTTGTGCGCCGCCACGGCATGAAGGGCGGCCGTGGTTCTCACGGTTCGGGCAATCACCGCAAGCCGGGCTCCATCGGAATGCGCGAGCATCCGGGACGCATTTTCAAGAATAAGCGCATGCCCGGGCAGATGGGCAACACGCAGGTCACGACACAGAATCTGGAACTGGTGCAGGTCCGCAAGGATGACAACCTGCTCCTCGTGCGCGGTTCCGTTCCCGGTCCGAAGGGCGGCATCATTTTAGTCAGGAAATCCATTAAGAAGGCAATCAAGGCATCATGAGCAAGATACCATTACGCAATATCAAAGGAGATGAGGTGGGTGCCTACGCACTGGCCGACAGCCTGCTTGTCAAGGACAAGGGGTTGCAGGCCATGCACGACTCTGTGGTGGCCTACATGGCGGCCCAGCGTTCGGGAACAGCTTCGACGCTGAACAAGGGCGAAGTGGCCGGCAGCAACAAGAAGCCCTGGCGCCAGAAGGGCCTTGGCCGCGCGCGGGCTGGTTATCGCCAGTCCCCGGTCTGGCGCGGCGGCGGCGTGGCGTTTGGCCCCAGGCCGCGCTCGTACCGCAAGAAGATGACCAAGAAAGCGGCACGCCTCGGTTTCTGCCGTGCTTTCAGCGAGAAGGTTGCAGCAAACGAGGTGATCGTGCTGGACGAGCTGAAGCTTGCGTCGGCGAAGACGAAGGATTTCGCCGTCATGCTGAAGAAGCTCGGCGCGGAAAACGGCGCGCTGGTCCTGATGGACCGCGTGGAGGAGAATGTCCGCCGCGCCTCCGGAAACATCCCGCGGGTGGAAGTGTGCGAGGCGCGCAACGTGAACACCTATCAGCTTCTCCGCTATCCGGTGATTGTGGCCACCAAAAGCGGCATGGCGGAACTGGAAAAGAGACTGGCCACGGATGCGGGGAGTGACGCATGAAGGATTCCTATTCAATAGTCAAGAAGCTGATGCTGACCGAGAAGGGCACGCGTCTTTCGGAGTCAGAGAACAAGTATTTGTTCCGGGTGGCTCGCAACGCCAACAAGCCGGAAATCAAGCGCGCCGTGGAGGAGCTCTTCAAGGTGGGCGTGGTGTCGGTGAACACGCTGAACCGCCAGGGCAAGAAGAAACGGGAGCGCACCCCCAACTTCGGCCGGACATCCGACTGGAAATGCGCGGTCGTGACCCTCAAAGAGGGCGATAAGATTGATTTGACGTAAGGAGAGCGGAAAAGCCATGGCTTTGAAAACATACAGACCAACGACTCCCAGCCGGCGCTTCACGGTGCTGTCGGATTTTGCGGAGATCACAAAAAGCAAACCGGAACGAAGCCTGATCGGTCCGCAGAAGCAGCAGGCCGGCCGCAACCAGGCGGGGCGCATTACAGTGCGTCATCGCGGCGGCGGGCACAAGCGGCACTACCGCATTGTGGATTTCAAGCGCGACAAGCACGGGATTGAGGCAACGGTCTCCGCGATCGAATATGATCCCAACCGTTCGGCCAATCTTGCCCTGCTGACCTACAAAGACGGCGAGAAGCGCTACATCATTGCTCCGCTGAACCTGAAAGTCGGCAGCAAGCTGATGTCCGGTCCGGATGCGGAGCCTGTGCTGGGGAACACGCTGCCGCTGGCGAAGATCCCGCTGGGCATGGCTGTCCACAATATCGAACTGAAGGCCGGCCGCGGCGGCAAGATGGTTCGCAGCGCGGGCGGCTCGGCCATCCTGATGTCCCGCGAAGCCGGCATGGCCACCCTCAAACTTCCGTCCGGAGAAATCCGCATGGTGAAGGACGACTGCAGTGCGACCGTTGGCCAGATGGGCAATGTGGATCATGAGAACATCTCCATGGGCAAGGCCGGACGCAAGCGTCACCTGGGCATCCGTCCGACGGTGCGCGGCGTGGTGATGAATCCGGTGGACCATCCGCATGGCGGCGGCGAAGGCCGCACCTCCGGCGGCGGTCATCCGCGGTCGCCGTGGGGCCAGCTCGCCAAGGGCAAGAGAACGCGCAAGCGGAGCAAGGCATCGAGTTCAATGATTGTGCAGCGGAGGAAGAAGTAGACTATGGCTCGTTCAATTAAAAAAGGCCCGTATGTTGACGCGAAACTTTTGAAAAAGGTCGAGTCCATGAATCAGGGCGGAGTCAAGCGCCCGATCAAGACCTGGTCGCGCCGCTCGATGATCGTTCCCGAATTCATCGGCCACACGTTCTCGGTTCACGCCGGGAAGGCGTTCATTTCGGTGTTTGTGACGGAGAACATGATTGGTCACCGGCTGGGGGAATTTTCCCCGACCCGTACGTTCCGCCGCCACGGGCTGGCCACGGACAAGACGGCCACCCTGAAGTAAGGCGTAACAAAAAAGTATTTTTGTGCAGTAAGTGCTGGAAATTCAGCTCTGTTTGCGTAGAGTAGCGGGTTTTCCAAAGACAAATCTGCAGTTAGCGAGAGTAAATATGGAAGTGATAGCAGTAACCAAGTTTGTGCGGTTGTCGCCGCTGAAGTCGCGGGATCTGACGCGCGCCATCCAGGGCCGCCCTGTGGCGGAGGCGCTCAGCATGACCGAGGCCAGCAAGCGCAAGGCCGCGCGTGAAATACAGAAGACGCTGAAGTCGGCGATTGCGAACGCGGAGAACAACGCCAAGCTTTCGGCGGACAAGCTTTATGTCAAGGAAGCCGTGATCGAGCAGGGTCCTTCGCTGAAGCGTTTCTGGCCGCGTTCGCGCGGCATGGTGAGCCCCATCCGGAAAAAGCTCAGTCATGTGCGCATTGTTTTAAGTGATGAAAGAAAGGCGCGGGCGCAGGCCCGCGGCTGAAAGGAGGGCCGCTTTTTGGGCCAGAAAACAAATCCAATCGGATTAAGAGTGTGTGTCAACAAGGACTGGCGGTCCCGCTGGTTCGCGGACAACAAGCAATATGGTGATCTTGTTCATGAAGACATCAAGATTCGCGAGACCGTTGCGGAGCGACTGAAGGAAGCCGCGGTTTCCGAGGTGCGCATTGAGCGTTATGCCAACCGCGCGCGCGTCACCGTCCATACGGCGCGTCCGGGCATTGTCGCCGGCCGCCGGGGCGAGGACATCGAGCGTCTGCGGGCTGACCTCGCGAAGATGACGGGCAAGGACATTTACATTGAGATTCAGGAAATCAAGGATCCGGACAAGAACGCCCAGCTCGTGGCGCAGAACATTGCCACGCAGATGGAGCGCCGCGTGTCTTTCCGCCGCGCCATGAAACGCGCCATCCAGATGGCGATGGAGACCGGCGCGCTGGGGATCAAGGTGGAGTGCGGTGGCCGTCTGGGCGGCGCCGAGCTGGCCCGCCGCGAGAAGTACAAGGAGGGCAAGATCCCTCTGCACACGCTCCGGGCCAATGTACAGTATGGCTTTGCGGAGGCCCACACCCTCGCCGGCAAGATCGGCGTCAAGGTCTGGATCTGCAACGAGCCGGAAGCCGAAGTAAAGGAGAAGAAGTCCTATGCCCCTTATGCCTAGCAGAACGAAGTACCGCAAGGCTCAGCGCGGCAGCCGCCGCGGCAATGCCCAGACCGGCAACGCGATTGCTTTCGGCGAATACGGCCTGCAGGCGCTGGCGCGCGGATGGGTGACCAACATTCAGATCGAAGCCTGCCGCGTGGCCATCAACCGCTCGATGAAGCGCAAGGGCAAGATGTGGATCAGGATTTTCCCGGACAAGCCGGTGACGGCCAAACCGCTGGAAGTCCGCATGGGAAAAGGCAAGGGCGCCGTGGAGGAGTGGGTGGCCGTGGTTCGTCCCGGAAGCATGCTTTATGAAATCGACGGCGTGACCGAATCGGTGGCGAAGGAGGCTCTGCGCCTCGCGGCGGCCAAGATGCCGATTCGCACACGGTTTGTGCAGCGCAACGTACACGCATAGGATTTGACCAGAATATGAACGCAAGTGAAATCAAAGAGTTAACAGGCGAAGAGCTGGCCCAGCGCAAGGACGACGCCCGCAAGGAGCTTTTCAACCTGCGGCTGCAGCAGACCGGCGGACAGCTTGAGAAGCCCTCGCGCATCCGGGACATCCGTCGGGATATCGCCCGCATGAACACCGAAGCGCGCAAACGCCAGAAAGTGTCGAGGTAAGCGGTTATGACTGAATCAGCAAGAAATTTGCGGAAAACACGCACAGGCATTGTCACCAGCGACGCCATGGACAAGACGATTGTCGTCGAGGTCAGCCGCCGCGTGAGCCATCCCCTTTACGGGAAAGTCGTGAACAAGAAGAAGAAGTATCACGCGCACGATGAGAAGAACGAGGCGCACAAAGGCGACCATGTTCGCATCGCGGAAACACGTCCTCTCAGCCGCCTGAAACACTGGCGTCTGGAAGAAATTGTCAAGAAAGCAGCAGAGTGAGGCAGGTGGGTCAATGATTGCAGTCGAAACAAATCTGGATGTCGCGGACAACACCGGCGCGCGCAGCGTTCGGTGCATTCACATCCTGGGCCAGCGCAAGACCAAGGCGTCCGTGGGGGACATCATCCGCGTGGCGGTCAAGGAGGCGCAGCCCAAGGGAATGGTCAAGAAGGGCGAAGTCCATCTGGCGCTGATCGTGCGCACGAAGCAGCCCATCCGCCGCGAGGACGGCTCGCTGCTGCGTTTTGACCATAACGCGGTGGTCATTATTGACGACCAGAAGAATCCGCGCGGAACGCGCATCTTTGGGCCCGTGGCCCGCGAACTGCGCGACAAGAATTATATGAAAGTCATTTCCCTGGCGCCTGAGGTTCTGTAATGAAGAAAAAGAAACAAGTTTATCTCGCGAAGCCGAGGATCAAGAAGAACGATGTCGTGGAAGTCATGACCGGCGACGATTCCGGGAAAACCGGCAAAGTGCTGCAGGTCATTCCCCAGAAGGGCGTTGCCATCGTCGAAGGCTTGAACATGATCAAGAAGTGCATGCGGAAGTCCCAGGACAATCCGAACGGCGGGATTGTGGAGAAGGAGGCGCCGATCATGCTCTCCAATCTGCGCGAGGCGAAACCGGCGGGAAAAAAGGCCGCTGACAAGAAGAAGTAGGCCGCCTGTCGCGGCAGGAATTTGAAACGAAAGGGTTCGAAGAATGACACCCCGGTTAAAGGAAAAATACAAGAAGGAAGTCGAGCCGGCGCTGCGCAAGCAGCTGGGATGCAAGAATCCCATGCAGGTTCCGCGTTTCCAGAAGATCGTGATCAATGTGGGCACCAAGGCCACACTGGACAAGGACTCCCTCAAGGAGATCGCGGATAATCTGACGAAGATAACGGGCCAGAAGCCTGTGATCACAAAGTCGCGCAAGAGCATTGCCAATTTCAAGCTCCGCGAGAATGTGCCGATCGGCGTGAAAGTCACCCTGCGGGGAGACCGCATGTACGAGTTCATGGACCGTCTGGTGAATGTGGCGCTGCCGCGCATCCGCGACTTCCGCGGCATTCCGCCAACGGGCTTTGACAAGGCGGGGAACTACACGCTGGGCCTCAAGGAGCACGACCTGTTCCCGGAGATTGACCCGGACCGTGTAAAGGTTGCCCACGGCATGGATATTACAATTGTGAACTCGGCCGCGAACCGCGACGAGGCCCTTGCGCTGCTGAAGCTGATGGGCTTCCCGTTTGCGAACGAATAGCATGAAGTTTGGAGGATAATCCTTTGGCAAAGAAATCATTAGTGGTGAAATCAAACAGGGCGCCGAAATTTTCGTCGCGGAAGTACTACCGCTGCCGCAACTGCGGCCGGCCGCGCGCCTATATCAGGAAATTCCAGTTGTGCAGAATCTGCTTCCGGGAACTGGCCTCTCAGGGCAAGCTCCCCGGCGTCACGAAAGCCAGTTGGTAACGGAGCATCTATGAGCTTATCAGATCCCATTGCAGACATGTTGACCCGAATCCGCAACGCGAGCGCCGCCGGCGCGAAGTCGGCCGAAATTCCGCATTCCAAAATGAAGGCGGAACTGGCCCGGATTCTCAAGCAGGAAGGCTACATTTCAGATTTCGTGGTTTCGGGCGAGGGGGCTGCGAAGTCGCTGCGCCTCCGCCTGAAGTACGTGCGTGAAGGGGAGCCCGTTATCAAGGGCATCCGGCGCGTCAGTCGTCCCAGCCTGCGGCGCTATGTTTCCTCCACGGAAATCCCGCGCGTGCTCGGCGGCATGGGCATTGCCGTGCTGAGCACCTCGACCGGCGTGATGACCGGTCATGAAGCCCGCAAGAAGAACGTCGGCGGCGAACTCTTGTGCACAATCTGGTAATTATTTTAACGAGGACACAGCTATGTCTAGAGTCGGAAAAAATCCTGTGACGCTGCCGGCCGGAGTAACGGCCGAAGTCAGCGGGAACACAGTGAAAATCAAGGGCCCGAAAGGGGAGCTTTCCCTTATCGTGGCTCCCGGAATCAAGGCGGAAGTGAAGGAAGGCTGCGTGGTGGTCACCCGCCTCGCCGAGGACAAGCCGACCCGCTCTCTGCACGGAACCGTGCGCAGCCTGGTCGCCAACATGGTCAAAGGCGTCACGCAGGGATACCGGAAGGATCTGGAAATCAGCGGCGTCGGTTACAAGGCCCGCATGGAAGGCCAGAAACTGGTGTTGAACCTCGGTTATTCGCATCCCATTGAATATGTGATTCCCGCGGGCGTGAAAGTGACTGTCCCGAAGCCGGAGGATATGACCGTCGAGGGCACGGACAAGCACATGGTGGGCCAGGTGGCGGACCGGATCCGCAGTTTTGCCCCGGCTGAGCCGTACAAGGGCAAGGGTGTTCGTTACAAAGGTGAAAAGGTCCGGCGGAAGGCCGGCAAGACGGTGGCGTAAAGATGAAGGTCAAAACAAAAAAAGAATATATCAGCAGGAGACACGCGCGTCTGCGCCAGAAAATCAGTGGCACGGCCGAGCGTCCCCGCATGTGCGTGAAGGTTACCAGCCGGCACATTTATGTGCAGTTCATTGACGACGGCGCAGGCCGCACGCTGGCGGCCGCCTCCACGATGGCAAAGGATTTGAAATCCCTCACGGGAAACAAGACGGAGATTGGCCGGCACGTCGGCAAGGCGGCGGCGGAGGCGGCCAAAGCCGCGGGCATCACGCAGGTGGTTTTTGACCGCGGCGGATTCACCTACGGCGGCCGGATCAAGGCCCTGGCGGATGCGGCCCGTGAAGCGGGATTGCAGTTTTAAGGAGCAGGCATTGTGAAGAATGAGATAATTGCAGACAAGTCAGAGGGGCATGAAGTTGAGGAGCGCGTCGTCCATATCAACCGCTGTTCCAAGGTGGTGAAGGGCGGACGCCGCTTCAGTTTCAGCGCGCTGGTGGTGGTGGGCGATCACAAAGGCCGCGTGGGTTATGCCCTCGGCAAAGCCAATGAGGTTTCTGATGCCATTCGCAAGGGCGGAGAGCTTGCCCGGCGGAGCATGTTCCTTGTGAAGATGCTCAACGGCCGCACCATTCCCCATGAAGTCACCGGCAGTTTTGCCGGCGGCGTGGTCATGCTGAAACCGGCCTCGGAAGGTACCGGTGTGATCGCCGGCGGCGCCGCGCGCGCAGTGCTGGATCTGGCGGGCATCCGCGATGTCCTGTCCAAGTCCATGGGCAGCAACAATCAGCTTAATGTCACCAAGGCCACGGTGGCCGCCCTGCGCCAGTTGCGCACAAGGGAAGAAGTTCAGGCCATACGGCACGGCTAGTTTTTAGAGAGCAGGACACGATTATGAAACTACATTCACTGAAACCCGCAAAAGGATCCAAGCGCACAAAAATGCGCCTGGGCCGCGGCCGCGCCTCTGGAAAGGGCAAAACCGCCGGTCACGGGCACAAGGGGCAGAAGGCCCGCTCGGGCGCCAATCACCGCGTCGCGTTTGAGGGCGGTCAGATGCCCTTCTACCGGCGTTTGCCCAAGCGCGGATTCAACCATCAGCGCGCCCTGGTTTTCATCCCGGTCAACATCTCGGAACTGAACCAGTTTGATTCGGGGACGGAAGTGACCTTTGAACTGCTGAAGAAGTCAGGACTCGCCAAAGGCGGAAAGGCCGACGGCGTCAAGATTCTGGGCAACGGCACTCTGGAGAAGAAACTCGTGGTCAAGGCTCAGGCGTTCAGCGCATCCGCGGTCGAGAAAATCAAAGCGGCGGGCGGCGAGTGCACGCTGGTGTCGTAAACTGTCGAGGGGAGACCGATGCTATCCGCATTTTCAAACAGCCTTAAAATCCCGGAACTCAGGGCGAGGATATTTTTCACCCTGGGCCTGATTTTCATCTGCCGTCTGCTGGCCCGCGTCCCGACGCCGGGCGTGGACGCCATTGCGCTGCGCGATCTGATCGCCGCGCTGCAGAACCAGGCTGGCGGAAGCATGCTGGTGCTCTTCAACCTTTTCAGCGGCGGCGCGCTTCAGTATGCGGCCGTGGGCGCGCTGGGCATCATGCCCTACATCAGCGCATCCATTATCCTGCAGCTGATGACCGCGGTGGTGCCGGCCCTTGAGCGCCTTGCGCGCGAAGGCGAAGCCGGGCGCCAGACGCTGTCGCAGTACACCCGCTACCTGACCGTTGCGCTCTGCATCATTCAGGGCTACGCCATGTCGGCCACGCTCTGGAATCCCGCGGCTCTTGGTCTTCCCGCAGGCACCCAGATTGTCACGATGGGCCGCTGGGGCTTCGCCCTGCTGACCATCCTGACCATGACCACCGGCACCATGATGCTGATGTGGCTGGGTGAGCAGATGACCGAGCGGGGAATCGGGAACGGCATTTCCCTGATCATCACGATCAATATCATCAGTGACCTTCCGTCGGCGATCCAGGCCATCGTTCGCATGTTTATTCCCGTGGACGGCGTGGCCCAGTTCACGATATTCCATCTGATCGGCCTGCTGGTCATGATCTTCCTGGTGATTGCCGGGACCATTGCCGTGACCCAGGCGCAGCGGAAGATTCCAGTGCAGTACGCCAAGCGCGTTGTGGGCCGCAAGGTATACGGAGGACAGAGCACCTACATGCCCCTGCGTGTGAACTACTCCGGTGTGATGCCCATCATCTTCGCCCAGGCCATTCTGATGTTTCCCTCGAAGCTGCTCGCGATGATTCCCGGCGAATTCTTCCGCCGCCTGTCGGCTGCGGTTTATTACGGCACGCCCGCCTACAATATCATCTACGCCCTGATGATCCTTTTCTTCTCCTATTTCTGGGTCGCCACCCAGTTCAATCCGGTTCAGATCGCCGATGACCTGAAAAAATACGGCGGCTACGTTCCGGGCATCCGGCCGGGCAAGCCCACGGCGGAATTCCTGGACCGCACCATGACCCGCATCACGCTGGCCGGCGCTGTTTTCCTGACGGTTATTGCCGTGCTGCCCACGATCATGGCGCAGCAATTCAACATCCCCTGGATTGTCGCCTCATTCTTCGGCGGCACAAGCCTGCTGATCATGGTGGGTGTGATGCTGGACACGATGCGCCAGGTCGAATCCCACCTTCTGATGAGGCACTACGACGGCTTCCTCAAGAAGGGCAAACTCCGTTCGAGACGCTAAAGGGGAGGCTGCGATGGACGCCATTATTCTGCTTGGAGCTCCGGGGGCCGGCAAGGGGACCATCGCTGATCTCGTGAAGGAAAAGAGCGGTTATCTCCATGTCTCCACCGGCGATATGCTCCGCGCTGCAGTCAAGGCGCAGACGCCTGTCGGGCTGAAGGCCAAGTCCTACATGGAAGCCGGGGAACTGGTCCCCGACGAGGTCATCATCGGCATTGTCAGGGAGCGAATGGAGCAGGGCCGCCCGGAAGACAAGTATATGTTTGACGGTTTCCCCCGCACCATCGAGCAGGCCCGGCTGCTGGACCAGGTGATGAAAGAGGCGGGAAGCGCGGTCAGCCGCGTGTTCCTGCTGGAAGCCTCCGAGAAACTGCTGGTGTCGCGAATCTCCGGCCGCCGGATTTGCCGGAACTGCGGCGCAGTCTATCACGTGCAGAACATTCCCTCCAGGGTCGAGGGCGTCTGCGACGCCTGCGGAGGCGAACTTTATCAGCGCAAGGATGATTCCGAAGAGACTGTTTTGAACCGCCTGGAAGTTTATAAAAAGCAGACGGCGGCGCTCATTGATTATTATGACGCCAAGAATATTCTTGTGCGGCTTGATGCTTCCCAGGCAAAGGAAAAGACTCAGGCCAAAGTCCTGGAAATACTCTCCCGGTCCTGACTGGTCTCCATGATCAAGATCAAGACGGAGGCGGAACTCGAGAAAATGCGCGTCAGCAACCGCATGACGGCCGAGGTTCTGGCGGCGGTTGCCGCGCGAGTTGCTCCCGGAGTGGCCACCGTGGAACTGGACTGTTTTGCGGCGGACATGATCCGCGGCATGGGCGGGATCCCGGCATTTCTTGGGTACGGGGGATATCCGGCGAACATCTGCGTCTCGATCAACGAGCAGGTGGTTCACGGGATACCCGGACACCGGATCATCAAGCCGGGGGACGTGGTGAGCCTCGATGTCGGTGTGACTTATGACGGATTTGTCGGCGATTGCGCGACGACAGTGCTGGTGGATGTGCAGGACGAGGAAGTGATCCGCATGGCGGCTGTTACCGAGAAGGCGCTCGGAGCCGGCATCGCGAAGGCGGTGGTCGGCGGACGGCTTTCGGATGTTTCGCATGCCGTCGAGAAGATGGTGACGGAGGCCGGCTTTTCGGTTGTGAGGGATTTTGTGGGTCACGGCATTGGCCGGGACATGCACGAGGATCCGCAGGTTCCGAACTTCGGCCGGCCGGGCCGCGGCCCGAAACTGGTGCACGGGATGACGATTGCGATTGAGCCCATGGTGAACCTGGGCGGGCACGAGGTCGAGGTCATGAAGGACGGATGGACGGTGCTGACGCGGGACCGCAAGCCGTCAGTGCATTTTGAGCACACCATCGCGGTGCTCCGGAGCGGACCTGAAATTCTGACGTGCGTAAAAAAGAAAATATAGTGCTGGACGCGAGACTGCACGATGTGATAGGTAATGCCGCCTTTAAAGCCTCTTTGGCCAACGGGCATGTGTTCGTGGCCTTTGTGCGCGACGGAGATCTTCTCCGGAATTTGCGTGCCGGGGATTTAGTGAAGGTTGAATTTTCGCCCTGCGATATGTCAAAGGGCTGTATAGTGAACAGGACAGGACAATGAAAGTTCGAAGCTCAGTCAAAAGAATTTGCGAGCAGTGCAAGATTGTGCGCCGCAAGGGCGTGGTGCGCGTTGTTTGCACGAATTTGCGCCACAAGCAGCGCCAAGGTTAAGGAGAGAAAGTATGCCGCGTCTACTTGGTATAGACATACCCGGAAAAAAAAGAATTGATGTTTCGCTGCGCTACATTTACGGCATCGGACCGAAGCGTGCGGTTGAGGTTTTGACCAAGGCCCAGATTGATCCGGCCAAGAAGGCGGATGATCTGACCAGCGACGAAATCACAAAACTGGCTGGCATTCTGCAGAGCGAGTACCGCATCGAGGGTGATCTGCGCCGCGAGGTGTCCCAGAACATCCGGCGGTTGATGAGCATCGGCTCCTACCGCGGAACGCGGCACCGCAGGGGCTTGCCGGTGCGCGGTCAGCGCACGAGCACCAACGCCCGCACGCGCAAGGGCCCGAAGAAAACCGTGGGCGCGGTGCGCGGCAAGGAAGCCCGCTCGGCGGTCAAGGCGGAATAGTGATTCAGATTGATCTAAAGAGGTTATAATCCATGGCAGAAGAGATTCAGAAGGAACAGGCGGAAGCGGCGGTTGAACAGGCCGCGGCGGCGGGCGGTGAACAGGCGGAAGGCGCTGCGGGCGAACAGCCCAAGGTGCGCCGCAAGGTCAAGGGCATGAAGAATGTCCCGCTGGGCATTGCACACATCCGCGCCACTTTCAACAACACCATCGTGAGCATCAGCGATATGCAGGGCCGCGTCGTGAGCTGGAGCTCTTCCGGCCGCTGCGGATTCAAGGGCTCGCGCAAGAGCACCGCTTTTGCCGCGACCACCGTTGCGCAGGAAGCCGCCCGTGTGGCCGTCGGTTTCGGCATGCACGAGGTGGAAGTCCGCGTGCAGGGTCCGGGCGCCGGCCGCGAGTCGGCCATTCGCGCGCTCCAGGCCGCCGGCCTGACCGTAACCTCCATCAAGGATGTAACCCCCATTCCGCACAACGGATGCCGCGCGCCGAAGCGCCGCCGCGTCTAACAGAATTTAGAGATCAGGAGACAGAAGTCATGGGAAGATATACAGGACCAGCGTGCAAGCAGTGCCGCCGTGAAGGAATGAAGCTGTTTCTCAAGGGAGAACGCTGCTATATGGCCAAGTGCCCGATTGAGACCGGACGTCCGCAGCCCGGCGGGGCAGGGCGCCGCCGCAAGAAGAATTCCGACTACGGCAATCAGCTTCGCGAGAAGCAGCGCCTGCGCCGCATGTTCGGCCTGCGCGAGGGCCAGTTCCACAATTTCTTTGAGCGCGCCGCCAAGAAGCGCGGCATCACGGGCGAAACGCTGCTGCAGATGCTGGAACTGCGCCTGGACAACCTGGTCTTCCGCCTGGGCTTTGCGCCCTCGCGCCGCGCCGCCCGGCAGTTTGTCCGCCACGGCCATGTCCGCGTCAACGGCGAGCGGGCCAACATCCCTTCAATGATCCTGAAGCCCGGCGATTCCATCACGGTGAAGGACGCCAAGGACAGCCGCGACTACGCGGCCAAGTTCATGGACCAGGCCGAGACCCGTGGCATTGTGTCGTGGATGTCCCTCGACAAAAAGAATTTCAAGGGCGACGTTCTGCACGTGCCGACACGTGACGAGATGGCGCCGATTGTGGACGAACAGCTCGTGGTTGAGCTCTACTCCAAGTAATAAAAATTAGTAACACCATATGAACCGGTTAACGGCCGGTTCTGGGAGGATAAAACCATGCCTATCAGACTGGGTCGCTTTGAAATGCCAAAGCGCATTGAGCCGGATGACTCAACGGCTACGGACACCTACAAGAAATTCACCGCCGAGCCTTTCGAGGCCGGTTACGGGCGCACCATCGGCAACTCGCTGCGGCGCGTGCTGCTCTCCTCGCTCGAGGGGGCGGCCATCTCGACCGCCAAGATTGACGGCGCCATGCACGAGTTCTGCACGCTGAAAGGCGTGATGGAAGATGTCACCGACATCATCCTGAACCTCAAGCAGGTGCTCCTCAAGATGTATTCCCGCGAAATCCGCAAGGTCTCCATTGATGTCAAGGGTCCCGGCGAAGTCACTGCGGGCGACATCAAGACCGACGGACACGTCGAGATCCTGAATCCCGACGCGCATATCTGCACGCTGGATCGCGACGGCCATTTCAAGGCCGAGTTCGAGATCCGCATCGGCCGCGGCTACTGCCCAGCCGAGTGGAACAAGAAGGAAGGCCAGGAAATCGGCGTGATCCCGATTGACTCGCTTTTCTCGCCGGTGCGCCGCGTGAAGTACTACGTGGAAAACACCCGCGTGGGCCAGCGCACAGATTACGACAAACTGATCCTTGAAATCTGGACCGACAGCCGCATCACCCCGGACGACGCCCTGACGCAGTCTGCCGCGATCCTGCTGCACCACCTTGATGTCTTTGTCAGCTATGACAAGGATCTGATCGAGTTCGAGGAAAGTGAAAAGCAGATTGACGCCGAGAAGGAAGGTCTCCGCAAGACCCTCAACATCAGCGTCAACGAAATCGAGCTGAGCGTCCGCGCGGCCAACTGCCTGAACAATGCCAACATCACCACCGTTGGTGAACTGGCGCAGAAGACCGAGGCCGAGATGCTCAAGTACCGCAACTTCGGCAAGAAGTCGCTGAACGAAATCAAAAACAAACTCACCGAACTGGGCCTCTCGCTCGGCATGACCTTCGATCCGGATCTGCTGAAGCCGGCCAGCCCGTCGGATGAGGAATAACAAGAGGCAGAATTACCATGCGACACCTCAAAAGAACCATCAAGCTGGGCAGGACCTCCTCCCACCGCGACGCGCTGCTGGCCAGCCTGACCTGCGCGCTGATCCGCAGAAAACGCATCCAGACTACGCTCCAGAAGGCCAAGGCCGCGCGAATCACGGCGGAGAAGATGGTCACGCTGGGCAAAAAGGAAACGCTGGCGGCCCGCCGTCAGGCCATGGCGAAACTGCATGACCCGGAAGCGGTATCCCTGCTGTTTGCGGAGATTGCGCCCATGTTCAAGGACCGCCAGGGCGGCTACACGCGCATCATCAAGCTGGGGCAGCGCCCCGGCGACAACTCGCAGGTGGCGATCATCGAATGGGTGATGGAGCATTCCGTCGCCGCGAAGAAGGTGAAGAAATCCGCCGCCGCGAAGAAGGATGCCGCCGCTGAAAAGGCCCCGGAGAAAAAGGAGCCCAAAAAGAAGGCGGAGAAGAAGCCTGAGAAGAAGGCGGACGCTTCTGAGGAAGCCCCGGCGAAAAAGAAAACCGCCCGGAAGAAAAAAGAAGAATAATCCGAGAAGTTTTCACGGGCAGCCCGGCGCAGATTCTGCGACCGGGCTGTTTCATTTTACGGGGCCGGGGTTTCTGCAGCGGGCATCGAAGGCTGTTGGGCCGCGGGGATGATGGACATGTCCTCGGCGGGAGCCGCTGCGGCTGCCGCGGCGGCCTCTGCGGCTTTCGCCGCGCTGCTCTGCGAGCGGAACTGCGCCTCCAGCACCTCCGGCTCCGGCAGTTCCGGACGCTTGCTGTCATAGGTGAACGTGCTGCAGCGCCACCGCTTGCCGGTGGGGTGCACCAGGTATACCGCCGGGGTCTTTTTCACCCCGAATGTTTCGCCCATGGCCGTGGTTTCCTTGTTGCTGGGGAGTGTGGCCTTTACCTTGATGACTTCCTTGAGAAATTTTCGCACGGGCGGAGTTTGAAAACCGCGCGTCTCAAGCCAGTTGCAGAGACCGTTTTCGTTGGACACATCAGGCCGGACAAAGAAAACAAAAATGTCGGCCCCGGTTTGTTTCTGGAGTTCCAGCGCTTCCGCATAGCCTTCCGCATTCTTGAACCACTTGCCTGGCATTTCCTCGGGCGGCGTGCCTGCGGGGGGAATGGTCCCGGCGGATGCCGCCGCCGCAGGGGCAGCAGCGGCGGGCTGTGCTGTGACCGGTGCGGCGGTCGGCAGGCCGGCCTTGTTGGTTCCAAGCTTCTCGCGGATGTTGATGCGCGCGGAGGCCGGTGGCCGCGCCTGGGCGGCAATCGTTAGGACGATGAGGGCGGATACTGCGACCATTGAGACTTTGTGCATGGCATTCTCCATTTTTTTTGAAACTCATAACCCATTCACGTCCGGCTGAAAAGAATTTTAACGAAGCCGGATGACAGCGGTTCTGGATGCAGGGTCGTGTCCGCCAAAACTGAAAAAGGCCGAATAATTAAAAAAATGCTCAAAAATGCCAAAAAATGGGCCAAAAACGGGTTCATCCGAAAAGTTCCTGTCCAAGATAAGACATACAGCAGATAATCGGGCAAGTAATAACGCATCGCAATAATTGTAACTCAAAGATGCGCAATGGATTGCTCTCTCATTCGAAGCGGGTTTCTGCTAGGAGGCAACGAAATCCTGCATATGTTTCCGATTTGCAGGATAGCCTTACCTGCCCGCGACCCCGCTCCGACGAGCTGGGCGGGCCCATTCTCGCGGAGCCGCGGGCTGGGCTTGTTCTAAAATATGTGTTTTTTCAGGTGTTTTCAGACAGGAACTTTCCCGATGAGCCCAAAAACGCTCAAAAACGCCAAAAAGCGCTCAAAAATGGCCAAAATACGTCAAAAAAAGCACTACTGTCCGGTTATAACTAAAACAGATGCAGCTGGTTACAAAAATCGTCATTTTTCTGCTGTGGTGTGGATTCTGTAAGTAGCTCCGTGAGAGGAACTTTTTCAAAAGCGTGTACTTCCAGA
>JBFXGK010000014.1:0-76928 GCA_050178035.1 Kiritimatiellia bacterium
TAACTCAAAAATCCAGTTGATCAGGGCAAAGGCTCGAGGATATAGATCCTTTGAGAATTACAGAATCGCCATCCTTTTTCACTGCGGAAAGCTCGATCTGTCTCCACTATAATTGATGAAGAACCCTTTTTTAGGCATTTTTTGCGTTTCTCCGGAGATTGATCCATTCTTGACCCGGCGGGGCTCTGCGGTACACTCTTCGCTTTGACTCTGAAAATGAAAGGTGATGCCATGAAATGCTTTCAAGTTTTCGCTGCCCTTCTCATGCTGGCGGCCGCCGCCGGCGCCGCAGACCGGAACAGTTTCTCGCCGGAGGCCCAGAAGCTGATCCCCGCCGACAAGATTGTGAACGTGACGCTTGCCGACGGCCAGACCGCCCGCGGGATCCTTCTTTCCGAAACGCCCACGAATGTGATCCTGAAGGTCCAGAAGGGATCCATGTCCTATCCGACGGCGTATCCGAAAACCAGCATCCGGAAGCTCGAGCCGATAGACGCCTGCGTCCACGTGGCCGAAGGCCTGAAGAATTTCAAATACGAGTCCGAGCGCGAATACACCGAAGCCAACTGCGCGCTGGTGATCGGCATCTGCGACGACTTCCTGAAGAACTGCGCGGATTCGCCGGAGGCGGCCGCCGTCAAGAAGCAGCGCGACGATTTCGCCGCCGAAATACAGCACATGAAGGACGGATTGAAGAAGGTCAACGGCAAGTGGCTTCCGCCAGTCAGCGCCGCAATTGAAAACTTCAACACGCTGACGGCAAAGATCAAAATGCTGACGGACAAGTACAGCGGGCTGAAGAACGTCAACTTCAATCCGCGCGATCCGAACGAGAAAAAGGCCCAGCAATACTACAATGATTTCATGAGCGAACGCCGCAACGTTGCGCGCGAGCTTCCGCAGCAGGTGATCAGCCGCGTGCCGACCCTGATCCAGAACAAGTCCTTCGACGAGGCCGTGGACGAGGTCTCCGCATTCCTGAAATTCTGGATCACGGAAGTGCTCGAAACCGAGGCGGGCGGCGCGAAGAAAGCCGACAGCATCCAGAGCGTGATTGAGGGCATGGATTTCGGCTACATCACACGCCTGCAGACGAACATCATGAACGCCTACAACCAGGATCCGGCGAGCCAGCCGCCCATGCAGGACGTGAAAGAAGACGGGATGATCTACATTCCCGGAGGCTATTTCCTGATGGGCCGCGCAGACTCCACCTATGCCGAGGACACCTTCCCCCTTCACATTGTTTTTGTGAGCCCGTTCCTGCTGGACATGTATGAAACCGACAACGCCAGCTACCGGGTTTTCGCCGATCATGTGAAGAACACCGGCGACTCCTCGATGGCCCACCCGGACGCGCCGCCGCTGAAAGACCATTCCGCCGAAGGATGGAGGGACCGGAATCTCAGCGGCGACCGGAAGCCCGTGATCGGCATTGACTGGTTTGATGCCTATGCCTATGCCAAGTTCAAGGGCAAGCGCCTCCCGACCGAGGCCGAATGGGAGTTTGCCGCGCGCGGACGCGACGGCCGCATCTACTCCTGGGGCGACGAGCAGCCCAAGACCCGCATCCTCAGCACCCCGTCCGGCCGCGACTATGTGGCGGGCGAAATTGACCGGTTTTCGAAGCCCGCTGAACGTCCCGGAACCGAAAAGAAGGGCTTGATGGGACGCAAAGAGACCGCCGCGCCGGTCCAGCGCACCACGCTTCCCGCAGGAACGTGGGACGTTGACAAGGGCCTGCCGCAGGAAGCCATTGACTCCGGATTCTTTGATCAGGAAAACAAGGAAATCCTGAGCCCGTTCGGAGCGTTTCACATGACCGGCAATGCGGCCGAATGGACACAGGACTGGTACGATCCGTATTACTACCGCACCAGCCCGATTGACAATCCGCAGGGCCCTGAAAAAGGCATCTCGCGCGTGTACCGCGGCGGTTCCTATCTCAGCTCCAGCGTCAGAGAACTGGAAACGACCTGGCGCGGATTTTATCCCCCGAACGCCCGCGGACGCCAGGGCATGAACGACGGCGGCAAACCCATGATCGGCATACGGTGCGCGAAATCCATCCCGGGCGTTGCCGGCGCGGAACTCTAAACCACGGAGGTCTGACATGCCATCCATCCGAGTGCAGATTGCTGAAGCAAAGTTTGACGCGAAAAAACTGCTGCCGAAACTTTCCGAGCTGACCGCAAAATCGCTCGGCAAGCCCGAGCAGTATGTCATGGCTGTTGCGGAGCCCGCCGCCATCCTGATGGCGCGCGAACCCGGCCCGGCGGCCATGGCCGAGGTGCGCAGCATCGGCGGATTGAGCGCCGAGAAAAACACCCGCCTGACGCAGGCGCTGTGCGCCCTGCTGAAGTCAGAACTGGGCATTCCGCCGGACCGCGTGTATGTCACTTTTGTGGACGTCAAAGGCGAAAACTGGGGCCACGACAACAGCATCTTCGGCTGATGCAATGAACCGCGAATGCACGCGAATAAACGCGAATGTAAACGAAAATATCATTAGCGTGCATTGGCGTCCATTAGCGGTTCATTTCGATGCCAAACAGTTATTGATTTGTCTGCTTTTGATCGCAATCTCATTCCCTGCGGCATACGCGTACGACTGGAGCAGCTACAACGTGGAGGATTTTGAGGAATCCGCCGGCGCCATCGGCTGCTTTGAGTTCAATCCGGCCGAAGACATTTACGGCATCAGCGCCGGCGACGGAACGTGGCTGACCGGCACGCCGGTTTTCGGGGATTTCTTCCTGCCGGTTTTCTGGAACGGCATCGAGGATGCGCTGTATGCGGGCGTCGGCATGACGATCCGCATCATGCCGCACTGGAAATTCGCCCCGTTCGCCGGCGGCGGCGCGAGCTATAATCTTTCGCTGACCGGCACGGATGAGAGCGAGTTCAGCGAAACGGTGCGCGGAGAATCGTATTGGGGCGGACACACGGAGGGTGGAGTCCGGATTCAAACGGCCCGCGGTTTTTACGAGGCTTTGGGCCGTTTTACGTGGTCATCCTCCGAAGTCGAGGACTCGGATTACTGGACCGTGCGAATCGGCTGGGGAGACAATTTTTAGGAGTTTATGAAACCGGTATTGAGAAGAAAATGCAGAATCGGCCTTGCGCTGGGCGGCGGAGCGGCGCGCGGATGGGCGCATGTCGGCGTCCTGCAGGCGCTGGAAGAGGCCGGGCTTGAGGTCGCCTGCGTGGCCGGAACCAGCGCCGGGGCCATGGTTGGCGCGGTGTACGCCTCCGGCCGCCTGAGCGACATGGAGACGCTTGCGCAGCAGACGGACTGGCGCAAGGTGCTGTATTATTTCTCCGACATCAGCTTCGCGCGCGCGGGACTGGTGGATGGAGACAAAGTCTGCAGAATGCTCCGGAAATACATCTCCGCAAGGAACATCGAGGATCTCCCGCTCCCCTTCCGCGCAGTCGCCACAGACATCATGACCGGCGAGGAGGTTGTGCTCAACCGCGGCGAAATCATCGAAGCGGTCCGCGCCAGCATTTCGTTCCCCGGCATTTTTACACCGGTAAAGATTGAGAACCGGTTGCTGGTGGACGGTGGCATGGTGAACCCTGTGCCCGTGAGCGCCGTGCGCGAAATGGGGGCTGATTTCGTGATTGCCGTGGACCTGAATCATGACCGGATGAGCATCGAAGCCCGGTCCCAACGCGAAACAAAAATCAGCGGCAGCCTGCCGGATGCAAGGCTTCCGGAGCCCCTTTTGCGCCTTTCCAAAAAACTGATCGAGAAGGCCGAGCATCACAATGCGAAGCGGCGAAGCATGCCGCATCTCTTCGATATTCTGGGCAATGCCTCGCGCATCATGGAAGGCCGGCTGTCGGATGCCATGCTCCGCGCGGATCCGCCTGACATCCTGATCCAGCCGAAGGTGGGACATATCAGCTTCATGGAATTCAACCGGTCGGCCGTCACCATTGCCGCAGGATACGAGGCCGCCATCGGCTCCCTGACGAAGGCTGCAGAACGCATCCGGGGTGTCCCGCTGAAGCGCTGACATCAAAATCGGCTTTGCAAAGGCTGTCCGGCAAGGCTAGACTGTCTTTTGTTAACCGTTCTGGAAATGATACTGCCGAGATGAAAATTGTTGTTCTAGGATCGCGAGGAATGCTGGGCACGGATCTGATGTCCGCGGCCCGGGAGGAAGGTCATGCTGTGCTCGGTCTCGACCAGCCTGCGGTTGACATCGGCAACTACAACAACATCTGGCGGCACGTGCCCCCCTGCGACTGGATCATCAACTGCGCCGCCTACACCAACGTGGACCGCGCGGAAACCCACCCGGCCGAGGCCTTTGCGATCAACTCCGAAGGTTCCCTGAATCTCGCGCAGGTCTGCCTCCGCAAAAAGATCCGCCTGATGCACATCAGCACCGACTATGTTTTCGACGGCAACCGGCACCGCCCCTATTCGGAACGGATCCATCCCAATCCCGTGAACATCTACGGAGCCAGCAAGCTTGCCGGCGAGAACAATATTCGCGGATCCGGCTGCTCTTATGTCATCGTGCGAACCCAGTCGCTGTTCGGCTTGCACGGGCACAACTTCGTGAAGGCCATTCTGAACCAGATTGAAAAAGGCGAAAAAACGCTGCGCGTGGTCAAAGACCAGATATCCGCACCCACCTACACGATGCACCTCGCGCAGGGCCTGCTGAAACTGCTGAATGCGCCCGAACGGCTGATCCTGCACCTTTCGGCGACCGGTTCATGCTCATGGTTTGATTTCGCAAAAGCCATTGCGGCGGGAGTCCAGGCTTCTGTCGAGGTGGTTCCGATTTCATCCGCGGAAACAGCCCGCGCCGCAAAGCGGCCCGCATTTTCCGTGCTCGACAACCGGAATTACCAGGCGCTGACGGGGCACATCATGCCCACGTGGGAGCAGGGCCTGCGCGATTATCTGAAGGAAGGGAAACGGTCATCATGAAGATCCTTGTCACCGGCGGGGCCGGTTTCATCGGCGGCAATTTTGTGCGCCTGATGCTCAACGAATATGCGGACATTGAAATCGTCAATATCGACGCGCTGACCTATGCGGGAAACCTGGAAAGCCTTTCCGACCTTGAAGGCCATCCGCGCCATGCCTTTGTGAAGGGCGATATTTCATCGGCAGAGGACATTGAAAAGGTTTTTGGGGAACACAAATTCGACGCCGTTGTGAACTTCGCGGCCGAAAGTCATGTGGACCGCAGCCTGCACATGGGCGTCACGCACTTCATCGAAACAAATATCAAGGGCACGCAGCTTCTGCTGGACGCGGCCCGGAAATTCAATGTTCCGCGGTATGTGCAGATATCCACTGACGAAGTGTACGGGAGCCTCGGCCCGCAGGGGCGGTTCTCGGAAGTCAGCCCCATCGCGCCGAACAATCCCTATGCCGCCACCAAGGCCGGCGCGGATTTCCTGGTGCGGGCCGCCTGCCGGTCGCACAAGCTAGACGCCGTGATCACGCGCTGCTCGAACAACTACGGGCCCTTCCAGTTCCCCGAGAAAATGATCCCGCTGATGATCTCGAACATCCTCGAGGACAAGCCCCTGCCCGTCTATGGCGACGGCATGCAGGTGCGCGACTGGATTTACGTCGAGGACCACTGCCGAGCCATTGATGCGGTGCTCCGCAAAGGAAAAACCGGCGAGGTGTACAACATCGGAAGCATGTACGACGTGCCCAACCTCGAAGTCGTCAAGCTGCTGCTGAAACTGCTCAAGAAGCCCGAATCGCTGATTCGTTATGTGGAGGACCGGCCCGGCCACGACCGCCGCTACGCGATGGACTCAACCCGGATTCACAGCGAGCTGGGCTGGAGCCCGCGCGTGAAATTCGAAGACGGCATCCGCAAAACCATTGACTGGTACCTCGCGAACCGCGAATGGCTCGCGCACGTGCGCAGCGGAAACTACATGGCCTATTACGACCGGATGTACGGAAAGCGGAAAACGGTCGCCGGCTGATGGCTGTTCATTCCGGAATAAAGAGCACCTGGCCGACCTTCAGCATGTCGGCGTTTTTGAGATCGTTCTCGTCCAGAATCCTCTGTACGCTCACGCCGTAGGCCGTGGCGATTTCCGAAAGCGTCTGTCCGGCCTCCACCGTGTGCTCGTATCCGTAGCCGCTGCTGCGCGGCTTGCTGCTGCGGGTCACTCCTCCGCCGGATGAAGTGGACTTCATGATGTCGGCCATTTTCCTGCTCAGGGAATCCACAAGTTCCTGCCGATCCTTCACGCGCTGCTTCTCAAGGGCCGCCATGCGGCTTTCGACGGTTTCCAACCTCGGAGCCAGCGACTCCGTGGCCGTGCGGGCCGCGCCGGCCGCTTCGTCGCGCGCGCGGCCGAGTTCCTGCTGAAGGCGTTCGATTTCAAACTCCAGGGTTTCCACGCGGCCCTCCACGCGGCGCATGGATTCCTGCACAAGGCGCTTGTCCTCCTCCTCGTACATTTCCTGCCGCCGGCGCTGCTGGCCTATGGTTTCGCAGCCGGTATTGCACAGCATGAGAATACCCGCCCCGATCATCGTCAGCTTCCCGAATGTCTTTTGCGTTTTCATATGGCCACCTGCTTACCCCAACCCCGCCGCAAACTCAAGAAAATTGAGATCCCGTCAAAACATGCGCCGGTTGCGAGATTTTCTTTGATTTTTTCGTTATTGCGTATAAACTGAAGGAGTCAGGGATGATGGTATGAGGAAGAGCTTTTGTATTCGCAAATGGCCGATCGCCGGGCTTATCGCAAGCCTGTTCCTTCCGGCTGTCTGCTCAGGCCAGGGCCTGGTGTTCAGCGAAATCATGTTTAATCCCGCCCCCGGCACGAATGTGTATGCTTCGGACGACTATGAATTCATCGAGCTGCACAACGCAGGTTCCTCCACCATCAACCTCACCCGCGCATACTTCTCCAATGGCATCACCTATACATTCTCAAACACCACGCTGCTTGCAGCCGGCCAGTACCTGGTGATTGCCAAGAGCACCAACGCATTCAAGGAGCGTTACCCCGCCGTCACCAACCGCGCCCCGTGGTTCTATGCCGGACAGCTTGCCAACGACGGCGAGGAAATCACGCTGAAGGACACCAATGGAATCACTTTGTTCTCGGCAGCTTACAGCGACCGCTTGGATCTGGCGGACGGCAACGGTTCTTCGCTTGTCTTTTCCAATCCCACAGCCGATCCCAATGAGCCGACCAACTGGTGTGCCAGCGCGAAGTTGCACGGCAATCCCGGCGGGGCGGACGATTGCGCGCAGCAAAGCATTTTGATCAACGAGATTCTTGCTCACACCGATTGGCCGCTGCAGGATTCTGTCGAATTTTTCAACCCGGGCACCAATGCCGTGAATCCCTCCGGCTGGTATCTCAGCGATGAAAACGCTGTCCGCAACAAGTATAAGATCACCAGCACCAACATTGCCGCCGGAGGATATCTGGTTATCTCCAATTCACAGTTTGCCGCCGGTGATATCCCCTTTGCCCTCAGCGAACTGGGTGAAAGCATTTATCTGACCACGGCCGACTCATCCAGCAATCTCATCGGAACGGCTGATTTCCATGAATTTGAAGCCTCCGAAAACGGCTGGTCGTTTGGACGGTATCCCAATGGCACCGGAACGCTGGTCACGCTCGCGGAGATCAGTCTGGGGGCCTCCAACGGCCTCCCGCGCACGGGGCCCGCGGTCATCAGCGAAATCATGTATCATCCGCCCAACGACAGCGCGGAGGATGAATATCTTGAGCTGCTGAACATCAGCGGCGCTCCGCTGCCGCTGTATGACCCGCTGAATCCCTCCAACACATGGAAACTGGCCGGCGCGGTGGAGTTCACGTTCCCAACCAATCTGCAGCTCGCAGCAAACGAACGCATGCTCATCATCGGCACCACCAACACCGCCCTGTTTCTCCAGACGCACAGCGTGGCGACCAATGTTCTGGTCATCGGTTCATGGACGGGCAAGCTGGACAATGCAGGAGAAGATATTCGCCTTTACAAGACCGGACCGCCCGAGACGAACATGGTTCCGTATTATCTGGTTGAAAACATTGACTACAGCGACGACGCCCCCTGGACAACTGCGCCGGATGGAAACGGGCCGTCGCTGGAACGGCTTTATGTCACGAACTACGGCAACACCGCGGAGAACTGGTTTGCCGGCGCTCCGGGCGGTTCGCCGGGCGCGGCCCCTGTCGCAGGACTTGTGAACGGAGCCGTTTCTACGCCCGTCGCGGGCATTGCCTTCACTGCCACCGTGTCGGTGGTTGCGGAATCCATGCCCACGCAGATGCTCTTTGCCGCCGAAATCGGCGGTGTGGCCAGCAACTGGGTCATGCGCGATGACGGAACCGGCGGAGATCTTGTTTCTGGAGACCAGATCTACACGGCCGTTATTCCGGGGCAGTCCGACAACCAGTGGATCTATTACCAGTTCCATGCGTGGAGCCCGGAGGGGGAAACCATCAGCGCGCCGCCGGCCGAAACGGACTTCATTGAATCCCCTTCCCTCACGCTTCAGATCGCGTATGACGGTCTGGAAACTGTCGTTGAACCCGGGCCCGCATGGACTACATACAACGCTTACGGCTGGGCTTCGCATGACTGGATTTTCGACATTTTCCTGAACGGCGCCGGCGAAGTCTTTGTGGATGACATTGTCCTGCTTGATGCCGGCCAGACCAACCACGCTCCGCTTGCCGACTTCGAGACCCCACTGACTGACTACTGGGATTTCAAGGGTAATCACAGTGCATCGACACAGGAATTCCTCAGCGCGGAAAACAGCAATGGGGTTCTGCACGTGGTTTCGACCGGACCGGGAACAAGCTACTGGAGCGGTGTCGTGATGGAAATGATTCCCAACTTTGTGACGAATATCGATACTCTTGTGGCCCTCTCCTTCCGCGCGCGGCAGATCAGCCGGGAAGTTCCCCAATGGAACTGGATCGCCGTCGGCACGCCGCCGCCGGAACCGGTGATCAATGAAATCATGTTTCACTCTGCCGCCACCAATGAAGATGATTACGAGTACATTGAACTCTTCAATCCCGGGCCGGACATGGATCTTTCAGGGGCACGCCTCAGCGGCGCGGGATTCACATTCCCGGACGGAACGATGCTCGCATCCAACGCCTTTCTCGTGGCCTGCAAATCCACTGCCGCCATGACCGCGGAATACGGTGTCACAAACGCACTTGGAACTCTCGGAGGAAGCCTGCAGAACAGCGGCGAGGAAATCCGGCTTGAAAACAGCTACGGACGCGTCATGGATGCCGTGGAATACAATGACAAGCGGCCCTGGCCCGAGGCGGCCGACGGCTATGGCCCGTCGCTGGAACGCCGCAGCCATCTCCTGCCCGCCTCCAACGCGGCCAGCTGGGCAGCCTCCGCCGTTTCCACCAACTGGCAGGCCGTCAGCTGGACCGGGCAAATAGCATCCGCCAACACCGGCCTGAAATTCTTCCTCGATTTTGACGGCAAGGTCTGGCTGGACCAAATTTCCGTCAAGCCGGCCGCGGGCGGGGGAGAAATGCTGGCCAACGGGAATTTCGAAACGGGTATGACCGGTTGGAGCGCAACCGGAAACCACTGGCGCTCAAGGACCGAAGCCTCTGCCGGCGTCACGGGCAGCACGGCCCTGGCCGTGGCCGGAACCTTCTCGCGCTTTGTCTTCCCGGGCCAGACTCCCGATCTGGTCGTCAACCACGGTGACCCGGCCAGCAACCGGATCACATCTGTCTCGCTCCCGACCACAAACAGTCACAGTTATGTGATATCCCTTCAGGTTCGGCGCAGCGGTGTTGCGGGCACCCTGTTCTGTGTTGCGGGGAGCACCACCAACAGCGTTCAGCTCGGTCTTAACGGCACACCCGGCGCCACCAACTCCGTTCAGCAGACTTTGCCTGCTCCGCAAATTGAGGACGTTGACAAACTGTATGACATCGTTGATCTCTCGCAGACCAATGTCATCAAGGCAGAAATATCATCCGGCGGAATTGGTTCCGTTAACCTGAAATATCGCGTCTTTACCACCAACGGCTACCAGTTCACAGACCACCTGTATTCCTCGACACAAATGCTTGATAATGGAGTTGCCCCCGACCTTGCGGCGGGGGACGGAATTTTCTCGGTGGCTTTCCCGCCGGTCACCACACGCTGGTCGATTGTCCGTTATCACATCGTTGCGGCGGGAACCAACGGAACTGTGTCACGCATCCCGCGCGAAGATGATCCTCAGTGCGACTATGCCTTCTGGGTCAATGGCCATAATCCGCAAACGGTGCTGCCCAACTGGCACCTGTATGTTGACGGCAACCCCATCCTGTATCCCGTATCCGCGCACGGCTGCGCGGTGAGTCCGGACGGGCAGATATTCCTGGACACGGAAATCCGCCACCGCGGGGGGCCCACGGTTTCGGACCGGCGCGGCATCGCCATGAGGACACACCGCGCTCACACCTACGATGCATGGTTCGCTAACAACCAGGGCGGCATCAATTTCCGGCACCGGCAGAACAACAGCCAGTTCTACTACCGGCGCGTGGTGAATGAACCCATCGCCTACGACCTGCAGCGCGCCATCGGCCTGCCCGCTCCGCGGCTTCGGCATGTTGCCGTGTGGATTGACGGCGCCCCCACCATCACCACCGAACTGGAAGATCCGGACGAGTCCTATGTGACGGATCACGGCATCCCGCTTGAAGATCTGGTGACCCGCTCCGGAAACGCGGGGCGGCGCATCATTGCCGGGGATGAAACGCTCGACAACCTCTGGAGCGTGGTCAATACGCTGGATGCCGCCAATCCCGCTGATATCCCTTCGCTGGTTGAAACGCATCTGGACTACGAGTCCATCCGCTATGCGCTGGGACTGCTGGCGGCCGTCGGCAACATTGACCAGAACGTTTCCTGGAACATGTTCCAGCACCGTTCGGCCAGCGACGGGAAATGGAAGCTGTATCCCTGGGACACGGATTACAGCTTCGCCATTGACGACACCTTCAGCCCCGCCCCGACCAACATGCACCCCTACTACGCCACTCCTCTGCATTGGAGCGACATCACCGACAACACCAACGGCACGCAGTTCACGCGCGCGCTGTTCTATCCGGAGAGCGGAACCGGCGAGGAGTTCACCCTGCCCCACCGTCACCGCCAGCAGATGACGCTGTGGCGCTATTCCCATACGCTGCTCACCACCAATTATCTCCATCCGCGACTGAATGCCCTGCAGGCGCAACTGCTGCCGGCCTATGTGCAGCTGGGAATAAACACAAACTATCTGACGGATCAGGTTCTGCTGGTTAAGATATTCATCTCCTCCCGCCGGAATTTCCTGATGAACCGGACATGGTCGGACAAGGACACCAACATTTGGAGCGGGCTTCCGTCCTATGACCCGGGCACCGTCGTCATCAACGAGATTATGCCCGATCCGGCCAGCGGAGGGGAATATCTGGAACTGTATAACCGGGCATCCTATCCCGTGGACCTGAGCTGGTGGAAACTGCAGATCGGAGATGAAGAATACCGCATGCCCCACGGCGCAACACTCGGAGCAACATCTTACGTTGTGATCGCAGATACACAGTCATGGCTCACCAATGCCTACCAGGAAATCTCCGATCCAGCCCAAATGGTTCTGCGCCATGCCGGAGGGAAAGTCTGGGATTGGCCGATCGTATGGACATCCGCCGTGGAGCATTCCGCGCGCGTCATCGAAGTTCCCTCCATCACCCTGCCCAATTCCGGCGCGGACATTTCGCTGATGGATGTCTGCAGCAACCTGATTGACAGCCTCACCTACACCAATGCCGCACCGTGGCCGTACACAGCGGGCATTTCCATGGAACTGCTGGAGGACACACTGGACAACTCGCTGGCCACCAACTGGCGCGCAAGTTTTGTGGTCGGCACTCCGGGCTGGAAGAACAGCTCGACCGCGGACTCCGACGAGGACGGCATGAATGACGAGTTCGAGTGGCAGATCATCAGCGCTTCCGGCGGAGCTTTCAGCAATATTCTCGATGTGGCTGCGGCCGATGATTTTGATGGAGACGAGATCCCGAACTACCATGAATTCGTCCACGGAACAGATCCGACAACCGATGACGCCTTCGATGCGCTGGTGGAGATTTCCGCGACCGGCAGCGCCATCACAGTCTCCATGCAAACCCGCGCACCCGCCGGTGCTGCGTATCAGCTTTACAGCCGGCGCGACTACACGCTGGAGCAAACGCCGCAGCTGACCAATTCGTGGAACTGGATCACCAATTACTGGCAGATAACGGGTAATGGACAGGAAATAGTCTTTACCAATGCATTGCCTGACAACGAGGGATTCTACCGCAGCCTGATCCAGCTCGTGCCGCTGCGCCAGCCCTGATCGGAGCGTTTGTCCTCGGAACAATGGAGGGTCGCGCTCCGTCGCGACCGTCTTAGAGGACTTGCCATCCAGCATGCAGGGAGTAAAATACAAGCAGAGAGGAGGATTGCGGACATGCGCGAATTCATACGGCATCCGACGGACATGCCGATCACCTACCGGATGGTGGATGTGGTATCCGACAAGCAGGAGTATCTGCGCAACATAAGCCACGGCGGGCTCTGCTTCCGGTCCAGCCGCGAACTGCCCATCGGATCAAAAATCTTCATCCAGATTCCGCTCACCAAACCTGTATTCTCCGCGATCGGCACTGTGACATGGACCGCGCGCGCCGAAGACCATTTTGAAATCGGCGTGGAGTTCGACAATCCCGGGACGGAGTTTTCCCTGCGCATGGTCGAGCAGATCTGCTACATCGAAGACTACAAAAAGCATGTCTTTGAAAAAACCGGCCGCCAGCTCAATGGCGAGGAGGCCGCGCTGGAATGGATCTCCAAATACGCGGCCAGCTTCCCAACGTGAATGCAGCGCCTGCTTCCTTGTTCGCGTGGTTTCGTGTCCATTTGCGGTTCCCATTGAAATTTTGCAAAATTCGTCAAATTATGGCCAATTTTGGCGGTTTTTGAGCATTTTGGGCCGTTTTTTGGCCTTTTTTGAGCATTTTTGACCATTTTTTGCGCATATTTTGCAGGTCGACAGGAATCCGCCAAAACCGTATAAATCAGGTTTTTCCAGTAAAGAGAGGCAGTTTATGGCTTTTGATAAAATTAAGGTTCCGAAAACAGGCGAAAAGATCACGATGGGCCGCGACGGCAAACTGGTCGTTCCGGATTTCCCCATCCTTCCGTTTATCGAAGGCGACGGCATCGGCCCGGACATCACCCGCGCCGCGATGATCGCCTGGAACGCCGCCGTTGAAAAAGCCTACAAGGGCGAACGCCGCATTTCGTGGATGGAAGTCTATGCCGGCGAAAAATCCGTCAGCGTCTACGGCGACGGGGTCTGGCTTCCCGATGAAACTATTGCCGCCATCCGCGAATATCTCGTGGCCATCAAAGGCCCGCTCACCACGCCCGTCGGCGGCGGCATCCGCAGCCTGAACGTCGCCCTGCGGCAGCTTCTCGATCTCTATGTCTGCCTCCGCCCCGTGCGCTGGTTCGCAGGCGTCCCCTCGCCCGTCCGCCAGCCCGAGCTGACCGACATGGTGATTTTCCGTGAGAATTCCGAAGATATTTATGCGGGCATCGAATGGGCCGCAGGCACACCCGAATGCAAAAAGGTGATCGAATTCCTGCAGAAGGAAATGGGCGTCAAAAAAATCCGCTTTCCGAACTCCTCCGGCATCGGCATCAAGCCTGTCTCCGAGGAAGGCACGCGCAGGCTGGTGAAAGCGGCCATCGAGTACGCCATTGACAACAGCAGGCCCTCCGTAACGCTTGTCCACAAGGGCAATATCATGAAGTTCACCGAAGGCGGCTTCCGCGACTGGGGCTACAAGACCGCGAAGGAACTTTTCGGCGCGACGCCGCTTGATGGCGGGCCGTGGCATAAACTTAAAAGCCCCAAGAGCGGCAAGGATATCATCATCAAGGATGTCATTGCCGACGCGATGCTCCAGCAGATTTTGACGCGCCCGGCGGACTACGATGTGATCGCCACGCTGAACCTCAACGGCGATTATCTCTCCGACGCCCTCGCCGCCTGCGTGGGCGGAATCGGCATCGCGCCCGGGGCCAACATCAACTACGACACCGGCCATGCGGTCTTCGAGGCCACCCACGGCACCGCACCCAAGTACGCGGGCAAGGATCAGGTGAATCCCGGCTCGCTGATTCTGTCCGGCGAGATGATGCTCCGCTACATGGGCTGGACCGAGGCCGCCGACCTGATTCTGGATTCCATGAGCAAGACCATCTCGCAGAAGCGCGTGACTTATGACTTCCACCGCCTGATGGAAAATGCGACGCTCCTGAAATGCAGCGAGTTCGGACAGGCCCTGGCGGAGAACATGTGATGAGGTCAATGTGAACCTGGCATCGTCCAAAATACTTTCGCGCGACGAGATGAAAAAGGAACGCGCGCGCCTGAAGGCCGCCGGCAAGAAGGTCTCCTTCACCAACGGATGCTTTGACATCATTCATGCGGGCCATGTGGACTATCTCCAGTGGGCCCGCAACCAGGCCGATGCCCTCATTGTCGGACTCAATTCCGATGCATCCGTCCGCCGCAACAAAGGCGAAAAGCGGCCCATCGTGAGCGAGGGCGACCGCGCCTATGTGCTGGCCGCGCTGGCCTGCGTGGATTACGTGGTGCTCTTCGACGAGGACGAACCCGCGCAGCTCATCGCCGAGATTGTTCCCGACGTGCTGGTGAAGGGCGAAGACTGGGCGCATTACGTGAGCGGGCGCGAAACGGTCGAAGCCGCCGGCGGACGCGTCGCGCTGGCTCCGCTGGTGGAAGGACGCTCGACCACGAACCTGATCAGCAAGATTGTTGATGTGTACGGAGGCACGGACTGACATGGCTAAAATCATTGTAACCGGCGGAGCGGGATTCATCGGAAGCAACCTCGTCGCGGAGCTCAACGCGCGCGGCGAAAAGGATATCCTGATTGTTGACCATCTGGGGACCGCTGAAAAATGGAAAAACCTGCGCGGCCTGCAGTTCGAGGGTTTTCAGGAGAAGAAAGAATTCCGCGAAAACTTCCTGAACGACCTGGTCGAGCCGGCCGAAACCGTTTTCCATCTCGGCGCGTGCAGCGCGACCACGGAAACCGATGCGGATTACCTGATGGACAACAACTACCGCTACACGCGCGACCTCTGCGAGTGGAGTCTTTCGAATGAAAGCCGCTTCATCTATGCCTCGAGCGCGGCCACCTACGGCAACGGCGAGCAGGGCTATTCGGATGACGACGCGGTCACGCCCAAACTGACCCCGATGAACATGTACGGTTTCTCCAAACACCTTTTTGACCTGTGGGCGATGGAGCATGAACTGTTCAACGAAATCGTCGGACTGAAATATTTCAACGTCTACGGCCCAAACGAATATCACAAGGGCGACATGCGCTCGGTGGTGCACAAAGCCTTCTGCCAGATCCGCGACACGGGCAGTGTCTCTCTTTTTAAATCCTACCGGCCGGATTACGCCGACGGCGAGCAGGTTCGCGATTTCATCTATGTGAAAGATGCGGTCGCCGTCACCCTGTTCTTCATGGAAAATCCGGAGACCGAAGGACTGTTCAACTGCGGCACCGGCAAGGCGCGTTCATGGAACGATCTGGCGAAATCGGTCTTTGCGGCCATGAACAAAAAGCCGAACATCAAATACATCGAAATGCCGGAGCACCTGAAGGGCCAGTACCAGTATCACACCGAAGCCGTCATGCATAAACTCAAAGCCGCAGGCTACTCCAAACCCTTCCACACGCTCGAAGACGGGGTGCGGGATTACGTCCAGAATCAACTGACATGAGCTCGCTGGCCCGAGATGCTACAATGTATGGCCCCTTTCCAGCACGGAGTTGATGCGGCGTTATTTTATATTTTAATGGGTACCCCCACTTCCAGACACGCATAAGCCCATCTATGCTCAAGGTGCCAGCTTGAATCCCATGTTCAGGTCACTTTCCTGACGCACACCCCAATCTCCATTCATCTATTCTTGCTGCTCGACCACGCGATAGAAAAGTATTATATCTTCACGTATTGGTTCAGATATCGAGTGGATGATGTTGGTAGCAAGTATATCAGAATAAATGTTTGTCCAATTAGAGGGGTTGAGTGATGTGGCATATTCCACATCATAAGTTTCTCCCGTAAAGGCGACCCATTCAAGCCTCAAGTCCGCTTCAGTCCGTATTAGGTCTATTGCCGGACGATCCATAAGTAGATGAACTGATTTCTTCGTATTCGTAAAAACAATGGGGTTGGCATAATATTCTGCTGTTGTTTCATCGAGGTCTACAGCACCATTCCCGTTTGCATCTAAAAAAGCAAATAGATAATAATTCTGATCACTTGTAAGATTTTGAAAGTTAAATGAGCCGGGGCCGGGAAGCACCACAACATTTGGATTTGGCCCCCAGCTCAATGCAACCATGTTAGGCGATTGAACTGGATAGGAAATCCGAGACAGTTCTCCGCCTGTTAATACATTTATTGTTTTAAGATATCTGTTGCCCGCATCGTAATCTGATGTAAATACACGCAATACTCCGTTTGGATCAAAATCAAGATCCCACATATCTCCACAACAACTCGGATTCGATACAAGTGCACTTGCCCCCGTCCATGAAACATTACCCACGGTTTTACTCAAATGATAGAGTCTTCCGGACCACTCATCACTGCACCAGAGCATCCCGTCCTCATCGATGTCATTGCCCAATATGCTTAACAATCCCGTCTGCTGGCCAGGATTGACATCTCTGGCAGTTAGCGCCACAGTGTCTATCTTCTTCAGAGTTCCTTGTGCTGTTGCAGTTTCTTCATTCACCGCATAAATAATATCGTTAGTATCAAAAGAAATAGATGTGAATTTCCCACTAATTGAATGCCGCATAATAGATGATCCGGTGCTCCGATCAATCGAATATAATTGATTTGATACGCCAGCCACAGAGAGCCATAAATTTGCGTTGCGATCAATATCCATTGTTTTCAACCCGCTATGATTGACACCTATTGGGCCGACAGGATTTACCTCACCATTCACAGGATCAATGGTGACTAGATTTGTTGAGTTTTCGTCAATACTATACAGAGTCCAGTTTAGAGATGGCAACGAACCATTTGTTGTTAAAACAACCCAACACAATCCGGTAGATGCCCCTCCGTACAAGAACTCCCCATAAATTGATGCATTTGTAATATCAGGTATTACATTCCACGTGGCCGTTGCTGCGCTTGTAAAGTTTGAATAGTATTTATAGTAGGTTTCGACCCAATAATAGTACCGTTGCCCAGTCATCACCGAACCGTCGTTATAAGAGAACATTCCTTTAACCCTCCAGGTTAATGATGTAGCAGTCGGTAAATTGCTTACAGTGTTTCTAAACACACGATAATATAAACCGGTAAATCCATTCCATGACAACAAGATGTTTGTTTCCACACCCTCTACGGCCTTAAAATCTGATGCTTTTGGCACTGGGGCACGAACCTCCCATTGTGAAGGACTAAATTCACTTGTTCCATATTCAGTGCGCGCCTTAATCCAATACCAATATATTATCGACGGTTGAGCAGTATAATCATTGTAGGTTGGTACTGTACATTCTCCAATTTTCACCGCTCCCGCAGGTTCGTTGATGGTACTCCGCCATACATCATATGCAACAAGCGGAACACCCCCGCTCAACCAATACCATTCGAGTTCGATATGATCAGAATACGTACTTGAATAAAGATCATGCGGTGGTGCGGGTGTAGAATAATTGGTATTTCCCGAAGAAACATCGGCAAGAAAATATATGTAATACGCACCAGTATCAGGCGAATATGTCGCCTGTTTAATTTCTTCAGATACAAAAGTAGTGCCGTAATTGTCTGTAATTCTCAGTTTAAACCAAGCGGTTGCATTCACACCCGGACTTATATCCGGTTCACCTCTATATACACTTCTATCATAATCCTCATACAGCACCCAGTTGGCATTTACATTTTGATAATATAATTCCCAGTCCACACCAAGAGGAAACGGGTCTGGAATGCAATCAATCGAAATATGCGTGTATGCAAAAGATGATGATCCCAGTAAAATATAGAAGAGGATTAACGGGCACCACCTTGCTTGAAACACCTTCATAAGCCACCGATGATTATAATGCACGTGATCATTTTCGCTTACTTATTCGTATTGCATATTCATCTGCATTATTTGGATTCACCTTAATTTTTTCAAAAGTGAAATCTGAATTCTTCTTTATGCGTTCTTGCTCCACTTCACGGGCAAAAGTTTCGGGATCAATACTCATTCCATCTAAAGTTTGCGTGGAAACCACAACACTATCGTTTGCTCCAAGAAGATCCAGTATCGTTGCTTCAAAACTCTTCATTTGTGAACCCTTTCCATATGTCTCCCTTTGTTCATTCTAGGTTGAGGGGTCAGGTCTCAACGGCCTGTACATTGAAACATTTTCCTCATCAGGCTCCTGATTCTGCTGCTCATCTCCCGCTCAAAAAAGAAACCGCCCGCGAGGCGGTGGTTCTCTTAAAGGTAGGGCGCGCACTCCGTGCGCGCCGCGGCGGTCACGGAGTGACCGCCCTACCCATGAAATCAAACATTTCATGTCGCCGCATACATGCCCCGCACAACCCGCTGTCTGCGTCCCTCGCATGTTCTGTTTATCCCATTCGCCGGCCTTCCGATCAAGCTCTATTCGCTATCGGATGCCGCTCACAGAGCGGCTACTACAACACAAACACATGCCGCCTGGTGTAGTAGCGCCTCTGTGAGGCGCATCATCCATTCCCTATTCAGATTTTAACCATTAAGGGCATGAAGTTCATGAAGGAAAGACGAATATTCTTCCATCCGTGGGCCGCCTTTGGCATCCGTGGGGAATTTTCTTTCTCTCCTCATCTTTTCACGGAAATGCAACGGACAGGAAAAGCTACGAATGGAATTATGATATTCGCCGCTTTCTTCATTCGCTGCCAATCGCTTTTGCATACGCGTCCAACACGCCTCGCGCAAGGCTTCGCAGGACACGTCCGTGGTTTCTTTTTTCTTCATGCGCTTCTTGTCTTCATGGTGAAATCTTGTTTTGGTTGAGGATTGAAAATGAATCAGAAGATGGACAGGACAGAGCCCGTCCCTCCATGAACCGTCTCGATCGCGAGCTCCCTTCCCATTCGCGCAGGTTCGCGGTTCCATCTTTGGTTGCGGTCTGCCCCGCGGCTTTATCCGTGCAGCATTTTCTGCCACTCGCCGCTTGGATTCGGGTTTCCTCCAGTATAAAGTCCGCGCTCATGAGAACAGGGCTTTTCCGGCCCAACTATGGAAGAGATGAATATGAATAGAGCAGCACTGTTGATGTTCGCGGCAACATTGTCCATCGCATTCTGCGCCTGGTCCGCAAACGCCCAACTGATCGCCGACCCGGTCGGCATCACCGAAGTCGGATATTTCGAGGGTGGCGGCATGCTCATGCGTTCGACCATCGAATACGAAGAAGAGGAAATCACCCGGAACATTGTCGGCGGTTACTGCATCTACGGGCTCAACGACTACATAGACATCTACGGATCCCTAGGTATCAGCGCGTCGGTTGAACCCGAAGGCTGGGATGACAGCGGGCACGGCTACATTTTTGCGGGCGGCATGCGCGGGTTCATCTGGGGCGACGGTCCGCTGTCCATTTATGCCTACGGGCAACTGCAGTACCTTGCGGAAGACTATGGCGAATACACGGAGAAGTTCGATGACGGAGACATTTATCAGGAGGCCACCGTCGGGGCGGAAGCCTCACTGATCGAGCTTATTACGGGCGTCATGGCGGAATATGCCCTGAGCGAACAGTTCATGCTCTACGGGGGCCTGGAGCTGATCCCGATCAGCGACGGCGAGGCGGAGGCATCCATGGACTACGATCTTCATGTGGATGATGAAGGCATGACCTCGGTCGAACACATCGTGGCTGAAACCACAGAAGCCATTGGCTACGAGGAAAGCTACGACGTCAAAAGGGACCTCCCGGCGGTTGTGAGGGGCGGCGCCAGGTTCAACATTGGCAACTGGTTCATTCGCGGCGAAATCGCGCTTGGCGGGGAAACCGCGTTCGGCATCGGAGCAGGGATTAAGTTCTGATTGATGGCAATTCTTCGGCTCGGCGGGACGCCTCGCCCCACCTGACGGAATTCGCCCGATCGGGGACCGGGCCTACAAAATGACAGTCCGATATTTTGTCACTTACAAGATTTCCGGAGCCATGCGGCGTACTGGCGTTCACGGATTTTGCCTGAGGCAAGGGCCAGCGTGTGCAGGACCACCTCTTCCTCGGGGGCGGTGAATTTACAGTCGTTCAGTTCGAGAAACAATGCTGCGGCCATGAAACCCGCCCGCTTGTTCCCGTCAAGGAATGGGTGGTTCTTAATTATTCCAGCCGCATAGGATGCCGCCAGTTCAAAAAGATCGGGATGCCCATAGGCAAACAAATGCTTCGGCCGGTTCAATGCAGATTCCATCAGACCGCGGTCACGAATACCGGCAAGGCCGCCGAAACGCGCCAGCATTTCCTCATGGAAGGCCAGACAGTCGGCTTCATCAATCCAGACGGGCTCTTTCACTTGGCCAGCTCTCGCAGGGCATTCCGGTACCGGCGCATCAATTTGTCGGCAATGGCCGCCTTTTCGGCAAAGCCCTTCTGCTCCGGCGTCACGCGCAGGGCGCATTCCGGGGCCTCGGTCAGATAGAGGGTATCGCCCTCCTTGACCTTCAGGGCATGCAGGGCTTCCTTCGGGAGCACGATCCCGTAGGAGTTGCCAATCTTGCGAACTTTGGTTTCCATCGTCATGTTATAACTTTAGTTATAACGTTCGATTTTGTCAATCGGTTTCGTGATCGGCCGGCGGCTCAAGGATCCATTTCTTGTTGAACCAGAAGTACTGGTCGGGATGCAGGCCGATCAGGTGGTCGAAATTGCTCATGACCGCCTGCGTCATGCGAAGCCAGTCAGCGCTCTTCTCCAGTGACGGATCGGGGGTGATTTCGTCGTAGACAATCCACTTGTGCCGCCCCCACCCTTCGCGTATTACACAGCCTGAGAAAATCGGCACACCGGCCTGCCGCGCAAAGAGCGCCATGCCGGCGGCAATCATCGGGCGGCCGCCAAGGAAGTCCACTTCCATCGCGTCGGTGCGCGCGCGGATGTCGGGCAGGATGGCCAGCACCTTGCCCTCTTTGATTTTCTTGAGGATCACGCGCAGCAGCGGCAGATCGCGGTCCACGCATTCCTGCCCGGTGCGGCTCCGAATGCGGTTGATGAAGTTGCCGATCAGCACATTCTTCTGCTGGCGCGTGATAAAAAGAAGCGGAACGCCGAGCAGGCTCGCAGAAAGTCCGGCGGTCTCCCAGCTTCCCATGTGCGGCAGGGCCAGAATCACGTTCTGGCCGGACTTCAGTTTTGCCAGCACCTTTTCGAACTGCGAATAGTCCGTGTATTTGTTGACCCACCGCAAATTCACGCGCGGCGCGCGCAGCATTTCGATTCCGTTGAACACCAGGTTGCGCCATGCGATCCAGACGATGCGCCCGGCCTCCTGCTTCCCAAAGCGGCCTCCGAAAACCTGCATAACGCGGGCTTTTGCGCGGCGCATTCTTTTACCCATCAGCAAAAAGGAAAGTTTCGCGAAGCAACAGCCCAGCGCAAGGGCGGCATAATAAGGAAGCAGACACAAAAGCCATCCAACGAGCCGCAGAACAGCATATTCCACATAATGGGCTGGCTTATGCTTCGGCATCCGGCTCTCCGGCTTCCTTCGGCGGCTCGGTGATCGCGCAGCCCCTGAGGGCCTCGATGACCTTCTCGATTCCGTCGCCCTGTTCGGCGGATATTTCGATCGGATTTTCGCCGGCAGTGAGTTTGAACTCGGCAAGGTTTTCGGAAGCTTCCGGCAAATCCATTTTGTTTGCGACAATGAAATAGGGCCGCTCGTCGAGTTCCGGGCGGTACATGCGCAGCTCATGCCGGAGATTGAAGTAGTCTTCGACCGGCTTGCGTCCATCCATGCCGCCCATATCAATCACGAACAGCAGATAGCGCGTGCGCTCGATGTGCCGCAGGAAGTCGTGGCCGAGGCCGACGCCCTTGTGCGCGCCCTCGATCAGCCCGGGAATGTCGGCCACGCGCAGGCGGCGCTCGTCATCGAGTTCGACGATGCCGATGACCGGATTCAGCGTGGTGAACGGATAAGCCGCAATCTTCGGCCGCGCGCGGCTGATTTTGCTCAGCAGGGTGGATTTTCCGGCGTTGGGATAGCCGATGAGCCCGACATCAGCCACCATTTTCAGTTCGAGAATCAGCGTGAACTCTTCGCCCTTCTCGCCGGGCGTGAACTCGCGCGGGGCCTGGTGCGTGGAGGACTTGAAATGCATATTGCCCAGCCCCCCGCGGCCGCCGCGGGCGATGCGGAGGGAATCCCCTTCGGCCACCACCTCCCCGACGTATTCGCCGGTTTCGGCGTTGCGAACCACCGTGCCGCAGGGAACCAGGAGATCCAGCGACGCGCCGTCCTTTCCGGTGCACTGCTTGCCGCGACCGGCGCCGCCGTGCCCGGCGCGCTGGTGGGGCATGAAATAGAGATCGACCAGTGAATCCACATCCTTGTTGGCGTGAATCGTGATGTCGCCGCCCCGTCCTCCGTCACCTCCGTCAGGACCGCCTTTCGGGATGAACTTTTCGCGGCGGAACGAGGCCGAGCCGCTGCCGCCATTGCCGGCGGTGGCGTAAATCCGGACCTTGTCCTTGAAGGTAATTGATTTCATGAATATCCGCCTTGTAATCTATCCCCCGGCACAAGGCAACAAAAGAGGCGGGCCGTCACCGGCCCGCCTCTGTGCAAATGCCTTCCTTTTTCAGGAAACGGTTTCGCCCTTCTCGATGTTCATCCGCTTTCCGCTGCGGTCGAAACGAACGACGCCGTCCTTGAGCGCAAAGAGCGTGTAGTCGCGCCCCATGCCCACATTGACGCCCGGCAGGATGCGGGTGCCGACCTGACGCACCAGGATGTTGCCCGCGCGCACCGGCTGGCCGCCGAATTTCTTTACGCCGCGCCGCTGACTGTTGCTGTCGCGGCCGTTGCGGCTTGATCCCTGTCCTTTTTTATGTGCCATATCCGTGCCCTCCCGATTAGCTTAAACTCTCGATTTTGACCTGAGTGATTTCCTGGCGGTGGCCGACCTTGCGCTTGTAGCCCTTGCGGCGCTTTTTCTTGAACGCCACGACCTTCCGGTCGCGCTTCTGCTCCATGATCTGCGCCTTGACCTTCGCGCCCTTGATGACCGGCGCGCCGATGGTCAGACTGCTGCCGTCGGAAACGGCCAGCACGGGCGAAAGTTCCACCTTGGAACCGGCCTCGCCTTCGATCCGCTCAATCTTAATAACATCGCCCTTCTGGACCCGGTGCTGCTTGCCACCAGTCTCAATTACGGCATACGCTTCCATAATAAGCCTCATTTCTTCCCGCGGTTTGTGCGGGAACCCTGAATATTTTCAAACAAGGCCGCAAAATGTACGGGACAACCGCGGCGTTGTCAATACTCCAGCGTATTTCTGTGGATTTTTTTATTCCGCCGCCGGGAAAAGATTTCTTGCTGGAACCGCCGGGCGGAGTAGGATGGGAACCGGGAGAGCGGAATGGAACACTGGGGAAAGCCAAACGAGGAGTTCAGCGGGCGCAAGGCGCTTGCGGTTGATGATCAGGCTTCCAGTCTTGACCTTCTCAAGAGCATATTCCTGTCGCAGCTTCCTGAGATGGAACTGCACTGCTGCACCAGCGGCGAGGAAGGCCTGCGTCTGGCCGAAGCGCTGAAACCGGACATCATCATCCTGGACATCAAAATGCCCGGCATGAACGGCCTTGAGGTCTGCAGCCGCCTCAGGGATGATCCGGAACTGAGGCATATTCCCGTACTCGCGATTTCCGGTGTCTACGTGACCGCAGACGACCGCGCCAACGCCTTGAACACCGGCGCCAACGCCTACCTTTGCAAGCCTTTCAAGGCAGCGGAACTGGCCGCCAACGTCAAGGCGCTGCTGCGCATGCAGGGCACCACTGAAAACAGAAGCTTCCAAGGGATCAATGAAGCGCTCCAGCAGGTGCTTGAAGGCGTTTCATCTCTGACCGGCAACATATTCTTCTATACGCTGACCGGGCATCTGGCCCGGGCCCTCAATCTGGATGCGGTGCTGCTGGCGGAAACGAATCCGGACCGGCCCGAGAGCTTTTCCCTGGTCTCGGTCTATCCCGCGGATGTCTTCAGCGGCCGGCGGCTTTGCCTCGCCGACTTCTACCCGGGGAAGGACGGCCGGGAAATCGAGCCGCTCATGCTGCTGGACAATGCCGCGGACATTTTCCCGCCGGGCAATCCTGTCCGCCGGTGGAATGCGCGCGCGCTGATTGTGCTCCCGCTCCGCTCAACGCGGGGCAATCTGCTGGGCATCCTCGCCATCATGCACCGCGACACGATCCAGGACATGGGTCTGATCCCCATCCTGCTGCAGGTTTTTGCGACACGCGCCGCATCCGAAATCGAACGCGAGCAGGCCACCAACAAGCTGTGGCAGAGCGAGGAGCGCTACCGGTCCCTCACCGACGACGTCATGGGATCCTCCTCCATCGGCACACTGATCGTTGACGCAAACAACCGCGTCGCCTGGTCCAACAAGGCTTTCTTCAGGCTCCTGAACCTGCCGGTTGGCGATCTGACCGGCCACCCAAAAAGGGAGATACTGGAGACCCTGCTGAAGAAAATTGACGCACCGGAGGTTTTCGAGGAGGCCGTGGCGCAGTCCTACCGGAGCGGCATGCCGCTGGAGCCCGTCGAGATCCATTTGCCGGACGAGGATAAATCCAGAGAGCGCTGGATCCGGCACTGGAACCAGGTCATCGGATCCGGGCTCTACATGGGCGGGCGCATCGAGCACTATGCCGACATCACCGCCCAGATGCGCGCTGAGCAGGGCCGGCGGCACCTCGAAATGGCCATCGAGCAGGCCGCGGAAATATTTCTGATCACGGACACGCAGGGCATCGTGCAGTACGCCAATCCGGCGTTCGAAACCGTCACCGGGTACAGCCGGAGCGAAATCCTCGGCCGGACGCTGAGCGCCCTGAAAAGCTATGAGCATGATGACGGCTTCTACCAGAAAATATGGGCCATGCTCGCGGAGGGGATCGTGTGGTCCGGCCACATCACCCACCGCAAGAAGGACGGGCGCGACTACAAAGCCGAGATGGTCATTTCGCCTGTCCGCGATTCCGGGGGCCGGATCATCAACTACGTGGCGGTTTCGCGCGACGTGACGCACGAAATGGAACTGGAGGCCCAGTTCCGGCAGGCGCAGAAGATGGAGAGCATCGGGCGCCTCGCCGGCGGCGTCGCGCACGACTTCAACAATCTGCTCACGTCCATCATCGGCTTTGCCAAGCTGGTGCAGGACGAACTGCCCGCCGGATCGCCCGCCGTCGAGGACGTGCAGGAAATCATCAGCGCCGGCGACCGCGCCGCCGCGCTCACGAAAAAGCTGCTGGCCATCAGCCGCAAGGAGACCATGCAGCTGCAGGCGATGGACCTGAACCAGGTCATCCGCGGCATACAGAATCTGCTGCAGCGCACGCTGGGCGAGGACATTGAAATCACGCTCAACCTGAGCGGGATGCCCACGGTCATCATGGCCGACTCCGGCATGCTTGAGCAGGTGATCATGAATCTGGCCGTGAACAGCCGGGATGCCATGCCGCGCGGAGGCAAGATCATCCTCTCCACCCGCCCTGTTCATCTGGACCACAGCTTCATCGGAACGGGCGGCCATGTGCAGGGCGGCGACTTCATCCTGTTCAGCATCAAAGACACTGGAACCGGAATAAGTCCGGAAATACAGAAGTTCATGTTCGAGCCGTTTTTCACCACCAAGCCCAAGGGCAAGGGAACCGGGCTCGGCCTCGCGACCGTGTACGGCATCGTCCGCCAGCTCAAGGGTCACATCGATATCGAGAGCAGGGTCGGCGAAGGAGCGGAAATACGCATCTACTTTCCGGCCAGCGCAAAGGATTCCGCTGCGCGCGCGGCCGCAGGCGAGACGGCACCCGCCCGCGGCGGCACCGAAACCATCCTGCTGGTGGAGGACGAGGATCCCGTCCGCGTGCTGTCCGGCCGCATCCTGCGCTCACTGGGCTACCATGTGCTGGATGCCGCCAACGCCGAAAAGGCTCTCCAGATCGGCCGCAGCTTTGGAGATAAAATCCACCTCGTGCTCAGCGACATCGTCATGCCCGGCATGAACGGGCCGCAGATGATCGAGGAACTCCGAAAAATCCGGACCGATTTCAAGACCATGTACTGCTCCGGCTTCGCGGATGACCGCACTCTCGAATACGGGCTGAAAAACCAGTCTGCCGTCATCCTCGCCAAGCCGTTCACCGCGCCGCAGCTCGCCGCCTGCGTCCGTCAAATTCTGGACAACCTGTAACCATTTTGGGGCTATTTTTCATGTTTTTCACTGTTTTTGAGCATTTTTGACCAAAAAATGGCCATTTTTTGCGATTTTTTGGCATTTTGGGCCTTTTTTTGCCAATTTTTGACACTTTTTGACAGCCGCGCGTCCGCATTAGCCTTTACTTCCCCAGCTGGTTTTGAGACCTTCCGGGCCTGATGCCGGATATTCAAAACACATTCTCGTGGTCGTTCTCGGCCGCCGAAGCCTTCGACGCCTGTCCCCGCAAGCGCTACTGGGGGGTTTATGCCCGCTGGGGCGGATGGGCGTCCGGCGCAACGGAAATCCAGCGCAAGGCGTGGCAGCTCAGCCGCATGGACACCCTCCCCGCCCTGCGCGGCAAGGCCGTCGAAAAGGCCGTCATGTGGGCCCTGCGCGAGATGCAGGCCGGCCGGCCGGCCGATCCGGCGCTGGCCTATGACCAGATTGCAAAGCCCTATCTGAACAACTGCTGGCGGCAGTCAAAGGAAGGCCTCTGGCGGGCCGACTGCAAAGCCAACTGCTGCCTGCGCGAGCACTACTATCAGCAGTGGAATCCCGGACAGGAGAAAGAAGCGGCAGCCGGCGAGGTCGCGAAAATACGCCAGTGCATCGCCAATTTCATGGATCGCGTCTGGCCGCGCCTGAAGGATATCCCGCCCGAAAATGAAATCCCCATCGCCGGCCCCGGTGAAGAATTCTTCATGCTCCACGACGTGAAGATCAATGCCATCCCCGACTATGCCCTGCGCGCAGACGGCATGATTCACATTCACGACTGGAAATCGGGAAAGACCTCCGAAAGCCACCGCACGCAGCTCGATGTCTACGGCCTGTGGGCGAAGGAAAAACACGGCGCAGCACCGGAGAAGATCCTGCTGTTCGTGGAATATCTCGCCGACGGGAAAGTGGCCGCCTGGTCCTTCAGCGAGGAGGAGTTGCAGGAAACACTTCTGCGGATCGAAAATTCCGTGGCCGCCATGACCGGATATCTCGAGGGCGAGGACCGCGCCCGCAATGTTCCCCTGCCCCGCGACCAGTGGGATCTCTCCACCGACCCCGACCTGTGCCGCAACTGCAACTTCTACGAACTCTGCAAACCCGAACTGGGGTTCTGAACATTCATGAGTTGACTCTGGTGATGTTCCCGCTTAGCCTCGGCGCCCATGAAAACTTGCATTCTAACCATCGCATGCTGCGGTTTGCTGAGCTCGGGCATGGCCTATGCACAGGAAGCCGCAACCAACGAGGTTCTGCCCGATGTTGAACCCGCCGCCGCGGAAGATATAGTCATCAAGCCGCCGAAACCCGTGTCCCCCTTCAAAGGCTCCGACATGCTGGATGCCTTCAAGGGCAAGGATGTTTCACGCTTCGGCGTCAGCGGGCGCGTCCACAAGATGCCCGACAAGAAATCTAAAAAACGGGAAAAGGGCTGCTGGCGCGGGAAACTGGATATCGGTGTCAGCACGGCATCGGGCAACAGCGACATCCTGCGCTACGACGGTTCGCTTACCGCATCCAAGGAGACCGAGGAGAACTATTTATTTCTGAAGGGCGCCGGGCGCTATGGCGAATGCGACCAGGAAAAGGATACCGAGAACGCCACCGGTGAAGCCAAATACCAGCACCGCTTGTCGGACAGAATGTATTCCTCACTGGACGGGCACATCATGCACGACGGCATCGCTGATGTCTCCTACCGCGCGCGCGGCAGTCTTTCGCTGGGCCGGAAGTTCATCTGGACCGACCGGACCGTGCTGGCCATCGAAGCCGGCCCCGGCTACGTGGAAGAGCGCAAGGGCGGCGAGGAAACCGGCTTTGTGGCCGGGCGCGCGGCTCAGTATCTTGAAATCCTGATCACCGACAGCCTGCAGATCTGGCAGTCGGCAGAGTACGTCGCCGACATCACCGATTCCGCCGTCTACTTCATCAATGCCGAAGTCGGACTTGAAACCGTTCTGGTAGCCAACATGAGCCTGCGCTTCACCGTCGAAGACCACTACGACAGCAATCCCGCCGAGGACAAGGAAAGCAACGACCTGCTGACCACCACCTCGTTCGTCTGGAATTTCTGACGCCCGCAAAAGTTCCAACCATTGGAAGTTTTGCCGGAAAAAGTTCCAATCATTGGAAGTTTTTGCGCGGAAAGTTCCAATGATTGGAAAAAGTCTGTTCATCCGCGTTTTCCATCCTATTATAGGCCGCATGTTTTTTCAGGTTGCACAGAAGCATTGCCATCTGGCGGGCGTCGCCGGGGTCGGCATGAGCGCCATGGCCGAACTGCTGATGGATCTCGGCGCGGAGGTCTCCGGCTCGGACCGGTTCCATGACCAGGGCCAGGAGGTCCCCGTTCTCCGCAGGCTGACCGCGCAGGGCATGAAGCTGGTTCCGCAGGACGGGTCCGGCATCCGCCGCGACACCGCCGCGCTGATCTGCAGCACGGCCATCGAGGGCGACAATCCCGAACTGGCCGCCGCAAAAAAGCTGAACATCCCCGTCATCACCCGCGGCGACATGCTGGGGCGGCTTGCGGAGGGCCAGCGCTGCGTGGCGGTCGGCGGAACTTCCGGTAAAACCACCGTCACCGGCATGACCGGCTGGCTTCTCACGGAACTGGGCGGCGATCCGACCGTCGCGAACGGCGGAGCCGTGATCGGCTGGGACAGCGAAACCCGCGTCGGGAGCATCCGCGCCGGCAAATCTGATTTGTGGGTGGCCGAAGCCGACGAGAGCGACCGCTCCTGCCTTTTCCTGCATCCGGAGTGGAGCATCATCACCAACATATCCCACGATCATTTTCCGCTCCCGGAAACCATCGAGCTGTTCCGGCAGTTTGCCGCGCAGACCGCCAGGCAGGTCGTGTGCTTTCCGGAAATTGCGAAACATTTTCCCAACAGCCGCGCCATTGAGAACACGGTTTTCAGAAAAGGAGAACGATGGGTTTTCAATTTGGAAAATCTGGAATTCGCGTCTCCCCTGCCCGGACGGCATAATGCGGAAAACGCGCTGCTGGCCTGCGCGCTGTGCGTCGCGATGGAATACGATGCAAAAGCCGTCCGGAAGGCGCTGGCGAGTTTCAAGGGCATACGCCGCCGTCTGGAACTGGCGGGCGAGGCCCGCGGCATCCGGGTTTATGACGACTATGCCCACAACCCGGCCAAGATCGCGGCGGCATGGGCCACCGTGGCGGAAAATTCATCCCGCGTGCTGGGCGTGTGGCGGCCGCACGGCTTCGGGCCGATGCGGCAGATGAAGGATTCGCTGATCGAAATGTTCTGCGCCACGCTCCGCAAAGATGATGAACTTTTCCTCCTGCCCGTTTATTACGCAGGCGGAACCGCCGCGAAGGATATTTCATCGGACGATCTCGCCGCCGCGCTGCAGGCACGGGGCGTGAAGGCTTCGGCGGTCCGGAATTACGATGACCTGACGAAACAGATTCTTGAAACAGTGACCGCCCGTGACGCCGTCCTGGTCATGGGCGCGCGCGATCCGGAGCTGCCTGTTTTTGCGCGGCAGACGGCAAAGAGGATTCATGACCAGTAAAACACGAGCGCCCTTTGTGCCCGGCGGCTACCGGGAGGTTTTCCAGGTGGCCTGGCCTCTGATCGTCAGCATGGGCTCATTCACGCTGATGACTTTCGCGGACCGCATTTTTCTTGCGCGCTACAGCACCACCGCGATTCAGGCGGCCGTGCCGTCCGGCATCCTGGTGTTCTGCCTCTGCTGCGGATTCATGGCGCTGGCCTCCTATGCCTCGACTTTTGTCTCGCAGTATTACGGGGCGCGCGAGTTTCCGCTTTGCGGCGTGGCCACGGCGCAGGGCGTGCTGCTCGCGCTGATCACCTGGCCGCTGCTGATCATCCTGATCCCGTGCGGCCGCTGGCTGCTGGCGATCAGCGGGCACGCGCCGGCGGTGCTGGAGATGGAGCTCACGTATTTCACCATCCTGATGTGGGGCGCGGGATCCATCGCGCTGGGCGCGGCCATCGCGGGATTTTTCACCGGCCTGGGCGACACGCGCACCACGATGATCACCAACGTGCTCGGCAACGGGCTGAACATCGTGCTCGACTATGCGATGATCTTCGGCAAATGGGGCTTCCCCGAAATGGGCATCGCGGGCGCGGCCGTCGCGACGGTGATTGCCGGCTTTGTGAGCCCGCTGATCCTTCTGGGCCTTTACTTCAGCAAGCGCTATCTTGAGGTGTTCCAGACGCGCAGCACGTTCCGCTACAACCACCGCATTTTCTGGCGGGTCGTGCGCTTCGGGCTTCCGTCGGGCATTCATCTCTCGCTGGACATTGCCTCGTTCACCATGTTCGTGATCCTCACCGGCCGGCTGGATCCGACGGAGCTGGCCGCGAGCAACATCGCGCTGAGCATCAACACGCTGGCCTTCATGCCGCTGATCGGTCTGGGGATCGCCGCTTCGATCCTGGTCGGGCAGTACATCGGGCGGAGCCAGCCGGAGCACGCCGAAAAGGCCGCCTGGAACGCATGGCAGATGGGCATGCTCTACATGCTGCTGACCGGCATCACGTTTGTGCTGTTCCCGGAATTCTACTATGCGCTCTTCGTGAACCGCGCCACCAGCGGCATTCCCCTCAGCGATCTTGTGCCCATCGGGCGGATGCTTCTGCTGATCCTTCCGGTGTGGGGCATCATGGATGTCAGCAACCTCGTCATCGGGCACGCGCTCAAGGGCGCGGGCGACACGGATTATGTGATGTATTATTCGGTGGGCGCGGCATGGCTCCTGCTGGTGCCGGGGCAGCTGCTGATCGTCAACGTGCTGCACGGATCCATCGTCCATTCGTGGATGTGGACGGCCTTCTTCATTGCCGTGCTGGGCGTCGGCTATCTGTTCCGTTTCCGGAAGGGGCGCTGGAAAACGATTGACCTGATGGGCCGCCACACGCCGCCGATCGAGCCCGCGCGCGGAGGCGCCGAGGCGCTGGCCGCGGATTAACTCCGCGCATTATGCGTTATCGCCTTTCGCCGAATGTATCCGCTGAGGAAGGTTGAGCAGTTTGGCTTCCGGGTTGCGCTCGCAGAAATATTTCAGCATCCACTCGGTGTCGAACAGCGCCACTTTGCGGCCGGACGCATCCTGCGCCAGCCGGCACGTGGAGGGAAGCATGCCCTCCTCAACCACTGATTTCCCGCCGGCGGATTCATCCACCCAGCGGATCACCTTGTACGGCGCCGGCTCAAGCCGCGCCGTCGCGCCGTACTCGTTTTCCAGCCGGTATTTGAACACCTCGAACTGGAGCGTGCCGACCGCGCCCAGCAGCGGCGTGTTTTGAGCCTGCCCCGGGAACTGGAACGACTGCAGGGCGCCCTCCTGCAGCAGATGATTCACCCCGGCCCGGAAACGCTTGTATTGCGCGGGAACCGGATTGTAGAGCATGGCGAAGCACTCCGGGGCGAACTGCGGCATTTCGTCATACAAAATCGCCGGGTCCTCCGTCAGCGTGTCCCCGATGCCGAAGACGGAATGACCGACCAGCCCGATGACATCGCCGGGATATGCCGTGTCCACCGTCTCGCGTTCGCGGGCGAGCACCCGGTGGGAACTGGAAAGCCGCACCTGCTCGCCGGTGCGCGAATGGGTCACGCGCATGTCGCGGGTGAAGCAGCCGGAGCATATGCGCAGGAAAGCGATCTGGTCGCGATGCTTCGGATCCATGTTGGACTGGATCTTGAAGATGAAACCCGAAAACGCTGAATCCTCCGGAAGAATTTTCCGCGCGCCCGAAAAACGCGGCTGGGGCGGCGGGGCATAGTCAAGAATGGCGTCCAGCATCATCTGCACCCCGAAATTGTTGAGGGCGCTTCCGAAAAACACAGGGCTGAGTTCACCGGCCTGCACCTCCGGCAAATCGAACTTTTCCCCGGCGGCGTCCAGGACATGGAGGTCGCTGATGACGGCTTCATAGACATCGGACGGGAGCCGCTCGCGCACCTGCGGATCGGTGACGGAATGCACCGCCACGGGCGCGCGGTAAGCGCCGTGGTCAGTTCGCTCATAGAAGTGAGCCTGGCTGGCCCGGCGGTCATAGACCCCCTGGAACCCGGCGCCATCGCCCATGGGCCAGTTCATCGCGCAGACGCGCAGTTGCAGCGTATGCTCCAGTTCGTCCAGCAGTTCCAGCGGATGGCGCGACGGGCGGTCGAGCTTGTTCATGAAGGTGAAAATCGGGATGCCGCGCATGCGGCAGATTTCAAACAGCTTGCGGGTCTGGCTCTCGATGCCCTTGGCCGCGTCAATCACCATGATCACCGCGTCCACCGCCATCAGCACACGATAGGTGTCTTCCGAAAAATCACGATGCCCGGGGGTGTCGAGCAGGTTGACGCAAAACCCGCGGTAATCGAACTGGAGCACGGTTGAGCTGACGGAAATTCCGCGCTGCTTCTCCAGTTCCATCCAGTCAGACGTGGTGGTGCGCTGATTCCTGCGCGCCGTCACGGAGCCGGCAAGCTGGATCGCGCCGCCGTACAGCAGCAGCTTTTCCGTCAGCGTCGTTTTGCCGGCGTCCGGGTGCGAAATAATCGCAATCGTCCGCCGCCTGGCAATTTCCTGTTTGATGCTCATTGATGTCATCCGTGCATTTTTGCGGGGGATACTGCATGCGATTTCACGCAATGTCAATCTGACGGACTCAATTTGATTCGCGCCTGAACGGGAGGCTTCGTTCAAAAGAATCTTTGTGAATCAGCCCCCTTTGTGCTAGGGATGCGGCATGGAACAGAACCATGAGTTTTTTGCGTCCTGCATTTCCGGCACGGAAGAGGTGCTGTGCGATGAGCTGCGCGAGCTGAAGATCCCGAGTGTCCGCCTGAACCGGGGAGGCATTCCCTTTCGCGGGGAATGGCGCGACGGCTGGAGGGCCTGTCTCGAAAGCCGGATCGCCCAGCGCATCCAACTGCTTCTGGCGCGGTTCCCCTGCCCCGACGAGAATGCGCTCTACAAAGGCATCCGCGGCATTGCGTGGGAACAGTACATCACTCCGCAGAAATCCTTTGCCGTGAGCGCTGTCCTGCGCGCCAGCCATCTCACGCACAGCGGCTTTGCCGCGCTCAAGGTCAAGGATGCCATCGTGGATCATATCCGCGACCGCGAAAACAAGCGCCCTTCCGTTGACCGCGACGATCCGGATGTGCGCGTGTTTCTGTATGTGGCGAACGACAAGGCCACGGTCTATCTCGACATGTCCGGGGAATCGCTCCATATCCGCGGCTACCGGGCCCATGCCGTTGAAGCTCCTCTCCGCGAAACACTCGCGGCGGCGCTCCTGCGGATGTCCGGCTGGGACCGCAAGACCCCGCTGATGGACCCCATGTGCGGCTCTGGGACCATCGCCATTGAAGCGGCCCTGTGGGCGATCAGCAAAGCGCCCAATCTCGACCGCAAGCGGTTCGGCTTTGAGCGCTGGGCAAATTTCGGCGCGACGGAGGCCGATGCCATGCGTGAACTTCGCGGACAGCTACGGAGCGAAATCTCCGGCACCAGCCCGCGCATTCAGGCCTCGGACATAGATCCCGCTGCAATAGAAATTGCCCAGAAAAATGCGCGCACCGCGGGTGTCAGGCTTTCCTTCAAGCAGCGCTCCCTGTTCGAGACTCAATTTGACGGAGGGCGGCATCTGGTCATCTTCAATCCGCCTTACGGCGAGCGTTTGGAAGCGGATCAGGATTTCATCCGCAAAACGGCCTCCGCCGTCAGCCGGATGCACGGCTGGAGGGTCTGCATTCTTGCCGGAAGTCCCGATTATGAGCGCATGATATCGGCCAAACCCGAAGCCGTAATCCCCATTAAAAACGGGGACATCCCGTGCGACTTCCTGGTGTACGAAATAGATTGACACAAACCCCGCACGGGATGACACTATGGTTAGAGCGGGGCAGTAATTACAGGTTCCCCGTGGGGAGGGTGTGTCATGAAAAAGGGGTTGCTGGTTCTCTCATCTTTCTGCTTGTTGCACTTCGCGTTTTCTGCTCCCGCGCAAGATTTAGATTTCGGTGATGCCCCGGAGGGAGCACTGGCATATCCGGCAGGTGGTGTTTCAGGCTCTTTCCCAACTTGCCAAAACGTACCCGTAGCAGGCTGGATCCAACATGGCTGGGTTTGGGCATATTTCGGACTTTCCAAAGATTATGAGACGGAGGGTAATGCTGGCAGCTGCCCTTTATTCAATCCCAACATGTATGACCAGGATGAATGCATGGGCGGCAACGACGCCGGATTGATGTTTCCCGATTCTTTTACCATAGTCGGACCGCTCGGATCAGAAACAGTCCAGCCATGCAGTCCCGGTGCAACCAATACGCTGGGAGCCACCTGCCAGACGGCTGTCTGGGGAACAAATATTGACATTCTGGTGGTCAACAACATGCCTGTGGTCGGCTATGTCAACGTGCTTATGGACTGGGATCAAAACGGTGTATGGTCTGGCAGTTCAACGTGCACGGCCGTCTCTGTACCAGAACACGTACTGATCAACTTCCCGGTGCCGGCCCCATATGCCGGCCCCCTGTCAGCCCTAGGGCCTCCGAGCTTTGTCATTGGGCCTAACGCCGGCCACGTGTGGTGCCGTTTTTCAATCACTGAAACGAATGTGCCTCTTCCATGGACCGGCGAGGGACAGTTTGAAGATGGCGAAAGCGAGGACTATCTTCTGGAAGTGCTCGCCGGAGGGACAGAAGAAGAGATAGACTTCGGCGATGCACCGGATCCAACCTATCCAACACTGCTGGCTAATAACGGAGCGCGGCACACAATCGTGGCGGGGCTTTCCCTTGGAGCGCTGATTGACGCTGAAGGGGACGGCCAGCCAACAGCCAAAGCCGATGGAGATGACGTAAATCCTCCGATCGCTTTGGACGACGAGGATGGGGTCACCTTCTTGAACGCGATGTTTGCAGGCGTGCCGAATACTATCCAGGTGGTGGCACTCGTTCCGGCCGGCACGAACGCCTATCTGAGCGCGTGGATGGATTTCGACGGCGACGGGACATGGACAAACGCCGGTGAGCAAATTCTGGCCGACACCCCCGTGACAACCGGCACCAACTACGTAAAGTTCGTGCCGGGAGCCATCACGGCGACCAATTCGGTCTTTGCGCGTTTCCGCTTGAGCACACAGACAAACCTGACCATCACAGGATTGGCACCTGACGGCGAAGTGGAGGACTATGAGGTCCCCATCGTTCCTGTCAAATGGCTGCAGCCTCCGGATCTGACCACCACAGGTGTTGATGTGGACAATACCAGCGTCAGACTCGCAGACGACTTCCTCTGCAACCAGACCGGGCCTCTCACCGATTTCCACATCTGGACCTCATTCAGCGGAGACGTATTCCCCGAGGATCTTACAAGCCTGAGTTTCACCTTATATCTCTATGCAGATGTCCCGGCAGGTGTGGACCTGCCCTACAGCCATCCCGGCGAGGAACTCTGGGCTCAAACCTTCGCGGCCGGCACATACCATGCCGGACTTGTATCGAGCGGGATCACCGAGTGGTGGTTTGATCCGGTGCTGGGAACATGGACGTTCCCTGGCGATTCTATGGTCTTCCAATACGATTTTCTCATTCCAGAAGAAGAGGCCTTTGTCCAAACCAACGGCACCATCTACTGGCTGGGCGTGAAATTCGACGAGGCGGATCCCGGCGGATACCAGCTGGGCTGGAAGAGTTCGCAGGCGCAATGGAACGACGATGCCTGCTGGTATGATGGAGCAATATGGCAGGAGCTCCGGTATGGAGATGGACATGAGTTGGCACCAGATTCGATGGATTTGGCATTCGCCGTGACTGGTATCGAGAAGGAGGAAGAAGAGCAGCTCGACTTCGGCGACGCGCCCGATCCGACCTATCCCACCGTCCTGGCCAGCGGCGGGGCCCGTCATGTCATCGTCCCCGGCGTCTTCATGGGTGCGTCCGTTGATGCCGAACCCGACGGACAGCAGGATCCGAACTCCCTTGGCGATGACAACAACCCTCCGGCAGGCATTGACGATGAAGATGGGATAATTCTGCCTTCCATGCTGGTGGCCGGATCCGCCGCGCCGGTTCAGGTCACGGCCTCCACCAGCGGTTTCCTCAACGTCTGGATTGACTTCAACTGCGATGGTGACTGGGCAGACGTCGGCGAGCAGGTATTTCTGAACCATGCCATCAGCGCAGGACTGAATGCTGTTCTGATGGGAATTCCACCGCCGCCGGTAACCAAATCCGGCGGACCGCATTCCCGCTGGCGCTTCACCACCTATCCACCTGCGGTTCCAGCCTACACAAATTTGGAAATGGACGGCGAAGTTGAAGATTATGAAGTCCGTCTGGAGGTGCTGGATTTCGGCGACGCTCCGGATCCGTCATATCCAACACTTGCGGCGAGCACCGGCGCCTGCCATCGGATTCCCTCCATTTATTATCTGGGGGCGACGGCTCCCGATGATGATCCCGACGGCCAGCCCACTTCAGATGCGACAGGTGACGACAGCGATGGCACGGACGACGAAGACGGTGTGACTCTTGGAGGATCGCTTATTCAGGGTCAATTAACCGCAGCCACAGTCGTCGCCTCCACAAACGGCTGGCTCGATGCCTGGATGGACTTCAATGCGGACGGTGACTGGGCAGACTCCAGTGAACCCATTGCGTCATCCTCGAACCTGCTGCCGGGGGCCAACACATTGAACATCAGCGTTCCCTTCACGGCCGCGCTCGGCCCGACCTTTGCCCGCTTCCGCTTCAGCAGTTCCGCCGCCGGGCTGAACCCCGACGGACTGGCCACGGACGGCGAAGTGGAAGATTACATGATCACGATTTATCAGCGCGGACCGGACACCAACACATTCTTCATCACCAACATCACGCGCGGCGCCAGCTCCGCCCTGATAGAATGGAGCGGCGGCACCGGCGCAACTTATCAAACACAATACACCTTGAACCTGCTCAGCACCGATAATCCGCCGTGGACCGCCTGGGGCCCCTATGTAACCGGCACGCCGCTCGCTCAAACCGACACCAACATGGTGCAAACAGCCAAGTTCTACCGTGTGGTTGCGCCATACGCCCCACCGCCCCCATAACGATGAAAAGCCGTCTCGACTTGCGCGGCCGGTTGGATTAGTGTGGCGGCATTGGAAATCAAAAGTTCCAACCATTGGAAGTTTTGCGTAAAAAAGTTCCAATGATTGGAAGTTTTTTGGAGAAAAGTTCCAACCATTGGAAGTTTTGAGAGAGGTGGCAGCATGAGTCCTGAAACAGTGACCGGGAAAAAATCATCATCCGTCGCGGAGAACCTGCGCCCGCTGCTTTTTGAAACCGCGTGGGAAGTCTGCCAGAAGATCGGCGGCATCTACACGGTGATCCGCAGCAAGGTGCCGGAGGTCATGTCCACATGGGGCCAGCGCTACTGCCTGCTGGGCCCCTACAATCCCGAGGTCTCGCCGCTGGAGTTCGAGGAGATGGAGCTCGACGGCCCCATAGCGCCGGTCGTCAAGAAGATGCGCGAAAAGGGCTTTGCGGTGCACACCGGCTACTGGCTGGTGACCGGACGCCCGCGGGTGATCCTGTTTGAATACAAGCAGTTTGAGGAACAGCTTCCGGAAATCCGGAAGATGTTCCTGGACAACCACCAGATTCCGGTCGCGCCCGAGGACAGCCTCACCAACGAGGTTGCGATGTTCGCATGGGTGCTGATCAGTTTCTTTACCATGCTGAACGACCTCAAGTCGCTCAAGAATCCGGTGATTGCCCATTTTCACGAATGGATGTCGGCGATGGCGATTCCGGAATTGCGCCGCCGCAGCAACCGCGCGGGCATTGTCTTCACGACGCACGCCACAATGCTCGGACGCTACCTCGCGATGAACAACCCGGAGTTTTACACGAACATGACCGGCGTGGACTGGCAGGCGCAGGCGGCCCATTTCAACATTATGGGGCCGGTGGTCATCGAGCGGGCCGCCGCGCACGGCGCGCATGTTTTCACGACGGTCAGCAAGGTGACCGGACGCGAATGCGAGGCGCTGCTTGGCCGCGCGCCGGACGTGCTGCTGCCCAACGGGCTCAACCTTCGCCGGTTCGTGGCCATGCACGAGTTCCAGAACCTGCACCGCAGCTACAAGGAGAAGATCCACCAGTTCGTGATGGCGCACTTTTTCCCGAGCTACACGTTCGACCTCGACAACACCCTCTATTTTTTCACTGCAGGGCGCTACGAATACCGCAACAAGGGTTTCGACATGACCCTCGAGGCCATGGCGCGCCTGAACTACCGCATCAAGCTCAGCGGCCTCAACCGGACGATCGTGTTTTTCCTGATCACCCGCCAGGCCTACAAGTCCGCCACCGCCGAGGTGTTCCGGCGGCAGGCCATGCTCGAGGAAATGCGCGGCGCATGCGAGTCCATCAAGGATTCTCTGGGAAACAAACTTTTAATTGCGGCCGCGAAGGGCCATATCCCCGAATATGAAACACTGGTGGACGAGACTTCCCGCATGCGCCTGCGCCGCATCATGCACGCATGGCCGTCCAGTGCGCTGCCGCCGTTCGTCACGCATGAACTGGTCAGTGACGACGAAGTGATGCAGAAAATCCGCGCCTGCAAGCTGATCAACCGCCCCGACGATCCCGTGAAGGTGATTTATTATCCCGAGTTCGTCTCCACCAGCGACGGCCTCATCGGCATTGACTATGACAACTTCGTGCGCGGCTGCCATCTGGGCATCTTCCCGAGCTACTACGAGCCGTGGGGCTACACGCCGCTCGAGTGCGTGGCCTGCGGCGTGCCGGCCGTCACCAGCGACCTCAGCGGCTTCGGAAGCTACCTCAACCGATGCATGCCGGACTGGGCCGAGCGCGGACTTTATGTGGCTCCGCGCAGCGAAAAATCCGAGGACGAGGCCACGAACGACCTCACCAACTGGCTCTACGACTTCGCCCAGCTCGACCGCCGCGAGCGCATCGCGCTCCGCAACAAGGTGGAGCGTTCGTCGGATGATTTCGACTGGCACAACCTTGGCAAGAACTACACCGAGGCCTACGAGATGGTTTGCCGCAGAGCCGGGTTTTGACAAATCTTCCGCGGGCGGCTATCTTGCCCGAATAAAACAGGAGAAATTCAAATGAAAGCGATAGTGATTGTTCTCGATTCGGTTGGCATCGGCGAAGCGCCTGACGCGGCGGCTTTCGGCGATGCCGGCGCCGCCACCCTGCCCCATCTGGCGGAGGCCGTCGGCGGCATCAAGGCCCCCACGTTTGAAGCCATGGGCCTTGGCAACATCCCTAAAATGATTCCCAAGGGGAAAGAAATCGCCGGCGTGAAGGTCGTCAAGAAACCGATCGCTTCCTTTGGCGCCATGGAGGAAGTCTCCATTGGCAAGGACACCATCACCGGCCACTGGGAATTTGCGGGCCTCGAAATCAATCCGGGCTTCACCAATTTCCCGCTCGATTTCCCCTCATTCCCCGAGGATCTGCTGAAGGCCTTCGAGAAGCAGACCGGGCGCGGCACCATTGGCAACAAGAGCGCCAGCGGAACGGCCATCCTCGACGAACTCGGCGAAGAGCACATGAAAACCGGCAAGTGGATTGTCTATACCAGCGCGGATTCTGTCTTCCAGATTGCCGCGCACAACGACATTGTGCCGCTGCAGGAACTCTACAAGGCTTGCGAAATCGCGCGCAAGCTGTGCGACCCGCTCCGCGTCGGCCGCATCATTGCGCGCCCCTTTGTCGGCCAGCCGGGGTCTTTCCAGCGCACTCACGACCGCAAGGATTATGCCTTCGAGCCGACGGAACCCACCATTCTGGAGCGGCTCAAGGATGCGGGAGTTCCCGTCTACGCCGTCGGCAAGATCGAGGACATCTATGTCCACCGCGGCATCACCGAGTCGGTTCACACCGGCAACAATGTGACCTCGCAGGCGCAGGTCGAAAAGTACACAAAGGAGAAGAAGGACGGCCTGATCTTCGCCAACTACATTGACTTCGACATGGTCTACGGCCACCGCCGCGACTCCCGCGGCTATGCCGATTCCATCGAACAGACCGACCAGTGGCTTGCAACCTATCTGCCGATGCTTACGGAAGAGGACATGCTGATCATCACTGCAGACCACGGCAACGACCCGACCTTCAAGGGCACGGACCACACACGCGAATTTGTTCCGCTGCTGGTGTACCGCAAGGGGCATCCGGGCCAGTCGCTGGGCATCCGCAAGGGGTTTTACGACATCGCTCAGACCCTGGCTGATTTCTTTGGAATCGGCGCGGTTCCCCGCGGCAAAAGCTGGTTGTGATGTTCCGTTGACACCGGCAGGCGGAAAAGCTAATCTGCCGGCGTTATGGTACCACAATGGATTATTGAAAAGAAACGCGACGGCGGGGCCCTCACGCGTGAGGAAATCGAATTCTTCATCAACGGCTTCACCGATGGCAGCCTTCCCGACTATCAGATGGCTGCCATGGCAATGGCAATCTACCTCAAGGGCATGACCTTTGACGAAGTCGCCGTGCTCACCGAAACCATGATGAACTCCGGCGACATCGTGGACACCTCGTCCATCAAACGCCCCAAGGTGGACAAGCATTCCACCGGCGGCATTGGCGACAAGGTGTCTCTCATCCTCGCCCCGCTTGTGGCCTGCTGCGGCGGCGCCGTCCCCATGATCTCCGGCCGCGGGCTGGGCATCACCGGCGGCACGCTCGACAAGTTCGAGGCCATTCCCGGCTACCGCACCGATCTCAGCGAGAAGGAATTCCTGAAGGTCGTGGACAAGTGCGGCTGCTCCATCATCGGGCAGACCGGCCAGATCGCCCCGGCCGACAAGAAGCTGTACGCTTTGCGTGATGTCACCGGAACGGTGCCGTCCATCCCCCTGATCACGGCCAGCATCATGAGCAAGAAAATGGCCGCCGGGCTTGATTGCCTCGTGCTGGACGTCAAATGGGGAAAAGGCGCTTTCATGAAGAGCCGAGAGGATGCGAAAGCGCTGGCCCTCAGCATGGTTGAAGTGGGAACGCGCATGGGCAAAGGCATGGCCGCCCTCATCACCGATATGAACCAGCCGCTCGGGCGAACCGCCGGCAACACCGTGGAAATCATCGAGACCATTGAGGCTTTGAAGGGCAACGGGGCGAAAGATCTTATGATCGTCACCATGGCCCTCTGCGCGCAGATGCTGACGCTGACCGGGCTGGCTCCCGGAGAGAGCGCGGCCATGAGCATGCTGGAGGAGAAAATCAACTCCGGCGAGGCCCTCGAAAAATTCAAGGAAATGGTGCGCCTGCATGACGGCGATGTGTCGTCGCTGGAGGATTTCAAGAAAATGCCGACGGCGAAGACCGTCCGGCCGATGCCTTCGCCGAAGAGCGGTTACATCGCGAGCGTGGACGCGGAGAAAATCGGAAAGGCCGTCCTGCTGCTCGGCGCGGGCCGCATGAAGACCACCGACAAGGTGGATCATGCCGTAGGCGTCACGGACCTGCTGAAGATCGGCGAAAAAGTGTCCAAGGGCTCCCCCCTGCTCACCATGCACATCAACAGCAAGGATCGCCTGGCGGAGGCGGAGCAGTTCTTCACAGACGCATTCACCTTCTCCGACAAACCCTTTACCCCGCCCCCGTTTATTAATGAACTGATTCTCCCGGAGGATAAACAATGAGCATCAATTATGACATACTGGAACGGGCACTTCAGAGCATTAAGCAGGCGTGGCCCGAGGCCAAGCCGGCATGCGGACTGATCCTCGGCTCCGGCTGGAGCGATGTGGCGGAAGCCTTCAAGATCAAGTCCACCCTCGCCTACGAAGACATTCCCGGGCTGGGAGCGCCGGGCGTCGCCGGACATTCCGGCCGGCTCATCTGGGGGGAATACGCGGGGCTGGAAACATTCGTATTCCAGGGCCGCCGCCACTGGTATGAAGGTGAAGGCTGGACCCCGGTATCCATGCCGCTCTATGTCCTCAAAAAACTGGGGTGCACGCGCATCATGCTCACCAACGCCGCGGGCGGCATCAACGCCAACTTCAAACCCGGCGACCTGATGGTCATCACCGACCACATCAACGCGATGGGCGCACATCCGCTGATCGGCAAGGCCAACTCCATCTGGGGCCCGCGGTTCCCGGATCAGACCTATCTCTACAATGCAAAGCTTCGCGACCTGATGACCTCCGCAGCGCGCAAATGCAACATCCGCCTCAAGACGGGCGTGTATCTGGCTGCTTCCGGGCCGACCTATGAGACCCCGGCCGAAATCCGCATGTATAAGATCTGGGGCGCCGATGCCGTGGGCATGTCCACCGTGCCTGAGGCCATGCTGGCCAACGCGGCGGGAATAAAGGTTCTGGGGCTTTCATGCATCACCAACTTCGCAGCGGGCATCCTCGACCAGCCTCTGTCGCACGAGGAAGTCACCGAGGCCACGCGCGTGGCCATGCCCAAGATGAAATCCCTTGTGCTGCAGTTCTGGGGCGAAATGGCCGAAGCCGGCGCGGAATAAAACAAGGGCCGAAACTTTCGTTCCGGCCCTTCAAACTGGTAGCGGGGGTTGGATTTGAACCAACGACCTTCAGGTTATGAGCCTGACGAGCTACCGGGCTGCTCCACCCCGCAATCGTGATTTGCCATTGCAAGATAATGCAATTGGACCGGGATTCAAGAGAAAAAGAAAAATATTCCTGCCGCTCTCACGCTAACGACTCGCAGAGTGCAAATCTAACAGCGCCACAGCCCGCCTGTCATCACAGCCGTCCGCATCAGGAAGCCGTTGGGATTTCCAATAAGAAAATCGTTTCGGGGTGTTTTTGCCATTTTTTGGCCGTTTTTGGGCGTTTTTTTGTGTTTTCGGCCATTTTTTGGCCATTTTGGTGCGTTTTTTGGCGTTTTTTGAACCTTCAGGACGCGGAGACTGTTTCTCTTGTTATTATTCCTTTGTCAGAAAAAACTCAAACGGGTACCATATAGGCGATGGGAGGTGACGAAGCATGAAAACAAAGGGGTTCGAGCCGGCAGATGTTGTTCTGATCATTATACTGATCAGCATGATCACCGTCATTGGCGTTCCAATGTATCTCAGGATAAGGCAGACCGGGCAAACCGATGCCTGCATGAACAACCTGAGCCAGTTGGACAAGGCCAAGGATAAATGGGCCGTCAAGGAAGGAAAGACAAAAGCAGACACGCCGACCCAAACCGATCTTCTCCCCTATCTGCAAGCATGGCCGGTGTGCCCCGCCAATGGGGCCTATACGCTCAACCGGGTCGGAACCAAACCGGAATGCTCGGTGGAAGGCCATGTTTGTCCATGAAATGAGACGGGCTGGTGGGCGAGGCGGGACTCGAACCCGCAAGCCTTTCGGCACAAGATCCTAAGTCTTGCGTGTCTGCCAATTTCACCACTCGCCCGGAGCGGGTTAAAAAACTGGTGGAGGGTAGGAGGTTCGAACTCCCGACCTCCTGAATGCCATTCAGGCGCTCTCCCAACTGAGCTAACCCCCCACCAAAATAGAAGGTCGCGGTCAATATAGGGATTTATTTCCCGATGTCAACCCCGCGAAAATTTATATTATGGGTCAACCTATTCAGGCAGGGCAGTCGCTCTGCCGACCGCCTCGGCGCGCACGGAGTGCGCGCTCTTCCTGCAAATCCAACAATATATTCTTTGCACGGTTCAACCGAGCTTTTCCCGTGACTGGACCGGGGATTGCCTGTGAAGAACATGCAGAGTCGCGGAATGAACTCCGAGATCCTGGATTGCCATGTTATCGGGCGCTTCTTTCCAACAGAGTGAATTTTTGTTATACGGGGGATTCTTGTGCCAGTTCACGAACAAGATCATATCCGAGCGCCAGCAGAACCGGGCCCAGAAATAGTCCGATGAAGCCAAAGGCAATCATCCCGCCGGTAATGCCAATGAGCATCAACGCAAACGGCACACGCTCATCCACAGGTCGCCTCGCCCCGGGGGCAGGAATTTTCACCTCGGGAACCCAGCGCCGCACCGTGGCTGTTATGAATGGAGAGAGAAACATCAATACAAATGCGAACAGAAAAAGCCAAAAGCCGTTGACCAGTTCCCCTGTCGCGAAAAGCCAGATGGCGCCGCCCAGAAAGCTCACAACGCCAGCCGACGCGAAGGGTGTCAGTCCCACGGCAACCGCAACCGCGATCCCAACTATCCAAGGCAGACCCACGAAGGCGAATCCTGCGCCCGTCAGCAAGCCGGCAGCAACCCCGGAAACGAGCGCACGCCGTCGGCGCAGCAAACGGGTAAAATCCCACGATCCCGCAATCAGGACAGGCCGCACGACATTATCGATGCCGCTGATGATCACACCTCCATAGAGCAGCATGCCGATGCCGTCCCCCATCCGTCCGCCCGCCAGCAGCCACAGGCCCACAGGAATCCAAAGAATCGGCGGCCCCATCGGCAGAATGCCCAAAACAAAAACAACCGCCGAGAACAGCACCACGTTCGGCACGCCAAAGATCACAAATCCAATGGCCGCCGCAACAGCCTGAACAAGAGAAGTGCCCACCGTGCCGCGCACGACCGTATTAAGCGTCAGCGCCATCCGATGACGCAGCCGCGCCATGAAGGCCCCGGCAACGCGCTCCATAAGGGCCATGACACGGTCGGTGACCACCTCCCCGTGGAGATAGAACAAGAACATGAAAATCAGGCTGAAAATGATCTGGAAGATTCCATATCCGATGCTGACGCCTCTCTGCATCAGCCAGGGCACAGCCACCTTGGAGGCCTGTGCTCCCCATTGGGTCACCTGCTCGGTGTCACTGAAAAGTTTTTCAAGCGCATTGCTTATCGAATCCGCATACGGTCCAAGAACGGCATGAGCTCGCAGCGCCTCCGTCAGTTGCGGGATGCCCGTGCCGCGCAACGCCTGAACGCGGTCAATGACCCACGCCGCGATATCCAGCGAAGATCGGGCCAGCATCCACAACGGGATCAAAAGCATCACCGTGGCCAGCAGGGTCATCAGCCCCGCCGCCGCGATGGCGTTTCCGCCCGTCAGACGACGCTTCATGAATCCAAAGACCGGCCAGGACGCAAACACAAGAATCGCCGCCCACAGCATGGCGGTGAAAAAGGGCTTCAATACCAGTCCGCAGAAAAAGACCAGCAGTCCCACAAGCGTCAGCCCTGCGCCTGTTTCGATCAGCTTCCTGTTTTTGAGATTCATATTGTTCATTTCCATCTCACGGCGCCCATACGATCCAGATGAAGACACTGCCGGCCAGCACGGCCGCTATTGTGAACGGAATTCCGATCCCCATGAATTGCGAAAACGACACGTGATGACTTCTCTTGCGCAGGATGCCGAGCGTGACCACATTCGCTGACGCCCCGATGGGCGTCAGATTGCCGCCCAGGCATGCGCCAATCAGCAGTCCAAATATCAGCGGGGGCACAGGTGCGTGCATTTGATCCGCCACTTTCTGCACGACAGGTATCATGGCCAGAAGGAAGGGAACGTTGTCAACAAATCCAGAGATCACAACGGCCAATGCGACAATCGAAATGAACGCAAGCAGGACACTGGACCCAACCCCGGAAGAAATAGCCGTGGACAGCTTGTCCAGCCAGCCCGATTCGCTCAATGCGCCCACGAGTATGAAAACCCCGATGAGAAAGAACGTGGTATCCCAGTCCAGCGTGCGGATAAGTTCGCGGACGGTGCCCCACCGCGCGCGCGCGTACCATGCCGTTCCGGCCAAAGCGATGACCAGTGTGTACGTCCCGGCAAACCAGGAGAATTCGGGATCGAACACTGTGGCAACCGAAAGCCCGGCGATCAAAGCCGCCAGCAGAATCGTCGGAATCCATGAACGGGCCTTTTCGACCGGAATCAACTCAATCGCTTCCTTGTGCTCCCGAAAGATATATCCCAGAACGGCCAGCGAAGCCACCGCGCCAACCTGAACCGCAAAGAATATCCCGGGACGTCCATGATACACCATGAAATCGAAGAAGCCCATTTGCATATAACCCGCCAGAATCATGCTGGGCGGATCGCCGATCATCGTTGCCGTGCCCTGCAGGTTGCTGCTGATCGCAATGCCAATCAGAAGTTTCACGGGATTCATCCTGAGCTTGTCGGCAAGGCTCAGCGCCACGGGGGCCACCAGCAGCACCACGGCCACATTCTCCACGAACATTGAAATGGCGCCGGACAGAGCGCAGAGGAAAAGCATGGCGGACCGCGCGGTTCCGGCGCGGTCAACCAGCCGTTCCGCCATAACGGCCGGCACGCGCGACAGCATGAACAGTTCCGCAAGAATCAGGGTTCCGAAGAAGAGCCCCATGACATTCCAGTTGACCCTCACCAGCAGGGCTTCGCGCCAGCCCAGAACACCCAGCAGGATCAGGGCGAGGCTTCCGCCGCACGCCACCCACGATCGGCGGTCTGAGAAAACCACAAACAAGGCATAGCACAGAATAAAAACAGCCAGACTGATCCATTCGGTCATTTTTGTTCAACTTTTCGCAAGGTTACAGACAAGACTTAATCATTGAAGATCGCATTCACGGCTTCATCCGCGGCGCGTGCGCCGATCGCGCCGGTAAATCCGCCAACCGTCGCCGTTACGGTTGCGCCCACCACGGCCTTGATCTTTGCGCCCCACCCGTTCTTGCGCTGCTCCAGCGCCTCGGCCTCGGTGGCCGCCAGTTTCTCGGCCTGGCGCCGCATGTTGTCGGCTTCCGCCTGCGCGGCCGCAAGTTTTTTCGCCGCGTATTCCTGCTCTTCAGCCTCGCGCTCGGCCGCCACCTGAGCCATCCCGGCCTGCGACTGCTCCAGCACCTTCTGGCGACGCTCCTCGCGCGACTGCGCAAACGCGCCCAGCGGACCGCCGCGGCCTTCCTCCCCGCTCCAGCCCTCCATGGACGCCGGAGCGGCCTCCGCGGCCTTCAGGGGATTGACGGGCTTGGACGAAACTGGGGGCTCGCCCGTTTCCGCGGTACGGGCTGAACGATCCATCCATATCTTCAAAGGCATCATGGCCTTCCCCTTCGCGCGCATATCCGCCCACGTCTGGATTTCCGCCAGCAGATCGGCGCCGGACTTCAAATCGGCCGCCAGGACAACTTCTGCAACATGCATCCGCAGGGTCTCATAACTATCGGGCATTTTCGGGAACCAGCCCAGTGAGGAAACAAGCGTTTTCAGAAGAGCCGGATCTCCGGCTTTTTCGGCTTCCGTGATATCTGTTATGAAAGCTTCGAACTTCGCCCGCGACGATTCGCCCATGGCGTTTTCGAGTTTTGTCTTAATGGCCTCACGCTTACCCGAAACCCAGCCGCTCACCGCTTCGGCCGCTTCGGCCCTGGTCTCTCCGGCATACTGCCCGCACAGGGCGGCCCCTTGAGACTGCACCTGCTGGATAACCAGAAACAGGGTGTAGGACTCCATCAGCGGCTTTGCGTCGGCCGGCTGCCAGAGCGCTGCCGTCGATGACGCCGCCAGCGCCATGGATGCAAAACAAATCACAAGGAGGAAAGTTTTCATGCGTTCCTCATCCTATTCTGAAACGGCCTTCAGTCCTATGTTCCCGGCCGCGATTTCCAGCACCTGGAACTTTATGTCGGCCGGCGGATCAAGCACAATGGCTTCTGACAGCTCCTCAATCGGCACGATGGCATCCATTTCGAAAATGGCCACGCCTGCAGTATAACTCCGCTGCACGACATTGATGCCCGCGCCTTCCAGAGAGACCAGTTTCTCGCGGATCGCCTTCAGTTTCCACATCTGATCCACGCCGCCAACTGTGATCGTCACGTGATTCACGCGCGCGGCGCCGCTTCGCCCGGCCTTTGCCCAAGAGTCCAGCATCGCGGGGATCAGCGAATCCAGACTTTTGGCGCCCGCCGCCTTGATGGCCTTGGAACTGCCCGCCACATCGTCCAGCCCGATCACGCTGGCGTCTTCGGAACTGGACGCAACGGTCGCGGAATTGTCCGTGCGCACCGCGCGCAGCGTGGCCACGGCCTGATAGGTGCGCAGGTTGGAATCCGCAATTCGCCGCGCGGAAGGCTTGGCCACAACTTCGCCCACGATGATCATGTCCGCACCGAACTGCAGGCCCAGCGTGGCCGCGCCTCTGTTGTCGCCGGCCATTTTCAAAAGCTGCTGGCCCTTGCTGATATTGGCCCGCACCATGTCCTGATCCACAATCAAGGCATTGGCATCCAGCAGCCTCTGAATGGTCATCGCCTCCAGTTCCGCTGTCGGAATCGTGCCCAGGCTCTTTTCATCTACGAGGATCATGACCCGCGGCTGCTCTGACATCTTGCGGGAGGCCGCAACGGCTTTTCGGGTTCCCTCCGCTTCACGTTCCTCCCATGTCCGCGCGCGCGGAGCCTGGGTCTGGCATCCGCACAGATATCCGCAGGCCATCAGCAAAGCCAGGATTCTTTTCATGTCAGCGCTGCTCCTTCCATTCCGCATAAAGGGCGGCCACCATGCTGTGCACCACCGCCCGCGAATACTGCGCAAGGGCCACATCGCGATCCCTCGACCGGTCGGCATAGTCCACACTCCACACGACCTTGCCGGAGGTGCAGTCAATCATACGGGTCGAGATCCCGACCACTGCATAGGATTTTCCACGCTCGGCAATGGTTCCGTATTCGTCCACCGTCCCGATGATCACCCCGTCCGCGCCCATCATGTTGCCGATTTCAACGGCTTTTGCCTGAGACAATCCAGCCAGCGCCAGTTCGGACTCGTTCAGCACCTGGGCCATCTGGCCGCGTTCCACAAGGTCATAGCGCCCGGCCTTGAGGAACTCCGTCACGAACATGTCGGAGACCGAGCTGCCGATGAGCTCCGTGGGGGCCTTGAAAGGCATGATGGCCACCTTCTGGATGTTCCGGTGCGGGCCCTGCACATACACATTGGCCGGGCTCTCGGTTTCCAGAAAATACTTGTCCTGGGTGCTGGCGCAGCCCGTCAGCAGGCCAGCCGCAGTCAGTGCAAGCAATAAGCCTTTCAGATTCATGGATGATCCCCCTGCCGGCTGATCCTTTCCGTCACGGCCTTGTTGATTCTCGTGAACACGTCCGCATAAACTTCAGGCAGGAGCAGCTCCACCGACTCCTCGCGGGCCGGCGCGTTGATCATGACCTCGCGGCGGTGAATGCGGTCGGCATAGGACATGGCCGGAAGCGAACCCCTGCGCGAAAAGACAATACGCTGCTGCGTCATGCCGCCGGGCCACGGCTCGGTGTGAATCACCATTTCCTCCCAGCGTGTCCACTGATCTTTTTCAGTCGTGCGCTTGCTGATGGCCTCCCTGCGGAAATCAAAGTCCGTGACCTTTTCCTCCTGCGGGCCCAGAGGCTCAAGCCGCTTCTCGGTGGTGGCCCGGATCAGACCGCTGGCGCGGTCTACAGAATCCAGTTTCCACCCTATGTCCTGCAGCACGGCAATGGTTCCCGCGAAAACGGTGTCTGGCGCGGCGCGATAAATCCGGGACTGCATGCCGGCGCGCTGCTCGGGAGTTATTTCCGGCTGGCCCGAAATATCCCTCATCGGCATCCGGCTGAGGCATCCGGACAGCAGCATGCACGACATCAAACTGACAAATGCACATATTCTTCTCACGGCACTCACCTCCTGTTTTCGGCGGAATCTGCCATAATGCAGACTGAATCATCAATTCTTTTTGACTTAATGGCGTTCCGCGCGCCTAACCCTGCGCTCCAGGTCGTCGATGTCCCGTTCGATCCTTTTCAGCCGCCGTTCCAGGTCCGCGAGCTGATCTTCGATTGATTCCGCCGGGCTGCGGCTTCCGACCACGCGTGTGCCGAGCTTCTTCTCAAACTCTGCGACGGTTTTCTCGAGGCGGTCAATCCTCATCTCCGTTTCAGCGGCCGGAGCCGTCACAGCTTCTGCAGCATTGGTTTCACCCCACACCACAACCGCCGCAGGGGGCGCAACCTGCGCCACAGCCGATGCACAAACGGTCAGCAGCATTCCCAGAATCCATATTCTCATAACACGCTCCTTCCTGTTTGGCCGGAATCCTATCACGGCGATATTTTCCTGTCCATATACAGCATGCAAATGTAGAGTCGGATCTGTTTATGCAGGCAAAGGACAGCGTCATCACCGTTCTGGACTTCGAGACCACCGGCTCCATGCCGGGCTGGCCCGACCAGCCCTGGCAGATCGGCATGGTCACGCTCAACCGCGGACAGCTTGACCTGCAGGATTCACTGGATTCCCTGCTTCACGTTCAAGACCGCCCCTTTAATCCCGCCGCGCCCGGAAATCACCGGCTTCTAAAATGGGAGCTGGCCTCCGCCCCATCGCTTGCGGACTTGTGGCCGCAGATCGAGCCGCGCATCGCGGGACGCCCGCTCGCAGCGCATAACATCGGCACCGAGAGGAAATTCCTTCGCAAGCTTGCGCCTTTGCACAAACCGGGGCCCTGGATTGACACCTTGAAGCTCGCTCGTCTGGTCTGGCCGGAACTGCCCTCACACAATCTGGGTTTTCTGCTGGAGCATCTGCACCTGAAAGCAAAAGCCGATGACCTCTGCCCGGGCCGCACGGAACACGATGCCTTCTATGACGCAGTCGGATGCGCCCTGCTCCTGCAGCATCTGCTCGATCAGCCCGGCTGGGACAAGCTGGAAATCCACCAGCTTGCGAAGGCCGCCCCGCGGGCCTATCACAGGCTCCGCAGAAAATGAAAAATGACGGGCAACAGGAACTTTTCCCCGCGCAGGCGCACAGCCGCGAATCGCTCGCGCAATTCCTGAACAACGGGGCAAGCATGCCGGTCGAGGTTGCCATCACCTCCAACCGGCACAACATGCTCAGCATCCGCTTTCATCCGGGCCGCATCAGCGTGCGGATGCATGAAGCATTCCTGAACGCGCCGCAGGATATCCTGCAGTCACTGAAGGACTGGCTGAAAACCCGGCGGCGCGAACGGTGGTCTCCAGTTGCAGAATTTGCCAAAGGCATCCAGATACGGGAAGCGCTGCCTGCACACGTCCGCACCGCAGGCGAAGTGTATAACCTGAAGGAACTGTTTCGCGAAGTCAGCCTGGAATTTTTCGGCGGGAAACCTAAATGCCAAATCAGCTGGGGACGCGCAGGCCGGTGCAGGCGGCGCGCAAAAATCCGGACCGTGCGCTGGGGAACCTATGACACGCGAAGCAAACTCATCCGCGTTAATCCGCGGCTCGATTCAAAAACGGTTCCACGCAGCTTCGTGAAATACATCATCTATCACGAACTGCTGCACGAATGCATTCCCGCCGAGCGCCGCAATGGACGCAACGCGCATCACCATGCAACCTTCAAAATAATGGACCGGAAATTTCCCGACTGGCCGCAAATGCAGGAAATCTCCGCTCAACTGCTGAAGAACCTGAAATAGCATAAAAATAGCGAAAATATGCGAAAAGCGACCGTTTTTCGCGATTTTTTGCTGTTTTTGGCCTTTTTTGGCGTTTTTGAGCCAAAAATGAGCAATTTTGGCCGTTTTTGGCCGTTTTTTAACTATTTTGAGGCGTCTGTGTTAAAGCCGGAATTTTCAGCCTGGATCTGTCCCTGAGACAGTTCGCTCTTCAACTGCTCAACCGGACGCTGCTTCAAATCCTCGATGGCCGCAGGGTCATTGCGCTGGGCCATGATCATCCAGCTCACTTTTGCGCCCGCAACGCCTCCGCCGACCACAAAGCGGTTCCCGCTGATTTCTTCCTTCACATACAGATTCATCTGCGCGCCCACGGGCGTCAGGAGATATTGCGGATTGATGTTCAGACGGTCGAAGTAAGCCGGAAGCTGCACAACGGCTTCACCATTTGCATCCAGCACTTCGGTTCCGTTGTAGATATTCTGGACCACCGGCCCCTCTGCGCAAAAATGCCGCAGCACTTTGTTTTCCGGGTCCAGCGGGTGATCAATGACAAAAGCTTTTGTGCTCCAGGCTCCAGTGCCGAATGTCTGGCGGTATTTGATGTTGGCATCCGCTGTACCGGTGCCGTCAATATAGAGCGTTCCGCGCACCGCCGTGCTGTTGTTATATAAATTAGTGATATTGTGCCCGATGGCAATGCGTTCGCTTCCATATGCTGTGCTGGCCCCGGCACCAATGGCAATATTCGTGGAACTGGCCTGGGCTCCATATCCAATGGCCACGCCGGGACCAATGCCGGAATTTGCCGATCGGCCAACGGCAACGCCGCCGTTATAACGCGCATTGGCACTGGGTCCCACTGCAACTCCACCACCATAATCGGCCATGGAACTGCTGCCGATGGCAACACCAGCATTGGAATGGACATTGGCCAAATAGCCGATAGCTATGCCTGAGGCATGTGCATTGGCACCCCGTCCCACGGACACAGCATAACCATCCGCATTCGCGCCTGAGCCCAACGCCGTGGCGTTAGTAAGCGCAACAGCCTGATAGCCGACGGCCGTATCATACTGCTTCATAGCGCGGGCTTCAGATCCAATGGCCACAGACATGTTGGTTGCCTTGGCCAGATGACCAATACCCACGGAGTAACTGAAACCTGTGGCGCCTGTGCCCATGGCGACGCCCCACCAGGCTCCATTGGCCGAGCTGCCCAGCGCAACCCCGCTCCATCCGTTCGCATCGTATCCGATCTCAATCGCACCACCCGGAGAGTTGGTGATGACAAGTTCGCCGCCGGCGCCGATATTGAATCCCAGAGCACCGGTCATCTGATCGCCCGACACCTGAACATACTGCGATGGATCGCCAATGAGATTGCTCCAGCTTCCAGATCCAAAAGATGAGCGATAATAAATTCCCGTTCCGCCATCCAGATAAAGCGAACCGCGAATGGCGGCCGTATTGTTGATTGCGTTGGTGACATTGTGGCCAATGGCAATGCGTTCGCTTCCCGCACTGGCCCTTGCAGCCGCACCGATGGCAATGTTGGTTCTCGCACTGCTGAGGCTGAGGCTGTTGGCGGCGGCATCATTGATCGTCAGTGTGCCCGTCATGGTGTCGCCGGTTTTCTGCACAAAGCCTGTAGTTGAGCCGCCGCTGGCCAGCGCAGTCCACACCCCGCTTCCGAAGTTAGTGCGGAAATACACATTTGACCCGCCATCCAGAAACAGGGTGCCCCGCATGGCCACGGCGTTGTCCTGGGGAGTGGAAACCGCATGCCCGATGGCAATGCGCTCTGAACCCACGCCGGATGCCGCCATCCATCCGATGGCAATGTTGGTTGATGCTCCGCATGCGGAATTGCCGATGGCAATGCCGGTATTGTCGGCATCGGCAAATGCGCCGACCGCCACTCCGGCAAGAGATCCGTTAGCACTCCGGCCCACCGCCACTCCGGCGTTGTATCCATCGGCGGCTCTGCCGATGGCCGTGCCGTTGTTGCCCCCGTTGGCGTTTGCGCCCACCGCGGCGCCGGACCAGTAGCCGAAGGCGCCGTAGCCAAGGGCCGCGCCCATCTGGCTGCCATCCGCATAGGCGCCCACGGCGGCGCCCGTAATGCTTCCGTCACTGTTGTAGCCAACGCCCGCGCCGTAATCGGAACCGGCTGCCTGCGAACCAACGGCCACGCCCCGTGAGGACCCGTACGAGTTGTTGCCGACGCCCACGCCATAAGCCGATCCATTCGCCGTATTGCCGACCGTTGCCCCGTAATTGAAAGCATTGGCGTCAAATCCAACGGCTGCACCGTAGGAATTTCCGTTGGCGACATTGCCAACCATGACATCCTGCCCTGAGCTGGAGATAATCAAGTCGCTGCCGGCCCCGGCGTTCATGTGAAGCGGCCCGGTCATCGTGTCCCCGCTTTTCCGGACGGCCGTGATGGCATAAGCCACCTGATTGATTTGCTCACGCGGAGACAGAGTGACACCGTTGACCGCCACCTCGATATAAACAATGGGATTCGTCAGTGCCGAATAAAGAGTGGGTGTCAGGGCGTTGATCCCAATCGTGGTTGAATAGAGTCCGTCCACGGCGGTTACCTTCTGGGTCTCGGCATATAGAAGCGTTCCGCCCGCGGAAGCATTATAAAGCCGAAAAACGTTGGTTACTGTACCGTTTACGAGATTCGTGCCAACAATCAGCCGACCCTGGTAATTGAACTTCGTATCGGTTTCCCCCGCATAAACAGCAGAAACCGCGAATGCGAGAAGAACTGCAAACATCAACCTCTTCATGAGACCTCCTTAAACAAAAGCGGATCGGGACACTATAATCTTAAGAGCCTTTATGTAAAGGCGGAAGGAGCGACAGGACCGGAATCGCCGTTCCATCTCTGCGTCAGGAAAGATGCACCAAAATCCGGAAACGCTGCAATTCTGGGCGTGCCTATTCATTTTTGAGCATATTTGAGCAATTTCCGGCCGGCTTATAACGCAACAAGCAGTTCTTCCAACTGTTTGTAAGGGGGAAAACTGGTAGAGGCGCAGGGACTCGAACCCTGGACCCGCTGATTAAGAGTCAATAGCATACGTGCATTTAATGGGCTTTTTTTGATTGACTGTCTCAAAACTTGCTGTAATGTCCGGGGATATGTAGTCATATAAGGCAATGGAACGCAATAGAGGAAAGGCGGCTAAAATGACACGGAAGCACCGGACCGGGAACTTATACAGGCGGGGAAATGTTTGGTGGCTCAGGTACATGGTGGAGGGTAAAACCGTTTATGAATCCCTGCACTGCACCAGCCGGGATGATGCCGAGAAGGAGCGCAAGCGGATCATGCGCCCCTTGATGGCCGCCGACAAAGCCGACGTGCTGGCCAATATCTCAAAGCGACTGACCGACGCGAAGGACGAACAGGCCGCCGCCAACGAGGAAGCCAATCCCCCGCTGGCAATCGCCGCCGCTTGGGATGCGTACTATGACAGCAAGAGCCGTCCCGATTCATCGGAGAGAACGCTGGCCGGATATGAGAGCGCATGGAAAAGATTCAAGCGGTGGATCGAGAAGGAACACCCGGACATCAAACAGATGCGCGATGTTTCAAAGAACCTTGCCGCCGCTTACGCAAAAAAACTTGAAGCTGATGGAGTGACCGCCAGCACGTTCAACCAGCATATCGGGCTGATGCGTCTGGTATGGCGCACACTGGCAGAGGAGATTCGCGCAGGTTCAAACCCGTGGATGGACATGCGCCGGAAGAAACTCGGAGCGCAGAAGGTGGCGCACCGCCGCCGCAATCTGACACCTGAGCAATTTGATACCCTTCTAAAATGCGCTGGCAGTGCAGACATGCACGACCTTCTTTTTACTCTTGGATGGACTGGCCAGCGTCTCGCGGATATTGTTCTGTTGAAATGGAACTCAATAGATTTCAAGCGTAAGGTTGTCACGATTCACCCGCTGAAATTGCGGCGCACAGGCAAGGAGGTTCATATTCCCCTGCTGCCACAGCTTGCGGATATTCTCAGAATGAGAAAGCGGAACGCCGCCGGGCCTCATGTGTTCCCCGAACTGGTGGAAGATTATCAGCGTGATCCGTCAGCACTGAGCAAGCGGATTGCCGCCGCCTTTGACAAGGCCGAACTGAACCCCCGCGAAAAACTGCCCGGAGTATCTAGGGCCGTTGTCGTTTATGGGGCGCATAGTCTGAGGCACTACTTCGCAACGCAAGCCCTTGCCGCAGGGATACCCTCCGAGATCGTGAAGCGAATCACCGGACACACCAGCGACACCATGCTTGCCAACTACGAGCATTTGGATGCGCGATTTATCGGAGAACTGGCGAACAAGCTACAGGCTCAACCACTGAACCCGCAGAAGCAAATCGCCGCACCGCCAGCGCATGAAGATAATCCCCTGCCCCCGTGGGCCGCGAAAATGATCGAGGGAATGACAGCAAAGAACTGGAAGAAAGTGAAAACCGAACTGCTCAAGATTCATGCGGAACCACAGGAGGCCGGACAATGAAAAAGAAATCCTCACAGAACAAGAACCGCAAGCCCAAAAATATCAGCCTGTCTCTTGACTGCTTCGGGCTGTCAAACGCGGTGCATCCATATAGTGGAGAAGTTGGCGGGCAGGGAGAACAAGAGCGCATGAAGTGCAAGAAATGCGGCGGGCTGGCAATGTGGTACGGGGATGCAAATAACCCTGCCGCGCTGTATGTCAAATGCAAGAAATGCGGATGCCGCGAATATGATGTCGTGCCAAGAGAAGAGATTATTGATGATGGCGAAGGGGAGTTGAGAAAGCCACTGTCAAAAGCTGATGCGAAGGCGGCGCGTGATGCCATATCGAAGGCAGAGGACAGCATGAGGGCGGCGCACAGCGTCTTGCTGAAATATGCCGGAAGCTCAGACTACGACATTGCCGCATATGCAATGCGCGTCCTGCTGAAAGAAACTCTTGCGCTTACTCAAAACGCGTCCGGTCTGTCTGGTGGAACAAATGCTGAGCTGGTGATGGCAATCGCCGCGCAAAGTCATCATTGGCCTGTTATGGTGGGCATTCAACCCGAAAGCTGGAAGGCCGCAAGGAAACAAATCGAACGTATCGGACTTGGAACCAGAATCCCCATTGCTGAACAGTACCGCAACAAGAAAGCATTCAAACCTGATCGAGCCACAAACGCCATTGCATGGGAGATACTGCAAACAATTATAAAGACCCGCGCCGAGGTTCAGCAGTACGACCGGAACACCCTCAAGCATGGCCGCCTGAACGGCGAACCTGTGCCGGAATGGGTTTGCCTTTGTCGGGATCTGCCAGCACTGACACCCGATAAGAATATCCTGAAAGATTACCGCGATCTTGCCCGAAAGCACATTGCCACCATGAAAGCAAAAAGAGTTTCCAAGCATGAAACCGCTTTTGAGCTTCTTCTGCGAACCGCCGCCCCTGAATGGTTTGATTCCATTTGGGGCCGATGCACTGACGAGACAAGCCGGAAGAAAAGCAATCGCACTACTCGCGGCGCACTTCGTAAAAATGCCGAGGATGATATTCTGTCCGCACTGGTCACGATAGCAAAGAACCTTTGACCCGTTTCCGCTGGTGAAAAAACAGGGGGCATTTTCACCCCTGCACCTCATTAGGACTTTTTGCGCCTATCCCATATTTTTCCCGCAGTGAGATTGTGAGTCTCAAAACACAGAAAGGGAAAATATGAGCAACAACATTGAACTTGCGCGACTGGCCGTTGCGGGACTGACGGCAAAGGATAGGGCCGTCCTGCTGAAAGACTTAACCCCGGCACAGCCGACCGAACAGCGACTTGTCCGGCGCAGGGAGGCCGCCCGTCTGCTGGCGTGTTCTGTGCGAACCATAGACCACTACGTCGAGAAGGGACTGCTTCGGCGCGTATCGGTTCCGGGGCTTAGCCGAGCAATCGGATTCAGACTGGCCGACGTTCAGGCAGTCATTGACGGGCGGGCCGCGTGACTGCCGCCACGTTATCCACGAAAGCCCATGAAGGCCGTTCGTGGGATCAAAAACGTGAGGAGGAGCTTCAAAGAGTCAATGACGAAGCCCCCTCATGCCTAAAGACCTTCAAAGCCGCTTTTGGTGGGAAATCCCTTCGCGCCGGAATCAATGCTATGTGCCTTCAATGCACCTGCTTTGACCGTCTCTACATTCGGGACTGTCCCTCATCGAACTGCGGCTTGTGGCGTTATCGCCCGTTTCAAAAAATGAAGGGCCGGAGCCAGAAGGAGAGCAACCCATGAAAGCGCATTGCCACATTTGCCAGCGCGAGACAGAAACCGCAATCCTTCAGCTTCGTGGTGGACTTGGAAATTGTTGCTCAGTCTGCCGAACCTGCCGGAAGGGAAAACCGTACTTCTCGAAGTCTGAAGTTTCAGCACTAACGGCCAAAGGCCAGAGGGTGGAACATGAACAGCACGAAATCCGATAACCGCCCGACCAACTTTGACGGAATCACCGTCTCAATGGTTGCGAACTGCCAGCGCACAAAAACCAGCGACGTTTCCTTTATGGCGGTGCTAAACGATATTCAGGCTGGCCGCTGGCGCGAAAAAGTTGAGGCCGTTCGTGAAGCTCAGTTGCAACACGGAAAGCCTGCCGCCGATGCCCTAAAGAAGAAACTGCCCGCCGTTCTTTTCAGTGGAAAGTTTTCCCGGCGCGACAACGCTCACTTGCTGGAACACTCCGGCTTTATATGTGCCGATCTGGACGACTTGAACAGTGCATTGAGCCGGATACGCCAGCGCGTCGAAAGCGATCCGCACACCTTCGCTTGCTTCCTATCGCCCAGGGGAAACGGGCTGAAGGTTCTCTATCGCGTCCCGGCAAGCACTGATAACCACAAGGCGGCATGGAATCGCGTCGCGGCATACATTCGCGAGAACTACAGCGTCGAGACAGACCCGACGTGCAAGGAAGTTGCCCGGCTGTGCTTCGTTTCCTTTGACCCCCATCTATATCTGAAACATGAGGCTGAAAACATCAAGTGTGATACAGAGGATACAGCACACACAGACAATTCAGCATATCCAGCAAATTCATGCCATGTGGGGGAGAAGGGAGTTGCCCCCAGCGCCCCCCGCCCCCCCACAACCGAAAAGGGGGCTATATTAGCTGTATCACACTCGGAGAAGGTGCAGCAGATCATCTTGCAGACTCAACCGAGCTTTGGAGGACAGCGGAATAAAAAGGTCTTGAATCTTGCACGCGGCCTGAAACTCGATGCCGGGCTAAGTGATGCGCCAAAATCCGAACTGAAAAAAATTGTCCGCGAATGGTTCCGGCTGGCACTTCCTCATATCAAGACCAAAGATTTTACGGAAACTTGGGCTGACTTTGTTTACGCATGGGATCGTGTTCGCACACCACTTTCAGAAGGGGCCATTATTTCTGCTTGGCACCGAGTTGAAAGCGAACCGTTGCCGGAAGTGTGCGAGGCATACGCTGACAATGAGCGGGCAAGCCGCTTGTTGGCTCTCTGCTGGCACCTGAAACGACAAGACGGCACCTTTTACCTGTCTATGCCACAGGCCGCGAAACTGCTCAAGATGCACCCTCATCAAGTTTTGCGGTTTTTGAAAATGTTTCGCGCCGACGGACTGTTTAGCATAATCGAAAAGGGCCAGTTGGAAAAAAGAAAAGCAACGCTGTACAGGTGGACGAAATGACCGCGCCGCCTGTGCTGAACATCGTTTGCGATTCCAGAGAGCAACTGCCCTTTGCCTTCGCTGGCTATCCCGTGGAAGTGACAACCGGAACCCTGGAGGCCGGGGACTACAGCCTATCGGGATTCACGCGGCGCATTGCCATAGAGAGAAAAGCCCTGTCCGATCTGGTTGGCTGTCTGGGCGGTGAACGTGACCGCTTCGAGAGAGAGCTTGCAAGGCTCCGGGGTTATGACTTCGCCGCCGTCGTAGTCGAAGCCCCTGCCGAACTGCTGCAACAGGGGCGGTATCTTGGCAAACTGGATTGCAAGGCCGCATGGCAAAGCGTTCTGGCGTTCAGTCAGCGATATAGATTGCCGTTCTACTTTTGCCGGGACAGGGACGAAGCCGAAGCGGTTTGCTTAGACCTTTTGCGGCATTATGCCCGTGACCGCTGGAAAGAACTTCGGGCTTTAACAGACAAACCAAAACAGAAAGGATCAATATGACCACCGAGAAAACCACGAACAACACCCCGCTTGACCCGTCACAGCCGCTATCAAATGCCCGCTATGAAACTATGTGCGAGTTACGGGTTAATGATATGCCTCAGCATGAGTGCTATTCAAAGACAGCAGACAGGCGGATTAAAAAGAAAACCGCTATGGTTAGAGCGTCTGAAATCTTTTCCCGCCCCGACGTTCGGGCGCGTTTGAATTTCTTACGTTATGAAGCGATAAAGGCCAGCCAGCAACCGCCCGCGCCCTTCATGCAAACAATTCGGGATCAACTGGACGGGAAAGCCCCACTGTCCAGCGGCGACATGATGGAGCTTGCCCGTAAAAAGGCAGAACAGGCTTTAGCATTGGCCGAGACTCCGCAAGATGTTGTGAAGGCGGTTCAGGTCTGCCGTGATTTAGGCGTGATAACTTCGGGAGACAGCGACGACGTAGACCCCACCGCCGTTTTAAGATATGTTCTTTCATGCGCTGGCAAGGACGGCCAAACGATTGTCAGGGAGCTTGGCGGGTTGCGGTTTATGGTGGACTCATTCTGTGACATTTGCAAGGTCAGCCTGGACGATCTACACGAGATCACGAGGCCAGCGGTCAAAGAGTAGACATAATCGGCATTATTAACGACATGCCATAAAACCCCAATAAAACCGCATGTTTTTTCGGGTAGTATTTTTGAACCACCGTGTTTTTTGTCGTTTGCATAATTATGTCCGTTGAAAACCGTCCGCATTTTGAGGCGGTGGGGCGATATGCAACCGCCCGGCTTGCCCTTGCCCTATGTGGTTTGACAGTGTAGAACGTTCATAATTGCCGCGCCTGTGCTCGCAACAGGATCACACCAGCAGAGAGATCGAGGCGCAACGTGTGAGGATTTGGGAACGGATAGAAGCGGGCCGCATACCTTCAAGCGTTACAGGCAAGACACCAGCACAGCGTCAGCGTGTCGTCGTCGGCGGTGTTCATCATCGTGGACACAGGACAATCATTGTCATTCAATAGACACCCCCCGGAGGGGGCTGCCAGCACTCTTGATATATATATATGCCCCGTTCCCGAAAATTTAAAAATTGACAAAATGTGTCACACATAAAAGCGAGGATAACGCGTTGCAGTTGACAATAACAAATGCAGGTGGCCCGACAAACTGACGTGCGCTGTCAAAACTATTTTCCAGCCCCGGTTTCGGCTAGTAGAACCGGCGAGGGCTGGAGGTGGCGGCGGGTGTTTGCTTTTTCTCTTTTGGGGGCTGAACGGGAGGAAGCCTTTCCCGCCTGTTTATACGAACAGGTTTTCCCTCGACGTGTCCCATCCATTGTCCATACCCATCATCTTCTAAATATTCATAGAAACTTTCTGGGTAGCCCAGCCGCAGCGCACTATATTCAATGCGGCATTTTGAAAGATCATCTTTAAAGCGGATGTCTATAATTCTGACATCATCTGTTTGTCGTTTGAGTTCCCAATATTCCGGCATTCTATACAATGGATTCATCAACAGAATCACCTTTACGGCTACGACAATGATCACCAATGCAGCTGGGATGATCCATATCAGCGATCTTCTTTTGAAAAGTCGTTTAGTGATGATTTTTGCCTGTCCTTCTCGCGAAATGGGAACTTCTATTTTCTCTTGTGGAGAACCCGTTCCCGTCGGAGGTTGTGGAATCGTGATAAGCTGGCCGCAAGCGGGACATTTTATACTTTCACCAACCATATCTCCGGGGGCTTCCATACTCTGTTTGCAACGCGGGCAATTGAAATTCACTTCTGTCATGTTCATCTCCAGTGCATGGTTTGCATTCGTCAATGCTATATCCCGTGCTTGAGTCCGGCAACTGTTTCATTCGTGATGCAACACACTTTCGGCCGGTATATTATGCGCCTTATCTTTATATGGCGGTCGTTACCAAGAATATGATGAACGGCCGCCCATCCTTGTGATCCAACTTGTGCCGACTGCCGTCAATACTGGGCCGGTTTCTTTTGCGCCATATTCATTTACCAGTGTCCCCGTTGATACAAGAACATACAAAGAACTAGGAGGAGACTTGCCCCCTTTTTTATACCATTTGTGGCCGATGTCGGCAGGAATCAACACGACCGCAACAGTCACACCCGAGCCATAATTCGCGGAATAGTATTCCTTGGATTCTTGACGGGCATTGGCGCGGGGGAAACCGATCTTGATTACCTTCCCTTCCAAATCAAACATATTTCTATATATGTCGGCCCCGGTGTAGGTTTTATTGCTTGAGGGCGGAGGCACCTTGCTAGATGTTTCTGATGAACTGCTATCGGTCTGGTCGCTTGAATCACCAGCACTTGCCTCCGCAGACTCAAACTGTTTTGCGCGCTTTTCTAAATCGGTTGGCTGCGATTGAACCTTTTTCAAGTATGCCGCCTGTGCCTGCGAAGACTGTCGTGAATAAGCCGCTGCCTTCTGCGGATCATATCCATATTTCTTTTGTATCTCCTCCGGCAACTCCCAAAATGGAATCTTAGCGATGCCGCCTGCGTGGGAGAAGGAAATGCCATCGGGTTCGACCCGTGTGATTCTGGCATTTATATAGGTCTTGCCTTTTGATGTTGTGATGTCCTCGGCGGGAATGGAAAGAGCGGCAAATAGCGAAATAATAATGCCAAATAGTGTATTCTGTATCTTCATAGCCGATCTCCTAAAATGACGAACACCTTTCCATACAGCAGCCCATGAGAAACTATGTTGCTATTGTGATATTAGACCCAGGAATAGAAAGAACAGCAAAATACCGCCGATGACCATTACCCCAAGACAAGAGCAGGATGAATTCTTGCTCCTATCGTCACTCCCGGCAACTCCAGATTCTATTAGCTTTTCTCTGTATGCGAGAGCCTGTTCAATCATGCTGCTTGCTTGTCCTATCCCAAGAGTGGATAAGACTGTCTGATCTTTAAATCCAAGAGCGATCAGATAATCAATTTGTTTTTGCGTTGCAGGTCTTTCATTTGGTTCACGTTTAGGGCATTTCAATTTACGACTCAAATCAGGGGCATATTCGCCCTGTAGCTTTTCTTTCCGATAACCCCGATCAAGTTCTCCCATCTCCTTTAGATATGACGCCCTAATTAATGATGGAAAGAATTCTGTAATCACATCTTCAAGAAAATATTCATCCGCGCATAATTGTTCTGCATGTTCCTCGACATATTGAAAAATCTTCTTTTTCTTGGCCTCAGATATGTTCTTAACCACCTCATTGGCATATAGGTCGTAAAGGGAAGCTTCGTAGTCATTTTTGAAATCGACCACATATTTACTGACAGCGGGCTTACGGGTTTTCTCGATTGCGGGTGGTTTCTTCGGTGCTTTCTTTTTGCGTGTTCTGGGTGAATCGGCATCAGGCTTCTGCTGTTCTGGAATACTAATAGACTGCTTGCACGTTGGGCATTCAATATATTCCCCCGCCATCTCCGGCGGCGCTTCTAGGGGCTGCTGGCAATGGGGACAACCAAAAGCAATATCAGTCATTCTCATTTCCTCCCGTATGCGGCTTGCATGAAAAGGATGCTAGACCCGCCCCCATTATGCAGTCAAGCCGAACATTCAACGTGAAAGAGAGGACCGGGAATAGAATCCGCTCGTTGACCCATCGAGAGAAACCGAAGAACTCCCCGAAGTAATGGTATGACCGCCCCCGCCCCGCTTTGTGTCAGGGATGGCCGAGACGGGCCGCCGTGACCGCCAGAAACGACAATCACCCCCAGAGAGGTATCAACACCCTACCCGCTCCCCGGCCTCATTTGGGACATCATTTGAGACACTGCCATACCCGCTGACTACACGCTGAATCTTTCGGACTGTCCTAAACTGTCTCAAATGTAAAAGGATTTTGAGACATATCCGCGAAAAGCCATTGAGAGCAAAAAAAGGCAACAAGGGCAAATGGCGATATTCGTTTGACTATTGCAAATATTGATCGAAATACAGTTTTTCCCACTGTGTTCATTGGGGAAAAACTGGTAGAGGCGCAGGGACTCGAACCCTGGACCCGCTGATTAAGAGTCAGCTGCTCTACCAACTGAGCTACGCCTCCACCAAAAGGATGCAAATTAGTACCGCAAGACGCCGCGTGTGGCAATCCCGCAAATCATTTTTTTTTGATTTTTATTGCGCAAGGGCTTCCGCAATGCTCTCGCAGACATATTTCATATTGGAGTCATTGAGGCCAGCGACGTTGATGCGGCCGCCGCCCACCATGTAGATCGCCTTCTGGTCGCGCAGGAAGGCGACCTGAGCATCGTTCAGCCCGCTGAAGGAGAACATCCCGTGCTGCTTCTCAATGAAAGTGAAGTCGCCCGGCACCTTCATGGACTTGAGCCCGTCCACCAGATGCGTGCGCAAGGATGCAATCCTGTTGCGCATCCCGGCCACTTCACCAAGCCACTGCTTGCGCAGGGATGCATCGCCCAGAATGGTCTGCACGATGATGCCGCCGTGCGCGGGCGGGTTGGAATAGCTGACGCGAATGCGCGTCAGCACATGACTGAAGGCCGCAGTCGCCCGGTCAGGAGTTCCGCCGATAACGGTCAGCGCGCCCACGCGGTCGCGGTACAGCCCGAAGTTCTTGGAGAACGAACTGGCCACCAGCATCTCGGGATTCTCCGCAGCCAGCGCGAGAATGGCCGCGCGGTCATCCTCAAGGCCGGCGCCAAAACCCTGATAGGCAAAATCCACAAACGGAAGCCATCCGGCTTGTTTCGCAATGCCGGAAATTTCCGTCCACTGCGCAGCGGTCAAGTCAACACCGGTCGGATTGTGACAGCAGGCATGGAGCAGAACAATGTCCTCCGCCGGCACCTTGCGCAGCGTCTTTTTCATCCCCTCAAAGTCGAGGCCTTTGGACGCGGCGTCATAATAAGGATATTCTTTGATGGGGAACCCGGCCGCTGTGAAGATGCCCTTGTGGTTGGCCCATGTGGGTGAACTGATCCAAACGGCAGCGCCTGGCGCAAAGAGTTTCAGAAAGTCGGCGCCGATGCGAAGCGCGGCAGTCCCGCCAGGCGTGTGGGCTGTGCAGGCGCGTCCGCCCAAAACCAGTTCGTGCCCCTCGCCCGCCATCAGTTCGCGGACGCATTTGCCGTATTCGGGCGTTCCTGAAATGGAGTAATATGTTTTGGTCTTCGCCGAGGCCAGTATGCGCCTCTCCGCCTCCTTTACGGAATCGAGAATCGGGGTGGTTCCCTGCTCGTCCTGATAGACCCCGACACCCAGGTTGACTTTCCCCGGACGCGGATCTTTCTTGAAGGCTTCAGTCAGTCCCAGAATCGCATCGGCCGGGGCGGGCTGGATTTCCTCGAACATATGTTTTCCTCTCCTTTACGGATAATACTGCTGCACCAGTTTTTTGATGGTGTCTTGTTCAACCTTGATGATCTTCATCTCGCGGGCGGCGTTTTCAGGCGAATCGGAGGCGTGGGCGGCATTGACCATCACATCGCTTCCGAATTCCTTTCGCACGGAGCCGGGCTGGGCCTTGCTGGGATCGGTGGGCCCAAGGATGTCGCGAATTTTGCTGATCGCGTTCTCGCCGGCATAGACCAGCGCGAGGCACTTGCTCTTGCCGGGACATTCCTTTCCATCAGCGCCGCAGGAAGGAGCCCACCAGCCGGTCATGAACTCAATGATCTTGTAGAACTGATGATCGGCCACCAGCGGACCGAACATTTCACCGAGCTGCTCTTTCATGCTTTCCGGGATGGCAACCCCGAATTTCTTTGAAAGGGCTTCGTAGGCCTGCTCGCCGGCGGATCCCTTGAACTTCTTGCGCAGAAATTCCCGGACCGGCCCGTAGAATTCTTCGGCCTCGCCCACACTCATCTGATGCAGCTTCGCGCCGACAATGCGCAGGCCGGAACCCGAAAACAAGTCAATGATGTTTCCCGCGCGCGAGCTCGGAAAGCGGAAATTGTCGGGCTTGATCAGGACAAGGGTCTTCTCAATATTGTCGTCCGCCAGATCAAAGGCGTCGGCGATAATGCCGCCGTCTTTTGCGCTGTATTCAGCCCAGAGTTTCAGCGTGGCCGCGCAGGATTTTGCCGTGGGGCCGATCAGAACAGCCGGTTCGACATAGAGCACCTGCCCGTTGGGCCCGGTGACGTAATCGCCGTAGATGTCGCGGACCGTGCGGCCGGAAGTCATGTTGTAACGAACCTTTCCGGTGGCTTCACGGATGCGGTCAATGGCATTGTCGCCTTCAAACAGAAGCATGAACACCCGGTGACGGCGGTTGTTCTTTGAATCGGGCATGTAGGTGCGGAGAACATAATCGGCGATGATGTCGCGCTGATCCTCGTCGACCTCCTGATCCTCACGGATCATGGCGGCATATTTTTCGGTCAGCGCCCTGCTGGGCCCGAAAATGCGTGCGCCGACCAGGTCGAGTCCGGTGCGAATGTAGCGGCCAATCACGCCGCCTGTGCGCGATTTTCCGATCGTGTAAGGATTTATCAATACAAATGCCAGTTCTTTTGCCATAATGGCCTCCAAATTTTTGCATACGCTATTTGAATGAAGCCTTTCAATCAAGACTGGAAATGAAGAATCGCACAAATCATAATCCGGCCGCTGCCGGCGGAACAAGCCGGCGCACAGAACTGGCACTCGGCATCCTTGAGCAGGTATGCAGCGAGGTCGCCCGGAATAATCCGGCAGACGCTTCATTGCAGGCCGTTTTCCGTAAGCACCGTGAATACGGGTCACGCGACCGCAGGTTCTACTCTCGCGTTGTTTTTTCATATTTCCGCTGGCGCGGCTGGCTGGAAGGCGCCGCGCCGGTCAAGGCCTGCGCCGTCGCCCTGCTGCTCGATGCCGAGAACGTGAACGACGATCTCCGGGCCGTCTGCACTGATGCCGGATTTTCCGAAGGGAAGATGAAGCCGATGGCGGCGATGACACTCCCGGAGAAGGCGGCGATGGCGGGCAGCCTGCTGGGACGAAGCGTGGCGGTGGAGAACATCATCCCGAAGAATGTGCTCGATAGGATTGCATTCCCCCGCCATCTGAATCCCTGGGAAGCCCGCTCACAGTTCCTGGAGTCCATGCAAATCCGGCCGCCCGCATGGCTGCGTTTCGCAACGGCGGCCGATGCTATGGCTATCGAAGCGCCCGGCGCCCAGGCGCATCCCCGCATCCCGACGGCGCTTGCGCTCCCCGAAAATTTCAACCGCGGACTGCTCAACACCCCCGAGGGCAGAAAGGCGGATGTGCAGGATTTATCTTCTCAGTGCGCCGGATTGATCGCGGCGCCGCAGGCCGGCGAAAGCTGGTGGGACGTCTGTTCCGGCGCGGGCGGCAAGGCGCTGCACCTGGCGGCGCTGTCCGGATGCCGCGCAGAAATACTGGCGACCGACCTCCGTCCGTCGAGTCTCGGACAGATCCGTGAACGCGCGGAACGCACGGGTATGCGCGGCATCCGAACAGCCGTGCTCGACGGAAGCAAAGACAGCCCCGGATGCGGCGATTTCGACGGAATCATTGTGGACGCCCCCTGCTCCGGGATTGGGACATGGCCCCGCAATCCGGATGCCCGATGGAGATTCGATCCGTCAAACATCAATCGCAGCGCGGCTGTCCAGAAAAGGATCGTGATGCATGTGTCGCAGTTCCTCCGGCCCGGCGGCCGCCTGATCTATGCGGTCTGCACCTGCACGGCCGACGAGACAGACGCTGTGGCGGCCGCATTCCTCAATGAAAAGAGGAATTTCGAGCCGCTTGATTTCACGCATCCGCTGACCGGAGCCGCCTGCCCGGGGCAATGCATGATCTGGCCTGCGGACGGGCCATGCAATGGGATGTTCATCGCAGGATTCAGAAAAGCTGAATAAAAACCGGCACGCCATTGACACATCGAACATCTGCATACTATATTCTCTCCTTTGGAGATCGCCATGAGTTACAATATGGAACCCGTTGAGATTCTTCTGGTGGAGGACAATCCGGACGACGTCGAACTGACCCTCCGGGCGCTGCAATCCAAGAACATCGTCAACAGGATCTTTGTGGTGCGCGACGGCGAAGAAGCTCTTGAATACATCTTCTGCGAAAAAAGGCATGCCTCGCGCAGCATAGAGCACCCCCCAAAGCTGATCCTTCTGGATCTCAAGCTCCCCAAGATAGACGGGCTTACGGTTCTGCGTCGCATCAAGAGCGATGCACGCACAGAGGGCATCCCCGCCGTGATCCTGACCGCGTCAGACGAAGAAAGGGATCTCATCAACACCTACAATTACGGGGCCAACAGCTACCTTGTGAAACCCATCGCGTTTGACAAACTCGCTGAAATCATCGTCACGCTGGGACTGTCATGGGCCATAGTCAGCGCGAGAGCCTCATAACAGGAAGGCTGCCGTCATGGAGTCCGGAGCAGAATTCAAAATCCTGATGCTCGAAGACCGGTCGGAAGACTGCGAGCTGATTCAGCGCGTTCTCGTCAAGGAAGGTTTCAGGTTCACGCTGCATCGTGTGGACACGGAAAACGACATGCTCCGGGAACTCCGGGAGTTCAAGCCCGACATGATCATCTCGGACTATGTCATGCCCGGCTTCGATGCAATCAAAGCCCTCGGCATAGCCCAGAAGGCTGCGCCGGACGTGCCCGTCATTGTTGTTTCCGGAACAGTCGGCGAAGAAACCGCGGCAGACGCCATCCGCAACGGCGCCAGCGACTATGTCATGAAAGACAACCTGAAGCGCCTCGGGCCGGCCGTCAGGCGGGAACTGCAGGAAATAGACCGGCGGCACAAAGCGCACCAGATTGAAACCGAGCTGCGCAAGCGCCTGCAGAACGCCGAGCAGATGGAAACGCTGGGCAAACTGGCCGGCAAGGTTGCTCACGACCTCAACAATATCCTTGGGCCCATTGTGGCTTACCCCGACCTGATTCTCGAACAGCTTCCGCCCGACAGTCCGGTGCGTGACGACATTCTCGAAATCCGAAAATCCGCCGAGCACGCGGCGGAAATAATCAAGGATCTCCTGACCCTTGCCCGGCGCGGAAATTTCCAGCCGGGGTCCATCAGCCTGAACACGGTGGTCAGGAATTACATGAAGTCGCTGGGATTCATCGCCCTCAGGAATAAGCTGCCCGAGCAGCAGGTTGAGTGCCGGCTGGACGATGCGCTTCCTGACATTCTCGGATCCGCGCCCCATCTGCAGGCCGTGATCATGAACCTGATCATCAACGCATTCGACGCCAGCAAAGGGGAACCCGTCATCGTCAGCACCCGGTCAGTTGTTCTGGATAAACCCCTGAACGGTTACGAGAAAATTCCCGCGGGCCACTACGCTGTTCTGAGCGTGGCTGACAAGGGGCGCGGCATCGATCCGGATGACATGAAACGCCTGCTGGAACCATTCTTCTCGCGCAAAGATATGGGCAACAGCGGAACCGGCCTGGGACTGACCATCATCTTCGGGATCCTTAAGGATCATCAGGGTTACATTGACATCATATCCGAAGTCGGGTCAGGCACGGAATTCATCCTGTACTTCCCCGCCGCCAACGCGGAAACCCCGCAGCCTGCTGAGAAGGACATCAGCTATGAGGGCACCGAAACCATTCTGGTTGTTGATGACCTCCGGCCGCAGAGGGCGCTGGCGCGGGCACTCCTGCGTTCGTTGGGCTACAGGGTGCTGACCGCATCCAACGAATACGAGGCGTTGAACATCCTCGAGGGGAAAACCGTAGACCTGGTCCTGCTGGACATGAACATGGGCAAAGAGAACGACGGCGTCAATCTATACCGGAAAATCGTCGAGAAGGTTCCCGGACAGGCCTGCATGCTGGTCAGCGGATCCACGCCGCAGGCGCAGCTGGAGGAGGCCAGAAAAATCGGATGCGATGCCTTCATCCCCAAACCCTTCAGCCGGCCCGCGCTCGGGCGGGCAGTCCGTGCGCAGCTTGACAAGCGGAAATAGCATTCTCCCTTCCTGAACTTGCAGATGTTCCGCCGCCGCGCTATACTTCTCGTTCAATAATAGAATTTATATTGGTCGGCAGGATGGGCACTGCGTGCCCGCCGCGGCGGTCGGCAAATCGCCCGCCTTACTTGAAGTGATGCCCATGAATGGCCGGAGAATTGAACATGACAGCATATCAGAGGTTTAAATCCGAGGACTTGATACTTCGCGACGAACTGGCGATTGACCGCACACTCCTGGCCAACGAGCGCACACTCCTGGCCTATCTGCGTTCCGGCGTTGCTCTCATGCTGGCCGGCGTCACCCTTTTCCATTTTTCGGCGGCAAAATGGTTTCAGGTCATTGGCCTTTCCTGCATTCCGGCCGGGGTGATCGTCATGCTCATCGGCACCCTGCGCTATCGTCAGATGAACTCCCGCATCTTAACCGCCCGCAATCAAAGCAATGCCGACAAATCCGGCAAATAGGACATCGCGCGCGGACCGGTACACACTTCCGGACGGCTGGGAAATCCTCGCCGGTAAATCCGATCGCGACAACGATGTGCTCAGCATCGGAACGGCCCATCCGTCCGACTGGTGGTTCCACATCAAGGGCATGTCCGGGAGCCATGTGATTTTGAGTCATCCGGATCATCTGGAGCCGTCAAAGGAACTTCTGGAATGCGCAGCCGCAGTTGCCGCATGGCACAGCAAGGCCCGCAACGGAGGGGTTACAGCGGTCTCCTGCACGCAGGCGAAAAATGTATCCAAACCGCGCGGCGCAAAGCCCGGAACCGTCCACATCACCAAATCCCGCGTCCTGAAAGTACGGCCGGCCCTTCCCGCGGCCCATTGATAAAAATCGCTGTTTTTTGGCCTTTTTTGAGCATTTTTAAACGTTTTTAGGCATTTTTGGCCATTTTTTGGCCATTTTGGGCCGTTTTTTGTGTTTTTTCAGACTTTTTACGGGAAAGTGACCATTGTGCGGTAATAGCCAGTCGCACCGTTGTTGGTTACTGAAAGCACGACTGCACCCCCGATGCCGGGCTTGTTCAGGCCCATACGCGTCCAGGTTATGCTCCCGGTCAGGTTTGTGGTCCAAATGAGGTCGTACACGCGGTCGCTCGATGTCGGCGGGCCCGTGGTGATGTTCAGGACGGCCGTGCCCACGGCGCTGGTGATGGTGTTCTGGTAGAACGAGAGTATGTTCAGCGGATCGGTGTCAGTGATATATTCATAATGATTGTCTTTCCCGTCGCCGTCGGCATCGTCGCCCGGATTGTTGGTCAGGCTCGTGAATTTCGTCCATTCCCACGCATCCGCGATACTGTCGAGATCGGAGTCGAACGGAACCACGATGACGGTTGCATTCGTCACCACGCTGTTGGTTTCGGCCTGTCCGTCATCGGCGACGAAGACAACCGCATTGGTCGTGTTCGCATGAACGACGCCCGCGGTCCATGAGAAGGTCGTGCCGACATAAGATGCCCCGGCCGGCGCGACGGTGTTGGTCAGGGTCACGGGATCACTGTCCGAATCGCTGGCGGTCACGGCAAAGTTGGTGGCCGCGCCCACAGGCAGGATGTGCGGGCCGGGCAGGCTGATCACCGGCGCATGGTTCTGCGCCATTTCCTCAATCTTCAGGTACTGCACCAGCTCGCCGTCGTTGGTGATCGCGTTGACCGTGCCGCCCTCCAGATTCACCCAGACGCCGCTGCTGTAGAGTTCCGCGCCCGACTTATTGGTCGGCCAGAGATACACACCGGCATCACTCGAGGCCAGGTTGCGCACGTTGTAGAATTTGCCGGTATCCATCCCCAGCAGACTCCACGGTCCTGTCAGATCATAAGTGGCCGACGCGCCCGCATGCGCCTCGCCGTGCCGGAACAGCAGCGCGAACGCCAGCACGACATCCTTGTCGATCGGCGAGGCATAGGCCTCCTCGTATTTCGCCACCGCCATGATTTTACCCTCGTCGCCGCCACCGACCTTGCTCAGGAAATACCGGTTCTGGCTCTGGAGCGCGGGGCTGTTCAAACGCGCCCAGTTCACGCGGCCGTACCACTGCGCAAGGCCTCCGTTGTTCGGCGGAGGATTGGACCAGACCATCAACTGGTTCCACTGCTTGAATTGCGGGATGTACTTGCCAAAGTTCTCCTCGTGGTCGGTGCGGAAGCCGTCGTAGTACCAGAAGGACGGATCGGAATTATAGTTCTGGATGCCCTGCTCCTGCCCGTAAAACATCATCGGAATGCCGTCCACCGTTGAGACCGCCCCGTAGCGGCTGGCCGTCAGCCAGGTGTCGTTGTCCGGCAGCACTTCGTCATGCGAGGTCAGGTTCAGCAGCACCGCGCCGCCGTTGTAGCTGCTGCGCCGGTCTTCCAGCGCGCTGCGGATGGCCCACGAATCGTTGATGTGCGCCTGCGTGAACTGAAACACGAGGTTCTCGTTCAGCACGTCGAAATGGCGGTTCGACCGGTAGCCGGGCTTGCCTCCGTCGAGCGTCTCGGCCATGAAGATGAAATTCCATTTCATGGCGCGCGTGCGGTTGATGATGTATTCCCACGTCTGCGGCGGCAGGCCCTGCCCGAAGTCGCAGCGAAGCCCGTCAATGCCCTTGTCGTCACTGGCCCGCACGAAGCTGTTGCTTCCGGAATGACCGGTTTTCTTCAGCCAGTATTCCGTGTAGTAGCCGAAATATTTCCACAGATCCTTGTTGTCGGTGGACATGCCGGTGAAGTCATAGACATCATCTTCGTTCAGGTAGTCGCCGTTGTTGTCGGGATTATGGCGGACCAGAGCGGAATATTTTCCGAAATAGAACTCGGTCACATCCGCCCACTTTCCGAAATCGCCGCGGTCGGGTGCGGTGGCAAAGTCGTTGCTGTAAACAGAATGGTAATAGGTGGCCGACTCGCCGTAGTCGGTCATCAGCGCGTACCATCCCGGTTTGAACCAGCCAATGCGGTCATCCTTGTTGGTGCAGAATCCCAGATCCAGCCCGCCCTGCCCCATCTCCGCATCCCACGCGGTGTGATTGAACACGCCGTCCAGCATCACGTTCACCGTTCCCACCGAGCCCGTGTAGGCGTCGCATCGCGCCACGAAATTGGTGAACTCCGTCAGCGCGCCGGATTCTGTCCCGTCGGCGCCCAGATACGGTGAGACCGCAAAATAATCGCGCGTGGCATAAGGGCTTCCCGGCGTGTAGCCCGAAGGATCGCCGCGCGTGGTGTCCGCGCTGGGATGAATCGGCTGGAACCAGAGGCAGTTGGCCTGGATATAATTGAGGTATTCAAGATTGAATGGATCGAAGCCGTCCGAGTCACCCTGCGAAGCGTTCAGCAGATCCACGAATGTGCTCCGGCCCGCCTCGTCGTTGTAGGTGGCCTCGACCGTGAGCGGGTTCAGCTCATACATGGTCATTTCCAGAACCTTCTTCGGCGAGACGACCACCGCGTGATCCCTGCGGCCATTGGACGTGTACCAGTGCCATGTGTTGGCGGCCATGCCGTTGGTGGCGTATCGGGCGGTCAGCCGGTACGCGCCGCACTTGCTGACGGTTCCGGTCCAGACATAGGTTCCGCCGCCAGTGTGCGTCATCGGATAGGCCCTGAAATAGGCCCCGGCGTCGTTGGTCGTGAGCAGGTTTCCATCGGGCGGCTTGATGCCGTCGGCATAACCGTCGGCCGCTATGAAGGCATTGGTGTAATCCACATCGGCATAGTCGCGGCGGTCGAGGTTGGAGAATATTTCCACCTTGTTCAGGTCCGGCGCTCCGGGCACATAGGTCACAACGATCTGCTCCGTATCCCCGTCCACTTCATCAATGAAGAACTTGGTCGTGGTGTAATCCGCATTCAGCGAGCCCACGGTGAGCTGGTGCGCGCCCGTGGTTCCAATGGCGAACGAGAAAAGGTTGCTGGCCGTTCCCGATGTGCCGTAGTCGGCATAGCGCTCGGTGTCGTTGGTGGTTTTCCACGCGCCGATTTTGTATTTGATGGTCGTCAGCGACGGCAGGCTTGACGCCGTTCCCTGCCACCACATGGCGTCGGCATCCGGATAGCTGTCTTCCTCCATGTGGTCGAAGCTCATCGCGGCAATCATTGTGTCGGCATTCCCCGCCACCCCGTAATGCCCGTGCGGCTCGACTCCGTTGGTCGTGTAATAGACCGCCGCGTAATCCGCCCAGCGGTTCGTTCCGATGCCCTGCGCGTAGCCGATCTTGGCCCAGAACTGTGCGCTGGTGCCCGATACTACGCGGTTGTCCGCATGCCATACATAGGCCGGTGACGGGCCGGAGGCCGCCGAATAAATTACTGTGAACGGATTGCTTTGCGCGGACGCGGCATCCGCATAGGTCAGGCTGGCGGTTCCGCTGTTGGTGGTGCCAATGAAGGTGTTGTCGTGATCGTTGTAGGTGATCAGCAGATAATACTGCACGGCATCGGATGCCGCGTAGGTTCCGGCCGGGATCTGGCTGACCCAGTACTTGTTGTTGCCGTCCACATTGTCGAATGCAAGGCTGTTTGAACTCCACGAACCCGCCCCTGTTTTCTTGTGGAACAGCCACCCGCCGGTCTGGTCGCCGGGACTGCCCGTCCCCTGATACTGGTTGCCGTTGTAAATGTAGACCGCCTGATTGGTGGCCGGTGCATCAAGCGGATTGCGCATAGTCACGGTGAAGGGTTCCGTGTTGGCAGGTATGTGCCAGCAGTTGCCAAGATTGGCCGGAGGGCTTCCAACGGTGTAGTAGAAATTCGTAGTGCCCGACTTCTTGCCCCGCAGCGTGCAGAGATCAAAGTCGGCGGTGATGACGTTCGATGGCATGGTCGAAGTCAGGATGTAATAATCCACAACCGTTCCGGTCGGGCTGGCCGGAATCGTGGCTGTGTAATTCGTGGAGCTTCCGGAAGCCTGGGCCGTGAGATAACTGTTTGTCCACGCGTTCTTCGTGTAGCGCACCCAGACATTTTCCTGGGCACTTTTGGCGGCGCTGAGCTGGATGGTGACTGTCACCGCATTGGTGGCGGCCGTGTCATGGTTGTCGGAAACCGAAAGCACGGAGACAGGATCGCTCGCAGTTCCCATTACAACGTATTGGCGATCCCACCATTCAAACGTCCCCTTCAGACAGAAAGTGTATCTCCAGCCATTGGTTTCTGCGTAAGACAAATCGGACGGGTCGCCGCCGTCATTGATGCGAGCCTGGCCGATGTTCGAATTGACCGCGGCATTGGTGGAATAGGCGGCCTTGTATCCCCACTGCGGATTCCAATCGCCGTCCTGATCGAACTTGAGGCCCGAAGTCGCCCGCGTGGCCGTGGAAGTAATGGTGACCTTGTAAACGCTTCCGAAATCCGCGTCGGCTGTCATCCAGTTGGTCCCCCACCCGTTGATGTCGCCGCGCGGAGTTTCGGCGAAAAGCCCCTGAACCGCGCAGAACACCGCCATGAAAAAGAGATTCAAAAGTGCATTCGTTTTCATAAAGCCGTCTCCCGATAAACCTCGAAAATACTGCCCACAAGATGCATCAAAGGCAGACAATCTTCAAATCTAATCCATTTAGGCTGAAGGCTGAAGGAAATGCCGACAAATGAGCGTATATCAGGCATCCGCGTCATTGCTCCGTCTGACTTCTGGGCCTATTCATCCACCCCAGAGTGACGGGTCTGGAATCCCAGCAGTTGAAACTGCGCTGGGACTTTATGAAGCATCCGATAATTCTCTGAAAACATTCTTTCCCCCCGCATGAACACCGGCTAGACTCGGCACGTAATGAAAGCAGGCATCCAAACTGTGATGATCACCAAAAACAGTTCAAATACTTGTTGGAATTATGAAAGGAGCACACCATGGCAGTCAATAACACGCTGAGAGTATACTTCGGCGATGAACAGGCGAATCTTTACACGATCGGCTACCTTTCAAGCGATTTGTTCCAGTTGCTGACGTTTTCTGAACTCATTGAGCAACATCGGGACCGTCAACTCGAGCAGTACTTCTTCGCCGAAAAACGTCCTGCCTATCTGAATCGCTACAGCAAGGTTTATCGCGAGCGCATCAAATTCGGGAAGGTTACCGATGTTGAAAAGGGATCCGTTGAGCTTATCGTCGACGGAATCGTAGATACCGCGACTATCATCATCCCCTTTACAGTGATGACCGCGCAACTATTGATCGAGCGTTCACGACAGCGTGTGACTTTCAATGTTTCCATCGATGATCCAAAAGTCCAACAGCATCTGGATGCATATAAACGGCGCGTGTTCGGAAAGGGGGATGAAGGCTTGGAGACCTTCATCAAATACCTGTCTCAAAAACACTATGATGTACAGGCCATCGCGGATCGAGTATACGATATCTCTAAGATCACAGATCAAGTCTCGAACCGCATGGCAAGAACACTCAAGATGAATTGATTCCAACGGCGCTCACTTCGTTCGCAATTGGGCATAAGGAAACAAAATGAAGGCTTATAAATTCAAATCTGCGGCTCAGATCCCCCACGCTCTCGATATTATTCTCAATAATCGCCTTTATTGCGCTGATTGGTCATCGCTGAATGATCCAATGGAAGGGGTATTTTCATATTCTTATAAGGAAACAAAAGAAGAAGACGTTAGAGAACGCATTGCCGCTGACCTGCCCCCCTAAAACTTAGACGTTTGCAATGAGAGTTCTCCCGTTTAGAGTAAACCGAAGAAAGGGAGAACGGAATGAAGCGGAAGAGGTATACGGAAGAGCAGATCATCGGCATTCTGAA
>JBFXGK010000015.1:0-76803 GCA_050178035.1 Kiritimatiellia bacterium
AAAATAGCCAAAAAACGGCAAAAAACGCTCAAAATGGCCTAAGAATGGCCATTTTTCGCAAAAATCAATAAATTTTCACTTTTTTCCGGAGAGCCTCAAAAGCGGAATTTTCTGTCTTCCAGGCGGCGATTATTTCGGAGGCGGACGTTCCGGCCTGCAGCGCTTCACGGACAGAGGATGTGCCCATGAGCTTGTCGAAGAATTCCGGCCTCGTTTCGGGATCGGCCCAGAGTTTGGATGCTCCGTGCAGTTCCTGAATGGCCGACAGCACGCGAACCGCGGTTTCCGCCGGGCAGAGATTTTCCGGACTCGTCACCTCGAAGCGCAGGCCTTCCAGTTCCGTTCCCGCGTCACGCCCCCAGTTCGCCGTGTATTTTTCAACAGACGTTTCAAGGCCGGGAAGATGGCCCAGCATTTTTTTCAGTTTTCCCGCATGAATCCATGAGGCGGCCACAATTTTGAATATGTTCGGTGTTCCGCGGCCATAGTCGAGCGCGGGAAGCGCTTCGCAGCAGACCAGCGAGGGATAGATCATGGCGGTTTCCCAGGCGAGAATTCCGGGTGACGGCGGATTCCACGGCGCGAAGATCGGCCATCCCGCATCGCGCCGCCAGCCGGTCATGGGAATCACGTAAAGAGAGACGTTGGGGATCACCTGCTCCTTCAGGAACAGCGCGGCTTCGGCCGGCGTCATGCCGTAGACCAGCGGGGTTGGGATCATGCCCACAAAACTTTCGGCCGCCGGATCCAGCATCGGGCCGTCACATACATTCGGGAATGGAACCGGCCGGTCGGCGACAACCACATCAAGGCCGTATTCCGCGGCGGCCTCCATGACAAGGCGCAGCGTGGAAACATAGGTGTAGCAGCGCACGGCAAGGTCCTGCAGATCAACAACGATCATGTCCAGGCCCGCCAGCATTTCGGCAGTCGGCTTGCGGGTGTCGCCGTAGAGCGAGTGGATCGGAATTTTCCATTCCGGATGCCAGCCGTCTTTGACGGCAGCCCCGGCCATGGCCGTGCTTGTGAAGCCATGTTCCGGCCCGAAGATGCATCTCAGGCCCTTGTCCAGTTTCCCGTTGAGAAGCTGCGCGGAAGGAATGCCGTTGATGTCCACGCTGGCCCGGTGGGCAACAAGCCCGATCCGCCGCCCCTCCAGCAGGTCCGCATGTTTCTCCGCCAGCACGTTGATGCCGGGGCGGAATTCGGGAGATTCCTGTATCAGTTGCATGGCGGTTCGCTTTTTAGGATTTGGAAAATGGCCTCGCGGGCGGCAATCAGTCCGAAAATGCCGGGCATGCTGCAAATGCTCCCGAGCACATCGCGCTTGCGGCCCCGATCCACGGTTCGCTCGCTGTCGGTTTCGGGATCGTCGGCGTCCAAACGGTGTTCTTCGGAAGTTTTTTCGGTGGAATAGATGCAGCGGATGCCCTGCTTGATTCCGCGCTTCCCGAGCCGCTTGCGCATCATCCGGGCGAGGGGGCAGCCGTGCGTTTTATGAAGATCGGCCACATGGATGCACGCGGGATCCGTGCGCGTTGCCGCGCCCATGGCGGAGATCACGGGAATTCCCGCTTCCACGCCTGCGGCCAGAAGCGTTGCTTTTGGATTCACGCTGTCAATCGCATCAATCAAAACCGCCGGCCTGCCGGCCAGAACCCGGCTGACGTTTGTGTCGTCAATGAAAAGCTCCAGCGCTTCGACATCGCACTGGGGATTTATCTGCAGCGCCCGTTCGCGGGCGAGTTCAACTTTTTTGCGGCCGATCGTGGATTCAAGGGCATAGAGCTGACGGTTGATATTGCTGCGGTTGACGATGTCGAAATCAACCAGGCGTATATGGCCAATCCCCGTGCGGACGAGGCTTTCGACAGCAAACGATCCCACGCTGCCCATGCCCGCAACGACCACCTGCGACTTCCGCAATCTCGCAAGGGCCTCTTCGCCCAGCAGAAGTTCGACGCGTGAAAATGAATGTGCGGCTGCTGTCATAATTCAAAACCGTAAAACCGGCATGAGTTCTCCCACACCTGCGCGGCCAAATCAACTTCGGAAACTCCGCGCGCGGCGGCCGCGGCGCGCAGCGCCAGCGGCAGATTGGCCGGTTCGCTCATTTCTGCCCGCGTCCCGTCCGGCAGAAGCGGGGGGATGTCCGGGGCGTCTGTCTCGAGCAGAAGCCTGTCCGCGGGGCAGGCGGCCACCGATTTCAGTCCCTTGCGGTTGTTGGTGAGCGTGATGGAGCCGGAAAACGAAAAATATGCGCCGAGTTCCGCCAGCGGGTGCATCAGCTCGGTCCCGCCGGAATATGAGTGAACCATGAAGCGGGTTGGCCGGTTTCTCATTTCCTTCAGCAGAACCGGAAACCGGTCCCATGCGCGGCGGCAGTGGATGGTTGCCGGCCGGTTAAGTCGTGCGGCCAGTTCCATTTGCGCAATAAAAACGCTCTCCTGATCGGGATCATCCCTGTCTTCGATCGCGTGATCCAGACCGATTTCGCCGACCGCCGATGAGGTTTCCGCCAGGAACCGCTCCAGATTTTCCTGCCAGTCTTTGGTCCTCTCCTTGATGAACCACGGATGAAGACCAAAGGCGGGGAAAACAGAGTTATATTTCTGGGCGAGTTCTTTTATTCGCGGCCAATCGCCTTCGCAGGTGCCGCAGCACACCATGTGTTTAACTCCAGCCTCCTGCGCCCGCTGGATCGCGTCGTCCAGCTTCGGGGCCAGCCGGTCGTCCTGCAAATGGCAATGGGCATCAAAAAGCTTCATGTCACCAGGCATCGAAAGCGGCGGCACCCAAAGTCATGACTTCGCCGCGGGCTTTGTTTGAGACTGTTTTCCCTTTGTCGTCAACGATCACGAGGGTGGGGATGCCCGAGACGCCGAACTGTTCCTTCAATTTTGGAATGCGCTTGTCGCCAAAACGCAGGGCCAGCCAGGGCATGTCCATTTCCTTCATGTAATTCATCATGCCCTGTTCATCCTGGTCGCTGCTGACAAAAACAATTTCGAACGGTTTGTTGTCCGTCTTGAGCTGATTGTAAAATTTAACCAGTTCAGGTGTGAAAGCGCGGCAGGGCGGACACCAGTGGGCGGAAAAGTAGATCCCGATCTTTTTGCCGGAAAGCGATGCCGGAGAAACGCGCTTCTTTTTGGCGTCAATCAGCTTGTCGCCGAAAAGCGCCTCAATTTCCGGCGGAATGGCCGCCGTTTCTTCAATTTTAGGAACGGCCGCCGGAATTGCGGAACTCTGGGAGCGGGCAAAAATCTGATCGGCGCTGCTGAGCTGGTTCATGCGGATTTTGACCTGACCCCCGCCGGCCTTGTTGAGCACCACCACGTCTCCCCGGATCGAATCTAATGAGGCCTCGATTTTTGCGCCGCTGGCGGAGGTCCATGTCTGGGAAGCAGACCCCTCTTCCTGGGCCCATGCGGAAGAGAGGGAGCACATCAGGGCGAGAAAAAGAACGCCGGCAGGTTTCATGGTTGAATATCCTTTCAAATGCCGGATATTTTATGAATGTTGCAGGGGGAAAACAAAACAAATCTGTGCCGGTTGCCCTTAAAACGGTGCTTGTAGGAAATCTGCTGAAACGCTTTAATGTATTCGTTCAATCCTGATTGGGGTTTTATGGCAAAAATACTGATAGTGGATGATGAGCCGGATGTCCGCAACATGCTGGAAAGCGTGCTGCGTTCGGAGGGCCATCAGGTGCTGAGCACCAGCAACGGCGCTGAGGCCATTAAAATCCTTATGGGTATGGAGGAAATCGACATTATGGTCACCGACCTCCACATGGTTCCGGTGGACGGGGTTGAGATCGTCGAGACCGGCCATGCAGAACGACCGGACATGGATATCATTGTGCTTTCCGCCTTTATTAATGACGACACCTTTGAAAAGCTGGTGAATCTGGGCGTCAGCGGTTTTGTGGACAAGCCCTTCACGCTGGAGGACCTGTTTGTGCCCATCCGCGAGATACTGACCAAGCGCAGCGGCAAAAAGTGATGGCCTCGATTCTGAACATTTTCCGGGTTTTCCGGTCAATACGGATACATAACAACGTGCCGGGTGTATGTTCCCGGATTCAAAAGGGATAAAGACGCAATGACAACCGCCGGGACACAGAAACTTGCAGGTTTGCTGGAACAGACCGGGCTTTTCACTCCCGCACAGATCGAGGATATCCTTCAGCGCCAGCAGCAGAGCAGCATGTCCATCACCGATGTCGTCCTCGACATGGGCTATGCCCGGGACGACGAGTTTCTTCAGGCCCTGGCCAAAACCATGGCGATTCCCTTTGTGCGCCTTTCCGACACCGCCATTGATGCGGCCATCCTCCAGAAACTGCCCACCAAGGCGGTCTTCCAGTACAATGTTGTGCCGGTGGCCATGGAAAAGGGCGCCCTGCGCGTTGCCACCCACAATCCGTTTCATCCCGGACTGGTGGATGCGCTCCGCCTTGCTTCCGGCTTCCGGATCCGCCTGGCGCTGAGCACCGCGGATGATCTGAGCAAGGCCTCCAAGAAGTTCTATGGCGTCGGCGCGGACACCCTCGACCAGATGATCCAGCACGACCGCATCGAGGTGGCATCCGAGGAGGATATTCTGCCGGCGGACCTGAGCGATCTCGACCAGGAAGCCTCGGTGGTGAAATTCGTCAACCAGATCATCTGGGAGGCGCACAAGGACCGCGCAACGGATATTCACATGGAGCCGATGGAGACCTCGCTCCGCATCCGCTACCGCGTGGACGGGGTTTTGCACCAGACACCGGTCCCTGCCCAGCTCAAAAGGTTTCAGTCGGCCATTATTTCGCGCATCAAGGTGATGAGCAACATGGACATTGCCGAAAAGCGCCTGCCGCAGGACGGCCGCATCAGCCTGCGCATCCGCGGCGAGGAAATTGATGTCCGCGTCTCCACCATGCCGACGGTCTACGGCGAAAGCGTAAGTCTCCGTTTGCTGATGCGTTCGAGCGGCCTTCTGGGCATGGACAAACTGGGCATGGCTCCGCGCGATTCAAAAATCCTGACCAAAATGATTCACAAGCCGCACGGCATTCTGCTGGTGACGGGCCCCACGGGTTCGGGCAAATCAACATCGCTTTACGCATGGCTGCACACCATCAACTCCGTGGACAAGCGCATCCTGACGATTGAGGAGCCGATTGAATACGAAATGGAGGGCGTCAACCAGATCAACGTCCGCCCGCAGATCGGCCTGACCTTTGCGGTGGGTCTGCGCCACATCCTGCGCCAGGATCCCGACGTGATCATGGTGGGTGAAATTCGCGACCGCGAAACCGCGGAGATTTCAATCCGAGCCGCCCTCACGGGGCATCTTGTTTTCAGCACGCTGCACACCAACGATGCGCCGGGCGCGGTCACCCGCCTGCTGGACATGGGCATCGAGCCGTTTTTGGTGGCTTCTTCGGTCGAGGGTCTGGTGGCCCAGCGCCTGGTGCGCCGCCTTTGTCCCGCATGCAGCCGGCCTCTGCCGGTGGACAAGCCGTCGCTCACGAACATCGGGTTCCCGCTGGAGCGACTTAAAGAGGGAACCTTGAAGGAAGCGGTCGGCTGCGAGGAATGCCGCATGACGGGCTTCCGCGGCCGGACAGGCATTTATGAAATTCTTGCGGTGGATGATCACATCCGCCCGCTGATTGTGGCGCGCGCTTCATCGGCCGCCATCAAGACCGAGGCGCTTCGCCGCGGCATGCACACCTTGCGCGAGGACGGCTGGACCAAAGCCCTGGAGGGGGTCACGACGGTCGAGGAGGTTCTGCGCGTTTCAGAGGAAGACGAAACTCTTTCTGAAGGATAATTTCTCCGATGCCGACCTACACCTATACAGCCCGGCTGGCGAGCGGCGACAAAAAAGAGGGAACCCTCGAAGCCCCTGACCGGCAGGCCGCGCTGATCCAGATTGAGCGCATGGGCGCGGTGCCCGTTGTGCTCCGCGAGGGCGCTGGTGCGGGCGCCGAGACATCCCCCAAAAGCGCCGGGAAGCGCTTCGCGCTGACGATGCCGCCGCGCGCCGCGCGCATGAACATGCGCGATGTGCTGCTGCTGACGGGTGAACTGAGCGATCTGCTGGCCTCCGGCATGACGCTGGGCCACGCGCTGAACACCCTTTCGCGACGCGACACGGATGCCGGACAAACGACGATTATCGCATCGCTCCGCGACGAGATTATCCAGGGATCAAGTCTCTCGGACGCGCTCCGTAAATGGCCAAAAACATTTTCCCCGCTTTATGTCAGCATGGTCCGTGCGGGCGAGGCCAGCGGCCTGCTGGCGGAGTCCCTGACACGGCTTCGCACGCATTATGAGCGCGTTCTTGAGGCGCGTGAAAAAGTCTCCATGGCGATGATCTATCCCGCCATCGTTCTGCTGCTGGGCGGGGGCACCCTGATTTTCGCAGTCACCTTCGTGGTGCCGCGTTTCCAGGCCATTTTCGCGGAATTGAACAGCACGCTGCCTCTGCCGACGCGCATCCTGATCAAGCTCAGCGAAATCATGATTAATTACGGAGTGATTATCTTGATTGCGGCGGTCGTCATCGGAATCCTGATCCGCAATGCGATCCGCACGGAGAAGGGCAAGCTGGTGTGGCACCGGATGCAGCTCCGGCTGCCCATCTTCAAGCACATTATCACCGCCAACGCCTTCGGCCATTTTGCCCGCACGCTCGGCGCGCTGCTGAACAACGGCGTGCCGGTCCTGCAGGCGCTGGGCATCGTCGAGGAAACCGTCGGCAATGCGGTCATCGCCAATGAAATCCACGAAGCCCGCGAACGCGTGACCGACGGCTCCAGCATTTCCGGACCGCTGGCCGCAGGAAAGGTTTTCCCGCCGCTTTTGACCGACATGCTGGCGATCGGCGAGGAATCCGGCGACATGCCGGGCGCGCTGGCGCACATTGCCCGGCGCTACGACTCCGATCTCGATCGCAGCGTCAAGGTGCTGACCACGCTGCTCGAGCCGATTCTGATGGTGGGCATGGCCGTGCTGGTCGGATTTGTCGCCATCGCCATGCTGATGGCTGTTTTCGATATAACCAGCGGACTCAATATTTGATTGCGGAAGGAGAACGAAGATGAAAAAAAGAAAAGCGGATTACGGTTCAACGGCGGGCTTCACCCTGATTGAAATTCTGATGGTGATAGTGATCATCGGCATCCTCGCGGCGGTGGCCGTGCCCCGGTTTGCGGGCCGCATTGGTGCATCCAAGGAAGGCGCCGCAAAAGCGAGCATCAAGGCCATCGGCGTAGCGCTGGACCTTTACGAAATGGATCATGGCAGTTATCCGGCCAGCCTTAGCGCGCTGGTCGAGAACAGCGGAAGCCCCGAGTGGCGCGGGCCCTATCTGAAGGACGGCTTGCCGAAGGATCCGTGGGGCAACGATTTCATCTATACCGCGCAGGGCAGCACCTATGACCTGAAGTCCAGCGGAGATCCCGGCAGCGGGAAGGAAATCACGGGCAGGGCAGAATAGGCCGATGACGGATGGCCGCGAGTTCCCGAACCGAAAAGCAGCCTTCACCCTGATTGAAGTCCTGCTGGTGGTGGTGATCATCCTGATCATCACCGGCATCGCGGTTCCGTCTTTCGTCAACTCCTACCGCGGCGTCAAGATGCGCACCTCCGTGCGCGGCATCGTGATGGCCGCCCGCTATGCGCATTCGGTCGCTGTGCTCAATCAGATGCAGACGGCGCTTTTCTTTGACATAGAAAAAGGCGACTACGAAATCGTCGCCCTCGCCAGCGCCAATGCCATCAGCGAAAAAGACCGCTTCCTGGAAGGCCGCGGACAAGCCGCCGCGGAAGGGAATGAGGAGGCGCAATATTCCATCGAACAGCGCCTTTCGCGCGAACTGCCCGACGGCATCAAGATCACCGCGGTCGAAAGCGGCCAGGCTGCGCAGCAGCACGAGGGCATTTTCTGGATCAATTTTTATCCCAGCGGCATGTGCGATGATTTCTCCATCACGCTTGCGGATGACCAGAACAAAACCGTGACGGTCAGCGTGGATCCGCTTTCCGCGAAGGCGAAGGTGGAATATGGCCGCTGACCGCAGGGCGGGGCTGAGCCTCGTCGAAGTCATGCTGGCCCTCCTGATCCTCGGGATCGGCATCTCGTCGCTTGTGATGGCGACCTCGCGCTGCCTTGCGGTCGTGCGCAAGGCCAAGAACTTTGAAATCGCGCGGCGGCTGATGGGCGAAATCGAGCTCACCGATCCGCTGATCCCCGGCGAAATCGAGGCCGGCGAGGAATCCGGAAATTTTGACTCGCCCTACAGCGACTGGCGCTGGACGCGGTCGGTCGAAGAGGATGAAAACGACGAGGAGTCGGGCCTCTTCAAAATCACGATGCGCGTTTATTGGTCCGAAAAAGGCCGGGAGACTTATGAAGAGGTTCTGACTTATCTCTATTCGCCCGAGGACAAGGGGGGAGGCACCGTTGAATCGAGATAATCAACCCGGCTTCACGCTGATTGAAATCCTCTGCGCGGTGGCGATTCTCGCCACGGCCATGAGCGTGATCCTGGGCACCTTCACGGTTACCGTCCGCGCATGGGAGCGCGGCGAGGAGGCGCTGGAGGATTTGCATCACGGCGACTACGTCATGGAGCAGCTCGTTTCAGCCATGCGCTCGGCGGCGTGGTTCGGCACGTCGCCGGGCAAATACGGATTTCATCTGGAGGACCGCGGCGAAAACGACATGATCAGCTGGGTGACCTCCGGCACCGCGTTTCTCCCGCAGGAATCCGAGCTGGCGCACGGCCTGCACCGGCTCACAGTGAGCATCGAGGACAATGAAGACGGCGACGCGGCGGTTGCGATCCGGTCGTTTCCGCATCTGGCGGATCTGGAGGATGACGAAACCGAGCCGTGGTTTGTGTCGTCGGTCGTGAACGGCCTCAACTGCCGGATTTACAACATCGAGGACGAGGACTGGGAGGATGACTGGGAGGACACCAACGCGATTCCCTCTATCGTCGAGATCACGCTTTTCATGGATCCCCTGGAGGACGGCGGCGATCCGGTGACCATCAAGCGGATGGTGCAGATTCCGGTCGCGCCCGCGGTGGAGAAGCGCGTATTGACCACGCAGCCGGCGGAAACGGCCGTTCCGGAAGGCACGGTGGCCGAGTGAGAACAAAACTTCCAACCATTGGAACTTTTCTCCAAAAAACTTCCAACCATTGGAACTTTTTGAGGCAAAACCTCCAACCATTGGAACTTTTCCAATCTTTTGAAAATTCTAAAAAAAGCGGTTCGGCCCTGATTGTCGCCCTGTGGACGCTTTTGATCCTGACGCTGATGATCGGGACGTTCGCGTTCAACATGCACATCGAGGCGGGGATCACGTCGTTCTACCGCAAGCGGGTCAAGGCGCAGTATCTCGCGCGGGCCGGCGCCGAATGGGCGCAGTACCTGCTGGCGCAGACCGGATCGGATTTGGATGAGGAGACGGAGGAATCTCCGCTTGAGGAGGATGCCCTCACGCAGGCCAAGCGCATTCTGCGCGGCAACGCGGTGTACAGTTTGAAGAAGGAAATGGGCGCGGGCAGTTTCAGCATAGACATCATTCCCGAGGAGGGCCGCGGGAACATCAACCAGATGACCGACGAGCAGTGGGAGGAGATGCTGGACCAGGCCGGCATTCCAGAAGACCAGTGGGATGAGCTCATTGACTGTTATGGAGACTGGACCGACGAGAACGACGAGCACCATTTGAACGGTGCGGAGTCGGATGATCCTTTTTATGAAGAGCGCGGCTACGAGTGCAAGAACGCCCCGCTGGACACGGTGGACGAACTGCTGCTGATCAAGGGATTCACGCCGTCGGTGGTGTACGGCGGACCGGCCGAGGATGAAGATGATGAGCCCTACGTGGGCATCGCGTCCCTGCTGACCGTTTGGGGCGAGGGCAAGATCAACATCAATACGGCCAGCCGCGAGGCCATGATGGCTTTTCTGCCGGGCATTGACGAATGGATGGTGGAGGACATCATCGAGGGGCGCAAGGGGCTGGACGGTGAGGAGAACACCGAGGACGATGGTTTTGAAAGCGTGGACGAGGCGATTGCAAAAGCGGGGCTTCCAGCCGACCTGAAAGGCAAGCTCACGACCGTCGAAAAGAAGTTTGTGCGCGTGGTCTCCATCGGCGAAGTGGGGGCCATCAAAACCGGCATCTGGGCGGTAATGCGCTATGACGGCGGAAAGGTTACGCCCGTTTTCTGGCGCGAGGAAATGATGCAATAGCGCGAAAAAATGAACGAAAATGCGCGAAAAAGGTTCAAAACGGGCGGAGAAGTGTATAAACTCCCGCGCAAAACAGAGAAAAAGTGAATGGCGTCATCCCTGATCACAGCAATTAGGTGGAAAGAGCAGTCGCTTGATGTGACTACCATCCGCCCGCGCAAAGGCGGCCCAGCCGAAACGGACGGGCAGCGGATCATTCCGCTCGGAAACGAAGGGCCCCTGCCCGAAATGGGCACCCCTGAACTTTCGACCCTGCTGAAAAAAGCCTGCCACGGCCTTCAGGGAAAAATCTGCCTGGCCATTCCGACCGACCAGGCGCTCCTGCGGGTCATGGATCTTCCCGCGGCCGAGGAAAGCGAACTGCTGGGCATGGTGGAGCTGCAGATTGACCGCGTTTCGCCGTTTCCCATCGAAACAATGGCGGTGACGTATGAGGTACTCCATCGGAACACCCATTCGTTCCGTGTGCTGATCGCGGCCGTGCGCAAGGAAATCATCGAGAAGACCGCCGCGACCTTCGACAAGGCCGGTATGCTTCCCCACTGGATTGATGTGGAACTGCCCGGCTGGCTCTATTTGCTGAAAGAAGCCGGAAAAATTTCGCAGGCCGGGCGGCAGGTGATTCTGCTGGTGACCGGCAAGACCTGCGAGATGATCGTGATTCACAACGGGCTTCCGGTGATGCTCCGCTTTCTCGGGATGCATGGCGGGCTGGCTGATGCCGAAGAGGTAGAAGAAATCGTGGACGAGATGTCCTACACGCTGACTGCGCTGGAAACCGAATGGGGCGTGGCCGAAGAGGCGCACTTGAACATCTGGTCGTCCTCCGCACTGCCGCCGGCGATGGTGGCGGCGCTCGCCGAGCGGAGCGGGCTTGCGGTCGAAACCGCCATGATCGACGAACTTCCGCCGCTGAGCGAAGGGCTCGCGCGCCGCGCGGCCGCAGAGGGCGAATTCAAGCATCTCAATCTTGTTCCGCCGGAATGGCATCAGAAGGAAACAGCCCGCCGCGCGCAGAAGAAACTGCTGCTGGCCACCGGAATCTTCCTGCTCGTCTGGGGCCTCGCGATGGCGGCCTTCCATATCGGCATGGCCGTGCAGCAGAAGCGGCTTGCGAGCCTTGAAGCGCGCGCCGGGCAGATCAAGAAGGACGCCGCCGAAATCCGCGAGGTGCAAAGGGAAGTGATTGCGCTCGAACTCTACGCCAACCGCGGTCACTCGGCGCTGGAATGCCTGCGCGAGGCGATCCTGCTGATGCCGGAGGGCATGGAGCTTACGGTTTTCAACTACAAAAAGGCCGACACTGTTTTCCTGACCGGGCAGATTCCGGGCGGCGCGGATCCTATTTATGCCTTCAAGGCCGCGCTCGACAAGTCGGAGCTTTTTGATGAAATTGAACTGGGCCTGACGCCCACCAAGACGCTGCGCGACGGGAGCAAGTTCTCCGAGTTCAAGATCACCGTGAACCTGCCGGGAGGTGAGCCGTGAAAATCTCCATCCGCGAACTGATGCTGGCGTGGCTCACGATGGTGGTCGTGGTGCTGGCTTTAAGCTGGTATGCGGGAATGAAGAAATGGGATGCCCTTCAGAAGGCGCGCGAGCAGTCGTCGGACATCCGGACGGTCATGGAGCATGACCAGAAGCTGCTGGACGGCCGCGATGAGCTGATGCGGAAGATGCAGGAGCTCCGCAGCCAGCTTCCCTCGCATCCGGAGAAGCTGGACGTCACCTCCGAGCTGCTGCGGAACCTTGAGCAGACCGCCAACAAGAGCGGGCTGGTGCTGAAGACGCGCTCGGCGGGCGCCGAGACCGTCAGCAGCAACAAGCTCTGCGAGATTTCCATCAAGTGCGACTGGGAGGGTTCACTGGAGACGCTGGTGCCGTTTCTTTTTGACATACAGGAGCAGGGTGTGCGTTATGATATCCGCGAACTCCGGGTGGTGCCCTCGAAAGGCGAAAAGGAAAAGCTGAACGGGAATTTCATACTGGATTGCGCCTACAGCCGCCAGCCGGCGGGGAATGCGAGTGAAGGCTTATGATGCTCTATAAAATGCACAAACGAATGGCCCGCGGCGGGCTTGCATGGATGGTTTTCTTTTTGCTGTCCGGCAGCCTGTCGGTGCCCGCGCAGACGCTGGATATCCGGCCGCCCGCCGCCGATGAGGCTCCTCCGGCGGCTGTGTTGCGCGCGGCCCCGGACGCTGCCGTTGTGGCGCTGAATCCGTCCCGGAAGGTTACCCTGAACTACAAGGATTCTCCGCTGGACATGATCCTTGATGACTACAGCGAATGGACCGGCCGCACGCTGATCAAGTCGCCCTCCGTTCCCAAGATCACCCTCACGCTGAGGAGTTTCACCGAGCTGACCATCGAGGAGGCCCTGGTCGCGCTCGACAGTGCGCTTTCCATGAACAACATCACGCTGGTGCCGATGGGCGACAAGTTTTTCCGCGTGGTGGCCACTGCCAACGCCCGCACCGAAGGCATGCCGCTGAGCGTGGCGGATGACGACGAGCAATTTGCCGACAGCGACAAGCTGATCACGCGCCTGATCCGCCTGCAGCATATTCCGCCGGCGGAGGCCCAGCCGCTCTTGCAGAGCATCCTGCACGGCTACGGCAAGATGCAGACGATGGAGCAGATCAATTCCATCCTCGTCACGGACACCTCGGCCAATCTGCTGCGCATCCAGGAAGTGCTGAAGCTGATTGATCTGCCCATCGAGCTGAAGATCCAGCACCGAATCTACACGATCCAGCATGCCAAGGCCTCGGACATTGCCTCCAAGCTGAACGAGATCATCCAGACTTCGCAGGAAACCACGGGGCAGGCGGCCGCCAGGACCGTGCCCACCCGCGCGGCGCCTCCGGGAGTCATTCGCGCGCGCGACCCGGCCGCGGAGGGCGCAACGGCCGCCGAGGTGACCCAGGAACTGGCGGAGAAGGGCATTGCCCAGGGTTCGGTGAAAATCATTTCCGACGAGCGCACCAACATCATGATCATCATCTCCGACCCCGTGAACTTCAAGTTCTTCGATGAGATCGTGGCCATTCTTGATGTGCCGACCGATCCTGAAATCACCGTGAAGGTGGTGAAGCTTGAATACGCGGAGGCCGAGGAAATATCCAGCACGCTCAATGAGTTTGTGGGGGTTGCCAAGGCTGAAGAAAGCGGCACTGCCGCGGCGGGATCCGCGACAACCGGGCAGGCCGGCGCCGCCCAGGGCCAGACGCTCCGCGACTATGCGATCCAGCGCGCGCAGGCGCGCATCGCTTCAGTCTCCGCCGAGGAGAAGGCCAAGATCGGCCAGCTTTCGCCCGACACCAAAATTCTCGCCGACAAACGCACCAACTCGCTGCTGCTGATGGGCCGCCGCGCCGATATCGCCGCGCTGATGGATGTGATCGCCGAGCTGGATGTCATGCTTGCGCAGGTGATCATCGAAACCGTTATTCTTGAAGTCAGCCTCAGCAAGAACCTCTCTTACGGCGTGGACTGGCTGCAGAAGTCCATGACTCTCGTGAACGAAAACAAGCAGGGCCCGCGCGGCGGGATCCGGGTTACCGAGCCAGTCATGTCCTACGGCGGCGGCTGGGCGACCACCGATCGTGAAATCAACGCGTTCAAGGACGGCAGCCAGATCCAGCGCGACAGCATTTCGCTGACCGGCGGCGCGCTGAGCTACTACCTGACCCTGTTTGACCTGAACGTGGACGCCATTATTCGCATGGCCGCAGGTTCTTCGGATGCCCGCGTGCTTTCCACCCCGGTGATCCTGACAACCGACAACACCGAAGCGAAAATTATTGCCGGCGAGGAAAGGCCCATCGTGACTTCCACCACGACCAGCACGGAGGGCGCGCAGACTTCGCAGTACGAATACAAGAACATCGGCCTTGAACTGACCGTTACGCCTCACATCAATCCCAAGGGGTTTGTGGTGATGGAAATCACGCAGACCGCGGACAACCTGCTGGATCCGGTGCAGATTGACGGCAACGAGGTGCCGGTGATCAGCAAGCGCGAACTCACCGCCGAGATTGCCGTCAACGACCGCTCCACCATTATCCTTGGCGGACTGGTCAACACGCGCGACAGCAGGGGCCGCACGAAAGTTCCGATACTGGGCGACATCCCGCTGCTTGGCACCTTCTTCCGCGCCGACACCAGCGGCGACACGCGCTCGGAACTGGTGATACTGATTACGCCCTATGTCCTGCTCAGCCCCGAGGACGCGCTCCGGGAGACCGACCGCATACACAGGGCTTCGCGGGCGCACAAGACGCCCTGGCCGAAGAACTGGTCGGAAAGCCTGCTGGCCACACCCGATCCGAAGGATCGTGAGGCGGTGCTGCTGGCCGAGAAGAACGCGGCTGACCTGAAGGCGCTGATCGAAAAGCGCACGGAGGAAATCCGCAGCGAAGGCATTGACACCAGCCGCGAAAAGCCTTCGGAGATGATTGAGGTAAAAACAGTCAGTGAAATTCCTCCTCCCGAAGCATTGGCGCCGGTGGAGCCGGAAATCGTTCCCGAAGTTCAGCCCGTTGAGCCCGAAGGGGCCGCCGCCGCGCCAGTCGAAGCTGACGAGCCGGCGGACAACGAAACGGTGATAGCCGACGGAATGGTGATGTATGACATCGCCCCGCCTGTGCCGGAGGAGCCTGCAGAAGATGCTGTTGAGCCCGTGGCGGAAGCTCCGGTTGAGGCAGCGGCAGAAGCCGAATAGTCTGAATGGAGGTTGACCATGTCTGCGGATACTTTCACCGAGGTCACAAAGCAATCCTGGTTCAGCCGCATCGGCGGCGCCATCAAGGGCATCCTGGCCGGGCTCCTGTTGATCATCGCATCGTTTCCTCTTCTGTTCTGGAACGAAGGCCGCGCCGTCAAGCGCTATAAAACGCTGAAGGAGGGCGAGGGTTTGGTTGTTTCTGTTTCTGCGGATGCCGTGGACCAGAACAACTCCGGGAAACTGGTGCATTTGACGGGAATGGCGAAAACCGATGAGACTCTTGCTGACCCTGTTTTCGGCGTAAGCCGCAACGCCATCAAGCTGCGCCGGACCGTTGAGATGTACCAGTGGGAAGAGGATTCCGAGAGCCAGACGAAGAAGAAAATGGGCGGAGGCGAAGAAACCGTCACGACTTACACCTACAAAAAAGTCTGGAGCGATTCGCCGATTGATTCCAGCAGCTTCAAGCAGGCAGTCGGCCACGACAATCCCAAGGTCATGGCCTATCAGACCCTTGAGCTGGTGGCGCAAAACGTTTTGCTGGGCGCCTTCACGCTGAGTCCTTCGCTGCTTGCAAAGATCAATGTTTATGTGACCGTGCTTCCGGAAGAGGGTGTGGGCCTCGCTGATTCACCGGCGATCAAGCGCCAGCCCGGCGGGTTTTATATCGGGCCGGATCCGGCTGTGCCGCAGATCGGAGATTTGCGCGTCACATTCTCCGCGGTGGATCCTCTCGAAATCAGCCTGGTGTCCGGCCAGCAGGGTTCAACCTTTGAGCCATACCAGACAAAAGCCGGGGGCACCATCAACCTGCTTCAGGCCGGTCCATTCAGCGCTGCGGAGATGTTTGCGACGGCGCAGCGGAACAACAAACTGCTCACCTGGGCCCTGCGCGCGGGCGGATTCCTGCTGATGCTGATCGGGTTCAATCTGGTGTTCAAACTGCTTTCCGTGCTGGCCGATGTGATTCCGATTTTCGGAACGATCGTGGGCGCCGGAACCGGCATCATCGCCTTCATGATTTCCCTGTGTCTCTCGTCCGCGACCATCGCCGTCGCGTGGATATTTTACCGGCCGCTTCTGGGCATTGCGCTGCTCGCGGTGACCATCGGGTCGGCTCTGCTGATCCGCAAGAAGGTCGCCGCCGCAAAGCCGGCCTGAATCTCTTAAAATCCCTCAGCTTTTGGCTGGAGCATCAGGCTCGCAGCTGGTAACCTTCTGGACAGAAAGCGGCATTGCCGGCGCACAACATGCGCGCAGCCGCCGGAACCGGGGAACAATGGCCGAGAATCTGAGCAGCGACAAGGTTGCGGCGTTCATGGACGTGGTGCGGTCCATCAATACCGCCTTGAGGAACAGCGCGATGTATCCGGCGGGGCATCCCATGCTTACGGCTTCGGTCAAGTCTCTTAAAGCGGCCCTGGACGGATGGCTGGGATCCGGGGGAAAGCTGGATATGGCGTTTTCGCGGAGCGCCATTCTGCTCGGGGGAAAGCCGGTCAAGGAGGGCAATCCGGTTCTCGCCGGCCTGGCAGATCATTTTCATCAGAGGGGATTGCTGGCCCTGACGATACGCCCGGGCATTACGGCGCCCGAGGTGTCGGCGCTGCTCGCCGCCATCAAGGATCCGCCTGAGGTCATTGCGCAGTCCGGCGGCATTTCGGCCAAGCTCAGGCTGTGCCCTCATCTCATCGTGAAGCAGATAGATTATTCAACCCTTCTGGCGCGCGGCGGGAGTCAGGCCGGTGGGGCCAGCGACGTCAACCTTGTCCAGATTCTTTGCGATGCGGAAAAAGGCGCGCGGGCCGGAATTCTTTCGGCCGCAACGGTCGAGGGAATGTCCGCCGCCCTCGCCGGCGAGAAGAAGTTCGCTGCTGCGGTCAACGAGATGTTCGCGCCCCCAGCCGGCCGGCGGGGCGAAGCGGCGAAAAATATTTGGCGCGTGACGGGCCGGGTGGTCCGGTTGTGCAAAGGCGCGCCCTCCGAAAAAGCGGCCGAGACTCTCAGGCACCTTTCGGCTGTTCTTGCGGAACTGAAACCGGAGGCCCTCGCCGCCCTGTTCGGCGAACAGGCCGCGGAGGAGGGAATGGATGACCTTCAGAGGATGGCGCTGCAGGCTATCCCTGACGAGAGGCTTTCAGAAATGATCACGGCTCACATCACGCGCGAGGGGCAGGTGGACGGCAGCCTGATGAACATTTTCATGCGGTTGTCGGCAAGGGCGGGCGCCTCTTCGGGCCTGGCTCAATCCGTTGCAAAAAAACTTTCAGGCCTGGATCATGACCGCCTGGCCACTGTTCAGGGAGCTCTGGAGGATGCGCTCAAGACGGCCGCCAAGAACGAGTTCATGTCACAGGTCTACCAGCTCACCGTCGATTCTCTGGCCGAAAAATCCCGGGCAACGATTGCGACGGATGGCGTTGTGGCCACCCTGGTCTCCAATTACGAGAAGCTGCGCGATCCGGCGCGGGTGGATGAGGAGAAGATCATGCTTCTCCTGAACATTCTTTGGTTCGAGGATGATCCCGGCTCCTTCAGGGAGTTCAGCGGGAAGCTGCTGGATACTCTGTCCCGCTGCCGCGAAGAAATCCGCAGTTCGATGGCCCTGGACGCGCTGCGGGTTTTCTGGGAGAAGACGCGGCCTGGAACATATCCCGCGATCGTCCGCGAGGCCGTTTCCGGACTCCGCCGCGCGGGGCCGATCGCGGGGCCGCGGGCTCTCGTTTCGCTGATCCCTGTATCGTCTCAGACGCAGCTTGAGGAAATTGGCAGCCTTCTGTCGGCGAATGAGGCGGAAAGCGAGCAGGCGCTTCTTGATCTTCTGTTCAGCGGCGACGACCGGGAGGTCGGCCCGAAGATCAGTCTGGCGCTGGCATTCATGAAGCCATCCGCGGGACGGGTGGAGGAAATGGCCAGGGCGATCGGCCGGGAGCGGAATATTGAAACCCGCCGGGCCACGCTCCGCATGCTGGCGGAGAGCCGGGACAAAACGGTGCTGGAGAACCTTTTTGCATTTTTTGCCGGCCCGCTTGCCCCGCACCGCATCCTGCCGGAACTGGTGGAAGAATGCGGGCGGGGGCGGGTGGCGGAGGCCGTTCCGTTCATTGCCGGCCTGCTGAACCGCTATTCCATGCCGGTTCCCGGCCGCGCCCGCGTGGTGCAGACCGCCGTGGAGAGCCTGTGCCATATCCGTTCGCCGGAAGCGGCCGCTGTGCTTCAGAAGTGCATTCACGAAAAGAACCGGACGGTTGAGCTGGCCTGCAAGAAGATCATGCAGGAAACGGAGGGGGCCGTGAGTTCATGACGGTTGGAAATACAGCAGACAAGGTGTCGCAGTTCATTCTTGATCTTCAGAATGCGCTGCAGGAGCGGCGCTTGTACGGCGCGGGACACGCGCTGACGGCGGCCGCGAAGGAGAAGGCGCTCACCTCGCTGCGCGAGGCCATGGCCGGACGGGCCGAAATCACGATTGGCGTGATTGGCGGGGAACTCGCGTTCGGGCCGGAGCCCTTGTACAATCTCACGCGCACCGCGGAAAACCTGATCACCGCGCTCATGGCGCACAAGGTCGAAAAGCTCAGCTTCACCGGAGATGTTCCGCCGGGCGACATGGGTTCATTTCTGGATCTGCTGGCAAGCGGCGCGGGCGCGGCCCCGGCGGACATCAGCGGGATGAAGAGCATCGCCGTCAGCGGTTTCGGGCGGGAGCAGACTGAAGCCGCCGCGGGCGGGGTGACGGCGGTGGAGGCTTATACAGAGGGGCCCCGGATACTGGGGGATATCGGGCAGGCGCTCAGCAACGGTCTTCCGGTCAACACGCGCGCCGCCAATGCGTTCATTGGAAAAGTCCTGAAGAGCTTTATGGACAACAAGACGCCTTTTCTGATTGCCACCTCGCTCAAGCGGCACGATGAATATTCCTTCATTCACTCGATCAATGTGGCTGTGCTGTCGCTTGCGCAGGGCGAGGCGCTTGCTCTTTCAAAACCGGCGCTGGCCGAACTGGGACTGGCGGGATTTCTGCACGACTCCGGGAAGATCGCGCTCACCGCCGACATCCTGCGCAAGAAGGGGCGGCTGAGCGACGCCGAGTTTGAGAAGGTGAGCCATCACCCCCTGGACGGCGCGAAGCTGCTGCTGCAGACGCCGGACCTGAGCCCGATGGTCGCGGCCGTTTCCTTCGAGCATCATCTCCGCTACGACGGCAAGGGCTATCCGCGAAAAGTTTTCGGAAAAGAACTGAGCCTCGCGAGCATGATTGTGTCCATCTCGGATGTTTATGACGCGCTGCGCAGCACGCGTCCCTACCGCGAGGGCCTTGCGCCCGAGGTGGCGTTCAAGGAAATGCTCAAGGAGGGCGGCGGCCTGTTTCAGCCGGAACTGCTTGAGATCTTCTTTCGCGCGATCGGCGTTTATCCTCCGGGTTCGCTGGTTTGCATGGATGACGGATCCGTGGGAATTGTGATCGCCGCCAACCCGTCGGACATCCGGCGGCCGGTGGTCGAGGTCTGGTATGAGTCCGGCGGCGTTGAATTGAGGCAGCCCCGCGTCATCAATTTGCTGGATAAAATTCCCGGCAAGAACGAATACCGGCACACCATTACGCGCTCCGTTCCGCCGGAAGCCGGATACAAAATACCCGCGAAATACCGGATGGACTGATGTGAAACCGGCTATGGCCTGTTTTTTCGGAATTATGTGCCCGGGGCAAAAATGAGAAAAAACAGGCCGTTTTGAACGATTTTTAGCCATTTTTGATCGTTTTTAGGCCATTTTGGGGCTTTTTGGGCCCTTTTTAACCATTTTTTTGTGTTTTTTGATTGCATTGGGGGCCGGATGCGGTAGATTGCGCTTGAAATTTCCAGAGTTCCTCCAGATTGGTCGGTACCCCTGAAGATTCAGAGAAGTAGTAAGGTATATGGTAGATTTTTTTAAGAAAACAAAAGACGGGCAGGTTGAAAAACTTGCGGAGGCTGCACCGGTTGAGCATGTGCTCCCGCCGCAGATGAATACGAAGCGCGAAGAGCGTCTGGATCGCGGTTCGCGCCCGCGGCGCAAACAACCCGAAGCTCAGCATCACAACGCCCCCGCGCCAAAATCCGATACTCCGCAGATGCATGCGGATGTTCAGGTGGATATCCCCCAGACCGGCGAACTGCCGCGCCGCCGCCGCCGTCCCCGGCGCAGGAAGCGCCCCGAAGGTTCGGTTGCCGCGCCTGCGCCCGTCCGTCGCGAGGAGGCGTCCCTGCCGGCTGATCAAACGGTTCCGCCGGTTCAGCACGTGGAAACGCCGTGGGATGTTTCCGTCTATGATGTTCCTCCGCAGGAAGGCAAGATGCGTTTTCACGACCTGGACCTTCCGCAGGAGCTTATGCATGCGCTTCACGACCTGAATTTCCAGTACTGCACGCCGATCCAGCAGCAGATTCTGCCGCAGACCCTGGCGGGCAAGGATGTTTCCGGCCGCGCGCCCACGGGCACCGGAAAAACCGCTGCATTCCTGCTTTCCGTCTTTACGCGCATGCTGCGCAAGCCGATCACCGAGCCGCGGCGTCTGGGCACGCCGCGATGCCTCGTGATTGCGCCCACCCGCGAACTGGTGCTCCAGATTCAAAGGGACGCCGAGGCGCTGGGCAAATACACCGGGCTTCGCTCTGTGGCCGTCTACGGCGGCGACAGCAGCCGCGGCCAGCTTGTGCAGCTCGAAAAAGGCCCCGTGGACATTCTGGCCGCCACGCCGGGCCGCCTGCTGGACTTCAAAAACCAGCACAAGATCCATCTGACGCATGTCGAGACCATGGTCATTGACGAGGCCGATCGCATGCTGGACATGGGGTTCATTCCCGATGTCCGCAAGATCATCAACAGCACCCCTCCGCGCCACGAGCGCATGACGATGCTCTTCAGCGCGACCCTGACCCCTGAAGTGCTGCGCCTCTCCGCCCAGTGGACGCGCGATGCCGTGACCATCGAGGTCGAGCCCGATCAGGTGGCCGTGGACACGGTGAACCAGATCGTCTACATCGTGCGCTCCAGCGAAAAGTTCAATCTGCTCTACAACATCCTGAAAACGGACAATCCTCAGCGCGTGATTGTGTTCACAAACCGGCGCGACGAGGCGCAGCGGCTTTCCGACCGGCTGAACCGGAAGCATTTCCCCTGCGCGCTGCTCTCCGGCGCGCTGGCGCAGAATGTCCGCACGCGGATGCTCAACGAGTTCAAAGAGGGCAAATACCGCATCCTGGTGGCCACCGACGTGGCCGGGCGCGGCCTGCACATCGAGGATGTCAGCCATGTGATCAACTACTGCATCCCGCGCGAGGCCGAAGCCTATGTTCACCGCATCGGCCGCACGGGCCGCGCCGGGAAGTCCGGCATTTCGATCAGTTTTGCGGACGAAGAGGATTCATTCTACATCCCCGAGATCGAAAAGTACATGGGCCGTCCGCTGCCCTGCACCTATCCGGACGAGCGCTACCTCGCCGATCCGGACAAAAAGGGCTGAACCCCAGATTCCGCTTGGCAGAAAGGCCTCTCAACGGCATATTATCGCGCCTGATTTCAGAAAAGTGACAGGAGAAAAGATTCATGTACAACGCATCCGATTTGAGAAAAGGGCTGAAGGTTGAAATAGACGGCGAGCCCTACATGATCACCGAGTTCAACTTCGTGAAGCCCGGCAAGGGGCAGGCCATCTACCGCTGCAAGCTCAAGAGCATGGTCACTGGCAGCACCCTCGACAAATCCTACCGCTCGGTGGACCGCATCGACAAGTGCAACCTTGAAGAGCGCGACATGATCTTCTCGCACATCGAAGGCGACCAGTACGTCTTCATGGATGCCGAAAGCTACGAGCAGATTCACGTTTCAAAGGAAATCGTCGGCGACAAGAAATATTTCCTCATCGAGGACATGGAAGTGGAAATCCTGTTCCACAACGAACGGGCCATTGAAATCACGCTTCCCAACTTCGTCGAAAAGGTTATTGCCCATACGGAACCCGGCGCGCGCGGCGACACGGCCAACAACGTGCTGAAGCCCGCGAAGCTGGACAACGGCTACGAGCTGCAGGTTCCTCTTTTCGTGAACGAGGGCGACCTCATCAGGGTGGACACCCGCGACGGCTCCTATGCCGGCCGGGTTTGATCCGGCTTTGGACTCCGAACCCTACAGCCCCGACCTGACCCGTTTGCAGGGCATTCGCCCCGCGCTTGAAAAACGCGCAGCCATTGTGCAGGCCGTGCGCGAGTTCTTCCGCAAGCACGGCTTCCTTGAAGTGGACACGCCCGTGCGGGTGCGTGCCCCGGCCCCCGAGGAGTACATTGACGCCGAACCCACCGGCGACCGGTTTCTGCGCACCTCTCCGGAACTTCATATGAAGCGGCTGCTGGCGGCGGGCTATGAAAAAATCTTCCAGATCGGCCCCTGCTTCCGCGCCGGGGAAAAGGGCGACCGGCACCGCCCCGAATTCACCATGCTGGAATGGTACCGCGCCAATGCCGACTATTCCGACATCCTGCTCGACACCAAGGCCATGATTGTTTCGGTCGCCCGCGCCGTGCAGAACACGACCTCGCTGACCTATCAGGGCCGCGCCATTGATCTCGTGCCCGTCTGGGAGCATCTGACTGTCCAGGAGGCCTTCCTGCGCTGGGCGCACTGGGATCCGCTGAAGAACTTTGATGCCAACCGCTTCGATGAGGACATGGTGACAAAAGTCGAACCCTCACTCCCGCGCGACAAGCCGACCGTGCTCACCGATTATCCCGTGGAGCGCGCGGCGCTTTCCCGTCCGTCGGCCAAAGATCCGCGCGTGGCCGAGCGCTGGGAGCTCTACATCGGCGGGCTGGAGCTGGCGAACGCCTATTCCGAGCTGACCGATGCCGCCGAGCAGAAAAAACGCTTTGCGCACAGCCGCATGCTGAGGGAGTTGGAAAACAAGCCGGCCTATCCGGAAGATGATGATTTCATGAAAGCCCTCGAAGTCGGCATCCCGCCCTCCGGCGGCATCGCACTTGGCCTCGACCGCCTCATCATGCTCCTGACGGATTCCGCCACCATAGGCGACGTCACGGCCTTTGAAGAATAGCGGATCAACCGTTGCAAACCAACGGCTTCCCGTGTAGTTTTCAATTATGAAAGCGCACAATCACATCTTGCTCGCTGTATTCTTCTTCACATTCTGCTCCGCCGCTTTCGCACAGAAATCATTTGAGGCCTATCCGCTCGGGAATAATGACGGGCCGGCGCTTCTGGAGGCCGCAAAGGCCCTTGTCGGCCCGGAGGGCGCGGTGGTTCTGGACCGCAAAAGCAACCGGCTGCTGGTGATCGCTGAGACGGAACAGCACAAGTTGCTCGCGGACATGTTTTCGAAAGTTCCAGCCTTTGGAAAAAACGTTTTCATTGAAGTTCGCTTCACAAACACAGGCCGCACAAAGGATGCCGGCGCTTCTGTCGGGGCAGAGGGAAAAATCAGCAGCCAGGGCTCCAAGATTGTCATAAAGCCGCAAATCCATCACATGACCACCGAGACCGGCGGCGAGACGGTGCAGTCCATCATGGCCGCCAGCGGATCAAGGGCGCGCATTCAGGTGGGCACCAGTGTGCCGATGATGGAGTGGTTCATTGACTACGGCTGGCGCTGGGGCATCATCCATGAGCGCATGCACTGGAACGATGTCGGAGCCTTCCTGTCGGTCGAGCCGACCATCATTGGCGACGGGCCGGAGATTAAACTGGTCGTGACGCCGGAACTTTCGGGCCTGGATTATGACAAGCCCTGCTGCGTTCAGTTCACAAAGGCCAGCCTTGAAGTCCTTGTTCAGAACGGCATCCCGGTCAGCATCGGCGGGCTGGAAAAAGACGAGGAATTCTATTCGCGCTTTCTCGTCGGCGGCATCAGCAGCGACAATTTTTACACGATGGACATCACCCTCACGGCATGGATCACTGACGCCGCAGGCCGCAGGGTTCCGGCCGAATGAAAACCCCCTGTTTTGGCCCTGTTTTCGAGGCTTGAAAACACGCGTTTCTGAGCCTTAAAAATCGCGGTTTTTTAGTCGATTTTCGTTGATTTTTCTATGCCGTTTCAGGTATTCTTTTTTTGCTGAATGTGAGACGTTTTGCGCGGGGATACAGGGGCCTTTCAAGCGTCAGATTTCAACCCTTTCAACAGGTAAATAAGAGAAGAATTATGTCCAAAGAAACTGAAGAGGCGAAGCGGAAGGCCGGCGCAAAATACGACGCCACCACGATCACTGTTCTTGAAGGCATTGCCGCCGTCCGCAAGCGGCCCGCCATGTACATCGGCGACACCAGCGTGCGCGGATTCCATCACTGCGTCTATGAGGTGGTGGACAACAGCATTGACGAGGCGCTGGCCGGATACTGCAGCAGCATCCAGGTGAAGATCAACGCCGACGGATCGTGCTCGGTCAACGACGATGGACGCGGCATTCCGGTGGACATGCACGCCACGGAGAAGAAACCCGCGGTGGAGGTGGTGCTGACCACGCTGCACGCCGGCGGCAAGTTCGACAACGAGTCCTACAAGGTTTCCGGCGGACTGCACGGCGTCGGTGTCTCATGCGTGAACGCGCTGAGCGAATGGCTGGAGGTCGAGGTGCGCCGCAACAACCTGGTGTATCACCAGCGCTATGAACGGGGCCACCCGGTGACCAAGCTCGAGACCATCGGCACCACCAAGGGCACCGGAACCAAGGTGACCTTCAAACCCGATTCGCAGATTTTCAGCACTAACGAATTCCATTGGGACACACTCGCCTCGCGCCTGCGCGAACTGGCGTTCCTGAACAAGGGCATCCTGATCAAGCTGAGCCAGGAGGAACCCGCCCGCGAGGAGACGTTCCAGTACAGCGGCGGCATCCAGGAGTTTGTCCTGCATCTCAACCGCGCGAAGAACCCTCTGCACCCCAAGCCGATTTTCTTCGAATGCGAGAAGGACGGGATCCAGGCCGAAATCGCGATGCAGTACTGCGACACCTACAAGGAAACCATCTACAGCTTCGCCAACAACATCAACACGATCGAGGGCGGCACGCACCTGAGCGGTTTCCGCAGCGCCCTGACGCGCACGGTGAACCAGTACGTCAAGAACAACAAGCTCACCAAGAACGACGAGGGCATGAGCGGCGAGGATATCCGCGAAGGCCTCACCGCCGTCATCAGCATCAAGATTCCCCAGCCGCAGTTCGAGGGGCAGACCAAGACCAAGCTCGGCAACAGCGAAGTCGAGGGCATTGTGGCGTCCATCGTCAATGAACAGCTTTCGGTTTTCTTCGAGGAGCATCCGACCATCGCGCGGCGCATCATTGACAAGGCCGTTGTGGCGGCACGCGCGCGCGAAGCCGCGCGCAAGGCCCGCGACCTCACCCGCCGCAAGGGGGCGCTGGAAAGCAGCTCCCTGCCGGGCAAGCTGGCGGACTGCTCGGAGCGCGACCCGGCGCTCACGGAAATGTTCATCGTCGAGGGTGACAGCGCCGGAGGCTCGGCCAAACAGGGCCGCGACCGCCGCTTCCAGGCCATCCTTCCGCTGCGCGGCAAGGTCCTCAACGTGGAGAAGGCCCGTCTCGACAAAATCCTCGGCAACGAGGAAATCCGCACCCTCATCACCGCCATCGGAACGGGGGTCGGCGAGGATGACTTCGACATTGCAAAGGCCCGTTACCACAAGATTATCATCATGACCGATGCCGACGTGGACGGCGCGCACATCCGCACGCTGCTGCTGACGTTTTTCTACCGCCAGATGCCGAAACTTGTGGAAAACGGATACATCTACATCGCCCAGCCGCCGCTCTACAAGGTCAAGCGCAAGAAGCGCGAGCAGTATCTGGACAGCGACGAGGCGCTCACAAAGATTCTGCTGGATCTCGGCACCGAGGACGTGAGGCTGCTGAATCCGGCCGGCGAGGAGATTTTCGCCGACAAGGCGCTGATGCGCGTGCTGGAAACCCTGATGGAGATCGAGACGCTGGGCGGCCGCATCCAGCGGCGCGGCGCGGTGTTCAGCGAGTTCCTGAAGCAGCGCGATCCAAAGAGCGGGCGTTTCCCGCAGTATCGCGTGGCCATTAATTACAAGGACAGCACCGAGCCCGAACACCATTACGCTTATGACGAGAAAGAGCTCCGCAAGCTCCGGGAGGAAGCCGAAAAGAAACTGGGCCTCCAGCTTGAGATCTTCACCAACGGGGAGAACACGGAGACCAAACCCGACCAGGGCGGTCTGCGCTGGGTTGAGTTTTACGGAGCCGTTGACCTGGCCAAGGCTGTCGCGAAACTTGAAAAACTCGGATTCAAGCTGGACCAGTACGAGGAGTCGGAAGAGCCGATCTTCTTCCTCGCGGACGAGAAGGATCAGAAGACGCCCATTTGTTCGCTTCCGGGCCTGCTGGACGCCGTCCGGAAACTCGGCCGGCGCGGGCTGGTGATCCAGCGCTACAAAGGTCTTGGCGAAATGAATCCAGAGCAGCTCTGGGAAACCACCATGCAGCCCGAGAACCGCAAGCTTGTCCAGGTGGCGGTCGAGGACGAGGTGAAGGCCGACGAAATTTTCACGGTGCTGATGGGCGACGAGGTCGAGCCCCGCCGCGAATTCATAGAACAGAATGCGCTCAATGTGACGAACCTCGATGTCTAACAACGAACAATCCGGAACACAACCCATGCTGGAAAACAGTCAAATCAGTACGATCAACATCGAAGACGAAATGCAGCGGGCCTATATTGACTACTCCATGAGTGTCATCATCGGCCGCGCGCTGCCCGACGCGCGCGACGGGCTCAAGCCCGGCAACCGCCGCATCCTCTTCGCCATGAAGGAGCGCGGCTGGTACCACAGCAAGCCCTTCGTCAAGTGCGCCAAGGTTGTTGGCGAGGTCATCGGCAACTACCATCCGCACGGCGACAGCGCTGTCTACGACACGCTCGTCCGCATGGCGCAGGATTTCTCCATGCGCCACATGTTCATTGACGGTCAGGGAAACTTCGGAAGCATTGACGGCGACCGCGCCGCGGCCTACCGCTACACCGAATGCCGTCTCAACTCCGAGGCCGAGGAAATGCTGGCCGACATCGAGAAGAACACCGTCCAGATGACCCCGAATTTCGACGAGAGCCTGATGGAGCCGACGGTGCTGCCTTCGCGGTTCCCGAACCTGCTGGTCAACGGCAGCACGGGCATCGCCGTTGGCATGGCCACCAATATCCCGCCGCACAACCTCGCGGAAATCGCTGACGGGATCATCCTCCTCATCGACAATCCCGACACCACCGTTGCCGAGATCAGCAAGATTGTGAAAGGGCCGGACTTCCCGACCGGCGGCGTCATCTGCGGGCTGACCGCCATCCGCGAGATGTACGAGACCGGGCGCGGCAAGCTCAAGGTCCGCGGCCGCGCCGCTATTGAGACCGCCAACAACGGCAGGGAAAGCATCATCATCACGGAAATTCCCTACACCGTCAACAAGGCCGCCCTGATCGAGAAAATGGCCCATCTCGTGAACGACAAGGTCATCGAGGGCATTTCCGACATCCGTGACGAGTCCGGCAAAGAAGGCATCCGCGTGGTCATCGAAATCAAGCGCGGCGCCGTGCCCAAGGTTGTTCTTAATTCGATCTTCAAGCACACGGCAATGGAAAGCACCTTCGGCGCGATCATGCTGGCCATTGATCACGGCAAGCCGCGCGTGATGAACCTCAAGGACCTGATGACGTGCTTCATTGACCACCGCGTGGAGGTCATCACCCGGCGCGCACAGTTCGACCTCGATAAGGCCGAGGCCCGCGCGCACATCCTCGAGGGCCTCAAGATCGCCCTCGACCACATGGACGCGGTCGTCAAGACCATCCGCGAGGCGAAAGACCGTGACGATGCGCGCGTGAAGCTGATGTCCCGCTTCGGCCTCAGCGAAATCCAGGCCAGCGCCATCCTCGAAATGCGCCTTTATCAGCTCACCGGCCTCGAGCGTGACAAGGTTGAGAATGAATACCTCGAAATCATCAAGCTGATCAGCTATCTCCGCGACCTGCTGGCCAGCCCCTCCAAGATCCTGGGCGTGGTGAAGGACGACCTGATGGAGATCAAGACGCGCTTCGGCGACAAGCGCCGCACCGACATCGTGGCCGACGCCGGTGAGATCAATATCGAAGACCTCATCGCCGACGAGCGCTGCGTGATCACCGTCAGCCACACCGGCTACATCAAGCGGGTTCCGACCAGCACCTACCGCCAGCAGAAGCGCGGCGGGAAGGGTGTCGTTGGAATGGACACGAAGGAAGAGGACTACGTCGAGCACGTCTTCATGGCCACCACGCATGACTATCTGCTCTGTTTCTCAAAGACCGGCCGGATGCACTGGATCAAGGTCTATGACATTCCGGAAGGCAGCCGCACCGCCCGCGGAAAGGCCATCGTCAACCTGCTGCAGGTCGGAACCGACGAGAAGCTGGCCGCCATGCTGCGCGTCCGCGAGTTCAAGGACACGGAGCACCTGGTCATGGCAACCCGCAAGGGCATCGTCAAGAAAACCAATCTTTCGGCCTACAGCAATATCCGCGCCGGCGGCATCATCGCCATCAACATTGATCCCGATGATGAACTCATTGGCGTGGTGACCACCGTGGCCGGCCAGGAACTGATCCTGACCACCCGCAACGGCATGAGCATCCGGTTTGATGAGGGCGAGCTCCGCGACCAGGGCCGCGCCACGCGCGGCGTCAAGGGCATGACCCTCAGCGGGGACGACATCGTCGAGAACATCGCAGTCGTAGATCCGGCCGCCACGTTCATCAGCATCACCGAGCACGGTTATGGCAAGCGCACGAATTTTGACGAGTATCGCAAGCAGAGCCGCGGCGGCAAGGGGATTATCACCATCCGCACCAGCGATCGCAACGGCAAGCTGGTGGCGGCGCTGTCGGTGAAGGATCAGGACGCGCTGATGCTCATCAGCCAGGGCGGACAGATGATCCGCTTCGGTGTGAGCGATCTTCGGGTCATCAGCCGCAACACGCAGGGCGTGCGCGTCATCAATCTTGATGAGGGCGACCGCCTGATCTCCGCCACCCCGCTTGAGCCCGAGGTGGAGGACGAGGAAGAGGATAAGGGCAAGACGGAAACGCCCGCGCCCGAGGCTCCGCCGTCCGAGGAATAGAAAAACTTCCAATCATTGGAACTTTTCGCGGGAATATTTCCAATGGTTGGAACTTTTTAAACGGAAACCTCCAATGATTGGAAGTTTCAGTGGATGCGCGGCTTGGTGGTGATTTCGAGGGCGATGACGCAGAGGTCGTCTTCCAGCGGCTGGCCGTCGGCGAAGAGCATGACTTCCTCGAGCAGCCCGTCCACCAGTTCCTTGACGTTTTTATACATCAGCTTCTTGAGCGTGGCCTCCATGCGCTCCATGCCGAATTCCTCGCGCCTGCGGTTGAAGGCTTCATAGACGCCATCTGTGAAGAACAGGAACACGTCGTCGGGCACCAGCCGGCAGTGGCCGCCGGAGAAGGATTCGTCGGGGATTACACCGAGCGCCGCGCCGCGCGGCGGCGGCACTTCAAGCCTCGATACGCGGCCCACGCTGCGGTGCAGGTGGAACGGGCTGGGGTGACCGGCCGAGGAATAGGTTGCAATGCGCGAGGTGGTGTCCGCCACGAAATAGAAGGCCGAGGCGAAGAGCGGGTTCGGGATGCTCTTCAGCAGGTCACAGAACTGCCGGTTCATTTCAGAGAGAAAATGCGGGGCGTGCCGGGCGTACGGGAGCAGATCCACCAGAAGCGTGCGCAGGATGGAGGTGATGAGCGCGCTGCGCGTGCCGTGCCCCATCACGTCGGCGATGAACACGCCGCCGGCGTCGCGGCCGGCCTGCAGCAGATTGTAGAAGTCTCCGCCGAGCGCCGAGGCGGGTTTGTAGCAGTGATGGAATTCGAGCCGCAGGCGGCCCGGGATGTGCACATCGGGGATCGCGGGATAGGGGCGCTCCAGCATGGCCTCCTGGAAATCGCGGGCCAGCTCAAGGTCGCGGCGCATGTCCGAGGTGCGGATGGCCACCTCCTCGGCATATTCATGCTTCAAATCTTCCAGCCACGCGTCCAGTCGCTGCTGCACAGCCGATGACTGTCCGGCGGTCTCTCCGGGTTTTTGAAGGTCGGAGGGGCGACCGAGTGCGCTCCGCATGATCCAGTCGCCCGCGTCCAGTGTTTCGGTGAAAGGTTCAAGAAGTTTGCGCCGGATTTGGTGCAGGACCGCCATATAGATGCCCGCCGCGATGAGCAGGGCAGACACCCCGATGAACAGGGATTGCCAGATATTCAGGCGGGGCGTGCAAAAGGCCATCGCCGTTATGCACGCGGCCAGCAGAAAGAGCAATCCCCCCAGCAGGATGGCTATCCATTTCTGCAATTTTTTTTCCGGCTTCATGTGGGCACGCTCAGCATTCCATCCCTGTTTAACAATAACATGCAACGCTAGCGGTTTGGGGTCTGAAAGGCAAGGCTTCTTTGCCCTGATCACAGCAGGTTTTGCTGTCCGGTCGGCTTCATGCCGAAAAGCTCAAACGCCCGTTCCGTGGCCACGCGCCCCTGCGGCGTGCGCTTGAGATAGCCTTCCTGAATCAGGTACGGTTCGTAGACCTCCTCAATGGTGTCCGATTCCTCGCCGACGGAGACGGCCAGCGAGCGTATGCCCACGGGCCCCCCCGCGAATTTCCTGAGAATGGTGTCGAGGATCCTCTTGTCCATTTCGTCCAGCCCGTGCACATCCACGTCCAGCATCACCAGCGCCTGGTCGGCGACTTCCGGCGTGATGCGGTTGTTGGCCTTGACCTGCGCGTAGTCGCGCACCCACCGGAGCAGGTTGTTGGCGATGCGCGGCGTTCCGCGCGCCCGGCGCGCGATTTCGTGCGCGCCCGGCTCGTCAATGTCCACATTCAGGATCCGGGCCGAACGCAGGATGATCGTCTGGAGGTCTTCGGGACTGTAGTAGTCCAGCCGGTTGGTCATGCCAAAACGCGAACGGAGCGGGGCGGTCAGCAGTCCGCTGCGCGTGGTGGCTCCGATGAGCGTGAATCGGGGGATGTTCAGCCGCACCGACCGCGCGTTGGGGCCCTGGTCAATGACGATGTCTATGACAAAGTCCTCCATCGCGGAATAGAGGTACTCCTCGACGCTGCGCTGGATGCGGTGGATTTCGTCAATGAAGAGGATGTCGCCCCGCTCAAGGTTGGTGAGCAGCCCGGCGAGATCGCCGGGCTTGTCAATGACCGGCCCGGAGGTGGACTTGATGTTCACGCCCATGGCATCCGCGAGGATGTAGGCGAGCGTGGTTTTGCCAAGTCCGGGCGGGCCGCAGAGCAGCACATGATCCATTACGTCTTTCCGGCCCTTTGCGGCCTGCACGAAAAGTTCGAGGCGTTCGCGGATTTTTTTCTGGCCGATGAAGTCGGCGAAGCGCTGCGGGCGGAGGGATATGTCGAATTCCGTGTCCGCCTGCCCGAGGGTTTGCGATATGAAATGTTCAGTCATTTCGGGTGAGCATAGGAAATCGGCCGCGGGGAGTAAAGCCGCATCAGCTTGTCAGCGCGCGCCGAACGATATCCTCGACGCTGGTGTCGGCCGCCGGCGCCACGCGGCCGATCATTTTCGCCGCATCCATCTGCTTGTAGCCAAGGGCAATCAGGGCCATCATGGCGTCGCGCGCGTTCTGGTGGACGGGGCTTCCGGTTTCTCCGGCCAGCGCCTCGGCGGCTTCGCCCTCGCTGAACTTGTCGGAAAGCTCGACCACCAGCCGCTCGGCGGTTTTCTTGCCGACGCCGGAAATGGAGCTGAGGCGCTTCACATCACGTTCCAGCACGGCCTTTTTGAAATCGCGCACACTGAGGCTGCTGAGGGCGCTCAGCGCCAGTTTCGGGCCGACACCGTTCACGGACATCAGGCGTTCGAAGAGCTCGCGCTCGGCCTGTGTTATGAATCCGTAGAGCAGGTGCGCATCCTCGCGGATAAGGTGATAGGTGAGAATTTTGCAGTTCTGGTCCGGCGCCGGCAGGCGGTCGAAGCTGCTGAGCGGAATCAGCACTTCGTAGCCGACCCCGTGCACATCGAGCACGATGCTCGTCGGGTTTTTGGTGACCAGTTTTCCTTCGAGAAAGGCAATCATTTTCTTCGCTCCTGAACGGGTTCAAGCACATCTCCGCGCCGGGCGGAACCTTCGACAATTTGCGCATGGGCGGAGGTTTCGTTCACCTGGGTCACACGGATGCGGCCTGTTTTTCGCCCCGGCACGGTTTCGATCACGCGCCCGGTAACCGGATCGGTGATTTCGCGGCTTTCCTCGCGGACAATGAATTCATCGTATTTTCTGACCTTCGCGTTTTCCCCGCCATTGATGATGGCCGTGTCCGGCCCGGCCTCGGCGATGCGCGGCTGCCAGTATTCCGGCGGAATGGCCTGCAGAATTTTCCTCAGCCCCTTGCGCAGAGCCTGGTCGGTGGCCTTGCCGAGCGGGGTTTCGGAAAAAGCCTTTCCGCCAAAGGGGATATCCCTGTAGTTTGCGCCGCCGCGTTTTGGGGATGATGAATTTCCTTTAACTTCAAAAGACGACAGGACTGCGCCGGTTTTCGCGTCTGCGATGCTGAATTCCATTTCCACGCGCGCGCGGCCGGTGCGGTTGCGGGAAGGGGCAAACCAGCCGGAGGAATCGCCGGCGACCGAAAATTCGGTTATGGCGCCGGAGACAATATACTGTGCCCGGACGGGTCGCGAGACCGCGGCCGCAGATTCCTTTTTGAGCAGGCCTTTTCCCTGTTCAATAAGATCGCTGACCGCGCCGCCTTTTTCATGCATTTCGGGAACCTCGACATCCCGGCTGGCGCGCAGGCCTGCGGCAACAAGGCGGGCTATTCCTTTGTCCAGCTCCCACTTCCCGTCGAAGCCGGACTGATCCTGAAAAGCTTCCACCGCGACGGTCGGCTTCGTGTCCATTTTAACGGGCCGCCGCGCGCGCGAAGTCGCGCAGCCCGCCGGCAGCAGAAGGGCCGCCGCAAAGACGATGGAGGATGTTTTCAGAAGAACGCGCTGCATTTTTTCTAAAGGGTGAACTGCTTGATGGCTTCAAGCACGTCGTGGGGGTTGAGCGGTTTTTTCATGAGCTTTTTGACGTTGGGGAACTGCTTGAGCTCTTCCTCGTCAAAATCGGGGAAGCCGGTCATGACAATCACCGGCACGGTGATGTTTTTCATGGAGAGAAGCATCAGGAGCTCGGCGCCGTTGATGTTGGGCATCTGCATATCCAGCAGCATGCATTTGCACTTGGGTTCCTGCGTCAGGGCAAGGGCGGCCTGGCCGTCGTTGGCGACGCGAACTTCGTAGCCGGCGTCTTCCAGCAGGCGGGACAGCAGATGCGTCAGTGTTTTGTCGTCGTCGCACACCACGATCATGACGGGCCTCCAGCTTTCATTTCTGGACAGAGGATAGATGAGGCGGGCCTGTTTGTCACGTTCCGAATAATCCGGAAACACAACAAGGCAGCAGATGCCTGCTGCCTTTGCGTTTGGTTTCGTGAAGAGAAACCGGACGCGCCTATTTCTTCGCCGCGTTCGCCCGCTGTTTCAGGCGTTTCACACGACGGTCGCGCGCTTTCCGTTTCACTCTGACTCTAAGTTGCTGTCCCATAATGCGTGCGTGTGTATCAAAAACGAGGGCTGGTCGTCAATAACAGTCTTCATCATTGGAAACGCCAAAAAACGTAAAAAAACGCCAAAAATCGGTTGAAAATGCTCAAAAAACGCCAAAAAACGTCAAAAATAGGCCAAAAACGCGATTTTTTCGTCCAGAAACACGAAAAATCAAAAAAGGCAGAATCCGAGGCCTTTTGCCTTTTCGGTCAGAATCCGGTCGGCATGGAGCAGGCGGATACGGGCGTCCGCGAATTCGTGGCGCACGGGATAGTGGTTGCGGAGACTGCTGAAGTTGCGTCCGCGGATTTCGTCATCGGCTGCGGTGTTTTCGCGAAAGCGGGCATCTTCCGTGCGGATGTCATAGACGCTTTTCACCATTTGATGCAGAACCTCTTCATGGCTCAGCCCGCGGGTATCTATTTCAACAGGCGGCAGCGGGCCGGCGGCGGGCTTCGGCGTCCATGAAGGCTCTTCCTCCAGAAAATGGCAGAGCTCCTGATAGATGGCCAGCGTCCCGTTGAGAAGCCCCTGCGCCGAATAGCCGGCGATGTGCGGACTGCCGATGTCCACCAGTTCGAGCAGCGCGCGGTTGAAGCACGGTTCGTTCCTCCAGACATCCAGCGCCGCAGCGGAAACTGCGTCCTTTTGCAGCGCCAGCGTCAGCGCGGATTCATCCACGACTTCTCCACGCGAAGTGTTGATGAAAATGGCGCCTGGCTTGATCTGCGAAAAAAACGGACATGCCGCCAGATTGGCGGTGGGCCACGGACCGTTTGAGGTCAGCGGAACGTGGAGGGTCACAACATCGGACTCCTTCAGCAATGGCTCCAGGGGAATGAAGTCGGGGTTTGCGGTTTCCGCCGCCAGCGGGGGATCGTTTTTGAGCACCCGCATTCCAATGGCTTCGGCCTTGCGCACAACCCGGCCGCCGATGTTGCCGCAGCCGACAACGCCAAGTGTCATTTCATCCAGATCGAGCTGCTTTTCGGCCGCCAGGCAAAGCAGGGAAGCCATCACATATTCTGCGACACTGTTGGCGTTGCATCCGGGCGCGGCCGCCCGGACGATGCCGGCGTGTTCCAGCCATGCGGCATCGAAGTGGTCAAAACCCGCCGTTGCCGTTCCGACGAATCTCACGCGGCTGCCCTTCAGCAGATCGGGGCCGACTTTTGTTTTTGAACGCACCACGAGGGCGGTTGCGCTGGCCACATGCTGCGGGGCGATTTCGCGCTCCGGAATGACTTCAACCGGTCCGAATTGCGCAAAGGCTTCGGCGCCCTGCACAACGCTGGAAGCGCAGACGGTTTTGATCATGACCGTTTTCTCCTTGCGCTTCCTTCATAAAAAGGAAGCTTCACCACTTCAGCCTCCAGTTCCCGGTTGCGAACCGTGATGCCGACTTCTTGTCCGGGTTCGGCGTATTTGCAGTCAACATAGGCGAGGGCTATGGCTGTACCGACGCTGGGGGCAAAAGAACCGCTGGTGACCATCCCGATTTCGTGACCGCCTGCCATCACGGGATCATGCGAACGCGCGGCGCCCCGGCCCGCGAGTTTCAATCCTGCAAGCACGCGCGGGGTTCCCTGTTCAATGTCGCGCCGGACGGCATCCTTCCCGATGAAATCCTTGTTCATGTCAATGAACATCCCCCGGCTGCAGGGAATGGGGGTTTGCGCGTCTGACAGTTCGTGGCCGTAAAGCGGGTAGCCTGCCTCCAGCCGCAGCGTGTCCCGCGCGCCAAGTCCGGCCGGCCTGACGCCGAGTGTTTCGGTGAACAGCCTCCAGAAATTCACGGCTTCGGTGTGCGGAAAATAGAGTTCGTAACCCCATTCGCCGGTGTAGCCGGTGCGGCTCAGCCAGCACGTGATCCCGTTCAGTTTTACATGCGTCCCATAAAAAAATTTCAGCTCCGGCAGATTTCCGTCCAGCGCCGTTTTCATCACTTCAAACGAATTCGGGCCCTGGATATCGAGCTTGGCGGTGATGGGTGACTGGTCCTCAAAGACCGTCTGAGGAGAAAGATGCCTCCGAATCCATTGGGCGTCGTTTGCGCAGGTTCCCGCATTGACCACCAGTAGATATTTCTCATTGTCCAGTTTGTAGCATGTCAAATCATCCAGCACCCCGCCGTCGTCGCGAAGCAGATAACCGTAGCGGCACTGGCCGGTGGCCAGCGATGCGATGGACTGGGTGAGAAGCCTTTCCAGATCGCGCTCCGCCGTTGTTCCTGAGAGTTGAAACTCCCCCATGTGGCAGATGTCGAACACGGCGCAGTTGTTCCGCGTCTCCGTGTGTTCAGCCAGAATGCCTTCATACTGGATGGGCATGTCCCATCCGCCGAACGGCGCCATGCGCGCGCCCAGGCGGACGTGCTCTCCATAAAGAGGCGTTCTCAGCGGGGTCATGACCAGATCCACTTTTTGCGGTGGAAATAATACAGCATGAAAAGCACCACGCCGATCATGACCGCCCAGATGGCGTAATAGCCCCAGTGCCACTCGATCTCGGGCATGTGCCTGAAGTTCATGCCGTAGACGCCCACAATAAAAGTCAGCGGGATGAAAATGGTGGAGACAATGGTCAGCGTTTTCATGATTTCATTCATATGGAAACTGATCCGCGAAATGTAGATGTCCAGCAGTCCCCCCGTGGTGTCGCGGAAGGTTTCCACCGTATCCATGATCTGCAGCATGTGGTCCCGCAGGTTGCCGACGAAACGGGCGGTGTTCTTGTGGATGAGCGGGGAGTCGCATCGCTGCAGGTCGGCCGTAAGTTCCCGCAGCGGCCAGACGGCCTTGCGGATGTGGATGAGGTCTGTGCGAACCGCATAAATTTTCCGGAGGGTTTCCGGATCCGGGTGTCCGGCAACCTCTTCTTCCAGCGCTTCGATCCGGTCGCCGATGTCCTCGAGAATGAGATAATAGTTGTCTATGATCATATCGATCAGTGAATAGGCCAGATAATCGGCGCCCTGTCCGGAGATGTGTGATGTTTTTTCGCGCAGGCGTTTGCGGACGGGATCGAAAACGTCTCCTTCCGACTCCTGAAAAGTGAAAACGGCGTTTCGGGTCAGCAGAAGGCTTACCTGCTCCGATTCGATGTGGTCGTCGTGATCCTTGTTGTAGATCATCCGGAGCACGCAGTAGATGTAGGCTCCGTGGTCCTCCATCTTGGGCCGCTGGCCGGTGTGGACGATGTCCTCCAGCACCAGTTCGTCAAATCCGAATTGCGCGCCGATGCGCCGGATCAGGTTCACGTCGCTGACGCCGTCCACATTCACCCATGTGATCTGTCCTTCCGGGAGGGGCCCGGAAGGAAACTGGTCGGCCCTGATCTCGTGTTCCTCGAAGCGCTTTGCGCTGTAGGAGAACACGTCAACCATGTCATTGGCATTCGGCCGGCTGCCGATGTAAACCAGCGACTCCGGGGCGGACTTGATCGCCTGCCTTCTGCTTTTTATATATCGCGACATGGCATACTCCTGGTCAAACGGCATTCATTATATGCCTGCGGCTTTGCGGGTGTCGAACAGAATCCGTCCTCTCAATTTTTAACCCCGTTTTCAAGGATGCCTATTGACGCGCAACCCGTGTTTTGGTTACTTTAACAACAATGTTGAAGTCTATTGCATAAACAGGAGAAGAAAATGACATACATCAGAAATCTGCTGCAGAGAAAAGGGTTCACGCTCATTGAGCTGCTCGTCGTAATCGCGATCATCGCCGTGCTGGCCGGTTTGCTCCTGCCCGCCATTTCCAACGCCCGCGAGCGCGCAAATAGATTGTCGTGCGCCAATAATCTGTCTCAGTTCGGTAAAGCAATGTATCAATATCTGGATATGAAAATTCCCATTACTGACGCATCTGGCAGAACACGGTTTATAGATGGATATTTTCCCCGATATGATGTCCGGGAAATGCAACGGTTAGTTAATGCTCCCAATATGTTTAGATGTCCGAGTGATAGTGGTCGTGAAACTGCTGGTCAAATTAATGACATCACTGATATTAACTGCAGCTATATTTATCTCGCAGGTTATGCCGCAGGCGACAATGGCAACTACGTTGTGATGTTCGATAAATATGACGAAAATCCTCCCTCGGGAATTCTCGCCGACAAATATGTTATTCTTGAAGAAAGCGATGATCTATCAACACCAGCAGAAATACCCAACCAAAGCGCGAGTTGGGGGGGGATTCATCGAGACGAAGGAGGGAACGCACTTCATTTAGATGGCCACGTTTCATTTATTCCTTCTTTCAGCGAGGATCAGAACATCAGCGATCTATTTGGTACCGAATACCGTTTTCCAACTAACGCCATTGTAACCTTAACTGTTTCGACATGCGATAAGGAGTTTGATCCCAAAAATCCGCAGGGTAATTAAAAAAGGGGATAATTTTTAATAGAAAAGCGGGAACGAAAGTTCCCGCTTTTTTCTTTGTTTTACCAGTTGCTCTGATTTAGAGTCGCTCTGATTTTTAATCGAAAGACTCAATTATGTGCGGGATCATAGGATATGTCGGGAAGCAGGACGCGCCGCCCATTATTCTGGACGGGTTGCGGCGCCTGGAATACCGCGGCTACGACTCGGCCGGCATGGCCGTTCTCTCTGGAGGAAAACTGAAGATCCAGAAGTGCGTCGGCCGGCTCTCCAATCTGGAGCAGTTTTGCAAAGAGAATCCCATGACCGGAACCCCCGGCGTCGGCCACACGCGCTGGGCCACGCACGGTGAACCTTCAGAGGTTAACTCTCATCCGCATACGGACGCCTCCGGCGAAATCGCCGTGGTCCACAACGGCATCATCGAGAATTATCTTGAGCTCCGCGAGATGCTTGAGCGGGAAGGATTCAAGTTCAAGTCGCAGACCGATACCGAGGTGATTCCCAACCTGATCGCTTTTGAACTGCGCAAAGACAAAAAGGATTTTTCCGGAGCCCTTTCACGCGCGCTGCAGCGCGCGCGCGGCGCGTATGCGCTGGGCATCCTGTGGATCCATGAGCCCGACCGTATCTACGCGGCCCGCCACGGCAGCCCGCTGATTATCGGGCTGGGCGACGGCGAAAATTTTATTGCCAGCGATGTTCCCGCCATCATCAACCGCGTGAAGCGCGTGATTTATCTGAATGACGGCGAGATGGCCTGCCTCACGGCAGATAAAATCAAGCTCTCCAATCTCAAGGGTGAAGAGGTGGCGGCCGATATCCACAAAGTGACCATCCACGCGGAAGCCGCCAGCAAGGCGGGTTTTGAGACCTTCATGCTCAAGGAAATCCATGAGCAGCCCCGCGTGATGCAGGGCCTGCTGGCGAAGCACGCCGAGGACCGTAATAAAGTGATCATGGATCTCTCCGGTCTTGGCGAAGATTACTGCCGAGGCATTGACCGGGTCATGATCGTGAGCTGCGGCACGGCCTACTATGCCGGATGCTACGGCCGGCTCTTTCTGGAGCTTTTGCTGGACGTCAATGTGGAAGTGGAGCTCGGAAGCGAACTCCGTTACCGGCCGTCAAAACTCGATCCCAAGACGCTGGTGATTGCCGTTTCCCAGTCGGGTGAGACCGCCGACACCATAGCCGCCGTGAAAAAGGCCAAGGCGGCCGGATGCAAAATATTCTCCATCTGCAATGTGGCCGGCAGTTCGCTGGTGCGCGAAAGCCACGCGGTATTCTTCACCGAGGCCGGGCCGGAAATCGGTGTGGCGTCCACCAAGGCCTTCACGGCCCAGCTCATGGCCTTTGCTCTGTTTTCTCTCCGCCTGGCGCGGCTTCGCGGTGAACTTCCGGACGATCGCCTTGCACATTATCTTGACGAACTCTACAGGGTGCCCGCGCATATTCACCATGTGCTGGGCCGCGAGGACACCATTCGCGAGGTTGCCGACAAGCATCACGGCGGACCCAGCGCGCTCTATCTTGGCCGCCGGTTCAACTATCCCATCGCGCTCGAGGGCGCGCTGAAGAACAAGGAAATTTCCTATCAGCACGCGGAGGGCTACGCCGCCGGCGAAATGAAGCACGGCCCGATTGCTCTGATCAACGAGTACCTGCCCGTTGTCTGCATTTGCACGAAGACGGCCGATGAGCTCTACGAGAAAATGATTTCCAACGTTCGGGAGGTGGATGCGCGCCACGGGCGCGTGATTGCGATTGCCACCGACGGCGACGAAGCCATCCGCGGTCTTGCGGAAGACATCATTTATGTCCCGGAGATTTGCGAGGAGTTTTCGCCGATGGTGAATGTCGTGGCTTTGCAGCTCCTGGCTTATTATTCCGCGCAGGCCCGCGGGACCGATATTGACAAGCCCCGCAATCTTGCGAAAAGCGTGACGGTGGAGTGAACGACATGGCGCGTTTTATCATCAGGGGCGGCAATGCGATCAGCGGGACGATGCGCCCCGTCGGCAACAAGAACGCCGCGCTTCCCATGATCGCCGCTGCGCTGCTGACGGACGAACCGGTGAACCTGAGCAATGTGCCGCAGATCGAGGATGTGCGCGTCATGCTGGACCTGCTGCGCGGCATTGGCGTGGAAGTGGTGCAGCGCGGCGGAACGGTGACGCTGTGCGCCCGGAAGATTGATTCCTGCACGCTTGACCGTGAACTGTGCACGAAAGTACGGAGTTCGATACTGCTGGCCGGCCCGCTGGCGGCCCGCCGGGGCGAGGCGCGCCTGGCTCCGCCCGGCGGCGATGTAATCGGCCGCCGCCGTCTCGATTCCCATTTCTACGCCCTGCAGGCCCTGGGGATTGATGTGCAGCTCGGCAATGACATCAGCTTCAGAAGAAAGAAGCTTGCGGGTGCTGAAATCCTGCTGGATGAAGCCAGCGTCACCGCGACCGAAAACGCGATGATGGCCGCTGCGCTGGCTCCGGGCAAAACCGTGATCTACAACGCCGCATGCGAACCCCACGTTCAGGATCTTGGAATGATGCTGAACAAGATGGGCGCCCGCATTGCGGGGCTTGGCACCAACCGGATTGAAATCCGCGGGGCGAAGCGTTTGCGCGGCGTGACTCATCGCGTCGGCCCCGATTATATTGAAATCGGGAGTTTCCTTGCGGCGGCCGCGGCCACCGGCGGATCACTCGATGTGGCGCTGGGCGGTGACTGCAAAGTGTGGCTTCCGGTTGTTGAAAAAACATTCCGGACCATGGGCATTTCGTGGAGTGTGAAAAACGGGAAACTTCATCTGCCTTCAGGACAGGAGCGGGTGATCCAGTCGGCCGCAGCCTCGGACATTCCGAAAATCGAAGATGGCATCTGGCCGGCATTTCCGTCCGACCTGATGAGCGTGGCGATTGTGCTGGCCACGCAGCTCAACGGGCCCGTGCTTTTCTTTGAAAAGCTTTTCGAGAGCCGCATGTATTTTGTGGATCACCTCATCGGCATGGGGGCGCGCATCGTGCAGTGCGATCCGCACCGTGTCGTGGTGGTGGGACCGTCCCGGCTCCGCGCCGCCCACATGAGCTCGCCGGACATACGCGCGGGCATGGCGCTGCTGATCGCCGCGCTCTGCGCGCGCGGCGCGAGCGTCATCGAGAACGCCCAGATCATTGACCGCGGTTACGAGCGCATAGAAGAGAAGCTCCGCGCCCTCGGAGCCGACATTACGCGCGTGGAGTAAGCTCCCCGCATTGACGCGGGGATTCCGGGGGAGTAGATTCTGGCCCGAAGCATTTCATTCCGATGAAATCTTTCCACAGTTCAGACCGCGACGGCCTGGCCGATTTATTTTGCCGGGCAGGGGAACTGTTTGTGCCTGAGCTGGACGGCGGGGCGGCCGCTTTCTTCGCCGGCGCACTGTTTCACGATTTTCCGGGCGCCTGGCTTTGCATCACCGACGGCCCCCGCACGCAGGAGACTTTCTATCGCGACCTGCAATCGCTTTTCCCGAAAATTGCGGATCGCACGCTGAACTACCCGGCATGGGAATCCTATCCGAACATGGCCCCCGAAATTACCGGCGAGCGGCTTCGCGCGCAGCAGTTCCTGGCGGAAAATCAAGGGCCGTGCATGGTCGTGAGCTGCATTCAGGCGCTGATGCAGCCGACGCTTTCCCCATCGGCCCTGGAGAATGCCGCGATTCCCCTGCGGACGGGCGATGAGGCGGATCCCGCGGATTTGGCGGCAAAACTTCTTGCGGCGGGATACCGGTTTTCGCACGAGGTTTTCGAGCGCGGGCAGGCATCGCTTCGCGGCGGCATTCTCGATATCTGGCCGCCCGACAGTGAATATCCCGTGCGGCTGGATTTTTTTGGCGAAACACTCGATTCGATTCGGCTTTTCAATGCCGAGGAGCAGACCTCCATTCAGAAAATAGAATCCGTGCGCATCGCGCCCGCAAGCGAGGATGTTCCCAGCCTGATGGACAAGCAGCCGGTCAGCCTGCTGTCCTATTTGCCGGGGAGGGCCGGCCTGATCTGGGTGAACCAGGGCCGGATTCGCGAGCACGCAAAACTGTACGAAGAATCCATGAAAGAGACGCGCTCCGGCATCGCGTTCGACGAGGTGCTGCAGCAAATCAAAAATCTTTCCGGACATTCCGTCTATCTGGGGCAGGGCAAGCCGCCCAAAACACCGCAGATGGATCCCCCTGTGTGTCCCGTGGAAGGCCTGCCGCGCCCGGCCGGCACGGAATTCCAGCCGGACATCATGGAAAAAGCGCGGCGCGATTACGTGGCGGGACTCCTGCAGAAAATGGATCTGGGCGCGCATGTCAGCATATATTTTGAGACCGAAGGAACGCGCGAGCGGTTCCTTGCGATGGATGCCAGGCACAAGCGATTTAAGAGTTTTGTCGCGCCTTTGTCGGCCGGTTTTTCATATCCGGCGCAAAACATCATTGCGATCACCGAGAGCGACATTTTCGGCTATCAGAAAATCGAACGGCGCGGGATCACCAAAACCGGGCGCAGAAAACCACCGGCGATCACGCGCCCGGTGCTTTCGCAGACGGAAATCCAGCCGGGCGAGTATGTGGTGCATGTGAGTTATGGGATCGGGAAATATCTTGGGCTCTACGAAATCAAGATGCATGGTCAGCTTCAGGAGGTGCTGGCCGTGGAATACGCCGACGGCGCCAAGCTCTATGTCCCGGTGGCCCAGAGCCATCTGCTGAGCCGCTACATGGGCGTCGGCCGCCGCCGGCCGGAATTGCACAAACTGGGCGGCGGGCGATGGGACCGGCAAAAAGAAGCGGCCGAGCAGGCGATCATGGACATGTCCGCCTCGCTGCTCGAAACGCAGGCCGCGCGCGAAATGCTTCGGGGGCACGCCTTCCCGAGCGACGACAAGTGGATGCACGAGTTCGAGGCATCGTTCCCGTTCGAGGAAACGCCCGACCAGGCCCGCGCCATCGCCGATGTGAAGGCCGACATGGAAATGCACAAGCCCATGGACCGGCTGATTTGCGGCGATGTCGGCTATGGCAAAACCGAAGTGGCGATGCGGGCCGCGTTCAAGGCGGTCACCAGCGGCAAGCAGGTGGCCATTCTGGTGCCCACCACCATACTGGCGCAGCAGCACTATGACACATTTTCGAAGCGCATGGCCGCCTATCCGTTCAAAATCGAAATGCTGAGCCGTTTCCGCACAAAGGCCGAGCAGAACCGCGCGATTGAGCTGCTGGGCGAGGGGCAGATAGACATCGTGATCGGCACGCACCGGCTGGTGCAGCCCGATGTGGGCTTCAAGGATCTGGGACTGGTCATCATTGATGAGGAACAGCGTTTCGGCGTGGGGCACAAGGAACACCTGAAGCATTTGCGCAAACTGGTGGACGTGATCACGCTCACCGCCACGCCGATTCCTCGCACGCTCTACATGAGCCTGACCGGCGCCAAGGACATGAGCACCATCCAGACGCCGCCGCAGGAGCGGCTCCCGATTGAAACCATTGTCACGGAGAGCGATGATCACACGATCCGCCAGGCCATCCTGCGCGAACTGAACCGCGAGGGGCAGGTGTTTTTTCTGCACAATCGCGTAAAGACCATTGGCCTGATCGAAGAGCGACTGATGAAGCTGGTGCCGGAGGCGCGCATCGCGGTTGCGCACGGGCAGATGGCGGAACGCGAGCTTGCGGCCGTTATGAAGAAATTCACCGCGCGCGAAATTGATGTTCTGCTTTGCACCACGATTATCGAAAGCGGGCTGGACATCCCGAACGTCAACACGATCCTCATAGACCGCGCGGACCGTTTCGGGCTGGCCGATTTGTATCAGTTGCGCGGCCGTGTCGGCCGCTACAAGCATCGGGCCTATGCCTATTTTCTGCTTCCGAAGGACCGGCTTCTTTATCACACCGCGCAGGAGCGCATTCGCGCGATTCAGCGCTATTCCAGCCTCGGTGCAGGCTTCAAGGTCGCGCTGCGTGATTTGGAAATCCGCGGGTCGGGCAATATCCTCGGCAGGCAGCAGAGCGGGCACATTGCGGCCATTGGCTTTGATCTTTACTGCCAGCTTTTGCACCAGACCATCGCAAAGCGGAAAGGGGAGCCCCTGCCGCCGATGGTGAAATGCGAACTGCGCCTCGACTTCATCACACTGTCTGCCCAGCAAGCGGACACGCCGGGCTGCGCGGCCATTCCGTATGAATATATGGAAGACGAAAACCTGCGCGTGAACACCTATCGCCGGATTGCCGGACTGGCGACGGAAGAAGAGCTGGATGCCATCGATGCGGAACTGGCCGATCGTTTTGGTCCGCTGCCGCCGCCGTTTGTGCGCCTGCTGAAAACCGCGCGCATCCGGGTGCGCGCCACGGCCTGTGCCATTGACAGCGTGGAAACGAAGGAAGACAAAATCATGCTTGTTCGCAACGGCGATTATCTGCAGCGCGAAAACAAATTCCCGCGAATGGCCTCGGAAGACTCCACCGTCCGTCTGGACGAAATTCTCGCGGAGCTGAATCACTGGCACGGAAGCCCCGAAAAAGGCCAAAAAACGTCAAAAAATCGCTAAAAACAGCCAAAAATCGTTAAAATACGGCCAAAAACACTCAAAAACCGCAAAAAACAGGCCAAAACATGCTCAAGGCAGGTATTTCCCCTTTTTGATTTTTTCGGGCAGGTAGGTCTCGAGCACGAAGTTGAGGCCGTGCTTGGCGAAGGCCTGCTGCTCGATGCGGACACCCATCTTGAGCATCTGCTCGAGCGCCTGCTGCCATTCCTTGTGGTGCTTGATAAACGGATCATTTTTCAGCGCATCGCGTGCGCGCTTGATGTCCACTTCCTCCAGCGGATGCGTGGCGTCCTCCAGCTTGTAGTCAATGATGTCCTGCGGCGTCACGCCCAGATAATGCACCTGGGGCACGCAGAAGAACTCGTTGATGTGAGCGGCCTGTCCGGAACCGGCCTTGAGCGTGCGGTAGATGTTGCAGTAGCCGTAGGGGTCTCCGTCGGTGAAGGCCAGCACCGGGAGCTTCTGGTCGTCACTCAGACGGCGGATGAACCGCCGGCACGCGCGCGTCGGCACACCGCTCATGGAAATCAGGATGCAGTTTGCGTTTTCGTAGTAGCGGTGATGCACAAGACGCTGGAAGAGCGATGAGGTTTCGACCACGAGGATGAATTTCGCTTTTGTTTGAAACTCCAGATGCTCCACGCGCGATGGAATGCTCCATGCGCCGGTGCCCAGCTTGGCGCAGTTGATTTTTATGGATTCCCCGGTGGCGGGATCCTTGTCAATGACGGTGATGGGCCCGGTGACATCCCCGCCGCGCTCCTCGGGAATGTAACCGAGCTGCTCGCGGTTGATGCCGAGCATGGCCTCCATGTCGTCGAGGAGCGCGTCGCTTTCGGGCTGCTGGTCAAAGCGGCACTCGCCCCAGCTCTTGCTGTTGTAGTAGACCTCGCGCTTGCCGGCAATGTCATCCTTGTCCAGCAGATCGTTCTTTGTCGTTGCGAGAAGTCTCATGGACTGCGCGAAGGTCTTCACGGTCGTGTAGGACAGCGTGCGCGTGACCTGCTTGCCGAGGAGCTTGAAGTAGCCCTGCTTCACGTCGTATTTCACATTCGCCAGCGACCGTATGGGGAACCGCATCGAAGGCTTCTTTTTGCCCTTCATGATGTCGCTGTAGATGTTTTGCGCAACCTCCCCGATTTTTTTCGAGGCGGCTTTTTTCGAGACGACTTCGGGTGCCTGTTTGTTTGTCATGTTGGTGGTCCGTTGTTAGATCTGCAGATGGGTGCGTTCGAGCAGGTTTTTGAGGCTGGTCACGACCTGCTTTTCCTGCTTGTCGTTCAAATTCAGCACATTTTTCAATCCGAGCGCCAGATGCGGAATGTACTGCTCCATGTAGTTCCGCTTGCGCTCAGCCTCGGCCAGTTTCCGTTTGTGGCTCAGGAACACCGAGAGCCGGCGCCCGCATTCCTGCAGGCCGAAGGTGATTTCCTTCACGATCTCGGGATAGTGCGCGATGGCCTCCTTGCTTTCGCTGGTGAACGGCACCCACACGCTCGCGATGTGAACGCTGACGGCCAGCGGGCCGATCGGCAAGTTCCCTCTGGGCTGGTTAAGGCCGTAGGCCCGCCAGTTGACGCTCGACACCGCGCGCGTGATCGCGCACGCACCCGCCATGTAGAGCAGGGGAACGCGGTTGGCGAAGCGCATCAGGCGGATCGGATCCTCGGCCCCCAGATCCTCGTTGGTGCCGGGCTTGGCGTAGGCCATTGCCACTTCCACCTGGAAGGGGTTGCCGCGATAAACCGAAGGCTTGCGCGTGATGGACGTGTAGAAGTCGGCAACAATTTCCTTCTTGAGGCCCGCGATGAGCTGCTCTTCGCCGATGGGCGAGAGACAGTCGGTCGGCGGCCGCATGAGCTTGGTTTCCTGGATGGCCTTGTAGAGCGCTTCGCTTTCGCGGTGGGCGATGGCGGCCGGCCGCGCCTTGGGATTGATCCCCGCCAGTTCGCAGATTTCCTGTGCGGTCTTGCTGCTGATGCGCGAGAAATCGTGCGCGAGTGCAGAACTCACATTGCGGGCGCCCGAATCCTTCAGCATCTTCATCAGCATGCCCAGTTCCACGCCGTGCGGGTGGGGCTTGATCTCCTGCGGCGCATCAGGGACGGTTTTGACCACGCGATGAAATGTGATCCACGGCTCCGTTTTGTTTTCGGTCTGCTCGGCGGCGGGCTTGAGAAGATCAATGCGGTAATGAATAGCCAGGTGCGGATTCACAATGGCGCACTGCTTCACGTATTCGTCCACGGAAAGGCGTCCGCGGACATAGGCGGCCTCCATTTCAATCGCCACCGATGTGCCGTGATGCGAAATGAGCGGCGCAGCCTCCTTGCCATCCTCGGGCGCGGGATAGAATTGCGGCAGCCATTCAATCTCCTCCTCCTTCAGAATGTTCGGCTTGTTGGAGGCGGTGTCGAGCTGCACCTCCATGCGGTGCGCGTTTTTCTGGTTGCGGGTTTTCGAGAGGACAACCGTCGAATTTCCGGTGGTGAGCTGGCCGTACATGCCGGCCGCGCTGATGCCGATGCCCTGCTGGCCGCGCGACATGCGGAGGCGGTGGAACTTGGAGCCGTAGAGGAGCTTGCCGAAAATTTTAGGGATCTGCGCCTTCACGATGCCCGGGCCGTTGTCGGTGACGTTGATCAGAAAGCGGCTCGCGCCGGTCTGGCGGATATCCACGCTGATCTCGGGCAGGATCCCGGCCTCTTCGCAGGCGTCAAGCGCATTGTCCACGGCTTCCTTGACGGCCGTGAGCAGGGCCTTGCGCGGGCTGTCGAATCCGAGCAGATGCCGGTTCTTGAGGAAGAATTCCGAGACGGAAATCTCGCGCTGCTTCTGCGCCATGCTTTCGGCGGTTTCGCGCTTCTGCGGTTTTCTCTTCTTTGTATTGCTGTCGTCTGAAGCCATAAATCATCATCCTTTGCTGACAAAACCCGGCAAGACTATTTCATCTGCGGGGGGAGAATCAAGGAAGATGAGCGTGCATCCGCGCTTGAGCGGCATCTTCTATTTCTTCTTGCTTGCGTTGAACTCGGTGATCACGGTGTTCGCGCAGTTTGGGCAGTAACCGTGGGTGAACTGGGCATCGGTGCGTTCGCTGATGTAGACTTCTATGGGAACCCAGTTTTCCTTGCCATTGGGGGCTTCTGTCCTGATTTTCTTGCAGGCCACGCAGATGGGCACCAGTCCGTGCAGGGTTTTCTCAAGCTCCTTGAAAAGCGTCGCCTGCAGGCGGCTGCACAGCAGCGAGTAGACGGCAAAGAAGAAAAAGACGGCGCCGATGACGAGGGTGCTCAAATTCCACAGGCCGCCGGTGAGGCCGGCCACGACGATCATATATCCCAGGATGATGAACAGGAGCAGATGCCGGTACAGCCGGAGCATGCGGACAACCGGCTCGCGGCTTTTTGAAAGAATCAGGGGAATCGCTTCAAACAGCATCTGCGTGCGGATGAGACTGGCCACCAAAACCCCCGCGCCCAGAAGCATGCAAACGCCTGCGATAAATGTTGCCGCATTCATAGACAGCTCCTTTCAGCTCTATTCAACAGCATAGCGGCTTGCGAATCGCGGTCAACGCTTAATCCGGCCGGCCGCGCGTCGGACAGATTCCTCCCACAAGGCGAACTGCGTCCGGACGGTTTCGGGGGCTGCGGCCGGAGCGAAGACGCGGTCAACGGCCCAGTGTTTCTCGAGGTCGTCCTCTGATTTCCAGAAACCTGTCGCAAGCCCGGCCAGCGCCGCCGCGCCCAGCGCCGTGGTTTCGCTCATCACCGGCCGCACAACCTTTTTCTGGAGGAGATCGGACTGAATCTGCATCAGCAGGTTGTTGCGGCTGGCGCCGCCGTCGGCGCGCATTTCGCATATGGCGATGCCTGCGTCGGTTTCCATGGCATGCGCGACTTCCAGCGTCTGGAACGCAATGGCTTCCAGCGTGGCGCGGGCCAGATGGGCGGCGGAGGTTCCTCGGGAAATGCCGGCGATGATTCCCCGCGCATAGGGATCCCAGTGCGGCGCGCCAAGACCTGTGAAGGCCGGCACAAAGACCACGCCGCCGCTGTCTGTGACCTTCGCCGCGAGGGGTTCAATGTCCGCCGCGGTTTTGATAATCCCGAGCTGGTCGCGCAGCCACTGCACCGCCGCGCCGGCGACGAAAATGCTGCCCTCCAGCGCGTAGTGAAGTTTTCCGTTCAGCCGCCATGCCACAGTGGTCAGGAGTTTGTTTTCTGATGCGATGGCTTTTTCACCGGTGAACATCAGCAGGAAGCATCCGGTGCCGTAGGTGTTCTTCACCATGCCGGGGCGGAAACAGCACTGGCCGAACAGGGCCGCCTGCTGGTCTCCGGCGATCCCGGTCACGGGAACCCCTTTCATTGAAGGAATGCCGGCGATTTCTCCAAACGTTCCGCTTGAATCCCTCACTTCCGGAAGCAGCGATGCCGGGATGCCGAGGATTTTGAGCAGTTCTTCGTCCCATTGTCCGGTGTGAATGTTGAAGAGAAGCGTCCGCGAGGCGTTGGAGGCATCGGTGGCATGCACCTTGCCGCCGGTCAGGTTCCACAGCAGCCAGGTGTCCACCGTTCCAAACGCCAGTTCCCCTTTTGCGGCGCGGGCGGCGGTTCCGGGGACGTTGTCCAGAATCCATTTGATCTTGGTCCCCGAAAAATACGGATCAACCGGAAGGCCGCACTTTTTCAGAAACACATCTTCGAGGCCGTCGTTTTTCAGCCGCGCGCATGAATCCGCCGTCCGCCGGTCCTGCCAGACAATGGCGTTGCATACCGGCCGGCCGGACCTTCGATCCCAGACCAGGGTCGTCTCGCGCTGGTTGGTGATCCCGACCGCGACCACCTCTCCGGGCTTGGCGCCGGCCTTTTCAAGTGCCTTTTCCGCCGCCGCCCTTTGAGAGTTCCAGATGTCCTCCGGCCGGTGCTCAACCCAGCCCGACTGGGGGAATATCTGCTCGAACTCCTGCTGGGCAACCGCAACGCCCTCTGTGCGGGTGTTGAACAGGATCGCCCGCGAGCTCGTGGTCCCCTGATCCAGTGCAAGTATGTATTTCATCACACGTCTGTCCGGATGAGGGACCCAGGGTTCAGAGTTCAGGAATTTGATCTTTTCATACTGAACCCTGAATCCTGTCCCCGTCTTCCTCAGAACTTCCAGCTCGCCTGGATGCTTGCAATATCAACGGATCCTTCATACGAGCCGTTCAGATAGTCACCCGTGGTCCCGAGCATCTGCACGCGGGAGTCATTGATGAACAGGTGCGTGTAGCCGAGGTCAATGCTCAGGTTTTCGTTCAACCGATAGCCCGCACCCAGCGAAAGCCATGTGCGGTCGGCGTCCGGGATGCGCGGCGTGCGGTGAGCGGCGTCCGGCACGGGCGTTTCGTCGTATGCTCCGCCGATGCGCAGCGCCAGTTTGTCGGTGTGCTGATACTGCAGGCCCAGCGCATAGCGCCAGGTGTCTTCCCAGCTCTCATCCGTCACGCTGTCCGGCTGGCTGGATCCGTACTTCACGCGCAGTTCGTCAAAATCGCTCCAGCCGGTCCACATAACATCCGCCATGGCCGTGAATTTTTTTGCAAAGGTGTGCGCAAGTCCGATGGCTGCGGTCTGGGGCAGCGTCAGGTCGGCTTTGCCCGACGTGTTCACGAACATGTTCATCGCCTGCAAAGCGCGCGCGGGGCCGGGCACCTGGAACGACGCATCGCCTTCGAGCGTGTGCTCGATCTTTGAGCGGTAGCTCAGGCTCAGCGCGCATTCCTCGCGCGGGGTGATCAGCAGGCCGAGATTGCAGCCCGCCGCCCAGTCGTCGCCCTCGATCCGCGCGCGGCCGTCCAGTGCCTGCGGCGCGATGCCCAGGATGGTGCCAAAATCAATTGCACTGGTCAGATCGGCCTCGACATACGAAGCACTCACGCCCGCGCCGACGGCGACCTTGTCCGATATTTTGTACGAAACACCGGGATTGATGTTGAGGTTTATGAGTTCGGTCTTGATCGCGTGATAGCGGCCGACCCAGGAGGAATCGTATTCCGTGGTCAGACCGTACGGCGCGGTGATGCCTATGCCCCATGCGGCCTTGTCATTGGCGTCGGCCTTGTAGTAGGCATTGGGAACAAATGCGGCCTCGCCGCCGTTGCCTCCGTCGCCGCCGCTCACCGGAAGGCCCGCAGGCAAGAAGGCTGATCCGCTGTTGTTGAACTCAAACGTGGGCATGATCACATGCCCGCCGAGTGTCAGTTCGCTGCCTTCCACCGCGCTCATGCCGGCCGGATTGAAATACATCGCGCTGGGATCGTCCGTGGCCGCGCCATTGTCGGAAAACGCAGAGCCAATGCTGCTGGCGCTCTGTTCGACAATTGCGAATCCTGCACCGAATGAATATGGCACAGCCATAAACAAGAATGCGGCGGCGAAGGCGGGAATCGGGCGCCGGAATATTTGCATCATTTTCTCCTATGCACGGGGTTAAACACCAACCAAACGTTCCATATATACTGCAAAGGGGAAAAGCCGGGCAATGCAAAAAACCGGCCTCGCATATCCAAAAACCGCCAAAAACCGATGAAAATGGCCAAAAAACCGCCAAAAAGTGCCAAAAATCGTCAAAAAACGCCTAAAAATGCCATTTTTTCGCATTTTTCGAGATGAAACGCGTGCTGGACATTTTTCGCGGTGAAGGCCATTATATTTACAGAGAGCGGGTCTTAATGAAAGGAGACGGCCATGATTAAAAGTATTCTGGTTTGCACGGACGGATCACCCCACGGCGACACGGCCTGCGATTACGCGGTGGATTTCGCGGCGCGGCTTCAGGCGCGGATCATGGGCCTGCATGTGCTCGATTCCCGGATGCTGGAAGGCCCGCTGATGGCGGATATCTCCGGCTGGGTCGGCGCGCAGCCTTTCGGCATGCAGCTCCAGCAGTTCCGCGAACTGATGGAAAAGAAAGGCGAGGCCGTGATGGATGCCTTCACTGCCAAGTGCGAGAAGGCGGGCATCAAGACAGAGTCGTGGATCAAGATGGGTCATCCGGCGCGGATCATTCTCGAGGAGGAGGCCCGCGCGGAGCTGGTGGTGATGGGCCAGAAGGGCGAGCATGCCGAGTGGATCGGTGACATGATGGGATCCAGCGTGGAGCGCATCGTGCGCCGCTCGGTGCTCCCGTGCCTGATCACCCCGAAAGATTTCACGCCGGTGAAGAAAATTCTCGCCGCCTTCGACGGCAGCGCGCATGCCAACAAGGCCCTGCACGAGGCTATCGAAATGGCGGCCACGCTCTCCCTGCCGCTGACCGTGCTGACCGTCCGCGACGGAATGAGCGAGGAAAAGGCCGACGCCGTGGCCGCGGACGCTCGCCGCCTTGCGAAGGATCACGGGTGCGAGATTGAAAGCATGGTGGAAAAGGGCGAGGCGGAGGATGTGATCCTTAACATCGCCCGCGCGAAGGAATGCAGCCTGATTGTGGTCGGGGCCTATGGCCACAGCCGGATCCGCGAAATGATCCTCGGCAGCACCACGGCCCATCTGGTTGCTTATTCGGAAGTGCCCGTGCTGCTGGTGCGGTAGGCGTTTTGAAATTGGGAATGGAAAGAACAATATGCCTGTGGAAATTTTGTATCTTCTGACGGCCGGCCTCGCCATTGTTGTGATCGTTTTGTTGGTGCTTCTTTTGAAGCGGGGCGGGAACCCCAATGAGGGGCTTCTCCTTCAGAACCAGATCAATTCTTTGAGCCAGCAGACTTCGGAGCGGATTGACCAGCTCCGCGGCGCGGTTGAAAAAACAAGCGCGGACGTGGCGCGCGCGCTGAACGGCACGCAGCAGGCGATGGGGGCGCGGCTGGACAACGCGGCCGAGGTCATCCGCGGGGTCAGCACGCGGCTCGCGGCGCTGGATGAATCCAACAAGCGCATTTTTGATGTCGGCAAAAGCATCTCGGAACTGGAAAAGGTCCTGCGCGCGCCCAAACTGCGCGGCAACCTCGGCGAGCTTTTCCTGAACGAGCTGCTGGCGCAGATTCTGCCGCCGCATTACTACCAGATGCAGTATTCGTTCTCCGGCGGCGACACGGTGGACGCGGTGATCCGCCTCGAAAACGGACTGATTCCCGTGGATGCAAAATTCCCGCTGGAGAATTTCCGGAAATTTTCCGACTCCGAAAACGACCAGCAGCGCAATGAATTCCGGAAAACATTTGTCCGCGATGTCAAAAAGCACATTGATGCGATCGCATCGAAATACATTCGCGCCGATGAAGGCACGCTGGACTTTGCGCTGATGTATATTCCGGCCGAAAGCGTCTATTACGAGGCCATCATCAAGGAGGAAGCGGGGGCATCGCCTTCACTCTTTGAATATGCGCTTCAGAAGCGGTGCATCCCGGTCTCGCCAAACAGCTTTTACGCTTACTTGCAGACCATCATGCTGGGGCTCAAGGGCCTGCGGGTCGAAGAAAGCGCTCGGGAAATCATGGACAACCTCGCCCGCCTGCGCAAGGAGCTGGAGCGCTTTGAAGAAGATTTTCAGCTCGTTGGAAAGCACATCGAAAACGCCTCCAAAAAATTTCAGGATGCCGGCAAGCGCTTCATCACCGTCAGCGGAAAACTGGAACAGATGGAAGGCATCTCCGGCAGCCTCTCCGCCCCGCCCGCAGAAAAAACCCTGCCTGCAGGTGTGTGAACAAGGGGCCATACAATCCAGAAATCCATCACCGGCGGTCCATTCGCCTGAAGGGCCACGATTATGCCGGCGGCGGTTTGTATTTCGTCACCATTTGCGCGCACCGGGAATTCATTGCATCGGCCAAAGGCAATCCATTTGGCGCAAATGGCGTCCGCGAAATGATCGCATCGGAATGGGAATCCGTAGGGGCTGGCCATGTGCCGGCTGTAGGGGCCGGCCTCGTGTCGGCCCCATTTCAAGAGGGCAGGCATGAAGCCCGCCCGTACGCCATCATGCCGGATCATTTTCATGCATTGATTCGCATTGCGCCCGGCGCGAAATCGCTGGGCGATGTGATTGGCGCATTCAAATCGCGGGTGGTGCATGAATATATTGCGGGGGTAAAGGCCGGCCAGTGGCCGCGCTTTCCCGGGAAAATCTGGCACCGCAATTATTACGAAATGATCGTGCGGAATGCGGAAGCCGAGCGGAGGATCGCCGAGTACATTCGGATGAATCCGTGGCGATGCGTGATGGATTTCGGCAATGGCCTGCGCGGCATGGGCAACCCCGCCCTTTGGAATGCAGAAAAGACCGGCGTCCTCTGTTCGAGGAATGCTCCGCCGATTGCAAAAATTCCCGCCGCGGAAGTCTATTTGGGCGGTTTTCATTCACCGCCCGAAAAAATCATATTCGAAAAGCTGCTGAACCGCGGAGCCGGCATCATCTGGTGCCCGGCATGGGGATTGGATGGCGCATTCGGTGCGTTGGCCCTGGATGCATTGGAGGGCAATCGCCTGCTGATTTTGGAAATGAAAAACCGCGAGGGCAATCTGGCGGCCGCTGAACAGCGCAACCGGTTTGTCATGGAAAACGCGGAAAAACTCTGGCTTCCGCACGTGACCCCCGGCGGCATGCTCGACCGGATTTTGCGGTCAGTGGATGCAGGCGGCAAAAAACCTCAAAAAATGCCTTAAAATGGCCTAAAAATGCCCAAAAATCGCAAAAAACGGCCAAAAACAGCCAAAAAATGACCAAAATCAGCAATTTCTCGCAAAAACCCTCTGCCCGATGAATTTTAGATGGCATAACTGCTGATGCATATTGTGCACGAATAGGCATTGAGGCCGGTGCTGAATTGGATGTAGTATGCCCGAAGAAAAGAAATATGTCGGGGAACGTGATATGAAAATTGGGATTATCTCGCTGTCTGTCATTAGTCTGGCTTTAGCGGTTCGGGCCGGAGATGTCGGGATATATCTGGATTCCACGAACGGAAGCAGTTCACTGGTCGTCTATGATGCGCAAACCTCCGAACTGATGCGGGTGAGTTCCGACGGCCTTGTTGAAACAGTCACCGACCTGAATGTGAACGGGACAATCGCAGCGGCATCATTCGAGGGCAACGGATCACTGATCACCAACGTTCCCGAGACGGATCCCGTCTGGCTGTCCGAAAAATCCGCCTATGCCACCGGCACTCCCGTCTATGTGGAAACTGATCCATCGGGCACAAACTATGTTCTGCGGACAGGCGACACCATGTCGGGCAAACTCACCATCAGCAACGCGCTGGTCGTCGGCTCAGGGGTGGCGCTGGGACCCTATGCTGTTGCGCAGGGAGATTCGACAAGTGCGACAGGTGATTACAGTCATGCTGGAGGATACAACACCATGGCGGGAGGGGTGTATAGTCACGCCGAGGGAAAGTGGAGCATCGCTTTGGGGATAGGCAGCCACACGGAGGGGAGTTTTACGATTGCGACTGGTGAGTGTAGCCATGCCGAGGGTTATGAATCTTGGGCACTCGGCCACTTAAGTCATGCCGAGGGTACAGGGACAAGGGCTATGGGAATGTCAAGCCACACTGAGGGCGAGGATACTATCGCATATGGATGGGATTGCCATGCCGAAGGTGTGGGATCTATCACTTATGGAAGAGGGAGCCACGCCGAAGGGCGCGGCTCTAATGCGACGGGTGATTACAGTCATGCCGAGGGGTGGAACACCATTGCGGGGGGGAGGGACACCATTGACGAGGGGATGTATAGTCACGCTGAAGGAGTGTGGAGCTCCGCTTTAGGGTACGGCAGTCATGCGGAGGGGCAAATGACGATTGCGACCGGGCTCATTAGCCATGCCGAGGGTGTATTATCTTGGGCACTTGGCCACATAAGCCATGCCGAGGGTGAAGAGACAAGGGCTATGGGAGAGGCAAGCCACACTGAGGGCGAGGAATCTATTGCATATGGAAGAGGGAGCCACGCCGAAGGGTATGGTACTATTGCAAGCGGAGAATATAGCCATGCTGAGGGACGGGCCACTCTCGCCGGCAGTAAAGTTAGTCATGCGCAGGGTTATCGGGCGAAGGCTACCAACAACTACACATTTATATGGGCTGACGGGCAGGAGTCGGATTTCTCTACGATCAGCAGCAATGAGTTTGCCGTGCGCGCACAGAACGGCTTGCGTCTCGCGGGCGGGAATCTTTATCTGGACGGAGGCCCGGCGATTCTGGTGCGTAACACATATGGTTCCGGAGGTTTCACGAACAAGGTTCGTGTAAACGGGATTGAATACATCAACACGAATCTCTGGGAAGATTTGAAATTTTCTCCGGCGATGCTGGAAAGCGAAGCGTCGCTTGTGACATCCAGCGGGGTGTCGGGTGACATGATGGCGCTGATCTTCACCAACAACGTTACGGAAACGATGTGGGGTGTCGCGCAGCTCCCTCGTGAATGGAACACCTCCATGCCCGACGTGTTGCCCCATCTGCACATTGTCAGCCAGACGACGGGAACCGGCACCGGTGTGTTCGAGTTCGGTTGGTCGGAAGCGGGCATTGACGGCACGATGCAGGCCACCCGGACGAACCGGATGGAGGTGTCGTTTGACGGAACTCAGTGGCGGCACATGATTCGCTCATTTCCGTCCATAAGCCTGACCAACGGAACCACCGTGAGTCATCTGCTCCCGTTCTGGATCAGGCGGCTTGGGGGCGATCCGTCGGACACCTATTCTGAACATATACATGTGTACGGAGCGGACATCCTTTATCGGGTGCATGGTTCGCCGGCCGAGTTCGTTCCGTGAGCCGGTGAGTTTCTGTCGAATTTGGAACCACATTAAAGGCGCCTTGTCCCGACAAACAGCCCGCATCCGGTCTTGATCCCGGGCGGATGTCCGTCTATGCTCGCCGGGAATTATGGGAACCAGAGTCATAGCAATTGCGAACCAGAAGGGCGGGGTGGGGAAGACCACCACGACCGTCAATCTGGCTGCCTGCATGACGGTGCTGAAGAAAAGCGTGCTGTTGATTGATCTCGATCCGCAGGCCAACGCCACCAGCGGCGTCGGGCTGGAGAAAACGCCGGGCATGAGCATTTACAAGGCCCTGCTCGAGGACGGCCGCGCGCAGGATGTGATCCAGGCCACGGAATACAAGCGGCTGGACATGATCGCCTCCGAACTGGATCTGGCGGGCGCCGAGGTGGATATCGCCCGCACCGACAATTACCTGCACCGCCTTCGCGATGCCCTTGCCGAACTGAAAGCGGCCGGACTGTATGATTTCATTCTCATTGACTGCCCGCCGTCGCTCGGCATCCTGACCATGAACGCCCTGACGGCGGCTCACGCGGTCCTGATTCCGATTCAGTGCGAGTACTACGCGCTGGAGGGGCTGACAATCATGACCGAGATCATCCGCAAGCTCCACCAGAGCGGGGCGAACCCCGATCTGGAGATTGAGGGCATCGTCATGACGATGTACGACATGCGGACAAACCTGTCGCAGGCCGTGGTGCAGGAGGTTTCCCAGCATTTCGGCGATAAAATCTATGAAACCCTGATCCCCCGGACGGTGCGCCTGAGCGAGGCGCCCAGCTTCGGAAAACCCATTATCGCTTATGACAGCCGTTCCACCGGCGCTGTGGCGTATCTGCAACTGGCCAAAGAGGTTATCGCCCGCTGCAAGGCGCGGGAAATGCCTGCCGCGGAGGCCGTTGAGCCGCCGGCCGCCGAACCGGCCCTGGCACCAGCCTCAGATCCGGCTCCTGCGGAGTCCTGAAAAAACAGGCACTAGGGGCTTTACAAATCCGGGCGAGTGTCATAGAGTCCGCCGACCATAAAAAAAGCGAAAGAATAAGGAAAAAGAAAGAAGTCTGCTGCAGTTATGGAAAAAGAGAGCAAAAATGTCATTCAGCAGGAGTACAAACTGAACGAGCGGGACACCGGTTCCGTTGAAGTTCAGGTTGCCCTGCTGTCAAAGCGAATTCAGGACCTGACCGAGCACCTTAAGGAAAACAAGAAGGACAACAGCTCGCGCCGGGGCATGATTATTCTGGTGAGCCGCCGCCGGCGGCTTTTGGACTATCTCAAGCGCAAGGACGCTCAGCGCTACGCCGAGCTGATCAAACGCCTGAGCCTGCGCCGCTAAGCCCGTAACTTACGGGTTGTAAAGCCAAGTCATGAATTCGTCCCCGCACAACGGGCTGACCGCCCCCGGATTTTCGGCATGCATGATATTCATCGCATTTCGTGAGTTCGCGGGTTGTCTCTGTTGCCGCAAAACTTCAAAATAAAGGAGAAAAGAGAAAATGAATAATACAACATTCGTCGAAGTAGATATCGGCGGGAAAATCGTCCGTTTCGAAACCGGACTTCTGGCCCGGCAGGCGGCCGGCGCGCTCACCCTGTACCAGGGCGACAACGTGCTGTTTTCCGCCGTCACATGCACCAAAACCCCGCGCGAGGGAATTGACTTTTTCCCCCTGCAGATCGAATACCGCGACAAGTTCTACGCGGCCGGCCGGTTTCCCGGCGGCTATTTCAAGCGCGAGTCGCGCCCGAGCGAAAAGGAAATCCTGATCGCCCGCGTCACCGACCGCCCGATCCGCCCGCTCTTCCCCGAAGGCTACCGCAATGACGTCCAGATCGTGAACACGCTGCTGGCCACCGATGGCGACACCGAGTCCGATGCGATGAGCGTCAACGCCGCCAGCGCGGCGCTGGTGATTTCGGAAATCCCCTTCATGGGCCCGATTGCCGCCGTGAAAGTCGGCCGCGTCAATGGTCAGTTCGTTCTGAATCCGACCCAGTCGCAACTGGCCGAGAGCGATCTTGACCTGACCTACGCCGGCACCCGCGACCACATGCTGATGGTTGAGGGCAGCGCGAAGGAAATCAAGGAAGCCGACATGCTGGCCGCCATGAAGTTCGGGCATCCGTTCGTTGTGAAGCTGATTGATGCGCAGCTCGAGCTCCGCAGGAAGCTCGGCCTGCCGGACAAGGTGATCGTTGAAGCCGCTGTGGAAACGCCTGAGCTGACCAAGGCCCGCGAACTGGGCGCCAAGGAGCTTTCTGAAGTCCTGACCATCAAGGGCAAGCTGGACCGCCAGGTGCAGTCCGGCCTGTTCTTCGAGAAGCTGAAGGCCCAGATGCTGGAAGCCTTCCCGGAGATGACCGCCGAGCAGTACATGCAGACTTTTGACAAGCTGCAGATCGAAACTGTCCGCAAGAACGCCATCGAGAAGGGTGTGCGCATTGACGGCCGCGGCTTTGACGAGCTGCGTCCGCTGGCCGGCCAGGTGGGCCTGCTTCCGCGCGTGCACGGTTCGGCGCTGTTCAACCGCGGCGAGACCCAGGCGATGGGCGTTGTGACGCTGGGCACCAGCTCCGACACGCAGAGCATGGACGCCATTACCGGTGGGGACACCGAAAAGAGCTTCATGCTTCACTACAACTTCCCGCCCTACAGCACGGGTGAAGTGGGCCGCTTCGGCACCACCAAGCGCCGCGAAATCGGCCACGGTGCGCTGGCGGAACGCTCCATCGCCCCGATGATGCCGGAAGATTATCCGTACACGGTGCGCGTGGTCTCCGAGATCATGGGCTCCAACGGCTCGTCCTCCATGGCCAGCATCTGCGTCGGAACGCTTTCCCTCATGGATGCGGGCGTGCCGATCAAGAAGCCCGTCGCCGGAATCTCCATCGGTCTCATCACCGATGACAAGAGCGACAAGGCCATTCTGCTGACCGACATTCTCGGTGCGGAAGACCACTGCGGCGACATGGACTTCAAGTTCGCCGGAACCCGTGACGGAATCACCGGTTTTCAGGTGGACCTGAAGATTCCCGGCCTGCGCTGGGATATCATCGAAGGCGCCCTGGAACGGGCCCGCGTGGCTCGCGGCAAGATTCTTGACATGATCGCGACAGTGCTGCCGGCTCCGAGAGCGGAACTGTCACCGTATGCTCCGCGCATCCACACGATGAAGATTGACACCGAGAAAATCGGCGCGCTGATCGGCCCGGGCGGCAAGAACATTCGCCGGATCACCGAGGAAACCAAGGCGCAGATTGACATCGAGGATGACGGCACCGTTCGGATCTTCAGCAACAACGCTGAATCCCTGCAGGCGGCCATCCGCGAAGTATCCCTGATCACCGCGGAAGCGGAAGAGGGCAAAATCTACCGCGGCACCGTTACCGGCATCAAGGACTTCGGCGCGTTCGTCGAGATTCTGCCGGGCAAGGACGGCCTGGTGCATATCAGCGAACTGGCTGATCACCGCGTCAAAACCGTTGAGGACATCTGCAAGGTGGGCGACTCCATGTGGGTGAAGTGCATCGGCGTGGATGATCGCGGCAAAATCAAGCTGAGCCGCCGGGCGGCCCTGCAGGAACACAAAGAAGACTAAACCAGGTTTTCTAAACCGTTAAACCCAAGCAGGGGCTGCCTTCGGGCAGCCCCTGCATGTTGAAACCCCCATGATCAAACCGACTCCTGCCCTGAAAAAAAGAGCCGCCGCCATCCTGAAGGCGCTGCGCAAACTTTATCCGGGCGCGCACTGTGAACTGATTTTCGAGACTCCGCTGGATCTGGCGGTTGCAGCGATTCTTTCCGCCCAGTGCACGGACAAGCGCGTGAACATGGTCACGCCTGCGCTCTTCAAGAAATACCACACGGCCGCCGACTGGGCCCGGGCTGACCTGGCAACTCTGGAACAGGAGATTCACTCCACCGGATTTTTCCGCAACAAGGCCAAGAACATCAGGACGCTTGGGCAGGCGCTATGTGAAAAGCACAAGGGGGTCCTGCCGCAGGATCTGGAAACGCTCATCACTTTGCCGGGCATTGGCCGGAAGACCGCCAATGTGCTTTTAATCTCGGCCTTCGGGAAACCCGGCATTACCGTGGATACGCACTGCACCCGGGTATCCCGCCGGCTCGCGCTGACAGACAGCGACAATCCGGAAAAGATTGAAATGGATCTGAAAAAGATATTTGCGGAGAAAGATTGGGCCGACCTGTCCCACTGCTTTGTGTTTCACGGCCGCTACTGCTGCTTTGCGCGCAAACCGCAGTGTGGAAGATGTCCGCTGGCGGAAATGTGCCCGTCGTGTGAACTGTAGGTAAATAATTTGCAAAGGGGTTGGCGTTTTGACGGGTTATAGTTTAACTTGTTTTGGTTAAGTGCTTATCGTTTAATTTCTAATATGAGCAGAATATCAGGCATTTCAGCGCTGTTGGCTCTCGGCTTTATGCTGCTGGGAGCTGCTGCGTTTGGCGCCGAGGATTTAAAATCGGTCACTCCGGAAGAATTGAAGAACAGCCCCAAGCAATATTGGCTCACGGGGGTTGTATTCAAGGACGTGCTGACAGCCCTTCCCGCCGGCGAGAAGAAAAGGATTGCCGAAGAGGATTTCATTCCCTTTCAGACGCGGGCGCTAGGAACCTGTTATGCGGACCTGCAGCTGGTCTCGGCGATGGCGACTCTGCCGCTTGACCGGGAATATCTTTTCCGCGGCACCGTGCTCACGCGCCGCGGCGATTTTTTTGTGGTGGTTCGCAGCGCAACGGCCTCCTTTGAAAAACTGGAAGAAGAGAAAACCGGCATTCTCGGCTCGGTGAACGGTTTTCAGCCGGGCACGGCAAAACAGGTTGATGATCCGCTGAATGCGGTTCTTGCCGAAGCCTATAAAGCCTATTACACCTATGCTGAGGAGATTGGCATTGATGTCCAGGATCTCTTCAATGGTGATCCCCGTCATACGGACAAACTTCTGTCCCTGATCGGCGAAGCCACTCGCGCTGTTGAGCGTGAAAAGAGAACCACGGCCCAAGCGATACTGAACCGCATTGTGCTGGAAATCCTTGCGGCGCGCTATGGACAGGCGGGGGCGAAGCCGGTGGAAACCTCTAACGACACGGCTGTGACCGTGTCCCCGCTTAAGCCTGTATCCGCGCCGCCGATAAGGTCTGCGATGCCGGTTGCGGGACAGCCGCCTGAATTTGATGCCTCGGTATTTGTTTTGCAGTCCGGAGTGGGCAAGCGGCCCCTGCCGCCTCCGCCCAAAACCAACGCGGTGGCTGTTTCGGTGCAAAAATCCGCAAGCGCCGCTCCCGTTGTGACAAACCGGGTTGCTCCGGTTGGCGCGCCAAAAGAAACCGTTTCGAGGACTGGGGCCGTAAGGAAGGCCACCAGCATGTGGCTGAAGCAGAAAGGCGCTTCCGATCAGGCTGTAAAAAATGAACCTTCAGTCAAACCGGTTGTTCCGGTGCGGCGCGTAATGCCTGCAGCGCGGGACACCAATGGCCTGCATCAGGCCGTCGGCCGGTAGTCGTCGAGAGAAAAGATTTGATTGTCCGCCTGCCGCGGATTATATCAGTCAAAGTCAACCACAGCCAGCTTAGCTCAATTGGCAGAGCAGCTGATTTGTAATCAGCAGGTCCTCGGTTCGAGCCCGAGAGCTGGCTCCACTTTTCCTCCGGGGCTTTCGTCTGGCATTACAATCCCTCCATGCTATATTCAGGTCCGTTTTGAGGGCGACATCCCGCATTTTGAATTATATGGGAGAAGGTTAAAGATGCCGGCTCAAGCCGAAAGAATGAAGGGACGCGCTCCGCTGCGTCCGGATAATTTAATCCGCTGCTTCAACGAGGACGAATCCGTATGGCGGGCGTTTGAGAAGAAACGCAAACGATTACGTCTTTTTCGCCTGCCCTTCAAAGTATCAGAAGAGGATCCTGATCGCCCCGCTCTGGCGCTTACTGAACGCGAATGCCGGATGGTGTGGTGTGTTGGGAGGGAGGCTTCATGAAATACACTGCGACAAAAAAATCGAAAGCCAAAGCGATGACCAATGCCAGAGCGGCGGAGCCGCTGATTATCAAAGTCCGCGGTCAGCGCGTGATTCTGGATTCCGATCTGGCAGAGATTTATGGTGTGCAAACCAAGGCGCTGAATCAAGCGGTCAAGCGTAATGCTGAATGTTTTCCAGAGGATTTTATGTTCCAGCTTGCGGCCGGTGAATGGAAAAACTTGAAGTCTCAATTCGCGACCACAAGTATTCAACATGTTTATGGGCTAGAAGATGCGCAGAACCGGTCACAAATTGTGGCCGGTCACCGGAAACATCGTGATCCTCGTTCGCTGCCCTACGCCTTCACTGAACACGGAGCGATTATGGCGGCAACTGTTTTGAACAGTCCGAAGGCTGTGGCTATGAGTGTGTTTGTGGTGCGGGCCTTTATCCAGATGCGTGAGCGGCTGGCGGCGAATGCAGAGATTCTCAAGCGGTTGGCGGAGATAGACAAAACCCTCCTGGAACACAACGATGCGCTTGCGATGATTTGGGAACAGATACAGCCCTTGCTCGCTCCTCCGCCCGAACGGCCTCCGAAACAGAGCGGTTTCCACGTCAAAGAAAAGCGCGTAGCCTACAATGTCCGGAGGGCCATAAAATGGCCTAAACATGGTCCAAAAAGGCAAAAATTGGCCAAAAAACAGTAAAAAGTCGCAAAATATGACACTTTTTGAAAAAATCAGCCCGAGGCTCCGCTAATGGCAGTGACGCTGCATTTTGCTGGTCGCAAGCGTTCCGCGCTGGAGATGGCGGCGGAATTTCTCGTTCGCGATTGGAAAACCGGTCCGATTGATCTTCGGGATGATCTGGTGATTGTGCCCACGCGCAATGCGGGCCGCCGCCTGCGCGAGCGGCTCGCGCTGCTTGCCGCTGAACACGGCACCGCCGTTTTGCCGGGCGTTGTGGAAACCCCGTCGCGGCTTTTTGCGCCCGGCAAAAATATTGCCCTGCCGGCGGCTTCCGATGTGATCGCCGAGGCCTTCTGGAGGAAAACACTGGACGCATTCGATCCGCGCAAATTGGAGCCGCTGAGCCGTTCCAGCCTTGCGGAGAATCCCGCGGCCCGCTCCGCTGCGGCGGAACATCTGGTGCGTCTTCGCGCGATGCTCTGCGAAGAACATTTCGATCTGACTTCTTTTGCTTCGCAAACGGCGGAAGAAAAAGAGCGCTGGTCCTGCCTTGCGGAATTGGAAACAGCCTATCGCAATCTGCTGGAAGAAAATGGATGGTGCGATGATGTCGCCGCAAAACTGGCCGCGGCCGAGCATCCCGATCTTTCCGGGGACATCCGGCGCGTAGTTGTTCTTTTTGTTCCCGATCCTCCTCCGCTGGCTTTAAGGGCGCTGGAAGAAATTTCAAAAAGCCTTCCCGTTGATATTTGTGTTCATGCCGCGCCGGCGGAAAATAATGATTTCGACCCGTGGGGAAGGCCTCTTCCCGAAAAGTGGCTTCGCCGCGAACTGGCGTTGAATCCTTCGCAGATTGAAGTGTGCGATGATGCCGTGGCCATGGCGGAACTGGTTTCGCAGTGCATTGCGGGCCTGCCGGAGAAAGGGCGTTCCGGTGTAACGGTTGGCGTGGGAGACCGGCCAGGCGCGAGGCGGATTGCCGACGTTTTGAAGCGCAAAGGAATTGCTGTTTTTGATCCGTCGGACTGTCCGGCTTCCCGTCTGCCGATGTTTTCTTTCATTAGCCGCCTGTTCCAGTTGCAGAAGGACAGGCGCTACCTTTCATTTATGGCTCTGGCGCGGCATCCCGATGCTCTGCGCCGGTTGGAGGTTTCCGCATCGGCGCCGGATGAGCTCCTCGGGGACCTGGACGAATTCCAGAATGAACACATTCCGCTGAATGTTGAAGATGCGCTGGCTCTTGCCAAACGGTGCGCCCTGCATGTCGTTGCCGCGTTGGAGGAAGTGCAGGTCTGGCTGGATAAACTGGGAAGCGGGGAACTCCTGTCTGATGGACTGCGATCGGTTCTGAAGCACGTTTATCAGGGCGTCACGGATCCGGAACCTTCTCTGACGGATGCCATTCAAGTGTTGCACGGGATTCTTGAGAAGCTGGTGTACATTGAAGCCCTTGGGGTTGGTCGTGAAGATGCGGCGGATCTGTTTCTGAGGATGGTTTCTGCCGCTGGACAGCACCCGGAGCGGCCGGCTGAAGCAATTGAACTTCTCGGCTGGCTCGAACTGGCATGGGAAGATGCGCCTGTACTGCTGCTGACCGATCTCAATGACGGGATCATCCCTGAAACACTGACGGCCGACCCGTTTCTTCCGGACGGCGCGCGCCGCAAAGCAGGTATGCGGGATAATGCGCACCGGCTGGCGCGTGATGCGCATATCCTGGAATCGGTTTTGAACTTCACGGGCCGCAAGAACCTGCGCGGCTTTATGCCGCGGCGTTCGCCGGACGGCGATCCGCTGAAACCATCGAGGCTTCTGCTGCAATGCAGTCGGGAAGACCTCGCTCGTCGCGTGGGGCGCTTTTTCAGCGATGCCGGATCGCCGTTTGGGTCGCTTGCCCGTGCTCCGGGCTGGCGCGTCCGTTTGCCCCCGCTGCCCAAAGTTATCAAGCCGGAACATGTTTCGCCCAGCGCCCTCCGGCAGTACCTGGACTGCCCCTTCCGGTATTACCTGAAAAAGATCCTGAAACTTGATGATCCCTATGAAGAGCAGGTTGAACTGGATGCCCGCGGCTTCGGCACACTCTGCCATGACATATTGAAAGCCTTTGCCGATTCCCCGCTGAAGGACAGTGACCATGAAAAGGAAGTCGGCGACTTTCTAAAGTCGAAAACCGATGAGCTGTTTCAAGCAAAATTTGGATCCCGCCTCACTCTTCCATTGATGATCCAGCGGGATGTTGTCCGTCAGCGCATGATGGCCGCCGCCGAAGTGCAGGCCCGTCTGCGTCGCGAAGGCTGGGAGATTCTTGCGAGCGAAAAGGATTTCCGGATCGATATTGCGGGTGTTCCTCTTATTGGCCGCATAGATCGCGTAGACCGTCATGCAAAGGATGGGCGCGTGCGGGTGATTGACTATAAAACAACCGCCGCCGCAGAAAGCCCGGAGAAAACCCATCGCACAAAAAGCAAGAACTGCGAGCCGTTTCAGATTTGTGCGGACGGGAACTGCCGGTGGGATGATCTCCAGCTTCCCCTTTACATCCATGCGTGGCAGAAAATGAATCCCGGTAAAAGCGACAGCATTGAAGCCGCATATTTCGCTTTGCCGAATGCCGTGAGTTCCACGGCGCTTCTGGTGTGGCCGGGTTTGGACGGGGAAATGGTGAAAGATGCGGTGCAGTGCGCCGAAAAAATGATCCGCCGCATCGGGGCCGGTGTATTCTGGCCCCCGCGTCCGGGGGCGGGCATGAGAGAAGATCCGCTGGAACGCATCTTCTTCGGGGACATCGAAACGTTTCTCGATCCGGAATCGCGGGCTGAACTGGAGAAGCGCGCGGAGGATTACAGGGCCGGGGGTGGCGTATGATGCGTCAGTTTGAAGCCATCTCTGCCCTGGCCGGATCCGGAAAGACCTATGCGCTGACCAGCCGTTTCATAGGCTTGCTGGCCCGGGGCGCAAAACCGGAGGAAATTCTGGCGGTGACATTCACCCGCAAGGCCGCTGGTGAAATCTTTGACCGGATTGTGAAACGGCTGGCTGAAGCCGCATTGAAGAAAAAGTATTTCGATGAACTGAGCGCCGCGCTCAAGGAATATGATTATGCGCTGAAGCCGGAAGACCCTGCCCGCTGGCTGCAGCAGATTCTGGAGGCGATGCCGCATCTGCACATCGGAACGATTGACAGTCTGTTTGTGAGCATTGTTCAGGCCTTTGCGCTGGAGCTTGGTTTGCCGCCCCGTCAGGAAATCCTCGATGGGATGGGAATGGATCTTGCGCGGGAGGAGGCCTTGCAAGACGCGATGGAATCGGCCCGCCGGGACAGGGCTGCGCAGCAGTCGTTCATGGAGGCTTTCCGGCTGTTGACATTCGCAAAACAGAAAACAGTTCGCGACACCATTCTTGAAACGGCCGGCGATGCGCATCAGCTTTTCCTCTATTACCCCGATCCGGAAGCATGGGGCCGTTTCGAAACCATCTGGCCGAAGAAGCCCTGGTGGGCATCCGCAAAAGACATGACCCACAGTGAACTGGATGCTGAAATTGAAGTGTTCCGGAAGGGCGGGCACTTTCAAGGTATAACCCGTGCAGATAGCCAAGCGGCTTGGGAGAAGTTCTTCGATCTGTTGGGCCGTGAAGAATGGCCTGAATTATCGGAATTGACGCTGTTCAAAAATCTGGTTGCCGTCCTGCCTGATCTGAAAAGGGGGAATGCCGAATACAAATGCCACCGCACTTATTCGGTGGCCGGCGAGGATGCCGGGCGGATATTGAAGTTTCTTGCCTATATGGTTTTCCGGTTCGCTTCCGATAACCTCCGCAAAACAGAGGGCAGTTACCGGCTGATGGATGCCTATGAAGCGGCATACCGGGAAACCGTTCGCAACAGGGGGCGCCTGTCCTTTGAGGATATTCAGATCATGCTGTTTGAAGCTGAGCGCAGCGGCGTCAAGATGGAGATTGATTACCGCCTTGACGGAAGATTCCGGCATTGGATGCTCGACGAGTTTCAGGACACCAGTGCCCGGCAATGGGCGGTTCTTGGCAATCTTGCGAACGAAATTCTGCAGGGCGGGGAAGATCGCAGCTTTTTCTATGTGGGTGACGCCAAGCAGGCCATTTATGGCTGGCGCGGCGGTGATGCCCGGCTGTTCGATGCGGTGCATCAATACTACAGGAATTTGTTTGGCAAGAAGAGCGTGCTGGACAGGTCCTGGCGTTCAAGCCCGGTGGTTCTGAATGCGGTCAACAAGGCGTTTGGCGAGGCGCTGGATGTTTCGCTGGGCGAACATCCGGAAGTGCTGGCGCGCTGGCGCCAGTCGTGGGAGGAGCATAGGCCCGCCGAAAAGAATCTGAAACTTCCCGGCCGCGTGGAGCTGCATGAGGCTCGGGGAGATGACGGAGATGATCCGGTCATCGAAAAGGCCTGTGATATTGCGGAGATGCTGCATCGGAAAAAGGAGCTGGCGGTTGCCGTGCTCGTCCGGAAGAACAAGTATGGAGATCAAGTCGCAGCCGCTCTCCGCAGTCGCGGAATCGAGGTCCGTCGTGAAGTGAATCCGAAACTTTGCGATAACGGCGTTGTTTCCGGCCTGCTTTCACTTCTGGATTATGCGGATCATCCGGGCGACCGCTTTGCGCTTTGGCATGCCGAAAAATGCGGTTTGCTGGAAGTTCTTCGCGGGCATTGGGGGGAAGAACCAAATATTCCGGCCCGTTTGCGGCGCGAGGCGGCGCAGCGGGGCATTGCCGGAGCCCTTGGAGCCGTGACCGAAGTTTGTCGTGCAGCAGGCATGCTTCGGGAGGATTTCATTGAAATGCGTCTCCGGCAACTGCTGGCGGCCGCCCGGGAATTCGATCTGGACGGGAGAGGCGGGCCATCCGACTTCGCCGCCTGCGCAAGAACTCTGGAGGTCAAAGATCCGGTGGTGTCCGATGCCGTGACGGTCATGACCATACACAAAGCCAAGGGACTGGAGTTTGATGCGGTGATCCTGCCGAACCTCCATGGGGCGCTTGCGGAATATGAGCCCAATCAACTTGAGCCCTTCAGCATTGAAGATGAAAGCGGCGGCGATCCGGCTTTGCTGGCATCGGGCAGGGGGTGGATATTCCCGATGCCCAGAAGGGATATTGTACAGCTTGATGAAACCTTTGAAGTGTTCCAGCGCGTGGTTTCAGAAAGAAAAATGTATGACGAAATCTGCCTGCTTTATGTGGCCATGACGCGCGCCCGGCAGGGGCTTTACATGATTGCCGAAACGCCTCCGAAAAAGTCCACAACGCTGCGCACGGACGCCGTGTTGCGCCGGGCGCTGGCGGGCGAAGGGGCCGTGCCTGAATCCGATGGCCTGCTTTATGCAGATGGAGATCCGGACTGGTTCGGCAGGAAAACATCAGAACCTGTTCCTGAGAAGGAAACAACGGAGGCGTTCCGCCCCGACATCAAAGCTGCATCGGTATCCGGGCGCCGGTTAATGGTGACGGCCCCTTCACGTGAAGAGGGGCGCACCGGGTTGAAAGTCACAACGCTGTTCGACTGCGGCGGACGGGAGGGGGCGATTCGCGGAACCGTTCTTCATGAGCTTTTTGAGCAGATTGAGTGGTATGAATCCGGCATGGGCGAGCGAGTCGTGAAGTCATGGGAAGCGCGTGCGAATATGATGTCAGAGGTGCTTCGCAGGGAAATCGAAGAAGAGTTTTTGCGGGCATTGCGGGTGCCGGAGATAGCGGCGGCTCTCTCCCGGCCGGAGGAGAATGCGGAACTCTGGCGGGAACAGGGTTTTGAGCTGGCGGACGAGGGCCGCTGGATCACAGGACGGATGGACCGCGTTGTGGTTCAGAGGGATAAAAATGGAAGGGCAATAGCGGCGGTTGTCATGGATTTTAAGAGCGACCGGGTTTCCGCGGGTCTGGAGCTTGAGGAACGGGTGGAGAAATACCGTCCGCAGGTGCAGTGGTACATTCGGGCTGTGTCGCGCATCCTGAATCTTTCTCCGGACAAAATCCGCGCAAAGCTGATATTCACGCATCCCGGAAAGGTGCATGAAGTAAAGTGAATACGGTTCCGGCGGACAGCAAACCGGTCAAATGCTCTTAATGACTTTTGCGGGAATTCCGGCCGCGAGGCTGTTGGGCGGGATCGGCTTGGTGACGACGGCACCCGCGGCCAGCACGCAGTGCTCGCCGATGCTCGCGGCGTCCAGCACCGTCACGCGCGCGCCGAACCAGCAGTTGGGTCCGATGATCAGTTCGCCTTTCGTGCAGGTTCCGCTCTGCTGCGCGAAGGTGTGCTCTTTGTCGGTATAGTCGTATTCCCCGCCGCTCAGGAAATAGCAGAAAGCTCCAATCACGGTGTCGCGCCCGAGGGTCAGCTTGTTGGAGGAAAACACCTGGCAGTTCGAAGACAGGTTCACGTTGTCCTCGATGGTGATGTTTCCGTTTTTGCAGTAGATGATCGTGTTGCGGCCCACATAGACATTGTCCCCGATTTCAATGCCCTCGTTGGTTTCACCTTTTGCGTCAATGACGCAGTGGTCGTCCAGCACCACATTGTCGCCGATGTCAATCTTGTGCGGATGGCGGATGGTGATGTTGCGGCCGAAGACGACTTTGCGGCCGATGTCTCCGAACATGAAGGGGTAGGTGATTTTCCGCAACACAAGCCCCAGCGCCCCGGGAATCCAGCCGAACAGCGTAATGATGATTTCGCACAGGATCACGTGCGCCGCGTCCATGTCGCCGTAATAAACCGCGCGGTACTTTTTGAAGGCCGACTGCTTTTCGTCCTTCATCACATCCTTGATTTTGTATTCCTGCGTTTCCATGCCGTTCCTCCGTTCAGCGAATCGAGGCGATGAATGCCTTCATGGATTCCACGGTTTCGCCTTCAAAATACAGCCGGTACCAGATTTCCAGGTTCAGCAGAATCCACAGCCGGAAGTTGTGGTCGCGCTTCCCGGAAAGGTGTTCGTCCAAAAGCTGCTGCACATATGCGCCGTCGAAAATGCCCAACTCCACAAACCGCGACTGGGCGAAAAGATTTTTCAGGAACGTGCTCAGCTCGCTTCGCATCCATAGGGCGATGGGGAAGCCGAAGCCCTGCTTCTTTCGGTAGATCAGCTCCTGCGGCAGATAGCGCGAGGCCACCTGCTTCAGGATGTGCTTCATGTCCCTTCCCTTGAGCTTCATGTGCCCCGGAATGGAAGCCGCAAACTCCGTGACCTTGTGGTCAATCAGCGGCGGCCGCGCTTCCAGCGAGTGCGACATGGCCATGCGGTCCACAATCGGCAGCAGATGATCGGGCATGCGGGTCATCAGGTCGGTGTAAAGCATCTGGTCCACCAGTTCCTCCGCCCGCCCGCAGTTGAAATGCGTCAGGATTTTCTGGAACGAGTCCGCGTCGGTGATGCCCGTTTTCGCCGGCCCGGTGAAGAGCAAATCCTTGTGCTCCGGCGTGAAGCGCAGGAAGCTCGCGCTCTGGGCATATCGCTCGCCGTGCTCATAAAACGACATGTCGTTCACCCATGCGACCTTTTGCGCCAGGCTTTTGTAGCCGAACGACTCCGGCACCATCGCGGTGAGCTTCTTCATGACCGTGCGCCGGAACCAGGCGGGAAGCAGGCAGTAGAAATCCACCATGCGCTGGCCCGCGAAGCGGTCGTAGCCGGCAAAGTTCTCGTCGCCGCCGTCGCCGCTCAGCACCACCTTGACCTCCTCGGCCGCGACCTGCGAAACGAGATAGACGCCCACGCCAAAGGGGTCGGACGGCTCGTCCATATGGTGGATCATGGAGGGGATCAGGTTGATCATGTCCGCCTCCACAATGCGTTCGCGGGCGGTCAGGCGGTATTTGTCCGAAACCATGCGCGCATAGGGCAGTTCGTTGAATCCCTGCTCCTTCACGCCGATCGAAAAAGTGGGGAAGGGCTCGCCGGTGATCTCCGCCATCATCGCGGTGACAAGGCTGGAATCGATGCCGCCGCTCAAAAAGGTTCCGACCGGGACATCGCTGAGCAGGTGCAGCTTCACCGTCTCGCGCAGCAGATGCTCCAGTTCGTCGGTGACGTCTTTCTCGCTTCCGGAAATCTTGTTTTTGAAATCGAGCGTCCAGTACTGCTCTGTCTTAACATCGCGTCCGTCGAAAAAGAGCGAATGGGCGGCCGGCAGTTTTTTGATGTTCTTGAAAAGCGTGCGGTCATCCGGGATGAACCGGAGCGACATGTAGTGCCAGATGGCCGTCAAATCCAGTTCGGGTTTCACGAGGCCGGATGCGAGAAGGGCCTTCACCTCCGAGGCGAACAGGAAATTCCTTCCATCGAAGTAATAGAAAAGGGGTTTCTGGCCCATGTGGTCGCGGGCGAGGAAGAGCGTCTTGTCGCGCGCGTTCCAGATTGCAATTCCGAACATGCCGCGCAGGTGCTTGGCGCAGTCCATCCCGTGTTCTTCGTAAAGATGGAGCGCGGTTTCCACATCGGTATGGGTTTTGAAAACGTGACCGCGCGCTTCAAGCTCGCGGCGCAGTTCGGGGCTGTTGTAGATTTCGCCGTTGCACACCAGCTGCAAATGGCCTTCCTCATTGGCGATCGGCTGGTGCCCGCCGGCCACGTCCACAATGCTGAGCCGGCGCTGGCCGATAGAGATGGATTCATCGTGATAAAAACCCTCGTCATCCGGCCCGCGATGTTTCATCGTGTCCGTCAGCTTCGAGATGATGTTCCGGTGTCCCGGGGCGATCACGCCTGCAATGCCGCACATATAATCCGTTCCTTGAATCCAAAACCCGGATTCTAGCTGTTCGCCTTTGGCAATGCAACAGGGGAGGTCGGTCTTATGCTGTTTCGGCGTACCGGTCGCGGATGGCCTCGGCCTCGCCGGCGTTTTTCTTCAGCGCCGCGACGCAGTCCGCATCCAGCCTGCCGCCGGCAACGAGTTTCTCGAGTTCCTCAAATGCCCTGGTGACGGGCCAGGGCTCTTTGTAGGGCCGCCGCGTGGTCAGCGCGTCGAAGATGTCGGCGACAGTGGTGATGCGAGCCTCGATGGGGATGTCGGCGCCTTTGAGGTGCGCCGGATATCCCTCGCCGTTCAGCACCTCATGATGGAACTCTACCACATTGCGCATGATGGAACTGTTTGGCAGATTGTGCAGGGAGAAATCCTCAATGATCCGGTCTATGAGTTCGCGCCCCTTCGTCGGATGGGTGCGCATCACCTTCCACTCCTCATCGTCGAGCTTTCCGGGCTTGAGCAGGACGCTGTCGGGAATGCCGATCTTGCCGACATCGTGCAGCGGCGAGAAGAGGAAGAGGTGCTCCACAAATTCGTCCGGAAGACCTTTTTCGACGGCAATCTCCTTTGCGATGATCCGGGAATAGCGCGACATGCGCTCCAGATGCGCGCCGGTTTCCTGATCTCGCAGGTTTGAAAACGCCCGCGCCACGCCGACGGCGCCGGTGATGGACTGGATGGCGATGAGCTCGTTCGAAATCAGCAGTGAAATCAGCCCGGCATAGAGCAGCAGCATCTCCTGATCCTTCTTGCCGAAGGCGTCCGGCTTGAGCGAATCGAAAAACACAAACCCGGAAAAATTCCCCTGGCTGAACAGCGGGACAGTGAAGGACGAGCGGTATCCTTCTTTGATAAGCCATTTTGAATGCTGCGTGTCGGGCTTCACCATCGCGGGGATGTCCTGCAGCAGGCGCTGGTCGCCGCTGCCCGCCATGCCGCTGAGGGATTTGCTGTTCGACATCTTGAACTCGTACCCCCTGAGCGCTTCGCCGATGCGCGTGCTGTTGATGAAGGTCTTGAGAATGTCCTCCTTGCGGTCGTAGAGCGCGCAGGCTATGCGGTCCACGACGGGCACCGTTTGCATCAGGTGCTTATGCAGCGACTGCAGCCGCTCCCCGGTGCTCTCCATCTTGGCGCTGATCACGTTTTCCATGTTCCCTCCCATTTCTGGGGACAAAATAGCATTTGGGGCCGGATCCGGCAACTTGAAAACGGATGAAGCAAAAAGTTCCAATGGTTGGAATTTTTTGCAAAAAAACTTCCAATGATTGGAACTTTTTCGGAGGAAACTTCCAGTGATTGGAAGTTTCTGCCGGATTCGTCACCACGGGGCGGGAGCGGTTCTGGCTTCGAGCACGGTTTCGATGTGATCCGGAAGTCCGGGCAGAAAATCGAGGCCGGTGAGTTGTTCGATGCGGTCAATGGAGGTGATGTAATATTTCAGTTCCTGCGAAAGCGCTTCGTGCGGCATCAGGAAGGCGATGGCGCGGATGGCGTTGTCCTTTTCATCCACGATGATTTTAAAGAACGCATCCGGGATTTCGGAACCTCCGGGGATTTTCTCGACCTGCTGGTCATAGACCGGGCCGGTGATGACCCAGATCTCGCCGAAGTTCCGGGTGTAGTTGTTCAGTTCCTGGTCCTCGAGCTCCTGCCATGGGCCGCCGTTGAAGGGAACTTTTTGCGGCGTCATGTTGGACATCAGATAGGCTTCGCGCTGGGCCTTCTTCCCGTAGCAGATGGCAAGGGCGTAGGACGGCGCCATGTGTCCGCGCGAATATCCGGAGTTGCTGTAGTCGTTGTCGGAAACCTTTGCAATGGTTCGCTTGTCCGTGTTGAAACGGTCCTGCCGGCTTGTCTGGGGCGGCTTCCGGACATTGAACAGGCGGTAGGCCACCCATGCAGGGTTGCGGCGGCCCTCGTCGTAGCCGACGGCATAGCCCCTGTTTTTGAGCAGGGTGATTTTCCCAAAACGGTTTGAGGCTGCCGCCGGCGCGCCTGCGTAGTGGTAGGGATCCCGTTCAGTCTGCGCGCAGGCCGGCAGACAAAGGGTCATCAGGGAGAAAATAAAAAAACACCTGATGTTCACTGGCCCGGCCTCATTTCAATGATCACCGGCGAACCCCAAAGGCGGGTGAGCCCGGCTGCGCGGCAGACCGCTTCCAGAAAAGCGGATGCGCCGCGCGCTTTCAGCATCCGGTGCAGGACCATCGGCAGAAAGAACTGGGCCTTGCGCCCGTGCAGGCGCCAGCCGTTGTCCTTGAACGCATCCATGATTTGCTTGTGACGGAAAAGAATCCACGTCCGCGTGTTGGTTTCAATTTTCTTCTTGGCGTTGAACAGGGCGGGGGCCACCGCGTTCAGGCTCTGGCTGGTGGGATAGTCCACGATCACCGCGTTTTTTGCCACGCGGCAGAGTTCCCGGATCAGCAACGGCCACTGTTCACAGTGCGTGACCATCCGGAAGGCGATGACCACATCAAAGCTTTTGTCGGGGAAGGGCAGGGCGATGACATTGCCGACCAAAAATTTGCACTGCCCGGAATCCACGATTTCGCGGATCCTTTTTTTGCAGGACTCGGCGCTGCTCAGAACGGTGACATCATATCCTGCTTTGCACATCGGGATGGCGAGCTGGCCGTGTCCGCCGCCGACATCCAGTACGCGCGCGCCGGGATGGCCGCGCAGAAACTGCATGGTGATGCGCTCCTGAACCTCCAGCAGCCATTGACCGGCCGCCCCGGCAAAGCGACCGGCGTAGTCGTCGGACGAGGTCTCGATGTCCGCGGTCTCCGGATATATTCTGCCCGTCTCCTGCATTTCCTATGAATCCTGTTGTCTCGTGTGACGGGGGTGCATTATACTGCCCGAATATAGAAGTACAAGCAAGAGTGGTAAAAATGCCGATACTGGCCGATACACATGTTCATATTTATCCGTTTTACGACCTGTCCCATTTCTTCCGCATCGCGTTTGAAAAAATGGCGGCGCAGGACAGCCGGCCGGATACGGACTATGTCCTGTTTCTGGCCGAACGGCACGACTGCCATTTCTTCCGGCAGCTGAAAGAGGGGCTCTGCAAAGTCTCCGGCGCGGAATGCGACCCCGGCGAAGAGGTGCTGAGCGTCCGCAATGCCGGAGGGAAGCGCCTGTGGCTCGCAGCCGGCCGGCAGATCGTCACCGCCGAGCGGCTGGAAATCCTCGCCCTGACCACGGACGCGGAAATCGCCGACGGGCAGCCCGCCCGCGATGTGATCCGTAAAGTCCGTGAAATCGGCGCCATCCCCGTCATCGCCTGGGCCCCCGGCAAATGGTTTTTTGCGCGGGGGAAAGTTGTTCGGGCGCTGATTGATTTCGAACCCGCGGGCAGTTTCCTGCTGGGCGACACCACGCTGCGCCCGACAGTTTGGCTGAAACCGCTGCTGATGCGGCATGCGAAAAGGAAAGGGTTCAAAGTCGTGGCGGGATCCGATCCGCTTCCGGTGCCGGGCGAGGAAACCAAGGCGGTTTCGTACGGTATCCGTTGCGACGGGAACATTGATCCGGCGCAGCCCCTTAAATCCCTGCGCGAGATGCTGACCAGCCTGCCGGGTGCAAAGAAGTTCGGCCGGCGTGATTCGCTGCTCAGCGTTTTGATCCGTTTGCAAAAAAACAGTGCGGCCAAATCATGAACGAAAAAGCGCACAGAGTTCTTTTCATATCGCCGCAGCCGTACTTCCAGTGGCGCGGTTCGCCCATCCGCGTCGCCTTCGACGCGCAGGCGCTGTCCGAAGCCGGCTGGCAGGTGGATCTGGTGGTGATGCCGGTGGGCGAAGAGCATCCGGTTGCGGGAGTGACCGTTCACCGCCCGCTGAATATTTTCGGAATCAAAAAGCTGGCCATCGGACCGTCCGCTGTCAAAGCGTTCCTGGATTTGTTCCTTTTCTGCACCGCGCTGAAGCTGGCCTTCAAAACCCGCTATGACGTCATCCACGGCGTGGAAGAGGCTGGGGCCATGGCCGTGGTGCTCGGAAAGATGCGCAGGGCGAAGGTGATTTTTGAAAAGCATTCCGACCCCGCGTCCTACAAAAAAGGTTTTGTCCGCAATGCGGTGATGTGGCTCTATTCGCAGGTGGAAAAATTTTCCATCCGCCATGCGGATGCGGTGATCGGCACCGGCCCCGCGCTGGTCGAGCAGGCGAAAAAGATCAATCCACGCATCACCGCGCATCACATTTTCGACATTCCGTCGTCACTGGTCGAGGCCGAGCCGGAAAAAATCGCGGCCGCGCGCAAAAAGCTGGAGCGGAATCCGCGCGACCGGGTGATCACCTATGTCGGATCGTTTGCGGTTTACCAGGGCATTGACCTGATGTTCGACAGCATTCCGCCGGTGGTGCAGGCCCGGCCGGAGGCAAGATTCGTGATCATCGGCGGCACGGCACAGGAAATTGCGGAACGCAAGGCATGGCTGGCGGAGAGGAGGTCTGAGCATGCGGTTCTGTTCCCCGGAAAAATTCCGCCGGACGAGCTGCCGAATTATTTGTCGGCCTCGGACATCCTGATGTCGCCGCGCACATCGGGAACCAACACGCCGCTGAAGCTCCTGGACTATCTCAAGGCGGGCCGCGCCATCGTGGCCTGCGATATTCCGGCCAACCGGCTGATCGTGGACGACGAAACCGCACTGCTGGTTCCGGCTGATCCGGATTCCTTCGCCAAAGGCATCATCAAGCTGCTGGACAACGATCCGCTGCGCGCGCGCCTCGCGGGCAGCGGCCGCCGCCTTGTGGATGAAACCTATAACTTCCGCGTATTCAGCGAGCGTTTAAAAAGCTGTTACGAAGGGCTGTAAAAACGCCTAAAAACGGCTAAAAACAGCCTCAAAATGCCCAAAAACACCCAAAAAACGTTAAAAAACGGCCAAAAA
>JBFXGK010000016.1:0-72500 GCA_050178035.1 Kiritimatiellia bacterium
CCATGTATTTGGTGTCGACATATTCGTAGCCTCGCGACACCCCAAAGGCTTGATATAGAAGGTCATTTTTCATGGCCCTTCAATATATCACGACAACCCGTTCAGGAGGAAACTTTCCGGATGAACCCAAAATATGCCGAAAAACGCCAAAAAATCGTTAAAAACGGCCATTTTTGCCAAAAATCGGTCAATTTGTCCTGTCAAAGAATATGGATGCAGTTTTGATTCTGATCTGCTGAATGCTGACTTCTATTCATGAAATGTTCAATTCCCATTTATTTACTGCCCGTTTTTGAAAAGTGGTGTTATGGTGAAGGGACATAAAACAAACGAAGGAAAGGACGAAGATGGCCAAGCCGAATTATCAGTTCGAGAAGCGCAGCAGGGAACTGGCGAAGAAAAAGAAAAAAGAAGAAAAGCGGATGCGCAAGCAGGCCGAAAAAGAGGCCCAGAGCCCGGCCGAAGCGCCACCTCCGGCGGCGGAATGACGCGCGTCTCTGCCCTGCGGCGCATATTTTTTTGTTGAATATCGCTTGTGTTTTGGCGGAATTCGCATACAGTGTGTCCGTCCGTTAAGTAGAGACAGGTCGTGAGTGGTAGGTTGGCCCGGCCCCGCAAGTTGCAGGTTGGTGTCTGATCCGAAATCCGAACGACTCGGAAACAGTCAGCCGCCTCTGATTTGCGGGCAGGTAAGGAAAGATAAAATGGGTACGAAACTATACGTAGGCAATCTGTCATTTGAAACCATGGAAGACGATCTCAAGTCGCTCTTCTCGGCTTGCGGCACGGTCACGAGCTGCAACCTCATCATTGACAAGTTCACCAGCAAGTCCCGCGGATTTGCGTTCGTGGAAATGAGCAGCGACGCCGAGGCGGCCAAGGCCATTTCTGAAATGAACGGCAAAGAAGTGGACGGACGCAAGCTGACGGTCAACGAAGCCAAGCCGCGCGAAGATCGCCCGGCCGGCGGACGTTCTTCCGGCGGCAGCGGTGGATACCGTGGCGGCGGCGAACGCCGTGGCGGCAGCGGTGGTGGCAGCGGCGGCGGACGTCGCGACCGCTACTAATCTGCGGTGCTGACTTAGGCGGCCCCCGTGAAAACGGGGGTCGCTTTTTTTGTTGGAAAAGAAAACGGCCGCGTGTAACGCGGCCGTTTCTCTTAACCGTAAAACCGGCAGATCAGACGATATATTTCCCGCGGGGGGTGTAGTGCGTGTGCAGCAGCTCGTGGGCGAGATGGCTGCACGGCCCGTCCTTCAGGAATTCGCCGTAGATCTTTGCAATCGCCGGGTTCTCGTGCGACTTGCGCACTTCGCAGGCGGTATCCTCGTCGTAGATGGCGCGCGCGCGCGCCGCGCGGATCGCCGGGCTCGTCGGGATCGGCTGTCCGCCGCCGCCGATGCATCCGCCGGGGCAGGCCATGAACTCGATGAAGTGGCATTCGCTCAGCTTGCCGCCCGCCTTGATGTTCTCCATCACACGCTTGGCATTGGCTGTGCCGTGGGCCACCGCAACCTTCAGCGTCGCGCCCTTCAGCCATTTCCAGTCCTTCACGATGTGCTTGACGATGTCCGGCACCGGACCCACTTCCTTGATGGGGATTTCCGCGTAGCGGATGCCTTCCATGCCGCGCACCGGGATGATGTCGGCATGGTCGAAGAAGTTCTCCACTTTTTTGCCGGTGACCAGTTCGATGACGGTGCGCAGGGCCGCCTCCATCACGCCGCCGGTCGCGCCGAAGATCACGCCGGAACCGGTGGCGGTGCCGAACGGATCATCAAAGTCTGATTTCGCCATGGCGGGCAGGTTGATGCCGGCCTCGCTGATCATCTGCGCGAGCTCGCGGGTGGTCAGGCCGTAGTCAATGTCCTTGAAGCCGCTGTCGCACATTTCCGGGCGGTTGCACTCGAATTTCTTGGCCGAGCAGGGCATCAGGGCGACGGTGACGATGTCCTTCGGATCAATTTTCATCAACTTGGCGTAGTAGGTCTTGATAACCGCGCCGAACATCTGCTGCGGGCTCTTGGCCGACGACAGGTTGGGGATGTATTCCGGATAGAAATGCTCCAGGAATTTCACCCATCCCGGCGAGCAGCTTGTGAACTGCGGCAGGGCGACGGTTTTATCCTTCGCAACGAGGGCCTTGTAGAGGCGGATCAGGAGCTCTGTTCCTTCCTCGATGATCGTCAGGTCTGCCGAAAAGTTGGTGTCGAAAACCTTGTCGAATCCGCACAGGCGCAGCGCCGTGTTCATCTGGAACGTCAGCGGGTGGCCCGGCTCGAGGCCGAAGCATTCGCCAATGCCCGCGCGCGGGCTGGGCGCCGTCTGGATCACGACGTGCTTGGTCGGGTCGTCAATGGCGGCCCAGACTTCGTCGGCCGGGTCATTGGCGCGCAGCGCGCCGGTGGGGCAGCGGTTGATGCACTGGCCGCAGTTGATGCAGACGACTTCGCCGAGCGGTTTGTCGGAGAAGGTTTCCACCTTGGACGAATCGGAGCGGTGGGCAACCTCAAGAACACCAACCTCCTGCAGGTCAATGCAGGTGCGGACGCATCGGCGGCAAAGGATGCACTTGTCCATGTCGCGCACGACGGAATAGCTCGAGCGGTCAATCTCGAAGCGGGGCTTCTCGGGATGTCCGAAACGGAAGAAGTCTACGCCGTATTCCTTGGCCAGCGACTGCAGTTCGCAGTTGTTGTTGCGGGCGCAGGCATAGCACTCGCCGTAGTGCTTGGACAGCAGCAGGTCGAGGATGTGGCGGCGGGCCTGGCGCACCTTGCGGGTGTGGGTGCGCACGGTGATGGGCGCGGTGATCGGATAGGCGCAGGACGCCTGAAGCGTGCGCTGGCCCTCGACCTCGACCACGCAGATCCGGCACACGCCGGCCACGCAGAGATCCTCGTGATAGCACAGGGTCGGGATGCGGATGTTGAGCTGCTTCGCGGCCTCGAGGATCGTGGTGCCCATCGGCACCTTGATCTGTTTGTCGTCAATGGTCACCGTGATGGTCGCGCCGATGGCCTGCTCGTTCTCGGGCGCGGCAAACTTCTGCACGGTGCTGCTGACGGGGGCGCGGGACTCGTTTTTCAGTTTGATGTTCTTGTCTGTCATGATGGTTTCCTCGCTGTGGTCATTCCTGCGCTGTGCCGGCACGGCCCATGATCTCGTCCGGGAAGTTCTTCACAATGGAAAGGAACGCGTTGGGGCTGGTCTGCCCCAGCCCGCACTTGGAGGCAATCTGCATCGTTTCGCCCAGCGCGCAGAGCTCGCGCAAGTAGTGCATGGAGCATTTGCCCTGCTGGAGCATGTGGATGGCCTCAAGGATTTTCCCGTTGCCCTCGCGGCAGGGCGTGCACTGGCCGCAGGATTCGTCATGGAAGAATTCCATGAAGTTCTCGGCCACCTTCAGCATGTCGCGCTGCGGGCCGAAGACGATGATGGATCCGCCGGTGGCGACATCCTCGAACGCAATCTTGCGCCCGAATTCGCGGGCCGGAACACAGCTCCCGGAGGCGCCGCCGACCTGCACGGCCTTGGCGTCTGATCCGCCGACGGTCTTCAGCAGTTCCTTGATCGTGATGCCCAGCGGGAATTCGTAGACGCCCGGCTGCTTGCAGTCGCCGGAGACGCTGAAGATCTTCAGCCCGGCGGATTTTTCGGTGCCGATCTTCTTGAACCACTCGGCGCCCTTGCTCATGATCGTCGCGGCCCATGCAAAGGTCTCGACGTTGTTGGGAACCGTCGGATGCCCCATGAACCCGGTGTTGACGGGGAAGGGCGGCCGGTTGCGCGGCTCGCCGCGCTGGCCTTCGAGTGACTCGATCAGCGCGGTTTCCTCGCCGCAGATATAGGCGCCGGATCCCATGCGGATTTCGATGTCGAACTCGAAGCCCTTCTTGCCGGCGGCGTTTTTGCCGAGCAGCTTCGCTTCGCGCCGCTTGCGGAGGATTCCCTCAATATGGTCCTGCAGATAGGTGTATTCGCCGCGCAGATAGAGGATGCCGCGCTTCGCGCCAATGGTGTAGGCGCAGATGGTCATGCCTTCAAACACCAGGTCGGCATGGTCGGTCAGGATCACGCGGTCCTTGAAGGTGCCGGGCTCGCCCTCGTCGGCATTGCAGACCACGTACTTCTCGGGATCCTTTGTGGCGGCCGCCAGGTTCCACTTGATTCCCGTCGGGAATCCTGCGCCGCCGCGGCCCTTGAGGCCGGAGGCGGTGATTTCGGCGATGACGCCCGCGCGGTCGAGCTGCAGGGCGGCTTCGAGGCCCTTGCCGGCCTTCACTTTGCTGAATGTCAGGGGGGCTGTGTAGGTTTCGCTCATGCTATGTGGACCTCCTCCTTCTGGAGCGCGTGGGCCCCAAAAGCTTTGCGGCAGCCTTCGATGATGTCGTGAACTTTTTCGGGGGTGACGTGCGTGAACACCTGCGAGTTGACCAGCATGGCCGGCCCGTGGTCGCAGAGCCCGAGGCAGTTCGCCCATTCGAGCGTGAAGCGCCCGTCGGCGGTGGACTCGCCGAACTCGATTCCAAGATCGTTCCGGAGCTGGCGGGCCACGCGGTCCTTTCCGGCCATGTCGCATGAGATCGTGCGGCAGAGGCGGATGACGAAGCGGCCCTTGTATTTCGTGTCGAGGAACGCGTAGAAGGTGATCACGCCGTAGACCTCGACCGGATGGATGCTCAGTTTGTCGGCCACCACCTGCATGGCGTAGTCGGTGATGCGCCCGTGGCGCTTCTGGATTTCCTGCAGGGTGGGGAGCAGTGCGCTGCGATTGCCGCCGAACTGTTCGATCCACTTCCCGATGTTTTCAGCAAGCTGGTCTCTTTCTGGTGTCAGCATGGGCTTATTTTCCTTTCTTGGCGGCCAGCAGTTTTTTCACCCGGGCGACCAGATCGCCGGGGTTGATGGGCTTCTCGACGAAATCGTCAACCGGCACGACGGATTCGTCCTTGCCGAAATCCATGCCGAGCACCTTGCCGAGGCTGGTCAGCATCAGGATGGGCCGGGTGAATCCGGTGCGGCGCAGCTCCTGGGCCATGGCGATGCCGTCATCGGGCTCGTCCATCATGACGTCAAGAATCAGCACGTCGGGTTTGAAAATGTTGATCTGGTCCATTCCCGAGGCTCGGCTGCCGGCGGTGGCCACTTCATAGCCTGCGCCGGAGAGAACCAGGGAACTGGCCTCCACCACATCGGGATCATCGTCAACAATCAGTACTTTGGCCATGGCATCCTCCGAAAGTTAAAAATACCGCGCTGTACATACCCTTTAGCGCCCCTTTGCGTCAAACGTTTTTGGAAACAAAATCCCGCCGAAAATGCCAAAAAACGGGCTAAAAACGCTAAAATATCGCGGGAATCGGCCAAAAACGTTAAAAAAATGACCAAAAACGCTTGAAAATGGGCATTTTTCGTGATTTTTCGCAAAACAATGCAACCGCGGACCGCTCGCGGAAAATTATGCGTGATCATTTCTGCCTTTCGGGCTTTAATGTTCGATGTGATGAGATGAGCTCCGGTCTGGAAATGGATCGCAGGTGGATCGCCATGGAAGAGGAAACACCATGGCAGAAATGAAAAAATTCAATACCGGTTCCCGTATTCTTGTGCGGAGAACCACGGAGGCTGGATGATGAACGGGTTGAGCAGTGCAGAAAATGACCGGTTGCAATCCCGGCCAGGGGTTTCCATCGCGGACAGGCTTCGCGGCATCGCCAAAGAGCACGGGCTTCTGCTCGGCATGCAAATCATCTGCCTGCTGGTGATCGGACGCATGTTCGGCGGCGGCCCGGGGATTGTCGTCGGGTTCATGCTGGGCGCCGTGATCTTTGGTTTCTGGAAAGAAAACCGGGAGCCCGGCTCGCTGCGCGGCTACTTCGGAAACTGGAAGAGGGCTCTTGCGGCAACCGCCACCCTGGTGTGCATCCTTCTCTTCGTCGGCGGCCCGCTGCTGGCGATTGCCATTCTGCTGACCCCCACGGCCGCCCAGGACTGGAACGATGCGCTGGCGGAATACAACATGAGCCCGAAGGCCATGATGTTTGCGATTGTGGTTGTGGGGACGCTGGCTTTGGGATTCATCGCCGGGGCTCACCTCCTCTTCACGCGCCTCGGTTTCAAGATTGTGGCCGTGACCAAGGGAAGCGGCCGCGACAAGCCTTAAGACCGGCCCGTCATGTTTTCTGCCCTGCGGCGCAGGTCGTGCGCCGGAACAGGAACAGGGTCTTCACCGGCTGAGGCTTCCCGTCAACTTCCAGCAGGGGGTACGCCAGAAAGTTGATGGGCCCGGACGCGGGGCCCGGATCAAGAATCAGATCGCGTCCGCGCGAGAATTCAAAGCGGTTGGCCGGATGATGGCCGAAATAATACATGCTCAACGCGCTGAATTTGTCGGCCTCGCTGATGTCCACCGGCCACCATTTGCCTTCGGCGTAAAACTCGGCCCAGCAGTGATAACCGTCCGTGCCGCCGTCGTCGCGCTCGGACGGAATCCCCGCGCCGATCGCAAAACGCGCCGGGATGCCGATGGAGCGCGCCAGGCCGATGAAGTAGGCATGGTAATCGGTGCAGTTGCCGTAGCGCGAATCGCAGGCAAACACAGCGCTTCCTTTCCCCCAGCCTTCGCCGAATTTCATGTAGCGCATCTGGTCGATCACATGATCGTACAGCGCGCGGGCCCGCATCAGGTCGCCTTCGCGGCCTTCAACCGCTTTTTCCGCCGCGGCCTTGATCGTGTCGTCCGAAGGCACCAGGCTCTCGGGCTTCAGAAATTTCTCTGCCTCCGCCGGGTCTCCGGCATAGGCGCCTTTCTCAAAACGCTCGACCTCATAAACAATCTCAATCGGCTTGCCGCTGTCTTCGGGGCCCAGTTCGAGGAATAGAACTTTGTTGTCGTAGGCGCTGTCTGTCAGCGTTTTCTGCTTGCCAGGCGCGCGGATGGTTTTCACGGTCACTTTCTGGTAATCGTCGGATCCTGCAATCGGCAGCCAGCATCGCGCCGCGCCGGTGATGGCCGGCAGCGTGGCCTGGTAGCGGAATTCGAAGGCATCGCGGCCGGTCAGCACGCCAAGAAGCTCCTTCGAGGCTTCATCCACCGGCGCGCGCACCCAGTTTTTGTCCTCGTTCTGTTGCCAGACATAGTAGGGCTGGCCGTTCAGCTTGTGGACCGTGGTCTCCGTCACGGTCATGTCACCCGGATCGCCCGCGAGAAAGAAATCAATGTCGTAAAACTGTCCGTCGGAACTCGCCATGTCCACGCAGGCGAAATGCCGCCGGGGCGCAAGCGAGGCCAGATATTCCACATGAACCCTCACCAGCTTAAGCTTCAGTTCTTTGCCCTCGAAGGGAACCGTGAAATATCCGCCGCCCAGCTCGACCTGCTCGGCGATGTGCTTTTCGATGCCGGCCTGGATATCCCCGGTGACGATGGTGGGAACATAGGGTTCGTCCCCCGGCAATGCGGTTTTCCGTTCTTTGACACAGCCGCCCAGAACGGTGCCAAGCAGCAGGACGGCGACGATCCCTGCCGCGCAGCGCGGCTTCACATTCAGCGATGTCATCGGCGCCAGATCAGTGGGCCGGATGATCTTTGGGCACCTGCTCGGACGGATGCTCGGCCGAATGCATCTTCGCATCCATCTTTTCATCCGCGGCCGGAGCCGCAGACGCCTTTTCTTCCTGCTGGCAGCCCGTCAAAACGCCGGCCGCCACAACCACCGCACCCATAACGAGAAACTTTACCAACTTCTTCATCTGCTCCTCCTGCGATTTCGGCCCCGGCCGCGGTAGAAACACATTCCGCACAGCCGGCCGATGTCATCAGAATATGCAATCTCATCTGAAATAGCAAGGCGGGCTGAAGCAATATTGCCGGGCCATTTTTAACTGAAATTGAAAATCATGGACACACAAATCGCTTCTTGTCATCCGTGGGGTCGATTGATTCAACCCCGGCGGCAGTCTCTTCGCAAAACCATGATTTCATCGCGCACGCGGTGATGATGTTTCATTTGAATCAGAACTCAAGAATCATCTTCCGTTCCTGCCTTTCTGGTTTCCAGATTCAATTTCATTCCCAGTCCGCGACTCTGCGCATCGGAGGAAAAATTTCGCAATCCAATTGAACCTGTCCGGGAAATCCATTCCTCATATTATCCGTGCCATCCGTGTAATCCGTGGTTTCCTCTTCTCCTTCTTCATGTTCTCCGCGAAGAGATTTCACCGCATGGATCACAAGGAGCTCAAAGACAAATCATGAAACATCTTCTGCGCTCTTTGTGCTCTCTCGCGGTGAATTTCATGAAAATTGGCCTAAAAATGGCCAAAAATGCTTAAAAATCGTTAAAAACAGGCCAAAAATGTTGAAAAATGGCCATTTTTCGCGATTTTTCGCGAAAAACGGAACAGACTGCCCCCCGGAAAATCATGCGTGATATTTTCCGCCTTTCGGGCTTTCATGGTGCGTTCTGATATCTGCCGAACAAGCATCTGTGAAAAATATCACAAATTAACATTTGACCCTTTGCAGAAGGCGCGTATTATATCTGTGAACATTTTCACAGGTGTTCTGTGATCGGTTATTAAAGAGTGTTTAGAAAGCAACGGTGAGGATATGATTTCTGAAAAAACGATCGAGCGTTTGAGCCAGTACAGGCATTTCCTGAGAGAATTTCAGAAGGAGAAGGTGGAGAATATCTCTTCCAGCGCGCTCGCGGACCGCTGCCACGGGCAGTCGGCCCAGGTGCGGCGCGACCTGATGGAGATGGGCTATCGCGGAAAGTCCACGCGCGGGTACGAAGTCGAAGACCTGCTGGCGGCCATCGGCGCTTTCCTCGACCGTCCCGGCGGCGAGAAGGTGGCGCTGTGCGGCATCGGCAACCTGGGACGCGCTCTTCTGACCTATTTTCAGGGTTCGCTCTCGAATCTGCAGGTCGTGGCCGCGTTCGACCGCGATCCTCACAAGACCGGCCGCGTGATCCACGGCTGCCGGTGCTACGATATCGAGATGCTCGAAAAGGTGCTCGCCGACGAAGGCATTCGCGTGGCGATTATTGCCGTTCCGGGGCCCGATGCACAGCGCGTGGCCGACCGGCTTTTCGCCGCCGGCATCAAGGGGCTTCTGAACTTTGCCCCGACTCCGGTGCGCGTGCCGCCCAAGACCTATGTTGAACACATGGACATGACCATGGCGCTGGAGAAGGTATCCTTCTTCACCCGCCAGCTGGCCCCGTCCAAAGGAGCCTCAAAATGAGCAAGGCGATGGATGAAATCCTGAAAAAATACCGGCGCGCCGGCGTGGATTCGCTGATCCCCATGCTTCAGGACGTGCAGGCGGAGCAGGGGTACCTGTCGAAAGAGGCCGTGGCGCAGATCGGCAAACATCTGAATGTGCCGGCGAGCAAGATTTACGGCGTGGCCACTTTTTACAATCAGTTCCGCTTTGAAAAACTCGGCCGCTATCACGTTCAAATCTGCCGCGGAACGGCCTGTCATGTGAAAGGCTCCTCCACGCTCCAGAAGGTTCTGGAGCAGAATCTGGGCATCAAGGCCGGCCAGACCACGCGCGACGGCGTGTTCAGCCTTGAGGTTGTGGCCTGCATCGGCGCGTGCGGCCTCGCGCCGGTGATCAGTGTGAACGGCGAGTTCCACGCGAGCGTGAAGCAGGAGGAAGTGGGCAAGATTCTGGACGTGTACCGCAAGCGCGCCGAAAGCGAGGGCGGAATATGAGCATCGCAACCACACCCTGCTGCAGCAAATGCTGGCACACCCCCGATACGCCCTGTCCCGACATCGCGGTCTGCCTGCAGGACGGCCCTCAGTGCCATGATGATGCCGTGTGCAAAACTGCGGCCGCGGAGCGCATCGCCCATCTGCAGCGCAGGGATTTGGCCCGACCGGTTATCTTCCTCGGGATGGGGACATGCGGACTCGGCGCCGGCGCGGCCAAGACCCGCGAGGCCGTGAAGTCGTTTCTGGAATCAAAGAAGATCGAGGCGGACATTGTGGAGACCGGCTGCGTGGGCATGTGTTCCGCGGAGCCCCTGATGGATGTCCAGATTCCGGGCCGCGCGCGGATCTGCTTCAAGCGCGTCACGGAGAAGAACGCCGCATCCATTCTGGAGTCGGTGCTGAAGGGGACCATCCCCGAAGGCTCGGCGCTCGGTCAGTACCGCGGCGGCCAGGCATGGACAGATATTCCCGTGATGTGGGACAACAGCTTCTTCCGGAAACAGACGCGCCGCGTGCTCAAGAACTGCGGCATTATTGATCCGGGAAGCATGGACGAGTACATCGCGCACGGCGGATACAAGGCCATGGGCGTGATGCTTAAGAACATGACGCCCGCCGAGGTTTGCGATGTCGTCGAGAAGAGCGGCCTGCGCGGGCGCGGCGGCGGCGGCTTCCTGACCGGCAAAAAATGGAAGTTCGCGCTCAACACCGTGAGCGACCAGAAATATCTGATCTGCAACGCGGACGAAGGCGATCCCGGCGCGTTTATGGACCGGGCCGTGATTGAAAGCGATCCGCACCGCCTGCTGGAGGGCATGGTCATCGCCGCCTACGGCATTGGCGCGACCAAGGCCTACGTCTACATCCGCGCGGAATATCCGCTGGCGATCGAGCGCCTGATCAAGGCCATCGCGCAGGCGAAGGAAGCCGGCTTCCTCGGCTATAACATCTTCGACAGCGGTTTCAATCTCGACATCACGATCAAGAAGGGCGCCGGGGCGTTTGTCTGCGGCGAGGAAACCGCGCTGATCAACAGCATCGAGGGCAAGCGCGGCATGCCGCGACCGCGTCCGCCGTTCCCTGCCGTCAGGGGACTTTTTGACCGGCCCACGGTCATCAACAATGTGGAAACACTGGCCAATCTGCCCGAGCTGATGGAGCGCGGGGCCGGCTGGTTTTCCTCGATCGGCACCAAGACCAGCACGGGCACAAAAGTGTTTGCGCTCTCTGGCAATGTCCGCAACACGGGCCTCGTCGAGGTTGCGATGGGCACGAAACTGCGCGATATCGTTTTTGAAATCGGCGGCGGCATTGAGGGCGACCGCAAGTACAAGGCTGTCCAGATTGGAGGCCCGTCAGGCGGATGCATACCCGAGCAGCTTCTGGATATTGACATTGACTACGAGTCCCTGAAAAAGGTCGGGGCCATGATGGGCTCCGGCGGTTTGGTGGTGATGGACGAGCGCACCTGCATGGTGGATCTGGCGAAATTTTTCATGGACTTCATCCAGCGCGAGAGCTGCGGCAAGTGCATTCCTTGCCGCGAGGGCACGCGGCGCATGCTGGAGACCCTGAAGCGCATCACGCGCGGCCGCAAGAGCGAAAAGGATATTGATGCGCTGGATCGTTTCCAGAGCGTGGTCTACATGGAGCGCCTCGCCAAGGTCATCGGCGACACGAGCCTCTGCGGGCTGGGCCAGACGGCATCGAATCCGGTGCTGAGCACGCTGCGCTATTTCCGCGATGAGTACGAGGCGCATGTCTACGAGCGCCGCTGCCCCGCGGGCGTATGCAGCGAGCTGGTGCAGTACCGAATTGACACGGTGGCCTGCAAGGGATGCACGCAGTGCGCGAAGAAGTGCCCGACCGGGGCCATCATGGGCGCGCGGAAAGCTCCGCATTATATCATCCCCGACAAGTGCATCGCCTGCGGCGCGTGCTATGACGTGTGCCCGTTCGATGCGGTGCGCAAGGAGTAACGGCTATGATTACCATTGAAGTCAACGGAAGGCCGATCGAAGCGAAAAAAGGCGAGATGCTGATCAGCGCGCTGGATCGCGCCGGCATCAAGGTTCCGACCCTGTGTTATATGAAGGACCGGTTCCCGACCGGCGCCTGCCGCATGTGCGTGGTGGAAATTGAGGGCCAGAAGGGCCTGATCCCGAGTTGCGCGTATCCGGTGACCGAGGGCATGAAGGTCCAGACCCATTCGCCGCGCGCCGTGAGCGCCCGCAAGACGATCATTGAACTGCTGCTGGCCGATCATCCGGACGACTGTCTCTACTGCGTGCGCAACGGCAATTGCGAGTTGCAGGGAATGGCTGAGGATCTTGGCCTGCGCCGCCGCCGCTACGCCGGCGAAAAGAGCACCTGGAAGATGGACCTGTCGAGCCCCGCGATCGAGCGGGACCCGGACAAGTGCATCCTGTGCGGCAAGTGCGTGCGCACCTGCGAGGAAGTGCAGGGCGTTTCCGCCATTGCCTTCGCGGGCCGCGGATGCAAAACCTTCATCGGCACGGCCTTCAACGAGGGCATGAATATCAGCAGCTGCGTGTACTGCGGTCAGTGCATCAAGGTTTGCCCGACCGGCGCGCTCCGCGAACGGAGCTCCATCAAGGAAGTCTGGGGCGCGTTGAACGACCCCGAGATGACCGTGGTGGTGCAGCACGCGCCTTCCGTTTCGGTCACCGTGGGCGAGGCTTTTGGAATCAAGCCGGGTGTTGATATGGCAGGCGCCATGACTACCGCGCTCCGGCGGCTTGGATTTGATTATGTCTTCGACACCTCCTTCAGTGCGGACCTCACGATCATGGAGGAGGCATCCGAACTGGTGCACCGCATCAAGACCGGCGGAAAGCTGCCGATGATGACGAGCTGCTCGCCGGGCTGGATCAAGTATGTGGAACAGCACTATCCCGATTTCATGGGCAACCTGTCCTCCTGCAAGAGCCCCCAGCAGATGATGGGCGCAGTGATCAAAAGTTATTTCGCTGAAAAGATGGGCATTTCGCCGAAGAAAATCTTCAGTGTCTCGATCATGCCCTGCACCGCCAAGAAATTCGAGGCCGCGCGCTCGGAGATGGGGTCTCGCAATGTCCCTGATATTGACGCGGTGCTGACCACGCGCGAGTTCATTCGCATGATCCGCATGAGCGGACTGGATTTGAACGATCTGGAGCCGGACACGGCTGACACGCCCTTCGGCGAGCGCAGCACGGCCGGCAAGCTGTTCGGCGCTTCCGGCGGCGTGATGGAGGCCGCCGTGCGCACCGCGCATTACCTGCTGACCGGTCGCGAGCTGAAAGTCATGGCGCTGGAAGCCGTGCGCGGGATGAAGGACCGCAAGGAAGCCCAGATTGAAATCAATGGCATGAAAATCGGCATCGCCGTGGTCAATGGACTTGGCGGCGCCAAGCCGCTCCTTGACGAGATTCGGGCCGGCCGCGATGACCTGCATTTCATCGAGGTGATGACGTGCCCCGGCGGATGCATCAACGGCGGCGGCCAGCCGATTGACATGAACATGGATGCCGTGAAAGCCCGCATGGGCGCGCTGTATCAGTTGGATGCAGACGCCAAGCTGCGGACGTCGCATTCGAATCCGTCTATTACGCGGATCTACAAGGAATTCCTCGGCGAGCCGCTGGGCCCTGTCAGTCACAAACTTTTGCACACCAAATTCACGGAACGGAAGGTGCTCAGCTGAAGACAGGGGAGAATAATGCCGCGATTGTAACGGTGCCCGAGCGCTGCCGGGTCTGCTACACCTGCGTCCGCGAATGCCCTGCCAAGGCGATCCGCATTGTGGAAGGCCAGGCCCGCGTGATCCATGAGCGGTGCATCGGCTGCGGCAACTGCGTGCGGGTCTGCTCGCAGGGCGCGAAACAGATCGTCAACACCGTTGACCAGGCGCGGTCCCTGCTGGCCGGGAAACATCCGGTGTCTGCCCTTGTGGCGCCCAGCTTTGCGGCGGAGTTTGGCGAGGACAGTGCGAAAACACTGGCTCAGGGCCTGCGCATGCTGGGCTTTGCCTATGTGCACGAGGTGGGCTTTGGCGCCGATCTGGTGGCCCACCGCTATCAGCAGCTTCTTCAGCAGGAGACCGGCAAGCGGTACATTGCCACAAGCTGCCCGGCCATTGTTCTTTACGTCGAGAAGCATCATCCCAGCCTCGTGCCCTCGCTGGCGCCGATTGTTTCGCCGATGGTGGCCATGGCGCGCGTGGTGCGCAAGATTCACGGGAATGATCTGAGGACTGTTTTTATCGGGCCCTGCACCTCAAAGAAATTCGAGGGAGTGGACGAGGACGTCTGCGGAGAAGTGGACGCCGTCCTGACCTTCCGCGAACTGCGGCAGATGTTCAATGACGAGAACATTGATTTGGAAAAGGCAGAGCCGCATGATTTCGATCCGCCCCACGCCGGGCTGGGCGCTCTTTTCCCGCTTTGCAGCGGCCTGCTGCAGGCCGCCGGCATCAACGAAGATCTGGTCACCGGCGATGTGGTGACCGCCGCCGGCCGCCGCGGTTTCCTGGAAGCCATGAAGGAGTTTGAAAGCGGAGATCTGGATGCGCGTCTTCTGGAAACTCTGGCCTGCGACGGATGCATCCTTGGCGCCGGAATGAGTGTGGACATGCCCGCTTTCCGCCGCCGCTCGCGCGTCAGCCGTTATGTGCAGCGCCGCCGCCGCGAGACCAACCTGCAGCAGTGGCAGGCCAACATGGAGTGGTTCGGGACACTGGATCTCACCCGCAGCTACCGCTCGCGGGAGGCCCCCGTGATCCAGCCCGATCCGGAAAGGGTGCGCGAGGTGCTCCGGAAGATGGGCAAGGTGAATCCCGAAGATCTGCTGGATTGCGGCGCCTGCGGTTATGACACCTGCCACGCGCATGCCGTGGCCATCTGCGAAGGCCTCGCCGAGAGCGAAATGTGCCTGCCGTACACAATTGACCGCCTGGAGCAGACCGTTAATGAACTGGCGAGTTCCAATGATCAGCTGGTGACCACCCGTGATGCGCTGATGCAGTCTGAAAAGCTCGCCAGCATGGGTCAGCTCGCGGCCGGCATCGCCCACGAGGTCAACAATCCGCTGGGCGTGGTGCTGATGTACGCCCATCTGCTGAAAGACGGATTTGAAAAGGACAGCCCCGCCTGGCGGGATTCCGTGATGATCGCCGAGCAGGCGGACCGGTGCAAAAGAATCGTGGCCGGTCTGCTCAACTTCGCCCGCCAGAACAAGGTGCTGCGCCAGCCGGTGGACGTCCGGCACCTGATCGGGCAGAGCATCAAGCTCATCCCGGTTCCGGACTCTGTGAAGGTCAGCGTTCATGCGGATATTGAGAATCCGGTGGCTGAAGTGGATGGCGACCAGGTGGTGCAGGTGATCAGCAACCTGATCAGCAACGCCGTTGCGGCCATGCCGGGCGGCGGCGAACTCAAGATCAGCGCCACAGGGGATGAGTCCCAGATCAGCATCACGGTCGCGGACACCGGGATCGGCATTCCGGAAGAAAATGCGAAGAAAGTGTTTGAACCGTTTTTCACAACCAAGCAGATTGGCAAGGGAACCGGGCTGGGTCTTGCGGTGGCCTACGGGATCGTGAAGATGCACCGTGGAACCATCGCACTGAAGTCGAACGCCAATCCGGCGTCCGGCCCCACCGGCACGGTGTTCACCGTGACGCTGCCCCGTTCCGTTGCGCAGCATGAGGAGACGATATGAGCGAAGAAACACAATCGAAGAAAAAAGTGCTTCTGGTGGACGATGACATGGATTTCCGCCTCCAGCAGCGCATGCTGCTGGAGAGCATGGGGCTTGAGGTTGTCGAGGCCGAGACCCGCGCGCAGGCCGAGAAGATTCTGGATGAAACGCATCCCGACATTGCGGTCATCGACCTGATGATGGAAGAAGCCGATTCCGGGTTTGTGCTGTGCCACCGCCTGAAGAAGCATGATCCCAATCTGCCGGTGATCATCGTCACCGCCGTGGCCAGCGAGACCGGAATGACCTTCTCCGCCTCGACGCGCGAGGAGCGGAGCTGGATCAAGGCGGATGCGGTGCTGAACAAGCCGGTGCGGCCGGCGCAGCTCCGCAAGGAAATTGATAAGCTGCTGAGGGCGTAATATGGAACCGTTATGCGTCATGGTGGTGGATGATGAGATGGGCATGCGCACAGGCGCCGAGCGCGCCCTGCATGATTACCGCGTCAAGACGCCTGACGGCGGTGAAGATATTTCCTTCAACGTGATTTCGGCGGAGTCCGGCGAGGAGGCCCTGCAAATCATCAGCAAAACGCCCCCGGACATTCTGCTTCTGGATTACAAACTCCCCGGCATGACCGGACTGGATCTGCTGGTGAAGCTGGCCGCGGGTTCGGGCGACATGCTGGTGATCATGATCACCGCCTATGCTTCCATCGAAACCGCTGTCCAGGCCACGCGGCAGGGCGCCTATGACTTTCTGCCCAAGCCCTTCACGCCGGCGGAACTGCGCGACGTGATCCGGCGTTCGGCCATGCATGTGGTGCTCACGCGCCAGGCCCGGCAGATGGCCGAGGAGAAAAAGCGCGTCCGTTTCGAGTTCATCCGTGTGCTGGGCCACGAGCTGAAAGCTCCGCTGGCCGCGGTCGAGGGTTATGTGAACATCATGAAAGATGAGACCCTCGGCCCGCAGCTCGCACCCTACAAGGAAATGATCAGCCGCAGTCATGTGCGCCTCGAGCAGATGAAAAAGCTGATTGTGGACCTGCTCGACATGACGCGCATTGAGGCCGGCCAGAAAGTCCGGCATGTCGAGAAGATTGATCTTTGCGCCGCGCTCCGCGATGCGGTGGAGCTGGTGAAGCCCGCGGCGAAAGAGCGGGGGATCAAGGGGTCCGTGCAGTGCCCCGAACATTATTTCACCATGGCTGACCGCAGTGAAATGGACATGATCTTCAGCAATCTGCTGACCAACGCAGTGAAATACAACCGCGACGGCGGCTCCGTTGAGGCCGTGCTGACGCCGGGCGAGGGGCAGGTCGAAATCCGGGTGACCGATACCGGCATCGGCATGACGCCCGAAGAGGTGCAGAAGCTGTTCGGCGAGTTTGTGCGCATCAAGAACGACCAGACCCGCAACATTCTGGGCAGCGGCCTCGGCTTGAGTATTATCAAGCGCCTGGTTGAACTTTATCGCGGAAGCATTACTGTTAAAAGCGAGGCCGGGAAGGGGAGCACCTTCACGGCCATTCTGAAACTGGAAAAGGTTGAATCATGAAATCCTGGCCGGATATGAAACTGAGCGAAGGCGCGCGCGACTTCATTGATGACTCCGCGCTGACCGCGCTGGTTTCGAACACCCGCCCCGATCCCGTGCGCGTCCGCGAAGTGCTGGCCAAAAGCCTTTCCAAACAGGCGTTGTCCGTTAAAGAAACCGCCGTTCTGCTGGCTGCTGACAGCCCGGAACTGCAGGCCGAGATATTTGAGACCGCGCGCGAACTCAAGCGGACTGTCTATGGGAACCGCATTGTTCTTTTTGCGCCGCTCTACATCGGGAGCATGTGCGTCAACGACTGCACCTACTGCGCGTTCCGCCGCAGCAACGACGGCGCGGTGCGCCGCACGCTGAGCCTGGATGATGTCCGCGACCAGACTCTCGCGCTGGAGCGCGTCGGGCACAAACGGCTGATTCTCGTGTACGGCGAGCATGTGGAATATGACGCCGACTTCATTGCCTCCACGGTTCGCAAGGTTTACGAAACCAAGGAGGGCCATGGCGAAATCCGCCGGGTGAACATCAATGCCGCGCCGCTGGATGCCGGCGGCTACCGCAAGGTGAAGGAAGCCGGCATCGGAACCTATCAGATTTTCCAGGAAACCTATCACCACGAAACCTACAGCAGGGTTCATCCGGGCAAGACCCGCAAGGGCAATTATCTTTACCGCCAGGACGGCCTGAGCCGCGCTTTTGAGGCGGGCTGCGACGATGTCGGCATCGGCGCGCTGTTCGGGCTGTACGACTGGAAGTTCGAAGTGCTGGGGCTGGTGAGCCACGCGCTGTATCTGCAGCAGCGTTACGGTGTCGGCCCGCATACGATCAGTTTTCCCCGCCTGCAGCCGGCCCACGGGGCGATCACCAAAACGGAACACCTCGTGAGCGATGACGAATTCAAGCGCGTGATTGCCATTCTGCGGCTTGCGGTTCCATACACCGGACTCATTCTCACCGCCCGCGAGCGCGCCGAACTCCGCCGCGAGGTGATGTCCTTCGGCGTTTCGCAGATTGACGCCGGAAGCCGCATCGAACTGGGCGGCTACACGGAGGCGGGCGACGCCCAGTGCATGGAGAAGGAGCAGTTTGCGCTGGGCGATATTCGTCCGCTCGATGTGGTCATGCGCGAACTGATAAAGGACGGTTATGTGCCCAGCTTCTGCACCGCCTGCTACCGCCTGGGCCGCACCGGCGAACATTTCATGGAGTTTGCCGTCCCCGGTTTCATCAAGCGCTACTGCACGCCGAACGCGCTTTCCACCCTGAAGGAATATCTGGTGGACTATGCCAGCCCCGAAACCAAAGCCGCCGGCGATGCGCTCATCCGCGACGAGCTGGCCCGTTTTGAAAAAGGCGAAATGAAAACCAAGCTCGTGAAGCGCCTGGAGCAGATCGAAAGCGAAGGCAAGCGCGATCTCTATTTCTGACATGAATGCTCTCCTGCAAAGCATCACGGCCGGCCGGGAGGTTGCGCGCGCGGACCTCAAGCCTCTGCTCGCTCTGACATCGCAGGAAGATCAGAACGCCCTCTTCAAAGCCGCCTATGCCATGAAGCTGAAGCATGTCGGCCCCAAGGTTCATTTCCGGGGCATCATCGAGTACAGCAACATCTGCGAAAAGAACTGCTACTACTGCGGCATCCGCAGGGACAATAAAAATGTCCGCCGGTTCCAGATGACCAGCGGGGAAATCATCGAGGCCGCAAAATGGGCCCACCAGAGCCGCTACGGATCCATCGTCCTGCAGGGCGGCGAACGGCAGGACAAAAAACACACAGAGTTCATTGAAAACATCCTGCGCGAGGTTAAGCGCGAAACAAACGGAGAACTGGGCATCACGCTTTCGCTGGGCGAGCAGCCGCGCGAAACGCTGGAGCGCTGGTTTGCCGCAGGCGCCCACCGCTACCTGCTCCGCATCGAAACATCGAGTCCGGAGCTTTATGCAAAACTTCATCCAGCCGACCACAGCCATGCTGTAAGGCTGCAATGCCTCGATGATCTCAAGGCCATCGGCTACCAGGTCGGCACCGGCGTGATGATCGGGCTTCCGGGCCAGACGCTGGACGATCTGGCGGCAGACATTGAGTTTTTCAGGGAGCGCGATATAGACATGATCGGCATGGGCCCGTACATCGTCCACAGCGAAACCCCGCTGGCGGCCGAGATGCCGGATTTTTCAGAGAAAGCCCGCGGACAGCTCGAACTGGCATTGCGGATGATTGCGGTGACGCGGCTCTATCTGCGCGATGTGAACATTGCGTCCACAACGGCGCTGCAGGCGCTCGACGCGCAGGGCCGCGAGATGGGCCTGCAGGCGGGCGCGAACATCATCATGCCCAACATCACGGACACGAAGTACCGCGACGCCTACCAGCTTTATGAAAACAAGCCGTGCCTCGACGAGAACGTGGCGCAGTGCCGGAACTGCCTGCAGCGCCGCGTGGAATCGGTGGGCGAGACGATTGGATTTGGCGAATGGGGTGATTCTCCGCACTTCCGCAAAAGGACCGGATCATGAAAACCCGCATCGAACATGATCTGCTGGGCGAGGCGGAAGTTCCCGCCGATGCGCTCTACGGGATTCACACGGTGCGCGCCATCCGGAATTTCCCGCTGGCCCTGCGGCCGGTCCAGCCCGCGCTGATCCATGCGTTCGGCTTTGTGAAGCAGGCCTGCGCGGAAATGAACCACGAGATCAAGCCGTGGCCGGACGATGTGTTCGCCGCGCTGATGGCGGCCTGCAAGGAGATGCAGGCCGGACAACTGGATTCGGAGGTGGCGGTGGATGCCCTTCAGGGCGGCGCGGGCACTTCCACCAATATGAATGTGAACGAGGTGCTGGCCAACCGCGCTCTGTGCCTGATGGGCCGCAAGCCCGGCGAGTATGATGTGATTCATCCGCTGGATGATGTGAACCGCCACCAGTCCACCAACGACACTTACCCGACCGCTTTGCGCCTTGCCGCAATTTTGGAGCTGCGCAGGCTGGAAAAGGCCCTGACAGTCCTGCTGGAGGCCTTCCAGGCCCGTGAAAAGGATTTTGCCCATGTGGTGAAGATCGGCCGCACGGAACTTCAGGATGCCGTGCTCACGACGATGGGCAAAACGATGTCCGCCTTTGCCGAGGCCTTTGGGCGCGACCGCTGGCGCGTGTACAAGTGCGAAGAGCGTTTGCGCGTGGTGAATCTTGGCGGGACCGCCATTGGAACGGGACTGGGCGCTCCGCGGAAATATATTTTTGGCGTTGTGGATAAACTGCGGGCCATCACCGGCACCGGTTTGGCCCGCGCGGAAAATCTGGTGGAAGCCACGCAGAACCAGGACGCGCTGGTGGAAGTCAGCGGCATTTTGACCGCGTGCGCGGCCAATTTGATGAAGGTGTCGAATGATCTCCGCCTGATGTCGTCCGGGCCGGATGCGGGGCTGGGCGAACTGGAACTGCCCGCGCGGCAGGCCGGTTCATCCATCATGCCCGGCAAGGTCAACCCCGTGATTCCCGAGGCCGCCGTGCAGTGCGCGCTGAAGGTGATGGCGAACCATCAGGCCGTGACGCTTGCCTGCGCGATGGGAAACCTGGAGCTGAATGCGTTTCTGCCGCTGGTGGCGGACAGCCTGCTGGAAAGCATCGGGCTTCTGGAGCGCGCCGCCGGAATGCTGGCGGAGCATTGCGTCAGGGATATGAAAGTCCGCGAGGACCGCTGCCGCGCCCACGTGGATTCCTCCACCGCCGCCGTGACGGCGCTGGTGGACGTGATCGGCTACGAGGCCGCGCAGGAGGCGGCCGCCGAGGCGGTGAAAACCGGCAGGACGATTGCTTCTGTGGTTGCATCGAAGGGGCTGCTGACGGAAGATCAGTACCGCGAGCTGACTTCGCCGGAGAACGTGATGCGGCTGGGAAGCCGGGAGAAATAGTTTTGCAGAACACACCCAAAGGAATGCGCGTCCAGATCGGCATCTACGGCCGGCGCAATGTCGGCAAGTCCTCCCTTTTGAATGCGCTGACCCGCCAGCAGGTTTCCATCGTGTCCGATGTCGCCGGCACCACGACCGATCCCGTCGAGAAAGCCATGGAAATGCTTCCGATCGGCCCGGTGCTGTTCATTGACACGGCCGGCATTGACGACATCGGCGCGCTGGGCGTAAAGCGCGTGGCCAAAACCCGCAAGATCATCGAGCGTACGGATATCGCCCTGCTGGTCACCGCCTCGTCGCTGCTTCCGCTGGAGCCGTTTGAGCAGTCGCTTCTGGATGAGTTCCGCAAAAACAATGTGCCGGTGATTGTTGTCGTGAACAAGTGCGATGAGCAGCCGCCTGCGCAGAAGGAAATCGAGTCACTGCAGAGCGCCGGTGTTCCCGTGGTGCAGACCGCCGCCGTGAAAGGCGAGGGGATTGATGCGCTGAGGCTCGCGCTGATCAATGCCGTGCCCGCCGAAATGCTGGAGCCGAAAGCCATTGTCGGCGACCTGATTCCTCCGGGCGAACTGGCGGTGCTGGTGGTGCCGATTGATCTGGAAGCCCCCAAGGGCCGCCTGATCCTGCCGCAGGTGCAGACCATTCGGGACATCCTCGACAGCGACTCCTGCTGCATGGTGGTCAAGGAGCGCGAACTGCGCAGCGCGCTGGACCGGCTGAAGCGCCCGCCTGCGCTGGTGGTGACCGATTCGCAGGCCTTCCTGAAAGTGGCGGCGGATACGCCGCCGGAGGTGAAGCTGACCTCGTTTTCGATTTTGTTCGCCCGGCTCAAGGGCGATCTGCCGACCTTCGTGGAGGGGGCGATGGCCATTGACCGCCTCAAGCCCGGCGACCGGGTGCTGATTGCCGAGGCCTGCTCGCATCATCCGATCGGCGAGGACATCGGGCGCGTGAAGATTCCGCGCTGGCTGACGCAGTATGTCGGCGGCAAGCTTGAATTCGACACCGTGCAGGGAGCGGACTTCCCGGAGGACATCAGCCCGTACCAGCTCATCGTGCACTGCGGTTCCTGCACCTTCAACCGGCGGCAGCTTCTGACGCGCATCGTGAAATGCCGCGAGATGAACGTGCCGATCACCAACTACGGTCTCGCCATCGCCTTCTCGCTGGGCATCTTTGCCCGCGCCCTCGAGCCTTTCCCCCAGGCCCGCGAGATTTATCTGAACGGCCGCAAAAACGGCCAGAAATAAAACCGCGAATGGACGCGAATGAACGCGAATAATATCTGAATAGGGAATGGCGATTGGGTAGGGCGAAGCCTCCGGCTGAGCCGAAGAAAAGGAGCGGCTCGGCGGGACGCCTCGCCCCACCTTATTTGCCACGCATCATCCCTGCTTGGTATCACAAATCCATTCGTTGCTTTTCCTATTCGTTGCAGAATATAATCCACAAAAAGGCACAAAAATCACAAAAGGCGGAATGAAGAGCAGAGGCCCGGAGTTTCACCTTCTCTTCCCAATTCCTGCTTTCCTGATTCAGAAATTCATATCTGGAACTCATGAACTCAGGAAGAAATTCTTTGTGCTCTATGCGCTCTTTGCGGTGAATATTCTGAATTCTGACTCCTGACGCCTGTCTTCTGTCCTAAAAGAGGAATGCATAAAGCCGGCCAATGCGTCGCCGGCAAAATGATAAGAGCAGGATGCACGACGCGAAACTGAATACTTTAGGTCTGACCCTGATTCCCCGGATCCTCTAATGGGTGACCCTAATTTCCTCTGATTTCCACTACGAAGAAGAAAAGTCTTGATCCCGTGTAACAAGGGATATAGATTGTCGTGCAGAGGTGAATAAATGGGTAGATCATCGACAACATATTCTCCGAAGTGGCGTAGCGGAAAAACCCGTGTAATCAGGGTTCCTGAACGAATCGCCGACGAAATACTGACCATCGCATGGGCATTGGATGCCAAGCGCGGGCAAGTGCGAGAGGATGGCGCTGTCTATGTCCTGAAATCAGAGTCGGCGGGCCGGGCATTGAACACTGACAGGCCCGTCAACGTATCGAGTGTTCCGCAACGCAGTCCTTTTCGCTATCCAGGCGGGAAAACATGGCTCGTGCCCATTTTGCGTGCGTGGTTGCACAGTCTCCCGAAGAGTCCGGGTTTATTCCTTGAACCTTTTGCCGGGGGTGGTATCGCCAGTCTAACGGTGGCATTCGAGAGACTTGCCGGGCATGTGGTCATGGCCGAAACTGACGAGGGCGTGTCAGCGGTGTGGAAGACTATACTGAATGGTCAAGGTGAATGGCTTGCACAAGAGATTCTTGGATTTGAATTGACTGAGGCGAACGCCCGGCGGGCACTAGACGAAGAGTCCGATGGTTCCGCTGTTTCCATGCGACGACGCGCGTTTCTGACACTGCTCCGGAATCGTGTTCAACGCGGCGGAATCATGGCGCCGGGGGCTGGCTTGGTCAAGAACGGGGAGAACAACCGAGGCATCGGTTCTCGATGGTATCCTGAAACACTGGCCCGTCGAATCCGCGAAATCAGCACGAATCTGGACCGCATGAGTTTCTTTACCGGTGACGGGTTTGCCCTGGTTGACGAATACATCGCCGAAGAAAGCTGCGCGTTCTACGTTGACCCGCCGTATATGAAGGCCGCACGCAGATTGTATCGGAACTGGCAGATAGACCACAGGCGGCTTTTCGAGAAAATGGCCGCCGTGTCCGGTTCGTTCCTGATGAGTTATGACAACGACAAAGAGATTCGGGACATGGCGGGTGAATTCGGTTTCAAGTGCAGACCTGTGCGGATGAAGAACACGCATCACGCCGAAATGACAGAACTTCTAATCAGTCGCAACTTGGACTGGCTCGATTTTAACGGGGCGACGCATCCCCCAGCTTCGCGCGCAGAGTATTCTCGAAGTCAGAAAGACTTGTTGGTTTCCCACCGGTAAGACCTTCGACAGCGCGGTCAAGCGTGGTTAGGTGTAGCCTGTCTGGTTCAAGACAGAACCGCGTACCGTCGTGCCGATACTTCATGACAAACCAAGCAATGTCGCAGTTGGACACATGTTCAACCTCGGTGATGCTGCCAAGAGACTCCCAGAAGGGCAGGTCAACAACAACAGCCATCTTCCTGCCCCACCGCGAAATCGTCGGCACCTTGATCTGGAGCTGGGGCATCAGGCGTTTCGGGCCGGAGGACCGGAAATCCGGGTGCCGGAAGCCTTGTGGAAAGGGAATGCCCTCGCCTTGCCACTTCTTCATCAAGTTAAAATCCTTGGACATGGAAGCACCTGAGAAGTAAACGGCTTGGATTTCCAATGCGCACCAGCGCAGTGTCATCGTGTCAGGATGGACGAGAACCATGTCGATCTTGCCGACAGTGGCGACGTCGGAGGCTTCGCCGTCGGATGTCGCCTTCAGAAAAGGCAACTCCGTCAGAACTATTGGGGATTTCGTGTTGAGGAGGTTTTCCCCAGCCCATGACAATGCCATGCCGGAATCATAAAACCGGTTCGGGCAGGTTGCAACAGGCGAAGTTCCCTCAACCGGCACAACCGCACCGTCCCGCTTGGAGAACTGGCGTAGAGAGCAAACACCGCCCTTTTTGTTGCACATGAATCCACCGCCCCTAAAGGGGCATGGTTGGGATTTGAATGTCGCATTTGCCAACGTGCGAATTTGATCCGCGGGGAGGTTGGCGAAATCATAGCCATACAACTCGCCGATTCCATAGCGCAAAACAGGCTTCTTCTCTTTCTTGGCTTTCGACATGCCGACCTTGATACACCACTAGGTCAACAAGTTCAATCTGAATCGTCCGGTGGCCACTTTCGTGCCATCTAATCTGCGCCGCGATTGCCTTATTGTTTTTGAGCATTTGATTTTACGAGCTCCTCAATTACAGACACACGACTGCTCATTTCTTGGTAGCTGAATTGAACTTGTTGAAAACGTGCGATGTAATTTTGGTCAAACCCCTCAACTTTGTCCCGGGCACTTGCGATCTCCAGAAGAGTATTCGAGACGTCGGGATCACGAGCGAGAACGGTTATTGATTCAAGTACCCGTGTCGCATTGTCTGCCTGCATCTTGTCAATGGTGTCTTTAAGAACATAGAAGGTTGTGAGTGTGTTCGACGCGGTTCTGCTCATGTCGTCCAGTTCATAAGCTCTTCGTCCAAGATCTCGGCTCATGGTCATTGATTCGAGGGTTAAGTCTTTCAACTGCTCCTTGCCGATATCAACGATTGCCTCTAGTTGTTTGGCTTGGACCTGCACCGCTTTGACGGCTGAAGCCACCGCCGCGTTCGTGGCGGAATTTTTGATCGAACCGTAGAGGGTCGCTAATGCACTGAGAATTAAAAGAACGCTGGGAATTCCCAGGAATATGGCAATACGTTTTGCGCGCCTCGTGAGAATCCGATCCACTTCGGTGGCGACAAATTGTCTTATATTACCGGCATCGGGTTGTGTGCTCATTTCTTTATCCATGTTTATTCACGGCCAATCGCGGCAGTAACAAGTTTCTTACGAAGCCTAGCATGCGCAGACTGCAACGGCCAGATGATTGTTGGGCACACCACTTGTTCCTAGGCGTGCTACGCGCAAAAGGGTCCAGTTGCGAACGAAGTGAGCCCGCATCACTGGCGCGAACTTGCCCCGGGCGATCCGTCGGTGCCGGCGATTCTTGGGCATTTCCATATTTCTGCATCTCCAGAACGTGCCATCCGACAAAAAGAACTGCGCCAAGAACCAGAAAGCGAAACTGCCACTGCGACCATCGATTACCCAAGGTGGTATTTCTCTTCATCGCTTTTATTATGCCTTGAGAGGCGGCGTCAATATAGTCCGTGCGGGGCAGGCAATCCGGATGTGTGCCACTTTGAACTTGCAGAAGATTGAAGTTTGCATAGAGCGTGGAGTGAAAATACTGTCGGTTTCGGCAGCCAGCGAAGAAACTGACAGACCAGCAGATAACAGCAAGGCCGAGTGGGATCATTGAGCGTTCAATAGCCATGCCGGATGTTCGTTGTATGCTCAATGCAATTCCAGATGCTGCAGCCGCGAGGAGGAAATACGTGTAACGGGTTTGTGCGCTGTGAAGTTGATCTGCTACTTGTTCAGTTCCGTCACTCATTGCTTGCTCCTCTCCCGAATGCGAACGAAGTGAAAGGCAAGGATCGGTGTTTTCATACCTTACCTTCAAAGAGCCCACAGATTGCAGATCCCCATTTAATAGCATCATAAGCCGTATTTCGCAAAGCAGGTCGGGAGCCATGTGTATCGCCCATTGCTCGGCGAAGTACTTGGAGGCCTTGAGCAGCATGATTCACGGTCTTGCGCAGATCATCAATTATTGATGAGGCGTCGTCATTTTTCATGCCTAGTTCTAAAAACTCTCTCTCCATTTCCTCAAAAACGTTCAATTGCTTTAATGCTGTATTAACTTTTGCTTGGAAAGAAACCCTGCCCGGATCGCCCATTTTATGTTTCAAGTATATTTGCTGTGTTACCAGCTCGACAGCTCCACATGCTGAGGTAATTGCTCCCCTATCGTCCCCGTTCATAAGTCTCGCGGTGGCTCTAGCAAGCTCCGCACTTGCTGAAGCTGGAAGGAACTTGGCTTCTCGCACATCCAGCAATCCCACGGGTACGAAGCTTCCACCAATAAATTGATAGCCATGTCTTCCAAGGATTTCCTGAACACTTTTAGATAATTCTTCGTTTTTGCCAATTAAGCGTTCAGCTAATATTTTAAGAGCCACTTCTTGTACAGGTCTGGACATTTGACCAAATAGTCCATCTACGGCGGGCATCACCTCGGCTCTACTGCCCAAACCTGAACGTGCCTCCGCTTTGGCCGTAATTTTTGAGACATCAAATCCAGCAGAAGCTACTGTGTTTCTGATATCCTGGATAGACAGATTGTTGAGTTCAGAACGCAGGGCACCATAAAGGCGGCTGATGTCTTCGCTTTTTATCATTTGGGCCCTCCGTTTCTAAGACACCGAACGTCACGCCTCACCGGATTCCGCACCCGCTGAGGGGGGGGGGCGGTGAAGGCGATTGCTGCTGCTCAGTCTTTCTCATACGCAACAAGCCGTCTATTTAGCGAACGATATTTCAATCGCGTTGGAATAGCCCAAATGGGGTTGAATCTGCGAATATACTCTCTCAATGGAGTGAGCGTCGTGGGATCGAGCATAAATGGTGACGGGTTCCCGATTCGGTTCAGTAGTTCTGTGCCGTTAACCGTTTGGAGAAACTTCAACGCCGTCTTTAGCGCACGGATGGCCTCTCCCTTCACTGCAGCACGATTATGCTGCTTGTTGCGTGATGCCTCGCGTAGAACGAGGAGATTCCTCAAGCAACGGAAGTAGTCGGTTCCAAACGCCCTGCACAATTCTTCGCGAGCATCGACCATTCTGCTCGCGTCGCCGCTACGAATGGCATCCAACAGTTGCCGAAGGCCGAGATTAAGGGTATCCGTTGCATCGACGTACCCATCGCTCGCGTCATTCACGCTTTTCGCGTTCTCGATGCTATTCTTGATCGCTTCAGAAAGGCTCTTGTCGCAATCCGTAATTAGGGAGGCTCTTTTCCACACCCACAGTGACACCAGCCCCAACACGTAGAAAAGGATACATACAAGGACAATAAGCGTTACGGGGACTGTAAGCCCATTGTCTTCGATGTACCTAACAATCCAACCTTCAACAGATGCTTTAAGTCCTGAATCGTTGGCCACAGCCTATTTTCCTTAGCCAGGCTTCTTGAGTTCATTCTCGATGTCCTGAAGTATCCTGTCCGTATCGTCCAGAGATGCGCGCTTCTGAATGTGATCGGTCGAGACACCTAAGGACGCGCTGATCGCGCGCGTAATGCGTTGTCTATCATCACCGACGCCGCGGTCGTAGGCTTCGGTCAGAAGCTGCGACTCACGAGGTAAGAGGGCGCTCCCCTTCACCTGTTCAGCCAATTTGATCAATAACCGTCTTCTTGCTTCACTTGGCATGCGTATCTCCTCTTCTTTTTGTTTGTCCTACAGCCAATCGCGGCGCTCACCAACTTTGGCTGAAGCCTAGCAGGCGCAGCCTGCAACGGCCAGCCAAATGTTGGTGAAGCAACTGGTTCCGAGGCGCTCTTCGCACCGAAGGGGCCAGTTGCGAACTAAGTGAGCGCTGGGCCTCCTGACTCCTTAATTTCACCGACCTTAGACGTCTTAAGCCTTATAGTCCGACTCTTTCTGCGCAACGTATGACGCTTGACCAAGGTCATTATCAAGCAAGCGATAAAGAGAGCAGCAAAAATCAAGCATACTACGCCAAGAATCTTACTTGCATGCGCGTCAGCTTCTTGTGACCAGGCAACAATAAATCCGACAAGGAAAGAGAGCAGCCCGCTGGAGCCAAAGAACCATATCTCGTAGTCCGCTAGCGTAGATGCATCGACCATTCTGATTTCGATCGTAGCCGGAATGGACAGAGAAATGTCTAAATCACCAGAAAACGGCTCTTGCCCTGCAGGTGCCCGTGCCTGTTCGATCTCGTCGTGGATAGGACGGTGCTCGTTCATTGGGCACCACCTGTTCGTGCGCGGATCTTCTCCCACATATCTTTGGGTAGCCAGCCTCCATAGCTACCGCCCTGCATTGCTGGAGATATGAGGAGGTTGATTTCTTTTGCATTCGTTTGACATACTTCGACAAGTTTTTGACGGATCGCTTGTCGATGCTCCACACTTGGAATCTTGACGATGTATGTCGTTGTTAATGGTTTGACCCAAGAATAGCCGGAAAGGCATTTTTTAAGCTCGCTGTTCAATTCTGACCAGCGAGGCTCTTTCTCCTTGATATCCCACGAAATGAGAATATGTAGTGCCATTATATTTCTCCTTAAAGGCCAACAAGTTCTTGAGCAGTTTTCTGGTGATCATTACCATTTTGGTTGTCGCCAGCATATCTCCTTAAAGTTACGTATGTAGTGTAGCGGGTGTTCATGCCGGCAAAAAGCATATTGTTCTATAAAAGAGAAGCTGTTCAGGCTGAAGTCTGAAGGCCGAAGGCTGAAGCTGGTTAGACCGAAGACTAAAGGCTGAAGGCTGAAGGCGGCGCAGAAACGCTAAAAATGCCTGAAAAACGGACAAAAACATCAAAAAAGGGCTAAAAAGTGCGCAAAATCGGCTAAAAATGCCAAAAAATGCGAAAAAGGGGCTGAAAACCGTGTGTTTGTCGAAATAGTACTAAATTAGGACTATTTAAAAATATGAGTGAGCGGCATCGGCAGAAGTGCTGAAAATGCCTAAATAATGGCCAAAAACGCTCAGAGGATGCCGCGGTCACCGCCCGCGGTTGCAGAAGGTCTTCATGATTTTTTTTCCTTCATGGTGAAAGCCATTTTCTGAAAACGGCAGATCAACTACGAAAAGCACGAAAAGAAGATTTCTCGCGCAGAGGCGCAGTGACGCAGAGGAGAATCAGATACCACGGACTTGTCCTGCGAAGCCTTGCGCGAAGCAGGATTTCACGGATGAAGATGGGTTTGCAAATCCTGAATTCTGACACCTGACTCCTGTCTTCTGTCTTAAAAATGTCCCAAATCGGCCGCAAATGCTGAAAGGGACGAAACGGCGGGCAGCGCATTTGAATTCACCGGCATGGAAAATATGCCCTTGATATCATCATTCGTCGGCTTGCAAATGTGTGCGTCTGCCGTTAGCGTTTCTTTCAGGTTGAAAGGAGCGTTAGGGAATGAGTATGGCGGATGCGTCACTGACGACAGGACTGCCCGGGCTTGATGCGGTGCTCAAGGGCGTGCTGGCCGGCGATAATATTGTCTGGCAGGTTGACTCCATTGACGAATACCAGGAGGTGGCGTCCCCTTATTGCGAGGCGGCCGTCAGAAACGGACGCAAGCTTGTATATTTTCGTTTTGCCCGGCATGAGCCGCTTTTGTCCCCGGGGCCCGGAGTCGAAATCCACGAACTTGATCCCGAGAAGGGTTTTGAGAATTTCATCGAGAAAATCCATCGTGTGATCGAAAAGTCCGGCATTGGGGCTTTTTACGTGTTCGACTGCCTGTCCCGTCTCGCGGTGGACTGGTGTTCTGACCAGATGCTGGCGAATTTTTTCATGCTGACGTGTCCGTATCTTTTCAATCTGGAGACGGTGGCCTATTTCGCGCTCTATCGCAATTATCACACCACGCATGCGCTGGGGCCCATTCAGAACACGACGCAGCTCTTTCTGGACACGTACCGGCACAAGGGGGAGTTGTATGTTCGCCCCGTCAAGGTTCAGCACCGCTATTCGCCCACGATGCACATGCTTCACCTGAGTCGCGGCGCCGAGTTCCGCCCGGTCACGGCCAGCGCGGTGATCACGGAGATTCTTTCCGCCTCCAAATGGTCGGGCCTGACCTCAGACGCATCCGCCGGTTTCTGGGAAACTTCCTTCTTTCAGGCGCGCGAACTGATCAAGTCGGGCGAATACCGCCCGGACATCCCGGAAAAGGGCAAAGATCTTTTTTCGCAGCTGGTGAGGATGATTGTATCCCGCGATGCGAGCATGCGGAGGCTGATTGCGCGGCATCTGACCCTTCAGGACGTTCTGGACATTCGCCAGCGCATGATCGGGACGGGGCTGATCGGCGGAAAGACCGTCGGCATGCTGCTGGCCCGCATGATCGTACGCAAGGCGATGCCGCGATTCACGGAACTGATGGAAGAGCATGACTCATTCTTCATCGGCTCGGATGTGTTCTACAGTTTTCTGGTGCGCAACGGCATCTGGTGGGTGCGGCAGAAGCAGCGTGACCCGGAAAAATATCTTGAAAACGCCGAACAGGCCCGCCGCCTGATCATCACCGGAGAATTTCCCGACTATATTCTCCAGCAGTTCGACGAGATGCTCGACTACTTCGGGCAGTCGCCGTTCATTGTGCGCTCCAGTTCGCTGCTCGAGGACAACTACGGCAATTCCTTCGCCGGGAAATACGACAGCGTGTTCTGCGCGAATCAGGGCCCGAGAGAGCGCCGCATGCAGGATTTCCTTGCGGCCGTCAAGGCCATTTATGCCAGTTCCATGAGCGAGAAGGCCCTGCATTACCGCGCCCGCCGCGGCATGCTGGACAAGGATGAACAAATGGCGCTGCTGGTCATGCGCGTTTCGGGCGCATCCTACGGGCAGTACTATTTCCCTCAGTATGCCGGCGTCGGGTTTTCGTTCAATCCGTATGCGTGGCATGAGAGCATTGATCCCTGTGCGGGTGTTGTCCGGCTGGTGTTTGGCCTCGGAACGCGCGCGGTGGACCGCTCCGACGACGACTACACCCGCGTGGTGGCTTTGAATGCGCCGGAACGCCGTCCGGAATCCAACTTCGACGAGGTGGCCCAGTACGCCCAGCGCCGTGTGGACTGCCTTGATCTGGAGGGCAATCAGCTGGTGTCGCGTCAGTTTCATGATGTGGTGGCCCATGCCGGGGATCTCCCGCTGGACATGTTCACAACATCTGACCCGCCCGGGTCGCCCGGCGTTCTGACGTTCAGCCGCCTGCTTTCAAAGACTCCTTTTGTGGCGGACATGCGGCAACTGATGCAGGCGCTGGAATCCGCCTATGGTTGTCCGGTGGACATAGAATTTGCCGCCAATTTCACGGAGGGGGACAAATATAAAATCAATCTGCTCCAATGCCGGCCGCTGCAGGTGCAGGGTTCGGACACCGTGGAGGTCCCTCGGGTTCATGTGGCTGAGCAGGACCGGATCATCGAAGCCCGCGGCGCGGTGGTGGGCCACAGCCGGACCGGCCGGATCGAGCGCTTCATTTATGTCTCGCCCGCACTTTACGGCAAACTGCCGGTTGCAGAGCGCTATGAGGCGGCCCGGATCATCGGGGCCCTGAACCGCGCGGAAGCCCCCGGCCCCGTCATGCTTATGGGTCCCGGCCGGTGGGGCACGAGCACACCGTCTCTGGGGATTCCCGTATCGTTTTCAGAGATCAACAAGGTGTCGGTGCTGTGCGAGATCGTGGCGATGCACGAGCACCTCGTGCCTGATGTTTCGCTGGGCACGCATTTCCTGAACGAACTGGTCGAGACCGGCATGCTGTACCTCGCGCTGTTCCCGGGCCAGGGTGCGAACTTTATCAACACGGCTTTCTTCGAGTCTGCGCCGGACCGAGCGCATGCTCTGGCGCCCGCCGCCGCGAAATGCCCGGGCCTGATCAGAGTCGTTGATGTGGCGGATATCCGGCCGCGGGTCCGGGTGAACTTCATCGCGGACGCGCCCGGCCAGAAGTTCACCTGCTACATGGAAAGAGGCTGAGCGCCCACCCTGCCTGCAAATTATCCGACGGCTTCGCGCCTTCCGCTCGTGCGGGACAAGCCCGCAGAGGGCCCAGAAACGCTAAAAAATCCTGAAAAATGGCCAAAAACGCTCAAAAATGGCCAAAAAAGCCCGAAAAAGGCCCAAAATCGGCCAAAAACGCTCAAAATAGCCTAAAAACAGCAATAAAAACGGTTCTTCTGTTTTTTCCCGCGTGCCGGAAAATTATGGCGGTCAGAGTTTTGGCCCATGCAAACCGGCCCTTCGTGTCAGACAGAATTTACCGAATGCAAAAGATTGACAGCCTGAGGCTGAACTTTGAACTGGTTGAATTGGAGGGGCTCGTATATCATAGCTTTGTAGGGGAGCTCTAAATGACTCGGCAGAAAAAAGAGGTTCAGGGAGGAACAGACAGTCTCTATAGAACACTGTTCGAATTCAGCGCCGACGGCATCCTGATTGCCGACATTGAAACAAGGCGTTTCAAGTATGCGAACCCCGCCGCCTGTCGAATGCTGGGCTATACCGAGAAGGAACTGCAGGAGATGAACGTGACGGAAATTCATCCCAAGGAGGATCTGCCACGGGTGATGGCCGAGTTCGAAGCCCAGGCCCGCAAAGACAAGACCCTTGCCCTTGACATTCCATGTCTCCGGAAGGATGGATCCATTGTCTATGCTGATGCCAATACGGTGAGCGTCACGATTGACGGCCGGCTGTGCAATTTGGGCATGTTCCGCGACATCACTGATCGGAAGCGGATAGAGGCGGCGCTGCACGAGAACGAGATGCGGCTTCAGGAAGCCCAGCTCCTTGCTCACATTGGAAACTGGGAGCTTGATCTTTCAACGAATCTGCTCACCTGGTCTGACGAGATATTCCGTATTTTCGAGATCGACAAGGCTGCGTTCGGAGCCTCTTACGAAGCTTTTCTGGCGGCGATCCACCCGGAGGATCGCGATGCGGTCCACACGGCCTACAGCCGGTCCCTGGAAGATCGCAAGCCCTACAGCATTGTGCATCGGCTGCGCATGCCCGACGGGCGGATCAAGTATGTGCAGGAACAGTGTGAAACCGACTACAGCCCTGAGGGCAAACCCCTCCGGTCTGTCGGAACCGTACAGGACATCACCGACCTTAAGCGGGCCGAGGAAGTGCTGCGGGAAAGCGAGGAACGCTTGCGTTCGCTGATCAATTCAACGCCGGATATCATCTGCTTTAAGGATGGCGAAGGCCGCTGGCTGGAAGCCAATGCCGCCGACTTGGAGCTGTTTTCGCTAACCAATGTCGATTATCGCGGCAAAACCGATTTGCAACTGGCGGAATTCACCAATCCGATGTACAGAAATGCGTTTCAGACCTGCGCAGCATCTGATGAGAAGGCCTGGGAGGCCAAGGGCCTCTCGCGGGGCGATGAAGTGATTACGAAGCCTGACGGCACGGTAAAAACATATGATGTGATCAAGGTGCCGATTTTTGAAGGAACGGATGGAAAGAGAAAAGGGCTGGTGGTGCTGGGCAGGGATATCACCGGGCGCAAACGGGCGGAGGAGGAGAAAGCCGTGCTTGAAGGCCGGCTTCAGCAGGCGCAGAAGATGGAGGCCGTGGGTCGGCTGGCGGGCGGGGTGGCGCATGACTTCAACAACATTCTGGGGATTATTCTCGGTTTTACGGATATGACGCTGGATCTGATGGATCCGGCCCAGCCGCTCGCTGCCTATCTGAAAGAAGTCCGGAAGGCCGCTGAGAGTGCCGCCGCCATCACGAGGCAGTTGCTGGCCTTTGCCCGGAAACAGCCCGCCACCCCTAAAGTATTGAACTTGAACGAGACCGTGGAAGGCCTGCTCAGAATGCTGCAGAGGCTTATCGGTGAAGATATTGCCCTCGACTGGCGGCCGACAAAGGCAAATCTGTGGCCGGTTAAAATGGACCCGTCGCAAATCGACCAGATTCTGGCCAACCTGTGTGTCAACGCCCGGGACGCTATTGCTGACACCGGGCGGGTCACCATCGAAACGGAGAATGTTTCACTGGACGAATCCTATTGCGCCGGCCATGCCGATTCTGTCCCGGGGGATTATGTCCGGCTTTCGGTGAGTGACAATGGATGCGGCATCGATAAGGAAACGATGGCTCGCATCTTTGAACCATTTTTCACCACCAAGGCAACGGGGAAGGGCACCGGACTGGGACTGGCCACGGTTTATGGCATCGTCAAACAGAACGGCGGAAACATCAACATCTATAGCGAGCCGGGTCAGGGAACGACCTTCACTATTTATCTTCCGCGGCATGCGGGCCGGGACGAAAGTGTGCAGGATGTGCACCCGGCGGAGATCCCTCGCGGTGACGAGACCATTCTGGTGGTGGAGGATAATCTGGCCATGCTGCAGATGACCAGGACGATGCTTGAGCTGCAGGGCTACACCGTGCTGGTGGCAAATACTCCGGACGAGGCCATTAGTCTCGCCGGGCACCACGCCGGAGGAATCAGCCTGATCATAACCGATGTTGTGATGCCCGGGATGAACGGGCGGGATCTCGTCTTGAAACTGAAGAGCCTCTGCCCGCATCTCAAGCATCTGTATATGTCGGGTTATACGGCCGGCGTTATTGCCCAGCACGGGGTGTCGGATGAAGAAGCCCGTTTTATCCAGAAACCCTTCACGAAACAGACCCTGTCCGCTAAAGTCCGGGAAGTGCTGGATTCCGGGCAAAGCTGACAGCGGTGGAACATTAAAGGACGCGGGTGCCGCTGCGCCGCTTATAGACTCATTAACAATGGCCAAAAAACGGCCATTATAAAGACTGTCAAAAAAACAGCCCCGGGTTTTGCCCGGGGCTGCATGTTTCATTCTGCGTGGATGATCAGATGAGTTTCATCTCGATCATTTTTTCGGCGATCTGGATCGCGTTCTGCGCGGCGCCCTTCCACAGGTTGTCGCCGGAGACGAAGAGCGACAGGCCGTTCTTCACGCTGTCGTCTTTGCGGATGCGGCCGACATAGGTCAGTTCCGAACCCGAGGCGACGATGGGCATCGGATAGACGGCTTTCTCCAGGTCGTCCATCAGCTTCACGCCTTCGGCCTTCGCCAGAATCTTGCGGGCCTTCGCCACGCTGAGGGGCTTTTTCAATTCCAGATGGATGGCTTCCGAGTGACCGTTGAACACCGGCACGCGCACGCAGGTGGTGGAGACGCGGATGGAGGCGTCGCCGAGGATCTTGTGGGTCTCGCGGCGGAGCTTGGCTTCCTCGGTGGTCACGCCGGGGATGTCTTTCACGCTCCCGATCTGCGCCAGCACGTTGAATGCGATGGGGTGGGGGTAAACCGAGGCTTTCATCTTTTTCCCCGCGGCCCACGCGCGCACCTGGTCTTCGAGCTCGCGGACGGCGGCGGCGCCGCTGCCGGAGACCGCCTGATAGGTGCAGACGACCATGCGGTCAACACCGGCGGCTTTGTGAATCGGGGCCAAAGCCATCAGCGCGATGATGGTGGAGCAGTTGGGGTTGGAGATCAGACCCTGGTGCTTTTTCAGCGCCTGCGGATTGATTTCCGGGACAACCAGCGGGACGCGCTTGTCCATGCGGAAGTCGTCGCCGTTGTCGATCACCACGCAGCCGCGTTTCGCGGCTTCCCATCCATAAACCTGCGAGGCGCCTTTTTCGCCCTCGGTGCCCGCAAAGAAGGCAATGTCCATGCCGTTGAAGGCGTCCATGGTGGTTTCCTTCACATCATAGACTTTGCCGCCGATTTTCTGTTTCCGGGCGCTGCGCGCAAGGACGGTCAGTTTCTTGACCGGGAACTTGTGCCGCTGGATCATTTTCACCATTTCTTCGCCAACCGCGCCGGCGCCGACTACACAAACATTATATTTCTTCATTTTATGATCTCCCGAAATGTATTTTCTCAACCCGCAATCTGCTGCGCCACGAGGTCTCCGACTTCCGTGGTGGAATATCCCATCTTGCCGGCGCCGAGGCTCTTCAGCTTCTTGCTGGTCACAAACATGACCGCTTCCTCGATGGCCGCCGCGGCTTTCTTTTCGCCCAGCGTGTCGAGCATCATCCCGCCCGCGCAAATGGCCGCCAGCGGATTGATGACGTTCTGGTTCGTGTATTTGGGCGCGGATCCGCCGATGGGCTCGAACATGCTGACGCCCTCGGGATTGATGTTGCCGCCGGCCGCAATTCCCATTCCGCCCTGCGTGATGGCGCCGAGGTCGGTGATGATGTCGCCGAACAGGTTGCCGGTGACGATCACATCGAACCATTCGGGATTCTTGACCATCCACATGCAGGTCGCGTCCACGTGATAGTATTCACGCTTGATGTCCGGGAATTCGGCCGCGCCGATTTCGTGGAAAGCCCGTTCCCACAGGTCGTAGAGGAACGTCAGCACATTGGTTTTTCCGCACAGCGCCAGGGTTTTCTTCTTGCCGCGCTTGCGGGCAAGTTCAAATGCATAGCGCAGGCAGCGGTCCACCTGAAAGCGCGTGTAGACGGCGGTCTGGACCGCCACTTCGTTCGGGGTGCCCTTCATGTTGACGCCGCCGACTCCGGTGTAGGCGTCGCCGCTGTTTTCGCGGACGACCACGTAATCAATGTCTTCGGGCCCCTTGTTTTTCAGGGGGCCTTCCACGCCGGGGAAGAGTTTCACGGGGCGCAGATTGATGTACTGGTCCAGGTCGAAGCGAAGCTTCAGGAGGATTCCCTTTTCGAGGATGCCCGGCTTCACATCCGGATGGCCGATGGCGCCCAGCAGGATGGAGTCGTGCTTTTTCAGATCGGAGACGGCCGATGCCGGAAGCACCTCGCCGGTCTTGAGATAGCGAGCGCCGCCGAAGTCGTAGTCGGTGAGGCTGAGTTTGAATCCGAATTTGGAAGCAGCGGTCTTCAGCACCTTGATGGCTTCACGGACCACTTCCGGGCCGGTGCCGTCCCCGCCGATTACGGCGATATTGTAAGTCTTGCTCATTTCTGTCTCCTCATTCATTTGCCGGTAAAAAAATACGTCCGTGCCGACGGACGTCCCGCAAATCTTTATTTCAGTTGGAAAATGGCGACCCCAACGGGAATCGAACCCGTGTTGCCGGGATGAAAACCCGATGTCCTAACCGCTAGACGATGGGGTCGCTCAAACCAACGTGCGGGACAATGTAGCAGAGAATGCCTGTTGCGCAACCCCAAAAAAGGGATTTTTCTCGATTCGCCCGGATTCGTGCTATTCAGCCGCCGCAGCCGCCTGTTCCTCCTGCTTGCGCTGGGCGGCGGAGCGTGCTTTCGGACTCGGGGCGATCTGCATCGAAAGCGTGCGTCCCATCAGGCGCGGGGCCTGTTCGACGAGGCCGATGTCGCTCAAATCGCCGGTCATCTTGTTCATCACTTCAAAGCCGATGTCCCTGTGGGCATTTTCGCGCCCGCGGAAGAACAGTGAGAATTTGACCCGGTGGCCCTCTTCAAGAAACTCGCGCGCGTGGCGCAGCTTGAACGCATAATCATGATCGCCGACGTTGGCATGGAATTTGATTTCCTTGATTTTGCCGGACGTCTGGTTTTTCCGGGAATCCCGCTGGCGCTTTTCCTTTTCGTATTTGAACTTCCCGTAGTCCATGATGCGGCATACGGGCGGCTTGGCCATTGGGGAGATTTCCACCAGATCCAGACCCGCCTCCTGCGACATCTTGAGGGCATCGCGTGTGGAGATGATGCCGATCTGGTTTCCGTTCTGATCGATACAACGGATTTCGGGCACGCGAATCGCGTGGTTCCGCCGTGTACGATCCTTCGCTGCACTGTCGAATTTGCTTATGACTGCCTCCGGGGTTTTGGTTATTCTTCTTTTTTGTCCAGGCCCTTGGACGCGATCTCCGCGTTCATCCTGGAAATCAAATCATCCATGCGGATGGCTCCCTGGTCGCCGCCCAGCCGGGTGCGGAGCGCCACGGCGCCCTGCTCCTCTTCCTGCGGGCCAACCACGAGCATATAGGGGATCTTTTCCATCTGCGCGGCGCGAATCTTCGCCCCGATCTTGTCCTGGCGGCGGTCCACGGTCGCGCGCAGTTCGGCGCCGGCGAGCTGCGCGGCGACCTTTTCGGCGTAGGGGAGCTGTTTGTCGGTCAGCGGCAGCACGCGCACCTGCTCGGGCGCGAGCCAGAGCGGAAAAGCGCCTGCGTAATGCTCGACAAGGATTCCGAAGAACCGCTCGATGCTTCCCAGCAGTGCGCGGTGGATCATATAGGGCCGGTGCTCCTTGCCGTCGTCGGCGACAAAGGTCATGTCGAAGCGCTCGGGCATGTTGAAGTCGAACTGGATCGTGCTCACCTGCCATTCGCGGCCGATGGCATCACGCACCTTCATGTCGATCTTGGGGCCGTAGAACGCGCCGCCGCCCGGATCCACTTCATAGGCGATATTTTCTTCCTTCAGCGCGGCCTCGAGCGCGCGGGTGGCGTCGTCCCAACGGGCCGGGTCGCCGACAGCCTTGTCCGGCCGCGTGGAAACAAAAGCCGAAATGTCGCTGAATCCGAAATCCTTCCACATCTGCCCGGCAAAGCGGACGGCGTTGCGGATCTCGGTTTCCATCTGCTCTGGTGTGCAGTAAATGTGTGCATCATCCTGCGTGAAGCCGCGCACGCGGAAAAGCCCGTGAAGCACGCCGGCCTTTTCGTAACGGTACACGGTGCCCAGCTCGGCCCAGCGCAGCGGCAGATCGCGATAGGAACGCTTGTGCGAGTTGTAAATCTGGATATGGAAGGGGCAGTTCATCGGCTTGACGAAGTATTCCTTCCCGTCCACATCCATCGAGGAGTACATGCTCTCGCGATAGAATCCCAGATGTCCGGAAGTTTCCCAGAGCTGCGACTGGCCGATGTGCGGGGTGTAAATCAGGTCATAACCCGAAGACAAATGCTTCTTGCGCCAGTAGTCCTCGATGATCACGCGGATGCGCGCGCCCTTCGGGTGCCAGTGCACAAGCCCGGGGCCGACCTTTTCCTGAATCGAGAACAGATCCAGTTCGCGGCCCAGCTTGCGGTGGTCGCGCTTGGCGGCTTCTTCCAGCAGGCGCAGATAGTTGCGGACTTCCTTTTCGGAAGGGAATGCCGTTGCGTAGAGGCGCTGCAGCATGGGATTGGTTTCACGGCCCCGATAATAGGAGCCGGCCACCGAAAGCAGCTTGAAAGCCTTGATCTTGCCGGTGCTCTCCACGTGGGGTCCGCGGCAGAGATCCATGAAATCGCCGCACTTGTAGAAGCTGATCGTGTCGCCCTCGGGAATGTCGGCGAGGCGTTCGACCTTGTAGCGCTGCTTGCGGTCCTGGAGAATTTTGAGGGCGTCTTCGCGCGACATTTCCAGCCGCTCGAAGGGAAGGTCCTCCTTCACGATCTTCTGCATCTCGGCTTCGATCTGCGGAAAATCCTCGGGGGTCAGGCGGTGCTCAAGGTCAAAATCGTAGTAGAAGCCCTCGTCGGTATCGGGGCCGATGTCCAGTTGGACATTTTCATAAAGTCTGCAGACCGCCGCCGCCATCACATGCGCCGCGCTGTGGCGCATCTTGTGCAATTCCAAATCTTGTTCCGGCTTCATGCCTTTTTGCGTCTGCTTCCTTATATAAAATGGTGGGCGATACAAGACTCGAACTTGTGACCCCTTGCATGTCAAGCAAGTGCTCTAACCAACTGAGCTAATCGCCCGAATTTTTCACTCAAAAATCGTCGTGAATATAGGTTCCCGCCGCGCCGATGTCAATGAAGCCTTGAAAAAATATGCCGTTTATCGGGCTTGTTTGCCCTTTGGGCTTCCACTAGTATGAATGCTGTTTCAACCATGGAGACGACCATGAAAAAGATGCGGGGATTTTATGTGGCGATGCTGCTGTTTCTCGGGGCTCTGCCCGCCTTCCCGCAGATTCCGGAAATCATCAATTACCAGGGCCGCATTCAGGTGCAGGGCACCAATTTCACCGGAACGGGCCTTTTCAAGTTCTCCATTGGCACGGAAAACATGGGAGCTGTTTATTGGAGCAACGATGGAACTTTGGCCGGTGAACCCGCTGCGTCTGTGCAGGGCGATCTCGACAAAGGGCTCTACAGCATTGGGCTTGGCGACACCACCCTCGCCGGCATGGGCGCTCTTGATCCCGCCGTGCTCGCCAGCACCGGCCTCTGGCTTCGCGTGTGGTTCAGCGATGGAGTTCTGGGTTTCGAGCAGCTCGTTCCCGACAAACCCCTCGCCAGCGTGCCCTATGCCCTGGTGGCCGGCCGCATCGCCGGGCTTTCCGGTTTCAGCGTGACGAACCTGGATGATGTCACGGATGCCGGCAGCGGGATGATCATCACCGATGCCGAGCGGGCGCTGATCAATTCCAATCAGACAACGGTCACGAATCTTCAGGCAGACCTGGATTCGGAAACCGCCAGCCGGATTGCAGCGGATGCGGCGCTCTCCGGGGATTTGGCTGCTGCCAGCAACAGCCTGAGCATTCGCATCACGCAGAATGAAACAGGCATTGCTTCCAACCTTTCTTCCATTGCCAGTGTCGAGTTTCAAGTATCCATTCTCGAGACCGGCAAGGTTTCAAAAACCGGGGACACCATGACCGGCGCCCTGGTCATCAACGATGCCGGCAGTGATGGAGGAATCCTGATCAGCAGCACGGGCGCTTCGATCTCGGTCGGCACGGATGCGGACGGCAGCGGGCACGGGCTGGCGGTTGGACGCTATGCGAACGGCTCCGGATATGGCGCGGCGCATGGTTATTACGCTGATGGATCCGATATGGGCGCGGCGCAAGGCTACTCGGCCAATGCCGGCTGGTATGGGGCGGCTGTCGGGGCCTTGGCAAATGGTTCAACATATGGAGCCGCCCTTGGTTATGATGCCAACGCGGCTTTTGGCGGCCTCGCGCTGGGATCATTGGCCAATGCTCCGAACGGGGGGATAGCCGTTGGATCCTCCGCGGCTGCGGTCGGCACCGAACGCATTGCGATTGGCAACCGGATTACCAATGCCATGGACAACAGCGCGGCGGTGCGCGGGACGCTCTACCTTGATGGTGGAACCGCTGTTTTCTATCGTGCCTCGGCCGGCACGGGCGAGTGGGTCAATCTGCTCAGCCAGACCGTCACGGGAACTCCGCTGTATGCCGAAAACGATCCGCTTGCCGTGAAAAAAACCGGTGACACCATGACGGGCGCGCTCATCATTAATAATGCGTCCAGCGCCGGAGGCATCCTCATCAACAGCACCGGCACCACCATAGCCATCGGCACTGGCGCAAACGGAAGCGGGCGCGGGCTGGCGGTCGGCCGTTATGCGAACGGCGCCGGATATGGCGCGGCGCATGGTTATTACGCTGACGGATCCGATATGGGCGCGGCGCAGGGCTACGCCGCGAATGCGGAATGGTACGGTGCCGCTGTCGGACCTCTTGCCAATGGCACGACCTATGGCGCCGCTCTCGGCTACGATGCCAACGCGGCCTTCGGGGGTCTCGCGCTGGGCGCATCGGCCCACGCCCCGAATGAAGGCATTGCCCTCGGTCAGTCAGCCTCTGCGGATGGAACCAACCGCATCACCATTGGCAACCGGATTACCAACGCAGTGAATAACAGCGCGGCAGTTCGCGGGACGCTGTATTTGGATGGAGGAACCGCGGTTTATTATCGGGCAACAACGGGGAGCGGCGCGTGGTCCGATATTCGCAGCGGCATGGCGACGGGGATGCCGGTTTATGTCGAGACGGATCCTGTTTGGACTGCGGAGAAATCCGGATATGCTACAGGCACTCCTCTTTATGCTTTCACCGAATCTGATCCCGGCGCCGTGCTGGCCGACGGCTCCCGCGCGATGACGGGGAATCTGGATATGGGCGGGAACAGCATCACCAACATTTCCACCAACAGCATCGTTTTTGCCGACGGGACGGCCATGGGTGTGACGGATGTGCAGAACTGGAACACGGCCTACGGATGGGGAGATCACAGTGCGGCGGGCTATACCACTGGAACCTTTTCCTATACAGAAACCGATCCTCTGGCTGTGCTGGCGGATGGCACGCGGACCATGACGGGCCTGTTGAACATGGGGGGCAACAGCATCACAAATGCTGCCTCACTGGCGTTTGATGATATTAATGTCGAAATAGGAGATGGGGCAATGTCCTACAGCTCACTGAACGGCAGCATTGCTGTTGGCAAGGGCGCCACCGCAAGATACCGCCAGTCCGGTGTGGCCATCGGCACGGAAGCGGATGGCGATTACAACGGGATTGGCATCGGTTATCAGGCTGACGGGCAGTACTCCAATATTGCCGTTGGTTTTCAGGCCAGCGCCTATTCCGGATATGACCGGATTGCAATCGGCTGCAAAATTACAAATCGGGTGAACAATTCCTGCGCCATTCGCGGAACCCTCTATCTGGACGGCGGCACCGGAGTCATGGTCCGTTCCACTTTCGGAACAGGGGCCTGGTCTGCCAAGGCCTTCACGATTGATCATCCGCTTGATCCCGAAAACATGGTGCTGCGGCATTTTTGTCTCGAGGGCCCGGAGGTGTTGAATGTCTACAGCGGCAATGCCGTGCTGGATGACGCCGGTGAGGCGGTTATAAAACTGCCGGACTATTATGATTCGCTGAATAAGGATCCGCGGTACACCCTGACCCCCATTGGCGCGCAGATGGATCTGTATATTAAACAAGAGATTTCAGACAACCAGTTCATGGTGGCTGGGGGCGTTCCCGGAGGGAAGATCAGCTGGGAAGTCAAAGCCCTGCGTTCAGATCCGGCTCTGCTTGAAGACATCCGGCGCAGGCCGGTTGAGCAGCCCAAAAGCGAGCTGACCCCGGATCAGATGGTGCAGGAAAACGAAACCGTGAACACTTTCCCATAGCGGATGATCTGCGGTTTGTCCTTCTTTTTCAGATCTTTTTACAAGTTGTCCACAAAAGGGTTGCCCTCTGTGCGCCTCTGCGCATACAGTCGCCCTTTGAAATCAGCCTGTTAATCCGTGGTCCCGGTTCGGAGATCACACCAGCGAAGGGAATATGCAATGGATAACCTTGTTCTTGTCACCGTGAATAAAGAGAGTCTGACCCGCGAAGAAGCGCGCCGCATCAGCCGCGACATGGTCACCCGGCAGGGCATTCCTCCGCAAATGGCTGACCAGTATATTGAGAAGGCCGGCGAGGAGCTTGAGAAGCATGCCGTTGAGCAGTTCATTAACCAGGTGCTGATCAAGGAAGAAGTGGATCGCCGCGCAGATCCGGTTTCTCAAGAGGAAATCAATGCCGCGGTTGCCGAACTGGAAAAGACCTTTCCGGAAGGCATGACGCTCGATAAAATTCTGGCGGCACAGGGGCTGTCCCGCAAAGTCGTTGAAAAAGAAATCATCAACAATGAGCGCGTGCGCAAGCTGTATGAAAAAGAAACGGCCGGCACACCGGCTGCAACCGATGAGCAGGTGAGCGCCTTCTACAAAGCCAATCAGGAGCGATTCAAAAGCGAGGAATCCGCCGAAGCGCGGCACATCCTGATCGGATGCAAAGCGGGGGATGATCCTGCGGTATTCCGCTCCGCAAAGGAGGAGGCCGCCGCCATTCGGGAGCAGCTTCTTGGTGGTGCGGATTTTGAGAAGCTGGCCGCGGAAAAATCAACCTGCCCCAGCGGAAAGCAGGGCGGCCGCCTTGGATCTGTCAAAAGAGGTCAAATGGTTCCTGCCTTTGAAGAGGCGGTGTTCAAGCAGGCGGTGGATGAAATCGGCCCGGTGGTCACAACGGAATTCGGATGTCATGTGGTGCAGGTGACCGCGCGGAATGAAGCCGCCGTCATTCCCGAGGAACAGGTGAAAGAAAGCATCCGCGAACATCTGACGGCTCAGGCGAAGGGTGCGGCGTTTGAAGAGTTCATCACCGGCCTGCGCAAGAAAGCCAATATTGTCTATGGCGGAAAGACCGGCGGAATCATCATTCCATAAAGCATGTTGCGCCGTACTTTGCGCGTTGGGAATTGTTCCGACTAGCGCTGCACGCCGATGCGGAAGAAGATGACGTTTTCCCCGGCGGACGGTTCATTGGTGAATGCGTTGATCTCCGGAGTGCCCGCGAGACCCGCCGCCAGAGGAACAAAGTTTTCAAGCTGGTTGGTGGACCAGTAGACCGTATAGTTCCGGTTGCTTGCGCTCAGCCAGCTTACCACAGGATGCCGTTCTGCATCGGTGCCGATCGCCGTCAGTTCCAGCAGCGAAGATCCGTCGCCGGGATTCGTGTTGGCGATCCATTCGGCCAGGTTGCTCATGCCGTCGCCATCGGAATCCAGGAGCGCATCGGACGGATCAAGCCGGTCAAGTGTCGGGGAATACCGGATCTCGTATTCATCGGGAATTCCGTCGCCGTCGCTGTCCGCCTGCCAGTCCGCAGGCCGGCCCTCGCTCCAGACCTGCCAGGCCAGATTGGCGGGGGGAAGCTTGCCGATAACGCGATAAACCTCGATCCCGGTAACGGTCACACAGTCGCCGGTATTCAACTCGCCGTCCGCAAGCTGCGCCAGCACTTGCGCGGTGACATCTTTATAGCTGTCGCTGTCGGGGGTGTCGCCGGTTGGTCGATAGAGCAGAAAATCCTCGCCGTCCGGAATCACAAACCAGAACGGTTCGGTCATGGTCCGGCCGCTGTCGGACCGGTTGCATAAAGTGAACTGCCCGATGAAACGTCCTGTGGCCGGGTTGAGCGACCATGCGCCCCAGTTCCCGGTGAGATGCTGAGTCTGGTTCGAGACCGCAAACAGATCATTCAGAATCATGAGCCCGAGCTGTCCGGTAACTCCATCGTAAACCGCCTGAACGCTTGCCGCGGTGCTGGAGGTTACGGCGTCCGCGAGCAGCAGTCCCGCCGGACCGATATCATCAACGGGTCCGCTCACAATGCCCCATGCGCAATCTCCCTCAATGGGGGCCACTGAGCCGTCGTCATACAGTGCCAGCGCGCGGATTTGCTCGGTGGTGTGTTCAAGGATGTTTGTGGAATCGGCAGAAAGCGTGATCACTTCCAGCGTGCAGAACTGTCCGGCATAGGAAACGTCATTCCGCACGGTTGGGCCTGCTGAAGGCCCGCCGGCAAAATCCGCGGAGATGGCCCGGACGGCATAATGCGCGGAGGTCGCCGTTCCGCCCCACGGCGTGAACTCCTGCATGGACTGGGCATAATCCTGCGCCAGCGCAGAAGACGCTCCCAGCATAACCGCCATGAACGCACATGTTTTCATGCCTGCGTAGAAGATACCCCTCCAGCTCTTCCGGTTTCAAGCATCAAGTATCCAGGCTCAAAAATGCCGTTATGAGGCATATTTTTGCTGTTTTTGGCCAAAAATAGGCGTTTTTTGATGTTTTTGGGCCATTTTTAAGGATTTTTGGCCGTTTTTTGCGCTGGCGGGGATGTGCAGCATGGGATAGTATGACAGCCGAATTTCAGAAGTCTGCCAAGTCCAATTGCGTTGCGGTTTATGGGAAGAATCAAAATCAAAGAAGTGTTCCGGCGCGCGGTGCGGCCCGCGGTGCTGTGGGTGAACAGCCTCACGCGCGAGGAAATACTTGTGCTTGGCGATTCACACGCGACTGTTTTTGAAAACCGCGATTTCAAAACCGCATTCCCAAAATACTTTTTCAATATTGTGTCGGTTCGGGGCGCAACGGTGTCGGGCCTTTCCAATCCCATGTCGAAAACCCAGGCGATGCCTCTTTTCACAAAAGCCCTGCAAAGGTCGAAGGCCAAAACAACGATGATCCTGCTGGGCGAGGTGGATACCGGGTTTCTCCTCTGGTACAAGGCTCAAAAACACAACGAACCTGTCGAAGTCATGATGGATCGGGCGCTGGAGAATTATCAGCGGCTGCTGAAAACCGTATCCGAAAAATCAAATGTGGTCTGCGTCAGCGCGCCGCTGCCGACGATCCGCGACGGGCAGGATCTGGGCGAGATTGCCAATCTCAGAAAAGAAGTGAAAGCCACGCAGCGGCAGCGCACGGATCTCACGCTGGAGTTCAACCGGCGCATGCGCGATTTCTGCGCCGCAAACGGTTTTGTCTATCTGTCGCTGGATGAGGAATCCCTTGGCGGCGACGGACTGGTCAGCGCGGCTCTGCTCGATTCGGATCCGAAGGAGCATCATTACGACCGGAAAAAACATGCCGCCATGATTATTCGCCGTCTTCAGAAGGCACTGCAATGAAGTACAATTTTGAGCACTGTCCGCCTCGCCGTCCGACGGAATCGGAGAAGTGGCTGGAATATCCCGAAGATGTTCTTCCGCTCTGGGTGGCGGACATGGATTTTGTTTCGCCCGAGCCCGTTGTTCGCGCGATCCGCGATCGCGTTGAACATCGCGTCTTCGGCTACGGCCGCGACCGCGCCGACCTGAAAGAGCTGATTGTCCGGCGCATGGAGGAGCGTTACGCATGGCGCATCCGCGAGGAGGACGTGGTTCTGATTCCGGGCGTGATCCGCGGATTCAACCTTGCCTGCCGCGCAACGGCCATGCCCGGGGGAGAGGCGCTGGTGCAGACCCCCATTTATCCTCCGATGCTGTATGCCCCCGGCCACGCCGGTCTTGTCCGCCGGGATAATGAACTGGCTGCATCCGGAAGCGCTTATGAAATCAACTGGGCCGATTTTGAAGCCGCTTTAAATGGCAGCACGCGCGTTTTTCTTCTATGCAATCCGCACAATCCAACCGGGCGGGTTTTCCGCAGGGATGAACTGCACCGAATGGGTGAGCTGTGCCTGAAGCATGGAGTTGTCATCTGCTCTGACGAAATCCACTGCGATCTCATTTTCTCGGGCCAGACCCACATTCCCATCGCGTCGCTTTCGCCCGAACTGGCCGCGCAGAGCATCACGCTGATGTCGCCCAGCAAAACCTTCAACATCGCGGGACTGGACTGCTCGTTTGCGATCATCCAGAATCCCGATCTCCGCAAGCGCTTCAACCATGCGCGGGCGGGACTTGTGGGCGGAGTCAATATTCTGGGGCAGGCGGCCGCTGTCGCGGCCTTGCGCGACGGCCAGGAATGGCTCGATCAGGTGCTGGCCGTTTTGGAATCGAACCGTGATTATCTTTTCGATTACGTGCGCGAAAAATGGCCCTCCGTCCGCATGTTTTCGCCGGAGGCGACGTATCTGGCGTGGCTGGACTGCCGCGCGCTGAATCTTGAAAATCCGCACGAGTTTTTCCTGAGCCGCGCAAAGGTTGCATTCAACGATGGTGCAACATTTGGCAAGGGCGGCGAGGGGTTTGTCCGCATCAACTTTGCCTGTCCCCGCAAGACGCTTGAAGAAGCCCTCTCCCGCTGCACCGCAGCCCTTCGCGCTGCAGCGCCTCTGTGAGGCGCACTCAGGGGACGGGGAAGCGATATTCGTTTGTTTTCATATTCTCTGGTAATTCTGAAACGAATAATGGATTTGCAGCCACCCAGTGGCGAACCAGTTCTTCTTCATCTTTTGCCAGAGTATGAAGCACATCAAGGGGCGTATTGGGATTGAGTGCGACAGCCACTCGAACAGAGTTTTCAGGTCTTTTGGCCAACTCTCTCAGGACTTCCGCAGGTGTATTGCGATTATGTGCTAATGAATAGAAAATCTGAAATGGGTGATGTCGAACGGGCACATCGTTGCTGACGGATAAGAATGCATAGATATCCTTCAAAACGTCTATGGAAGTCTTCGGATTACAAGCCAGACGCGCCAGAACCTCGGAATCCCAGTTCTCGGCGGCTTTTGAATATAGAGCGAACAGGCGTTCCGGGTTTGTTGTTGATGATTCCGCCTCTTTAATGAGCACACTTCTTGTGCTGTGATGATGAGCGATAAGATATGTCGCGGCTAGAATTATAATCGCGAGTGTCAACTGATAAAACCGCTCTGCGGGAAAGGTTTTGGAGCGGAGGCCTTTTGCGATTAAAAAAGGAATGTTGATCAGAGCCCAGAAAACCACAAAACACGCAGCGCCGGCCTTTGCCACATAGATGGGAAGAACAATATAACCGAGCCCTGCAGTGGAGGATGATGATGCGCTGATCTCATGGAGTCCATATATGAAAAAACCAATTGCGAGCAGGGCTGATGCATATACAGAATATCTTACCGGACTGAACCCCTTGTTCGCCGCGGGCAGCAGATTCCTAATCACGAAATAATATCCGCTGCCAATTAGAAGGAAGGGTAATGCAATATAGAATATGATCAGAAGGAATCCCATACCGAATTATCTTTGTATATCCTCGTTCGGGGGGATGACTTCGCTGTGTATTTCCTGAATCGCGCTCATGGTTGCAGACTAGAGCTTCAACCCGGGGCTGTCAACTGCACCAGAGAAACCGGCATGGTTTTGTTTTCTTCCTTTGCGGGCGGCATTCGCTACAATGCCGGTCATGGAAACAGGCGTCTATATTGTCGGCACACCGATCGGGAATCTTGAGGACATCACGGCGCGCGCGCTGCGCACGCTGCGCGAGGCGAATGTGATCATGGCCGAGGACACCCGCCACACCGGGATTCTGCTGGCCCGCTACGAAATCCGCACTCCGATGGTGAGCTGCCACAAGTTCAACGAGGCGTACCGCTTTGAGCGGATTCGCGACGAAGTCGCGCAGGGACATGCGGTGGCGATGGTGACCGACGCGGGCATGCCCGGCATTTCCGACCCCGGCGCGCGCACGGTGCGCATGTGCCGCGCGGCGGGCATTCCCGTCTGGGTGATCCCCGGCCCGTGCGCGGTGAGCGCGGCGATGTCGCTCAGCGGGATGGGGGATGCCGGATATCATTTTGAAGGATTCCTTCCGCACAAAAGCGGCGGCCGCCAGCGGAGACTTGAAGAACTGTCGCACGAAACGCTGCCGGTTGTTTTTTATGAATCGCCTTATCGCCTGATCAAGCTGATGGATCAGATCGAACAGTTTGTCGGTCCGCGCAGGATATTCGTCGGCCGCGAGCTGACCAAGAAATTTGAGGAAGGCATTTCCGGTACGCCTGCTGAAATCCGCGCATCATTCGAAAAGCGAAGCGTCAAGGGCGAGATCGTCGTGATCATGGCGCCTGCAGAAAAAGGGCAGGGCGCGCACGCCGTGACCGCCCATTAAAGAAGCGGCGCCCGCGGAGCGGTCACCCTACCAAAAACGAAGCGGCGGTCAAGGGACTGACCGCCCTACCGTTTAATCGCGTCCGCCGCCTTCAGCAGATCCCGGACGGCCTGATCCCATTCCGCGGGACAGGCCTCGGCGTAGGGCTGATGCCCGATGGATGGGAATGCCTTGAACATTTTTTGCGAGGGGACGGCGTCAAAAACATGCTGGCCCTCCGAGAGCAGGGCCTTGGGATCGTCTGTACCGTGCATGAAAAGGATGGGGCACTTGACGGCCTTCGCGTAATCCACCGGATTGTGCTCAAACCCGTCGAACCCGACCTGCACGCCGCCCCAGAACACGAGCATTTCGGCGCCGGGGAACGCGGGCGCGTTCAGCATGCGGAACCGGTTGCGGACGGTGTTGAGCATGGTGTCGAACACGGCCGTCGCAATGATCCCGTCGGGGGCGATCCCGTACGCGGACACCGCGCGCAGGATGGCCGCCGCGCCCATGGAGTGCCCGTAGAGGATGATTTTTTTGTGCGCGAAATTTTCCTGCGCATATTTCATGGCGGCGACCACGTCGTCGGCCTCGCGGTAACCAATGGTTGTGTAATCCTCCGATGAATCGCCCGACCCCCTGAAGTCCATCAGCAGGACTGATGCGCCCATTTTCAGGAATCGTTTTGCCTCGGGAATCTGGCTGGTTTTATCATCCGTGTAACCGTGGAAAAGAATCACCAGCGGGCTGTTGGTTCCGCGGCTGCAATACCACGCGCCCAGCGTGATCCCGTCGGATTCGGATATCTGCACCTCCATGCAGCCCGGCGCGAGGTCGGCCGCAGTCTGGCTGCCCGACGGCCGCGGCATTTCGACACCGCTGAAGAGGAGCCCGAGCTTGTCCTCCGGTCTGACGGTTTCAAGCTTCGGTTTGTATCCGCGCCCGCCGGTAAAATGCATCAGCGCGCGCGCGTGCCGCCATGCCAGGACGTTTGCAAAAACAGCAAATGTAATGACGAGCAGAAGAAGTGCGATCAGCGTCCTTTTTGCGAGTCTGCGCCGGTTTTGATCTGTCTGGCCTTTTTGAAACATAACGCGGGTATTCAGCACGATTCCTTTAAAAAGTCCATCCGAAACGCAAAAACAGGATAAAAATGCCCAAAAACGCCTGAAAAGTGCCAAAAATGGCCAAAAAATGCGAAAAAACGCTTAAAAAACGCAAAAATGATGTTTTTTGCCCGTTTTTTCGCAAATTCCCATTTACGTCATCAGTGCGCGGATGCCTTCCGCCAGATCTTTCAGCATGGCGGGCTGCGCGGCCACATAGTGGATACCGAGCGGAATGTCGCATTCGCGGCCGGATTCGACGGGAGCACTGTGATACAGGATGACCGGAATGTTTTCCTTTATACGTTTAACCTGAACGGCGAAGGACGCGGGATTGACCGCGGCGTTGCAACAGTCAATCAGCACGGCTGCAAAGGGAACAGAACCCGCCTTGAGATTGAAAAGGGCCTGGTCGCTTGAATAGGGATGAACTTGATAGCCCAGCCCTGCCAGCGCAAGGCCGGGATTCCCGTTGGCCTGTTCACTGAGGCGGCATACCAGAATGAGCGCTTCGCTTCCCCTGAGTTCCGGTCCGAGGTCGCGTCCGTTGTCGCGCGGCGCGCAGACGGGGAGATAGATGGTGAAGGTGGTGCCCATGCCGGGACGGCTTTCCACGCTGATTGCGGCATCGTGCGTTTCAAGGATGCCGTGAACAACAGCCAGGCCGAGTCCCGTTCCTCCGATGGCGGACTTGGTGGTGAAGTAGGGCTCGAAGATGCGTTCGAGCGTGGCCGGATTCATGCCCGGCCCGGTGTCGGAAATCTGCATCACCGCGAAGTGTCCGGCACGCAACTTGGGAACGGTCAGCGCTTTTGCCTCATCCACTTCTTCCTCGTAGAAGGAAACCTGCAGATGACCGCCGTCGGCCTTCATGGCATCGAACGCGTTGGAAACGAGATTGGTGATGACCTGATGAATCTGGCCCGCATCCACCAGCACATGCGCCGCGACGGAGTCAACATCGGCATCCATGATCACTTTTGACGGCATTTTCCCGCGCATGAGGTTCAGGGCTTCGCGGATGACGGGACCGAGCAGGCAGGGCGTCCGTCCGACCTTTATTTCGCGGCTGAAGGTCATGATCTGGCGGATGAGTTCCGATGCCCGTCCGCCGCCGCGGATGATTTCGTTGAGATATTCCCGCGCTTCCTGCGGCGAACTGTTGAGGATGTCGAGCGCCAGCTCGGCATAGCCGGTGATGCCCTGAAGAATATTGTTGAAATCATGCGCCACCCCGCTGGAGAGCGCGCCGAGGGCTTCCATTTTCTTTGCCTGCCGGAGCTGCTTTTCGAGCCGCAGGCGCTCGTCCTCGGCCTTCTGCCGGTCGCGGATTTCCTGTTCGAGGCGCACGCGGGTGTCTTCCAGGTCGTGAACTTTCTGCTCGAGTTTCTTGAAGAGGACCTGGCTGTACTGATCCCCCGCATCCTTTCCAAGGCTGTCGGCATGGACGCCCTTTCTCGCAGAATCGTCAAACACCTGCTGAATCTGGGCAAGAAGCGCTTCGGGGGATTGAGGCTTGGTGATGAATTTGTCTGCGCCGAGGCCGACAGCGAATTTCTCATCGGAAGGATCGGTGTAGGTGGCTGTGTAGAATATGAACGGAATTTTCGAAAGCGTTTTGTCGGTGCGCCATGCGCGGCAGAGCTGGAAGCCGTCCATTTCCGGCATCAGGATGTCGGTGATGATCATGTCCGGAGTATTCTTCCGCGCGGCGTCGAGCGCTTCGCGGCCGTTGGAGGCAGAGGCCACCTCGTATCCGCTGGCTTTGAGCAGGGACTGCAGCAGATAGCGGTTGACCTCGATATCATCGGCAATCAGGATTGTTTTCAAGCTTTACCTCCGGGTAAAAAAGATAGGATCTGGTTCATGAACGTTGCGGGGTTGATCGGCTTTTCGATGTAGCCCTCACAGCCGGCGGCGAGAACTTTTTCGCGGTCGCCGCGCATGGCGTAGGATGTGACCGCGATCACGGGAATGCCCTTTGTTTTGTCGTCGCCTTTCAGGACTTGGGCGATGGCATATCCGTCCATTCCGGGGAGCTGGATGTCGAGCAGGATCACGTCCGGCTTCTTGTCGAGCGCCATCGCGATGCCGTCGGGCCCGTTGCTGGCCTTGAGCACGGAATGCCCGTGCTGGCTGAGGATGAACTCCGTGAGGTACATGTTCTGATCGTTGTCTTCAATCACAAGAATGTTCATGTGTTGCGGTTCCCTTCGTTCAGCGGCAGCGTGAAACTGAACGTGCTTCCCTGCCCGTATTCGCTTTCCACTTTGATGTTACCGTGCATCAGCTCCAGCAGCTTCTTGCAAATCGAAAGGCCAAGCCCTGTGCCCTCGAAGTGGCGCGTGGTGCCGGAATCTATTTGTTGAAAAGCCTTGAACAGTTTCCCCTGATTCTCGGGCCGGATGCCCATGCCGGTATCCCTGACGGATGTCCGGACCCTGCCGTTCTCCATGCGGCACGAAACCGTGACGCTTCCTTTGTCCGTGAACTTGACGGCATTGTTGATGAGATTGATCAGGATCTGCTCGACGCGCCGCCGGTCGCCCATGATTTCGCCGACCTCCGGGTCTATGTTCACATGAATCGGCAGGCTCTTCTTCCGGGCCAGCGGGGTGACGGTCTGGACCGCCGCGTGAATCGCGTCCGGCATCAGGAACGGTTCGCTGGTGACATCAAGCTGACCCGCCTCGATCTTGGAAATGTCCAGCACGTCGTTGATGAGGGCCAGCAGGTGATGACTGGAGTTGCTGACCATCTCAAGCTGTTTTTTCTGCTCGGCGTTCAGCGGTCCGGCCAGTTCCTGAAGGATGATGCCGGTGAAGCCAATGATGGAATTGAGCGGCGTGCGCAGCTCGTGCGACATGTTGGCGAGGAACGCGGACTTGATCTGGTCGGCGGCCTCGGCGCGCTCCTTGGCCTCGATGAGCTGCACTTCGCTTTTTCGCAGCGATTCCTCGACCTGCCGCCTCCGCCGGATTTCATTTGCGAGACGGTGGTTCCAATAGGCGAAAATGGCCAGCAGGATCACGGCCCAGGCCACAATCCGGTAAAGGAGGGAATAGTTGATGTGCCGCTCGTAGGTCACCGTGGTCCATTTCCGCACAATGGCGTTCTGCTCGCTGACGTCAATATCCGCCATGATCTTGTTCAGGATGTCCGTGAGAATGCTCCAGTCCTGACGGCAGACGAACGAGGGCTGGAATGTGTAGCCGGTTTCCCCGGAAACCTTGATGCGGGTGTGCCCGCCCTCCTGGATATAATGGCTGGTGACCAGCAGCGTGCCCACGAAGGCCTCCACCTTGCGGGTCTCGACCATGCGCAGCGCTTCCGCCATGTTCCGCGCGGCCACCAGGGTGATCTCCGGATAATCCCGCCGCAGATTGACATCGGAGGAGTGTCCCGGAATGGCCGCCACGCGCATGCCTTTCAGATGCGCCAGCTGTCCGACATAGGGCGTGTCCTTGTGCGTGAAGATGGCCGTCTGCATGGAGAGATAGGCTTCGGTGAACACCATGCCCTCTCCGGTGATCTGCGCCCGGGAGGTGGCCGTCAGCATGTCCACGTCGCCGCGGCGAAGGAGGTCTTCGGCCGTGCTCCAGTCGGCAACGGCCGTGAACTGAAAATCAACGCCCAGCATTTTTTCGAAGCGTTCAAGATAATCCCAGGAGATGCCGGCCGGTTTGCCGGACTTGTCAATGAATTCCAGCGGAGCCAGATGCTCCCGGCTTCCCACGCGGATCACCGGATGCTCGTTCAGCCATTCCTTTTCCTTTGCGCTCAATCCGATCCACGCCAGGCTCATGGAGCTTTCCGGGCCGACACCGCCCCAGCGTTCATAGACAGTCTGGACGCTTTTCGCGGGGAGCGCGGTCAGTGCGCGGTCCAGAATGCCAGCCAGCTCGGGCATATCCTTGCGGACGCCGATGGCGTTCACGGAGGACGTTTCCGGAAGCGTGCCCTGGATCTCGAGATTGGAAAGCAGTTCGCGGGCGATGATCCAGGTGGCCACCGCACGGTTGCCGACATAGGCATCGGCCTTCCCGCTGGAAACGGCCAGCAGCGCTTCGCGGGTGGAGGGATACTCGGCCAGGCGTATCTCCGGATAGTTTTCGCCGGAAAACTTTGCGACAAAAAAGCCTTTTTCAACCGCGAGTGTTTTTCCCGCGAGACTTTCATACGAATCGAAATAACCCGTGCCCTGACGGGCGACGACGACGTGCGGGATGTTGGCATACGGCTTTGTAAAATTGAAAAACTCAAGCCGGTCTTCACGCGGGGTAATGTCCATCACGGCATCCAGCCGCTTTTCAATGCAGTCCTTGTAAATCTGTTCCCACGGTCCGGGAACCATACGGATGCGTCCGCCAAGGCTTTCGTTCAGCAAGTCGATGAAATCCACGCCGATGCCGTAGCTCTGGCCGGTTTCATCGGTGAAATCCATCGGCGGCCAGTTGTTGTTGATGCCGATCCGGATCTCGCCGTGCAGCGTCAGCCATGCGTTGTCGCTGCCTGTCAGATTGAGCCGCGAAGCGGACCGGCTGGCCACGTCAAACCATTTGGAAAGGATAAAACGTTCGTCGGTTCGCAGCACTTCTGTGAGGGCCCGCTCCAGCATGGCTGCCGCCAGCGGCCAGTCCTTGCGCACGCCGATGGTGAGCACCACGGGCGGCTTTTCCGCGCGGCCCTGCATCTGCAGGTTCGTCAGCAGCTCCTTCTCAATGAGAAACATGGCCACCGCCCGGTTGCCGACATACGCATCGGCTTCGCCGCGCGAGACGGCATCCAGCGCATCGCTGGTGTTTTTATAGAGCCGGATGTTCACATCCGGAAACGTTTCCTGAATCCACTTGACGTTGCCGAATCCCTCTTCCAGCGCGACCGTGCGGCCTGCCAGCTCGGCAACCAGGTTGAAATAGGTTTCGTGCTTCCGGCCGACGATGATGTGGGGAATCGTCAGATAGGGCTGCGTGAAATTCATGTATTCCGCGCGATCGGGTTTGGGCGTCACGTCCATCAGACCGTCCAGTTCACCGGATTTAACCTTCGCGAGGTTGTTTTCAAACGCCCCGCACTGGATTTGAATGACGCCCCCCAGCCGGCGGTTCAGTTCATTCAGGAAATCCGTGCCGATGCCCGAGGGTGCGCCGGTTGCGTCACAGAAATTCAGCGGGGGCCAGCCGGACTGGATGCCGATGCGAATGGAGGGGTGCTCGGCCAGCCAGGCCTGTTCATCGGGGGTCAGGGCAAAGGGCGCTTCCACGCCCGGGCTGGCCTGCAGCGCACCTGCAAACACGCAGGCGCACATGAACAGCCCGACAGCCCGTTTAATCTGCCTCATAACCTCCACCAATTTGGGTTGCATTGCATTACAATCATCATTGGCATTTATGATGCTATCAGCAACCATGGTTGTGAACCAGCATTTTTATCACATAATCTCATGCATTTTTCTTCGCAAAACGGGTTTATTTTTTGCCGGCGTGGGGTAGACTACCGGAATGCGGCAACCCGTGAGGTGATATATGCATTTGAAAATGACGACACGCAGGGATTTTCTGAAACAGACTCTGGCCGCCGGCGCGGCGATGACGCTCGCTCCCTCCTGGCTGGCGCTGGCCGGCGAAACGCCGGTTGCCGGAGGAACGGATGTCTGGGTGATCCACGGCGAGGACAAGCGCGCTCTGATGAAAAAGGCGCTGGAGATCATGTTCGCCAACGGCGGATTCGGCTCGCAGCCGGACAATCTCACGCTCAAGGTCAACGCCGCATGGGCGCGGACGCCGGATGAAGGCGCGTGCACGCATCCGGAACTGGTGGCGGCTTTTCTCGAAGGATGCCGAGACGCCGGTGTGAAGAAGTCCGTCATCCCCGAAAATCCCTGCAATGATCCCGCTTATGCCTTCACCCGCAGCGGCATTCAGGACGCTGTGAAGAAAACCGGCGCAGAGATGATCAATCTGCGAATGGAGAAAAAATACTGGAAGGAGCATGAACTCCCGCAGGGCCGGTCGCTGAAGAAAGCCAAAGTGGCCAGCCCGTTCATGGAGACCGACGTGCTGGTGAATATGCCGGTCGCCAAGCATCACAGCAGCGCCGTGCTGACCATGGCCATGAAAAACTGGATGGGCGCCGTTTCAGATCGCGGTTACTGGCACCGCAACGATCTGCACCAGTGCATCGCTGACTGCTGCACGCTCATCAAGCCCCGCTGGACCATTGTGGACGCCACGCGCATCATGATGAGCCGCGGGCCGCAGGGCCCGTCAAAGGATATGAAGTATCCGAATCTGCTGGTGGTCTCCAAAGACCAGGTCGCCGCCGACAGCTTTGCCAGCACGCTGTTCCACGATTCCATTGACGCGGTTGGCTATCTGGCGATTGCCCGCAGCATGGAAATCGGAGAGACCGATCTCGCGAAGATGAACCTTCATCGCGTGGAGGCCGGCGCCGCCTGATGATCAGGTTGTCGCACCTCAAACCCCGTGCCGCAATCCGGCTGGCTGTGCGCCTGATTCTTCTTGCGCTGGCTGTGCTGTTTGCCTTCGGCGGGCCGCTTCCTTTCTGGCTGAAACGCATTTTCCCGTCGCTTTCACCGCTGTCGCTGATTGCCGCGGCCCTCGCGCAGCGCGGTTGGTATGCCGGGCTGTTCTGGATTGTTCCTCCGCTGGTTGTGCTGCTGATGGCCCTGCTCAAGGGGCGAATGTTCTGCAACTGGATATGCCCGGCCGGAACGCTTTTCCATCTGGTGTCGCCGCGCAAACGCATTGCGCAAATCAATCACCGCCGGTGGAGCGGATACATATTCTGGATCATCATTTTCAGTTCGCTGGCGGGATTCCCCCTGCTGTTCATTCTGGAACCGCAACCCGTGCTCCAGCGCGACCTGCTTTGGACGGGCAGGGGGCTCAATAGTCTTGCGCTGATTCCCGGGCTGATTTTCCCGCTGTTTCTTGTGCTGGGAATATTTCAGCCGATGATCTGGTGCACGCATTTTTGTCCGGCGGGGCACTGCTTTGATTTTTTCCGCAACCTGCGCAAGTCGCCGACGGAAGCCTTCAGTAAAGAGCGGCGTGAACTGCTGGCGGGGCTGTGCATCGGACTGCCTGCGGCCTACGCTGCCGCGCATCTTCCGGACATTGGAAAGAAAACCCAATGGCTGCCCGCGCTGCCGCCGGGCGCGCATGACGCCGATCAGTTTGGTGCGATCTGCCACCGGTGCTATGCCTGTGTGGACTCCTGTCCCACGGGCATTCTGCGCGCCGGCTTCCGGCCGGACCGTCCGCTGGTTTCATGGTTCCAGCCGGAGATGAACCCGAACTTCGGCGCATGCGAGGAATTCTGCGACAACTGTTCTCGGGCCTGTCCCACGGGGGCCATCAAAAAAACGAATGTGGACGAGAAGCGCATGATCCAGATCGGGATTGCCGAAGTGAACCGTGAAGCGTGCCTCGCCTGGACCGACGGCGAACACTGCATGGTGTGCGATGAATTCTGTCCCTACGGCGCGATTGAGACCAGCATCTCCGAAACCGGCATACCGCGCCCCATCGTGAATCCGGAAATCTGCCGCGGCTGCGGATTCTGCCAGCGCGAATGTCCCGCCGTCCGCATGGGCAAAGCCATCATCGTGCGCGGTCTCGAAAAACAGCGGGTGCTGGAATTGTAGAGCGCACCGGAGTGTTGAAATTATGGCGCAGCGGCTTCGACTTTTTCATCCGGTTTCACTCGTCGAAGACGAACACTGGTGACAAGGCCGTTGGGGGCAACTTGGACTAAAAAAGCGCTGTCTTCGGAGAAAGAGAATTGCATTCTGCGACTGCGGTTGCCATCGCGGCATTCCGCGGTGAGTGACGTGTTGTCCATGCTAATGATGTTGAATTGGAATGTGGTATTTGTTCCTTTGCCTGTGCGCTGAAGTACCACCGGCGCGTTCCATTCGCTGATTATTACTTTGGTTTCAATTTCTGTGATTTTTAAAAGACCCGCGATTGCTTTACTGTAGCCCTTCCATGTGCCAACCATCAGGTTGAATGTTTCCGATGGCCCGGTCAATGGCGCGGCGGCAGTTGCTGGATCGCTTGTCTTTGCTGATGCCTGGGTCTTGCGCGAAGACGTGGAGTGTATTGATTTCACTTTATACCATTCGCTGGTATCAGCAGAAATTTTGAAAACATATATCCGTTCATTTAATGCTTTGTGGGACAAGAACGCATCGCTCCACATATCTCTTTCTGTACGCGACATGATAAAAGCGTAAAAGCCATCAGAAAGCGCCGGCACTGGTTCTCTGAACATGCAATCATCACATCCAGGCTTTGTTCCTAGCTCTTCTGGAAAAGGAGAAGAAGTGACCGTTAGATACATGGTCCCACGGTCTGACCTCCTAAACTTGTAAATTGAGTAATCAGTTCCGGGCCTTGCACCTTTTGCCTTTCGGATAGCAGCGCTGCGCTGGATAAAACCAATCTCGGCCGTGTTGGGGAGGACAAGATAATCGCCGGCAAAAGTATAGCGTGCAGATTTACCAAAGTCGGGATTGAAGGAATTGAGTGATCCCTCCCCGGGTTCCGTTTCGCTCCTTGAGGGGGTAATAAGCATACTCGGAAGCAGTTGAATATATGGCCGGTCTGGTGGTCCAATCACCGATAATGAATCCGCAGGGGGCATTGGGCTCATTATGATTTTTTTGGCGGGGAATACATCTTTGACAGCAAGCGAAAGAGCCAGGTTTTCGGAAAAGTAATCAGCTTTTTCATAATTCACTGTGAACTGGCCCGGAAAATAGCTGATGGAGTATTGGCCCTTTTCATCTGTCTCAGCCTCATAAGAAGTTCCTTCAATTGACACAGCAACTCCCGGGATTGGGGTGCCCGCGATATCAACAACCTTCCCTTGGATTTGCCCGTATGCAATATCGGCTGCAATCATGGTCAGCAGGACAGCGATGGCTTTAGCATTCATTATGATCCTTGGGTTTTTGAAATATCCTCTATCTATTCTCGAAAATCACCCTTTGCGGCGCGCCGGGAAGCTCTTTGTATTTCACGAAGAATTCTGCGCCGAGCAGGGCGGTCTGGCCTTTTTGAAAGGCTGAGGGTCCGGCATATTTCTGGCCACGTTCCCAGTCTCCGTTGACCATGACAACTGGATGCGCCGAATCGGCATCAAAAGAGAGGGTGTTGCCGTCATCCGACAGGCGCACCAGAAAATCATGGGACTGCTGGATCTGGCCCTGACGGGTGACGGACACCATCTTGCTTTCGCCTTTGGCGATTTCAAACGCGACCGGCTGGGCAGGATGACGTTTCCCGTAAATCTCCAGCACCCCGCTCTGGACGGCCACTCGAACGATGTCGCCGTACTGGGCCTGCGCATACAGTTCCGCGAGGCGGGCGCGTTCAGCTTCTGTCCGCGCCTGCCGGGCCTGCTCGCGGGCCAGACGATCCGCTGCGGCGGCCTGCCGCTTTTGTTCGTCCAGCGTGTACTGCTGAGCCTGATATTCAGCCTGCGCCGCCGGGCTCAAGGCTTCCCACTGTTCCCGGCTCAATCCCATTGGATATCGGACCGCGCATGCAGCAAGTGTTAAAAACAGACCAAAAATAATCAGTTGCGCCAAACGGTTTGTGATCGTCTTCATTCGACATCCTGTATCACGATACATTTTGGGAAATCTTTACGGAGCAAAACACTCCATTAGCCTTTAACTATAAATCTTCCGTGATGCCGATCATCGCCAGGATGCGGTCGAGCTCCTCGGAAGAATAGAAATCAATCTCGACGCTTCCCCTGGATTTTTTTCCGTTGGCCAGTGTCTTGCAGGGAGTGATGTTCACCGCGGTTCCGAAATGCTGGTGCAGGCGGTTCGAGAGATAGCGCAGATGATCCTCGGGAATGTCGGAGCGCTTCGTCCGCGCTTTCTTCGGTATGCGCTTCATGCGGTTGACGATTTTTTCCAGCGCGCGGACGGAAAGACCTTCCTTCACAATGCGCTTGGCCAGCAGCGACTGCTCCTGCGGAATTTCCAGGCCCAGCAGAACCTTCGCGTGGCCTGCGGAAAGTTCCGACTTGGAAATGGACTGCTTCACCTCGTCCGGCAGTCCAAGAATGCGCATGGTGTTGGCCACCGCGGCGCGGCTCTTGCCGACGCGGGCCGCCACATCCTCCTGCGTCATGCTGAATTTCTCGCACAGGTCGCGGTAGCCGTCGGCCTCTTCAATCACATTCAGGTTTTCGCGCTGCAGGTTTTCGATCAGCGCGATTTCCAGTGCCTCGCGGTCGTCAATGTTCATGATGACCACGGGAACATCCTTGAGCTGCGCTTCGCGCGCGGCGGTCAGGCGGCGCTCGCCGGCGATAAGTTCATAGCCGCCGGCGGCAGGCCGCACGAGCAGCGGCTGCAGGATGCCTTTTTCGCGGATGGAGTTTACCAGATCGGCGAGGGGCTCCCGCTCCATCGCGTGGCGCGGCTGAAAGGGGTTCTTGCGGATGGACTCAATGGCGATGCGGGTGATTCCGGCCGGCGCGGCCGCCTCGCCGTTTTTCTGCGCGACGGGCGCCTCCTTGATCAGCGCTCCGAGTCCGCGGCCCAGTCCAACATGTTTTGCAGCCATTCCAAAACCTCTTTCTGATGAAAACCGCATCAGTTATGGAGAAGCGCCGCCCCGCCGTCAAGCGCGGGCTTGTTTTGCAGAATTCCGCAGGAGGCCCAAAAACACTCAAAAAAGCTCAAAAAAGGCCCAAAAATGCCCGAAAAACGTCAAAAAACGGCCAAAAATGCTCAAAAACGGCCAAAAATCGATCAAAAACCCGATTTTTTGCGTTTGGGGCCTCCGGAAATATCTGCTGGCCTTTTTGGAAAAAAAATATAAGTTCTGTCACCGTTGTTCAGCGTTTTAAACAGAAGGGACTGAAGAACCATGGAATTTAAATACGTCGGCAAGAGCATCACGCGGCCCGATGCGGTGAAGAAAATCACCGGCAAGGCCATTTTCCTGAATGACATCAAGCTTCCCGGCATGCTGCACGCGGCAATTCTGCGTCCGGAATACGCGCATGCGAAGATCCTTTCGATTGACACTTCGGCGGCCGAAAAATGCGAAGGCGTTGTGAAGGTGGTGACCGGCAAGGGATGCAAGATTCAATACGGCGACAACATCCGCGATCTGGTTCCGATGGCCGTGGACAAGGTCCGCTATATCGGCGAGCCGCTGGCGGCCGTGATCGCCGAAAATCCCTATCAGGCGAAACAGGCCCTCAAGGAAATCAAGGTGGAATACGAGCCCCTGCCAGTGCTTACAGACGCGCTTCAGGCGCTCGAAAAGGATGCGGTTCTGGTCCACGAAAACAGCGGCGACTACTGGCATTTGCCGGGTCTGGGCCCCATCCAGGGCACGAACATCGCCAACCTCTACAAGCTGAAGAAGGGCGATGCCGGAAAGGCTCTCAAGGATGCCGACGTGGTGATCGAAGCCGAGTTCAACTATCCCCACGGCTCCAGCTGCGCAATCGAGCCGCACGGCGCGATCGCATGGTTCCACGAGGACAAGACGATCGAATGCTGGTCGTCCTCGATCTGCCCGTTCATCATCCGCGAGGAACTGGCGCGCGTGTACGGCCGGCCGTCCTCCGATGTGCGCGTGCACATCCCGGAACTGGGCGGATGCTTCGGCTACAAGTCCGACATTACCGTCGAGCAGACCGTTGCCTACATCGCGAGCTTTGTTCCCGGTCACCCGGTGAAATGGGTCGCCAGCCGCCGCGAGGATTTCACCAGCACGCTGCTGGGACACGGCATCCGCACGCGCATGAAAATCGGCGCGAAGAAAGACGGCAAACTTGTTGCGATGGAAACGCGCGTGTATCACAGCACCGGCGCCTACGCGGACACGGGCATCCACGTCTGCATTGCCGCCGGGCACAACTCGGCCGGCACTTATGAAATCCCGAACTGCGATTTGCAGGCCTACCTGATGTACACCAACCAGCCGGCCGTCGGCGCCTACCGCGGCTACGGGCACCAGGAGTCGCAGTTCGCGACCGAGCGCATGATGGACATGCTGGCCCGCAAGCTGAAGATGGATCCGTTCGAGCTGCGCGCGAAGAACTATCTTGGCCCCGGCAAGAAGACGGCAGTGGGCGAAACGCTCTGCGAAGTGAACGGCGATGTCACCAAGTGCGTGGACATTGTGAAGAACGCCATCTATGGCAAGAAGCAGGCGAAGAAGGAAGACGACAAATATTTCTACGGCCGCGGTTTTGCCGCGCTGATGAAGACGCCGAAGGGCGCGCCGAATTCCGCCAAGGGGTGCTACCTGAAGTTCAATCAGGACGGAAGCGTGTGCATCAACATGGGCGGCGCCGAGGTGGGGCAGGGGCTCCGCACGGTCGTCCAGCAGGTCGCCGCGGAATGCCTGATGATTCCGACCGAGCGCATCAAGGTCTATACCGAGATTGACACGCAGTTCTCGCCGTGGGAGTGGCAGACGATCGGCTCGATGTTCACCACGCAGGGCGGCCGCGCCGTTGTGCGCTGCTGCGAGAAGGCCATCAAGATGATGAAGAAGACCGCTGCGCAGGCTCTGCGCGTGGATCTCGACATGCTGGATTACAACGGCAAATGTGTGTACCTGAAGAACGATCCAACCGTGAATGTCCCGCTGGAAGGCCTGGTCTACGGATACATGTATCCCAACGGAATGACCGTCGGCGAAGTGGTGCAGTCCTCCGATGCCGCGCGCCTGCCGCGCTACAGCAACCCGGACGAGAACGGGCAGGGCACGATGGGCGTCAGCCACACGTTCGGCGCGCAGGGATGCGAAATCCGCATCGACAAGGAGACCGGCGAGGTCATCGTGGATCACTTTGCCTCGGCGTTCGATGTCGGCCGCGTGATCAATGCCCAGCAGATTCGCGGACAGGTTGCCGGCGGCGTGATGATGGCGCTCGGGGCGACGCTTCACGAGGAGCTCAAGTTCGACAAGGACGGCAAGATTCTGAATCCGTTCATGAAGAAATACCGTTTTCCGACCATCAAGAACCGGCCGAAAAAGCAGACCATTCAGTTCGTGGAAACCCCGGAAACCATCGGCCCGTTCGGCGCGCGCGGCATCGGCGAGCACCCGGTGATCGGTGTGGCGCCTTCGGTCCTGAACGCCATCTATGACGCCACCGGAATCGAATTCACCGAAATCCCGGTTACTCCGGAAAAAATGAAAAAGGCATTGGAAGCGAGGAAGTAAGCCATGTCAGAAAAAATCACACTTACAGTCAACGGGATGAAGCGCTCCGTCGAAATTGACGGCTGGGAACGTCTGCTGGATGTGCTTCGGGACAAGCTGGATTTGACCGGTGCCAAGCGCGGTTGCGATGACCTCGCCTGCGGGGCGTGCACGGTGGTGGTGAACGGCGAAGCCAAGAAGAGCTGCTCGCTGCCCGCCAAGAAATGCGACGGCGCGGACGTGGTCACGATCGAGGGGCTGGCGAATGGCACCGAGGTGCATCCCATCCAGCAGGCTCTGATTGAAGCCGGCGCTGTGCAGTGCGGATATTGCACGCCGGGCATTGTGATGAGCCTGTACGCGCTGTTCACGAAGAATCTGAACGCTTCGGAGGACGAGATTGAAGATGTGCTGGAAGGACATCTGTGCCGCTGCACCGGCTATGAGGCGATTTGGGAAGGAGCTCTGCTGGCCCAGAAGCTGCTTAAGAAAAACAAGAAGAAATAACAATCAGGAGATCTGAAAAATGGCATACGACATCATCATCAAAAACGCCCAGCTTCGCCGCAAGGCGGGCACGGTTGACATCGGAATCGAGAACGGTGTCATCACGAAAATTTCGAAGAAGATTGAAGGCCGCGGCAAGAAAATGATCAACGCCGGCGGCAATTTGGTCACCGAGTCCTTTGTGGATCCGCACCTGCATATGTGCAAGGTCTACACCACCCAGATGCTCGACGCGAAGGCCCTGCAGGCCTACCACGGCGGCAACATGGGCGGCGCGATGACGGCCATCGAGCAGGCCGCCCGCGTGAAGGAGAACTACAACGAGAAGTGGATTGTCCCCAACGTCATCAAGTGCCTCAAGAAAGCCGCGCTCAACGGCAAGACCCACATTCGCGCCTTCGCCGACGTGGACTCCAAGGCCAAGCTGATCGGCGTGAAGTCGCTGATCAAATGCCGCGACATGTTCAAGGGCATTGTGGACGTGCAGGTGGTGGCGTTCCCGCAGGACGGTGTGGTGCGCGAGCCCGGAACCGTGGACCTGATCAAGAAGGCCATGGATTTGGGCGCGGACGTCGTCGGCGGCATTCCCTGGATTGAATTCACGGATGCCGACGAGCAGATCCACATCAACGAAATGTTCAAGATCGCCAACGACTACGGGGCGGACATCTCCATGCTGGTGGACGATGCCGGCGATCCCGGGCTCCGGACGCTGGAAATGCTGGCAACCAAGACGCTGGAAGAAGGCCGCATCGGCCGTTCGCTGGCGCATCATGCGCGCGCCATGTGCATGTACAACGAGCCCTACTTCCGCAAGCTGCTGGCGCTCCTGCAGAAGGCCAAGCTGGGCGTGGTGAGCGATCCGCACACCGGCCCGCTGCACGCCCGCGTGAAGGATCTGCTGGCGGCAAACTCCCGCGTATGCCTTGGACAGGATGACGTGGCCGACGCCTATTATCCGTTCGGACAGAACAGCGCGCTGGAAGTCGGCTTCCTGAACGTGCATCTGCTGTGGATGACCACTTTCCCCGAGATGGAAGACATCTATGACATGATCACCACCCGCGCGGCCGAGTGCATGAACATGCAGAAATTCAAAGTGGCCGAAAAGTGCCCGGCGAACCTTGTCGTGCTCGATGCCAAGTCCGTCTACGAGGCCCTGTGGTACCACAAGGAGCCGCTGTACACGGTCAGCCACGGCGCGGTCGTGGACAAAGACCGCATGCGCAAGTAAGTCCTTGCGGCAGAATCAAAAAGGGGAATCCGCTGATGCGGATTCCCCTTTTGATTTTTACCGGGGCAAATGACTTGATTGGATGAGGAGTTGGTGGCAGGATGGGGCAATCGGAGACGATGATGAAGAATACGGTTGCGGGCAAAATCAGGTTTCTGGGCATCGCAAGCATCGTTTTTTATGTTCTGGTCTCAACCGCTGTGATCGGCCCCTATGTGGTGCGGAGGTATTCTGAGGCGGTCATTGAGAAAGACCGCATCATTGTGAAGGGTCTGGCGGGGTTCATGGAGCAGTTTCTGTCTCATGCGCACATGCTCAACCGGAGCCTTTCCATGCACCCGGACGTGATCCGGAATATTCTGGAGGCCAGCCCGGATCTGGCTGAACGAAGCAGAATCTACAGCGAACAATTCAATGTAACCATCCCCTGCTGTGAGGGATCCGGGTTCCCGCTCTTCGTAGAGCTGCAGACTCGTTATCCATTTGTGGAACTGCTTTATGTTCAAGATATTAACGGAGATCAGACCGCAAGAAGCCATCACAAACTCGGGCCACGGGGCAAGCGGTGGTATTTTCAGCGCATACTGCAGGATCCGGAGCATCGTCCTTTTGTTACAAAATCTTATTATTCAGTAACTAGCGAGGAACCAACAACGGCCATCATTCATCCGGTTGAGCATGAGGGCCGACTGATTGGAGTCATGGGCGCCGACATTAATTTCCGAAAGCTTCAGGAGGCGATAGATTCATTTCTGGAAGTGTCGGACTTGCATGCGATGATGCTGGATCAGGTTGGAACGGTCATCGCCTGTCATGACCGCCGGCGCGTTTCGGAGATGTACAACTTCATTGACATGAAGAAATACATCCTGCTTCGGGATGAGCAGGGCCGGACCTATCAGGACGAGCAGGGGTATCACGCCAGCCGGGCAGAGGACATTGAGGGACCGCCGGAACTGGCGGAATGCATAAAGGCCGCGGTCGCCGGGCAGAGCGGATGGCGGCATGAAATCCTGCTGGATGGCAAGCCGTCCACGGTATACTACGAACCGGTTTTGCTGCCGGGCAAGCGGAGCGCAACCGAATATTATTCTGTGCTGCTGGTGCGTGATCATTCGACTTTGCGAGCCGCCCAGCGCACGGTGATGATGATCGTGGCGGTCATGGCCCTGCTGACGGGCCTTGCGCTGAATGCCCTGATCGGGCAGGCCTTCCGGCGTCAGGTTTACCGGCCGCTGGCCCAGTTGTCGGACGCCATGGAGCAGACGCAGATGGGCCGTCCGGTGAAGGCGGACATACGGACCGGCGACGAATTCGAGGCTTTGGCGGATACCTACAACCGCATGCAGCAGCGCCTGCAGGAAATGTCGGCGGCGCTGCAGCAGAGCGAGGCGGCCTACCGCACACTTTATGAAAACGTGCCGGTCGGCATCCTGCGCATTGCGATCAACGGGGACGGGGCCGTGATGCAGGCGAATCCGCGGGCGGCAAAGATCTTCGGCTTCAGCAATGCGGACAAAATGATTCGTCAGAACTTTGCGCCGCTGTGTGCGGATGAGGCTGAATACCGCGATTATGTGCAGCGCATTGAGAAGCAGGATGGCACCGGTTCATGCGAACTGCGCATAAAAACGCAGCAGGGGAAAATCATCTGGGTCAGCCTGACGATGAAAATCCGCCGCTCGGAAAAAGGCGAAGCGCAATGGATTGACGCCGTGCTGGAGGACATCACGCGGCGCAAGGAGGCGGAGGAGAATCTGCGTCAGCATCAGGCCGGGCTCGAGAAGAACATTGAGGAGCGCACGGAGGATCTGACGCGTTTGGTCAATGCGATGGCGGGCCGTGAAGTGAAGATGGCGGAATTAAAGGCGGAGATTCGCGCGCTGCAGGAGCGGCTGAAATCTGCCGGCCTGGGCTGAACGCCGTCCCTTTTTGCGCCTGGCGCAGAGGCCTGGCCCACAACGCGCAACCGCAACAGACTCTTGTGCTGGCCGTGAAAGTGGATTGCGAATGGATGTGAAATGGACGGGACAGAGCCCGTTTCTCCAGATGCGGAAATGGCCCCCAAAAAAATTTAAAAATATTTTGTAAAAGCTGTTGACTTCAGAAAAGGCGTATAGCATAGTGCGCATCCTGTTATCGAAACAGACCGTTTTTCCGGGGCGGAAACGACCCGAAAAATAAATGGAAAAAACTTAAAAAAGTTTGTTGACATTTACGAAGGCCGGTTGTAGATTACGATGCAAGATTGAAAAAGCATTCTGTCGGTTGACAGAATAACAGCGAGCAGGTATGCGCGCCAACCCTCAAAAGAGGGCAATGGTAAAGGGGCGTGTATTGCCTTTTGATCTTTGAAAAGTGAATAACTTGAATTGTACTACTTTCGAATCGGAAGTGGTGTGATTTGCCAAATGCTTGTGTATGGGTCATAAAACCCGGAACCCGCAAGGGGGAAGGGAAAATTCAAATTATCTCTAAATAAGAAATTATTCGGAGAGTTTGATTCTGGCTCAGAACGAACGCTGGCGGCGTGGATGAGGCATGCAAGTCGAACGAGAAGCCTTTGTTTCAAGTTTTCGGACGAGAAACGAGGGTGGAAAGTGGCGGAAGGGTGAGTAACGCGTGGGCAATCTGCCCTCAAGTTCGGGATAGCTTCTGGAAACGGGAGATAATACCGGATGTGTCCGGGAACCGCATGGTTCCCTATATAAAGACGGGGATTCTTCGGAACCTGTCGCTTGAGGATGAGCCCGCGACCCATCAGCTAGTTGGTGAGGTAACGGCCCACCAAGGCTAACGGGTAGCTGGTCTGAGAGGATGGTCAGCCACACTGGGACTGAGACACTGCCCAGACTCCTACGGGAGGCTGCAGTCGAGAATCATTCGCAATGCACGAAAGTGTGACGATGCGACGCCGCGTGCAGGATGAAGGCCTTCGGGTCGTAAACTGCTGTCGAGAGGGAACAACCGCCCGGGCGCTAATACCGCTTGGGTCTGATAGTACCTCTAAAGGAAGCCACGGCTAACTCTGTGCCAGCAGCCGCGGTAATACAGAGGTGGCGAGCGTTGTTCGGATTTACTGGGCGTAAAGGGTGCGTAGGCGGTTTCGTATGTCAGATGTGAAATCTCACCTTTCATGGGTGAAATTGCATTTGAAACTGCAAAACTAGAGTACAGGATAGGAGAGCGGAATTCACGGTGTAGCGGTGAAATGCGTGGATATCGTGAGGAACATCGGCGGCGAAGGCGGCTCTCTGGAATGATACTGACGCTGAGGCACGAAAGTTGGGGGAGCAAACAGGATTAGATACCCTGGTAGTCCCAACCGTAAACGGTGTGCACTTGGTGTAGGTTGGTTATCCCAATCTGTGCCGGAGCTAACGTGTTAAGTGCACCGCCTGGGGAGTACGGTCGCAAGGCTAAAACTCAAAGAAATTGACGGGGGCCCGCACAAGCGGTGGAGCATGTGGCTTAATTCGATGCAACGCGAAGAACCTTACCAGGGCTTGACATATAGCTGCTGGCCGGCCGAAAGGCTGGCGTCCTTCGAGGGTGCTATACAGGTGCTGCATGGCTGTCGTCAGCTCGTGCCGTGAGGTGTTGGGTTAAGTCCCGCAACGAGCGCAACCCTTGTGATTAGTTGCCACTCTCTCAGAAATGTGAGAAGCACTCTAATCAGACTGCCCGTGATAAGCGGGAGGAAGGTGGGGATGACGTCAAGTCAGTATGGTCCTTATGCCCTGGGCTGCACACGTGCTACAATGGTCAGTACAGAGAGATGCAAGGCCGCGAGGCGGAGCTAATCTTCAAACCTGACCCCAGTTCGGATTGAAGTCTGCAACTCGACTTCATGAAGCCGGAATCGCTAGTAAAGGCGCATCAGCTACGGCGCCTTGAATACGTTCCCGGGCCTTGTACACACCGCCCGTCACATCATGAAAGCCAGTTGCACCCGAAGTCGCTGATCCAATCCCGCAAGGGAGGGTAAGTGCCGAAGGTGTGATTGGTGATTGGGATGAAGTCGTAACAAGGTAGCCGTTGGGGAACCAGCGGCTGGATCACCTCCTTTCTAAGGAGAGTCTTGCCGGATCCAATTGAACTCAAAAGGTTCATTTGAGCTCCGGTTTAGATCAGGATAACCCCTCAGCCGGTTCGCCGGCCGAGGGTGCGTCAAACGGGTAACCGTTGACAACCAAACAACGACTTATATGCAGGTATGCGGCAAATCGCACCATTTCTGGTCCGAAAGACAAGTACATTCAGGTTATCAAGTTTTCCTGGCCATTACACGGCACAGCCCGGCAATGCAGCAGGGACACCGAATCGGCGGCAGGCTTGAACGGGGGCATAGCTCAGTTGGGAGAGCACCTGCTTTGCAAGCAGGACGTCACCGGTTCGAACCCGGTTGCCTCCACCAGCCTCGAGGCTGGATTGGGCTCGGCCCGGCGCATGTGGGCGTGTAGCTCAGTTGGTTAGAGCGCGTCCCTGATAAGGACGAGGTCCCTGGTTCGACTCCAGGCACGCCCACCACTGACACTCAGGAAAACGTCACTGAATGAACAATTTTCCCGCTTCGCGGGACTGTTCTTTGAAAATTGCATAGGTAAATATCTGCGGAATTCACCAAGATTAGAGATAATCTGGATGTGAAATCCAAAATGTTAATAATGTAGCAATGATGAGAATCATTGGTTGAAAAGACTCATTTGAATTAAAAATGGTCAAGCTAATAAGGGCGTACGGTGAATGCCTTGGCATCAACAGGCGATGAAGGACGTGATAAGCTGCGATAAGCTTCGGGGAGCGGCAAATACGCTTTGATCCGGAGATTTCCGAATGGGGAAACCCGGTCCCGGTAATGCGGGATCCCTCCAGTTTGAATAAAATAGGGCTGGAGAGCGAAACTCAGGGAAGTGAAACATCTCAGTACCTGAAGGAAAAGAAAGTAAAATATGATTCCCTCAGTAGTGGCGAGCGAAAGGGGAACAGTCTAAACCATGGTGCTTGCACCATGGGGTTGCGGGACCTCAACAGGGGACCGTCGAGGATAACAGAAGGATCTGGAAAGGTCCGCCATAGAGGGTGATAGGCCCGTAAGTGAAATCCAAAACGGCTCCAGAGGCATCCCAAGTAGGACGGGACACGTGAAACCCTGTCCGAATCCAGGAGGCCCACCTCCTAAGACTAAATACTCGTTGATGACCGATAGTGAACTAGTACCGTGAGGGAAAGGTGAAAAGAACCCCTGCTAGGGGAGTGAAATAGAACCTGAAACCGTATGCTTACAAGGTGTGGTAGTCCTGCTTCGGCGGGATGGCCGCTTGCCTTTTGCATAATGAGTCCGCGAGTTACAGTATGCAGCAAGGTTAATCCCGTTTGCACGGGAGAAGCCGAAGTGAAAGCGAGCGTGAATAGCGCGATTAGTTGCATGCGGTAGACCCGAAACCGGGTGAGCTACACATGGCCAGGATGAAGCTTCTGTAAAACGAAGTGGAGGTCCGAACTGTTGAGTGTTGAAAAACTCTCGGATGAGCTGTGTGTGGGAGCGAAAGACTTACCAAACTCGGTTATAGCTGGTTCTCCTCGAAATAGCTTTAGGGCTAGCCTGCATGAATGCTCGAAACGGAGGTAGAGCACTGATTGGACTAGGGACCTTACCGGGTTACCGAAGCCACTCAAACTCCGAATACCGTTTCAGTCACATGTGGAGTCAGACAGTGAGGGATAAGCTTCATTGTCGAAAGGGAAACAGCCCAGACCGCCGGTTAAGGCCCCCAAAACAAGTTAAGTGCTTAAGGATGTAAAATTTCAAAGACAGCTAGGATGTTGGCTTAGAGGCAGCCACCATTTAAACAGTGCGTAACAGCTGACTAGTCGAGAGGTTTTGCGCCGAAAATGATCGGGACTAAACTTGTTGCCGAAACTGCGGATTCTACGCGCAAGCGTAGACTGGTAGAGGAGCGTTGTATATGTAGCGAAGCGCAAGGGTAACCGAACGTGGAACGTATACAAGTGATTATGCGGACATGAGTAACGAAAAACCGGGTGTGAATCCCGGTCGCCGGAATCCCAAGATTTCCTGGGGAAGGTTCGTCCTCCCAGGGTTAGTCGGCCCCTTAGCCAAGGCTGAAAAGCGTAGGTGATGGGAAACAGGTTTAATATTCCTGTACCGCCGGTTGGGCGCTTGAGCAATGGAGTGACGCAGGAAGCTAGGCCGGCCATCGATTGGAAGTGATGGTCTAAGCCCCTAGGAGGTACCAGCAGGCAAATCCGTTGGTGCAACTCTGAAAGGTGATGGGACGCCAAACCCTCTGGGTGCGGCGGATTGGCTGATGCTATGCTGCCAAGAAATAACTTCTAGCAAGTCCAACAGACGACCGTATCGCAAACCGACACAGGTGGGAGGGTAGAGTATACCAAGGCGCGCGAGAGAAACCTCGTTAAGGAACTCGGCAAATTAGCCCCGTATCTTCGGAAGAAGGGGTACTTCCCGTGGTCAGATTATATCAAAGCCATGAGAAGTCGCAGTGAAGAGGCCCAGGCGACTGTTTATCAAAAACACAGCACTCTGCAAACTCGCAAGAGGACGTATAGGGTGTGACACGTGACCAATGCCGAAAGGTTAAAGCGAGGGGTCATCACGCTTCGGCGTGAGAAGCTCCGACCTGAAGCCCCGGTGAATGTCGGCCGTAACTATAACGGTCCTAAGGTAGCGAAATTCCTTGTCGGGTAAGTTCCGACCCGCACGAATCGTGTAACGATCTGGGCACTGTCTCAACGAGGATCTCGGTGAAATTGTAGTTCCGGTGAAAATGCCGGATACCCGCAGTAGGACGGAAAGACCCCGTGAACCTTTACTGTATTCTGATATTGGTTTTCGGCAAGTCATATGTAGCATAGCTGGGAGGCTTTGAAGTGGCGTCGTCAGGCGTCATGGAGCCATCAGTGAAATACCAGTTTTGATTTGTTGAAATTCTAACCTTGTCCCGTGAAACCGGGCTTGGGACAGTGTCAGAGGGTCAGTTTGACTGGGGCGGTTTCCTCCCAAATCGTAACGGAGGAGTTCGAAGGTTCCCTCAGCACGGTCG
>JBFXGK010000017.1:0-72218 GCA_050178035.1 Kiritimatiellia bacterium
ATCCAGCATCGCGGCCAGCTCCTCAACCGGCCAGTCCTTCAACGCAACAAAATGACGCATGACAAACTCCTTCCCTGCAAAAAGACATTTGGAAAAGTCCTGAACGGTATAACAAAGCCCCCCGCCCGCTGGCCAGTCATAATCTTTTTTTTCAGCCGGCCCGATGCACGTTTTTTGTGTTTTTTGGCCAATTTTAACGATTTTTGGCCGTTTTCGAGCATTTTTTAGCGTTTTTAGGCCATTTTTGACCGTTTTTAGCCGTTTTTTCGCGTTTTTTTGTGATTTTTGGCCTTTTTTGCTCAAAATTCGAAGCGGAGCGAAATCAGGGGCAGCGCGTCCAAATCAGCCGAAATTTCCGCCGATCCGCTGACGGAGTCCAGGCATTCGTCCAGCCTTCGTTCATTATAGCGATGGGCCGAATCCACGCCGCCGTAAATGCTTCCACTGTACCACGTCAGTTCAAAAAAGGTGATGATGGAAAAAGCGCCCCACTGCTCATCATCCGCGGTGTCGGCCATTCCATATATAAAGAGACCGTTCAGGATCAGCGACCGCGCGGCGTTGGCCCACTCGCCCGAATAGGCGTAACCCAGCCCTGGAATCATTCCCAGAATGCCGCCCACCCGCGGGCTCTTATCCTTTCCATCGGCGTACTTCTCAATCGCGCCCAGCACCTGCTGATCCTGCTCTTCAGCGCGCGCCAGAAGTTCCTTTGCTCCCGACAAATCGCCCTCCCGCAGCTTCAGGCCAGCCAGCTTCCGCGCCGACCAGCGGCGGGCCTCGGCGCCGCCCTGCGCGGCGCTTTCATAATAAAAAAACGCTTCGGCGGAATTCTTCATGGCGGCGGAAGCTTCCGCCCGCAAGGCCATGGACTCGGATGACAAGTCAGGATTTGAATCCTCCGCTTCATCCAGCATCACCAGCGCCTGTTTGTAATTCTCCGCGCGCCAGTACTGCCAGGCCGATGCCCACGCATACGCGCCGCGCACTTTTGCATCCTCAGACTCCATCGCCGCGCGCCGGAACTCAAGCGCAGAGGCCGATGGATTTTCGTCTGCAAGCTGCAGAGCAAGGCTTCTGCTCACATCCTGCGCAAAGCCCGGACAGGGGAATGCGAGCGCGATCAAAATCAGTTTGAATTTAATTTTCATTTCTTCAGCCACCCTGTGTGATCCTCCACCGGATCTGAATATTTGATGACATCCCCGACAGGCACCGGATTCTTTTTTGCAGCGACTTCAGAAGGCTCGCGGAAAAAGCGGTCCGCCTGAATGGCAAAACCCAGCAGGCCGTGCGCGCGGCAGGCCTGCCGGAAATATTCCGAGCAGCTGGGTGTCAGCGAACAGCGGTCGCCAATCGCCGGACCGATCTGGCTGCGGTAAAATGCAACAATCCACTTCCCCGGAAGCGACGAAACCCCGCCCCCTTTTTCCGGCAGGCCGCATTCTTTCATCAGATCCAGGCTCCACAAACTTCTGGATGTTTGCAGCTGCAGGGCCAGTGCGGCATTCTTTTCGCGCAGTGATTTTTCATCCTTCGTCAGAAGATAGAGGGAGCAGCCGCTGCGAAGAAAAAGGTCGCGGGAGGCCGTCGTTTCAAATGCCTTTTTGAAGTGCGCATACGCCGCGGGAGAATTTCCGCTGCTCCACGCCATGCGTCCGCATTCATAAGATGCCGCGGCCGAAATCTCGCGGTTCTTTGCCTCAGCTGCGAGGCTGTCCAGCTCGTTCGCGGGGGCCTCGCGGCCCAGCCGCAATGACGCCAGCGCCGCAAAAAATTTTGCGCTTTCGTTTTCCGGCTCCGACTGCAGCACCCGCAGACTTTCCGTTTGGCACGCGGCCCAGTCCTCTTCGCCAAAGAGATCAGCGGCCAGATCAACGTCCGCAGACGCGCATATGCCAAGCGCAAAAAAAAGGATTCCGGTCATTACGACCGGAATCCTTTTCAATCTCTCTCTAAAAAACCGGGCCACGTCGCCGGTTTAGTAGAACATCGCGCCGTACTGCGAAGCGTAGTCGGAACGCGTCACGCCATTGGCGCCGTCAATGCCGTTCCAGATCGCGAACACGATGTTCACATAGGGAATCAGCATGCACCATTCACGCCAGTGGATCTCTTTGCCGGAGTTATAGTCGGCGCCAGCGCGGATACCAAAGCAGCAGCCGGCAATAAAGCCCATGAAACCGCCGCGACCGGAACCCGTGGCCGCCTGAACCGGAATCGCGCCCAGCAGCACAACCGCAATCATCAAACAAACAACCAACTTCTTCATTCACGCCTCCTTTTTTTAAGCGTTCAAGGCAGACTATACAACAGCCCGCATCATGACAAGATATTTTCTGTCTGTTGCGGACAGCGCAGCCTTATGGCTGTCCTGAAGTGTCGGGCACGAACTCAATCCCTTCAAAGAATCCGCCCGGCACAAAAAGCATGGGCGCCACCGGCTCATTCACGGACAAATTGCTGATCCGCACCGTTTCGACAAGTTGAAGCCCCATGTCGCTGAACCCGCCCCTGATCAATGCGGAGAACCAGACTCCCGGCAGGGGCTCTGTGAAAGAATCGTATTCGTATTCCCCGATCTGCTCGTCCAGGGCGGCCGTCTTGAAAAACTGCACCCGCGCGAGCCGCCCGGTGGAATCCATGTTCAGCACGACGAAGTTCCTCGCGGTCTGGTATCCAGCGCGCACAGGGAATTCCGGCGTCGCGTCCAGGGGCATCTCTTCGACCCCCTTAAGCCTCATCAGGTGATCCATGGGCGTGCCGGGAAGCTTGTGGAGCTCAATCAGCTTGTCCGCATCCAGTTCGCTCACCGGCCGCGAATAGCCCTGCGGAGCATCCTGCTCGTGAATGTAGAGAGACTTTCCGTCCGATATAATCCTGCGCTTGCCGGATCCAAGAGAGGGCATGACATTTTCTATGTGAACCCTGTCCGGCCGCTGCCAGTAGACGCGACTGAGCATTCGCGTTTTGCCCTGCGCGGTTTCCGTGTCTTTACGGATTTCGCAGCTCAAAGTCTGAACAGCATCATAGGATGACAGGATCCGCTCCGCCAGCGTGTCTGCGAAGACATTGCTGAAGGGCATCAGAATAATCAAAAGGCACGCGTGAAAAGGTTTCATGGGTGATGTATAATGCTGTGCACAGAGTCCATCAAGACAATCTAAAGCTTCTATTTATTTTATCATGCATAAATAAAGTTCAGACTTAATTAAAAAACAGCTTGCAAATATTCTGTCATGGGGTAAATGAAAGATTAAAGAATCAACTGGTGGTGGTTTTGATATTTGATAAAACTATATATTGTGGGCCTCCGGACGAAAGGAGACGCCATGGCGCGTAAGGCAAGTGCCCCGGATTTCCGGGTTCTGATGCTGTTCAACATTGATCCGGAATGGGAAACCGCCGACATCAAGGCAACGGTTGCGTCTACGCGGCAGCTCGCGGACGGCCTCGCACGGTCCGGACTGGACACCGTCATGGTTCCGGTGGACAAGCCCGATCTTGAAAAAGCCCTCCGGCCCTATTCCCCCGAAGATTGCATTGTCTTCAACTGGTGCGAAAGCCTGCCCGGCATCGAGCACAGCGAAGGCGCCGTGGTCCGCGAACTTGACCGGCTTGGATTCACCTTCACCGGATCCACCGCCCACGCGCTCGACCTCTCGATAAACAAGCCGCTGGTCAAACAGTGCCTCGGCGAATGGGATGTTCCCACGCCGCGCTGGCGCGTTTTCCCCAATCTGCGGAATGCTCACCAGTGGAATGTTTTTCCCGCGATCGTCAAACCCGCCCACGAACACTGCAGTCTGGGTCTTTCCCCTCAATCGGTCGTGACCACCAACGAGGAACTGAAGCAGCAGATCAGCACGCTCATCCGCGATATGAAACAGCCTGCGCTGGTCGAGGATTTTGTGGACGGGCGGGAATTCCACGTCGCGCTCTGGGGCAATGACGAACTCGAAGTCCTCCCCGCCGCCGAGATGGACTTTGCCGGCATCAGCGACATGCACCAGCGCCTGTGCGACTACGACGCCAAGTTCACGCCGGACTCGGAGCTCTACAACAAAATCGGAACACTGATCCCCGCGCCGCTCACGGCGGAAGAGAAACAGAATCTTGAGAACACCTGCCGCGCCGCCTACCGCGCAACCGGATGCCGCGACTACGCGCGCATTGATGTCCGCCTGCGCGACGGCATCTTCTATGTGCTGGATGTGAACCCCAATCCCGACATCAGCGCCGACGCCAGCCTGGCCTGCGCCGCGGAAACTGCGGGCATATCCTACGGCACCCTCGGGCGACGGATCATCGAAATGGCCCATCAGCGCCACCCCGTGCTTTCCGTCCGCAAACCGCGCACCGCACCCGCAGCCGCGCAAACCGAAGCCGCGGCCGCAAGCCCGGCCTGAAACGGGCTCGCAGAGATCGCTCCTCCAGGGCAAAGAAGAAATGACCTTGGATCATTTATCCCGTAAATCCTGTTGATACTGTCAAAATTCCGGAAAATCAGACAGGATTTACAGGATCGGCAGGATTCAGAACTCAGTCTTTGTGCGAAATCTTTCTTAATTCTGGCCTTTTGTGTTTTTTGCGCCTTCTGATCAAGGTTGACTTCCACCACACAGGGGCATAGCGTCAAGATCAGACAACATATTGGAGGGTTTATGCCGCATCAGTCTGAAACAAGAAACATCGCCGTCTTCTGCGATTTCGAAAACGTTGCGCTCGGCGTGGCGGACGCCAAGTACGCCAAATTCGACGTGATGAAAGTGCTCGAGCGCCTTCTGCTCAAGGGCAACATCGTCGTCAAGAAGGCCTACTGCGACTGGGGGCGCTACCGCGATTTCAAGCCCGCCATGCACGAGGCCTCGTTCGAACTCATCGAAATCCCCCACGTCCGGCAGTCCGGCAAAAACTCCGCCGACATCCGCATGGTCGTGGACGCCCTCGACCTGTGCTACACCAAGGAGCATGTGGACACATTCGTGATCATCAGCGGGGACTCGGATTTCTCTCCGCTGGTCAGCAAGCTTCGCGAGAACAACAAAACGGTTGTCGGCGTCGGCGTGAAGAACTCCACGTCCGATCTGCTCATCGCCAACTGCGATGAGTTCATTTTCTATGACGATCTGGTTCGTGCCCAGCCCAAACCCGCAAGGCCGCGCGCGCCTGCGGCATCAAAATCCGCCAAACCGTCGGGGAAGGCCGCAGTGCCGGCTGAAGGCAAAAAACTCGAAGCCTTCAATCTGATCGTCTCCACCTACGAAGCGCTGGTGGAAGAACGCGGTGAAGAGGAAAACATCTGGGGCTCCATGATCAAGCAGACTCTCAAGCGCCGCAACCCCGGATTCAGCGAGTCATACTATGGATTCAAATCCTTCGGCCAGCTTCTGGAAGAGGCGGGAGAACAGGGCATCCTCGAACTTGAGCGCGACGAAAAATCCGGCGGCTTCATCATCAAGGGATGCCGGACTGCTTGAGGGAGGGGAGACCAGAGACTACAAAGCGCGAGGGCACAAGGGGACAGGGTTCAAGGTTAAAGGTTCAAGGTTTTCAGTATATTAAGCATCCAGCGTCCGTTTCCTAAAGGACTACAGCCTGCCGCCTCAAACATGGCCGCAAAAGGCACAAAATTCACAAAGGGGAATCAGGGGAATGATGGAGAAATGGAATGGTCGAGTGATGCCGCGGGCACAGTTCTCGGCTGCAGCGCTTTTGCGACTTTTGTGCCTTTTGTGGAAACTTCTGACTTCTAAATTCTTTTCTGTTTCTGGTGGAACGGGCTCCGTCCCGTCCATTTTCTTGCTGGTTCGACATCTTTTCCCGGTCGGCACGGAGGCCGGCCCTCCGTTTTTGTCCGCGGGTTATTCTTCCGTTTGTGAATTCTAACTCCTGAATTCTGTCTTCTTCTTCCAAAACAAACGCGCCGCTGGATTTCTCCAGCGGCGCGAATGGTTTAAGTTTTATAGTCTGTTACTTGCGGAAGCGACGGACCATGATCATGCCCAGACCCAGGATCGACAGCATAATCGTCGAGGGCTCGGGAATCACTGCTGTAAATGTGGGCTGAGCCTCCAAATTGCTATCCCAAGCAAAGCAGAACACCGTGCTGCCTTCAGCCGTGGCTGTGTTTGCCGGAGAGGCACCATAAAGATGCAGTCCAATAGCATACTCACCCGTTGTCGGCGAAATATCCGATGTAAAAATTCGCTGATACACATATCCACCAACATAATCGCCAACTATGCCATAATTTGCCGGCCCATTCAGATAATATCCTGCATCTGTTGTGTTGGCCTGCGCAATCAAGATATCCCCAGCCGGTGCAAGCAACGGGTTAGCAAGATCCACACCACCAAGAACAGCATCAGCGGTGAACAGAATCTGCACGATTGATCCAACAGGCAACAGAGTCACGGAATCTGAAAGATACATACCCGCAGCCGCGCTTTCATCCCAGTTCCAAGTAACATTGATTGTCGCGTGAGATGCGGCAACCGCAAGTAATACAATTAACAGACTATATTTTAGTATACGCATTTTCTCTTCTCCTTTAATTATTAATTATTCAGGCCAAGTATATGGCTTGTTCTGGACCCAATTTGTTTGTGATGTTGAACCAGTACGCCGGATAATAATACCTTCGCCCGGGTTAATTGTCATCGTGCCTGGATTCCAACGAACAGACGGGAACGTTACATATGTTTCCTGAACATAGTTTGTTACAGTCGCATCCCATTTCTGAACGATATCGCCAGATTTCAAAGGATAACTCAATGAACTATTTAAACCCGAAATGCTCACAGCCACCGGGTAGCCAACGCCGGAAAAGGTGAGACCGCCCAATGGGGTCGATTTAGACGCAACAGGCACTTCCCCCATCAAATATGAAACATATGAATTGCTTGACGCTCCACTAGGAATGCGAACCCACATGGATTCACCAATTTCAAAGGTGTTTGTTCCCGGACTCCAGCGAGTGGACGGGAATGTAACCTTCGTTTCAGACGAAGCATATACCTGGTTGACATAATCCCAGCGCTGAATAATCGTTCCCGACGGAAAGTCGGCAATAGGAAACAGATTAGATACCCCGCGATCCCCAACCATTATATCAAACTGATGGGTAACAAGATTCAACCCCTTACGGAAGTCTATCTTTACATAACCGACAGCGTTGCGGGAGAGGACTTCCTGGCCGAATGCCAGAGGAGCCACCAGCGCAATTACTGCCAGCGCAATAATCGTCTTTTTCATTTTACTTTCTCCTTCTTGTTCGCTCGCGCGAACGTTTCGAACACTTTACTCAATACTTAAAAGAACACCGCGTGACCGATTTCTTTTCCACTGTCTGATTAGATGTTTACCTGATGAGGGGGTAAGTGTCAACACGTATTCGCAAAAAAGATGAAAATATTTTTGGGGGGAGGAGGGGGGGAGGATGGAATGATGGAATGGTGGGAAGATGGAGGGGTGGGATGTTGGGAGGTGCCAAGCGTCAGATTTTTGACAGGATCAACAGGATTTACGGGATGAATTTCGGATTCAAGAGGTTCTCGCGCGGGGGCGCAGAGAAGAGTTGACCACGGATCACACGGCTTTCACGGATACTTCAAGGCGGTTTTCGACACTTTTTGACGATTTTTGGTCATTTTTCGATATTTTTGGCCTGATTTTGGCGTTTTATTACGAAAAATGACGGTTTTTGGCTGTTTTTTGACATTTTTTGCGATCTTTTGGCTCTTTTGCGGTGAATTTTCGGAGTTTTCGCACGAAGACGCCAAGACACGAAAAAGGTATAAGAATTGACCACGTATTGAACGGCTATCCTAAAAGATTGAAGGACTACAACCTAAAAGACTTCTTTTTGACAGGATTTACAGGATCAACAGGAATCAGAATTCAGTCTTTGTGGCTCGGTGGCTTTGTGCGAAATCTTCTTCAGCCCCTTACGGTGCGCAGATTGCGAAGAACGGCCAGAATGTCGCGCAGTTCGGCGGTTTTGAGGGCGCGGTCGGCGGAATCGAAGAATACGGACAGGTCACCGAGTTTTTCGTGCTCATAGACGCTGGCCTGAAGGCCCATTTCAAGGCGGTCTATTTCCTTCATAAAGCGCGCCTCGGCCGTTTCGCCGGCCTCGAATTCCTCCCAGACGGCCAGATACTGCTTTCCTTTAGGAAGGCGCGCGAAGACGTGCTCGACGGATTTCTTCTCCAGCGCGTGCTTTTCCTCCAGCGACATTTTGCCCGGCACGATGTCGCCGGCATAGATTTCGCCGAAGTCGTGCAGCAGGCCCATCAGCATCAGCTTCCATTTGTCCAGCTCCGGGAAGTACTCGTCCGCGAGGAACATCGCCAGAAGCGTCACGCCCAGCGTATGCTCGGCGACCGTCTCGCAGTGATCTTTCGGGATGCCGACGCGAAGCCAGCCCTGGCGGTAGAGCGCCTTCAGGTGGTTGAATTCATAGAAGACCTCGATGATGGGAAGCGATTCCCGTCCTTCCAGGTGCTTGATGGCATGTGCGCGCTTGGTTTCCATGGTTCTGTCCTTTTTTTCTGTATCGCATCCCCGCGGCGCAAATGCGAGCCGGAAATTTTTTTCTTGGGGAGTGCAGGCCTTTCATTGTATGGTTTTTTCTATTTTGGGTGTACCAGATTTCATGGGTGAAGGGACTCTGCAACGGACTGTTTTATGCGGTTTCCGGTGACACAAAAGATGCTGATTGACTGGGCCGGCACGCGCGTTTTCCGCGAAGGAAAGACGCTTTGCGAGACCGGGCGGGTGGAACATGTCTCCTACGAGCACCCGTTTGTGCGCGGCACGCTGATCTATGGCAACCGCAACATGACCTGCCAGTTCGAGATCCTGAAAGACGGATCGGTGGCCAGCCAGTGCCCCTGCCGCGACAATACCGAGCGCGGCATCATTTGCGCCCACGTGATCGCAATGGCGCTGATCATGATCAAGCGGCAGACCGACCCCGAGCGCGAGCGGAAATACGAGGAGGAGCGCCGGCGCGCCGAGCGGCTGTCCTCCATGGATGAATCCCGGTATCTCAAGCGGGTGCCCGCGGGAACACCAGGGGCGCTTCCCTGCAAGCCTGTCCTCGTTCTCGGCGCCGGTTGGCGGACAGGCGGGGCGGAGGGTTATCCTCTTTCAATTTTCTACAAGACCGCCAGCGCCGTCATTCCCGCCGACCAGATGGATATGGGCACCCCCATTGCCGTCGGCAAGCAAGACGACAACCTGCTGTTTGTGCTGGAGGATATTGCCGGCGGGCCCGTGCCGGGCCGCATGAATGTCCAGGCTCCGGATTTCATCAATCTGCTGAAGCTGCTGCCCGGCAAGCCGTTTTTTGAAGGGTCAACGGACAATCCGCTGACGGTGAATTCCGTGAAGATGAACTCCGTGATCCGGATGCATCTTGACCCCGCCAACGGCGAACTGGTTTTGATGATACACACGGAACTGCCGTTCATGGATCCCGCCGGGCTCGCGACCTACATCGTGCACGGAAAGGAAGGATGGGTGTTTGACGCCGGTCAGTTCTGGCCGCTCAGCAATGCGCTTCCGGGCCCGCTGCAGAACATTTACCGCGCGCCCGTCTGCATTGCCCGTCCCTCGGTGCCGCGCTTCATGCAGACCGAGCTTCCGCTGATCGAGGCGCACATCCGGGTCGATACCGATGTGTCGTTCGACCTTTTCACCATCGAGCCGGCGGAGCCGCGCTTCGTGCTGAACGTGCGCGGGAGCCCGGCCTCGCTTTCCGCGCAGCTCCTCGCCGTGTATGGCGAGCACAGCCTCGCGGCCGGCAAGGCCGATGCGGCGGGGCAGTTTGCCCTTCCGGATCCGGAAGACCTGATGCGCTACACCGTTCGCAACCCCTCGCGCGAGGCGCAGGCCCTCGAAGTGCTGCGCGACACCGGATTTGCGGGCGAGCACGGCGACGCCCTCGCGCCCGTTGTCGGATGCCGCGAGGTTCTCAATTTTCTCGGCAGCGGCCTTCCGAAACTCCGGCGGCTGGGCTGGACCGTGGCGCTGGCCGGGCGCATTGAGCCGTTCATGGATGAACTTGATTTCACCACGCCCGTCATCCATGTCGAAAACGGCGAAGGGGGCAACTGGTTCGAGGTTGGCTTCATGTTCGAGGACACGCGCGGACAAAGCCTGTCGGAGGCGGAAATCCAGCGGGCGCTGATGAAGGGCGATTCCTACGTCGAAAAGAACGGGCGAACGATCCTGCTGGATGCGGACGCCATCCAGACCGCGCGCAATGTTTTCATGGACTGCGCCACCGGCGAGGGCAGCCGGCCCGGCCGCTTCCGGCTGGAGGGGCTGTATTCCGCCTATATCCAGTCCTCGCTCGATGCGCTGGACGGAGTAGATGTCGAGGCCGCCCCCGCATGGCTGGAAAAAGCCCGCGAACAGAACCGCGGCGTATCCATGCGGCCGGTGCCCCTGCCCGGCAATCTGGAGAGCGTCCTGCGGCATTACCAGAAGGACGGGGTCAACTGGCTGCGGTTCCTCGAGGGCAATCACCTTTGCGGCATCCTGGCCGATGAAATGGGTCTTGGCAAAACCCTGCAGACGCTCGCGTGGCTCCGCCTGCAGCGCATGCACGAGGAAGCCGCCGGAAAGCCCGCGCTGATTGTCTGCCCCACCAGCCTTGTCGAGAACTGGGCCGAGGAGGTTGAACGCTTCGTGCCGGACATGAAGGTGCTGACGATCAGCGGCGCGGACCGGCACGAGAAATGGGATGACATCGAACACGCCGACATCGTGATCACCTCCTATGCCCTGCTCCGCCGCGACATTGATCAGTATCTGGCCCACACCTTCTCCTGCGCGATCCTGGACGAGGCGCAGCACATCAAGAACCGCTCCACGCAAAACTCGCTGGCAGCCAAGAAAATCAATGCTGTCCACCGGCTCGTGCTGACGGGCACGCCGATTGAAAACAGCGTGGCGGATTTGTGGTCCATCATGGACTTCCTGATGCCCGGCTATCTCGGCAGGCCGCAGGTGTTCCGCGAGCACTACGAACTGCCCATCGCCGGCGGCGGCCCCGAGGCGGACATGGCACAGGTCAGTCTCCGCCGCAAACTGCAGCCGTTCCTGCTGCGCCGCCTCAAAAAAGATGTCGCCAAGGAACTGCCGCCTAAAATTGAGCGCATTGCGCCCTGCACCCTCACAGCCGACCAGCAGCTCGTGTACAAAAAGATTCTGGAGCAGTCCCGACAGAAAATTTCCGGAATGGTTTCCGCGCAGGGATTCAACCGGTCGCGAATGGAAATATTCAAGACGCTGCTGCGCCTGCGGCAGATTTGCTGTCATCTGGAACTGCTGAAACTGAAAGATCTCGAAAGCCAGTACCCCTCGGCCAAGCTGGATCTTTTCTTCGAACTGCTGGATGAGGCGCTGGATGCAAAGCACCGCGTGCTGGTGTTCAGCCAGTTCACGTCCATGCTGGCCATCCTGAAGCGGGAACTCACTGCCCGCGACCGGGCCTACTGCTATCTGGACGGCGCAACAAAAGAAAGAATGAAAGTCGTCCGCGAATTCAACACCAACCGCGACATCCCGGTTTTCCTGATCAGCCTCAAAGCCGGCGGGACGGGACTGAACCTGACCGGCGCCGACATGGTCATTCACTACGATCCGTGGTGGAATCCGGCGGTCGAAGATCAGGCGACTGACCGCGCCTACCGCATCGGGCAGAAAAAAACCGTTTACAGCGTCAAGCTGATCACCCACGGCACGGTGGAAGAAAAAGTGCTCGAAATGCAGAAGCGCAAAAAGGCCGTCATCAACGCCACCCTCGCCCCCGCCCAGCAGATGATGGAAAGCCTGACATGGGAAGATGTCAGGGAACTGCTGGATATCTGAAACCGTGAGCATCCAAGAGGATGCTCAGGCTGAAGGTAAAAGGCTGAAGGAACAGCACTTTCTTCCCACGGGGTCGAAAAATCTCGTTTTTTAACGTTATTGGCCGTTTTTCGGCGTTTTTCGGCGTTTTTTAACGATTTTGGGCCATTTTTTGACGTTTTTTAGCGTTTTGAGGCCGTTTTCGGACGTTTTTGATTGTTTTTTAGGCTTTTTCGGGACTACAAAGCCACTGCAAGCGCACCGCGGCTGATGAGGCGTTTGAGGTACTGGGTGACCGAAACGCGGCTTTCATGGAAGGTCAGGCCGTATTTTTCCGAAAACACATCAATGATTTTTTCGACCGTGTTTTTCCCGTCGCACATTTCCCAGACCAGCGCGCCCAGCGGATCCAGCACCGTGATGCGTTCGGCGGGTGAATGCACGATCCACGTCACCGGCGGAATGTGATACCACGGTTTGCGCGTCGGCACGGCAATCCGGATCTCTCCCGTCTTCGCATCGCGCTCCGCGCGGGCCGCGCGGTTGCGGATCATGACCGCATCCAGCATTTCCGTCCATGAAGGACTGGTGAACCCTTCGATCACGGCGCACCTCCGCAGCAGTCCGGCAGGCGGACGGAAAAATCCTCGCCGGGGCGGCAGATGTTTTCCGCGTGGTACAGTCTTCCGTCCGTCGGACAAATCCACGCCTCCGCGCGGTAGAGACCTTTTGGAATGAGCAGCCCCTTCGGCCGGTAGCGGCCTTGAACCTGCGCAACGGCATGTCCGTTTGCAGTCGTGTTTTCAAATGCCGCATCTTCGACATCCTTCGGAATCTGCGCCTTGAGCCAGTCCGCCAGCGGATGCTTCATCCACTGCGGCACCATGCCCAGGCGCTGGAATTTGATCTGCGCCGGCTTGCGCGGGCCCGTGAAAATCATGGAGGCCAGCGCGGGCTGAACATGGCAGGCCGAAAATTCATACGCCTCGGGAATGCGGCAGGCGAGGCCAAAGGCTTTACAAATCCTGAATCCCTTTTCGGGCGCGGCATAACGGCAGGACTGCAGCACGTTCTTTTCCAGCGAAACATCTCTTCTGTCCGGCCACAGAAAAACAATCTCAACGAGAAGTTTGTCGTCATCGAAATAGTTCCCGAAGCGTGATACTTCCAGATTTTTCTGTTTTCCCGCAAGGCCGTGCCAACCGGCCTGCGTGAAGGTTTGGGCATCCTGAAGTTCGCCGCGGGATTCGAGTCTGGATTTGTAGTCGGACATCATGCGCGGAAAATCCGGCGCGCCCTTCACCTGCCGCCAGCTCAGTTCCAGCCGGAACTGCCGGCGGTCGGCAAATGCGCAGCGCCCCTTTTCCCGCTCGCGCGAAAACTGGAGCATCTCCCAGTCGGCGGGAATCTCAATCCTTACATCTCTCCAGATCCATTCCTGCATTTGATTCTCCCGCATCAGCGTTCGCGCTTCGAGAACAGTCGGTGAAACGGAAGGGCGGAAATATGGTCGGCAACAACACGCGCGGTGCTCCCGGCGTAGAAAACAACGGCTGGGCATTTCTTTGGAGAGAGTTTCATGGCCTGCCGGAAACGCAGAATGCCGTTCAGATCGTCCGGCCTCACCATTTGTCCGGATTTCACCTCAACACAGGCCAATTGGTCTCCCTCGGACAGCACGAAATCAACTTCGGCTTTATCTCTTTCTCTCCAGTAGAAAATCTGCCGGCTCACCGGATCCAGGGACTGCCAGCTATGAAGGGTTTGGTAGATGGCCTGCTCAAGCCAGAAACCGGCGTCGCTGCGGCGCATCAGTTCGGAGGAATTACGGATACCGGCCAGCCAGGCGGCCAGCCCGGAATCCGTGAACATAAGTTTAGCGCTTTTCATATACGTCTTGGAGGCGTTGGATGCATAACAACGCAGGCGCATAATTTGGCAGCCCGTTTCCAGGAGATTCATGTACCTTGAAGCCGTGGGCTGGGAAATATGCGCGTCCCGGGCCAGTTCGGATATGTTTAGCAAACGGGACGTCCGCTGCGCGGACAGTCTCATCAGGCGCTGGAAATCAGGCAGGGAAGAAACCGCGCTCAAGTCGCGCAAATCGCGCTCCAGATAGGTCTGGAGATAACCTGCAAACCAGATATCCCGCTCATCCGAATCCTTTGCGGCGAAGACAGGCGGATAGCCGCCGTACAAGAGATCGCTCGTCCAGTTCGAGTCCGGCGAACCCTCCCAATCCTTCACGTCCGGGGTCCCGTCATTGATGTCGCCAATCATGTCGGCCATGCGGTCATCTCCGCGCCACTCCGCGGGACAAAAGGGGGACAAGTCAAGATAGAAGGCCCGGCCCGCCAGCGATTCGGACACATGGCGCAGCAAGGGGAGCTGGGCCGAACCCGTCAAAAGGAAAAGACCCGGCTTGCGATCATCATCCACCCGTTGCTTGATCGCCTTCAAAATTGAAGGGGCATGCTGAACTTCATCCAGCGTCATCGGGGCATTCTGGATCAGGGAGAGAGGATCCTTTTGCGCCTGCTCAAGAACGTCAAGCCGGTCCAGTGACAAATATTTCCGGTCCGGGAAAAGCATGCGGGCGAGGGTGGTCTTGCCCGCCTGACGTGCGCCGGTAATGACCACCACCGGCATAACTTTCATGGCCTTTGCCACGCGGTCAGCCACCCACCGCTTTGACAATTTATTCATGACGTGAATAAAATCTATTCACGGCTGATTGTCAATCCCCATCGCGGCATATGGCCGCCCATTCTTTTTGAGTCAGCGTCAGGACGGCGCGGTCGAGCATGGTGTCGTCGTCAAAGATGAAATGCCCCTCGAAGTGCCGGCCCTCCAGCATCAGCGGGATCCAGTGGAAATCATCCGCCCACATTTTGTCATAGGGGATTTTGTCCAGCGGCGTCCAGCGCGGAACGGCCTCGCAGGTTTCCTGCGGCTCTCCTTTGCAGTCGGTGGCCCAGAAGACATGCCCCTGAAGCGAATAGCCGTCCGTGAACTGGAAGTTGAGCCGCCCGCGATGGCTGACATTGAGCGGCGTGACGCACAGTTCTTCCTCGACCTCGCGGATCGCGGCCGCCTGCGCGGTTTCGCCCTTTTCAACCCGGCCGCCGGGCGCATTGACCTTGCCCGCTCCGAGGCCTTTTTTCTTGTCAATCAGAAGCGCCTGCCCGTCGCGGATGACAAACAGAAGCGTGGCGCGCTCCTTCGGCTTCCATGTTTTCCAGTCAATGTCGGAAAGTTTCTTCACATGTCGCATGCAGGGCTCCGGTTAGACGTTGAAGTATTTGGCCTGCGGATGATGCAGCACAATCGCGGCCGTGGTGAATTCGGGAATCATCATCAGATTTTCGCTGACTTCCACGCCCATTTCCTTCGCATGGACCAGATCGCAGGCAATGCGGTTCATGTTCAGGTCCGGGCACGAGGCATAGCCGAATCCATAGCGCGATCCCCGGTATAGCTGATCGTTGTAGCCCTGCAGATCCAGTTCCGGCTCGTCGAAGCCCCAGGCGATCCGCATGGTCTTGTGGCAGTATTCCGCGAGTGCATCGGTCAGCTCGACGGCAAAACCGTAAAGCAGATAATAATCCTGATAGCGGTCTTCTTTCAGGAGCCGCTGCGTTTCCTCGTCCGGCCCGGTGCCCAACGTCACGGACATGAAGCCGACCACATCCCGGTCGGCACGGAAATAATCCGGAATGGCCTTGTGCGGGGCTCTGCGCTGGCGCGGAAATTCGAGACGGATCGGCTCCGCTTTTTCGTTCGGAAAAACAAACAGGCTGTTGCCTTCCGCCCGGCAGGGATAAAATCCCCACGCCGTCTGCGGTTTGAAAAGGTTGCGGTTTTTGAATTTCTTTTTCAGCTCCTCCAGACGCGGATTGACCTCTTCATCCATGAGCTTCTGCCACTCCAGGTCGGACAGCTTCCCCTTGCGGAAGCGCCACTGGCCGCGCACGATGGATTTTTCGTTCAGCATCGGATACACATCGTCCAGATTGATGTCGCGGTTGATGCGGTGGCCCCAGAACGGCGGCTGCGGCGGCGCGATTTTTTCCACCGGCTCGGACGGGGCCGTGCGGATTTCCACCGGCTCTGCGGGCGGCCGCACCACGGGTGCGGATCGCTCAAGTTTGCCTTTGGAAACCAGTTCCTGCATGCGCGTCAGGCCCTCGAAGGCATCCTTGCAGTAGATCACCGGGCCGGAATAAGCGGGCTGGCAGGTGTTGGCGACATATTCGGCCGTCAGTGCGGCACCGCCGAGAAAAACAGGAATCTTCAGCCCGGCCGCTTCCAGCGCCTTCATGTTCTCGGCCATCTGCGCGGCGGACTTCACGAGCAGGCCGCTCATGCCCAGCACATCCGCTTTATGCTCCTTTACCGCGGCGATCATCTGCTCGACCGGCATTTTGGTTCCCATGTTGACCACGCTGAAGCCGTTGTTCGAAAGAATGATGTCCACCAGATTCTTGCCGATGTCATGCACATCGCCCGTGACCGTGGCCAGCACCATCACGGCCTTGCGGGTCGCGGAGTGGCTGGTCTTCATGTGCGGCTTGATCAGGTCCACGGCCTTCTTCATCACCTCGGCCGATTTCAGCACAAACGGGAGCTGCAGGATTCCGTCATTGAAAAGGCAGCCCACCGTTTTCATCGCGGGAACCAGAATCTCGTTGAGGATGTGCTCGGCAGCATATTTCTGGAGCAGGCCGGGCATAACATCGGGCAGCGGCTGCAGGCGGCCGCGCACGACGGCATCGGTCAGGATTTCTTCCGGCTCCTTCGCGGCCGCCGATGCGGAAGCTTCCTCCGCCTGCGCATCGCTGAAGAAGTTGATGAAATTATCAAGCGGGTCGCCCGCGGAATGATTGTTGTCCAGCAGCGCTTCGGCAACCCTGAGCGCATCGGCGGAAATTTCCGTCAGCGGCATGATGCCCGCCACGTTGATGATGCAGGCATCCATGCCGGCTTTCACGCAGCGGTCCAGAAACACCGCGTTCAGCACCTTGCGCCCGGCGGGTTTCAGGCCGAATGAAATATTTGAAAGGCCCAGGACCGTCCGCACGCCGGGCAGTTCCTTCTTGATGCGGCGGATGGCCGCAAGCGTTTCAATGGCGGCGGTTCGGAGCGTTTCATCGCCGCTGCCCACGGTGAAGGTCAGCGGATCAATGAAAAGGGCGGTGCGCGGCACGCCGCGGGCCTCGCAGAATTTCACCAGCCGCTCGGCCACGCGGAATTTCTCGTCCGCCGTTTTGGCCATGCCCGTTTCATCAATCGTGAGGCCCACCAGCGCGGCGCCGTACACGCGGGCCAGTTCAGTGACGGTTCGGGCGCGTTCTTCGCCGGATTCGAAATTGATCGAATTCACGATCATGCGCCCGCCGTACAGTTTCAGGGCCGCCTCGATAACGTCGGTCTGCGTGGAGTCTATCATCAGCGGCAGACGGCATTCCTTTGCGGCGCGGCCGACGAGGTGCTGAACATCCTTCACCTCGTCGCGGCCGGTGTAGGCCATGCTGAGATCAAGCACATGCGCGCCGGTTTCCTCCTGCTCCTGGAGAATCGTGAAGCAGGCGTCGTAATCATCCTTCAAAAGCGCGTCGCGGAATTTCTTTGAGCCGGTGGCGTTGGCGCGCTCGCCGATGTAGAGCGGCGGAGGCTCCTGGCTGAGATCCACGGGCCCGAACACGCTGGAGGCCTGCTGGGGCGCGGCAATTTTTCTTTCCGGCGCGCAAAAACCTTTGAGTTCTTTGCACAGCGCCTCGATGTGTGCGGGCGTTGTGCCGCAGCATCCGCCCGCAACATTCAGGCCGACTTCTCGGCCCATCTTTGCAAGAAGCGTTGCAAATTCCGCCGGCTGCAGCGGATAGTTCACTTGTCCGTTGCGCAGTTCGGGCATTCCCGCGTTGGGCATGCAGGCGACAAGGCCCGGCCAGTTGGCGGCCAGATAATCCAGATGAATCCGCATCGCGTCCGGGCCGGTGGCGCAATTGAGGCCGAGAATATCCACGGGGAGCGCCGAGAGCGTCGCAACAACTGCCGCGATGCTGGATCCGATCAGCAGTGTGCCGGTTTGCTCAACCGTTACTGAAACATACAGAGGAATCCCGGCTTTGCGCCCGCCGGCTTTCTCGAAGGCGGCCACGCCGGCTTTGATCTGGAGCAGATCCTGGCAGGTTTCAAGCAGAATGCCGTCCGCGCCGCCCTCCAGCAGACCTTCGATCTGCACCGTCAGGCCGTCCCGCAACTGGTCATAAGGAATTTGTCCAAGGGTTGGAAGTTTCGTGCCGGGGCCGACCGAGCCGAAAACGTAGCGGGGCCGATCAGGCGACGAGGCTGCCGCGGCAGCCTCGCGGGCGATGCGGGCGGCGGCGATGCTGATCTCGCGCGCCTTTGAGGAAAGATCGTACTCGCCCAGCGTGACGGGCGAGGAGCCAAAGCTGTTGGTTTCGACGGCGTCGCTTCCGGCGGCGAGGTAGTTCGCGTGAATCTGGCGGATCATGTCGGGCGCGGTGAGGTTCAGCAGCTCGTTGCAGCCCTCCTTGTCCTGCCAGGCGGAGGCGGGAATTTCAAAATTCTGGATCTGGGTGCCCATGGCCCCATCCATGATGAAAATGCCTTTTCTGATCCGTTCCAGCAATCGCATAGCTGTCGCGCCTTTCATTTATGAGTGACGCACCCTATCACAAAAAAGTTCCAATCATTGGAAGTTTTTTTGAAAAAAGTTCCAGCCATTGGAAGTTTTTGGAGGGAGAGTTCCAGCCATTGGAAATTTTGCCCTTGTTCTGGCCTGCGGAAAAAGAACCGGAGGGCATCTGCCGCCGTCTCACCACAAGTCTCATAATGAGAAATATTCTCATTATGAGACGTATTCTGTTCGGGAATAATATTCACATCTGCTTTGTTTATAATGATTTGTGAAATACGGATAATCTTGGCACGCCTTGTGCATATATGTAAGGCCGGTGGAGGTGTTGTGATGAAGGCACAAGGTTACAGAATGCAGAAAATCAGCGGGGGACTCCGCGGGGGAGATTCTGCGGGGTTCTTCCTGAGTCTGATTGTTCTTGCCATGTGCCTTCTTCAAAACGCCTCCGCCGATGAAGGCCCCAACCCTTCATGGTTTCAGCGCCATTTCGGCCGCGTGACGTGGGAACAAGCGGTCCGGCACAGCCAGAGCGCCAAAGATATCTGCGGATTCGCCAACGACCACCTGCGATACGACAAGGATGCCGGCGATGTGTGGAGCGATGCTTCGGAAATCTGGTCGCGCCGCACGGCCGACTGCGAAGACTACGCGATCGTGATCATGGACATGTGCCGCGAAGCCGGGATCGAAGCCTGGGTCGAGCTCTACTTCCCGCGCGGACGCGGCGAGGGCCATGCAGTTGCGGTCGGACAGCTCGACGACGGCCGGTTCTGGATTTCGAGCTTCGGCAAGTACGAAACAGCTTTCTCCCGCGAAGAAATTTCCAAACTGATGGGCGCCATGCTCTCCTGCAATGCCGATGACCTTAGGATGGGGATGTCGCGGTACTTCTCCTTGCGTTTCAGTTCCTCGCAGATGTCGAGACCTGTTTTGCCGGGGAGCATCACGTCCAGGACAACGAGATCGGGGCACATGTTCTTGATGGCCTCTTCGCCATCCTTTCCGTTTTCATAAGAGAAGACCTCATAGCCCTTGTCCTCCAGCGACATTTTCAGGAAGCGGCTGAAGTTGCGCTCGTCTTCCACCACAATGATCAGGCCCTCACTCATGACCGGAGAACGTATCGTTTCGGGTTCGGTTTGTTAAGCCCTAAATGCAGTCAGCGAAGCCGGAAGCCGGGCGAATCGCGTTCATCGTCATCGAACAGGTCGTCATCCTGCAGGCTCTTCAGGTATTCATCCGCATCAACTTTCTCGGGGACCACTGCCTCGGCCGCAAGCGGCGACACCTCCTCCAGTCTTTCGTGCTTGATGGAAAAGTCCGGCTGGATCTCCGCAAGCGCAATGGACTTGGCGTGCCGCACCGTGCGGTCCAGATCGGCAATGTAGCGGTTCATGTAATATCCGCCGACGGGCGTGATGGTCCTGTCGGCGACGGCCCCGGCGAGTTCAGCCTTGGCGTCCATGCTCATGATGAAATAGCGGTCGCGCGCCTCCAGGATATGACGGCCGGCCGCATGAAAATCCCCGGCGTCTGCATCGAATGACTTCTCCATCAGCACCAGCACCTCTTTGCCCGCGCGGAAAAGGTCGAACCAAACCGTGAACAGCGCCTCGGGAACAATGGCGGCCGGGTGCTTCAACCGTTCAGTGGAAATTTCGGAAATGGAGGTCAGGTGATCCCCGATGCGTTCGATGTCCTTCATGCAGCGGTCCAGATGCTGCATAAAAAGCGACTGGCGGCGCGTCAGGCTGCGCTGGGACAGACTGCGCAGATAGTCGCTCATGGCATCCTTGACCTCGTTGATGACCCCCTCATCGGCGAGCAGCCGCCGTATCTTGTTCCGCGGGGCGTGAAACATGATATCGCCGTTCAGCATGGCGCAATCCACGCACAGTTTGGCCATGCGGCGGAGTTCGCAGACCACCCCGCGAAGCGCCTGCTCGGGGCGTTCCTGCAGCTCATCCTTCAGGTAGCTGGGCTCGGGCGGCGGCAATCGCGAAGGCAGAAGTTTCCGCAGCACCCAGGCGAACACCGGCACGGCGGGCAGCACCGCCAGCGATCCCAGCGCCATGCCGGCCGTGTGCAGATTGGCAATTTCGCGCAGCAGATTGCCCCCGGCGCTCCAGACCACAAAATCCCTTACCCACGGATACAGAGCCAGCGCCAGCGTGACGTTGAGAAGATTGAACAGCAAATGCCCGAGGGCGGACCGGCGGGCGTCCGCGTTCATGGCCATGGAGGCCGTCAGCGCCACGATGCAGGTGCCGATGTGGGAACCCATGACAATCGGAAACACCTGATCAAAGGTCGTAAAAACCCCCGCTGTCGCCAGCGCGAAGCAAAGGCCGATCATGGCCCCGCTGCTGGTGATCAGCGCGGTCAACAGCGCCGAGAGGCCAACACCCGCGAGGCGGCCGGACCAGGTCTCCCCGTGAATTCTGGCCAGCCACGGCGCCAGCGCGTCCTTGTGCGGGGCGATGGCGTCGCTGATGGTGGTCATGCCCAGGAAAAGGAGGCCAAATCCCATCAGGGCCCGGCCGGTCTCCTTCACGCGGGGATTTGGAAGCGCGGCGCTCATGATGTAGCCAAGGCCAATCGCCACCCAGCAGTAGTGGCCGATATGGAACGAGACCAGCTGCATGGAAAGCGAGGTGCCGAGATTGGCGCCGGCCATCGGCGCAATCGAGTCGGCCAAACCCATCAGGCCGGCATTGATGAATCCCGCGATCATCGTGGTGGCCGCGCCGCTGTGGGCCAGAAAGCCCACAACGCCGCCCAGCAGAAAACCCTGCCAGCGGCGGCGGGCCGCATGGGCCAGTATTTTCCGAAGCGACGAACCCGCAGCGGCCCGCAGGCCGTGCGTCATCACATGCATGCCGTAAATGAACAGGCTCATGCCGCCGATCACCCGGAATGCGGACAAAAATATTTCCACTCCACTCATTGCTTGTCACTCCATAAAAACGCACAGCGCGGACGGTCTCCCGCCGCGCCGAATTTATGCATTCGCCAAACCGGATAGAATGAGCCAGGTGTTTTTCGCGCGCAATAAAAATGTTGCAGTTTTTTCAGCAGCCGCATTTCTTCACTTTATCGTTTGCCCGCGCGGATTTGCTCTGCTATGTATAAATGTTTTGGCGTTGATGAAAAAGAACGCCATTCGTTTGGGAAGAGGTGTGTTATGGCGGGCATGGAAATTTTCTTTCTGGTGTTCATGGTGCTGGGCGGACTGGCGCTGTTCATCTTTGGCATGAACGTGATGACCGACGGTCTTCGCACCGCTGCGGGGAGCCAGTTGCGGGTGCTTCTTTCAAAAACCACCGGCAACCGCTTTCTGGGCCTTGCCCTCGGAACCGCGCTGGGCACACTGGTCCACAGCAGCGCCACCACGGTGATGCTGGTGGGATTTATCAATGCGGGCCTGATGACCCTGCTGCAGTCCATTCCCCCGATGCTGGGCGCCAACATCGGCACATCGCTCTCCATGCAGATGATTTCGTTCAAGCTGGACGATTACTGCTATTTTGCCATCACGCTCGGCTTTATCATCAACATGGTCGCGCGCGGAGGCAAGGCCAAGTCCATCGGCCGGGCGCTGATGGGCTTCGGCCTGCTGTTTCTCGGCATGAAAACCATGAGCGGCGCGATCGCCCCGCACCGCGACCTGCTGAAGCCCATCATGGCGCATGTGGACGGATCCACCGCAAGGGGCATGATTTTCGGCGTGCTGGTGTCAACCGCCCTCACCAGCATCATCCAGAGCAGCGGCGCGACCATTGGCATGTGCTACGCGCTGGTGACCGCCGGCGTGTTCACAACTCTCCCGCAGGCTTATCCGATTGTGCTGGGCGCGCACATCGGCACCTGCGCCACCGCCCTGCTGGGCAGCATCGGCACTAACATCGAGGCGCGCCGGTCGGCCATTTCGCATCTGCTCTTCAACATCTTCAACGCCATCCTGGCGATGCTAGCTGCAAAATTCTTCTTCTGGTTCATTCCACTCACCTCGCCCGGAACGACGCCGGAGGCGGTGGTGCACCAGATCGCCAACCTCCACACGTCCGTCATGGTCATCGCCGCCGTCATGGTGCTGCCCTTCATCCGCCTGCACGAGAAGGTGGTGCGGATGGTCACCCCGAGCAAGGCCCTTCCGCCAGAGCCCAGCTTCCTCGACGCCGGGCTCATCAGCAAGCCCGAGACGGCCATTTCCGCCGCTGTGCAGGAACTGCAGCGCATCGCCCGCATTTGCGCGCGCAGCATGCGCCTGAATGCCGACCTGATGTTTGATCCGTCCAAGAAAATCCTGCAGGCGATCAAGCTCAACGAGGTCGTCATCAATGAGATCAAGTCGGCGATGAAGGCCTACCTGACCCGGCTCGCGCACCGCCAGCTCTCCGAGCGGCAGGCCATCATCATCCTGCATCTCGACCGGTGCATGACCGATATCGAGCGCATCGGCGACCACATCGAACAGGTTGCGGAAATCTCCTGGGCACGGCGCCAGAAAAAGGTCGAAGCCATTTTCGACGAGGACAGTTTCAAAAGACTCTTTGCGCTGTATGAAAAAGCCCTGCAGATGCTGGGTCTCGTGATCGAATCGCTTGACGTCCAGCATGGCGATTTCCAGGACATCGCCAAGCGGATTCTGGCCATGCGCGACGAGTACCTGGCCCTGAACATCGAGGTGCGGGCTAATTTCATCAACAAGATGGCCAAACAGGAAATGCCGCCGCTGTGCGGCATCTATTACGGCGGATATCTCTCCGCCTTTGAGCGCATCGTGAAGCATTCCAAGTCCATCGCCCTCGCCGAGCAGCAGCCGCAGTTTCTGATCAAGCGCGGAAAACTCGGACAGGTTGCGCCGGAAGCGGCCGGCTACAAAACGCCGGAACTGGTGGATCCGAACGACTTCCTCGACAAGCTGCAGAGCGAAAGATACATGTGATTCGAGCAAGGAGAGGTCCATGAAGTCAGCAAAACGGTTCGCCATTATTCTTGTCATTGCCATCGCGGTTATTCTGATCGCCGCCGCCCTGTTTCTCAGTCCGCTCGTGAAGACCGCCGTCGAGAAGGGCGCTCCGCCCATGCTGGGCGTTCCGGTTACGCTCGACAAGCCGGGCATCAACCTGCTGGCCGGAAAGATCAACCTCAAGAATCTCGTGGTGGGAAATCCAGAGGGCTACAAGACCGACTATGCCTTTAAGCTCGGGCAGTTCAAAATCGACATGCAGATGAGCACGCTGGGCTCCGACACCATGGTGATCAAGGACATTCTCATTGACGGGCCCGAGATCTGCTATGAAATGGGTCTCGGCAACAGCAACATCGGCACGATCCTGGATCACCTGAAGAAGCAGAGTCCGGACGGAAAGCCGGAAGCGGAAAAAGAAGAAAAGGCCGGACAGGTGCAGATTGACAACTTCGTCATCTCGGGCGCCAAACTGAGGGTCAGCGCAAAAATGATGGGCGGTCAGGCCGTCACCATCCCCCTGCCCACGATTCACCTGAAGGATCTGGGCAAGAAGGATGAAGGAGCATCCATCACCGACGTGATCACAGAAGTCATGAACGCCGTTGCCGGCGCCATTGCCGAAGCTGTTGCCGGCGCGCCCGAACTTCTCGGGAAAGGATTTGACGCCGCCATGGGCGTGGCGGGTGACGGCATAACCGCCGCCGGGACGCTTGCCGATGAAGGCGTGCGGGCCGCAAGCGGAATCGCCGCTGACGGCGCAAAAGCCGCCGGCGAAATTGCGACCGAAGGGGTCAAGGCTGTCGGCGAAGGCGCAGGCGCCCTCATCAAGGGCGTGGGCGGACTGCTGCCCGGCGGAAAAGACAAGAAATAGCATTCAGATTCCGATAGGGCGAACCGTCCCGGTGAGCCGCATGTTCGTTTCGGCTCGGCCGGACGCCTCGCCCCACCATAAGAATCTTCCTGTCATCAAAACTTGAACGTCTGCTGCTCCGCGGGCGCGATGCAGTCGGCCTTGTCATAGCGCACGTTGTTCACCTTTGCGCTGACAGTGTGCATTTGCATCTCTTTCGAACTCAGCGGCCCGAGCATTTGCCCGACTTCCTTTTCTGGAATCAGGTTCTGTGAAAGCCACTGTTCAAAATATTCCGGTCTCAGAATCACGGGCATGCGGTCATGCAGCGGGGCAATCAGTTTGTTCGGACGCGTGGTAATGATCACGCTGCTGAGAATCAGTCCGCCTTCCCGGTCCTGCCACTCGTCCCACAAGCCGGCAAACGCAAAAATGCCTGAGTTTTTGAGACGAATATACACCGGCTGTTTTTTTGCGCCGCCACCAGGCCACTCGTAAAATCCATCGGCCGGGATCAGGCACCGTTTGGTCCGCAGCGCGGCGCGAAAGCTTGGTTTTTCATTCAGCGTTTCAGCCCGCGCGTTGATCAGCGGCTTCCATTTTCCAGGGCCGCCGGACCATGCCGGAATCAGCCCCCAGTGCGTGAAGGTGAGTTTGCGCGAACCGTCATTGAGAAGCGTGAGGACGGGCTGCGACGGCGCAATGTTGTAACGCGGCTCATACGGCGCAACCGGCGGAACCCGCAGCAGTTCCGTCACATCCTCCACCTTCGCCGTCAGCGTGAATCGTCCGCACATGCCGCCTTTTGTCCCCGAAAGCCTTCACAAGGTCAACATTTGATTTTTTCGGTTTTTGGGACATTTTTGAGCATTTTTGGCCTGTTTTTTGCGTTTTTTTGGCATTTTGGGCCGTTTTTTGATGTTTTTTTGGCTTTTTTTGCAGTTTCCTGTTGAAGCACGAACGGCGCATCTAACCGCCTTTTTTCTTTGCTGTGTGCGCGCGGAGGTTTAGTATGGCTCCGGTTGTTTCGGTTTTTCATGAATGCGAGGATGAAGTATGGGCCAGTTTCTGCCATTGGATGATCTGCAGACCTACAAGAAAACGCTGCAGCACATTCCCTACCTGAAGAACTTCCAGGGCCAGTATCTCGACGAGCTTTTCCGGGCCAGCGAAATCTGCGATTTCGAGGCCGGGGAAACGATCGCCGAGGAGGGCGAGTTCGGGCACCGGATTTTCTTCCTGCTGCTGGGCGAAGTCGCTGTGACGAAAAAAGGCGTCCCGGTGGCCACCATCAAGGGATGCGGCGAAATCTTCGGCGAGGATCCGATTCTGAACCAGCAGACGCGGTCGGCAACCGTCAGGGCGGTCACGCCCTGCTACTGCCTCGGCGTTCACACCCAGCGCCTGCAGATGCTGGACGAACAGCAGCAGCAGGCCTGCTTCGCGGTGATCCACCACATTTGCGCGCAGGTTCTTTCCCGGCGGCTGAAGGAAACAACGGATGAGCTGGCGCGCGTCGAAAACGAGCTTCAGATCCTCCGCAGCCGGATGGTCAAATAGCAAACCCCGGAGATTCTTTATGGCCAACAGCATTGACAAGCTTCTGCATCACATGGTCGAAAAAGAGGCAAGCGACCTTCATCTGACCACATCGCTCAAGCCCTATCTGCGCGTGCACGGATCCATGGAACCGGTGGCGGACCATCCCGTGCTCACGCCCCAGATGACCAAGGATTACCTTTTCCCCCTCGTGCCGGAAGACAACATGAAGGTGTTTTCTGAAAAATGGGACACCGACTTCGCCTACGAACTCGACGGCGTCGGGCGCTTCCGCGTGAACATCTTCATGGACCACAACGGGCCGGGCGGGGTGATGCGCATCATTCCCTCAGTGGTGCCCAGCGCCGACAAGCTGGGCCTCCCGCAGTCGGTCCGGGATTTCTGCTATCTCTCCAAGGGGCTCGTGGTCGTCACCGGCCCGACCGGCAGCGGGAAGTCCACCACGCTGGCGGCCATGATCGACATGATCAACAGCGAGCGCCGCGAGCACATCATCACGATCGAGGACCCGATCGAGTTTGTGCACCCCACCAAGAAATGCCTCATCAACCAGCGCGAGGTGCACAAGCACACCCGCAGTTTCTCAAATGCCCTGCGCGCGGCGCTTCGAGAGGATCCGGACGTGGTGCTCGTCGGCGAAATGCGCGACCTCGAAACCATTGAGATCGCCATCGAGACGGCCGAGACGGGCCACCTGGTCTTCGGCACGCTGCACACCACAACCGCCGCAAGCACCGTGGACCGCATCATTGACAAATTCCCGCCCGACCGGCAGAACCAGATCCGCACGATGCTGGCCGACTCGCTGAAGGGCGTCGTCGCGCAGACCCTCTGCAAGCGCCGGCAGGGCGGCCGCGTGGCGGTGATGGAAGTGCTGAAGGTGAACACCGCGGTTTCTTCGAACATCCGCGAGGGCAAAACGCACCACATCGCGTCCGCCATGCAGACGGGGAAGAGCGACGGCATGCAGGTGTTCAATGACGAGCTCATTCGCCTGATCCGCGACGGCGTCATCACGCCCAAGGAGGCCTACCTCAAGGCCATAGACAAGGGCGAAATCCTCAAGAAGATCAACGAAGCGGGCTTCACGCTGGATTTGCAGGGAACGGACAGCGAGGGCGTCGGGCACGAGGCGCTTCTGGAGGAGGCGCAGGCGCGCCTGCAGAGCGACCCGAACGATGTCGAAGCGCTCAACACCATCGCCTGGGTTCTTGCCACCTGCGTGGACAACCACATGCGCGACGGCGAGCAGGCCGTCAAGATCGCCAAGCAGGCCGTCAAGATATCCAAGGGCCGCGACCAGGCCGTTGTGCAAACGCTGGCAGCGGCTTATGCCGAGACGGGCGATTTCAAAAACGCGATTGGCTACGCCCAGGCCGCATTGAAGCAGGCCGCCAAGGACGGCAATGAGGATCTGGCCCGGGAAATCCAGAAGAACATAGACCTCTACACCGCCGGGCGGCCGGTGCGCGAGGCCTGATCAGGAACTCTTCACCGAATCTTCGATCCAGCGGAGGAAATCGGGATTTCCGCCCGTGACGGGCAGTTCCACGATGCACGGGCACTCATAGGCGTGCAGCTCCTTCACGCGTGCCGCAAGTTTAGCCGTCAGATGCTCCGTGGTCTTGGCGATCAGCACGGTTTCGTCCGCCTGCTCGATTATCCCTTTCCAGCGGTACACGGAACGCATGCCGGGAATGATGTTCGCGCAGGCCGCCAGGCGTTCTTCAACCAGGGCGGCGGCTATGCGGGAGGCTTCCTCCGCGCTGCCGCAGGTAATATATATGAAATAATGCTTCATACCGTGTACTCTCCCTGCCATACTGGCCCGTCTTGAATTATTCAGAATTGATGGTAACCATGTTTATGCTGAAACATCGATCTTTAATTGCTGTCCTGCTTCTTGCATCCGCCGGCGCCGCACAGGGCTGGGGCGGCGCGATTCACGCGGTCATCAACGAGGCCGCCGCGCAGAATGTTCCCGATGAAATGGCCGGCTGGCGGGCTTACGGCCCGCTCCTCGCCGAGCACGGCGCCGACCCGGACTTCTGGAAGAATGACGACCCCGCCGAACCGGTCCGTCACTTCATAGACCTGGAGCACTACGGAACGCCTCCCTTTGAAATCCCCCGCGACCTTTCGACCATTCCCGCCACTTCGGCCAGCGGATCCAAGCGAGAGGGGGACGCGCCGTGGGTCATGATGGACACTTTCGCGCGCCTGACGGAAGCCATGCGCGAAAAGGACTGGTACAATGCGGCTCGCATCGCGGCGGCCCTTGGCCATTATGTGGGCGATACGCACCAGCCCCTGCACTGCACCGTGAACTATGACGGCTACCAGACCGGAAACGCCGGCATCCACACGCGCTGGGAGGTCGAGATGCCCCGGCGGATTGGATCCGCCGCCGCCGAAATCAATGCGGAACCGTCGGTCTACCTGACCAATCTGTGGGGCAGCATCAACGGCTGGATCATGGACGGATGGCCGCTGTGCGCGAACATCTTCCAGGCCGACAAGGAGGCCCGCTGGGCCAGCCGCAACAACGTGGAGTCCCAGTACTATTTCTTCCAGCTTTGGGAAAAATCGCAGGATATCTTTCTGCGGCGGATCAGCCAGGCGGCCACAGATCTCTCCAGCGTCTGGTACACCGCATGGGTGGATGCGGGCAAGCCGGAGATTCCCCCGCCCCCGAAACGCATTTCTTCGGCCTCCATCCATCTGGACCGGAGCATCGGGCGTGAACCCGCTGAAGAAGACCGGCTCGGAGCTGTCTGGGTACTGGTCGTCATTGCGGTCGCCGGATTCATCATTGTTGGTTCCAGCATCCGCCAGCAGCGGCGGCTGACCTCCCAGCGGGCCAAATAATCAGATTTCGTGTTGCCGAATAGCCCCCGTTGGGGTATGTTCCAGCAGGTGGGATTTTATGTCCCTGAACCGGTATTGCGGGGTTGCGATGAGCATTAGAAGAAAATTTTTCTGGGGAGCTGTTCTGACGGCGGGACTGCTGACCGGCGCCGCCGGCACGCTGGCGTTCCGCGCCCACCGGGTGTGGAACATCGCAAAGGACATGCGCACGCAGCTCCGCTATCTGGCCGAGGGCGAAGAAACCATCGGCGAGGTGCCTGCTGCGGCAGCATTTGACTCCGAATATCTAAGGAGTGTCTTCGGCGAAGATCCCGGACTTTTTCAGCAGCTTCAGACCGTGGTGGCCAGGGGCCTTGAGGAGTCCCCCGTTCTAAATCTGGGTGAAGTCTCCGCCATGATGGTCACTCACCGCAAAGGCGCCGACGGCCAGTCCAAGGATGTGGTGGTTCATGTGCTTGGCGGCTTCCCGACGGGCGAGAGGAAAATCGGCTTCCACCGTGACGGCTACATGAAGAAAATGATAGACTCCCACCTTTGGGACGTCGGCAACATCGCGCTCGGCAGCCTCGGCCGCGACATGGTGCTCTTCGGGCAGGATGAAACCCTCACGCCCCATCAGGAGCTGGTCGAGGCAGTGTTTCGCGGGGACATCATGCCGCTGGTTGAAACCCTTGATGAACCCATCTATTTCACGCTGGTATTCCCCGACCCGCAGCAAATCGTTCCCCCGCAGCTCAAGCGTCACATCCAGGCCGTGATCATGAAGGGCTATCTTGGATTTAAGGATGGAAAAACAGACGTGCTCTTTCTCTCGCCCTCCACCCGATCCGCGCGCTATGCGTTCTCCATTCTCCAGGATTTAAAAACCGCGGCCGAGCTTGCTCTGGAGGTGAAGTGGGGGGGCATCAAGGATACCGACCGGTGGCATCCCGAACCGGTAGTGCAGTGCTGGTGGGCCTATGAGATTGTGCAGAATTCGAAGGCCAGCACGTTTGAACGGGAGTCAAGCATCATCCGCATGAGCAGCACCTACGGGCGCGTCATGAACAACGCCGTGCTGAAAATAATTGAGCGCTTCGGGCGCGATTCCTCTCAGATGCAGCTGGCCTATCACCCGGAGACAGAAAAAGATGAGACCGCTGGCAGATACTGGAGCACGGCTCATAAGTGGGGCCCGGACTGGCCTGTCGGCGGAGACGGCATGGTGGTAGCGGAAGCGCCTTCGACGGAACCGGCGCAGGCCGCGGCCCCTGCAGAAACGCCAGCGGCCGCACCCGCCGCACAACCAGCGGAACAACCCGCAGAGGCGGCGCAATAAATATCCGACAGAATTTGTCTGATTTTTCTTTACATACGGCGGTGAGCAAATTAAATATCGCCGTAATAAATATATAAAAAGTGCTGCTGCGGAAACGCGGTGGCTGGAGCCGTCCGGTGCCCCCCTCCCCCGAATACCGGACGGCTTCTTCCTTTTCAGGGGTCAGGATTTTTCAGTATATCAGGCGGGCCGTTCCAGACCCCGCATGATTCCGCGGGCCGCTTCAATGCCGTCGGCGATCGCGCGCACCACCAGCGACTGTCCGCTGACCACATCGCCCGCAGCATAAATGCCCGGCACGCTGGTTTGACGGTTGCTGTCTGTCTTGATGTTTCCGCGCGCATCTTTCTCAAGCCCAAGGGCCTCGACAAAAGTGTTTTTCGCCGGGCCGGCGAACCCGAGCGCCAGCAGAACAAGGTCGGCGGGAACTTCGAATTCCGCGCCTTGCTTTTCGGAGAATTTTCCGCCGGTCCACGCAACCTCAACGCATCGCATGCCGGTCACGCGGCCGGCTTTTCCGGTAAACTCCTTCGTGTTCACGCTCCAGCGGCGCTCTCCGCCCTCCTTGTGGCTGCTGGACTCGCGCAGCACACGCGGCCACTCGGGCCACGGATTGTCCTCCGCCCGCTGCGCAGGCGGCTTCGGCATGATTTCAATCTGCAGCACGCTTTTTGCGCCCTGGCGCAGCGAAGTTCCAAGGCAGTCGGAACCGGTGTCGCCGCCGCCAATCACCACAACGTTTTTACCCCGGGCGGAAATTTCCTGTTCGGGCGTGAACACATGGCCGTCTTCCCGCAAGTTCTGCTGCACCAGAAACTCCATCGCAAAATGAATGCCCGAAAGTTCGCGGCCGGGAATATTCATGTCGCGCGGACTGCGCGCGCCGAAGCACAGGCAGACGGCATCGAAACGGTCCTGCAGGAACCGGATGGAAACATCCTCCCCGGCGCGGACTCCGCATTCAAAAACAACACCCCCCTGCTTCATCAGCCCGATGCGCCGATCCACCAGCGCCTTGTCGAGTTTGAAACTTGGAATCCCGTAGCGCAAAATGCCGCCGGGCTTTTCGGCCTCATCGTAAACGGTGACCCCATAGCCCTCGCGGTTCAGCATTTCCGCCACGGCCAGCCCGGCCGGACCTGATCCGATCACCGCGACACGCTGATCCCGGCGCTCGCGGGGAGGCCTGCCCAGCAGCCCGTTTTCATAACCGTAATCCATCACGGCCCGCTCCATCTCGCGGATGGTGACGGGCTCCCCGTGAAGCCCGGCGATGCAGGAACTCTCGCACGGCGCCGGGCAAATGCGGCCGGTGAATTCAGGAAAAGGATTGGTCGTCAGCAGCAGCTCCAGCGCGTCGGCCCAGCGGCCCTGATAGACCAGCTCATTGCATTCGGGGATCACATTGGCCAGAGGGCACCCGTGCCCGTGGCAGAAGGGCGTTCCGCACTCCATGCATCGGCCGGCCTGCTCGCGCATCTGCTCCGGCGTCAGGGTCTGCTCCACCGGCTCGAAGTCCTGAAGACGAACTCCGGCAGGCCGGTAGCCCGGGTCTCTGCGCCTGTCCAGAAATCCAAGAGGCTTAGTCATTGACCACCTCCGCGCGTTCAGTCTGTTCATCCTCGCGGCTGAGCCGGCCCAGCGCCTTCTTGTACTCCATCGGGAACACCTTCACAAAGAGGGCGCGCGACAGCTCCCAGTTCGCGAGAATCTCCGCCGCGCGCGGGCTTCCGGTGTAATGCAAATGCTTTTCAATCATTCCGCGAAGCTCGCATTCATCGTCTTCCGTGGAGACCGATTCCAGATCAATCATGTCGAGGTTGCAGTTCTCGTCAAAGGTTCCGAGCCCGTCATACACATAGGCGATGCCGCCGCTCATGCCCGCGCCGAAATTCACGCCCACCGGCCCCAGGATCACCACCCGACCGCCGGTCATGTACTCGCAGCCGTGGTCGCCAACGCCCTCGACCACCGCATGCGCCCCGCTGTTGCGGATGCAGAACCGCTCGCCGGCGCGGCCGTTCAGGTACATTTCGCCGGCGGTCGCACCATACAAAAGCACGTTGCCCGCAATGATGCTCTCCGATGGGGCGAAGGCCGACCCGGCCGGCGGCCGAATGATGATTTTCGCGCCGGACAGCCCCTTGCCGGCATAGTCGTTCGCCTCGCCCTCCAGGATCATAGTCATGCCCCGGGAGGCAAACGCACCAAAGCTCTGGCCGGCTGATCCCGTGAAGCGCAGCGTGATCGTGTCATCCCCAAGTCCCTTGTGGCCGCAGCGTCTTGCGATCTCCGACGAAATCATGGCCCCCGCCGTCCGCTGGCAGTTACGGATAGGCATGCTTAATTCAACTTTCGCGCCGGTCTCGATGGAGGGACGGACCTTGTCCAGGATCTGCAGATCCAGCGCATCCTCCACGCCGTGCTCCTGTTTCTGCGTGCAGCGCACGCCGTCCGCTTCGGCCGGCACCCGGTAAAGAATGCGTGAAAGATCAACGCCCTTCGCTTTCCAGAATTCAACGGCCGGGTTCATTTCCAGCAGGTCGGTCCGTCCAACCAGGTCATCCATTTTCCGCACGCCCAGCTGCGCCATGTGTTCACGCACTTCGCCGGCGATGAGGCGCATGAAATTGACCACGTGCTCCGGTTTGCCGCGGAAGCATTTCCGCAGGCGCGGGTCCTGCGTGGCCACACCAACCGGGCAGGTGTTCAGATGGCAGTCGCGCATCATCAGGCATCCGCAAACCACCAGCGGCGCCGTCGCAAAACCGAACTCCTCCGCCCCCAGCAGCGCGCCGATCACCACATCCCGGCCCGTCTTGAGCTGGCCGTCCACCTGCAGCCGCACGCGGCTGCGCAGGTTGTTCAGAACCAGCGTCTGCTGCGCCTCGCTGAGCCCGAGCTCCCAGCTCATGCCGGCGTGCTTGATGGACGAAAGCGGCGAAGCCCCCGTGCCGCCGTCATAGCCGCTGATCAGGATCATGTCGGCCTTGGCCTTGGCCACGCCCGCGGCCACCGTTCCGACACCGGTCTCCGAGACGAGCTTGACGGAAACCCGGGCCTCGCGGTTGGCGCAGTGCAGATCGTAAATCAACTGGGCGATGTCCTCGATGGAATAAATGTCGTGGTGCGGCGGCGGGGAAATCAGCGTCACACCCGGCGTTGAATGGCGCACGCGCGCAATCTCGGCATTGACCTTGTGGCCCGGAAGCTGACCGCCCTCGCCGGGTTTGGCGCCCTGTGCAATCTTGATCTGAAGCTCGCGCGCATTCACCAGGTATTCCGCGGTCACCCCGAAGCGCCCGCTGGCGATCTGCTTGATGGCGCTGCAGCGCGAATCGCCGTTGGGCAGCGGCCGGTAGCGGGCCTCGTCCTCTCCACCCTCGCCGCTGTTGCTTTTTCCGCCAATCCGGTTCATGGCGATGGCCAGCGTCTCGTGCGCCTCGCGGCTGATAGATCCAAACGACATTGCCCCAGTGACAAAGCGCTTCATGATCTCTTCGACGGGCTCGACTTCATCCAGCGGCACCGGTTCAACCGGCCGGAACCTGAGCAGACCGCGAAGTGTGCTCTGGCGCTGCGACTGGTCGTTGATGAGCTCCGCGTAGCGACGGTATTTTTCCGGATTGTTCTCGCGTGCCGCCTGCTGAAGGAGTGTGATGGTTTCCGGCGTCCAGAGATGCCGCTCCCCGTCCTTGCGGAAACTGTACTGCCCCCCGCTTGCCAGAAGGTCTCCGGCCGCAGGCTGCCTCTGCGCCGCCTCGCAGCGCGCGCGCGCCTCCCGCGCAATGCCGTCCAGTCCGATGCCCTCCACGCGCGAGGGCGTGCCCTCAAAATAGCGGCGGATCACGTCGCTGTTCAGCCCCACGGCTTCAAAGACCTGCGCGTTGCGGTAGCTGCGAAGCGTCGAAATGCCCATCTTGGACATGATCTTCAGCAGACCCTTCTGCAGCGCCACAAAATAGTTTTTCATGGCGCGCGCGACCGGCAGGTTCACCGGAAGCTGCTTCTTCACCGCGAGGTCGGCAATAATCTCACAGGCCAGATACAAATTGACAGCGGACGCGCCGTATCCCAGCAGCAGCGCCAGGTGCATGACCTCGCGCGCTTCGCCCGTTTCCACCAGCAGGCCGGTGCGCGTGCGCAGCCCCTTGCCGATCAGGTGCCGGTTGACCGCCGCCGTTGCCAGCAGCGCCGGAACCGGCATGTGATTTTCCGAAATACTGCGATCGCTGAGAATGATGATGCGCGAGCCGCTCCTCACGGCCGTCTCGGCCTGGCGGCAAAGCGACTCCAGGGCGTCCTCCAGATCACGACCTCTCCCGCGCGCCGGGAACTCCATTGCCAGCGTGGCGCTGCGAAAATCCTCGTGAGGCAGTTCACGGATCCGCTGAAGATCCTCGTTCGACAAAATCGGGTGCTGCAGTTTGACCAGCCGCGCATGCTGGGGGCTTTCACGCAGAATGTCGTCCGTGTTGCCCAGAAACGTCATCAGCGACATGACCAGCTCCTCGCGGTACGGGTCGATCGGCGGGTTGGTGACCTGCGCGAAGCTCTGCTTGAAGTACCAGTAAAGAAGCTGGGGCTTCTCAGACAGCACGGCCAGCGGCTGATCCGAACCCATGGAGCCAACCGGTTCGTGCCCTCCGGCGGCCATCGGCGCGAGAATGACATTCAGATCTTCACGCGTGTAGCCGAAAAGTTTCTCGCGGTATTTGAGTTTCTGCTCGTCTGCCGATACGGGATTCACCGCGCTGAAAAATCCGTGAATGTCTATGCGGTTTTCGTCCACCCAGCGGCGGTAGGGCTGGCGTCGCGCAAGACGCTGCTTGATTTCCACGTTTTTCATCAGGCGGCCGGTCTGCACATCGGCCATGATCATTTCGCCGGGCCGGAGCGAACCCTTTTCCTTCACGTCGCCGGGCGCAATGTCCAGCACGCCCGCCTCGGAGGCAAACACCATGAATCCGTCGCGCGTGAGCGTGTAGCGCGCCGGCCGCAGCCCGTTGCGGTCCAGCACGGCGCCGATGAACCGCCCGTCGGTGAAAGCGACCGACGCCGGACCGTCCCAAGGCTCCATCAGTCCGGAGTGATACTCATAAAAACCGCGCAGATCGGGGCCGATCGGATATTTCGCACCCCACGCCTGCGGAATCATCATCGCCACCGACTGATCCAGCGGGCGGCCCGCCTGATAAAGAAGTTCCAGCACGTTGTCCAGCGCGGCGGAATCGCTTCCGCCCGGCTCGATCACCGGCGTGATTTTGCGGATGTCTTCGCCCAGAAAATCCGAACTCAAATTGTTTTCACGGGAGGCCATCCAGTTGCGGTTGCCTCGCAGCGTGTTGATTTCGCCGTTGTGCGCAAGATAGCGGAACGGCTGAGCCAGCGCCCACGACGGAAAAGTGTTGGTGCTGTAGCGCTGATGGACCACTGCCAGCGCTGACACCAGCGCCTCGTCGTTCAGGTCCGGATAGAACGCCGCAATCTGCTTCGGAAGCATCAGCCCTTTGTACACGATCGTGCGTGACGAGAAACTGGGAACATAAAACAGTCCGGAGTCGCCGGTCAGCGGGCGGGCAAGGTTTTCGCACTGCTTGCGCACCACATAGAGCTTCCGTTCCAGTTCGTCCCCGAATGCCCCCGAAACAAAACACTGCGAAATGAACGGCATCTCCTCCAGCGCCTTGCGTCCGAGCACGGAGGGATTGACGGGCACCTCGCGCCAGCCGAGAAATCGCAGGCCCTCTCCGGTCACCGCTTTCTCCGCGGCCCGCATGCAGCGCGCTCGGACTTCGGGGTCGCGCGGCAGGAAGAACATGCCCGCTCCGTATTGCCCCTCCGACGGCAGAGCCATGCCCTGTGCGGCGCAGGCCCTGCGGAAAAACGCGTCTGGAAGCTGGAACAGCAGCCCCACCCCGTCCCCGGTTTCCGGGTCGGCCCCCGTGGCGCCGCGGTGAAGGAGATTCTTCAGCACGGTGATGCCCTGCTCAATGATGCGGTGCGATTTCCCGCCCTCGATATTCACCAGGAAACCGACACCGCAGGCATCGCGCTCGTTCAGCGGATCATACAGGCCCTGCTTCGCGGGGAAGCGGGCCAGGCGCTGTCGGGCGGGAGATTCGTCCCTTTCCATATCAAAGGTCTGCATGGTGGCTCCCGCCTACAGCATGAAAAGCATTTCCGCGTAGGAAGGCAGCGGCCAGCAGTCGTCCGGCAGCAGGCCCTCCAGTTCATCGGCGGGGGCCCGGAGCGCCAGCGTGGCGGCAATCATGCCCTGCACGTCGTCCGCTGCGATCTTCGCCTCCAGCGCCTTGACGGCCGCCAGCAGCATCTCCGTCCGCTTGCAGATGTCTTCAAGCAGGGTCTGGATGCCCGCCACAGAACCGCCAACGGCCTCCTTGACCGACTTGATGTTCCCGGCGAGCGCGGTCTGCGCGCGGATGGCCGCGGGGGCGATCATCGTGCGCGCCATGGTCACCGCGCAGCGGGCTTCGATTTTCACCACGCGATGATAGGACTCCATGTAGACTTCGTAACGGGACGCCAGTTCGCGCTCGCTCAGCACATGGTATTTGCTGAAGATCGCCTTCGCCTTTTCCGTGGTGTAGGCCGCCAGCGCATCGGGCGTCTTCTTCAGGTTCGGAAGGCCCCGCTTTTCAGCTTCCTTCACCCACTCCTCTGTGTACCCGTCACCGTTGAACAGCACCCGCTTGTGCTTCTTCACAATGTCAGACAGTATGCTCTGGAGCGCCGCATTAAAATCGCTGCCGCCGGCGGTCGCCTTTTCAAGCTTGGTGCAGATTTCATCGAGGGACTCGGCCACGATGGTGTTCAGCACCACATTGGCCGCCGATGGATTCTGCTCCGAGCCGACGGCCCTGAACTCAAACTTGTTGCCGGTGAAGGCAAACGGCGACGTCCGGTTCCGGTCTGTGTTTCCGCGCGGCAGATTCGGAATGGAATCCACTCCCAGTTCAATCACGCCGCCCTTTCGCGACCGGTTCGCTCCGCCTTTCTCGATCTGATCAATGATGTCGGTGAGCTGATCGCCCAGGAAGATCGAAATGATCGCCGGAGGCGCTTCATTTGCGCCCAGGCGGTGATCGTTGCCGGGCGACGCCACAGAGGCGCGCAGGAGATCCGCATGCGTGTCCACAGCCTTGATCAGCGCGCAAATCATCGTCAGGAACTTGGCGTTCTCGTGCGGATTGTCTCCGGGGCTCAACCAGTTCTTGCCGTCCGGCCCGCAAAGGGACCAGTTGTTGTGCTTGCCGGATCCGTTCACGCCTGCGAACGGCTTCTCGTGCAACAGGCAGGCGAATCCGTGCTCTTCGGCCACCCGGCGGAGGATTTCCATGGTCAGCATGTTATGGTCCACAGCCAGATTCAGCTCCTCGAACATGGGCGCGAGTTCAAACTGGCCCGGACAAACCTCGTTGTGCCGCGTGCGCGCGGGCACGCCCAGCCGCCAAAGCTCGCGGTCGAGATCGGTCATGAAGGCCACCACCCGGCTCTTGATAGCGCCAAAATAATGGTCCTCAAGCTGCTGATGCTTGGCGGGCGAACGGCCAAACAGGGTCCGGCCGCACTGCAGAAGATCCAGGCGGGCCTCGTAAAATTCCTTGTCGATCAGGAAATACTCCTGCTCCGAACCCAGCGTGGTGATCACGCGGGAACCGGCCGACTCGACCCCGAAAAGTTTTGCGAGCCGGCAGACCTGCACGTTCAGGGCCTTCATGGACCGCAAAAGCGGGGTTTTCTTGTCCAGCGCCTCGCCGTGATAGCCGCAGAAAACGGTCGGGATGCAGAGCGTACAGCTCTCGCCGTCCTCCTTGATGAATGCGGGGCTCGTGGGATCCCATGCCGTGTATCCGCGGGCCTCGAATGTTGCGCGAAGACCGCCCGACGGGAAGCTGGACGCGTCAGGTTCTCCCTGAATCAGCTCCTCGCCCGAAAACTTGGCAATGGCGCCGCCCTCGCCGTCCGGAAGAATAAACGAGTCGTGCTTCTCGGCCGTGGTTCCGGTCAGCGGCTGGAACCAGTGCGTGTAGTGTGTCGCGCCGCGCTCCAGCGCCCAGATCTTCATGGCGTCGGCCACCTCGTCGGAGATGCCCGGATCAATCGTCGCCCCGCTGCGGATCGTGCCCGACAGCGACTTGAAAGCGGCGTCCGAGAGATAGTCGCGCATAACCTTCAGGCTGAACACATTCTCTCCGTAGATGTCCGTCAGCATCTTGCGGTCTTCGTTTCTGTCTTCATTTTTCTTTGGGCTCATCTTTTCACACCCCGTCCTTTAATATTTAACGTTTGCACAAATGTTATGGCATTTGTGTGCCGTAATAAATAGATGATTTTGAGAAGAGTGCTCTTTATTTCTTCTTTTTTCACGGCAGATTATTTTTATTCAATACGGCAATATTGCCTATATTGCGTTTTGCCCGCCGGCGCGACGGGAAGTCCGGGCCCGCACTTTGCGTTTGATTTCGCGGACGCGTTGGCGGAAGCTCTGCCCATGCAAAACACATCCGGCAATATTCAGATCCAGGCGGCCGCCATTATCGAGGCCCAGCTCGAGAAGGGCCTGTTCCCCGACCGCCTGCTGGAATCCGTGCAGGAGCGGCACGGTCTCCTCATGGAGATCGTCTACGGGGCTGTGCGCTGGCGCGCCAGCCTTGACTGGATGATCAGGGAACTGGCACCCAAACCTCCGGCGCTCCGCCTGCGCGCCCTGCTGCTGACATCGCTCTACCGCCTGCTCTACATGAACAGCGCCAAGCCGTATTTCGTGGTCAACGAATGCGTGGAGGCCGCCCGGTCGGCGGGCGCCGAGAAAGCCGCACGCTTCGTGAATGCCGTGCTTCGAAGCGCTCTGCGCAGACGCAAGGAGCTTCTGTCGGGTGTGGTGAAACAAAAACCGACCGTCCGCTATTCCTGTCCGGAAATCCTGTTCAGCCGCTGGTCTGACCGCTGGGGACCGGAAAAGACCATCAGCCTCTGCAAATGGAACAACCGGCGGGCACGGACGATTCTCTACGTTGCGTCCGCACTGAAAACACTTCAAGGCGATCTTCTGAAAAAGAATATTCCGGCGATGCCCCATCCTTACGATCCGGATCATTTTTTGATTCTTCCCGCTGGATGCGCCGTGCGCGACCTGCCCGGCTACCATGACGGCCTCTTCACCGTACAGGATCCCGCCACGACGCTCGCCGTCCGCATGCTGGATCCCAAACCCGGTGAAAACATCCTGGATGCATGCGCCGCGCCCGGGGGAAAGGCCATGATGATCGCCGGCGCCATGGGCCGGCAGGGCTCTCTCACCGCAATGGAAATTTACCCCGAGCGGATGGAACGGCTGAAGCAGAACATTGACCGCACAGATAAATCTTTCATTACCGTTTTGCCGGGCGATGCTAAAACATCTCCGCGCGATGCCGCGTTCGACGGCATTCTGCTGGACGTTCCCTGCAGCAACACCGGCGTGATCCGCCGCCGGCCCGACGCCAAATGGCGCTTCTCCGAAAACCGGATCGGCGAACTCACAAAAACCCAGCGCGCAATCCTGGATCACCAGGCCGAACTGGTGAAGCCCGGCGGGCGCATGGTCTACAGCACCTGCAGCCTGGAACCGGAGGAAAACGAAATCATGGTGAAAGACTTCCTGGACGCGCACACGGATTTCAAACTTGCAGACAGCCGGCTGCTGTTCCCGCCCGAAAGCGGAACCGACGGAGCCTACGCCGCGCGGCTGATCAGAAATCCATAAGCCCCGCCAATGCCGGCGGAACTTTGTTTGAGGGGAACACAGCCAACGGGCGCGCGCAAATGTTTTCAAAGTGATTTTTCATGGAATCCCGCACCTCCGCCAGTGAAGGGCACTGGTCTCCAAGAATGCTTTGCAGCGCAGCCACCTTCTCCCCTTCAAGGCCGCAGGGCACAATCGTGTCGAAGCCTGAAAAATCGGGGCATACGTTGAAGCTCATGCCGTGACTGGTCACCCAGCGCGAGACCTTGAATCCGATGGCCGCGATTTTTCCATGCTCCGTCCATGCTCCGCTTTTACCTTCGCGCCGGAAGGCCTTCACGCCGAAATCCGCAGCGGTCCGGATGGCGATCTCTTCAAGGTTGCGCAAATAACCGTGGGCATCGGCCTCGCAATCGCCCAGCTTAATGACGGGATACATCACCAGCTGTCCCGGCCCGTGCCAGGTCACGTCTCCGCCGCGAGGAGAGGTCACCAGTTCAATGCCCCGGCGGGCATACTCTTCGGTTTGGAGTTTCAAAAAATTATTGCGGCCGCGGCGGCCCATGGTCACAACGGCCTGATGCTCCAGAAAAAGGACGGTGTCGGGGATTGCTCCGGTCTGGCGGGCTTGAACCAGTCGGAGTTGAAGCTCTGCGACTGGCCGGTACGGCTGAAGCCCGTCAAAATAAATAGCGATGGCCGTCATGGGTCCGGGCCTATTCGGCATCCGGAACCAGCTTGCGGTATTCCGCCGCGCCGATCAGACCATCGCGGTCATCCGCGACCGTCAGCCGGACTTTGAAAAGCCATCCTTCGCCGTAGGGATCTTTGTTCACCAGTTCCGGGCGGTTCGGAAGATCCTCGTTCACTTCCACCACCTCGCCGGTGACGGGCGAATAGATATCCGAGGCGGCCTTCACGGATTCCACCACGGCGGCCTCTTCCTCCGCGGAAAAAATGTCGCCCACGGCCGGGAGCTCAATATACGTCACATCCGACAGCTGCTGCTGGGCAAACTCCGTGATGCCAACGGTCGCGATCCCATCCTCAATGGATGCCCATTCGTGCGTGCGGGTATAAAACAGATTCTCCGGAATTTTCATGTACTGTTTCCTCAAACAAAAATTGGAGGCGCGGACCGGATTTGAACCGGTGCATACAGGTTTTGCAGACCCGTGCCTTACCACTTGGCTACCGCGCCTTGAATCGCACTCAGGCCACGTAACGTATCCGCGATGCTCCGTCTTTTCCAGCAGAAAAATCTATTTTTTCGCCGCCAGAGCTATTTCTGCCGCATCAGAAACTCTGCCGCCTGTTTTTCAGCTTTCTCTGCCAGTTCCTTCAGCGGAGGAAGCGCCATGCGCTCGACCCACTCTTCAGAGACGGCCGACTCCATGAAATGATCCCAGTACAGTTTGGCAATCTGGCGGTTGCCCTCGGCTAAATCGTCCTCGCCGAGCGCCGTCCACAGCGCGCTCTGGTATAAAGCCCCCTCGATGAGCGGCAGCGCCTCCCTCGGAGCACGCCGGTCGAGATAATCCGACATTCCGCCCGGAACAAACTCCTCCAGCGTATCCGCATCAACATGCTGCGGATATCTTTTCTTCAGGTCCGCAAACAGTTTCCGCGCCTGATCAACGCGATTGTGGCTGTACACAATCATGATGGCTTCGCGCAGGAAACCTTCATGGGCGGATTTAATGTTCTCCTCCTCTGAATGCTCCGTTAGCGCCTTCTCGTAGGCCGCCAGCACGCGCGGAAGAATCTCAAGATTCGGCGAGGTGATGAAGATTCCCTTTTCATCGTCACGGACGAGTCTTCCTCTCAAAAACGCCTCAGCCATGGCCTGAAAAATCATCCGGTCAAGGGCGACCTCGTAGAATCCCTTCGCATATATGCGGCCTTTCGCCGCCCAGTAGATCGCATGCGCCTGCGACAATCTCCAGTCGAGCGGCCCGTACATTTCATCAACCTGCTTCATGGAAACCGCATCCAGCCGGTATTTTTCCAGTTCCTCTTTCTTCTGCCTGAGGGCTTCAAAATCCGGACGCGGCCCGCTCAGAAGCGATTCCATTTCATCGGCCCAGCGCCGCTTGTAATACCAGTGCGCCTGATCGCTGAGACCACCCATTTTATGAAAGAACAGCCAGCTCAGTTCACGATAGATCTCGGCGCTGGCAGGACTGTAAACAAGCCCCTTGTCGCGCAGAAGCTGGATGCCGCTCTGAAGCCAGCGCCAGCGGTCCTCTGGTTCCGAGTATTTCACGCTGATGTTATAGGCGAGATTCCACGCGTGAAATGCCCACACGGGCCCGAACCCCGGCTCCAGTTGTGTAATCCAGTTTGAAAGCTGCACCAGTTCAAAATACCGGCCCTCGTCCTGCAGGCGCGTCGCGCGCAGCCACAGCGCATCCGCAACCAAACCCCGGAATCCGCCCAGCGCAACGGTCGTGAACGCGACCAGAGGACTCGCATTCTCCACGGGATCGACCGGCACAATGCTCTGCTCCGTTTTGATCCGCCTCAAGCCCTCGTGCCGCGCGCCGGCCAGCAGGATCAGGCCGGCGGCGGCCAGCAGAAGCAGAGTGTTTGCAAACCGGTTCATGACGGAAGACCGACCTCCCGGCGGTTCAGCACAAACGCGCTCAGCAGGGCCAGCAGTCCGCTGAAAATCAAAATCTTCACGGCCGCCTCGACGGCAACCGTTGCCCACGACACCCACTCGCCGGCGGCCAGCGCCCCCAGCACATCCGGGCTCTGCAGCGGATGCAGCATCCGGTCAAGCGCGGCAAAAAACAGGTGCAGCAATTTGTCGAGGAGACCCGGAACGCGCACGGGCCCGTCGTGCACTTGAAAGAAGGTCTGGGTCGCGGCCATGCTCTGAATGTAGCGCCCGACATTCAGCAGCAGCACGATCCATGCCGAAAAAAACAGGGCCACCGGCTGCGAAAAAAGAGTTCCAGCCGTCAGCCCAATGGCGGACAGCATCGCGATCCGGACGAGGACCACCAGGAACACGCGCAGGAAATTCATCTCAAAAGAATCGTGATAAAAAAGCAGCATCGGCGGTTTTTCCGGCGGAAATATCACGGTGACCGGCTCGCTGTTGATATTGCCGTACTCAACGGGAAGCGTGCCGTCGCGGTTCACCGCGGCGGGCGGAATGCGCCAGGTGTAAAAACCGCCCGGGGTCTCGGTGACGCGACGCACAGCCTGATCCCGGTTTTCCCGCGCGCCCGCGAGCCACATGCCCTCGATGTCATCACGGGGAGCGGAAAACGTGTACCGCAGAAACAAAGGGCGATTCGCCGGCAAAACCCCGATATCAAAAATCCATTGGCGGCTGTACCCCCCGGGGACCGAATTGGCCTGCAACCGCAGATTGTCTTCAATGACCCTGCGCGCCGCGGCAGCCGTCAAGCCTTCCGGGATGCCGCCTTCCGCCTGGCGCACGGCCAGGAGGTTGTCGGCCTGCTCCGCAAGGCCTTCTTCGCGCGGCGGAATCTGTTCGCGCGCCACCAGCACCTGTTCCCGCAATTTCTGCAGATCCTTCTGGTCCGCCGCGCGACGGGTCATCGCCCAGCGGAGACCGCCATAGGCGGAGCCAAAAGTGAACAGCAGAAGCACAAAACTCAGAACCAGAATTCCCAGCCACTTGCCCAGCCAAATCTGAATGGCCGGCACCGGTTTCGTCACCACCATATCCAGCTGGTGAGTTTTGATTTCGGCGGAGACCGCCGTGCATCCGGTCCAGACGGCCACGATGGAAAGGATGATACCCGCAAATCCCAGAGTGTAGCTAAGCAGCACCTGAACATATCCGGTCAGCGTCCCGTCGCCGCGAATCGCCGGAGGGATCCCGACCAGGATGAAGACCAGAAGAAGCATCATGAAGACAACAATCCGTGAACGGATTGCCGAGCGCAGCGTAACGGCCGCAATGGACAGAATCCTGTTCATTTTTTGACCAGACGACTCAGCTTTGCGTCCGTTTCCGGCGCAGGCTTTGGCGGGGGGGCGGCAACTTCCGGTTCGGCATTTTTCGCGGGCGCAGGTGCAGTCGCCAACTGCTGCAGACGATCCTCACCGGTCAAGTAACTGGCCACAGAGGCCTTTTTCGGAGCCTCTGCCTGCGCGCCGCGGCGGGCCTTCTCGACCACATCGAGGAAAAACTTCTCCAGATCAAGCTGTGGATGATCCAGCTCCGGCTCCGATCCGAATTCTTTGCGCAGAAGCGCCAGCACCCGCGCCACAGACTCCGGGGAAAGCTCCGGCAGCGCAATGCGGCTGCGGCCTTTTTCCTGAAGCAGTTCGCGGATCGGGCCCATCGCATGGATCTTTCCATTATAAAGGATGGCGATCCGGTCGCAGACATCCTCGACATCGGCCAGCAAATGCGACGACATCAGGACCGTCTTGCCCCGCTTCGCCAGCGTAACAATCAAATCCTTCACCTGCCGGCAGCCGATCGGGTCGAGGCCCGAGGTGGGCTCATCGAGCACCACAAGATCGGGATCATTGATCAGCGCCTGCGCCAAACCAATGCGGCGCGCCATGCCCTTCGAAAACTCGCCCACCATCCGGTGCCGCGCATGCTGCAGGCCGATCATCTCCAGGAGCTGCTCGATGCGCTTGTCCCGCTCGCGGCCGTTCAGGTCAAAAAGCTTCCCGTAGAAATCGAGGGTCTCCTCGGAGGTCAGATACGGATAAAGATAGGAATGCTCCGGCAGGTATCCGACGCGCGCCTTCGTCTTCACATGGCGGGGCGACTGGTCCAGCACGCGCAGGCGGCCGCCGGAGGGATGCAGCAGGCCGAGAATCATCTTGATGGTCGTGGACTTGCCCGATCCGTTCGGCCCCAGCAGCCCGAAAACCTCGCCGCGGCGGACTTCAAAGGAAACGCCGTCCACCGCCCGGACCTTCGGACGGCGCCAGAAATCGCGGAAGATCTTTTTCAGTTCCGCCGCCTCGATCACCAGATTTGATGCGTTCTCCGCCATGCGATTTTCCAATCATTGGAAGTTTTTCCGCAAAAAGTTCCAATGGTTGGAAGTTTTCTACCCGAAAGTTCCAATCATTGGAAGTTTTCGTTTTGGCCGCGGCCCTGGTGCCCGGGGCGGGAGTCGAACCCGCATGACCTTGCGATCGAGGGATTTTTCCGCCAGAGGCGGACCTGCCTCCGGCAGGAAGTCCCTTGCGTCTGCAGATGGTGCCCGGGGCGGGAGTCGAACCCGCATGACCTTGCGATCGAGGGATTTTAAGTCCCTTGCGTCTGCCATTCCGCCACCCGGGCAATCTGCTCCTTAAGCCATTTTCTGCCTTGTCCCGATTTCAGCCACTTTTCTCTGCACAGGGCTTCAGAGTAATCAACCGTGTATTCCACATGCGCCAGCGTCAGCGGCCGCCTGTTCCGGGTCCGGGCAACATGCCCGCCCAAATGCGCGTCAACCCGCTTTTGCACATCACGGGCACTGCCTTTATACAGATACGCGCCGGCGGCGCCCATCAGAACATAGGCGCCGCACTCCGCCCGAAGATTTGCAGTGACCGTATCCACGCGCTTCCATCCCGGAATTTGCCCGCAACCGGGGAATCTGGCACACAGTAGCAGGAAAGGCCGCGGGGCGCAACGCGCTCAGCCGGTTTTATTCGCGCCGAAGTTCCGGTGCTCGATGACCCGCGTGAGCCACGACCAGGTGAGGCCGCCCAGCAGCAGCATGGCCGCGAAGAACGCCCCGTAGGACACGGCCCAGTGGAGGCCCTGCGTCATCATGCTGAATTCCGACATTCCGCCGATGCTGGCAACAAGGTTGAGCGGCAGGAACACGACGTTGATGACCGTCAGGTTCTTCAGCAGGACGTTCATGTTGTTGTTGACGATGGATCCGCGCGCGTCCATCAGGCCGGAGAGCACCGTGGAATAGATGCCGGCCTGCTTGCACGCCTGCTGGTTCTCCACGATCACGTCGTCCAGCAGTTCGAGGTCGTCCGGCGGCACCTTCAGTTTGTCAAAAAGGGTGCGCAGTTTTGCCAGCACCGTGCTGTTGGCCTCCAGCGCGTTGTGGTAGTAGATCAGGCTTTCGCCCAGCGCAAACATCTGCAGCAGATAGCGGTTCTCCATCGAGGTCACGATTTTGGCCTGGAGCTCCTGCGACATCAGCTTGATGGCCTTGAGGTGCCCCTGATACTGATGCACCGACTGCAGCAGCATGCGCAGAAGGCATCCCTCGACGGATGCAACCTTCCTGAACTCCCGGCCGGCCAGGGGCAGCTCGCCATGCGGAACGATGAAAACCAAACGCCTGCCGGCCAGAACAATTCCCAGAGAAGACACCTCGAACTGGATGGTTTTGCCCCGCGTGACGTTGTCCGGCCGCTTCCAGATCAGCAGCAGGTTTTCTTCCGAATGCTCCAGGCGGGCAACTTCATCGGGATCATGAATGCTTTCCAGGTCGCCATGCTCCAAGGCCGTCAGACGCAGAATTTCATCTTTTTCGGCGTCCGCGGGCTCGCTGTACAAAAACACACTGGCCGCAGCAGCGTCGCAAGCCGCCAGTCCCGCCGACTCGATCCGGAAAGTTGATTTCATGCTTCATCTCCAAATGCCACCGTTTGGCGCACGCCATTAAAGCGCATCGCGCGCGAAATTTCGAGTGATTTCCTTTGGGGCTTGTTATGCGCCGGCAAAGCCTCTAAAAATCCCGCATGCAACTGGAAAACATCAACCGCCTCGCCGCGCGCAAACGCATCGTCTGGCATGCAGCGCTGATGGCCGTTCTGCTGGCCGGGCTGGCCGTGCGGATGATTGGCATTCATCACGGCGCCCCGAGATATATCTGGCATCCCGATGTTTCCAAGCAGGTCCAGATGGCCATTGAAGCCTATTCCAAAACCCCGAATCCGCGGGAATATTTCAATGACGATGTGCGGCTGGCTCTTTATCCGTATGGTTCTTCCATCCTGCTCGCGAAGGCCATGCAGATCAGGTCTTTACTGGGCGGGCGGGCGGCCGTGGAAAAGAAGGATCGCTGGCTGTGGGACTATCGCCTGCGGTGGCAGGCCTCGCTTCTTTTTCTCTTTGCCGTGGCGACCGCCGCCCTGTGCCTGCGCCCGCGTTTGGGCCCATGGACACTGCTGCTGGGCGGTCTGGCTCTGGTGCTTGAACCCGCCAGCTCTCTGGACAGCCATTATGGGATGAACGATGTTCCAATGGCCGCCCTTGTCCTCATGGCCTGGGCGTTGTGCACAAGGATTCCGCAGGAGTCCATCCGGATTCCATGGCCGTCCCTGTGCGCCGGACTGGCGCTGGGGCTGGCCTTCGGGGTCAAGTACACGGCCGCGCTGGCCGGCATTTTCCCGCTGGCGGCATGGATCGGCCTGACGCGGGAAAAGAAATGGAAGGCGGCGCTGATTTCGGTTGCCGCCGTCGGGATCGCGGGCCTGGCCGGGATGTGGATAACCTGCCCCATGCTGCGGAATGATCCTTCCTATTTTCTGCAGAATTTTTCCGCTTTCATGCAGTGGCAGGCCAACGTCACCGGGCAGCCGGTTCCTCTGTCCGAAAAAATCCCGGCCAACTTGAGCGTCCTGATTCGGACCATCATCGGTCACGGACATTTTCTGCTCATTCTCGGCGGGTTGCTGGGAACCGTGCTGATCTGGCGAGATCGCGATCGGGATCATCTTCGCTGGCTGTCGGCCGCTCTTTGGATTCTGGCGGCCGTTTTGATCTTCATCATCTTGACCGGACGCGATATCGCCCGCGCCAACGATCTGCTGATGCTCTGGCCGCCCATGATCATGATTGCGGCCTCAGGCCTGTCCATCGCGCCGGGCATCCGAAGGTTTGCCCTTGCGGCGACACTTCTGACCATCGGCTGGTTCGGCGCCGCAAGCTTCCTCGATGCAGCCGCGCTGTCGCGGCCGGACACCCGCGAGCGGGCCCGTGACTGGTGCATCCAGAACATTCCCGCGGGAAGCGTGGTTATCTCGGAACGCTATACACTCCCGGTGGAAATCCCGGGGATCACGGAAAAGGGAGCACGCTATCTTTACAGGCAAAAGGATGTTTCGGCCGGCGGAGCAGACTTCCTGATCAGCAGTTCGATGGCCTATGGACGATTCTTTAATCCGGGCATGCCCTTTTACGATACGGAAATTCAGTCCTTCTATTTGAGTCTCACGAACCGGTACGAAGCCGCCGCAGAGTTTCATGACCGGGAACTTCCGTTTGCCCATCCCAGAATAACGGTGTATCGCAAGCGGGGGGAACTGGTGCAAGATCCATCACGGGGCGAAGTTCAAGAATAGCCGCATCACGGTGTACGTGAGCACCGAAACCACGGGGGCTCCGTAGACGAAAATACGGTGCGGCATTTTGAGAAGCTGCGCCGCCGCAAACGCAAACGGCAGGGTGGCAATCCAGTTCCAGCATCGGGCGGCTTCCATCTTCAGGCAGGTCGGCCCGAAAAGAATCGGCAGAGCATAAATGCCGAAAACAACGATGATGAAAATCACCCGCGGATCGTTCAAGAGCTTCTTCCTGAATCCCGCCGCGGCGGCAAAAAACGCGGAACAGGTCACGCTGCCCATCAGGAGGAAAAGATCCATCTGCCCGCCGATCAGGGCCATGACCCACTGATAGATGCTGCCGAAGCGATACCATTGATCCACATACTGCTTTGAAAAGCGGTACATCGCCAGGTAATCCAAACGGTAACCGGCAAGGAAACCCGTCAGCAGCACAGCCATGACAACCATCGGCAGACCCGCGCGGAACGCAAATTCCTTCATCGGCCAGCGCTTGCGCCAGCCCATGATCGCCGCAAACACTGCAAAAATGGCGGTCATGATGCACCAGCTGTAATTCAGCATGGTCATCGCGAAAAAGTCCGCGCCAAGCAGCGCCGCAATAAGCTTCGTCCGCTTTTCAGACATGACCGCATGCCATGACAGCAGCAGGGCGAGATTGAAAAACAACGCATAAATTGAATCCTGGGCGAAAGTGGAATAGGCCGAAACCGACGGCGCGGCCGCCCAGAGAGTTGCCGCGAGAAAACCGGCCTTTCTGCCGAACAGACTTTGCGCCAGCAGGAAAATGATTCCAACATTGAGCGCCCCGAAGACCGTCAGTCCGAGGGTATAGCGAAACCGGTTTTCGGGGCACCGAATGTCTTTGCTCTCGACACCAAAAATCCTGCCGATCCAGTGGAGCGACAGCGAGGCTCCGGGCGGATGGGAAACGCCGTGGATTGTTGTACGAAGCTTGGGCTGAATCTCAAGAAAACGGCTCAGGTAATCATGCGTGCCATGAACGTACGACATGGTGTAAAGCATGCCCGTGTTTGCCTTCGCGGATGACAGCAGAGAGCCCGGATTGCTTCCACTGGGCCACGCCCCGTCCGGCAGGCTGGCCTGCGAGAGGTGCAGAATAATCGTGAGGACATACAGTCCCGCCAGCGCCGGCCAGATGCGGACATGTTCGCAGCGCACCACCCGAACCAGCAGCAGAATCATAGCGATAAGAGCACCTAAAACAACACAACCCCAGACGGGCAGCGCCGGCAACTGAATAATCCGTGAAAGGGCTTCGAAAAATGTTTCACTTTCCGACCAGAGATTTGCAAAAAACGGAAACGTGCGGGGGTTGTTGAATCCCCGTTCCCGGTTCCATCGGAAAACAAGATTGAAGCATGCCCACAGAACCCACGGACGCAAGGCCCACGCCGCGAACCGCAATACGTGCGCATGCCGGGAAGCCTGTCTTTTTCTATAAAATATCAGGATCAGCTCAAACGCAATCCCGGCCATGACCAGCCAACCGGGAACAGAATTCAGCAGATTGAATGCCCTTTGCATCCGGCTGGTATGCCAGCAACGGGGAACCGGGGTCAAGGCGCTTTTTTGTCCGACTATTTGTTTGGCATCCGGGACGGTTGCCGCTATGGTCTGCCCCCTTAAAAAATATAGCCGCGTATTGCATGGATAAGAAAAACAAATGGCAAATTGTGCTGGGTTCCGCGCTGCTGGTTCTGTTTCTCAGCGGGCAGGGATTTCCGCTTCATGGCGCGATCGCAAAATTTCCCCTGCAGACCGCCGCCGTTTTTACGCTGGCAGCGTTCGCCGTTACGGGACGCCGTTATGAAATGCTCCGGCGCTGCACGGGCTGGATTTTCAGCATGCCGCGCCTTCCGTTCAACGCGCTGTTGTTTGCGGTTTCCTGCACCGCCTATGTGCTTGTGGCCCTGCTTGAATTCAAGGGAATCCCCCGGATTGATGACGGCATGGCCGCCCTTTTCCAGGCGCGGATTTTTGCGCGCGGGAAGATCACCTTGCCGCTTCCCGAAGATGCGGGATTTTTTGAGGTCTTCGGCGTTCTGGGACAGCAGGCCGGACTGGGCCACTGGTGCGGAATGTATCCCCCGGGATGGCCGCTGCTGCTGACACCCGGCGTCTGGCTGGGAGTTCCCTGGCTGGTCAATCCTGTTCTCGGCGGGCTGCTGGTGGTCACCATCAGCGAACTGGGCCGGAGTTTTTACGATGAGCGCACCGGCCGCCTGGCCGCCCTGATGGTCATTCCGTCGCCCTTGATTGCGGTGCTTTCAGGGTTGCATCTTTCACACATCCCGACAGCGCTCGCTCTCGGCCTGTGCCTGCTGAGCCTGAAAAAACTATGGCAGACCGAACGATGGTTCTGGGGCGGCGCGGCAGGACTGCTGTGGGGGTTTGCCTTCCTGTGCCGGCCGCTTGATGCCGCTGTGATGGGAGCCATTTTCGCGCTCGCGTTTTTTTTCCCGGCCTCCCGATTCTGGCGGTGCCGCGGCGGAATTGCGGCCGGAATGGCCGCAGCCCTGCTGGCCATTGCGGCGCTTTTTATATTTCAGGAAATTACGACCCACGACTGGCGCACGCCCGGCCATGTGATCGGCATGGGAGAGCGGGGCGACTTTGGTTTTGGCAGAATAGACCGGGTTCGCACGCATACTCCCGCCATTGCCATTCAGTATTCTTTCATGCGCCTTGATGTGCTGAACGAAAATTTGACGGGCTGGCCCTGGCCCGCGCTGGCGCTGGTCATACTCCCGTTCATTCTTCGCCGGGCGCGTGCGGAGGACTGGCTTTTCCTGCTTCCGCTTCCGGCGCTTCTACTGACTTTCGCCTGCTACTGGTACTATGAAAGCTGCGTCCCCGGACGTTATCTGACCCCCGCATTCCCGTTTCTTTTCGTTTTGGCCTCAAGCGGATTTTTTTCTTTGAAGGAAACATTGTCCCGGCGCGGAGTTTGGACGAAACTGCCCTCTTTTATGGTTGTGTCCGGAGTCCTGTTTCTGGGAATCAGCACCCCGGCGCATTTAAAACTGTACCCTTTGAGTTTTCTCGATGTTGAGGATGTACTCCCGAGGGTCGTCCGGGATTACGGCATTACCAATGCCGTGGTTTTCATGGATTCCGTAGACCGCGATCAACGGCGGCCGGATCAGTTCAACGATTACTATGCCACCGGCTTCATGCGCAATGATCTCGACCTGACGGGCGATGTCCTTTATGTGCAAAACTCGCGCGATCAGAACATCCGCATGGCAAAAAGGCACCCGGATCGCACCTTCTGGATGTACCGCTTCAACCGGGCGCTCGAAAAGGCTTTTCTTTATCGTTTAGAAATAGAAGATGAAAAGCTGCGAATGATTCCCGTGAAGCCCGCCACGCGCGACCTGCTTGAAGCCCCGGAAGTGGAGCCTCACTGAGCCGCATCAAAACTGTCCCGTGCGCAGCATGACCAGGGTGCAGGCGTTCAGCGCTTCGATCCCCTGCGCCGCGCACTTCTGCTGCAGTTCCGGATTCTCGGTGCCGGGATTGAAGATGATCCGCGCCGGCTTCAGCCCGAGGATGGCATCCTCGAGTTTTTCGGAGATGCCCGGCGAAACATACATCGTCAGCGTGTCCACCGGCTCCGTGATCTCGCCCAGCGACCGGACCGACTGAATCCCCTCGATGATTTTTCCGGCCGGATGAACCGGAATCACGGTATGGCCGTGTTCGCGCAGCATCACAAACGCCTTGTGCGAATAGCGCTCCGGATTGTCGCTCGCACCCAGTATGGCCACCCGCTGCCGTTCCATCACTGACCGCCTGAAGGAATAACGAGATGCCGCGCATCGGAACTGACCGCGGTGGGTTCGATCAGCGACTGGAAGCCGGGGATGTCGGTCATCAGCAGGAACGCGCAGGCAAGGAACGCCAGCACCGACAGCAGCACCAGTTTGGTGTCCCGGTAAAGATATTCCGTCTTCTGCACAATGCTGTCGGGCATGAAGCCGAGGTGCATGTAGTAGGCCATCAGGAAAGCCACCAGCGGCGTGGCCAGCACCAGCTCCACGTGGTAGCGCGCCATGAAAACGCCGGAGAACATGCCAAAGAGCGCTCCATAGAAAAACAGGCTCTCCAGCAGGCGCTCCTCATTGTAGTACACAAACGATTTGCGGTACTGCCCGGCGCGGGCGGGATCGGCAATCATCCGGTACTCGGCAAATCGCTTCATCGCCATCAGAAATGCGCCGAACATCCAGTAGCCCAGCAGGATGGAAACGGGCGGCAGCGCCGCGATGCCCGTGCAGTACCAGCCCATGGCCATGCGAAGCGGATTGTTAAAGGATTCGCTGATCACATCCCCGTAGGCCAGGTCCTTCGTGCGCACAGGCGGAATGTTGTAGCAGCAGCCCGCGATCCACAGCATGGCGGCCGTGACCCCGAACCGCGCGTTCAGGCTGAAGGCCAGCCCTATACCGGCTGCTGCCAGCAGTATCCACTCCAGCCACGCCACCGGGAGCTTCACTTCGCCCGACGGAATCGGCCGGCGCTGCTTCTCCGGATGGAACTTGTCCTTGCCCGCGTCCAGTATCTCGTTGAGCACATAGTTACTGGAGGCCACCAGACAGGCGCAAACAAGTCCCGTCACGACATTGACAGCAAAATGGAAATCGAGCGGAAGCCGCTCGAAAAAGTAAACCAGCACAATACCGGGCAGCACAAAGATGTTCTTGAACCAGTGGTCCGGACGCGCAATCTGGATGTAGGGCAATATTTTCATGGGGACGGAGAGTAGCCCCGACGCCCTTTTTTTGCCATACAAAAGATTGAACATCCCGCACATTTCAGCCTCAAACCCCGATGAAAAGGTTGACGGTCGGCAGGCCCCTCACTAGCCTTGCTTTTTCAACGGATGGATATGAAGAGTTTCAGGAAATATTTGCCGCTGCTCAAGATCGCTTTCAGCGTGTGCCTCCTGCTTTTCCTGTATTCCAAAGCGGACTGGAATTCCTTCCGCGGCGTTTTTTCACAGGCCAGTCCGGTTTATCTGCTGCCTATTTTCATTCTGTGCTTCCTGAACACCGTCGTTAGCGCTTTCAAGTGGGAGCTGCTGCTGAAGGCAGACGGCATTGACGTGGGCCTCTGGCGGCTGACGCGAAGCTACCTGATCGGCACTTTTTTCAACCTGTTTCTGCCGTCCAGCATCGGCGGCGACGCCTACCGGATTTATGATGTTTCAAAACGCAGTTCGCGCGCCGCCGAAGGCTTTGCCTCGGTTTTCGCCGACCGCTTTACCGGCTTTCTGGCCATCGCCGCGTGGGGACTCCTGTTTTCGCTCTTGGGATTCCGGCGGCTTCCGGAACCCGGCATCATCCTGATTCCGGCCGCGGTTTTTGCCTTGATGGTGGTCATGGTGTGGATGCTCCTGCAGCAGCGCCTGCTCCTGTGGGGCCTGCGGCTGTTCCGGCTGGACCGGATAGCAAAACTGCAGGACTTTGTGCGGAAATTCCTCCAGTCCATTTCCACCTACCGCAGAAACAGAATCCTGCTGGTCCAGGCGCTCTCGATCTCGCTCGCCTTCCAATTCATGGTGATTGTGATCATCTGGATGATGGGACTCACCCTCGGTTTCGAAACCGGGATCCTGCCCTTTGCCGTTTTTGTGCCGCTGATCACCCTGATTGAGGCGCTTCCGATTTCCATTTACGGACTCGGCGTCCGCGACGGCGCCTACGTGTTCTTCTTCACGCAGGTCGGCGTGGCCAAAGAAGCCGCGCTGTCGCTGGCCCTGCTGTATCTGGCCATCAACTTTGTCTACGCCGCCGTTTTCGGTGGAACCGCCTTCCTGACCCGCGGCAAACGGGAGGCTTCGCCATGACCGGCAGAAAATGGTTCCCCGCCGCCGCCTCGCTGCTGATCACCCTTGTGGTCTGGATGATTTTCACCTGGCCGCTGCCGCGGTTTGCGGCCTCGGGCATTCCGGCCACGCATCACCGTTCGGACACGCCCGCCGAGCGCATCATGTTCCCCGGCGACCACCTGCAGCTCCTCTATCACTTCTGGATGCTGGGCGACATGCTGGGCGGGAAGACGCCGCTGTTTCACAACGTCTATGAGTTCAACGCGGGCGACGACGCGGCCCGCTTCGAGCCCGGCGCCTATTATGCGCCCTTCTCCCTCGCGTGGGCGCTGCTGAATGCCGCGTGTTCACGCGCGTTGGCGTGGAACCTTACGGGGCTTCTCTCGCTGTGGCTGACCGCCTTTTTCACCTGGATGCTGGCCTCGCGCTACACCCGGCGCTGGCCGCTGGCCGCGCTGGCCGCACTCATCGGCATCGCCCTGCCCTACCGCTGGGTCAGCCTGCTCGGCGGAAGCCCCACCGGCTTTGCCATGGCGTGGATTCCCATGCTCTGGCTGGGTCTCGACGACGCCATCCGCAGAAACAAAATGTCCGCGGGCATTCTGGCCGGCATGGTTATTCTTTTCGCCTGCTGGACCGACACCCATGTTTTCTTCTTCTCGGTTCTCAGCATTCCCGCCTGGGGTTTGATCGCCCTGCTCCAGCGCGGCCGGCCCGAATCCCGCGTTGAATGGAAGTGGCTGGTCCTTGTGCTCCTGCCCGTTGTCGCCGGCGTGATTCTTTCCTATGCCTTCACCAAATGGATCGCCCTGTCGCTGGACGAGTCCGTCACCTCCGGCGGTCGCAGAATTTCCGAAGTTCGCCTCTTTTCCCCCGGCGCGGCAGGACTATTTTCCCGCGAAGATCTTGGCCTCAGCAATCAGGTGTATTTCGGTTTTGCCGCCGCCCTTCTGGCGCTGGCCGGGTTCGGGGCCCAGCTCTGGAATCTCTGGAAAACAAGAACCGGGTTCCGCCGCGCCGCCATTACCGCCCTGCTGCTGGTTTTCATTGCCGGCTGCGCGATTCTGTCGCTGGGCCCGCGCGGACCATTTGACGGACGGTTCTTTCTGTTCATTCGCGAAATTATCCCGCCCTATGAAATGATCCGGCAGCCCGCAAAAATATTTGCGCTTCTCCCCACGCTGCTGGCCATGGCCATCGTGATTGCATGGAATCCCGTCCGGAAGCCGCGCATCAGATTCCTGACCGCCGCACGCGCCATTGCAGCCGCCGGAATCATCGTCCTTGCGGAATATGCCGGCTTCTGCGATCCCGCGATCTGCATTCTCCAGAACGAGCAGCAGGCCTACGCGGCCGTTGCGCAGGATGCCGCCGACCGCGGCGTTCAGCCGCGGGCCATCGTGCTGACGCTCTGGCCGGGCGATTCGCATTTCACGTCGGTCTATCTGGATTACGCCTCGCTCTACCGCATCCGCCTCATCAACGGCTACCGCCCGATGGTTCCCCGCGAATATGTCGAATCGGTGTTCCAGAAATTTGAGAGCATGAACCAGGGCAATATTCCTTCCGCGCAGCTCAGCGATCTGCAGGGCAAAGGCATTGATTATGTGCTGCTGCACGAAGACCTTTATCCTGAAAAGGTCAGCCCCTTCCCGGTCGGCATGACGCTGGACCGCCTGATCACCCATCCGCGGCTGCGCCTTCTGAAGCAGGATGGACCCGTCTGGGCGTTCCGGATTCTGGACGAGGCCAGCTCATCGGTTCCCGATGTGCGCACTACCCCATTCGCGTTTCCCGCCTGGCATTGGGAAGCCGAAAATCTGCACCGGGAAAACTGCAGAAGTGCCACCGATTCAAAATATTCCTGGCTCGCGCTGAATGCGACCAACGCATCCTTCATCTCCCGCCCCTACCAGGTCTCCAGCTATTACAACAACCGCTGGATGATCCGCGTGCGCGGCAAAGGCATGCTGAATGTCAAGACCATCGCGCGCGCAACGGAAAAGACCGTTCTTTATCCCGTGGACAGCCCGGATTGGACCTGGCTCGAAGCCCCCTTCTCGCGGCCGTCGTCGTTTGAAGAACTCCAGCTCGAAGTTTCACTCGCCGGCGGCGCGGTGGATGTGGACCAGTTTTATCTCGCGGGCAAGACTCCCGAAATGCCCGCGGTCGGTGGAAGCCTTGAAATGCCGGCCTCCGCCTTTTTCCATGCGGGATTCACGGATGTTGCCGCGAGCAGCGTGGTGCTCCGAAAAGACTATGACCCGTCCGGATCCATTTTCTACGGATTCAATCTGCCGTTGGAAGCCGGCCGGTACAGGCTGACCCTCGATATCGCCGCGGCCGATTCCGGAGCGGGCCCGCTCGGCAAACTCTCTGTGTTTCCTGTCCGCGGCAAGAAACCCATAGCCGCCGTCCCGGTCGCGCAGGCGGGAAGCACGTCCGTGGAATTCAGCGTCACTGACAACCATCCGCTTCGTTTCGATTTCGATTATTCCCGCGCGACCGACGTCACCCTGCAGAAACTCACCCTCGAGTGGCTGGAGTAATCCGTTTTGATCAGGCAGCGCCAGTTTATCATTCGCATTCTTTTTTCAGCCGCCATCTCCTGCGGGGTGGTCGCGCTGATCTTCCGGCTGGTCTCCGCCGGTCATCCCGCGGCCGGCGCAGCGCAGGTGCTGAATGCCGTGCGAAACGTTTCGCTGATCGCCGCTGGAATTTATCTGCTGTGCCAGCTTTTGCAGGGACTGCTGCGCGCCCTGCGCTATGGCGTGCTGCTGAAGGCGGGCGGCGCGCAGAAGATCCCGTCGCTGTTTCACCTCTACCTGACCACTCTCACGCGCAACATGCTGGTGGACATGCTCCCGGCACGGCTTGGCGAACTGAGCTACATCGCCATGCTCAACCGCGGTTACCGCGTGAAGAGCGAAGACTGTGTTTCATCCCTCACGCTGAGCGTGCTGTTCGATTTCGTGGCGCTCCTGCTGATCGCCGCCGTTATTCTTGCGGCCCCGTTCCTTCAGCAGTCGGATCAGAAGCTGATCATGATCAGCACCGGCATCCTGCTCGTCATCACGCTGGCGGGATGGATCGCCCTGCTGTATGCGCCGGGATGGCTCTCGGTGAAATTCCAGTCCGTGCAGTTCCGGAATCCCGTATTGAATAAAGTATTTGGATTCCTGCACCGGCTCGCCGCGGCGTTCACTTTTGTCCGTAAATCGGGCCGCCTGATGGCCGTCACGGGCCTTTCTCTCGGCGTCCGCGTGATCAAATATGCCGGTCTCTATTTCCTGTTCTCCGGGATCGCGCCGTCCCTCGGCGAACACTTCGCCGATGCCTCGCCGGTGGCCGTCATTATCGCGCTGATCGCCGCCGAGGGCACCGCCAGTCTGGCCCTGCTGCCGACGTTCATGAGTTTTGGAACCTATGAGGCGGGCGGCCTCGCCGCGCTGACCCTGCTGGGCTTCCCGGCGGATATTTCCATTGTCGTCATGCTCAGCATGCACGTGCTGAGCCAGTTCATTGACTACAGCCTCGGCGGGCTGGCGCTTGTGGTTTTCACCTTCAGCACCGCCGCGCCGCAAACGGAGGACGCAATGCAAACCAGAACCCGACGCAATGCCATTCTCGCGGCCACGGCCGTGCTTCTGCTGGTCTGCGCCGCGGGCGCGGCCGCCTTCACCTGGCGCGGCATCAAAAAGTCCGGGAGCCTGACCCCACCTGAAGCGGGACACGAAGAAAAGTTCTCGCGCGAAGAGCAGAAAGCGCTGCGGGAGGCATTGAAGGATCTCGACGGGTTCATCGTATGGAGTTCCAACCGCGGCGGGAATCACGACATCTGGAGAATGGACCTGCCCGGAGGCAAAATCCGCGCACTCACAAAACATCCGCACACCGAGACCTATCCGCGCATTTCGCCCGACGGATCAAAAATCGTTTTCTGCCGGACCAAAATTCCCTGGGTCTCGCAGCGCGATCCGCTCCCGTGGGATGTGGTGATTGCCGATGCCGAAAGCGGAAAAGACATCCAGGTGATCCCCGACGGCAACACGCCCACCTGGTCGGCGGACGGAAAATCCGTCTATTTTCAGCGCAGCGCGCGCCAGTTTGTCCGGCACGAGCTCGAAAGCGGATCGGAAACAATGCTGTTCCAAGGGGAAGCCCAGATACAGACGCCCGATTACAACGAAGACAAAAATCAACTGGCGGTCACGCTGCGCGGAAAGCAGCGCGGCATGGTTCTGCTGGAGGACGGAAAAGAACAAACAACCATCGGCAGCGGCAAGGGCTGCCAGCTCGCATGGTCACCGGGACACAGGTATCTTTATTACGTGGATCACGGCGGACAGATGAAAAACGCGATCTTCAAACAGGAACGCGGAAAGAGTTCGCTGTGGCTGGATCTGCCGCTTCCGTGGAGCCACGAATATTTTCCAAAGCTTTCACCCGACGGAAAAGTCATGGTGCTGGGCGCAAGCAAAGAAGGTCACGAGCATGACACCGCCGACTACGAAATCTTCCTCTGGCCCGTGAACCAGCCCGCAGATAATACCATCCGCATCACTCACCACACCGGCAATGACTGCTGGCCGGATATTTTCATTCGGTGAGCGCTAAAATCGGAAAATGAGCATTTTTTTGCGTTTTTGGGACGTTTTTGGCCATTTTTTAACGATTTTTGGCGTTTTTGGGGGCTTTTTGGCATTTTTGAGCGGTTTTTTGGTAGGGCGCTCACTCAGTGAGCGCCGAAGAAAACGGCAGGCAGCGGATCAGCCTTCGCCAAGGCTACGGCCTGACAAAGTGCCTGCCCTACCTGCTGTGATGTTTTGTGGTCGGAATATTCGGATTATGCTGAGTGCCCGACAGCCTGAGTCAGAACAATCTTCTCATGCTCTTTCAAATGCATCAGTGCATGCAGCTTGTCTCTGTCCACCAGGGATAAAACCACCGTGCCCAGGCCGGAGGCGGCGCAATACAAATATACATTCTGGCTGATATAGCCCGCATCAACCCACGCGCAAAAACGCTGCGCTTCCTCGTTTTTCCTCAAAAACGGACTCGTCATCCGTGACAGATCCGCAACAAAAACCAGACCCACTGGCACAGCCTTCATCATTTTCTGCCGGCCAATATATTGTCTGACATCTTTTTTAATGATCTCTGTTAACGCATGATTTTCTTCGTCATACAGAAAAGCGCCGCTCTTCAAGAGAACATAAACTCTGATCTCCTGCGAATTGCATGCGGACGGCGCCGTTCTCTTGCTCTTCACTTTGCCGTACTTGTCTTTTGTAATTCCGCAGGCCGCCCACAGCAGATTCGACAGTTCCTGCTCAGTGACAGGACCCGCTGTCCACTTTCGCACTGAACGCCTTTTCTCCAGCGCCTTCATCAAAGGGAAATCGAGTTCTCTCTCCGGCTCAGGTAATTTTATCATTTGCTTCGCCATTGTGTTTGCCGTTTTTTGATGATTTCGCGCCTTTTTCGGGCGTGTTTGAGATTTGGATTGTCTTGATTAATATGGAGGTTTTTGTATCATGTTCACGTAGGAAAGCAAGATGGGGGGCGCAAAATGAGGACGAAATCTTTCTTCACTGCACTCTTGATCGCGGGGGGATTTTTCTTATGGGGCGCTGCGGTTCCCGCAGCCACGGTTTACGTCTCGCCATCAGGAACACATGTTGCTCCGTTCACAAACTGGGTCGAAGCTGCCACGAACCTTCAGGCCGCACTGGATGTGACCCATGACGGCGACCTCGTTCTGCTTCAGGCCACCACTCACAACATCAGGGATACGGTCCGCGTCACCAATGCCGTCACCATCAGGGGCGACGGATCTCACGCAGTCCTCTACGGGCCCTACAACAGCTCCATCTACACGCAGGGAATGCTTGTTTCGCATGCCGGCGCCGTACTGGATCAACTGAGCTTCAGCTATTTTGGCGGACAGGGCATCGAAGGCGGCTCCGTTTGTCTGGCGGCACCCGCGCTTCTTACGAACTGCCAGGTTCAGTCCTCTTACGGCTCACGGGGCGGCGGCGTTTACGTGGCTCCGTCGGGGGCGGGATCGACACTGGTCAAATGCAATTTCAATTACAACATGGCCTACGACTCCGGCGGCGGCCTCTATGCCGCCGCCACCTGCACAGTGTACGGTTGCGATTTCGGATACAACTATGCCTACACCGGCGGCGCGGCTGTCTGCTCCGCCGATGCCATTCTTCTCCGCAACAGCTACATCCACGACAACAGCCTTAACCGCCAGCCCTCGCGCGGGGCGGGCATCTTCAGCAGCGGAAATGCGATCATCGAAAGCTGCACCATTGCGCGAAACTCAGGCGCATCCTCCGGCGGCGGACTCGCGACCGGCGTCGGCACGGCAGGCCTTTGGAACACCATCCTCTGGGCCAACACCGCAACCTCCAACGCGAATTATGAACAAAGCGGCGCAACGTTTGCGCACTGCTGTTCCTCTCCTCTGCCGGAAGGCACAAACAACATCGCGGACGATCCCCTTCTCCCTCCATCCGGCGGGCTGCCGGATCTTGAATCGCCGGTGATCAATGCCGGAACCAACCAGCCCTGGATGACCGGGGCGTCCAGTTTCGACCCTTACACCCCCCGCATCGTTGAGGACATCGTGGATATCGGCGCATACGAAGTTGCGTTCGGCTGCGATTTCAGCGCCGATGTGACAGAGGGCTTCGCCCCGCTTGAAGTGGTCTTCACGGCCCGCGTGTTTGGGGGAAACAGCACAAACATCTATTACTGGTGGGATTTCAACCGGGACGGGAGTTACGATGCTGAAGGTTACGGACTGCACACCGTTACAAATATCTATTCCAGCATCGGCACGTACAATGTGGAACTCAATATTCAGGGGCCTGCGCCGGATTATAATTCAGGCTACTTTAACCGCTGGTCATACATAAAGGTGGGATCGCAATATATCTACGTTTCGCCCTCCGGCACCCATCAGTTGCCGTACACCAACTGGGGCACCGCGGCCACAAACATTTCCGCGGCCGTGCAGGTTGCGGTGTCCGGCTCAACTGTTTTCATCACAAACGCCACCTACATCCTGAGCAGTTACATTGATTTAAACAAGAGCGTGAAGCTGCAGGGTGTTGGCGGCACGCCGCCGGTCCTTGACGCGAATTATATCGGCCGCTGCATCTATGCAAATTCGCCCGGCGTTGAAATTGAGAATCTCGCGCTGGTGAACGGCCGCATGAACGGCTGGCCCGGTGGCGGCGGAATTCTTTTCTATTACGGCGGCACCATGCGCAACTGCATCGTCGCCAGCAACGAGGCCATGCAGGGCGGCGGAGGAATCTACGGATACGGCACGAGCGCCGTGCATATCGCCGGCTGCCGCATCGAGGCCAATGCGGGCGGTGCGGGAAACTATGGCGGCGGCATTTACGCATACGGGCCGCTCTTCGTCAGCAATTCGGTCATTGCCGCCAACTGGTGCGGCAACTACGGTGGAGGAATCTATGCCGGAAGCGTGGCCGATATTCACAACTGCCTGATCTCCGGCAACGCTGTTTCCAACTGGCATGGCGGCGGAGTATACGGATCTTCATATCCGGTGACGATCACTGACTGCACGATTGTCTCCAACAGGGCCAAAGGTTCCGGCGGTGGAATTGTTTTCCAGGATGCATCCTCTGCTGCTGAGCGCTGCCGCATTCTGCACAACTCCGCCTCTTCCGGGGGCGGCGTGTATTCGTCCGCCGGCCTGCTGCGCAATTGCGTGGTGGCACAGAATCAGGCCGGCGGCTACGGCGGTGGCATTTACTCATATAACACCCGGTTCGAAAACTGCACGATTGCCTTTAATCGATCAGACAACTATGGCGGGGGAGCCTATCTCTCGTCCTTGGCCGGTTTCACGAATTGTGTTTTTTATGAAAACCGGGCCGTCATGGACAATGACGCGAGTCTGCAGAATTTTTCTTCAGCTTTCTTCGATCACTGCAGCTCAACCGAAACGCTTCTGCCGGGCACCAACAATCTAACCGGCGATCCCCTGTTCGCCAATCCCGTAACAAATGATTACCGCATCCGGTATGGTTCCGTCGCGCTGAACACCGGAACCAACCAGGCATGGATGGCCAGCGCGACCGATTTGTACGGCAATCCGCGCATCACCGGAACCTGCGTGGACATGGGCGCGCATGAGTTCATCGGAACTTCGCTGGGCGTGGGATTCACGGCATCGCCTGGGGCCGGCTATGCGCCGCTCGCGGTCGTGTTCACCGCCCGCGTGTATCGCGCCACAATGGATCCTGTGACCGTGCAGTGGGATTTCGACAACAATGGCGCCACAGATGCACAAGGGCTCTGGCTGACCGTGATCACAAATGTTTATGCGTCGCCCGGCAGCTTTTCTGTTCGCGTTGCTGTAACCAACACGGTTGGCCAAACTGATGAAGGTGTGCAACCGGATTGCGTGACCGTCTGGGGCGCACCGGTAACGAATTATGTTTCATCCTCCGGAACGCACGTCGCGCCGTTCACAAACTGGATCACCGCGGCCACCAATATTCAGGCGGCGCTTGATGCTGCTGTGGACGGTGGTGTGGTCATGCTGTCGGCGGAAACTCATTCAATCACCACCATGCCGGTCATCACAAAGCCGATCACGCTGACGGGACCCGACGGAAATCCCGCCTCGGCCGTGATCAACGGCAGCGGGGTCTGCCGCGGACTGCTGCTGGGCAATCCCTATGCACAGGTCATGCATCTCACGGTGTCCAACGGACTGGGCGACCGCTACGGGGGCGGCATCTATGCGCCGCAGGGCGGAACCATCAGCAACTGCATTCTGCGCAACAACTATGCGCGCTACAGCGGAACGCCCTATGGCGGCGGCGGGCTGTATCTGGCCAAAGGCCTCGCGGTGAACTGCCGCATGGAATATAACCGGGCCCAAAGCTACGGCGGCGGCGCACTGGCGGTCGAGGATGGCATGATCCGCAACTGCGTGATCGTGACCAACAGCGCGGGCTTCGGGGGCGGTCTCGCCCTGTGGGGCGGCCATGCAGAGGGCTGCATGATCGCCAGCAACGCCGCGCCGTACGGCGCAGGCGTACATGTCCACAGCGGCAGCCTGCGCACCAGCACACTGCTGCGCAACAAGGGGGCATCCTTCGGCGGCGGACTGTACTTTGACGGCGATGTCACGGTGGACCGCTGCACGATGGACGAAAATGAGGCCGGCTACGGCGGCGGCGCCTATTTCAGCGTCTACACAGGCGCCCGCCTGCGCAGCTGCCTCGTGGTGAGCAACTCGGCCGTAACTGATGGAGGCGGAGTGTACATAAGAGGAGGAATCCTTGAAAACTGCACCGTGGCCGGAAACCTGTGTACGAACGCGGCTGGCGGCGCGGGCTTCGACAAATGGGAAACCTATGACCGCCGCATCGTCAACACGATCATTTATCACAACACCGGGGCGGGCACATCGAACAACCACAGCTTTGCATCCTTTACAGACGTTGACATGGATCACGTCTGCACCACGCGCATTCCAACCGGAATTCCAGCGGAAAATGTGATCACCAATGATCCGCTGTTCGCAGGCGATTTCCGCATCGGAAGTGATTCGCCATGCTTCAACAGCGGTTTGAACGAAAGCTGGATGACCGGCGTCCTCGATCTCGACGGCAGCGCACGCATTATTTATGGACAGGTTGACATCGGGGCTTATGAATCATCAGCCCCGACCGTTGTGGCTGACTTTGCCGGAACTCCTCAGGACGGACGCATTCCGCTTGGAGTCACGTTCAGCGGAAGTTTCATCGGCGTGGGTGAAACCGGCACCATGTTCTATGCCTGGGACTTCGACAACAACGGGACCTTCGATCAGCAGGGTCTTGGATTGCACACGGTCAGCCATACTTACAGCAATACACTTTACCACTCGGTTTCACTCTTCCTTTCCAATACTGTCGCCGGGCTCACCGACACCGAAACCAAAATCAATTACATCCGCGCGCGGCCGCTTCCTGTTGAACACTATGTCTCGCTCTCCGGTACGCATCAGGCCCCCTTCACCAACTGGCTGACTGCGGCCACGAATCCGCTGGCGGGGGTTGCCGCCGCGACCGATTTTGACCGGGTCATTGTCGGCACCGGAACATTCCATCTGGCGCAAGCACTGGTTATTACAAATGAGATCGAACTGGTGGGCGCCGGCGATGCGGAGGCCTCGATACTCGACGGCGGCGGCGCCAGCCGCTGCATCGAGCTCGCGGCGGCGGGAACGCTGATCCGGGATGTGACTGTCCAAAACGGTTACACGGGGATCAGCGCAGACGGCGCCGGGATTTTGATGACGGCTTCGGGAACCGTTGAGTCCTGCGTCATTTTCAACAATCGCGGCCGCCACGGATGCGGCATCATGGCCACCAACGGCGGACGGATTGCGGACTGCCTCATTGTGAGCAACCGGAGCGTCGCCACGGGCGGGTTTGGAGGCGGATTGCACGCGGCAAACGGAACTCTCGCGGAACGCTGCTGGATCCGCGGCAACTATGCCGGCTATGGCGGCGGCGCAGCCTGCACGGCCGGCGGCGCAATCCGCAACTCCGCAATCGCGGGCAACGATGCGGCCTTCGGCGGCGGGGCCTACACCGAGGGCGGGGGCCTTCTCCAAAGCTGCACCGTCGCAGGAAACACCGCAAGCTGTTACGGGGGCATTTTTTCCGGCACGATCTGGACACCGGCCGGATATGAGTACGGGCTGCTTGTAAACTGCATCGTGCATGACAACACGCATCAGCAGACCGGCAACAGCGCGGATATTGGCGGCATTATGGACGATTCCATGTTTGACCATGTCTGTGTTGGAAGCATGTCCATGGAGGGGCTCACTGGCGCCGGGCTTGTGGCCGGCAACCCGAACCTGGCCGACCCTCCCAATCTGAACCTTGCGCTGATGCCGGGATCTGTCGCCATTGATGCCGGCAAGCATGAAGACTGGATGGATGGAACCACTGATGTGGACGGCAACCCGAGAATCCGGTCGGGTATTGTTGACCTCGGCGCGCTGGAGTTCGATCCGGGGCCGTTCGACTGCTGGTTCAGCCGTTCGGAAACCGCGGGCTGGACACCTCTCTCCGTCCAATTGCAGGCTTATGTCTCCGGAAGCAACCAGGCCGGCCTTGTGTACTGCTGGGACACGGACGGCGACGGCACGAACGATTTCACGGGAAGCGGACTGAGTTCACTGCTGGTCGTCTATGACATGCCCGGCGACTATTCGCCAAAACTGACCGTGACCAATGCGGCCGGCGAGTCGGCGTCGTGGCAGTATCCCGCGCCAATTCATGTCGCGCCGGGCGTGATCTGCGTTGCGACAAACGGCTCATCGGTTTATCCGTTCAGTTCGTGGTCAACTGCCGCCACCAACATCCATGATGCCGTTGACCTGGCCGAAGACGGCATGCTGGTTCTTGTGGATGACGGTACTTACGCGCTCACCAACCAGCTGGTTGTGAACAAAGCCATCGAATTGTCCAGCCTGAACGGACGCGACCGCACCATCCTGCAGGCGGCAATATCCAACCGCGTCTTGTATCTGAACGCGCACGGAGCCGTGGTCGACGGCTTCGACATCTGCGGCGGAAATATGAACGGCAATGGAGGCGGGGTGCTGATTGACCGAAGCGCAATCCTGCGCGATTGCCATGTGCGAAATTCAACGGCCCGGCTCGGAGGAGGCATCTACCAGGAGGGCGCCACGTCGCGCGTGGAACGCTGCATGATCGTGAGCAATACCGCCAGCAGCTATTTCCCGGGTGCTGACCCGATGAATGACGGCCGGGGCGGCGGGGTTCACATCATGGAGGGTGTCCTCGATCGCTGCGTCATTCGCGGGAACTCCGCCGTTAACGGGGGGTACACCGGCAATGGCGGAGGTGTTTTGATGGCCGGAGCAGAGCCGGTGGTGCAGAACTGCCTCGTGACCGAGAACCTTTGCCAGAACCTGGGCGGAGGCATGTACCTGCAGAACGGTCGCATCCTCAACTGCACGATCGCGCTCAACATTGCCGGATACATGGGACAAGAGCTGTGGTGGCATCAGCATACTTATGGCGCCGTCGAGAACTGCATCATGCGCCACACGCTGAGCGGCAACACCACCGACCCCAGCAGCGTGGAAATCGGCTATCCGCCCGTGTTTTTCACCAACTGCCTCGCAGACCTTGATCTCCCCGGATCCGGCAACATCCATGCCGATCCTCTCTTTGCCACCAACTCCGCCGCGTGGTGGTCACTGCAGCCGGGTTCGCCCTGCATAGATGCGGGCATATCCAACAATCTGACCTCCGACCTGGTCGGCCTGCCGCGCCCGATTGACGGAGACGAGTCCGGCGGCGCGGTCGTGGACATCGGCGCCTCGGAATATGCCCCATCCTCGCTCGACACCGATGGCGACGGGCTTTCGGACCATGTGGAAGTCTATGAAAACGGAAGCGATCCTCAAGACCCGGATTCCGATGATGATGATTCAAACGACTGGGAGGAATGGGTGGCGGGCACTGGCGCCGGTGACCCGGACGATGTGTTTCATGTGGCAGAACAGGAACCCGCCCCATCGGCGCCCGGCGCCATGATCATCTCGTGGTACAGCGTGCTGGGGCGTTACTACACCGTTGAGCGCGCTCTTGATCTGATGTCGGCATGGGAGCCGCTCGCGGGCTGCATAGATTTGCCCGGCACGGGCGATCTGATGAGCGCAACCAACAGTATGGGCGAAGCGGACGCCTTCTATCGTGTCAACATCAGCCTGACCCCGTGATCATGGGGATTGTGAAAAACGGCCATTTTTCGCGTTTTTTTGCCGTTTTCGAGCAAAAACAGGCCTTTTTTGACGTTTTTTTGATGTTTTTTGGCTGTTTTTGACCAAAAATCAGACAAATCCGATGTAGGGCCGCGAGACGAGTTTTTCGGGGATTTCCTCGACAAAGCGCGACGTGATGCAGAATTGCGTGCTTCCGTCCTTGCCTCGGCGCACTTCCGGCACGCACAAAAAGAGTTCGTCCTTCGCGCGCGTGGTGGCCACATAGAAAAGGCGCCGCTCTTCGGACACTCCGCCGGGAACTTCCAGCGATTTCGCCGAAGGAAACATTCCGTCAGCCAGCCATAGAACAAACACCGCTTTCCATTCGAGGCCCTTTGCCTGATGGATCGTGCTGAGGCGGATCACGCCTTTGCCGTCGTCGGTTGGTTTGTCATCCTCTGCATCGAGGTTGGAAAGCAAAGCCATTTCGCTCAGGAAATCATCCGGGGTCGCGAACTGCGACGCGTAGTTCATAAGCTCCTGGATATCCTCCTGGCGACGGCTGTAGTTGTCGAAGGTTTCGATGGCGTATTCGTCATAGAACCCGTCCACAAAAGCCTCCATGTAGGCCTCGGCCCCCGCCCCCTCCGGGTCGCGGGTGATTTCGGTGATGACGGTTTCGATGGACTGCCAGGATTCGCGTGCAAGTGCCGGAAGTTTCATCCTGACGGTTTCCAGCGCCTGCGGAGTGGCATCAAACCGGCTCCCCAGCGCCTCCCAGATCTTGGCGGCGGAACGCCTGCCAACGCGCGGCAGAAATTCCATGATGCGCAGGAAGGAAAGCTCGTCCACCGGATTGCGCAGAAGCCGAACGATTGCGCAGACATCCTTGATGTGCGCCTGCTCGAAAAACCGCGCGCCGGAGGTGATGACATAGGGCATGCGCTCGCGGGTCAGCTCCATTTGCAGTTCCATCGCGTGGAAATGCGAACGGTAGAGCACGGCCATCTCGGAGGTTTTATATCCCGCGCGCTTCAGGCGGGCGATCTGCTCGATGATATAGCGGGCCTGGGCGCTTCCATCGCGGAGCACTGCCACGGACGGCACCTTGTAGTTCTCGCGCACCGAACGCAGGGTCTTCTGGAACTGCTCGGGGTTTCCCGCGATGCAGGCATTGGCCACGTTCAGGATTTCGGGCACGCTGCGGTAGTTGGTTTCCAGCTTGAAAACCGACGCGCCATGGTAACGCTCCGGGAAGGAAAGTATGTTGCGGAAATTCGCCCCGCGCCAGGAGTAGATGCTCTGGAAATCGTCGCCGACGACAAACAGGTTTCGGTTCTTCGCCGCCATCAAATCCACCCATTCCGACTGCAGGTAGTTGGTGTCCTGATATTCGTCCACGAGGATGTGCTGGAACTGCTCCTGATAGGATGCGCAGATTCCGGGCTCCTGCCGGAACAGGCGCAGCACGTTCAGGAGCATGTCGTCGAAGTCCATGCCGTTCAGCTTGCGCTTGCGGATTTCATAGGCTTCCGCCACGGCAATGACGTGCTCGGGATTAATTTCCTCGTGGTACTTGAAACGCTCTTCCGCAATCACCCGAAGCGATTCGCCCGTGCTGGCCGCGTAGCCGTAGAGACTCAAAAGCACATCGGGCTTCGGGAAATGCTTTCCGGCATAATCCAGTTCCTCGGAGATGGCCTTCACGAGTTTGCGCGAATCGTCCTGGTCGAGAATGGTGTAGTCCAGCCCGTAGCCCAGTTTGTCCGCGTGGCGGCGGAGAATGCGGTTGGCCATGTGATGGAAGGTGCCGCCCCAGAGGCCGCCGACGGCGGCGCCGACCAGTTTCGCGGCGCGGTCGAGCATTTCGCGCGCGGCGCGGTTGGTGAAGGTGAGCAGCAGGATGCGGCGCGCGTCTATGCCCCGCTCCACCAGGTGCGCCACGCGATAGGTGAGCGTGCGGGTCTTGCCGGTGCCGGCCGCCGCGATGACCAGCACGGGGCCGTCCGGCGCCAGCACCGCGCGGCACTGCTCTTCATTCAGCTCTTTGCTGTAGTCAATCAACGCCATAAAAATCCTGTCTTATGATAAATTCGGCCACGGCCGTGTGGCCTTCGGCAGGGCGGTCGCCTTGTCGGGCCGCAGCCTTGGCGAAGGCTGATCCGCCGACCGCCGCGGCGGGCACGGAGTGCCCGACCTACCCTCAAACCAGTCCGTCCAGCAAATCCAGGACGGTTTTGTTTTCCAGTCCGGCTTCCATGGCGCGGCCATAGCGGGCCATAATCGAGGGAACCGGACCTTCCAGACGGTCGAGGCCAAGATATTCGGCGGAGACGCCTGCGTCCATGATAATATTGATTACATTTTTAAGGAGTATGCGATCGGGGGTCTTCAGCAGCGCGTAGGCGTCCTCGCGGTCGGCCACGGGCGACAGCCAGCCGGCCTCAACAAAAAGCTTCACGACTTCGTAAAGCAGGCGCACCGGAATCTTCTGCTCAGCGGCAAACTGCTTGATGACGAGGCATCCGTCGCCTTTTTCAAGGCGCACGGCGGCGGCGGCAATCAGCGCCATGCCCAGCGTGGCGCGCGCGCGGAGGCTGGCCTTCTCCGACTCGCGCTCGATGTGATAGGTGTCGTGGTGCTGCACCGCGAATGCGATTTCCGCGCCGAGCAGGACGATCACCCAGCTGATATAAACCCAGGCGAGGAAGATCGGGATTGAAGCAAACGTCCCGTAGATGGCGTTATAGCGGGCCACGCCGATTTGCAGGGAAATATAGGCTTTCTGCCAGCCCAGCCACAGCAGCGCGGCGATCAGGCTGCCCCAGAACGCGGGCCAGGCCTTCACGCGCGTGTTGGGAAGGAATACGTAGAGAAAACTGAACGCAAGCCATGCGGAGACCAGCGGGGAGAGCTTCAGAAAACTGCGGTAGAATGATCCGATCGAGCCAAGCTGCAGAATGATTTTCTCGCTGCTCAGCGTCGCAATGACCGTGCCCGACAGGCCGATCAGGATCGGAACCACTACGAGAATGCTGATATAGTTGGCGATGCGCCGGATCAAATTGCGGGAAATCGTAATGCCCCAGATGCGATTGAAGGAGGTTTCGATGCTGCCCAGCACCGTGATGGCAGCCAGCACCAGCACGCCGAAACCCGCCCAGCCCAGCGCCGCAAAGTTGGTATTCTGCGCAAGGGCAACGGTCTGGGAAATGAAATCCTGAAACTGCTGCGGCATGGTCGTCTGCCACTCCATGAAGCGGTCCACGCCCTCCTGCCCCGCGCCGAACCCCTTCAGGAGCGAAAATACCAGCGCCAGCAGCGGCACCAGCGAAAGCAGGGCCGTATAGGTCAGGGCCGAGGCGCGAATGGAAAGCTCGTCGTCAATGAAACCCTTGACCACCAAATGGCCAACGCGGTAGATCCGCACCGGGATCGCGTGCAGCGGGGGCAGGCTGGAAATCTCCAGATCCCAGACGTCGCGGAACACAAATTGCTTCACGCGGCGGAATATTTCGCTCACTTCGCTTTTCTTCATAAAAGCCCCTCAGGATTTCAGAATCATTTTCTCATACAGAAGCCATGCCGCAAGCGTTTTCGAGTCCTCAATGGCCCCCTGACGGATCAAATCATTGATTTCGGCGGCGGTCAGGATCACGTTTTCGACTTCCTCGTCATGATCAAGGCTGGCGGCCACCCGGTCGGGGGTGAGCCGGGCATAGAAAATTTCGATGCGTTCGTCCACATATCCGACGGAGGGCCGGACCGTGCCCAGGCGGACGATATCGGTGATCCCGTGGCCGGTTTCTTCGCGGACTTCGCGGCGGGCGCAGGTTTCGGGGGATTCTCCTTTTTCGGGCAGGCCGGCCACGATTTCGAGCATCTCCATCTCCACCGGCTTACGGAACTGGCGGACCAGCACGAACCGTCCATCGGGAAGCTGCGCCAGCACCGCTGAGGCGCCGGGATGGCGAACCACCTCGCGGGTGGTGCGCACGCCGTTTTCCAGCTCGACGTCGAGCACTTCCAGCTTCAAAAGCCGCCCTTCAAAAACCTTTCTGCCGCCGATTGTCTTTTCGCGCATTTTTCTCTGCTCCCGACCGCAGTGAACCATAAAACAGGGCCGGACTGCAATTCGCCGCAGAAGAAATCTGCTTTTTCGTGTTGTATGGATTTTCGATTCCGCATATATGCGGAGACCGGAGAAACGCCATGATAAAAGAGACCATTGCCAAACTTGTGGACGGGAAAGAGCTTTCCCGGCAGGAATCCTACGAAACGCTGAAGGAAATCATGTCCGGCGCGGCAACGCCCGCGCAAATCGGATCCTTTATCACCGCGCTGCGCATCCGCGGCGAATCGGCCGACGTCATTGCGGGCGGCGTGGACGCCATGCGCGAGAAGCTGGTCGCCATTGCCGTCCCCAAAGGTCACGTGGTGGATATCGTTGGGACTGGCGGAGACCACCAGCACACCTTCAACATTTCGACCTCGGCGGCTTTCGTGGTGGCGGGGGCAGGGGTCATGGTGGCCAAGCACGGGAACAGGCGCGTCTCCAGTTCCTGCGGGGCCGCCGATGTGCTGACCGCGCTGGGCGTGAACATTGAAATCGGCCCGGCGCAAATGGAAAAATGCATCAAAGAGGCGGGCATTGCTTTTCTCTTCGCGCCGGCGCTGCATCCGGCCATGAAACACGCGAGCGGACCGCGGGGCGAGGTCGGCATCCGGAGCATCTTCAACATTCTCGGACCCCTTTCCAATCCCACAGGCGCCCAGCGCGGGGTGCTGGGCGTTTACAACAAAGAGCTGGTGAAGCTTTTTTCCGGCGCGCTGGTCCAGCTGGGCGCGGAACACATGTTTGTGGTCCACGGGTCGGACGGGCTGGATGAAATCACGACCACCGGAAAGACCCTTGTGGGCGAAGTCAAGAACGGGGACATCTCCATTTATGAGCTGGATCCACTGGACTATGGCATTCCGCTGGCCGACCCTGCGAACCTCAAGGGCGGAGACTCCGCTGCGAATGCTATTCTTGTCAAAGAAGTCCTCTCCGGAAAAACGGGGCCCAAGCGCGACATCGTGCTGCTGAATGCCGCGGCCACCATCGTGGCGGGAGAGAAGGCAAGAACCATTGAAGAAGGCCTCGTGCTGGCGGCTAAGTCCATTGACAGCTGGGCGGCCATGGGCAAGCTTGAGAAGCTCATTGAATTGACAAAAGAATCGTAAAATCTCATGTTTTGCGCTTTTTTAGTCATTTTTTGACGTTTTTTGGTGTTTTTTAGCACTACTGTCCGGTTATAACTAAAACAGATGCAGCTGGTTACAAAAATCGTCATTTTTCTGCTGTGGTGTGGATTCTGTAAGTAGCTCCGTGAGAGGAACTTTTTCAAAAGCGTGTACTTCCAGA
>JBFXGK010000018.1:0-70373 GCA_050178035.1 Kiritimatiellia bacterium
TTAACTCAAAAATCCAGTTGATCAGGGCAAAGGCTCGAGGATATAGATCCTTTGAGAATTACAGAATCGCCATCCTTTTTCACTGCGGAAAGCTCGATCTGTCTCCACTATAATTGATGAAGAACCTATATTTTCGTAAAAAATGGCCAAAAACGGCCATTATTTTGACCACTTTATGCTTTTGAGGCATCAATAGGCGATCGGGGCGAAAACCGGATAGCCCGAAAGTTTTTCGCGGCCTTTGAGAAAAGCCAGTTCGATCAGAAAAGCGATTTCGACGATGTCGCCGCCAAGCTGTTTCACCATCGAGGCCGTGGCCGCAGCGGTTCCGCCGGTGGCCAGAAGATCGTCAATGATCAGCACGCGCTCGCCTTTTTTGACGGCATCCGTGTGAATTTCGATGGTGGCTGTTCCGTATTCAAGCGCATAGGAAGCTTCGATGGTATCCGCCGGCAGTTTCCCCTTTTTGCGCACGGGAACGAGTCCCGCACCCAGCTTGTAGGCCAGCACCGATCCGAGAAGAAATCCGCGCGATTCCACCGCGGCGATTTTTTCAATGCGGCTTTTCTGATAGCGGGCTGCAAACTCATCTATGACGATCTTGAAAAGTTTGGGATCGTTGAGCACCGGCGTGATGTCCTTGAAGATGATGCCCTTCTGGGGAAAGTCGGGAACATCGCGGATGGCCTGTTTCACCGCTTCAATGCTCATTCTTCCTCTCCGACTTCCTTCTCGATGTCGGCATCCATCATATTCCGGAGTTTCTTCACGGCGCTGTTCTGAATCTGGCGCACGCGCTCGCGGGTGATCTTGAAGCGCTTGCCAACATCCTCCAGCGTTTCGGCCTCAACGCCTCCCAATCCATAGCGGTATTTGAGGATTTCCCTCTCGCGGGCGTCAAGATTCTTGAGGCACCCCTCCATTTCCGTCTGGAGCTGCTTGTCGTTGAGATCCTCGTACGGAGTCTGTCCGCGATCATCGCCCACAAGCTGACTGATGGAGCCGCCGTCCTCGCTGAGCGGAGCATCCAGCGATGCCGGCCGCAGCGCAACGGTTTTCCAGGTTTCGATAACGGAGGCCGACACATCCAGCTTCACGGCCAGCTCCTCGTTGGTGGGCTCGCGGTTCAGATGCTCGGTCAGCTCGTGCTCGGCGCGGCGCAGGCGGGAAATTTTATCCACCATATGCGCGGGCAGCCGGATCGTCTTGCCCTGGTTGGCCAGCGCGCGCTTGATGGCCTGCTTGATCCACCACGCCGCATAGGTGCTGAGCTTTCCGCCCTTTTTGGGGTCAAAGCGCTCGACGGCCTTCATCAGGCCGATGTTGCCTTCGGAAATGAGGTCCAGCAGAGGAAGTCCGTAGGACGCGTAATCACGCGCGATCTTGACCACCAGCCGAAGATTGGCGCGGATCATCAGGTCACGGGCCGCCGCATCCTTCTTCTTGATGCGCTTCGCAAGCTTGACCTCGTCCTCGCGGGTGAGCAGCGGGGTGGTGCCGATTTCCCGCATGTATATCATCACTGTATGATCAATGTCCGCCATAGTCCGATTCCCAGAGCCTCGCTGCCTTTCTAAAACCGCATATTGTCAAACCGAGCCCCCGAAATCAAGAACGGCTTTGCACCCAAAGAAAAGCGGGCGGGAATTTCTTCCCGCCCGCCGCTTTATGCAGTCTCGATTAACCCTTGATGGCGGCTTGAGCAGCGGCCAGGCGCGCGATTGGCACGCGATAGGGCGAGCAGCTCACATAGTTCAGTCCCGCCTTGTGGCAGAACTTCACGCTCGCGGGATCGCCCCCGTGCTCGCCGCAGATGCCGCATTTGAGTCCGGGACGCGCATCGCGGCCCTTCTTCACGGCCATCTGAACCAGCTGTCCCACGCCCGACTCGTCAATGTGCTGGAACGGATCGCTGGGGAGAATTTTCTCCTTCAGGTAATCCGGCAGGAACACGCCGATGTCGTCGCGGCTGAAGCCGAAGGTCATCTGGGTCAGGTCGTTGGTGCCGAAGCTGAAGAACTCGGCGCCCTCGGCCACCTCGTCGGCGGTCAGCGCGGCGCGCGGGATCTCGATCATTGTTCCGACCATGTACTTCACCTTGGACTTGCGGTCCTTGATGATGGCGTCGGCCGTCTCGCGGATGATCTTCTCGCAGAAGGTGAATTCCGCCTTGGTTCCGATCAGCGGAACCATGATTTCCGGAAGCACTTTGATCTTGTTCTTCTTTTCGACATTGCAGGCGGCCTCGATGATCGCGCGGGCCTGCATGACGCAGAGTTCCGGATACGTGATGGACAGGCGGCATCCGCGATGGCCCAACATCGGGTTCTGTTCATGCAGCTGCTTCACGCGGTTCGCGACCACATCCACCGTGGTCTTCAGGCGGCGGGCCATTTCCTTCTGTCCGGCCTCGTCGTGCGGAATGAACTCATGCAGCGGCGGATCGAGCAGGCGGATGGTGACCGGGAGATCTTTCATCGCCCTGAAGATGCCCTCGAAGTCGGCCCGCTGGTACGGGAGCAGTTTGGTGATGGCCTTTTCGCGGCCCTTCTTGTCCGTCGCAAGGATGAACTCGCGGACGGCCCAGATGCGCTCGCCCTCGAAGAACATGTGCTCCGTGCGGCAGAGGCCGATGCCTTCGGCGCCGAACGCGCGCGCGGCGGCGGCGTCCTTCGGGCTGTCGGCGTTGGTGCGGACCTTCAGGGTCCGGAACTCGTTCGCCCAGTCCGAAACCTGCCTGTACATCTTGTAGATCGGATGTTTCGCAGCTTCCTTGTGGCCCTGCACAACGGCGGAAACCACCGGGCTGTGCTGCGTCGGGAGCTTCTGCGCGTAGATCTTGCCGGTGGATCCGTTCAGGCTGATCCAGTCGCCCTGCTTGAGCACCAGCTTGCCAACCGTGACGGTCTTCTTCTTGTAGTCAATGCCGAGGGCCGACGCGCCGCAGATGCAGCACTTGCCCCAGCCGCGCGCGACCACGGCCGCGTGCGAAGTCATGCCGCCGGTGGAGGTCAGAACGCCCTGGGCCGCCCACATGCCGCCCACATCTTCAGGACTGGTTTCATGACGAACCAGCACAAGTTTTTCATGCGGATTCTTCTTCAGCATCGCTTCGGCCACATGGGCTTCAAACACGATCTGGCCCACTGCCGCTCCGGGGCCGGCGGGAAGTCCGGACGCAATCACCGGCGACTTGGCTTCCGCAGCGATGTCGAAGATCGGGAACAGAAGCTGCTCAAGGTCATTGCCCTGCAGCGTCATGATCGCCTCTTTCGGGGTCAGCAGTTTCGGCAGCGGCTTGCCGGTGAACACATCCCTGCCCGTGGCCATTTCGACCGCCCAGCGGACGCCGGCGAGGCCGGTGCGCTTGGCGTTGCGGGTCTGCAGCATCCAGAGATTGCCGCGCTCGACTGTGAACTCGACATCCTGAGGATATTTGTAATGAGCCTCGAGATGCGCCATGATGTCATGGAGCCGCTTATAGGCCTTCGGCCAGATGCTCCCGCCCTCTTTCGGCATGTCGTCAAGGTTCTTCGGTGTGCGGATGCCCGCCACCACGTCCTCCCCCTGCGCATTGATCAGGTACTCGCCCATCGGCTTCGCGTTGCCGGTTCCGCCGTCGCGCGTGAAGGCCACGCCGGTGCCGGAATCGTCGCCCATGTTGCCGAACACCATCGAGCAGATATTTACGGCGGTGCCCAGCAGGCCGGTGATCTTGTTGATCGTGCGGTACTTCTCGGCGCGCTCGGAATTCCAGGAACCGAACACGGCATTGATGGAGCACTCGAGCTGAACCATCGGGTCCTGCGGGAAGGGCTTCTTGACCTTCTTCTGATAGACCTTCTTGTATGCGTCCACCAGTTCCTTGAGCTGGTCGGCAGTGAGATCGGTGTCCTGCTTCGCGCCGTATTTCTTTTTGATGCGTTCCATCTCGACTTCGAAATCGTGATGCGTCAGGCCGGAGGAAGGCCCCATCACCACATCGCCGAACATATCCACGAAGCGGCGATAGCAGTCCCACGCCGTGCGGGCGTTGCCGGTCTGCTGGATGAAACCGAGAACGGACTTGTCGTTGAGGCCGAGGTTGAGGACGGTGTCCATCATGCCGGGCATGGAAACCGCAGCGCCGGAACGGACAGAGACCAGAAGCGGATTGCGGGCGTCGCCGAGCTTCTTGCCCATCTTGCTCTCAAGCTTGCCGAGCTGGTATTTGATTTCCTCTTTGAGTCCGGGCGGGTACTTGCCGCCGTGCTTGGAATAGTAGGCGCAGGCCTCGGTGGTGATCGTGAAGCCGGGGGGAACGGGGAGATTCGCGTTCGCCATTTCGGCGAGGTTGGCGCCCTTGCCGCCGAGGATGGCTTTCATTGTGCTGTTGCCTTCGGTGTTCTTCTTGCCGAAGCCATAGAAATACACATACTTCTTCTTCAACTCTGCATTCATGCTTGGACTGCTCCTATGTCTGTTTAATCAGGATTCAAACGCTTGAATTACGTCACATACAAAACGGGCGCATGCTAACAGACCTCTCCGAAGAGTCAAGCGCCAACGGGAAAAATGCGAACGGACGGATGGAACGCTTTGAGTCCAAACGGGTCTCATTTTTTGCGCCAGTATGCACAGGCGGGCTCCAGACAAATGGTCGAGATGCCTGCCGGCATCTTCCACCAAAAACCGCAGAACAGAACAGCCGTTTTCCGGCAGCAAAAAGCCCCGGAGGTGAAATCCTGCCGGGGCTCTTTTTTGATAATTTTATCCGAATTTTAGCGTTTTTTGGCTATTTTAGGCCATTTTTGGCTGTTTTTGGCGTTTTTTTGCCATTTTTAGCGATTTTTGGCCGTTTTTTTGCGTTTTTAGACGGCTTTAAAGGCTATGGTCGCATTGTGGCCGCCAAAACCGAGCGAGTTGCTCAACGCGGTTTTGATGGGCACTTCGCGTGCGGTATGCGGAACATAGTCCAAGTCGCACGCCGGATCGGGATTGTCCAGATTGATGGTCGGAGGAATTTTCCCCTCTTTCAGCGCCATCGCGCAGAATACGGCCTCCACAGCGCCGGCGGCGCCCAGCAGATGGCCGGTCATGGATTTTGTGGAACTCACCATCACTTTTCGCGCGAGTTCTTCGCCCAGGGCTTTTTTGATGGCCAGTGTCTCGCCTTTGTCATTCAGCGATGTGCTGGTGCCGTGGGCATTGATGTAATCCACCTGATCCGGATTCAAACCGGCGTCCCTGAAGGCAAGGCTGATGCCCTTTGCGGCGGCATCAGCGCCCTCGTCGGGAGCGGTGATGTGATAGGCGTCGCAGGTGCGGCCATATCCGGCCAGTTCGCAGTAGATTTTCGCGCCGCGGGCCCTGGCGTGTTCCATTTCCTCCAGCACGAGGACGCCCGCGCCCTCGGCGCAGACGAATCCGTCGCGGTCCTTGTCGAACGGACGGCTGGCGCGGGTTGGATCGTCATTGCGGGTGCTCAGCGCGCGCATGGCGCAGAATCCGCCGACGGAAAGCACACAAACGGGGGCTTCAGCGCCGCCGGAAAGCATGACGTCGGCGTCACCGCTCTGGATGATGCGCAGGCATTCGCCGATGGAGTGCGTGGCGGACGCGCAGGCGGACACGACGCAAAAATTGGGACCCTTCATGCCGTACTCAATGGCGATGCGGCCGGAAAGGATGTTGGTGATCATCTGGGGGATCATGAAGGGGGAAAAGCGGGACGGCCCCTTCTGCAAAAAGTTGTTGCACTGGACTTCGACCACCTGAAGGCCGCCGATGCCGGAGCTGACCACAACCCCAACGCGCCAGGGGTCTTCTTTGGCCATATCAAGGCCGGAATCGGAAACCGCCATCTTGGCAGCGGCGATGCCGTAGTGACAGAAGGGATCCATGCGGCGCTGCTCTTTTTTCGGGATAAAGGCGTCCACATCGAATTCCTTGACCTGTCCGGCGATTTTGGCGTCAAAAAGAGTTGTATCGAAATAGGTGATGGGGCCGATCCCGGACTCGCCGTTCAGCAACCGGTTCCAAACGGTGTCCACCCTGCATCCCAGCGGGGACACAATGCCCAAGCCTGTCACTGCCACTTTTCTTGCCATGGTTACTTCCCTGCCTTCCCGTGCAACGGGGTCAAAAACTGAAAATGAACCGGGCTGGATTTCACGGTCCGGCCCGGTTCAAAATCAACAGCCAAGCCGTTATTAAGCGCCCAGGCCTTTTTCCTTAAGATAACTGATGACCGCGCCGACGCTCGTGAGCTTCTCAGCATCCTCGTCGGGGATTTCCGCGCCGAATTCCTCTTCGAAAGCCATCACCAGCTCGACGGTATCCAGCGAATCAGCGCCGAGGTCTTCGATAAAAGAAGCCTCAGGTGTAACCTGATCGGCGTTCACGCCCAGCTGCTCAACAATAATCTCTTTCACCTTATCTTCAAGTGCCATTTTCAGCCTCCTGTTCTTGGTTAAACTATCGCACTATTCCTTATTATACAGGCAAAACAAACTCAATAATTCAGAATTCCCTTGCCGTGCAAAATCACATTACCATGCCGCCCGCAACGGTCAGCGTCTGGCCGGTCACATAGGCCGAGTCTTCGCTGGCGAGGAACAGCACCACATTGGCGATGTCCTCGGGCTTCCCGAAGCGCTTCATCGGTATGGCTTCCAGCATTTTCTGCTGAACTTCCGGAGTCAGCTTCTCGGTCATTTTCGTCTCGATGAACCCGGGAGCCACGGCATTGGCGCGGACATTCCGCCCCGCCAGTTCTTTGGCCACCGATTTGGTCAGCGAAATCAGGCCGCCCTTTGAAGCGGCATAGTTGCACTGGCCGGCATTGCCAATCAAGCCGATGATGGACGCCATGTTCACAATGCTTCCCGAACGCTGCTTCATCATGATGCGCGAAGCCGCCTTGCAGAAAAGGAATGAACCCTTCAGGTTGACATCCAGAACCGCGTCCCAGTCCTGCTCGCTCATGCGGGCCAGCAAACCGTCTTTCGTGATGCCGGCATTGTTCACCAGCACATCAATATGACCGAATTCCTCATGGATTTTGGCAACGGCGGCATCCACAGCGGCGGCGCTGGAAACATCCACGGCATATTTGGACGCGCGGCGGCCAAGCGCCATCACCTTCGCGGCGGTTTCTTCCAGCCATTCGGCCTGCACATCGCAAAGAGCCAGATCAGCCCCCGCGGACGCCAGCTTCACGGCTACAGCCTGCCCGATTCCGCGGGCAGCCCCCGTCACAATTGCCACTTTTCCGTTCAAATCCATCATTCCTGTCCTTTGAGCGCAACCACTGCGCCTTTCAGAGAATCAATGTCCAGTATGTTAAGGCAGGTTGCATCTTTGTCAATGCGCTTTACCAGTCCGGTCAGCACTTTTCCGGGGCCGCATTCGATGTAGCGGGAGACCCCGCCGGCTTTCATCCACTCCACCGATTCCACCCAGCGGACAGAGGAATTCACCTGTTTGACCATGGCGGGGGGAATGGTTTCCGGAGGGCCATGAGGTTCAGCCGTCACATTGGAAATCACTGGAACGGACGGGCTTTTGAACTCAACTCCCGCCAGCACTTCACCCAGCCGGTCGGCCGCAGAAGTCATCAGGGAGGAATGAAAAGCGCCCGAGACATTGAGCTTGAGGGCTCGCTTGGCGCCTGCCTCCTTGGCCAGTTTCTCAGCACGGTCAATGCCCTCTATCTTCCCCGAGAGCACGGTCTGTCCGGGAGAGTTCAGGTTGGCGATTTCAACACCCGCCTCGGCGCTGATCCGGCGAAGAATTTCAAGGTCAAGATTCATCACACTCAGCATGCCGCCAGGCTGTTCGAGACAGGCTTCCATCATAAACTTGCCGCGGGCGGCCAGAACCTTGATGCTGTCCTCAAAGGTCAGCACCCCGGCGGCGCACAAAGCGGCCCATTCGCCGGAACTCAAGCCGGCGGCAAAATCATATTTCAGATCCGGGCACTCCTGCTTGAGAGCTTCCAAACAGGCGATGCTGGCCGTAAAAATCGCAGGCTGGGCACGATTGGACCGGGTTAGATCCTCCTCCGGGCCCTCAAAGCAAAGCTGCGCAAGGTCATAGCCGAGGACCGTACTCGCGCGGACAAAAAGTTCCCTGCAGACCGGATAGGTCGCGGCAAGATCCTTGCCCATTCCCACTGTCTGGGCACCCTGCCCCGGGAAAATTACCGCTGTTTTCATCATTTTGACCACTCCAGAAGCGAGGCGCCCCAGGTGAACCCGCCGCCGAACACCAGCAGCATCGCCAGATCGCCTTTTTTGATGATGCCCGCCCGGACCGCCTCGTCCAGCGCGACAATCACAGAAGCACCCGATGTGTTTCCGTACTTGTCCAGATTGATAAAGAACTTCTCTTTCGGCTCTTCCAGCCGCTGTCCGATGGCTTCGATGATCCGGATATTGGCCTGATGCGGAACAATGCAGGCAACATCCCTGGTGGTCAGGCCCCTCTCCGCACAAACCTGCTGGGCAATGGACGTCATGCTTTTGACCGCGTGCCTGAAAACCTCACGGCCTTCCATTTTGAGATAATGATTGCGCTCGCGGATAACCTCTTCGGAAATGGGCAGCCTCGATCCGCCGCCCGGAATCATGAGCAACTCGGCAAGCGCACCATTGGAGCCGATCACCGCATGCATCAGGCCCCGGGTTCCTTCGGCGGCCCGCAGCACGCAGGCCCCGGCCCCGTCGCCGAACAGCACACAGGTTTCGCGGTCTTTCCAGTCAATGATGCTGCTCATCTTCTCCGCTGCCACCACCAAAACCGTTTTGGCTGTTCCGGTGGCAACAAACTGTTTGCCGATTTCCAAGGCATAGACAAAGCCCGAACAGGCCGCCTCAATGCTGAAACAGGCGGCATTTTTTGCCCCGATCTTGTCCTGAACCAGGCAGGCTGTATTCGGAAAAGGCAGATCGGGCGTGATGGTGGCCAGCACAATAATATCCACTTCCTCGGGCTTCACGCCGGCATCGGCCAGCGCGCGGCGGGCCGCCTCGGCGCCCATGTCGGAAGTGGCCTCATTCTCGGCGGCAATGCGGCGCTCCGCGATGCCCGTGCGGGTCACGATCCATTCCGCGGAGGTTTCCACCATCGTTTCCAGCTCGGCATTGGTCATGATGCGCGACGGCATGTACGATCCCGTGCCAACAATGGAAACCGTGCGCAGGCATCCGCAAGCGGTTTGACTCAATTCCTTTTTATGCATGAAGCCCGTCCTTTTCCTCCGCCAGTTCGCTGATAATGAGATGATTGATGTTATGGTTCACGGATTCACACGCCACGCGGATGCCGTTGCAAACCGCATAGGGCGTTGAGGATCCATGCCCGATGATGCACACACCATTCACACCCAGCAGCGGGGCTCCGCCATAGGCGGCCGGATCCAGTTTCTTTTTCAGCGTCCTGAACGCGCCCTGGCTGATGAAGGCGCCCAGCATCCGGATCCAGTTTCTCTTGAGCTCGATCTTGAGCCAGCGGCTGATGGAATGCGCAACGCTTTCGCTGGTTTTCAAAACCACGTTGCCGACAAACCCGTCGCAGGAAACAACGTCCACCTTCCCGCTGTAGAGGTCGTGGCCCTCCACATTGCCGATGAAATTCAGTTTGGATTTTTCGAGCATGGAAAAGGCGGCCTTGGTTTCCTCGTTCCCCTTGGCGTCCTCGCCGCCAATGCTGAGAAGCCCCACGCGGGGATTGGAAATGCCGATGATTTCGCGCGCGTAGATGCTGCCCATCACGGCAAACTGGTAAAGGAGGTCGGGCTCGCAGTCTGTGTTGGCCCCGGCATCAATCAGCACAAAAGGATTCTCGCCGGTTGTGGGCATCACCGTGGCAATGGCCGGACGGCGAACGCCTTCCAGCGTCCTCAGTTTTAGCGTGCAGGCGGCCACCGCCGCGCCCGTATTGCCTGCGGAAAAAACCGCATCGGCCCGGCCGTCCTTGACCAGATCTATCGACCGGCCAATGGAGGAATCCTTTTTGCGGCGAACAGCCACGGCGGGAGATTCATGCATTTCCACCACCTGGGAAGCCGGCACGATTTCCACCTTTGACGGAAAGGAACGCCCGGGCGGGAGCGCCTTCAGAATGGCGTCCTCAATTCCGACCATGAAGAGCTGGGAAATCTGAGGCAGCTTATTCAGCGCCTCCAGCACGCCCTCCACGTTCTGGGCGGGGGCAAAATCCCCGCCCATGGCATCAATGGCGATGCGCATTGATTACTCGTCCGCGGTAACCGAAATGACCTGCCGGCCCTTGTAGGTACCGCATGCAGGACATGCGCGATGAGGCTGCACAGGAGCCCCGCACTGCGGACAGGGTCGAGTCGCCAGAATTTCGCTTGAAAGCGACCGGCGACGCATTCTCTTTTTGCTCTTCGATGTTCTTCTTTTCGGTACGGCCATTGAATGCCTCCTGATCTTTCTAAATTTCTGTTTTCCGGCCTACAAATCAAGCCGGTTCAATTTTCCCCACGGATCGTTCAGCGCCTTCTTGGCGCATCCGCAGGGCCCTTCGTTCAAATTGCGGCCGCACTGCAGGCACACCCCTTTGCAGCTCTCACCGCAAACAGGAAATGCCGGAATCAGCAACAGTATATCCTCCCGGATATCTTCTGTAACATCCAGGAAGTCCTGTCCCGGCCCAATTTCGTAAGTGCACAGGAAAGAGGAATCCTCAACCAATGTCGAGAAAAATTCACCGCATTTTGAGCATTTTACATCTATTTCAACAGAAATCCGGCCCTGCACAAGAATCTCATTCGAAACAAGGCGGGCTGTCAGGTCATAACGGACGGGTTTTTCAGCACGAACCAGGGGATCGTTCTCCAGTTCCAGAATGGAGGCGGGATGTTCGCCCCTGAATAGGCTGCCGTCCGGTGGTAGTTTGTGAATTTCAATCTGCATGGCTCACGGCTTCCTCTTGCCCAGTTTGTTGTCCAGCGCCCTCTTCACCGCAGGGGGTACAAAGACGGTCACATCGCCGCCCAGTTCAGCCACTTCGCGCACGGAGCTGGAGCTCACATAGCTGTAATCCTGCTTGGGCATCAGGAACATGGTTTCCACATCCGGAGCCATGCTTCGGTTCATCAGTGCCATCTGGAACTCGAATTCAAAGTCTGAAAAGGCCCGCAACCCTCTCACTACCACATGCACCTGCCTGGACCGGGCATAATCCACCAAAAGGCCGTTAAAGCTCTCTACCGTGACATTCTTGAACCGGGCCACGGATTCCTGCGCCATGGCCACACGCTCATCCAGTGTAAAAAGCGTTTCTTTCCGCGTGCTTCCGGCCACGGCAAGAATGAGACGGTCAAAAATGCCCGCCGCACGACCGATCAAATCCAGATGACCCAGTGTCAGGGGATCAAATGTTCCCGCATAAATGGCTTTCGAACTCACAATGCCTTCTCCTTAATAATCTTCTGGTATATCAGTACACCTGTTTTCCCGTAAGTTTTGCTGCGTTTCAGTTTCCAGCAGGTATCGCTGATTTCAGCTTCTTTTGCCCCATGTTCATAAACCAACAGCCCGCCCGGAATCAAGGATGGACTCTTGCCCAGCAGATTCAGAAGCGATTCCAACTGTCGCGACTCAGCGCCCTCTCGATACGGCGGATCACAAAATACAACATCAAAAACGGCTGACTTTTTCTGGAGAAATTGCAGGGCGTCCATGCAGAAACAATTTTTCAATGCGTCTACGCCGCACAAATCTCCCACGTTCTGCTGCAGCGTCTTGAATGTTTGCCGGTTTTTTTCAACCCACCAGACCCAAGCGGCGCCCCGGCTCCACGCCTCCAGACCCATGGCGCCGCTGCCGGCAAAAATATCCAGCACGCGCGCACCCGGAATCACCGGCGCCAGCGACGAGAAAATCGCCTCCCGCACTTTATCCTGTGTCGGGCGGATATCTCCTTTTGGAACCCTGATGGTTCTGCCGCCAAACTGACCGCTGATTATGCGCAAATCTCTTCTCCCTTAAAACGAAGGGCGAGGTTGCCCTCGCCCTTCGCGCATTAATTCCTAATTCCTGCTTACGGAATCCACTTAACACGATACAAGCGGTTGGATCGGATTGAGCTCTCGGGATCCTCGTAGCGGAAATCGCCGCCTATCGTGGTAATCCGGTACGCCGCCTGATTAGAACCAACCCCGTCAACGCAGTTCGACCAGATAATGTCTCCGCGCGGCGTAAACGCATACGAATGCTGAACCTGATAGGGCTCGTTCCAGGCGCCGCGCCAGACAATGTAATGCAGGTTGGTTCCAGTCGCCCTGTTTGCTTCCGATATCTCGAACGTGCCGAAAAACAGCGCGGCTTCGGTATCGTTGGTGTCCACATAAACCGGCGCATTGGTCGAGTCAATCACCCGCCACAACGCGCTGTACGAGTTGTCCAGATAAGAAGGCTGCCAGATCACGTATTCCTGATAGGCATTCAGGCCAGTGGCAATATCATGCCAGGTGATCCCGCCATCACCCGAATACTGGACCGTGACCAGCGTTCCGGTGGGAACATTCAGGGTATGCCAGATCAACGGCCAGATACTGTTGGTGGCCGTAATGAAGACCGGATCGTTTAGCGAGCGCGCATAGACAAACGCATTCGTAATGCCTTTGCTGGCCTCCGGCGTCCCGCCATAGCGCCCGATATTGATGCGGTTCCCGTTGACCTCCGGCTCAAGACTGTAATCGGCATCCGGATCGCCCTTGTCAATCGCCCAGGATGTGTTCGTGTCCGTGGTCACAAATCCGGTTCCGGGCACGTAACGGCCGGCTGCTGACTGCAGATGGAAATCGTTATCCGCAACAGACGCAAACAGCGGATTCGTCACCGCGCTTCGGTAATCCTTCTGGAAGGCCAGCTGCCATGGGAGCAGCGTGTTGTATATGTCGTAAATATATCCCGGCTGTTCAAAATAATAGACGTTGTAGTCTATTCCGACATTGAAAGCCACATCGTTCGACGATCCGCCATAAGCCTTCGCATCGGCAACCGTGATGCCAAAGATATTGTTCTGCAGCACGCTGCCCACCGCCGAAGTGATTGATATGCTGGCAGGGATGTTGCCGTAGAACGTGTTATTTTCGACAATCGTGTCGCTGGCCCCATTGATCGCAACAGCGTTGTTCGTATTATACAGGAACAACGAGTTAACCACCGCGCAGTCCGCGCCCGACTGGATCTTCATTCCCATCGCGTTGCTGACAATCAACAAGCCCTCCGCCGTCACAAAGCGGTTGGACGGCAGCAGAATGCCGACCCCCGCATCGCGAACTGTAAAGTCGCGCAGGTCAATATAGTTTCCGTAAATCCGGAGCGCATTGGCGGCGAGCGCCTTGCTGGCGCCGGAGAATACAGTTCCCGTACCCGCTCCCTGGATCAGGAGGTTGCCGATATCCTCCCGGCCGGCATCCGACCAGATCATGGCATTTTCCGTCGTAAGTTTATAATAACCGACATCGATATATACCGTGTCAAATCCCTCAAGGTCGTAAGTCACAAGCAGATTGGTCAGCGTCAGCATCGGCGTATTCGTGGTTAAGCCGTCATTGGCATCATCACCGGGGGCGCCGCAGAACACATCGCCAACAGTGTTCGTATCATTCAGGTAGAAATTAATCGGCCCGTTTCGAATTGAGAACGGCTCGTCTGTCACATCCAGCACGTTGGTGTTCGCCTCCACCATCACGCGCCAGTAGGTCTCCACGCTGTTTGTGACAAAGGCGGTGGTGTCCCAGACGTATTCGTTCAAGCCGGCGCTGATTCCGCTTGCAATCGTCACCCAGGTGGCTCCGCCGTCCGACGTAAACGCCAACTGCAGCGTATTGGTCGTCAGGTTCCCCGACAGCCAATAGATCGTGTTCGTGCCGATCAGCACGCCGCCGTCGCTCACGGTCAGAGCCAGCAGCCAGGGATCAAGCCGGCTCTTGGAGGCCTCTTCCGTTCCTCCGTACGCTCCCATGTTCACCGCCGGCCCGCGCGGGAACGGCTCATTGGTGAATACCGTGGACGGATTTCCGGCATCTATAGCGGGAGAGTGGTTTGCATTGGTAGACCAGATGGTGCCGTTCCAGCTTCCGACATAAGACTGCAGGTGATAATCGCCACCCGCCTCATTCACAAACAGCGGCTCATGCGGCAGACTATGCGTGTCCAGCCCCGACTCCTCCTGCCAGTAGATCAGCTTCTCCCACTGTCCCTCGGCATTGCCGAACCACGCCCCGTTCCGCGTCACCAGCGTATTGTAATCCGAGTCCAGTGTCCCGCCCGTCTGAAGGATGCAGAACCGTGTCGGCCCGTCCGCAATCATAATGTTGTTTTCAATTTCCGACAGCGATGCACCCGACTGCACAAACTGATTGCCCAAAACAGCCAACGTGCAGTTGCGCATCGCGAATCGCTGCGCATTATTCAGCGAAACCGCATAAGATGCCGTTCCAGAAAACAGCGCGTTCTCCAGAAGCATGTCGGCGCCGCCAAGCACCTGCAGATAAGCACTCCGCATATCCAGCCGGCTAAGCCATATGTTCGTGCTGGTGCTGGAAATGCGGACAAAGCCTCCATATTGCGCAGTCCGCTCCACACTCGTTGTCCTGGAATTAATGTCGAATACCGAGTTGGTAAATTTCAGATCAGTAAAATGAAGATTATTGCCATAGGCCGAAAGCCAGCCTTCCTTTATGGTCAAACCCTCAACATCCACATAATTCGCGTTAATTTGGAGCAGACTTGCATTGTTGGTTGATGCGCGCACAGTAGCACCGGCACCGTTCGTGCTCCCCATAATTGTCACTGGAAACGCCGAATTCCCTCCATCCGCCGAAGCAATGACCACCGGATTGGAGATCACATAATCGCCAGTATCCAGCACAATCGTGTCGCCACCTTCAATGTCCCACTCTGAAATCAAGGAAAGCATCGTGAGCTTCGGGGCATTGGCCATAATGCCAAGGTTCACATCATCGCCAATACCCGTGGTAAACACATCGTCTGCCGTATCAAGGTCGTTAATATAATATGTAAACGGCCCTTTCATTGAGAAATAGACATCCGTGTCATCCGCAACAGATGCATCCGCCTCAACAAAGAGGCGCCAGCGGGCCGTCGGACTTGCCGGATACCTCGGGAGGCCCATATCAAGCTCATCCACATCCCACAAATACTGGTTATCGGTTACCGGAACACCTGAAGCGATGTTTGTCCATGTTGTACCATTATCCCAGGAATATTCCAGAGTCACCCTGTTTGTGGCGTCCAGATTACCCTGCAGCCATGTCAGCAAAACGGGCGCGCCGCCGGACACACGCCCGCCGGCAGAGGCGTAAACGGCCAAAACCCACGCATTAGTCCGGCTCTTGCTGGCCTGCCCGGTATTACCATACGCTCCGATATTCATGCGTCCGCCGTTCGGCACGGGCTCATTCGTTACCGCAGTGTTCGGATCTCCGGCATCAATCAGCGGCGAATAGTTTGTATCCACCTGGACAAACACCCCGCCCTCATATCGGCCCGCAGAACTCATCGGATGGAAATCATCATTCCCCGGATCCGCAAACAGCGGATCGAAGGTCAGCGAATGCACATCCTGTGTTGTGTAAAGAATCCATTGAGGCATGCCCTCTCCAATCAATCCCGCCGGTGAAGGCCCCTTGCCGTAAAACGCCCCGTTCTCCACAAACAAATTATTGTAATCCGCCACAAACAGTGACCCCGTGGCATTCTGATAGCACAGATTCCCGTCGCCGGACGCATGCAGCACGGAATTGCTCACAACCAGAAGGCCAAATGATCCCGAAAGAGCGTTCGCACCGCTGTCCCAAACCACGCATCCGTCCAGGAGGTTATATGAGCTGAGATTGTCGTATACTCCGGCGCTCCCGCTTCGGGTAATCACTGTTCTTTTCAGCACATTTGATGATGACTGGAAAAAGCGCACTCCGTAAGTCGTGCTGTCGCGGATCATGGAATCGCTGAGCATGCAGGAACTTGCGCGATTGAAATCAACACCCACATCCGCATTCTGAACAACAATATTCGACATGGCGACATGAACCGCGCTATTAAAGATTATACCATATGTAAACTCATTAGTGGTATCCCCTCGATCAAACACCGTGCCATAATCAGGACTCCCGGCAACTGTAACCCGCGCCGTCGAAATGCCCGAATCAAGAACGTTTATTGTCAAGTCCTGAGCAAGCAGATAATAACCAGTATCCACATAGATCATATCACCTGGAGCGATATCATAGGCATCCAGCAGCTGCTGGATAGACAGCATGGGGGACACAGAGGATAACCCCGAGTTGGCTGAATCCCCCGGCGCCAGGCAATAAACATCCCCAGTCGTGTTCGTGTCATTCAGATAGAAAATCGCCGTGCCAACGCGAACCAGGAAATTGGTATCCACAGCATCCATGCAGTTGGTGTCCGTTTCGCTAACCACACGCCAGAATGCGTTGGGGGAAGATTCAAACCCTTCAGGATTCCAGTAGTATCCATCCTGATGCGGGTTCAGGCCCGTCACGATATTGGTCCAGGTAAACCCGGCATCAAACGAATAATCCAGCCGCACCGTATCATCGGTCGCAATTCCCATTGCCAGCCAGTAGAGTGTGACCGGACCGTTTATGCTCCCGCCATCATTGAGCGTCACAGCCATGAACTGAGCATTCGTTGAAGTCTTGCTGGCCTGCCACGTATTGCCGTAAAGGCCGCTGTTCAGGCGGGATCCGTTTGGCGCGGGCTCATTTGCGTAAGCGGCCGTAAAATCTCCTGCATCAATGGCCCAGGAGGTTTCCGTGTCCGACGTCCATGTTCCGGATTGAGGAACATATCTTCCGCCGGGATAATCGGTCTTCAGATGGAAATCTCCCGCGGCGGGATCTGCGAAGCGGGGTGAAGACAGCACACTGTGCCTATCCTGCCCCCGGTCATTCTGCCATTCCTGCAGCCGCCTGAAGGATATCTTGCGCTTGACGTCCCGGCCCAGCAGAGCCTGATTCTCCTGCCAGAGGATATTGTAATCATTGAAGTAATATCCGATGTCGTCCAGTTCATAAATGCAGTTGGTGGGTCCAGACGCATGCAATATTGAATTGCTGATATATAGGTAACCGGCCACCGCTTGAGCAGATCCAAGCCTGTTGGACCAGAATACCGAGTGATTGATAAACGCCTTGCCGAGAGGGCTTGTGATTCGAACCCCCCACCCTCCGTTCTTCTGGGCGAGGCAATGGTTCAGCACATAGGGGTAACCGGCACCAACATCAATTCCTGTGGCCAGATTCTCATAAGCTTCAATCCATGTCAGAGAGCAATCGAGACTATCATCCAGCAACAAGCCCCTTCCCGCCCCCGTCAGCTTGAGGTGTTCCAGTTCGATATAAGCGGCATCCTCAAGGATAACCGCTGCCGAGCTGATATTCGTCGAATTCCTGTCTATCACCGTACCACCGGCCTGGGTATTGGTGCTGCCAACCACGCGAATAGGCAGGCCGCTCACGCCCCTGTTCAGAGTGCTGAATTTGAAATCGTTGGTAATAATATATGTTCCCGTATCAATAAATATCTGATCACCTGCCAGCACGGCATAGTTCTGCATGATGGCGAGGGGGCTGTCCACAGGAGAATCAACCGTCAGCCCCGTATTGGTACTGCTTCCCGGAGCGGTGGTATAGACGTCGCCGGCGGTATTCGTATCGTTCACATAATAGTTGCGGGTCTCATTGCGAATATTGAATTCATTATCCACTGTATCATATACTAGAGGATCGCTCTCCAGGGTAACACGCCACAAACCCCGCAAGGTGTTGTTGTAATGCGACACATCCCACGGGTAGGACTCCTCCGAAACCGGAATATTGGTGGCCAAATTAAAGAACTCTATGCCTCCGTTCAGCGAATATTCCAGTTTAACCGTCGAGCCCGAAGCAATATTCCCGTAAGCCCAATAGATATCCTGAGTGCCCGAAATCACGCCGCCGCCGTTCAGCGTAATAGCCAGCAGCCAGGCATTCGTCCGGCTCAAGCTCGACTGACCTGTATTGCCAAACATGCCCATATTGACACGGCCTCCATTCGGCGGCGTCTCATTGGTGTAGGCAGATGTAGAATAGCCTGTATCCAGCATGGGCGAATATGTGCCTGGAGCATCATTGGTTGCATAGCCAGTTCCGACCTCATAGCGTCCCATTGCACTCTTCAGATGGAAATCACCATTGTCTGGATCGGCAAACTTAGGATCATGGGTCAGGCTGTGCCGGTCCTGACCGGAATCAAAAATCCAAGACGAGAGATCGCTGTAGACCAGATTACCCCCCGTCACGCGTTCCTGTTCAAGCAGAAGCGCCCCGTTTGTTACAGCATAATTATTATAGTCGGACGCAAGGCTCGCTCCAATCGCAACAGCAACAACGCGGTTGCCGCTGCCGTCACCCTGCAGATAGCTGTTTCTGAGCGACCCTGCGGAAACAGGCCCAAGGTTTATGGCGCTTCCGCTGTTCCAAATCACCCCGTTTTCCCACAGGAACGATGCCGCGCGATCACCGCCCCACGTAATCACTCCATATTGGCCATTATCCACAGACAGGCTGTTGCGAAGAGTAATATTATAAGACAACGATATCTGAAATCCTGCAGAAGCATTATCGCGTGCAATGAGGCCCTCCGCTGCGCAGTTCCGGCTTGAATTTTCAAACGACACACCCGTCTCTGCTTGCTCGAGAATGAGATCCTTCAAAACAACTCCCACCGCATTATTGACACGCACCGCAGCCGTTCCTCCGCCGGCCACCTGCCGGTCAATGACCGTGCCGCCGGACGGCATGTTCGTGCTTCCCCGAATCGTAACTGGAAGATTGGTGGTCCCGCTGTCGAGGGCACCGACAATCAGATCCGAGGACAAGGCATAGGTTCCCGTGTCCACCCAAATCGTGTCACCCGCCTCAAGATCATACGAGTCAAGCACGGCCTGGATGCTTGCCCGGGGTTCAGCCGGAGTGAGCCCGGAATTGACAGCAGAGCCCGCAACAAGGGTATAGACATCACCGATAGTCGAACTGTCGTTGACGTAGAAAGAAAACGGAGTGTTACGGATGGCAAAATACACAGCCGACTGGTCAGTAACCGATGGGTCCTCCAGGCTCGTAATGCGCCACGCCCCCAGCGGGGTAGAGGATTGAAGCGTGGTGTCCCATACCCAGCTTTCCAGATTGGCCGCAATACCCGAAACCAGCGTTGTCCAAGTCGCGCCGCCATTGCCCGAAAATTCAATATACACGGTATGTCCCGTGGCCGCGCCGCGCGCCAGCCAGATCAGGGACACGGTTCCCGTTGCATAACCGCCGTCATCCAGCGATGATACAATCAGCGTGGCGTTTGTAGATGTCTTGGACGCCTGTCCGGTTCCCCCGTACAAACCTATGTTAACGCGGCCACCGTTGGGGACCGGCTCCAAACCCACAGATGAGGCTGGATCGCCGGCATCAATCAAGAGCGACGCCACTTCCGAGACATTGGTCACAAATCCGGTGCCAGGCAAATAGCGGCCCGCAGGACTCCGCAGATGATAATCGCCACCGGCCTTGTCCCAGAACCCGGGGTCAACCGAAAGCGAATGTTCATCATACCCAAGCGAAGCATACCACGAAGACACGGCATCATATTTTGTAGTATATACACCATCAGACACCCAAACGCCCGCACATCCCCCGTTCTCTCTGTAAATGTTGTTATAGTCGGAAACCAATGATCCGTATATAAAGCGATACCCCTGCTGCTGAGAGCTCAGCGCTCCAAGTACAGAGTTCTCAACCTTGATATCGCCGCCTTCAAGATTAACGCCGTTGACATTGCTCCAAATAACACCCCCGTCCCACTCTGTTCCAGTAGAGGTCTGATTCCAGAGGCCATGACGCGTATTCGCTCTTGCCACGCAATGATTGAACAATGCGGATACAGCCTGTTTTACATAGAAGCCGTCTCTGCCTGTCTCACAGATTACAGCCTCCGCCCCACAATTCATCGTGCGGTCGAAATACAAGCCCGCCATAGTGGCATTTCGAACAGAGAAATTCCTTAAAGCGACGCCATTGACCAGCGCCATATTGAACCCATAAGCCGGGCCAAAGGCTGTAAACACTGTGCGGTTCACATCGCTGGTACTGCCCTGAATAGCAACAAGATTCGTGGCCGCGCCCCCATCCAGCCCCGACACCGAAATCTGGGCGGTCAGAGTATAGCTGCCCGTATCCACATAAACGGTATCACCCGGTTCCAAATCATAAGTGTCCAGAACAGTCTGCAGCGAGGACTGGGGTGTGTAGGGGTTTAATCCATTGTTCGTGCTGTTGCCAACGGCATAAGAATAGATATCACCCGAAACACTCACATCGTTCACATAAAACGCGATGGGTGCGTTTCTAACCGCAAACAGAGCATCGTTGGTGTCAGAAACAGACGGATCATCATCGCTTGTAATTCTCCACGATCCCAGCATGCTGTCCTGCACAAGGGTGGTGTCCCACGTCCAGCTGTTGAGGGAGGCTGATACTCCGGTCACCAGAGCAGTCCAGCTCTGTCCGCCGTCAGACGAATATTCAATGGTGACGGTGTGGCCTGTTGCCGCGCCTGCAGGCAGCCACAAGAGATCCGATGAATCCTCGATCCTGCCGCCGGAATTGAGAGATATTACGGTCAACACTGCATTTGTCGGAGTTTTGCTGGCTTCGGGCGTGTTCCCATAAAGCCCGATGTTGACCCGTCTCCCGTTCGGTTCCGGTTCAGCCGCGAAACCCGACAGGGGATCGCCCGCATCAATAAGCGGAGATATGCTTTCAGACACATTGGTAATAAAACCTGCTCCGGCAGAAAACCGGCCCGCAGGACTGCTGAGGTGGAAATCGCGCGCAACCGCATCCGCAAACAATGGATCATGACTCAAGCTGTGAAGGTCTGTGCCGAAATCATGAACCCAGCGGGAAACATTTACATACGTGACGTCGTAAGATCTTCCCGCCAGCGCATAGAAGAGCCCCGCATAGCCCCCCCCGGAAACATAAATGTTGTTGTAATCACAGCTCAAATCGTCGAGACCGGTTTCCCTCACATAGTAGGCATAGCGGCCCGACCCCATCGCGCCAATCACAGAATTCTGAAACTGGAAGGAACCACCCCACATCTGCACGCCATAGAAATTTGACCATACAACACCAAAACCCCACTGCGTATCATAACCGTTTCGGTTATTGACCCCGATCGACGCGTTTCCAGCGGCCACACAATGCTCAAACACCGCATCATAAGCCGTGTTGATTTCAAAACCATTGACGCCATCCAGAGCCTGAACCCACCGGACCTCGCAGTCGTCAGCCCGGTACAACCTGAGTGCCGTGGAGGCTCCGGAAATAATGAGGTGACTGAATGCCCAGCCGTCAATGCTGTCCAGGTTGATGCCATACTGGGTAAACTTGGTTCCCCCCATAAGATAATTTGTGCTGCCGACCAGGCTGATGCGGCTTGCCGCCGTGCCGGCATCAAAAACATCCGGCTGAATATTCGCACTAAGGGAATACACACCGGTATCCACATAAATTGTGTCGCCAGGCTCCAAATCATAAGTGTTCAGAATGTCCTGCACGGACAATTTGGGCGCGCTTGAAAACGCACCGGTGTTGCTGACAGACCCCATCGCCGAGCAATATATATCTCCGGTCAAACTGGTGTCATTGACATAATAGAAGAGCGGATCATTGCGAACCGAGAACAGGTTATCCGCCTGATCCGACACAGCGCCATCGCTTTCGCTAACCACCCGCCATACGCCAACCGGAGTGGAGGCGACCATTGTAGTGTCCCACGACCAGGATTCATCCACAGCGGAGACACCAGTTACAAGGGTTGTCCAGGTTATGCCCGCGTCATGTGAAAACTCGATCTTCACCGTGTGCCCCGTGGCATCACCCGAAGCCACCCAGGTCAGTTCTTTAGTTCCCTCCACACGACCCCCGTCATTGAGCGACACGGCAATCAGACGGGCATTGGTCGGCGAAAGACTGGCCTGATCGCCACCGCCATAACGCCCGATATTGATTCTTGCACCGTTCGGTTCTGACTCACTGCTAAAATCGCTCAGGGGGTCTCCGCTGTCGACCAGCACCGAAAGTGCTTCCGCAATATTGGTCACATAACCGGTTCCGGCAGCATATCGCCCGGCAGGACTCAATGCATGAAAATCATTTGAGGTGGCGCTGTAAAAGCCGGGTTCATGAGACAGGCTATGGGCATCCGACCCGGTAGCCCGCACCCATCGTGAAAGATTCGGCTGATTCTGGTCCCCCGCCAGTGCCTGCACATAGCCGGCATAGGCGCCGTTGGTCAAATAAACCACGTTGTAATCCGAAGTGAATACGCCGCTGCCCCAATAATAACCATACTGGCCCGCGGCCAGACTCCCGACAACCGTATTCCGGATTTCAAGAACTCCCCCATTGATACGCGCGCCGTATGTGTTTGACCACAACAAACCGTTTTCCCAAACCGCCGACGCCGACGCCATGGTATAAATTCCGTGCACCCCCGCCTGCGCACTGCAACGCCTAAGCATCACATCATGCGTTCCGTTCCCGCTCATGTAGAACCCATAGGAGCAATCCAGCGCATCCACTTCCTCAACATCACAGTCTGCGGCATTGCTCATATAAACGCCATAGGTGCTGTTGCTTATGATCAAATCCCGCAGGTCCATTCCCTGCACCCAGGTCAGGTTGAAGCCATAATCCCCAAAAACGGCTCCGCCGGCAGCGCGGTTTGACGATCCCTGTATGACCACCTTATTGCTGGCTGTGCCCATATCCACCAGGGTGGGGGCAATATCTTCCGTTAGAGTGTAGCTGCCGGTGTCCACATATATAACATCACCCGGTTCAAGATCATAGGTATCCAGCACATCCTGCACGGAATCTTTCGGGTCATTGGTAAATGCGCCGGTATTTACCGAAGCCCCGGCTTGCGAGCAGTACATATCGCCGTTTGTTGCCGCATCGTTGACATAAAAACTCAACCAACCGTTTCGGACTGCAAAAAATGCCTCGGTCTGATCCGTTAATGAACCATCCATATCGCTCGTGATTCTCCAGACACCAAGAGGAGTGGATGGATATAATGCTGTATTCCACGAATAAATGCCCGTCGCCGCAGACACTCCCGAAGTCAGCGTTGACCATGTTGCACCGCCATCTGCAGAGAACTCAATAGTTACCGTGTGTCCGGTCGCATCTCCGCCGGCCAGCCAGTACAAATTATAAACTCCGGCCGCCTGACCCCCGTCATTCAGGGAGACAGCAGCCAGAACACTGTTGGTCGGGCTTTTGCTGGCCTGCACCGTATTCCCGTACATTCCAATGTTGACCCGCAGGCCATTGGGCGCAGGCTCGTTGGTGTAACCCGACGCAGGGCTTCCTGCATCCAGCAGAAGAGAGGCCGATTCTGCGGGATTCGTCACAAAACCGCTTCCAGGATCAAACCGGCCGGCAGGACTCAGCAGATGGAAATCATTGCTGACAGCAGAAGCAAATCCGGGATCATCAGAAAGACTGTGAGCATCCCGGCCGGTGGCCCATACCCATTGCGCAAGATTTTCATAGCTGCGGTCATCCGCGGCGCCCGTCACCGCATCGTAATAGGCGGCCCGGGCTCCGTCCTGCAGGCGCATGTTGTTGTAATCGGAAACAATCTGATTGGTGATGGCGCCGCCTTTGACAAAATACGCATTGGCCGCATCCCCGAAAGCGCCAATAACGCTGTTCATCATGGTCAACTTGGCATCGTCAGAATAAACACCGACCGTGTTTGACCAGAGCACACCGTTCATCCACACAACGGACGCACCCTGCCGGGCATACAAACCCCGTGAGGACGCATTTCTGCCCAGGCAATTCATGAAAACATTGCTTGTACCCGCCCTGACGGCAAACGAGGTGGCGCCTCCAACAGCGGTTACAGAATCCACAAGACAATAATCCGAGCCATCAACCCCCACCGCGGTGGCGGCGTTCTGAACAGTGAAGTTTTTCAAGTGAATATATGCGGTTTCATTTAAAAAGAACCCGAAAGATCCGCCCTGCCTGTTCAGCACCGTCCCCGCCGAGTTGAAGTTGGTGCTTCCCTGAATCACAACGGGATTAGTGGAAAGCCCCACCGTGGGGCTTCCAATAACCAGGTTGTCATTCAGCATGTAAGTCCCGGTGTCCACGAGGATTTTGTCTCCAGCCTTGAGGCCATAACTGTCCAGAACATCCTTGATGGACGCTTTGGGCTTGTTGGAATACAACCCGCTGTTGAGCGCACTGCCTGCGGCCGTTGTATAGATATCACCGTCAAGATTCGCATCATTGACATAGAAGGTCAGGGCGCCGTTATCCAGCAGGAACGCCACATCATTGGTGCCGAAAATAGCGGAATTTGTTTCGCTGACGATTTGCCAACGGGCTTCAGCCGACGATCCCCACAGTGACGAATTCCAGTTATAGGAATCTGTTCCGGCTGCAAGCCCGGTAACCACGTTGGACCAGGTTGCCCCGTTGTTGAGAGAAACCTGAAGGGTGTAAGTATGGCCCGTGGCAACTCCGCCGGCCAGCCAGTACAGCGTGTTGGTTCCCCGCATGCTGCCGCCGCCATTCAGCGTGAGAACCGTCAGCCATCCGTTTGTCTCCGGAGTCTTGCTGGCCTGCGAGGAGCCGCCGTAAAGGCCGATATTCACGCGGCCTCCGTTCGGAACAGGTTCATTGGTGAATGACAATTGCGCCGGATTGCCGGCGTCTATCAGCACAGAAAAAGATTCGGCCGCATTGGTTTGGAATCCCGCACCGGGCACGTAACGGCCGGCAGGGCTTGTCAGGTGATAATCTCCGGAAGATGCATCAAAGAAACCGGGATTATGAGAAAGACTGCGGAAATCGTTTGAACTCGCATCTCTCCACTGTATCGGATAGGTATATGTCTCATAATCGTAATAGGCCATGCGGGCCAAATCGGAAAGCAGGATGTTGTTATAATCGGATACAAAGCCTGATGAAGCATCCGAATTAAAAATATACGCGCCCGACCCGCTGGCCCCAAGGATGTTATTGTAGAGCGTCATGCTGCCGCCCGCGCGGGAAACGGCGCCAAGCGCATTCGACCAGATCAGCGAGTGCTGAACATTAACGGAAGATGCCGACGATTCCAAACCCCATCCGCCGTTCGCTTCGGCCAAAACGCTCAGAAGCGATATGGAGGATGAATTCAGGACCTGCACAGCGCTTCCACCGTTGTTTCTGATTTCCACCCGCTCAATCAAAACGGAGCCCGCCGTATCGGCGCGAAGACCGGTATCCGCACCCTCCAGATCAAGGTTCCGAATGACAACGTCCTCCGTTCCGCTGAATTCCACAACACAAGTGCCAGAAGCCGCGTCGCCTCGATTGATCACACTCTTTGTGAGTGTTTCATTGGTGCTCCCCTGGATGATGACGGGATCGCCGGACTTTCCCCCATCCAGACGGGATACCGCAATGCCGGCCGATGCCGTGTAACTCCCGCTGTCCATATAAATCCGGTCGCCGGGCTCGAGATTGAATGCATCAAACAGGCGGCCCAGAGAATCCATTGGGGCGTTGGACGTCGCGAACAGATTTCCGGAGCTGCCGGCCGCGGTTGTATAACGGTCATCCGCCAGACTGCCGTCATTAACGAAATAAAACTTGGCGCCGGTGTTGGAAATTCGGAAGAAGACCGATGTTTCATTGCGCAGGTCGGTCACAGAGGGGGAGACAATCCGGAAAAGACCGACTGGCGTGTCGTTGGTCGCCGCGGTATTCCAGATATATATTTCATTCGTTGCGGGAATCCCTGTCGCAATGGCCGACCAGAGGGTTCCTCCATCGGGAGAAATCTCAAGATCGACCATTGTGCCATTTGTTGCGTTGACCGCCACCCAGTGAAGGGGCTGGGCCCCGGAAACAATGCCCCCCCCCTCCAGCGTAGCCGCATGTATCCACGGATTTGTCCGGCCGATGCTGGCCTCGCCGGTATTGCCATAAAGTCCGATATTCTTGCGGCTGCTCTCCAGCGGAGCCGCCTCGGCCGGATTGCCGGCGTCAATCAGCGGTGAGGTCACAGCATCGTTTGTTGCGAATCCAAGACCCTTAACATAACGTCCTGCCGGCGTCTGTGTTTTCAGGTGGAAATCCCCACCCTGCGGATTGGCAAACAGCGGATCCGTCGCAAGGCTGTTCCTTTCCCGCCCCGTCCGGACGATCCATTCCGACAGGTTGTCTATATTCTTGTCTATGCTTTGCAGGTATCCCGCAACGGCATTGCTCTCGGCATAGATATCATTGTAATCCCCCTGAATGCTGTTTGTGGCCGATCCATGGTAGACATAGGCCGTCAGGCCGGATGCAACCAGCACGCTGTTGCTGATCACAGCCGTTCCCCCGGACACCCTCAGGCCGGCGGAGGAATTTCTCCAGAGAACGCAGTTCTGAGCCTGCAATGACGAGGCGCCGGACTGGGAGATTCCGTTGCCGCCGTTCAGCGAGGCCACAACCCCATTAAGCCCGGCACTCAAACTCCCGACAATGTTTATTCCCGCCGTCGCATTGGAAACCGCGCGCACATTTGTGAGACGGACATTGTCGGCGCTGCCGAGATATATCCCCGTTCCGGCGCGACGAAACTCAATATCCGCGATATCCACATAATCCGCATTATTCAGAATCAGCGCATACGTGGTGCCAAGATTGTTGCGATTGAAAACGGTTCCATTTGTGCTGCCCCTGATATAAACATAGGCATTTGAATCCCCCCCGTCAGCCGAAACAACCGTCTGATCGGCACTGAGATTATAGGTTCCGGTGTCTATGTAAATAATATCACCCGGCTCCATGTCATGCTCGTCAAGCACCGCTTTCAAAGTGGCTTTGGGGGCATTCGATGACGTTCCCGTATTCCCGTTGTTCCCAATGGCGGATGTGAACACGTCGCCGGCAAGCGAAGAATCGTTGATGAAATACGTGAACACACCCGTCTTAAAGACAAAATTGGTGTTGTTTACGTCAAAGATGTTTGTATTAGCCTCATAAACCACCTTCCAGCGGGCCAGTTTACTGGACGGGAAGTTGGTATTGGACCACAGCCAGGTTCCCGCGGAAGCCAGGATGCCGGTTTGCGCCACATACCAGCTTGTACCCGCGTCACCGGAATATTCAATACGCACGGTCTGGCCATTGGTCAGATTGCCCGTCCAGTACACAGGATCAACTCCGGCGGAAAGAGTTCCGACATCGTTGAAGGACAGCGCAAACAGCCAGAGATTCGTTCTGCTCCTGCTGGCCTGGTCCGTGTTTCCGTGAATTCCGATATTCATGCGTCCGCCGTTCGGCAGGGGCTCATTGACTGCAGATCTGGAGGGGTCTCCAAAGTCGATCATTGCGGAATGGACTGCATCGGTCACCCATCCGGCAGTCGCGGGATCATAACGGCCCGCAATGCTCTTCGGATGAAAATCCATGGCCCCGGGCGCGGCCATCTGCGGATCTGCAACCGTTGACCACTTCCAGCCGCCGGTTGTTTTCTGCACACTGGCCAGGGAGTCATACCCCAAACCCCAGTTAGTCGTCGAAATCAGGTTGTAATCGGCTCGCGACATCACATTCAGTCCAAACACCTGGCCGCCGGACAGAACAGAGTTGCTCACAGAACAATCAGTTCCGACATATAAATTAATCGTATTGTTGAAAAAGACCGACTTGTCAACATTGGCAACCGCAGTCCCGCTTGCAAACACGGCATAGTAGTTGGAAACGAAACTGCAATCGAACAGCATATTGGAGATCGAGCCGCTGGCCGCCTGAAAGGCCGTACCGATAGACGCAAACGCAACATTCTCAAACCGGCAATTCCCCGCACTGCTTCTGAGATAGGCGCCCCTGACTCCGGTCTGCAGGGTCATGTCGCGAAACTGGATATAATTAGCGCCAACCACATCAAACAGGGTGTCAACAAAAACACTAACCCCCTTGAGCAGGCTCCCATTGGGCCACGCATTGGTGCTTCCCTGAAAAGTAACATAGCCGCCCGAGGAACCCTGGTCGTTCGTCGTCACCACGGCTATATTGGTATATGTTCCGGAATCTATGAAAACCGTATCGCCCGGCTCCAAATCCTTTGTGGACAAAAGATTAGTCATGGTAAGCATCGGTGATGCGGGGCTGGTGCCGGTGTTTGCATCGCTGCCAATGGCGGAGCAGTAAACGTCGTTGCTGGTGCTCAAATCGTTGATGTAGTAATCAACGCCTGAGACGGAAAAGCCCAGTGACAGGATGAGTGTACAAATCAACCCCAGATAGCTGTGTGTTTTCATCGCAGTACCTTACTGTTTCGCCCCCCTCGCCGAGGGACGCATAAACATGATCAAAATCTCAAAACAATATACTGGGTTCTCTCTTAAGAGTAAAGCATTCCGGCCCGAATATTTTCGGGCCGGAATGCGGGTTACAGGTTCGAAGTTGCAGGTTTAAGGCTCTCACGGGGAGGGCGACCCGGTCACAGGGCCCCCATTACCACATCTCCATTGAAATTCTGGCGCGCCGCCATTTATAAGCATAACGCTCTTATGCATTATCCAACCACTTCCCCAAGCGGGCCAAACTCAAAATCGGAAAGAATACGGTGCAACTTGTCCTCTAATGATCCTATGCCGGCATGATGCCGCCATAATTTAAGTTTTGACACCGGCGGACGGGGCTGCCCGGGATCAAGTTCCCATGGATGTAAATAAACAACTGCAGCATGCTCTTCACGGTTGATCCTTTGGATGGCCTGCTTTGTGGCCCAGCACGGATAAAGACGCAGGTACCCCCCTCCGGCCACCGGAATGTTTCTTCCAGCAATCCGAACTGTTGCAGGCGGAATTTCAATGATTGTTTTAGCCGACTGATTCGCGGTCGCGACCCGGCCTTCGCAAAGAGCTTCGGAGCGGCGGGCGGAGCGCAACCCTCCAGAATTCAGAATGACGCCAGATGCAGCATTTGAGGGTTTTGCGCCGTCAAAACCGCATTTTTCACTGGATGAGCAGGAATTTCGGGGCCAGACCCGATATGAAAACCGGGGCGCATCCGGTTCACCATACCGGTCATGAAGAACCGGAAAAACGGATGAATCGTATTCAATCCCCTGCTCTGCAAGAATTTCCCACGCCCAGGTCATATCGCGACGGATGGAAAACGACGGCGCACGATAACCCCGGCAGTCAATGCCGGTGATCTCCCGGATCAGTCTCAGCGACCACGCCAAATCCTCACGGAACTGCTCGGGGGTCAAATCGGACACCAACTGGTGACCATAGCCGTGCGTAGCAATCTCATGGCCCGCCAGCGCAATATTCCGCACCATCTCCGAATGCCGTTCCGCCACCCAGCCCAAAATAAAGAATGTTGCTTTAACACTATGCTGCCCAAGAATATCCAGAATCCGTCCGATCTGCATCTCGATGCGGCTCTCCATGTTCGGCCAGTCCTCCGGCCAAATGATTTTGGCAAAGTTACTGACGCAAAACCATTCCTCGACATCTATACTCAGGGCATTGCGCATGTCATGCAGCCGGTTCTGCAACCACAAAATATATTTTTCCGATGCGCTCGAAGCGAACAATCTTCAAGCCGGCATGCTGATAAAGGGACCGGACCCCGGATGGTGTGAAAAAAAACACAGGACACCCCTGAAGGTTCAGGCGAATCCAGCGGGGAAGCGCACGCCAGGTCCAGACCGCAGGCCAGGTGGCGACCGCTTTGCGCTTCAGAAGACCGCGGATTTTCGCCAGGAAAGCGGCCGGTTCCCGAATGTAATCAAACAAACCAATCGCCAAAATGGCATCAAATGGACCATCCAGATTCATCTGCATGAAGTCGCCTTCTCTGAAGTCGCACCGTTCCGTAACACCCGCCTTCTGCCCCTCACTGCGGGCGATTTCAAGCATGGGCCCTGAAAAATCAATGCCGACCACTCTATTCTTCTCTTTCGCCAGCGGCAAACAGAACCGGCCGGAACCGCAGCCGATATCAAGCACGGATTGGATTTTTTCATCCCGGCATTCTTCAAGAGTCAGCCGGTAGCGTTCGTACATATCCTTCCGGAACACCTTGTCCAGCCATTGCATGAACCGGCTTTTCTTCCCGGAATAGATCGAATCGAAATCGTCCGCCATCCGCTCAAAATAATCTTTAACCTTTTTGCTCTCGCCTGACCTCATATACATCTCCAGAGTTAAACCACGGATTACACGGATAGCACGGATAAAAAGAGTTGCAAGTTAAAGGTTGCAGGTTCCAAGTTCAAGGTTACAGGTTGAAGGGATAATGATAATCTTCAGTCTTTCTTATCCGTGTCATCCGTGAAATCCGTGGTCGAACTCTTTACCACCGGACCCGCTGGCCGGACAGGAACTTAAAGGTCCCAATGAAAACGGCAACACAGTTGATGAAAAAAACAACAACAAATCCAAACGGATTATGCCCCGACATGCAACGATCTAGCCAAAGGCTGACCAGCCCGGCCGCAAGGCCCGCCGCCAGAAGAGCCATCATGGCCCATGCTGCCGCAGGTGTGATCAGTGCAGCCGAAACAAGCATTGCCAGCAGAACAAACGGCAAGGCCATCCGCAGCACCTTATGAGAATAGAAAATCCATGCCAAATATCCCCGGCGAGGATTGAGGAGCTGTTTCAGAAAGGCAAGCTGCTGCCAGTTCCCGTACGCAATGCGAACACGCCTCCGGAAAACCTGACGCAAACCTGTGGTGATCTTGTCGTGAATATGAGCACCGCTCTCGTAAATCACACGCCTGCCGCCCAATGCAATGCGGGCCGGGAGAACATAGTCTTCGTTAATCAGGCCATCGGGCAGAGGCTTATAGTCCGCCCTGCGGAACGCACACAGGGCCCCCGTCCCGCTCAGCGTGGTCCATATCCGCCCCTCCCACATGCGAAGCTTCATTTCAAATCCATGGTACGAACTTTCAGACGAATCCAGTTGAGAGCGACCTTCTTTGACAATGTGATAAATGCCACAAACGCATCCAATTTGTTCATCGGCAAAGTGCGCGGCCAGGCGGCGGACGGCTTCCGGATTCAACAGCCCGCTGGCATCGGTCAGGATCACCACCTCGCCCCGGAGAGTTGGAATCGCCTCGTTCAGTACCGCCGTTTTTCCGCGGTTCACGGGACAGTCAACAATCTTCACGCGGCCGCCCGCAGACGCACGCAGGATATCCGCGGTCCTGTCCGTTGAACCATCGGATACAAATACAATTTCCAGCTTCTCGGGGGGATAGTCGAGCGCAAGGCAATTCTCAAGCTTCGCGCGCACAATGCATTCTTCGTTATAAACGGGAATTAGAATGCTGACACCCGGTTCATATCCGGATGCCTGTGGGACAGGCCTGCGCAAAGCGAGCAGAAACAGGACCGCCGGATAGACAAGAAACAAATAGGCCAGAATTCCGGAGCAAAAAACAACCAATGCCGTCATCAGGGATTCCATATTCTCTGCAGGGGTTCAGCCGGTTTTGGCGGCAATTCGCTCAGGCCGCTGGGCCATCAGGTGCCCCAAGTTTTCCGCGCAGTTCACCGGGGAGCCAGTCCTTGTGCATCAGGCCCGCCTTCGACAAAACATAAATCATGGAATTCAGAACACATCCGATGCCATATTTGCAGCTGCGCGTAAAATTGATGGATGAGGCCTCATCAAAATATTTGGTCGGGCAGGTAATCTCGGCAATAGTGCATCCAGCCCAGATAATCTGCGTCAGCATCTGGTTGTCGAACACAAAATCATCGGAGTTCCGGTCCCATGGAACAGCTTCAAGCAATGCCCGGGAGAAGGCGCGATAGCCCGTATGATATTCCGAAAGTTTTGCGCCCGTCAGCAGGTTTTGAAAAGAGGTCAGCAGGCGATTCGAAAAATACTTGTACCCCGGCATGCCCCCGCGCAGGGCCATGCCGCCCAGAATGCGCGATCCCAGAACGCAGTGATAAAGCCCCGACGAAATGAGGCTTCCCATCGCCGGAATCAGAAGCGGTGTATACTGGTAATCAGGATGGACCATGATAACAACATCTGCGCCCGCGTCCATCGCCGCGCGGTAGCAGGTCTTCTGATTGCCCCCGTAGCCGAGATTTTTCTTGTGCTCAATCACTGTTGTGCCGGCCAGTTTCCGGGCGAGATCCGCCGTGCCGTCCCGGCTGCAGTCATCCACAACAACCACATGATCCACAACCCCCTGCGCCATCACCTCGCGATAGGTTTTCTCCAGAGTGAGCGCCGCATTGTATGCGGGCATTACAACAACAATTTGTTTCCCGTCAATCATTGGTCTGCCTTTCCGGTTTCTTGAGTGCGATGTTTCTGTATATTTCGATATCTGTCAGTTCTTCGTGATATTCGCGGCTGAAACGAGGATCCATCCTGATGCGTGAAAGAACCTCACGGGCAACACGGCCGTATGCATCCTCCCGCGCGTTCATATGCTCCGGCGAGGCTGCAATATAGCATCCCAGTTGATCATGCACTTTTGCCCAGGCTTCTTCCGTATCCGCAACAGAATGTCCCAGCCGGCCGAACCGGGTTCTGCAACCCGTTTCAAGCGAATTCACCGCCGCATAATAGTTAAGCGTGCTTCCGCTCAGCCAATGGAAGTCTGCACCACACAGATGATACACTTCATCATATTCCGGCCTGTTGAGCAAATGAACAAGATAATCAATCTGACTCATCCGCGAACGATCCAATCGGGGACTGTGCCAATACCGTGCGTTTTCCACCTCCTCGGCAGGAAGGATACCAAGATACAAAACGAAACATCCTAAGAACCACGTTGCCATACAGACCATCAGCGCCCGCCTTGTCCAGAAACCGTCAATACGCACAATACAAACGGCTGCAAGCAGAAGAAAAGACGGTAGCGCCGCATAGACATAGCGTATCGGGGTACTGATATTGATGGACAACACCACATAAACCACCACGATCTGCATGCCCGCCAGAGCTAATACACACTGTGAATCCCGGCCTCCCGCCCGCCGGGAATAATGCCGGACCCACCCAACAGCCATAATGAGGGCACACAAAACGAGCAGCATGGACAGCGTCTTTAGAGTTGCCGATTCAGCAGTCGCCCGGATCCAATAAAACAATTTATTGAAAAAGGTATCCCTGTATCCGAACACATAAGCAGCCTCGCCAAAAGAGGCGTCCATCACTTTTTGTTTCATCTGAGCCAGATTCAGCACATACCATGCGGCTATAACCGACAGATGGGCAAAACCCGTCAGTATCCCAATGCCATTCCACCAGTTCAACCCCCAACACCGCCGCCGTATTCTCCGGAAAAGCAGATACACTCCATACACAGCCGGAATAACGCAATAAACGGGCGTTGACGCCTTTGAACCCAGCACAAACGCGCCGCCCCAGAGCAGGCAGGCGAGCATTGATGCGGCAGACCATTGTTCACCACAGAGTGTGGCGTACCACAAGAGACTCACCGCAAAAAGCTGCAGCGGTTCCGTCATGAAAACATGGTTGTGTCCGACAAAAAGCGGCATTCCCGCCAGCCAGAGGCACAGCAGGCAGGCGATCCAGTTCCTCTTTGTGAGATTTCGAATCGTCAGCCAGAGCAGAAAGAGAGAACCCCACTGAAAAGCCAGTATGACCAGATTGAATACATTCTCCGGCCCGCCCAGAAGGTGACGCAGCGGAAGCAGGAAATGCCCGATCCAAATCAGGGTTGGCGCTTTGGGCCCGACGGCGTAGAAAAACATCCATGGCCAGAGCCGCGGCGAGGTCCAGAGGGTTCTCCACAAATCAATGGCAAAATAGCCGTACTCCGCCGGATCCCAGTCCCAGACTCCATGATCCAGTTGCAGCCAGAAGAGAGACGGGATCATCAGGAGGCCGCAGAACAATGCCCCCCAAAGCGCCTCCTTGCGCGGGCGGGTTTTCTCCTCGGCAGCCGGCAATGCCATTTCACGGTTGTTCATGATGCGATTATTCCGATTCCGACATATCAGGCGGACTGATAAAAGGCGCGCAGTGACGGATTGTCAACGAACCACTGAACCATCTGCCTGAACCCCTGCTCAAACGTATTGCGCACAGACCATCCGGGTTCCCGCTGTATCTTGCGGCTGTCGGCAACCCAGCAGGATGTGTCCCATTGACGGGAAGCCATAGATCCCCAGACGGGCTCCTCCGGAATGGAAAGAATGCGCCGGGACAGGGCGACGGCGGGCGAGTAAAAAAGGACGGCGGGATAAATGAAGAGCGTATAAAACAGAATGACGTCGCAAACAACAATGAAGGTGATCATATTGAGATTATTCTTCGGAAAAGTCGTTTTTCACGTTTTTTGGCCGTTTTTTAACATTTTTGAAGCATTTTGAAGAATTCCACCATGAAAAGCATAAAGGGCATGAAGAAAGTTCATCTCCGGTTCCTGTTCATGACCTTCCCCCATTTACTGGACCAGATTTGATGAGAGTCTTGGTCTGATGGTTCATATACTGCACTCAGCTCCCGAATGACAAGTTAAGAGTTCTCCCCCCGCCTGCGGGCTCCGCGAGAAGGAACCCTCGCAGCTCGTAGGAGCAGAGTCAAGGGCGGGGGAGAACTCTGCCGCGGCAAACTCCGCAGGACTCATTCCCTTGAGGGCGCTGTGCGGCCGGATCCGGTTGTAATCCATCCGCCAGTCCTCAACAATCTGCCGAGCATCTTCCGGGCTCGTAAACCAGTGCTCATTCAGGCATTCGTCCCGCAGCTTGCCATTGAAGCTTTCAATGTACCCGTTCTGGCGGGGCTTCCCCGGTTCAATGAAACGAAGCTTAACATCCCACGCATCCAATGCCTTTCCCGTAAACTCCGGCCCGTTATCCGTCATGATTTGCGCGAGAAATCCCCGCTTTTCGCACACCTCCTCCAGAATCCTTGCCACCCGCGCACCATTGATCGATGTGTCCACTTAGATCCGAAGGCTTTCCCGTATATAACAATCAATCAGTGCCAGCAGCTTGAGTTTGCGGCCATTGCACATAGCATCACTCACAAAGTCCATCGCCCAAAGCTGATTAGCCCCTGTAGGCTGAATCATTGGCTCCCGGTCACCGCCATAGACCCGTTCCGTTTCCGCCGCCTCACCTGCAAGCTCTCCTCCCGATAAATACGTTCGATCCGTTTATGGTTATCCGCCCAGCCCTGACGCCGCAGATGCATCACTACCCGGGGAGCACCCCATCGCTTCCGGCTGGCGGCCACCTCCTGGACAGCCACCCAAAGCGGCTCATCATCCCTTTTAACCGCCTCATAGTACAAACTGCTCCGGCGAAGCCCGTCAACCCACAGCCACGCCGCCGACTGATCCCGTATTCCCGGACCGCATATTCGACGGCGTCCCGCCGCACTGTGGACACATAGTGCATTTGAGATTATATATGTTCGACACCTCGAACCCAACAGCTCTCGGTTTTACAACCGTTTTCTTTGTATTGAGCAAGAAGTTGCCCTGTATCGCAATTTTCTTCAAAATACCCATAAATCCTAAGTGCTTTAAAAAACGATAAATATGATTCCATTCTTTCACATATCTTAGATATACATTGGCAATAACTTTTGATGTTAACTTCATTAAATTCATGCTCATCTCCATTTTAGGATATCACTGAATACTAGTGGGGCTGACCGAAATTTGTTCATCAACTCTACAGAGTCTTTGACCTTTTGATCAATAGTTCTGGCTAAAGACAAGAAACCCGCAGCCCTTAATTGGCGGGACAACCACAGGATATCTTTTGGGCTCGGTACTTGAAGATCAGGCCATGACCATTGAGATTATGAATAAAAAAAGCATCCTCAGCTGCCGCCCGAATTTCATTCACGGCCTGCGTAACGCCCTCGCAACCGAAAAAGCCGTAGTCATCAAAAACCACCGCGCCGCCCACAGACATCCTGCTCCAAATCGCACGGAATGAATCTTTCGCTGACAGATATGTATCAACATCTATATGCGCCATTGAAATCTGGTCCGGAAGGCCGCACCGCGAATCCTCGGGGAATATGCCTTTGAATATTTTGCATTTCAGGCCCAGTCTATCGAACAACTTCCGAACAGTTTGTTCATCCGCATCGGAATGTTCCCCCCCCTTGTACAAAGTGTCACGACCCAGATCGGCTTTTACCACGCCGCAGAAGGTATCAAACAGGCAAACATTCCTCTCCGGGAGCACACTTGCAACGAGAGCCGCCGTGCCCCCCCTCCATACGCCAACCTCAACAATATCCCCCCCAATAGGCTTCATCTGCGAGGCAAGTGTGAACAACTCATAGCACCGGTAGATATCAACCAGTGTATAGGCCCTGATTATGCTGTAAACCTTCATGAACTTCTGGTCATCCAGCCAGGGCGAATATGTTGCATGCGGGATAACCTGTGTGTGGCTGTATCCTTCTTTCAATGTTGAAAGTTTTGTTTCTCTTATCCTGTTCAGGATGTCCCGGCGTTCAGCCCTCAAAATATCAAGGAAATCTTCCGCGATCTTCTTCTCTGCCATCACACACCTCTATTTAATAAAAAATTCCACCGCATCTGCATCGAACACCGGAATATTTTGACGGACGAATACCGCATGTCTTTCGGGAAAATGATTGTCTATGAATATCGAGGCGGGCCTCACATGTTCAGCCTTGGACTCTCCATTTCGAAGATGGATGATTTCGTTGAAAATGGTCTTGGGAATTTTCGCGTTTCGCAGGGTTTCTTCCACATTCGCCTCATGGCGCGTAATCAGCACCACTTTTTTGCCTTCATTCACGGATTGATAGAGAAAAGCAACCATTATGGGACTGGCGTAGCCATTGACAACAAGTGTGTCATCCAAATCTACATAGACCGTATCATATTGAAACTCCAGCACGGCGCGGGTTTTAATATGCCGCTCTATCATGCGTATTCGCGGCTCTGACAAAACAATCAGGCTCCTGCCAAGATAGTCCTGCACCGCCATGAGGGGAAGATTAATGCCCCTGGCCCGTTGGCTGACCATTGATCCAGCAACTCGGCAGGATATTTCAAGCAGTTTCCAGGCATTGCGACCGTCTTTCTTCAGCTGGAAAAACCAGGGGCCCCTTAATTTCAGTCTTTCATTTATTTTCTGAGCAATGGCATCAATCTCTGGATCCGGATCCAGGAAACGTGATCTCATTGTAATGCCCGCGCGGACCCTGTCCCTCGTGCGGGGACCTATCCAGACGAGTTTTCGATTGCGATCAGTAAAGCAATCCACGGTGATCTCCATCCCCGGCAAATGCTCCACAACAACCGGCTCTGACATGCCCTCCATAGCCATTCGTGCTTCGTCCGGTCCGTGCGCCAGCACGATATTCTGCCCGCCCTGTCCAAAGTCCGGCTTAACAACCACCGGCCAGCTGTCCGCATCCTTCAGAGCCCCAAAAACCCGGGGCACCCAGCAGCAATCGCTGAACATCCGGTATGTTGCACTTTTCCTGCGGGCAATCGCGGCGGCCTCCTCATCGCCGTTGACCAGAAAGAACCCCATTTGACTGGCCCGGGACGAAAGGTATTCATGCACAGTGTCATGAGTGGCAAACACCACTTCAATGCCCAGGTCGCGAATCAGTCTCTGAAATACTTCATCAAAGGATTTTTCTTTGATGTTTGGCAATTCCCCATAGTAGCGTTCAAAAACATATCTCCCGCAGTCCTCAACGCTTGATGCGCCGAACAGTTCAACATGCACTGAATACCTGAGCGCCTGATGGATTTCCAGAGCATTCTCAGATCCGCACGGGAAAACGAGAATCCTTATTTTATTCCCACTCATGAATTTTCTCTGCCTGTTTCCAAATAAACCTGCAATGACGCCGTGCTTTCTATGGCAACACGTATAATTTCGCATACAACCGCAATTTCCTTCGGACTGACAGCTGTGCCGGTCGGAAGTATCACAACTCTGCCGCACATTGTATCTGTTGCCGGCAGTTTCTTTCCGGCCTCCGGATAAAGCGTGCGGTAAGGCTCCATGCGGTGGCATCCGGGATAGAAATAGCGGCGGGCCAAAACTTTTTCGGCATGCAGCACGGCGATGAGGTGATCACGCGAAAGGCCGGTCACCCGTTCATCCATTTCGAGCACGATGTACTGGTAGTTGGGCGTGTCCCGTTCATCATATTCCACCAGCTTCAGTCCGGGCACTCCGGCCAGCCCGGCGCGATAGGCCGCGTAGTTCTCGCGGTTGACGCGCAGGAAATCGTCCAGATGATCCAGGTTGGTCAGACCCATCGCGGCGGAGGCCTCGACCATCTTCCCATTGGTGCCGAGATGAATGACGTTGTCATAGCCGTAGAATCCAAAGTTTTTCATCAGCCGGATTTTATTGGCCAGCTCATCATCATTCGTAACGATGGCGCCGCCCTCCAGCGAATTGAAAAACTTGGTGGCATGGAAACTGTACACCTCGGCCAGCCCGAACTGCCCGATGGGGCGGCCGCGAAACGAGCATCCGAACGCGTGCGCCGCATCAAACATCAGCGTCAGTTTGTGCTTCCGGGCAATCTCATCCAGCCGCCCGATATTGCAGGGGCGGCCCCAGATGTGAACCCCAATGATTCCGGTTGTTCGCGGAGTAATCAGCGATTCTATCAGGTCCGGATCAATGTTGTGTGTCTGCGGGTCAATGTCGCAAAACACCGGCGTGATTTCCTGCCACTGCAGGGCGTGCGCGGTGGCCACGAAGGTGAAAGAGGGAATGATGACCTCACCTTTTAGCCCCGCGGCCCGGATGGCAATCTCCATGGCGACGGTTGCATTGCACACGGCAATGCAGTGCCTCACGCCGACATGGTCCGCAATCCGCTTTTCGAACTCCTGCACCAGCGGACCGTTGTTGGTCAGCCAGCAGGCATCCAGCATCTGGTTGATGCGCGCCAGATACTGTTCGCGGCTCCCGATGTTGGGACGGCCGATGTGCAGCGGCTGCGCAAAGGCGGGCCGCCCCCCGCAAACAGCAAGGTCGCCCACATTTTTTTTATTCGGTGCGCTCATTTCACGCCGGCCTTTTTCTTTTTCCCCGCCACGGCAAATATATTGGCGCAGTACTGGGGCACATCCTCGCCGAGGGCGTAAAACGCCCGGACCGCCGCATCCCCAAGCGCGATCATCTGTTTTTCGGACAGCGGCTTCAGATAAACCCCCTTCATGGCCACAAGCGACAGGCCCGCCTGCTGAATGTGGTCGGCCATCATTTCCACCGTGTAGAGCCGGCGGTGGCCCAGCTCATAATCCTTAGGTGCCATCTGGTCATAGCTCGGTAGAATACCCATTTCATAACCCGCGCGGCGGTTCAGCGACATGCAGTTGGGCGCCGTGATGTAAATCAGTCCCTCATCGCTCAAAAGCCGGCCCAGACGGGACAGGTCCTCGACAGGATGTTCAACATGCTCAATAACGTTCAGATAAATGATGTTGTCGAATTGGCGTTCCGTATAAAAATCCTCCAGAAGTACATTGTGGCATGTGATGTCCCGCCCTATGCGCTTTAGCATCATGTCCATATTCTTTCTCGAAGGTTCGACCACCTCATAATCATTGAAACAGGGAAGCAGCTTTACAGTGGAATAGCCGCTCGCACAGCCCACCTCCAGCGCGTTAAGCTTTGATCGCATTAACTTTTGAATCAAGATCACTTCGCGATCAACAAGAAGATTATCCATATAATCGCCTTTTGCGTAGAAATCGCTGATTTGTTCCAGGCGCTTTATTTCTTCTTTCATCTTCTTATTATTGTTCCGTATCTGAATAATGAATTCTTCAACGTCCTTCATTTCTTGCCTGCGCGGTAGGCTGGGAAATACGCTTCTCCCTGCGTCCCGCGTCTCTCTGTCAGCTTATCATATAAAGGACGATTGAAAATTCGTCCGCAAAAAAACACTGGCCGCGTATCGGTCGCCCATCCGCGCTTGAAGCGAGTCAGCCCGTCGCTTCCATTAGAATCCACGCCTGCGCCCGCTCCAATGTTCAGCCAGTCCACCCGGCCGGAAAAATATTCTATGGCCCGCCCGTAGATTGCATAGGAGGCCATGAGCTTATACCCGGCCTCGGAAAATGCGGCAAGATGACTGTACGCCACGCCCCCCTGCTCGTACCAGATATGCCCGCCCGCGCAGAATCCCTTATGCAGCGCACGAAAATATACTACGCCCGGAATCCTAAACTGAGATTCGAAAGCCCTGTCTGAAAAGGCATGAATGCCCGTCAGGCCGTGGCGCTGTTTCAGTACCTCATAGAGCGCTGCCCATTCATGCCAGTAGTCAGCAGGTTCTCGCACGGCTTCAATCTGCAAATCCCGCAGCGCGCGCTCCGAATAATACAAGTGATGCTTGGACACTTTTGCGGTTATATCGCATGGCTCCCGCACTAGAAAATGCTGCTTGAACAAATACATCCTGTCCGCGAAACAGCGTCGCAGAGAAGCCTCGTCACAATCGGCAAATGGATCCGTCACCAGCGCAAGCGAAACAAGCAGGCCGTCTTTCTCAAGCTCGGTCAGATCCCGCTCAAGACCCGCCCAGTCTCTGCAGCAGAAAAGCGGATAGGGACCCATCGCATCCCGATACGGCGTTCCCGGAATTTCGCGCTCCAGTATCCACCCTCCGCAACGGGGCAGCTCGCGAGGCTTACCAAATTCGCTCAGCGATGCGGCATAACCGGGATGGAGATAACCCGTCATGGATGTGTCAGGATGCTGATTATTCGCATCATGTCTTCGAAGTCATAGCGCTGATCGCACGGGATGGTCATGATCTTCGCCGCCAGCCTGTGGCTGGCCGAATATTCCCGCGGGACAATCTCATAAAGAGGCCAGTGCACAGGCGGGTATATCCTGTTTTCAAAAAGCCTGTTCCTGACGCGGTCGCGATCTTCAACGGCAACCGGAAAGCCCATCGGAACAATTGCATCGGGGAGTTCGGGAAACAGCGCGATTCCCTCCAATGCCCGAAGTAGTGTCCGGTAATTCTCCCGCCTCTTTTCCGAAATAGTTCCGTAATCGTATCCAAACAGCACCTCGCGGGCGCGATCGCTCATCATATAGGGCTCGGTCGGGCAATGCACTTCGGCCTCCCGAAACAACCCGAACCATCCATTTTCAGCGCCGGTCCGGTCGAACTCCGCGCGCCGCTCCCCTGCCTTCAGAGAATTTTGCATCCAGTCCTCCGAACCGCGGGGCAGTCTTGCGGATGCGACAGGATCACCATCCCGGCAAATCAGAATGCCCCCGTCTGAAACACCAACATACTTCCTCGGACTGTACAGCACATAGTCCGATACTTCACTGGGGGGAGATAGAAGCGACTGGCAGGCGTCTTCCAGAATGACCGCACCGCGATCTTTCGCGTCCCGCATAAGATCTTCCGGGGCAGGAAAGCCGAAATAGTCGATGAAAAGAACCAGATCCCCCCGCTCAACATTCTTCAGCCAGCCGCCAGACTCCGGCAGCAGACATCCGTCAACTTCATAAAAAAGAATCTCCGCATTTGCCGCAACCGCGGCATCAATGATTGACCCGCAGAGATATGATGGCAGCCATATTCGCTTCATCTGGCGGCATTCAAGCACCAGCCGGATTCCCGACCTTGCGCTGGCCAGCGCAAGAACAGACCCCTTCCAGAACGGCGGTTTGACAGACAGGCCAGTCACCGGCCCTGTTGCGAACATGCCGCCGATGATCTGCGGCTTCTTTGCCACAGTCAGGATATCTCCTTTTTCAAGATTTCCTTCACGATGTAGATCGGGTCGCGCTGGAGCGCGAGAAAACTCCGGATCACAAATTCTCCGATGGCGCACAGAATGGCCACAACAATAAAAAGGCTGACAATCAGCGCGTTCAGCACAAATCCGTTGGTGATGTCGCCGAGAATGGAGAACGGGAGAAACCAGCCGACAACAACACGAAAAATGAACAGCAGTGCGCCGAGCAGGCACAGCAGGCCCAGAATCTGGAAGGGGCGCCGGGAAAGGCGCACAAGATTATCCATGTTTGTCGCAAAGAGTTTCCGAAACGTCCATCCGGACTTTCCATATTTTCTGGGATGATGATTGACGGAAACCTCCGCCACACGACCGGCCTGAGCAATCACCTTGACCAGACTCCAATTTCGGGATGGACCGGCATGAAAAGCCCGAACCAGCTCATTCCGCATGATTTTCATCGTGCACCCGAAATCGGTCAATTGACTGTTCGAAACCCTGCGCATGATCACATTGGCGATTTTCGAAGGTATAATGCGCATCAGCGAATCTTTCCGGTTCTTTCTGCTGCCGCTGACAAAATCCATCCCTTCATCAAATTTTGCGACAAGCAGCGGAAGGTCTTCGGGATCAAGCTGCAGATCGCTGTCCATGAAGATGAAATTGCGGCCCGAGGCCTCCATGAAGCCGGCGACCATGGCGGCGGCCTGTCCCGAGTTCCTGAACAATTCTATGACGGCTGTCACATTCGAATCTTTTTCATAGATAGCCTTCAAATGCTCCCAGGTGCCATCGGTGCTGCCGTCGTTGACGAAGATGATTTCAAACGGGCGGCCCAGCTTCTGCATAGCGGAGGAGAGCCGCGCATGAAATTCATCAATGCTCTTCTCCTCGAAATAGCATGTGATAATCACGCTGAACTCCGGCACAGGAATCTGTTTTGCTTCAAAATTATTCATGTAATGTTTCTCACAGCTTCGCAGATATATATATCCTCATTTCCAACAACATGCCACACCGAATTACTTCAAAACTGCTTCCCTGACTTCCGGAATGCTGTGTATGTACCCCCATTGAATGCCCGGCGATCCGTCAACGGCCGCCTCCTCACTGGTCAAAGGTCTTCGCAGGATCAGTTCGACGCTTTGCAGCCCTTCTTCCGTGTCCGATCGCCAGTCCACGCGGCGTACTCCCTCTATTTCCCGAAGAGGCGCTTGAAATATTTCGCGGCCGTTCACTGAAATACGGCACTCCGCATCAGGCGTTTCCGGCCCGTCTCCGGCCGGCCACAGATAGAGAACGGTCTTGTGCGGGACCGTCATGACCGCCTCCCAGGATATGCGGTCCGTCGCGTCGGCAGCCCGCAGAGGATCCGTGCTCAAAACGACCTCGCGCGCGAAAAGCGGCCGCGCTGCCGAGGCGCCGCTCATATTCTTGAAAACGCGGGACGGCGCCATCACGCGAACCGCGCCGGCCAAGGCCCACACCAAAAGGAAATACAGGCATGCAATGCCAGTCGCCGTCACCGCCATGATCGCCAGCGTTCTCCTGATGCCGATGACTGATTCAGAAGTCCGCGACCGAAGACCAGCCGCGGAAACGGCAATCAGCGTCATGTGGGTATGGACATAGAATGAGTATTTTGGAGAGGTCTCGCCAAACAGAACAAACACTCCGCAGGCGATCACGGGCAGAAGTGCAACCGGCTGCCAGGCCGCAGGTCTTGCCTTATGGCGCACAAGTCCGGCGCATCCCAGAAACACGCACAGCAGAAACGCGGGGGCAAAGAAGAGGCGCATTCCCCTGAAGACGCTGCCCAGAACGGGCATGCCGCTTTGTGCAAAGGTTTTATCCATATCGGTCGCATACCCGACCAGGAAATATTTTGCCATTTTGGCCGGGAGCAGCTTCAGCACTACATCTCGCGGATGATAGTAGATTTGTGAAAGAATATAGGCATACATGGTCTGCGCCTTGTCCTCCGGCGGAGCGGCCAGTTCCAGTTGTTCCGGCAGTCCGTCGTATTCTCCCAGCGCCTCAATGCTCCATCCCCGGGCCATGAACCCGGGAACCCCCGATGTGGGGAAGGCCTGCTGTGCGGCCCATTTATCAAACGGGGCGGAGGCTGTCCAGTATACGACGAAGATTGTACAAAGCAGTCCGGCCAGCTGTTTTCTCCTGCCCCGGCTGACCGGATCCATTAAATGAAACGCAAAGGCCGCCAGCAGCGCCACCAGCACAAGAACATCCCATCCAATTTGCAGCCGAAGCAGAAAAAGAACGATACCCAGCAGGACCGCACGAATCCACTGTCTACCGCCCGCTCCCTCACCGCTCATCAGTTGAACTATGAGCAGTGTTGAAGCCAGGACGAAAAATTCAACCTGAAACTGGTGCGTGTACTCCAGCACATAGAACAGCCTCAGCGGGAACAACGCATAAATCACGCAGGCGGCGTGGACTCGGGCCGGGCTCAACAATTTTGAGGCAAGACCATGGAACAAAAAGACGGACAGCGCGGAGAGCAGAACATTCGAAAGCTGATAGAACAAAACATGCTGCGACCCGAACAGCCAGCGGATGACCAGCGCCACGGGAAAAGCCCGCGACAGCCAAGCCCGGTAATCAAAAAAGGCAGTCAGAGAGGCAAGATTATCCGGCCCCAGCCCGCCGGCAGCCAGGGCATCCACAAAGCGAATAAAGGTTGCGCGGTCACCCGTCTGGAGATAGTTCCTACACAAAAAGACTAGCGTGATTTTTACGGTTGCGGTGATCAGAATCAATGACCAAAGCCAGAGCTGCCCGGAGCTGCGCAGTTCACACCGGGCAGCCCACAGTATAATGCCCGCCACAATCGCCAGATGCAGCACCCCACTGAAGACGGGCATCCGCGTCAGGCCGTCGCCATGCTTCATGAAAATGACTGCGGCTGCAACCGCCGCAGACAGGCCCGCAAGCAGCGCTAGAAACGCCAGCAGGAAATTCACGGCCATATTCGCAGCGTTTCTGCCGTCAAATACCATTCTCTTTTATCCCGTGTTGGATCATCTGCCGGATTATAATCTCAGTGTCGCGCATTGCACAGTCCCAGTATCCATCCCGTCAGGACATCCGGTTCGTCCACCGCCGGGGCCGGGATCCTCATGAAATGCACGGGCATCGAGCCATGCGCCAGAGGATTTCCGCCGCCATAATTTGAGGCCACTGTTCTAAAATCGAGCCTGCGGGCCGCGGACAGCAGCACATTCCAGTTTGCATCTCCCCGTCGCCCGTAAGGAACAGCCAGATGTTTCACTTCAATTCCTGCGGCGGTCCGAAACCAGCCGCAGCTGGTTTTCAGCTCAGTTTCCAGCTCTTTCACGTTTAACTCGCACAAACGCACATGATGATGCGTGTGACTGCCGATGGTGATCAGGGGGTGCACGGCCAGCTTTTTCAGATCCGGCAGATTAAGCACAGGCGGACAGAATCCGGTCCGGAGGTCATGTTCAAGGGCCGGCATTTCTCCTGACACCAGGCCAGATGTCACGTAAAGACAGCACGGGACATGCAGCTCTTCCAAGATGGGAAGCAGAACCGTGAGGCTATCGCGATAGCCGTCGTCGAAGCTAAGGACAAAGCTGATCCCATGCGGGCGTCTCTCTGAAATGGCATCATCAATGGAAATGAACGGGCCGAGTTCGCGCAAAATGCCGATCTGCTTTCTGAAAAGCTCCGGCGTCACGGCCATGCCGGGCTTCGGATCGGCTCCGGGCGCCCCCTCGAAACGGTGATAGCTCACGCCGAAGCACAGATCGTTCTTGCGGGCGTGCCGCACCAAAAATGGAACAGCCATCCGGTAAAGATGCTTTTTAAGGATAATATTCAAAGAATTTCACCATGAAGGGCACGAAGAAGAGAGTTGCAGGTTCCAAGTTAAAGGTTACAGGTTGAAGGGATAATGGTATTTGAAAGTCTTGGAAATGTGAAATGTTGGAATCATGGAATACCGGGTTACTTTTCCAACTGTCATCATTCCATTCTTGCAGCGTTCCAACCGAGACTCTGAACTTCATGATCTTCATGGTTGACGTCCGGAAAAGAAGATCACCATGAAGACAAAAAGAACATGAAGAAGGGAACCACGAATTTCACGGATGGAACGGATGAGAAGGGTTACAGGTTCCAAGTTAAAGGTTGCAGGTTAAGGAAAGACCAGAGACGAGAGACTTCGGGGAATAGTGCCAAGTTAAAGGCTGCAAAATTCAAAGTGAAAGACATCTTTTCCGACATCCGTTGCTTTCTGTATTCGTTGGAACATCAGTTGATCCATTCTGGTTCATCCGTGATATCAGTGTAATCCGTGGTTTCTTTTTTATAAACCTTCATATTTATTGAAGGTTTTCTGATTACAGATTTCTCCCGCAGAGACGTGGAGGCGCAGAGCATCCAATATTCCGGCTATAAGGCGATGCAACAAATTCAGACAGGGGAAAAATATGACCCCCTCTGCGTCTCAGCGCCTCTGCGCGAGAATTTCTTTATAGTACTCCAGCAAACGCTTCGCCTTGGCCTCCAGACTGAAGTCCCGTACAATCCGGGCTCGTGCGTGCGCGGCCATTTCCCGGTAATTGTCCGGATTGCGGAGATAATCCTGCATTGCATCGGCCAGTGCCTCTGCGCTGTGATCCGAAAGCAGAACCGCTTCTTCTCCATTCCGGAAGATCTCCGGAATACCCCCGACATCAAAGCTGATGACCGGCACACCATGCATCGCCGCTTCCAGCAGCACATTCGGGAAACCCTCTGACATAGAAGGCAAAATGAACAAACCCGCAAGACCGTAAAAGTCCGACGGGTCGGACCGGTATCCTTCTAAGCAAACCATCGCGCCCAGTTTTTTCTCTGTGATACACCGCTCCAGTTTGGACCGTTCGGGCCCCTCTCCAACCACATGGAGCTTGAATCCGTTCACCCCGCGCCGCTGAAGCAACTGAACAGCTTCCAGCAGGATGCAGTGCCCCTTCTCGCGCGAGAGCCGGCCAACCGCAAGCAGAAAGCCCTTGTCGCGTCCAGACGCCGGCACAGTTTCAGTTTGTACGCCTATGCCGTTGTAAATGACCGCAATCCGTCCTTCCGGAACACCCCATTTGCAAAGCAGTCTCTTCTGATATTCTGCTACTACAACCACATTGGGCACGCACCGGAATAATGCTCTGTCCAGCAGATTGTAGAAATGCTGCTTCCGGTCCACCCACGTCTCGCCGTGAAAGTAGTGAACCTCCCTGATCCCCGCATTTTTCAGCCCCCGGCGCAGGAATGTGATGAAAAGGCGCGATTTGGAATTGTGGACCTGTACAATGTCCGGTGACACATCCCGCATAATTCGGCGAAGCCGGCCAAGTGTTGACGGATCATAACGAAACCGCTCGCGAACAACATGCACGGAAAATCCTGCGCCCCGAAAAGCATCTATGAAAGCCGAGCTTTGCGCATTTCCGCGAAGATAAGTCGCCACCTCAAACTCAACTTGTCCGCGCAGCAGTTTCAGCGTCTCCAGCAGATTCTTTGCGGGGCCGCTGAAGACCTCTGTCTCCATCAGGATTAGGATTTTCATGGGTTAAGTTGCAAGTTGAAAGTTACAAGTTGCAGGATTGGAATACTGGAATGCTGGAATACTGGGTTTAGATTGCTGAACAGCATCGTTCCATTCTTCCAATTATTCCAACCGCATCCTTCACCAGTCTCTGAGCTTCATGATCTTCATGGTAAATATCCGAAAAAAATTTCACCATGAAGATAAGAAGAACATGAGGAAGCGGAAACCGCAAATGACGCTTGATAGTGGATACCTGAACGAACTCTTCATCGTCTCTGGTCTTTCTTTAACTTGCAACTTTCAACTTGCAACTCCCTTATCCGTGATATCAGTGTAATCCGTGGTCGTAATCATTGATTTTTAGACTCGCGATAAAGGTCTTCTATTTCGCGCAGTTTTCGGGCCACATGCCGATCCATTGAGAACCGTTCGTTGAGCACACGGAGCCCTGCTTCGGCACACTTCTTTCTCAGAGCCGCATCCCGCATCATGGTTGCAATTGCGGTGCGCAAACCGTCCGCATCCCCCGGCTCAACCAAATATCCGTTGACTCCGTGTTCCATCAAATCAGCGGTTCCTGGGTTCCGGGTTGCAATCACCGGTTTGCCGCGCGCCATGGCTTCCAGCACCACCACCTGACCCGTTGCCCTCTTGACGGGGATCAAAGGCACAACCACAACCGAACAGGCATCCAGCAGATGCAAATATCTGTCCTTGGGGATTTCCGCATAGACGGTAACATTGGAGGGCATCTGCCTGCCTGCCAGATCACCCTTTCCGCATACCAGCACAACGGGATAATTCAGGGTCTCCGCCGCTTTGAGGAGCAGATCGTAATCACGGAGCGTCCTGCCCGCAGACAGCACATATCCATCGTCTCTCTGCGAAATAGCTGGATTTCGAATGTTGCTGCAAAGGGGAACATATCGAACCCTGCCGTCCGGGATGGAGCACCGTTCGGCAATGTGAGGCACCTCCATCGAGCTGTTTGTCAATATCCCCATGGCCCGTCTGGCCGCAATCCTGAACAATGCCGTCTTCAGTTTCCAGATCGGATTCCGGGGTCTGTCTTCATCCATGAATATCTCTGTCATAATCTGCCTGGACGGCCGGGCCGACAACCAGCACAGCAGGGCATAGAACAGCGATGTGCGCGCGCCCATCGTGAGCACCACATCGCATCCACCGGCTCCCCGGAACAGTTTCAGAGCTTCCCCCCATGCAGATAATGGCTTGTCCCCGCAACCGGAATCAGTCAGATTGTATATGGAAGATGCTGCCCCCCTCCATTCCGGGCTCTGCCAGAAGGCCATGTTGGTCAGGATTTTAAGAGGCATAAGGGTTGAAGGTTAAAGGTTGCAGGTTGAAAAAAGACAAGAGACTATACAGACCAGAGACGAGAGACTCAGGAAAAGAATTGCAAGTTGAAGGGTCAAGGTTACAGGTTCAAGGGCTCAACCAAAAGAGGGGCATATCGTCATTAAGGATGAAGCCAATATTCCATAATTCCAACATTCCATCTCCCCGGAACCTCCAAGTATCCAGGATCCAGTTTCAAGCATCATTATCCCTTCAGCATCCAACCGTAAACTCTGCAGTTCAGTTTTCACTTCATAAAGTCCGTCAAAAGACTACAATGCCCGGCCATGAACCATACGCTTTCCATAATTGTGGTGGCGCTGAACGAAGAGAAGCATATCGCCAGGCTCAAACGAGCCATTGATGCGCTTGATAATAATGGCTCCGTCGTGATTGAAACCCTGCTGGTGGATGGCGGATCTGCCGACCAGACGGTTTCCGCTGCAAAGCATTGCGGTTTCTCCAAAATCATTGTGCTGCCCGGCGCCAATATTCCTGTCTGCCGGAACGCGGGCCTAAAGGCTGCAACGGGCAATTGGATCGCCTTTCTGGATGCGGACTGCGAACCATCCGGCAACTGGCTGCGGGAGGCCCGGCCGATTCTCTCTGCCGCGAAAGAAATCATCATCGGCTGGCCGGTTGTTCCGCCCGCGCCCGGAACCTGGGTGCAGAACGCCTGGCGCATACACTGGATGCACAAAAATCCCCGCCTCGACTCATGGCATGGGTTCCCCGCCGTCACGCACGATTCCTTCCGGCTCATTACAACACGCAACATGCTCATGACACGCGCAGCTGCAGAAATCCTTGGCGGTTTTGATGAAAATCTGCCAACGGGAGAAGATACCGATTTTGCCTACAGAGCATACCGCGGAGGCCTGGTCGTACTTGGAGTGCCGGCACTGACTGTCATCCATCATGGCGAACCGGCCACCCTCCGGGAGTTTTATCGCCAGCAAACATGGCATGCCAACCGATCCAGTTACGGGAAAATAATCCGGAACCGGGAAACAAGAACAGGCGGGAACGCTCTGCGTTTCGCAGCGCTTTTCTTGACAGGCTCCCTTCTTTTCATTGCCGGAACTGGAATATATTTTGTGACCGGCTCGCCCGTATTCCTGCTCATGCTGATGCCTCTGCCGGTTCTGATTGCCGTTCCGGCCGCAATCATCGCCGGCCGCGCAAGGAGGCTCCGCTGCTGGCCGGCACTGTGTGTGCTGTATGCAGCCTACGGATTTGCCCGAACACTTGATTTGACCGGTTTCCACCGGAACAAAACAAGCTGGAAGACAAAAGCACAATAAACCGTCCGTACTGCAGTAAACAACACACGATTCATCGCATGTTTGCGCGTAGTCGCCTTCGCATGATCTTAAGGAGCATAGATCACCTCCACATCCACGGCTCCCGACAGGTCGTGCAGGGTGACAACCTCCTTCACGGCGTCAAAATCCGGCCATGCAGCACCATTGATGTTTACCCGCTCGATCGGAGCGGCCCGGGGATGCCGCAGGCGCAGCAGAACATTCTCCGGCTGTTTGCGTGACGGCAAAACAATCTGCGCTCTGATCCTGCCATTACCCTCATCCGAGGTGATTTCGTAAGAGATCTCGCCAAAGTGTGTGGGGGCGTTCCGGACCGATATCCTTTTCCCCTGCGCCAGCCAGGCGCGGGGCTTATTATTTTCGTCGGCCGCATGTTGCCGCACTCTCATAAACCTTATTCATTTCCTCAACTGCACGTTCCGGACTAAAGTATTGCGTCACCCGCTGACGCCCGCGGTCTCCGATTTCCTTTGCCCGGCGATCATCTTTCAGCAGGAACGAGATGGCTTCGGCCAGGGCCATTGCGTCGCCAACCGGCACAATAATTCCCGCGGAGCCATTTCCCAGCACTTCGGCATTTCCCCCGCAGTCGGTGGCCACCACGGGAATACCCGCCGCCATATATTCAAGAATGGCATTGGACAAGCCTTCGTTTCTTGAAGGCGCAAGGACCCCAACGTGGAATTTCCTTGCCAGCGCCGGCACATCCATTCTTTCCCCCATGAAATGCACCGCATGCTCCACATGCAGCGCCCGGGCCAGATGCACGAGACGCTGGCGGTCCGTTCCATCACCGACAATGACAACATTAAGGTCTGTAAATTCCTGAAGCAAATGCGGAACAGCTTTAATCAGTGTGCCCGCATCCTTTTCCGGCTCCAAACGGCATACCATGCCGACGATCCTGCCGGCAGGCAGCCGGGCATCCTGTGACGCCAGGCGGTCAAACTCCTGCAGATCTATCATGTTGTGAACGTGATGCACCTTTTCAGGGGCCAATCCGCCGGATATGAATCTGCTTCCCACAGCTTCCGCATTCACGACAACGGCCGCGGCCCCTCGATCAGCCATTCTCAGAAGCCATCTTTTATATCCCGGCATTCTCTCTGCCAGATTCCTCCGGCTGGTAACATACGGAACTCCGGCCAGGCGGGCCGCAAGAGCTCCAAATATGCCGGCGTCCATATCCCATGCATGCACCAGGTCATAATTTCCGCTGCGCAGGTGACATCTCAAGCGCCATATCTCCCGAAGTGTTTGAAAAGACAGCATGCGCCGGACAGCCATTTCGTAGACGGGGCCACAGACATCTTCCACCATCTGCAGGAAATATCCTGATCGCGAGAACACGGCCACATCATGATCGCAGCCCGCCTTTCGGCAGGCTACCGCCATGTGCGCACACTGCCCCTCTGTACCCCCCCGCATCAGGTCATAAACCACATGCAGGACTTTCGGAGATTGGCTGGTCATGACAAGAAGATTACAGACAAGAGCATGGATGGCATCTCTGCAATCCACGGGTCGCACATTGCGGATGTTTTAGATTGTGGTTATGCAGTGCCGGATTGTAGCATTCCCGCAAATGACAAAAAATCAGATTGACCATAAATAACGGAGTGTCCGCCATGACGCTATTGGAAGAATTGAAGGCAGAGAAAATTCGGATAGAAAAAGAACACGGTCTGTGGACGGCGCATAACATCAAATTGGCGGAAGATTTCTACACCATGGGGCCGGGTTCCTCCGGCAGCGAGTTTAGAAGCCATGCATTTCTCCAGATTGCTTCGGATATAGCGGCTAAACCCATATCTCAAATGCGTGTGCTGGATCTGGCATGCCTGGAGGGCCAGTTCGGCATCGAATTCGCGCTGGCCGGCGCACAGGTGGTCGGCATTGAGGGCCGGCTTGCCAACATTGAGAAAGCTCGCTTTGCAAAAAAAGCGCTGGCGCTGACGAACATTGATTTCCATCAGGACGACGTCCGCAATTTAAGCCGCGAGAAATACGGCCGCTTCGATGTCGTTGTCTGCTGCGGCATTCTGTATCACATGGACGATACGGGTGTTTTTGACCTGATTCATCATATCCGGGAAGTTTGCACCGGTGTGGCAATTTTCGACACCCACATCAGCAGGAAAAGGCCCAAGAAGGTGACCTACAAGGACTGCGATTATCATGGCAAGGACTTCTTTGAAGGTCCGGATGATGTCAGTCAGGAAGAAAAGGACCGGGCCTTGTGGTCCTCCATTGGGAACCGCACGAGTTTCTGGCCCACTCGCGAATCTCTTGTCAATGCACTGCATGAGGCCGGCTTCACCAGCATATCCGAAAGTCTGTGGCCGGCACTGCCCGTGCATGGTTATGACCGGCTTTGCCTCATAGCTGTTTGCGGCACAAAACAACCCATTCACACATTTCCGAATTTTGCGCCGACCCAAAGAATCCCGGAAAAATCCAGATATCATGTTTTGTACAGGGAGCTACTAGGCTACATACCGGATCCAGTCAAAAAACTCATCAAAACTGCACTGGGAAAAAGAAAACGTTATCACAGAACTAATCAGGATTAACATCTATCGCAATTTTAGCGCCCCCGTGATTATGCCGCCCCGTTGCCAGCCAAACACACGGCGCCATTTATTCCGCTTATAACAGCACGGTGCCGGATTCCATAAGCAAGGCCTTTCAACATACCCCCAAGAGCCCATGGCAGGCGCCACGGCCGCACCAGTATTTCGCCCCGGAGAGGGCCGTTTCTCAAAGCCATCCAGAATATTTTCCAAAAGTTTCCTCTTTTTAAACCATGGCGGAAGGCATACAGAAACAACCCGCTGGTATGCGTCCACTCTGCCCATACTTTTGAGCCCTTTATGGTGCAGCCCCCGATGGGACTCCGCAAATGTATCAGCCACGCATTCGGATTGTAATAGATCAAATAATTGCGATTCAACAGCCTGCGGGCAAAATCCATATCTTCCCCAAGCTGTGAGGCAATAAAATTTTCATCAAAACCACCAAGTTCAAAAGCACATCGGCGCTTGACGCTGCAGTTGCCCCCAGCAATGCTATTTCCCAGCCCACCCTCAACCCTTTCAAAATATGGTAAAGTACCGATATTCGGATTATCAATACAAGGAGGATTGGCAGAATCACAACAATTAAAGCACTGGCCAGTCACTGCGGCAATACGCTCATTTTGGTGCTGTTCCAGGTGCTCTCGAAACAAAGATTCCGGAAGTATAACATCATCATCTAGAAACAATACAATATCTGCATTGGCCAACCGCAAGATTTCATTCTTGGCACGGGTGCCGCAGGGAGCATCCAGACGCAGCCATCTGACAGCCCCCTCTTCCTGCCATTTCTGAAGCTGGTTCTGAAATTCCTGTGAATGTGTCGGATTTTGATCGGCAACAATAAGCTCCATGGTATCGGGATCCATGTACTGCAAAACATTGCGAATGGTGTTGCCCAGCACATGATCACGACCAAACGTTGGAATCCCTATGGTTAATGTTTTCATTTCGGCACCCGTTGCCATCCCCAATATTGCATGGTCCAATATTTAGAAAATGGCCTCATATTGTTTTCCCCCGTTTGGCCATAAATGTCCTAATCATTTTTTTTAACGGTGCAGGAATTGCCCTGCGCCAAGTCTTTCTGCAAAGCTGATGATATAAGACATCCGCCTCTGAAGGCGCAAGTGACGCCCTTTTACCCATCCTGGCCGTATCTAAAAGTTTGCTATAAATCTCAGCCTGTTTATGCACGTCAAAATCCCGCAATGCCCTTAATCTGGCCGCATGCCCCATTCGCCGCCGCATATCAACATCCCACGCCAACTCATATAGCCGTTGCCCGAAATCATCCACTCTATCGATCTCGCAAAGCCATCCTTCTTTCCCGTTTTCCATCATCGTGTCAAAAATACCCGGCAATCGGGAAACCACGGGAACACAGCAACACGCCATGGCCTCAATGAGCGAATGTGGACAACCTTCAAACCGCGACATCATAATAATAACATCCGCATCTCCTATTTGACGCAGCATATCCATCCTTTTTATTGATGGTATAAATCGAACATCTGCATTGAGCCGCGTCTTGGCAAAGCGCTTCTGCAGCTCCAAAAGATCTGGACCACGGCAAAGGATATCAAGCCTGTAATGGCCGCCCCTTCTTTCCGCATCCTTTAGGATATCGGGAAGCATAAATACATTTTTCTGCATATCATCAATTCTGCTGGTAAATACAATATGCAGGCTGCCGCTCACCTCGCTTTTTCTTCCGGAACCAAGTGTCGAAGCGTCCACTCCAACAAACACTGTTTTCACTTGATTCTCTGAAATCCCGTAATCATGAACAAGATCCTCCCACAACAGTTTGTTGACCGCGACGATCCAATCCAAATGAGAAGAGATTGTTTTCGTTGCCGTATAAACGCTGCGGCCATTGTGAGGTATCATTCCTATCGAAATTACTTCTGGAGGAAGTAAACATGGCAAAAGTGTCGCTGCGGGGAAGCTCCCTGGAACGATTATAATTCCCGAATATTTCTCCTGTTCGATATATTCTCTAAGCTTCAAAGAAAAGTCCAGCAATCTATTTTGATCACCTTCCAGGAACTCACATCCCTCATACTTCTCGATCAGCTTCATGTTGCCCGCCGCAACGGGCTGGGGGGAAACACAGCGCAGGTCAATGTCTATTGCGGCAAGGGCCGGCCGCATCTCCAGATAAAATGAGAACAGCCCTCCAAGATGAGGCATGCTTAGATATGCTATTTTTTTCACAAATGCAATTCTCGCAAAATACTTGTATGGATTTGCATTGGTTTTCAGTACAGAAACATTTTACAGGAAGCTGCTGTATAATATGGCACCCGCACTCACCTACAGCAGGCTGCATTTAACATCATGATAAATTGAAATTAGTTTTTCTGCGCCCCCGCCCCACGTATGGATCCTATTAACTTTCTGGCGGTTATATTCCCCCAGAGATTTGCCCGCGGCCCGATCCCTTGCCAGAAGCAGCAGTCTTGCAGAAAACGCTTCTCTGTCACCGATAGAAACGATATATCCCCCTTTGCCCTCATCAACAAGTTCTGGCAGCATTCCGCATGCAGTCGCCACAATTGGCAATTCCATTGCCATCGCCTCCAGCGCCGAGAAGCAGAACGACTCTCCCTCGTCGCTGGCCACAACCGCCGCATCTGCTGCGCTGTATATGCCGGGTAGTTCGCTGTAAGACACCTGTCCGAGAAATTTGACAGCCGCTTGAATTCCGGATTCGACAACCTTTTTCCTCAACGCGCTTTCCAGGGGGCCGGTGCCTGCGAGAATAAGTTTTGCCTGAGGCACATGCGCCAGCACGTCCTTAAACGCCTCCAGAAGAAATTCATGTCTTTTAAACGGTACCATCCGGGCAACGTAGAGGATCAGGAAATCATTATTCCCGTAGTTATTCAACTCCCGGAAGCGCGAGAAACAGGGTTTAAAATATTCTGCATCAACCGCATTGGGAATATTGATGCAATGCGGCAACTGGCTGCGAAGCTTTTGGATAGTCGTGCCGCTGGCAATAAGGGCATCCGCCTGATGGACGGCATCAACGGGATCATAGTAGTTCGGGGCCGTAAGCCGCATGACCACAGGAACTCCGGTGCGCTTCCTCTTCCAGGCATTGACAAAGAAAGGCAATTCGCATACCTGCACCACGTCGAACTGATCCTTGCGCGCGGCGGCCCAGCTTGCTGCCATGTGCTCGAATATTACAAAATCCAACATCCGCAAACGCCAACCGCCGCGCACGCGATCCCACGGGAACCAGCCCGTGTACGGAGTTCTGATGGCATAGCTCCGGGGCCGATCCAAAGGCGTTCGAGCGGAACCAAACAAGGGCAGGCCCGTCAGGAAACTCGTCTGTACCCCGAGCTTCTCAAGTTGCCGTGCAATTTCCAGATCAAAGGTTTCGCCCCCTCCCCGGATCATGCCGGCCATGCGGTTGACGAATAAGACACGCAGAGGGCGGCCTGTATCAAAATGCTGTTTTTCGGTTTTCACAATTAAAAGACAAAGAGATTCTCCCGCAGAGACGCGGAGGCGCTGAGTTGATCAACCCGGCCAATCATTGACAAAGCGGTTGTCATAATGGAAACTCTGTCACGATGGTTCCTGTTTCATGCCCTGTCACTCTCTGCGTCACTGCGCCTCTGCGCGATATTTCTTCTCTTCCCGCTTGGCACTTCGATGTGCCCCCGCCACCCCTCCGGCGGCTTGAAGTTCAGCCTCCATTCTGCATTCTGGATTTCAGATACAGAATATCGCTTCCCGCCCGCCACGAGCCGCAGATCGCCCGCATCCCGCTCCGCTATGGGCCAGTGAGCCATATCGGCATTTCTCAAAAGCGGGATCTTCTTCCAGTCGAATCCCATCCATGCGGCCGTCATAATATCCACTGCAAGCGGGTTGATTCCCATGACCAAGGCCCCGGCCGGAGTTGGAGAAGCCTCCAGCGGCCCCTCGCCCTCTCCGGCTACGATGCCGTCAAGAAGCGTCAGGATTTTTCTCTGCGGATTATCCGCAAGCGTTCCGTCCCGCCGCCCGTACAGGGCTATGCGAACCAGGTCCAGCACCATCCGCCACACGGTGTCGTTCCCGTGCCAGCCCCCGTCTTTGTACGGATTGGTGTTAAAGAATTTCATCAACCGCCAGTCAATCCGCTGCAGCAAATCCAGTGTCGTGCGCGCCATTTTTGACCGATTTCCGTCAATCCAGTCCTCCAGCAGAACCGCCGACCACTTCAGAAGGCTGGAGCCCGGATATTCATCTCCGCCCTCGGCGGTGCCACGGGCGCGATGATGGGCCAGACACTGCTTGCGGCACACGGTGCCGACAAAGTTCTTCAGCCCCAGCGTAACCCCCGCCTTGCAGTGAGTTTTCAGCTTGGGAATGCTGATGATGACATCCGCGTCCAGCACGGAACCCGCTATGACATATTTGTGCGACTGGTCATTATGATACTGACGGGTCTCGCGGGCCGGATATTTGGCCACGCGAAATTTCCGATAATCCTCTCCGATCGGATGCAGCATGCTGTCTGTGCCCAAATCGAATGTAACCGAACCGGCAGGATCGCCGGGAACTTCCCGCCATTCCCGGATATGCCCGTTCTGGTCGCGTATTCCATGCACCTGCCGGAAATCAACCAGCGATATTTCAACCGGGGTTTTGCTGCGCAGATATTCAACGACTGGAAGAAGCCCTGATACCCGTATGGCCTCGTCAAAATCCGTGCCCTGCAACGGAGCATCCCCCACAACAACCCGGCCGCAGCCCCTCAGCGCAATCAATACATAATCCATCACGGCCCGAACCACTGACCCATGAGTGATGAGGCACTGGATATCCCCGCTGCGGGGATGCCGGTTCAGCACCAGATTGGGTTTGACCAGCACGGTCTGGCCGGGGCGGATCAGATCGCCCAGCGGGTTCCAGGCTGGCGTTTCCGCGTGCTCAGCATCAAGGCCGGCCTCCAGCCAGCACTGCCGGACCATGTCATAAACCTCATTCGCCGCGGATATTTCAGCAAACGGATATTCCGCGTGTTTCTGCGCTGGATAAAATGGCGGGTCCGCGGGGTACTCAGCGCCCGGGTGGCGGATCAAGATGGCTTCAGTGGGCAGCATACAGACAGGCTTGAGACTTGAGACTATAGACCAGAGACTTTGAAGAGTTGGAATATTGGAAGAATGGAATGATGTAATTAAACAAGACTAAATCCAATATTCCATGATTCCAACATTCCATCACTCCTCTCTTCCGCTTCATCCGTGAAATCCGTGGCTCCCCTTTCTTCATGCTCTTCTTGTCTTCATGGTTATATTCTTTCCGGATATTTACCATGAAGAACATGAAGATCATGAAGTAATACGAATATATGTTGGTAATGGAATTTAAGAAAAGAGTTTAACCACGGATTACACTGATTTCACGGATGAAGCAGAATCAATCAATTGCTGTTCCACCGAATACAGAAAGCAACAAATATTAAAAGGCCGGCTCCCGCTTATCATGGAACTTTTAACCTGTAACCTTAAACTAGCAACCATTTCCAAGTCTCTAGTCTTTTCTCAACCTGCAACCTTTAACTCGGAACCTGCAGCCCTCTTCATCCGTGCCATCCGTGTAATCCGTGGTTCCCTCTTCTTCATGCTCTTCTTATCTTCATGGTGATCTTCTTTTCCGGATATTTACCATGAAGGACATGATGATCATGAAGTTCAGCGTCTGAGTTGGAATGCTGGAAGAATGGAATGATGATGTTATCGGAAGAACCCAATATTCCATAATTCCAGTATTCCATCGCTTCCCACCCTGCACTTTTCCCCTTCATAATTCCAGAAGTCTCTGGTCTCTAGTCTGCGGTCTCTGGTCTTCTCTCCTCTTCCCGCACGAGCGACAACGTGAACCGGTACTTGCCTGACGGCATGGGATGGATATGCTGGAGATATTCAAAATGCAGTTCGTTGTCTGCCCCCACCGCCTCGAGGATTTTTGTACGCAAGCCCTCTTCATGCAAATGCGTCCTGTTCCAGTCTGCAACCAGAACCAGCCGGTATTTCCGCAGGCCCTCCTGAATAAGCTGGAACTGACGAACACCCTCCACGCCATACATCAGATGAGTGAACCACTCGCCATGGATTTGCCGGCCCGATGCCGTTGTGATCATATCCGACCGGCGCCCGATTACCCGGGCCAGACGCTGCGTGCGCCGTCCGCAGACACAATCCCCATCAGGCAGCAGAACCCCCAGGTCGCCGGTATCATAACGAATAAACGGCATGGCATAGTTTCTCAAATAAGTGATTAGAATCGGTCCGGGCTCGTTGCACGGATCGTCGCTCTGGACTTCCAGCACACAATCCATTTCGTTGATGTGCATGCCGGCGTGCGCGGGGCACTCTGCCGCCACCGGCCCGAATTCTCGGCTTCCATACCGGTCATACACGGGTTTCCCGAAAACCGATTCAATTGTTCTGCGCATGTCAGGCGCCAGGACTTCCGCCGATGCAATGATGCTCTTCAGCGGATAGGCAGGGATGACCTTTCGGCTTTTAAGAAAGGAGGCATAGGCAAACGCCGCACCGGCATAAGCCACGATCACATGCGGCCGGAAATGCAGCATCGCCCGATGATATTCAGCCATCCGGTCCGCTCCCATGTCAAACGCATTGTACCAGCGCACATTTTCAATCCAGCAGCGCAAAGCATGGCGCGCATCCGCGAGCGCTTCACGGACATCCATGTCTGATCCCCACAGCATGGCCACGCGCTCGCCATATTGCCAACCGGACATGCTGTTGGCCCAGATATGAGCGGCTTCTCCTGCGATCTGACGCATCCGGTCCACCTTGAACTTCAGCGGAATCCCCGTGGAACCGCCGGTTGCATTGTCCACGGCATCCGTCGCAGAAGACGAAATGTATTCCGAGGGTGCGGCGGCCAGATCCCTCTTGTTCATCACCGGAAAACGCTGAAGAACCTCTCGTGCATTAGCGGCACTGATTTCGCCCGTGAAATGGAACCGGTCTTTCCATGCAGGGACCGTGGCCCGTGCATGATTCAGCAATGCTGCAAGCGCCGTCCGCTGCTGTGACTGCAGAAACTCACGGGATAGCCTGTCCGCAGCCCGAAGCTTGTCGGCTGCAATCAGCACTTTTGTCCGATGTCCGCCCTGCCGGTCAAGCAGCAGGCGCGACAACGTGCTGGACAAAAACGGGTTCATTGCAATTCTCCATCAGAGAAGCCGGCCGATGATTTGCATCAACTTTCGTTCTGTTTGCTCTCTGCTGAATTGTTCTAAACATTTAATACGGGCCGCAGACCCCATGGCCGCTGCACGATCGGGATTATCCAGAACGTACTGCATCATTCCAGAGAGCCCGTGAGCGTCATTCGGCGGCACAATTAAGCCGCAACCTTCCAAAATCCGCGGCAAATCGGAAACATTAGTAGCAATAATCGGTTTGGCCATGGCCATGGCTTCGAACACTTTGCACGGCATCTGGGACTGCGCAAGAAGCGTGTTTTGCAGGGGAAGAATTATCATATCCGCAAGATCCAAATATGATGGCATTTCTTCTTTGGGCACACTCCCCGTGCAATGAAGAAACGGGTACCATCGGGAGTTCTGACGCATTGTCTTAACGTGATCCGTCTCCGGTCCAATAACCAGCAATACCAATGCAGGATCATTCAGATGCTCCACAGCCTGCAGAATAAGTTCTACTCCTTTATGCGGGCGAACAACCCCGCCAAACGCAATCACTTTCTTATTGTGCAGACCCATGGCCCGTTTTAACGCCATTGTTCTAACGTGATCCTGCGGCCGGAAGAAGTCACAATCCACGCCCATGTGTATTATATGTCCTCCGAACTTTTTCTGCAGAAATGTGGTTGTTGAAAACACTTCATCCGCTGCCGGAATCAGACGCTCAACCAGGGGCATGTAGATGTCATCCATGGGATGATGAAAATGCTTAATCAACCGTAGCATATACTCCACCCCGGAAAGCTCAACCGACAGGGCTCCGTCCCACTCATCAAGATAAACAGCCACTTTTGCACCACGGCGTTTTTTCTCAAACATCGCCACCGGCAATGAAGATGCACGCGCCTTGACGGCAACGATTACCCTCCCTCCAAGAGCCCGGCCCAATCTCCTGGATTGCCAGATATAATCCGGAAAGCGGTAAAGCCGCGGTACGGATACCGCTTTATAGTTATAACTGTTCCTGTACATGGGGCAGACCCCCTCGCCGAAATCAGGACCGACTATTTCAACGGCATAACGCTGCTCCAGTATTCTTGCCAACACAGTGACCGGACCAATAACCGGCGAGGAAATGCTGGGAACTATAAACGAAATATCGCACATAAGAACCTGATATTCAAAGGCTATCCATGCGTCTATGCATTGACAGAAGATACACCCGACAATATGCGCTATTGCTTGACGGAATTCACCACATTGGGACTTTCCCAAGTTTTTTCCTGTGTGCCGAGAAGCAGGCGATCGACCGCTTCCACCCCCTGCATGACACTGTGATCCATGTTGCCGACCTCATATTTCCATCCACCGAATCTTCCGCGGCTGAATATTCGCTTCGTTTCCAGCGATTTAATAATCTCTTTTAAATGTTTATCCCGATCCCTTGTCGGAACAGGATATCCGTATTCAGCAGTCATTGGATGATAGTGAACTCCACGGCCACCGCATGATATAATTCCCACTTTATCAAGACCGTCCACAGCAAGACCATTGAATTTTTCCGGAGGAACCATGGAAGATCTCCCATCTGTAGATGTTTCGCACAACAGGGAACACCAGCAGGACACATCCGGAACATGGGCCGGCGAAAATCCGGAAAAGGGAGTGACTCGAAAAAATGACGCCCCCTCTTCAGGACAATATATCCACGTCTTGTCAACAAGCTCTGCCGGTATAGCCGTGTTTACAGCCACTCCAGTAACATAAACATGCGTATGCCTCAATGCCTCTGCGGCACCGGCCAGCTCATGCAGACCGGCTCGCAGAATCAAGTCAGGAATAGGCATGGATGATATGAGGTAATCATAATAATCATGCTCCCCGCTGGAGAGGGTGATTCTTCGCCGGACAGGATCAATTTGAATAATCTCTTCGTTCGTCCGGAGAGTACCCCCGGGCAGTTTATTTGCCAGGGCATTCCACAAGGCCCCGGTCCCGCCTTGCTTGGGATAGGCAAATACATGATTTGGCCCCCAGGAAACGTCGTCTCTGGCCTCGAATACATTTCTCCGCACACGATCAACGTCAATCGGGGGAACACGGTCACCCATCCACTGAACACCCATGCACTTCAAATCGATCGCCCATATTTTCCGGTTGTAAGGGAGCATAAAATATTTCGCAATCCCCCTGCCGGATGTCCTCCGGATCCAATCATCGAAACTCTCATCACTTGGGGGATCCCGTGGTGTTTTACACACATCTTCCAACCCCGCAAGGCATTCAGCACGCGGACCATCCGGCAAATGCCGAATGTTATACTGAAAGGGGTACGGAACCCAGCTGCCACATACCCGAACCCACGATCTTCGCTCGTGATAATAGAAACCATTGGGCAGAAGCGACTCCATCAGGCGATCAAAATAATGGTAGTGCGAATGGGCTACATGGACTCCAAAGTCCCAAACAAATCCAGCGTCGTCAGTAGAAGATGCGGCCAGGCCCCCGACCTGTGAATTCTTCTCGTATATCACATAGTTATCATATCCAAGCTCCTGCAACCGATGGGCTGCCCCCAAACCACAAGGCCCTGCGCCTATTATGATAATGCGAGGATTGCTCATGCTGTTGCCCGTCTAATACCATGAGCTGCCTTCTCACCCGACCGGAAGGCGGCATCCGACCACAGGAATTTCCATTCGCCATACATGCCCATCGGAATGATGCTGAGGCCCCGCAGCCAATCGTGAATGGTCTGCACAGCGGCGGCGCGCTGATGGTTGGATATTATGTACGTGTATGGAACATCCTTCACATGCACCGATGCCACGGCGGCGGCTTCAAACTTCAGCAACCGCGCCAGATCATGGACCGTCTTATCCGCCAGCGCTGATGCATCAATGCTCTCGTCAGTTCGCCGGAATATTTCGGCCTGCAGCGCCGTGTGTCCCGCCGGAACGGATCCTGGAGCGAGATTGCCCGGAAAAGATACACGCGAGGCATCCACATCATTGTCGTAAATGTAAAACCAGTGATTGGGTGTCAAATCCTCGCGGGCGACAACCATATCCACGCAAAGCATCTGTGTATGCTTCAAAACTGCTGCCGCCCTGCGCGAGTCCTGAGGCGCGTCTTTTATCATTCCCACGATTTCGGGCAGCGGAACAGAACTTGCAAGAAACTCATAGCGCTCCTGCCGGCCATCACTGAAGGTCACCTGTTTTTTCTTGGGGTCCAGGTCCACGGCTTGTGCTCCGCAGGTGATATTCACTTTGTCGTAAAGCGGGGCAAACAAACTGAAATATCCCCCGTGCACCGGATAATAGAAGCTGGCAAATGCCGGCTGGTCCTCCGGCTGATCGGCGATGGCGCCCGCAATCACTTTTTCAACCTGTGACGGAAGAAGCCGTCCGCCCAGCCAGTCCGTGGCCATCTCCTCCATCGGGGTTCGCCAATATTTCTTCGTGTATTCGGCGTAGAAGCTCCGCGTAATATATTCGCCGTAATGGGCCAGGCACCATTCCAGATAGTTAGACGGAATCTTTCCCCCGTATTCTATCTGTGCCGCGACAAAATCAGCGAGGGCGCGAATGCGGTTTTCAGCCGGCAGTTCCACCAGATGATTCTGCACCGGATACGTGATCCAGTGCCCATGCCAGTAATTGACCACCCGGCCGTGCGCTGTTGGCACCATGGACGGATCCTGAATCTTGAGCAAATCTAGCCACGCCCGATCCTTTGAATGGCAGATATGGCAGCCGCGATCAAAAAAGACTTCGCCGTCATGCGTATGCGACCGCGCCATGCCGCCGGGTTCTGCTTCCGCCTCAAAGACGCGCGCGCCGGGCAACGCACGGGCACAGGCCAGACCGGCCAGGCCCGCCCCAAGAATCATTACATTTTCATTCATTTCCGGATATTAACCATGAAGTTCATGAAGGACATGAAGACAGTCTGTATTTCCCGCCTGTTCCTCATGATGCATTTCTTCATGATCTTCTGGTCTTCATGGTGAAATCTTCGTCATCTGTGATCCTGCGCGACACGGCAGGTTTCAGCAATGCCGTCACAAAGCGTTGTGACGGGTTGCCATCCCAGCAGACTTTCGGCGCCGCGAATATCCGCCTGCTGCAGTTCCGGCTCCTCCGCGCGGCGCGGAAGGGCCCCGATTTTGAAATTATCTTTCGCGCCCATGGCTTCTGCAATCAGACCCAGCACGTCGCGCACCCGCACGGCCCCGCCTGAACCGATGTTGATTTCACAAAATTCCTCATGCTCCAGTTGCACTCCCCGAACCAGCGCATCCACCACATCGTCCACATAAACAAAATCACGCGATTGCAGCCCGTCCGTAAACCGAGCATCGGTTCCCTCCGCCGCACAGCGCACCGCATAGGGGATCATCATATTCCCCTGCTGTCCGGGCCCGTAAACCGTAAAGGGCCGCAGCCAAAGAGCGGGAACACCACTTTTTTCAGAAAACGATTTTAGGATATCACGGGCCGCACGCTTCGCGGCGCCGTAGGGCGTCAGCGGAGGAACCGGCTCATCTTTTTCACGAATAACGCCGCCCCTGGCACCAAATTCTTCAGACGATCCCAGCGCGACAACACGGGCAAGACCGCTTCGTGCGGAGGCATCCAGCAGCTCTGCAAAATGTTCCGCCTGCCCGCCCTGATCCTTTGACCGGTCCATTTCCCACGCCAAGTGAATCAGCACAAACGGTTCTTTTACCGCAGACAGCACAACCGACGCATCAGTGAGATCCGAAACCACATATCGCACACCTGCCGGTAATGGTTCCAGCGAATCCGCCCGGTCTGCAGCAACGACGAAATGTGATTCATTAGCCAGACGGGAAACCAAACGCCGGCCAATAAATCCATTTGCTCCAGTTATGAGAATATTCATTATAAGAAACGAATTTTCACCATGAAGAACATGAAGAATTATAAAATGAAACTCTTCAACCCGTCTTTAAGGCACTTTACGTTGAAATTGATTAGAAGACCCTGCTTCACGCCGGCAAGCTTCATATAGGTCAGCAACTGCGCCTCATGAATACCAACCAGTTTATCTGCGCTTTTCAGCTCAAGAATTATTTGATTATCCACCATCAGATCAGCACGATAGCCACAATCCAACGCAACACCCTTGTATTGGACTGGTATGGCCTGTTGTCGCGTGAAGTGAATTTCCTGAAGCTGGAGTTCATGCGCCAGGCAGTGTTCATAAGTACTTTCGAGCAATCCCGGTCCCAAGTTGCGATGAACTTCTATGGCGCAACCAATAACCCTGTTCGATAATTCTGAAAACTTCATGATCTTCTTATCTTCATGGTGAATTCGGATTCCACCTTGCTTTACCCTCTGACCCACGGCGCTTTGCCGCTCTCGTAGATTTTCTCAAGGGTCTCCCGGTCCCGCATGGTGTCCATGCACATCCAGAATCCTTCATGCCGATAGGCGCAAAGCTCGCCATCATCCGCCAGGCGCGTAAGCGGCTCGGACTCGAGGCTGTAGTTGTCTGACGAGGGCAACCGGTCCAGAAATTCTCTTTTGAAAATGAAATACCCGCCGTTGATGAAGTCATGCGTCAGGGTTTCCTTTTCGCGGAATGACTGCACACGGCCGTCTTCAAGAATATCCAGACGCCCGAAGCGTGACGGGGGATGCACAGCCGATACGGTGCCGGTCTTCCCATGCCTGAAATGGAAAGCCAACTCTTCCCCCAGATCTATATCGCCCAGCCCGTCGCCATAGGTCAGGCAGAAATGCGGCGCATCGATGTGCGCGCCGGCTTTTTGCAGGCGAGTGCCGGTCAGGCTGTGTTCGCCGGTTTCAATGAGCGATATTTCCCAGTCCTGGGCCGTGTCGGTGTGGTATTTGTACTCGCCGGTTTTTCCGTTTACAATCAGGCTGGCTGTGTGCTTGTGGATATCGAGGAAATAATCCTTGATGATGTGCCCTTTGTAACCTAGGCAGAGTATAAATTTACGAAAACCAAACGCACCGTAAAACTGCATGATGTGCAGCAGCATGGGCTTCCCGCCGATGGACACCATGGGCTTGGGGATGGTCTGCGTCTCCTCCATGAGCCGCGTGCCGCGGCCGCCGGCAAGGATGACAACGGGAATGTGTTTGGGATCGGTTCTTTGATTCATCGTTTATCTTCCTTAATAATATTATCGCGCAAAGGCACAAAATAATGGGCCCAAGGGTTCTAAGGCACACAGACACAAGGAGCGTGAGATCCTTGCCCCCTGCTACTTTGCCCCTCTGTCCCTTTCTTCCTCTGCAATCGCCAGCAGATAGGCTCCGTAGCCATTCTTCTTCATTGATTCGCCGAGTGCACGCAGCTGATCTGTGGTGATGAAACCCTTGCGCCACGCAATTTCCTCGACGCAGGATATCTTGAGTCCCTGCCGCCTTTCGATTGTTTCAACAAAGGTTCCCGCCTCGAGCAGCGACTCGAAGGTTCCGGTGTCCAACCACGCAAAGCCGCGGCCGAGTTCCTGCACATGAAGCTCGCCGTTTTTCATGTAGGGGCGAATCGTGTCCAGGATTTCCAGTTCGCCGCGGGCGGAGGGCTTCAATCCCTTTGAAATCTCAACCACCCGATTATCGAAGAAGTACAGCCCCGTGACCGCATGTTTCGACTTCGGTTTTGCCGGTTTTTCTTCAAGGGATACCGCCTTGCCGTTCGCATCATATTCCACCACACCATAGCGCTCCGGATCGCGCACGGGATAAGCAAATATAGTTGAGCCGGATTTGCGCTCAGCGGCATCCTTGAGCATGCCGGCGAAGTTATGGCCGTAGAAAATATTGTCGCCCAGAATCATTGCCACGCTGTCCCTGCCAATGAACTTCTCCCCGAGAATGAAGGCCTGAGGAAGACCATCAGGACTTGGCTGCTCAACATAGGACATTTTTAATCCCAGCTGCGAGCCATCACCCAGAAGCTGCTTGAACAGCGGCAGATCATGCGGCGTACTGATGAGAAGAATGTCACGGATCCCCGCCAGCATAAGCGTGGAAAGCGGATAATAGATCATCGGCTTGTCGTAAACCGGCAGGATCTGCTTGCTGATTACTCTTGTGAGCGGATGCAGGCGCGTGCCCGAGCCGCCGGACAGGATTATACCTTTCATAAGACCTCAGTGGTTAAAGGTTACAGGTTCAATGTTGCAGGTTAAAGGTTGAAGGAAAGACTAGAGACTATAGACCAGAGACTAGAGACTTTGATGCGGCAGCAGTTGGAATATTGGAATGATGTCATTCGTAAATGAAAACTATTATTCCCGGACATTGACCATGAAGGACATGAAGATCATGAAGTTCAGAAACTGATGTTAAATCCCAAACTGATTTCATTGAGTAAAGATACCCAATATTCCATGATTCCAGCATTCCATTTATTCAGGACTTCCAGGCATCATCATACCCGCAACCCTCTTCATCCGAACCATCCATGGTTCCCTCTCCTTCATGATCTTCTTATCTTCATGGTGAATTCTTTCCGGACATCAACCATGAAGGACATGAAGATCATGAAGTTCAGAACCGGAGATGGAATGCTGGAAGAATGGAATGATGTCATTTAGAGAAGAAACACAGTATTCCATCTTTCCAATATTCCATAATTCCGGCATTCCACTCGTCTTCATGGTTTCCGAAGTCTCTGGTCATCTTCGTACGCCGCAATCTCGCGCGCCATCATTGCGCGGACGGCTGTGGCACCCCCTGCGCATTTCATCATGTCCCGATATCCCGTCACAGTGTGGGCCACGGTCTGGTCAAAGTTCCACACCGGTCGCCATTTCAACCGGGTCATGGCCTTGTCAATGTTCAGCGTCAGCAGCCCGGCTTCATGAACCGCATTGCTGATTCCCGGAAACACGCGCGATCCGCTTCCCCAGCAGGCGATCACCCGATCCACCAGATCGCCCACCGTGCGGGCCGCTTCGGCTTCCGGTCCAAAATTCCAGGCGTCCGCGCAGACATTATCTTTCAGGAGCAGGCTCCCGAGGAGCAGATAGCCGGAAAGCGGTTCCAGCACGTGCTGCCATGGGCGCACTGACTGCGGATTGCGCACGCGGATCGGCTCCCCGGCTGCCAGCGACCGGATGCAGTCCGGCACGATGCGGTTGGCGGCCCAGTCGCCCGGCCCGATCACGTTGCCGGCGCGGGCGGTGGCCGCATGAATCTCCGATTTTGTAAAAAATGAACGGCGATACGCCGAAACAACCAGCTCCGCGCATCCCTTGGAGGCGCTGTAGACATCATGCCCGCCCATCGGGTCGGCCTCGATGTAGCCGCGTTCAGTTTCACGGTTTTCGTAGCACTTGTCGCTGGTCACCACCACCACCGCGCAGGGCTTTCCGGCCCGGCGCACAGACTCCAGCAGATTGACCGTCCCCATGATGTTGGTGTCCATCGTCTCGCGGGGCGTGTTGTAGGATTCCACCACCAGCGGCTGGGCCGCCAGATGGAAAATTACATCCGGCGCGGCTTCGGACACAGCGCGGGCGAAACGTTCATAATCCCGCACATCGCCGTCCGTGTGCCGAATCAGCTCTTTCAGCCCCCCACCAACAAAGGGGCCCTGTTCGTATTCCGGCGGAAGCGCATAACCCGAAACCTGCGCCCCCATGGACTGCAGCCAGAACGCCAGCCACGATCCCTTGAACCCGGTGTCGCCGGTGACCAGAACCCTTTTCCCCTTATAGCTGCTCGAAAACTTCATTTGCCGTTCCGTTACGTATTGAATCCCGTCTGCCCATTGTTTAGATTCATCACCCTATGACAAGGAAAGTCCTGATGATTCTGACCCATGACCGGCTTGACTGCCTCAGGCTGTGCATGGAAATGCTCGAGCGGTCCGACGCTTTCGGTGTTTTTGACAAAGTGGTCATGCTTTTGAACGGCGTCTCCAGAAGGCACGCGCAATATGTTCACAGGTTCATGCAGAAACATCCGAAGGTGTCCTGGGACACGGTCATCGGGCCCGGCACCCGGCCCGACGGAATATCCTTTGTCCAGAACGAGTGCATCAGGCGGTATCCCGATTCCATTTACGTCAAAATCGACAACGACATCTTTGTCCACAAGAGCTGGGCCCGAACCCTTCTGGAAGCCTACGAAGTTCATAAAAAAGACGATCGGCTGGGATTAATCAGCCCCCTGATTCCCAACAATGCCATGGGACTCTGCACCCTGCTCAACCGGTTCTATCCGAACCTGCTTGCTGAATACGTACATAAATTCGGGAGCGAACCCGAATCCCGCTGTCAGGGCGCCGTCTGGAGCCATGCCGACATCGCCATTTGGGCCACCAGAAAATTCATTGATATCGAAGAGGCCAACCGGGTGCAAAAAAGCATTGTTGCAGGCGGGGAACGATATGTTCCGTTCACAGAGCGTTTCAGCATCGGATGCATCATTTACGACTACAAACTGTGGCAGAAAATGGGTGGCATTCCCCGCACCGACGAGCCCGGCTGGTGCGCATGGGTGGAAGAAAATGGACATCATCATGTGCTGGATGCTTCGCAAATCGTGCTCCATTACTCCTTCTTTATTCAACAGGACTGGATGGACCGCAGCCCCATTCTTGAGGACATCCGGCGCATCAATCTGCCGGAAACGCTGTCTTCAAAATTGTCGCCGCGATACATCATGCCGCGCCTGATCCGCACAGCCATGCAGATACCCCGAGTTATTCCGCGCAAGGCCGGATCATTAATCAAACGGGAATGCATACAATAATTTTCAACATCAAATCCATCGGCATATATTTCGACACCAAGGCGAAAAAGCAAATATAACCCGACCGGCAACACGGCTTTTTATCCTCTCTCAGAGAACAGAATAGAGCAACTTGGGATACCTGTCGGAAATTTTATCCAGAGATACATTTCTATCCTTTCTCATGACCGCAACGATGGTGTCCTCGCGGATTCGACCGGAACGAGGAAATATCAGCCATGTCAGCAACTCATACAGCCGAAATTTCCAGTGTTTCATGCTTTGGGGACGCGGCATAACACCGAACATCCTATCAATTCGAAACCCCGTCAGTCCGGCCAGCAATTTTAACTCATTTTGAGTATACTCGTGACAATGCCGATGAGATAAAAGAAAGGAGATATTCGCGGGATCTTTGAAATTTCCAACAATATATTGAGACTGCTGAGCCGGTTGTTGACAATTTATCAAACGGAGAAGAGACGAGTTGCTGGCAATATTGGGGGCTGCCAGAAAAAGCGTGCCGCCCGGTGCAAGAATCCGATTGATTTCCGAAAAAGTGAAAACAGGATCAAAGAGCAGATGCTCATGACCTGCCCCCATCTACTATGACAGTTGCAATGAGACATTCTCCACTACGATTCCGTCTTCAGCCGCCGCACCGCGAGAATGGGTCTCATAACTCGTCGGAGCGGAAGGCGGCTGCTCCTCTGCC
>JBFXGK010000019.1:0-64842 GCA_050178035.1 Kiritimatiellia bacterium
ACGATTGACGGAACCAACCGGGTGGTCTATCCGGGGCTGGTCAACACCCATCACCACCTCTACCAAACCCTCACCCGCAATCTGCCCAAGGTCCAGAATGCCAAGCTGTTCGACTGGCTGATCGGTCTTTACGAGGTCTGGCGCGAACTGACCCCGGAAGCTGTCGAAGTCAGCACGCAGGTCGGACTGGGCGAACTGCTTCTGTCCGGATGCACGACCACAACTGATCATTTCTACGTTTTCCCCCAGAACGCGCCCGAGGAATTTCTGGATGTTGAAATTGACGCCGCCCGCAAGATGGGCGTGCGCTTCCACCCGACCCGCGGAAGCATGAGCCGCGGCCGGACCGCCGGCGGGCTTCCGCCCGACGACGTGGTGCAAAGCCCCGAAGCCATTTTGAAGGACTGCGACCGGCTGATCAATAAATACCATGATCCAAAACCGTTCGCGATGTGCCGGATCGTGCTGGCCCCCTGCTCGCCTTTCTCCGTGACCACCGACCTGATGAAAGAAACCGCCGTCTATGCCCGCACCAAGGGCGTTTTCCTGCATACGCACCTCTGCGAAACGCGGGATGAAGAGGATTTCTGCGTCCAGACGCTTGGCAAGCGTCCGCTGGCCTATATGGAACACTGCGGCTGGGTGGGCAAGGATGTCTGGTACGCCCACGGCATCTATTTCAACGACGACGAGATCAGGCAGCTAGCCGCCACCGGAACCGGCGTGGCCCACTGCCCCGGATCCAACCTGCGCCTCGGATCGGGCATCTGCAAGGTGCCGCAGCTGTTGCGCGAGGGTGTGCGTGTCGGCCTTGCCGTGGACGGCAGCGCCAGCAACGATTCGTCGAGCATGAGCCGCGAAATGCAGCTCGCGCTGAACGTGCACCGCATCGGCACCGGCGTGGACCAGATGCCGCCGCAGGATGTGCTGAAGATCGCCACCGTCGGCGGAGCCAGCATCCTCGGCCAGCCCGAAATCGGGCAGCTCAAGCCCGGCATGGCCGCGGACATCGCGATGTACCGGCTGGACCGGATTGAATATGCCGGCGCGATGCACGACCCGGCCTCGGCCATCCTGTTCTGCGGCGCAGGCGCGCGCGCGGACTACACCATCGTGAACGGCAAGGTGCTGGTGGCGAAAGGCAAACTGGTCGGCATGGACGAGGAAGCGCTTTTCGCCCGCGCAAACGAAGTGGCCGCAAAGATGGTCGAGAACGCCGAACGCAAAACAGGCGTATCGTACCGCTGATTTATAAACGAACATTAAGTAAAAGAAGGAGAACAGATGAAATTCTGTGATTTTATCATACCGCACACGGTCGAAGAGGCCTGCGGAGTGCTCAGGCAGCTGGGGGAGGCGGCACAGCCCATCGCGGGCGGAACCGCTTTCCATTTCTACACCGATGACCGCATCGAAACTGCTGTGGATATCTCCCAGCTCGGGCTGAACACCATCACTCCGGTTGACGGCGGATTCCGCATCGGCGCAATGACCACCCTTGCCCAGATATCGGATTTCAAGGCCGACGGCTGGATGCTCGGCGAGGTCGCGCGGCACATTTCGACCCAGCAGATCCGGAATATCTCGACCATCGGCGGCAACATCTCGCGCGTGTTCCCGTGGTCGGACTTTGCGATCGCCCTGCAGGCGCTCGGCGCCACGATGCACGTTCAAGGCGACGCCGCACAGGACATCTCCTCAGACGACTTCTTCAAGTCCCAGCCGGCGCGCCTGTTCAAGGATGGAAGCCTGCTGACGGGAGTGACCGTTCCCGCCGTCAAAAAGCCGGCGGGCTTCGGATGGCGCAAAGAGCAGCGTTCCATGAAGGGCTTCGGGCTGATGTCCTCCGGTGTGATGCTGACCCTGGGCGGCAATGCGATCGCCGACATCCGCGTCGCGATCGGCGCCGGGATCCCCTTCCCCCGCCGCCTGCCGAAAGTCGAGGCCGCGCTGAAAGGAAAGTCTGCCGACGAGAAAACGCTCGGCGACATCATCCTGTCCCGCCCGGAGGAAGTCAACTGGGTCAGCAAGGAAGGCCTCAGCGAGGAATACATCGGGCACCTGGCCGATGTCGTGATTTTCGATGCCCTGATGCAGGCCGTGCGCCGCGCGAAAGGAGAGCAAAATGCGTGAACCAAAGCATACAATAAGCCTCACGATTAACGGCGAGAAGAAGAAGTTCAAGGTCAACGCGGAGGAAAAGCTCCTCGATGTGCTCCGCCGCGAGGGCTACAAGAGCGTGAAATTCGGCTGTGGCGAGGCCACCTGCGGATCCTGCACGGTCCTCATGGACGGCAAGGCGGTCTATTCCTGCATCCTGTTCGCCTTCCAGGCCGACGGGCACGACATCTGGACGGTCGAAGGTCTTGGAACCTTCGACAAGCCCCACCCCATCCAGCGCGCGCTGGTGGATGAAGGCGCCGTGCAGTGCGGATTCTGCATCCCCGGCATGATCCTGGCCGCCAAGGCCATGCTTGACGCCAATCCGAAACCGGATGAAGAGGAGTTCCGCGAAAAAATGGACGGCAACCTTTGCCGCTGCACCGGTTACGAAAAAATCTGGGTCGCCATCCACAAGGTCATTGGAGGTGCGAAATGAACGTCAAGGATTTGAAAGTTGTAAATCACTCCGTCGAAAAAGTGGACGCCATGGCGCTCGCGCTCGGCAAATCCCTCTATGTGGCTGACCTGAAGCCCGAGGACTGCCTGCACGTCAAGATGCTCTGGAGCCCGCACGCGCACGCGCGCATCAAGTCCATTGATGTCTCCAAGGCCGAGAAAATGAAGGGCGTCCACGCGGTGCTCTGGCACGGCAATGTGCCGCGCGTCGCACACTGCACCGCCGGCCAGGGCTATCCCGAGCCGTCGCCCTACGACACCTTCATGTTCGACACCAAGGTCCGCTATGTCGGCGACCGCGTCGCCGCCGTTTGCGCGGAAACCAGGGAAATCGCCCAGGCCGCCGTCGAGGCCATCAAGGTCGAATACGAAGTGCTTCAGCCCGTGCTCTCGATCTGGGACGCCCTCAAGCCGGGCGCGCCCATTATCCACGACGAGCCCGACTGCTCGATTCCGATTCCCGTGCCCTATGAACCTCAAAACAATGTCGTTGCCCGCCTCGAAATGAAGGTCGGCGATGTTGAAAAGGCGTTCAAGGACTCGGATTTTGTTTTTGATGAGGAATACGAGACGCAGTACGCGCAGCACTGCCCGATGGAGACTTATGTCTGCTCGGCGCAGATTGACGCGCGCAACCGCATCGTCATCACAACCAGCACGCAGGTGCCCTTCCACTGCCGGCGCATCGTCGCGCAGACGCTGCAGATTCCGGAAAAGCAGATCCGCGTGATCAAACCCCGCATCGGCGGCGGCTTCGGCAGCAAGCAGGAAATCCTGCTGGAGGATGTCGTGGCCATGTTTGCGCTGCGGACCCAGAAGCCCGTGTTCTGGGAATTCACGCGCCAGGAGAACTTCCTGACCGGACGCACACGCCATCCGATCCATTTCAAGATGAAGGGCGGCGTGAAGAAAGACGGGACCATCACCGGCTACAGCATGATCGCCACCTCCAACACCGGAGCCTACGGCGGCCACGGCCTGACCGTGATCGGCTGCTGCGGAAGCAAGGTGCTTCCGCTGTACCACATTGACAACCTCTACTTCAAGGGGACCGTGTGCTACACCAACCTGCCGGTCGGCGGCGCCTACCGCGGATTCGGCGCCACTCAGGCGTTCTTCGGATTCGAGTCGCAGATCGACATGATGGCCGAGGCCATCGGCATGGACCCGCTCGAGTTCCGCAAGAAGAACCACATCCTGCTTGGCGAAACCTCTCCGGTTTTCTCCGCGCTGGGCGAAGGCAAGGAAGGCGTGCCGATGGACATCAGCTCCTGCGCGCTGGATGAATGCATCCGCCAGGGCGCCGAGGAAATCGGCTGGAAGAACCGCACGCCTCACACCGGGAAATCGGGGCGCTACCGCCGCGGCATGGGCATGGCCTGCCTGATGCAGGGATCCAGCGTGCCGGAAATTGACATGGGCGCGGCCTCCATCAAGATGAACGACGACGGCTCCTTCAACCTGCTGATCGGCGCAACCGACCTCGGCACCGGAAGCGACACTGTCCTCGGGCAGATTGCCGCCGAAGCCATCGGGACGACGATTGACAAAATGATTGTCTACTCGTCCGACACCGACATGACGCCGTTCGATGTCGGCGCGTACGCCTCCAGCACGACCTATCTGAGCGGAGAGGCCGCCCGCAAGGCCGGTGCCAAGGTCAACAAGCAGATCCTTGAAGTCGCCGGGAAGATGCTGGACAAGAAGCCGGAAGATCTCGTGGCGGAAAACTCCGTTGTGACGGCAAAGGACGGCAGCGCAAAAGTGACGTTCGGAGAGATTGCGAAGTACTCGCTCTATATGAAGAACCAGTTCCAGATCATGGACTCGGCCTCGCACATCACGCACAAGTCCCCGCCCCCGTTTGCGGCCCACTTCGTCGAGATTGAAGTGGACACCTGGACCGGAAAAATCCGCGTGCTGAAGTACGTGGCCACTGTGGACTGCGGCACCGCCATCAACCCGAAGCTGGCCGAGGGCCAGACCGAGGGCGGACTGCTGAACGGAATCACCTACGCGCTGACGGAGGAGTATCTGTTCAACGACAAGGGCCGCATGACCAACTCCACCCTGCAGCGCTATCATCTCTACTCGATGAGAGACCTGCCCAAGGTGAAGGCGATCCTGGTTCCGAGCTGGGAAACCACCGGCCCTTACGGCGCAAAGAGCGTTTCGGAAATCTGCATCAACGGCGCAGGCCCCGGAATCAACAACGCGCTCTACAACGCCTGCGGCATCCGGCTTCATTCCATGCCGTTCACGCCGGAAAAGGTGTGGAAGGCTCTTCAGGAAAAAGAGAAAAAGGCGTAATCATCACGAAAAAACCGCCGCGCCCAAAAAGCGCGGCGGTTTTTTATGCCCTGGTCGGACGAACGCCGCGGGGTCCGGCTGGGCCCCCGGCGGGTTTATCCCGCCGGAGCGGAAGGTCATGCCAAGGCGAGAGGCCGCAGCTTCCCGCCCTACACTGAACCATATATTATCAAGTGATGTCTGCGTTCCGTTTTTCGCGAATAATTAAGAAAATGGTCGTTTTTAAGCGTTTTTGGCCTATTTTCGACGCTTTTTGGGCATTTTTGAGCATATTTTGCCGATTTTTAATGTTTTTTGAGCCTTTTCGGGATTTTTGAAGCGATTTTTGCGTGCTGTTTTGAATTTGTTTTATGAAGGCCGCTTTTCGTATGATCTGCGCAAATCAGGAGTTCGCGAATGAAAATGAAAGCGCTGGCGGAGGCGGTGGACCGGTCGGTTCCGTTTGTAATGAACGTGCAGAAGAAGTTCGGTCTGCAAACGCTGCTGCATTATTCCGACGGCTATGCGGCGCTGATGAAGAAGCTGGTCTGGCTCTCCCTCTCTCCCGTTCCCCAGAAAGATATCGAACTGCTGCTGAACCGCGAACGGAAGCTTCTCGAGGTGCTGAAGGTGGATTCGGTGTCGCACGAAAGCGACTGGTTCGAGCGCATGTGCGTCATGAAATCGGGCCCGTCCCGCCTGCTGCTGAGCGGCTATGACCTGAAGTGCCGCATTGACGGGGATGCCGTGCAGCCGGGGCTTGATTTTGCCGAGCGCGCCCGCGAACTTTTCGAGGATCAGGAAATGGGCGCAGACGCCCTGACGGCATTGAAAAACTACGCCGCGATTTTCAAAAGAGTCCGGGACCAGCTGGCGCAGGACATTCCCGCCATGGCCGCATCGCTGCGTTGGGCAAAGAGAATTGCGACCCCATGATGTTTTCCCGGGCGGGGTTCAGCGCGCGGGCGCGGGCGTTTCGACGTTCAGGCGGTAGCGGCGCTGCACACCTGCCGCCACCCGGTCGGAAATCCTGATGTCCCCTCCGGTTCCCTGCAGCCTTTCGGCTCCGGCCAGCGGCATCCATAGCCGGCCGGCCGAGGCCGAGTCGTTATAGAACACCGTGTAATATACGCCCGGATCAGACGCCCACTGCAGGACAACGTTCTCTCCGCTGCGGGTGACGATGAGCGTGGCCTCCGCAAGGGGCTCGGTGGGCACAATCGTGCTAACGCATCCGGCGAGGGCAAGCAAAAGGATTGCGGATAGTTTTTTCAATCGTACCAGCTGCGGCTCCGGCGACCGGCATTGAGATCTTTGAGCTCAAGATTGTAGCGGCGCGCGAACCAGCGCCAGTCATCCCGGCTGAACATGAAAACCTTCGACAGCGAGTTGAGGATCATTGCAGGATTCAGGCTGGGAATGTTCATGACGGAGGGGCACCAGGCCGTGGCCGTGACCAGAGAAGCCGGGAGGATGGTCTCGTCGCCGACCAGAATGGCGCGCGTCGGGACAACCTTCATGAAGTTTCCCTGCCGATAACGTTCAGCGGAGACATAGACCCATTCGGATCCGCTCCACGCGTAGAGCAGCGGTTCCGCGGAATCCCTGCTTTTCTGGTATGAAACCAGAACGGCGGGAAACCGGTCCGCGACGTCGAAGGCCAGTTCCAGCTGGGCCGGATTGGCCGGGATCACCAGCATGGTCAGCTGCCGGGGCTGCCGGCTTGCGGCGGCGAGAACATCTGCGCCCGCAAAAGCCAGAAGGGCCGCGCACACACTCAAAACCGTTAACTTCCTCGTAGACATAACACGCCTTTCTTCAAAACACAGAACAAACCTTTATCATTCCGGCCCTGAAAACACAAGTCAGGAGATTTTGAATCGCGAACCGCCGCAAACATCCAATTGTGGTTTGACAAAACAGGCCGGCCGCAGTTAGTATGCGACCCGAACATACTTGCAGTGTGAGATATTTTGCAGAGGATGAACATATGAGCAAACTGGCAACGCCGTTTATAATTATTGTGCTTGTACTCAGTATTGTGGCGCTGGTGCTGGGAATCCAGCTCTTCAATCAGCGCGAGATCCTCAAGGGCCGCACCCAGCGGCTTGAAACCGCCGCAGGCGAGTTCGCCAAGAGCATTCATTACGACGATTTCAATGTCGCCCTGCTCAAAGATTATGAGCAGATGATGACGCCCCTCAACCAGCTTTCCGCCCAGGGCGCCAACCGCTGGGATGAACTGCAGGACACCAAGCTGGATCTGGAAAACACCAAAGCCGAACTGACTTCAACCCAGGAAAAACTGGCCGCCACGGAAGAGAAGCTCGTCGCGACCGAGGCGCAGGTTGTGGATCTGACCGGACAACTCGAAAGCAAGGAAGTCGAGCTGGCCCAGGCCAACACCCAGATCGAGCAGCTGGAAGTTGAAAAGGAAGACCTCAACACGCAGCTGGCGGACACACAGACTCAGCTTGAAAACGCAAAAAGCGAAGCAACCGATTTGAAGGACGAGATCGCCTCGCTGAACCAGACCATCGAGGACATGTCCCGTGAACTCGGCGAACTTCCGGACAAGCCCGCGCCGCGCGGCCTGACTGGAAAAATCCTCTTCCTCAACCCCTACTGGAACTTTGTTGTGCTGGACATCGGGCGTGACGACGGTCTGAACCCCAATGTGGAAATGCTGGTCCACCGCAAAGATAAACTGATTGGAAAAGTGCGCATCAGCGCCGCCGACGACAAGATGGCCATTGCCGAAATCCTCACGGACTGGGAAGTGACGCCGGTGAAGGAGGGCGACTATGTTCTCTACTAAGATTCTTAGTGTGCTGGCCGCCGTGGTGATCGTCCTGTTTCTGGCCCTGATCACCCTGCAGGCCGTGGAACTGAGCCACTACAAGAGCGCCCCGTCCGTCTGGCCAGCTGCTGCACAGTGAGGAAACCGTTTGTGAAAATGCCCGCAGTCATTCTTGCAATCCTGGCGCTGTGCGCACTTCTTGCAGGCTGCGCGAGCCCGGACAGCGAAGCCGAACTGCCGTGGAACACACCCCAGTCGTGGGAAGCTTCGCCCATGATACCGGGCATGGATCGATACTAATCCCTGGCGAGACGTTCAGCCCGCAGGGTCGCCGATGGCCATCTGGGGATAGAGTTCGCCGATGAACTCCCGGATTTCCTCATGATGCCCGTCCGAATCTTCCTCCCGCAACCCCGACACGGCGATATAGGCCCATCGGTGGGCGACATTATGGAAAATCCGGTCGGTGGACATCCAGATCATGCGCTGGACGTGATAGGGGGTCTCGCGCCCCTTCCCCACAAACCAGTATGCGTAATAGGTGAGCGCGGCAGGCGACCCCTCCGCGCGGCCCTGGGGTTCAAGATCCAGAACCATTACGTCGAGAGGCTTGCGGCCGGCGAGAGGAACTTCCAGCACATCCGTGTTCATGATCACCTGGCCCTGACCCGTCAGGCACATCTGCGGGCGGTGTATGCTGGAGCGATCCCCGCCGCTCAGCACGATAGACACGAACATTTGGCGGCCCGACGGCTGCGTGTAGCTTTTTTTGATCAGTATCGTGTCGGGGGGCAATACGGCCGCCTCATCATATGACATGCCGTGCAGGGGGCTCCCGCAGGAAGGGCACACATCGCGATCGGGAAGGCTGCTCGTCAGAAATGTTCCGCGGCACTCCTTGTTATGGCAGTAGCGCAGTTCATCCCCCCCCCACGCCCCGACGGCATCCGGGAGTTCCACCTTAATGCCCGCCTCGTCCGTGATGTTCACATCCACGGTCAAAGCCAGCACCAGGCTGGTTAACGCCATCAGGATGATGACGATGATGTACGGCCAGTAAGTCCGAGTTTCCATGTTTCCCGCGCCTTGTTAAGATCCTTGTCAAGGAGATTGCCCAGCCCGACCATCAGCAGGATCGCCACAGCAAAAACAATGTATCCGGAATAGTCATGATAAAGACCCGTGGCAACATCCTCGCCAAACGCCTCGGCCACCAGCGCCAGGGCCGTGATGCGCACTATGTTGCCCGCGATGGCGAGCGGCACGGCGCAAATGAAAAGAATCCATTTCTTGAGCAGTGTCTTCTGGGTGAACCAGGCATACACCGCCGTCAGCGCTGTCATGGCCAGCAGGGACCGCAAACCGCTGCAGGGATCGGCGACGTCAAGCTTGAAACCCTGCGCCGTTTCGGAATAGATGCCCGAGCCCACACGCTTGACCGCGACACCCAGCCCGTTGATCAGCAGCACCGATATCTTTGTGGCCGTGATCCGCAGCGGGAACGTGAGGCTGTCCAGAAAGTTCAGGGGGATGCAGAAGATCAGGTACGAACAGGGGAAGATGATTTCTTTGGCCACCCGCCATCCCCAAAAATATAAGGGGATCCCCCATATCAGCAGAATGAGAGCAACCAGCGAAATGCGCGGATGGGTCACACGCGCCCCCAGCCAGTGAAACAAGAGCGCACAGATAATCAAGACTAGCCCGGCGCGGCATAATTTGCGTTCCGGGAATGCAGCCATGAGCGCTTCCCGCTGTCTCCAAAGCAGATACAGGCTGGCGGGAACAATGATCCAGCCATGAGAGAAGTTGCTGTACGGGCTGTTCCAGCGGTGAATAAGCCATATAAAAGCCGACCGGCCGGTGGCGGCGATGTTTTCCGTATTGCCCTGATAATGATACATGATGAAGATCAGGCCGAATATGATCGAAGTCAGCCCGATCCGGATGAAATCATCCGCCGACAGTGCCGCCAGATTCCAGCGCTCGCTCCAGATTTTTTCGTCAATTTTTTTCATGGGAAAAGTCTACAAACTATACGCCCGGTCTTGCGGTCAAGTCAAATGACCGGCAAGAAATTCGGGCAAATATTTCATCCCGTCGAGGCGAAAATTCGCGGCGGTTTCAGTGCCGGAGGGGGCGATACGCACCGTCCGGCAGCCCGCGGCAAGACCGGCGCGGACATCACTCTCATGATCCCCCACCATCCAGGAGCCGGGCAGGTCTAAATTGTGCCGGCGGGCCGCATCAAGCAACATGCCAGGAAGCGGCTTGCGACAATCGCACTCGTGATCGCCGTGCGGGCACACCATGATGTCCAGCAGCTCCAGGCCTGCCGCACTGACCGCACTGCGCAAATGTTCATGAATGCGGTTGAGTTCATCCCATGTAATCAGGCCCCGTTCAATGCACCGCTGGTTGGTGACAATCACCGCGGCATAATCCCTTTGATTCACCACTCGCAGAGACTCCATGAACTCCGGCATAATGAAGAAGCGTTCCAGAGAGAGCACATAATATTCCTCGGGCGGCGGCGCGATATTCACCACACCGTCCCGGTCAAAAAAAACGCACTTCCGCTTTTCAGTTTGCGTTTTCATCGCCTGTTAAATTTATCTCTTTTTCTGACCATGCAAACCCGTCATCCGCTCGAAGAATCAGGCGGGTTGCCCCCATTTTGCGCACCTGATCCGCCGAAAACTCCGCCCCGCCATCCTGAATGCAAACCATCGGGTTTCTGAATTTCAGCGGTTTGCGCTGGACCAGGAAACCGAACTGTCCACTCCAGCCGGGTTTCTGCATTGCAGTGACGCACACCCGCTCGCCATTGACACGGCCTTCCACGGTTCCATCCCGCAGGCGGCGGACGGACAAGCCAATCCAGGTGTTTAGAGGGATATAGGCCCCGAACGATTCCAGCGGCATCATCTTTCCATCGCGGCAGACGCCCGTGGTCCACGCGCTGGTATCGCCCGCCGCGCCAAACCATGCAAAGTTCGCTGAATCCTGAACATCGAAGAGCAGGAACGCGCCGTGCAGCATACTGTTCGCGCGTCCCGGAGGAATCATGATCTCGGCAGAAAACTCGCATGCGCCATCTACGCGATCACCAGAGAGGCTAACGCCATGAGGCTGGTCGGCGTCCGGCGTGAAGACCCCCTCCCGCCCCGCACCATCAATGTCGCCACAGTCCTCCAGTTTGAGTGGACGGAACCAGCGATATTGAATGTCATCGCCATCGGGATCGTTTGCCGATACATGAACATTTCCGGAGTCCATGTTTGCAAGACTGGATATTGCCGGAGGAAGATTCATCCGGGCAATCTCAAAAGCAACAGGCTCAGAGCGCACTTCCATGCCGTCGTCATAAACCGCGTACGCCTGACAACGAACCGGTCCCGCGCCAAGAATCATCGGGTTGAAACGCCCGGCCTCAATCGGAATGCGAAATTCTCCATTCACAAGGCCGGTTTCTTTCGGTTCGCCGGCCGCGGCTATCGAAATTTCAACTGCATGAAACAAATCCACCTTCTGGCCCGCAGATATCCCCTTGAGATTCACTGAACGGTTCCTGTTGTTCACAATAAAGCTTCTTTCATCAAAAGCCTGAACCGCAACGGGGCCCGGTTTGCGAACAACCGCGCGCAGTTCATGGTAACCGTCGGGCAGCTTTGATGAATCAAAAGACAGCATGGGCTCAGATCCGAAATCGGCCCGAAATACCCCATCCAGAAAATACTGAATTCTCGGCGGGAAGCGGGAGTTCTGGATTCCCGCATCTGTATAGAAAGTCACTTTCCCCTTCAGCGGGCCCTCCGGATCCATGCCGGCAAGCGTAACCGGAAAGATCTCCGCCCAGGGGGCCGCCAGCGGCTCGCCCACCATCAGCAGCTGGAGCGGACACTGCACAGCCAGATAATAGCTCTCGATGATGCTGCATCCGCTCATGTAGTGAGCAAAAAAGAACGGACTGGCGAACTTAGATCCAATGGCAAAAGGTTCAGCCACGGTCCCGGAAGAAGCTGTTGCTCCGGCGCGAAGCCAGACCGACAGCTTGGTCTGGTGCTGTTCAATAAAATTTGCGGCATGACTGGTAAGATGTTCCGCTACCGAGCCCGGCATCAAGGATCCCGGAGTTGGGACAATTTCATGGATGCCGTCAAACAGCCCCATCAGACCCTTTTGGCCGTCCGGATACTTGTCACGGATTTCCGCCCGGCCCTTCACCGATGCAAGAGCACCAACAGCGGGCGAGTACTGCCAGTCCCGGCATTTCGAACGGATGTCGTCACGCTTAACGAATATCACAGGCTCCCGCGGACGGGTACCGTCAGCGGCTGCTCCGCGACGAAGAACATCCAGGGACTCATCAACGCTCAGTCCGCGGGCGCCTGTATAGGCCAGCATCATGGATGGCAGGGGCATCCTGTCGCCCAGTTTGAAATTGAAGCTGTCAAACGACTCGGCCAGTTTCACCCGGTCCTGAGGAGTTTTGGGGCCACAAAAAAGCGGGGAAGTATATTTCCCTTGCGCAACGAGCTGATCGTCCGGCAGCTCATTCCTCATAAAGGTCATCCCGGTCAGCGAAACAGGTGAGCCCGTCGCACGAGTGATGCGAACCGGAAAGTCAGCAGAATAGATCCAGGCCAGAACATGATCCCCAATGCCGCGCCGCAGAATCTCCTCGTTTGCGGGAGCCCAAATGTGCTGCAGAAACTCCGCCTCGTTCATTTCCGCCTCGGACTTCAGCACGGATGCCGGCAGCGGCAGTCTGATGACATTGTGATGCGGGATGCGCCTCAAATGCGCATAATGGTTTGCCACCTCAAGAGAACGCGGCGAATTTTCGTTTACAAGGATGACAACTTCATGCGGCGCCAGGGCAGCACCAAGCGTTGTGCAGGAAAAGACGAGTAGACACGCCAGACGAGATATTGAAGAACGGATCAATAGGCCCCTTCTTTAGTCAAAAGCGCCCGGAAGGTCCGGAAAAGGATCACGGTATCCAGCCAAATGGACCAGTTGCGGACGTAATAGGTGTCCCATCGCTCCATGCCTTCCGTGCCAGCCTCGCTTCGTCCGGAAACCTGCCACAGGCCGGTAATGCCCGGCAGCACGCTTTCGCGCAGCGCACAAACGCTTTTAGGGAGCTGCTGATGATGGTATTTGGGCAGAGGCCGCGGCCCGACCAGCGACATCTCCCCGCGAAGAACATTCACCAGCTGAGGAAGTTCATCCAGAGAACTGCGGCGCAAAAATTTCCCGATCGGCGTGATGCGCGGATCGTTTTTCAGCTTGTAGTGGCTGTTCCACTCCTCGCGCAATTCGGGCTTTTCCGCCATTTCCTTTTCAAGAACTTCCTCTGCATTGGGCACCATGGTCCTGAATTTCCATGTTTTGAAAAGCTTCCCGTGCCGGCCAACGCGCTCCTGCCGGAACAGCGGGCTTGCGCCCGTCTGAAGCCGGATGAGCAGAGCCAGCAGGAGACACACAGGAATCCATACCGGCGACAACAGCAGCACCGCCACCAATTCCATCGTCTGCTTTGAAATTCGCGCAATGGGATTCAACAGATTGCGCTCAACCTCAAGCCCCAGCACACCCAGAAAATCGCGCGCGCTTACCCATAATGACGGAATATCAAACAGATCCGGAATGATGATTACACGGCGGTAGTGCGAAAGCGGTCCTTCCAAAAGCATCATCAGGCGCTCTCTCGCAATACTGGGCGCCCCCAGCACAGCAAAGCTTGCATCGTGTGTTGAATCTTCCAATCCTCCGAGCACGGGGATACCCCGAACGCTGTCACCCGTCTTCAAATCATCATCAAAAACGCCGATCGGGATATAGCCGAGGCCGGCCTCCTTGGTAATCACATCCAGCACATGCGAGACGGTCCTGTCGTTTCCGTAAATCGCCGTGGGCACACCCCAGCAATTGCGCTTGAGCAGGATTCTCTTAACCAGTGTGCGGGTAAACGGAATCAGCGGGACGCTGATTAGATACATCAGCGCGAATTTAATACGGCTGGTCACATCTGCCGTTTTGGTCAGGAACATGGCGGCAGCCGCCATGCCGAAAATCACCAGAAGCAGCGTCTGAATTCTGCGCAGCTCTTCGATGGGCCCGATCCCCCATGGCGGGGTGATCTTGAAAATCACCGCGCCCAGCATCCACATCGGAATCAGATACAGCGCCCGGGAGGGGGGAATATGGCTTTCGCGTAGAATATACCGCAGCAGACCCGCCAGCAGAATAGCCGCCAGCAACGCCAACGCGTCGCCCAGCAGAATGGCGCCCATATTCAAAAACATCCGGCGGTAATAGGAGAACCCGCCGCCCAAAGAACTGTCATTCAATTCCATGGCCGGTAGAATAAACAACCGCCCCGCGGCGCGCAAGCTTGGGTTCGCGCGCCGCGGGGCGGTTGTCGGCAGAAAAACTAAATCAGCTGGCTGTAAAAATTGAGCAAACGCGGAGCCTGATGCCTCCATTCCAGTTCGTTAACCATCCTGCGACGGCCGGTTTCGCCCATTTCTTTACGTCGTGCTTCATCGGTCAGCAGCTCCAATATTTTGGCGGCCAGGTCCTCAACATCATTGGGACGGGCGTAAAGAGATGCGTCGCCGGCGGACCGCCGACCCTCCAGTAGATCATACTGAACAATCGGGCGGCCCAGCGCCATGTACTCAAGAATTTTGTTCATGGTGGATTTGTCGTTGAGCGGGTTCAGCGGATCGCAATCCACGCACACATCGCAGCTTGAAAGTCGCGCAATCATCTCCTCGTCAGGAACCCGGCCCGTGAATTCCGTCTGCGATTCAATGCCCAGGCCGGCGGCCAGTTGCTTCAGATCCTCAAGGCACGATCCGCCACCAATAAAACAGAAATGAATGTCGTCCCGTCCCCTGTCTTTGATCAAATAGCCGGCAGCGCGCACCAGATGGTCCACCCCGTCAAACTCGCCCATGACACCCATATAACCCACCAGCCACTTGCGGCCATTTTTATATCGCTCGTCTGGGGCAATGGGATTGAAGCGCGAGAGGTCCGGCCCGCTCCTCACCACCTGGACATTTTCGGGCTTTTTGCGCCCGCGATCAATGGCCACCTGTTTATACGATTCGTTGGTGGAAATCACCCGGTCAGCCAGCGCGAAGGTTAAACGCTCCGCCAGCCGCATCATTTGGTAAAAAAAACCGCGTTTATTGAATTTCGATTCGTACAGCTCAGGCGTCAGATCATGGTGGTCGAAAACAAATTTAGTTCGATGAAACAGTTTGAACCACAGCACCACCAGAAATATCAGATCCGGCGGATTGCACGCATGTATGACGTCAAAACCAAAATCCCTCCGCACCTTACGCGCGAGGCGCCATTCGGCCCACAGCGCGCTGCTGTATTCGCGCAGATAGCCAAGCGCTGAACTTTTTTCCGGTGGAAGCCGGTGACGGTAAATATGTATGCCGTCCAAATCCTCGCGCAGGCTTTCGCAGCCCTTGCCAGTCGGACAGATCACGCAAACCTGATAGCCGGCCCTTGCCAGCGTGGTAGACTCCATCCAGACGCGCCGGTCAAAGGGCACGGGAAGGTTCTCTACAATAATCAGAATGCGGCCGGGTGGTCTACCAGGAGATACCGTCATAATTCAAATCATCGGGTTTGGTTTTGAAAAGTCCCACCAGATCCAGAACTTTCGCGGATTTTGGAGCGGAGGCGACTACATTTCTAAATTCGGCCGTATCATTGCAGATCACCAAAAGTTCCGCATGTTTTAGAATTGTCTCCCAATCCGCGAGCAGGACCGACAAATGCGGGATTTTCTCCTCAATATAACTGCGGTTTGCGCCGATCAGCTTTGCCTCCTGAACATAACGGTCCATGATTTTCAGCTCATACCCCTTGCCGATTAAGCGTTCGGCCAGTTCGACCGCCGGACTTTCGCGCAGATCATCGGTTCCCGCCTTGAATGCCAGGCCGAGCATGCCGATCCTGCGGCAGCCGGTTTTCGCGATCCTGTCCATGGTTATGGCCAATTGCTGGCGGTTCGACTCGTCCAATGATCCCAGCATCGGCAAACTGATGCTGTTTTTCCCGGCAAAGTAATTGATGGCGCGCAAATCCTTTGGCAGGCAGGATCCTCCATAAGCAAAGCCCGGGCGCATATAAACCTGCGACACGTTGAGCTTTGTGTCCTGCGTGATGATATCCATCACTTTGCGCGCGTCCACGTTCACAGCCTTGGCCACGCGGCCGATTTCGTTTGCAAAGGTGATTTTTGCGGCATGCCACGCATTGGCTGTGTACTTGATCATTTCCGCAACGGCCACATCCGTCACAATGAGGGGCGCATTCACCGATGCATACACCTGCCGCAACACTTCTTCGGCATCCGCATCGTCGGTCCCCACCACGGTGTAGGGTGGATAATCATAATCACGGATTGCAGTGCCCTCACGCAGAAATTCCGGATTGAAGGCCACATGCACCTTTTGTTTTCCGGCGGCTTTACGCAGGCGCTCCGCACATTTCGCCGTGGTGCCCGGCAGTATCGTGCTGCGAATAATCACGGTGTGCATCTTCTTTTTTGCCGCAACCGCTTTGCCGATCTGATCGCAGACCGCCATGACATAGCTGTCGTCCAGCGAACCGTCCGCGCGGCTGGGGGTGCCGACACATACCAGCGAAACATCGGTCCGGGCCACGGCTTCATCAGCGGATACCGTGGCGGTGAGCCGGCCGCTTTTCACCGCCTCCGCCAAAAGCTCCGAAAGCCCCAGCTCAATGATCGGTGACTGCCCGCGGGCAACCATATCCACCTTTTCGCGATTCACATCCACGCCGATGACCTGAAGGCCATCGCGCGCCATGCAGGCGGAGGTTACCACGCCCACATAACCCATGCCAAAAACGCTAATTCTCATTCAGCACCTCAATTTCCGTTTCAAAAGCCGCCGGCAGACTGATTTCGGCCGCCGCCGCGAGGGTACATGCCGGTTCTTTTCTCATGAAGCCGGCAGAGTACCAGCCCCCGTCATTCTCCGCATGCAAAATCTTCGCATCCATTCCCGCCGGAAGGCTGATGCGCAATCTGCGCCCCTGCCGCATTACTGTAACGGTAGATGACTCAGATATTTCCACGGCACATCCCGGATGAAAATGAAGCCGCAGCTCTGCACGATGCCGTCCGGCACCCGTCAGCGAATCCCGAATCAGCAGGCGGTTCTCCATGAGTTCAATCCTGCGCTCATGTGTTGTCCCGAAATATTTGTATCCGTCATGCGAAGCGCACAGCACACCCCCGGAGGCAGCGGGCCTCCATTCTGATACCCGTGTCCTCGCGGGCCGACGCCACATCATGGGGCCGGTCTGTTCCGACTGATCCCGCCCATCCAGTGAAACCGTGTTATGCGCCAGCGTACCGCGGAAATATTTCCGCCATGATGAATCTGTATAGTAGGTGAAAGTTCCCGGATCCACGATAAACTCCAGGCCGCCCGCCGAAAGCGTGAAGGACAGCGCATCGGCGTGTCCGTGAGCCGCGATGCTCAGGTATCCGAGCGGCCCCGCGTCGGCCAGTACAAACACCTCTTTTTCTGTGCCGCGACGGGAGACCAGTTCATAGATTCCGGCATCTTCATAAGCATGCGATCCGGCGGGCCGCGCCACCTCGCGGGCGGGTTTTGATTCGATTGCCAGGCACTGACTGATCAGTTCGGCCGTCATGGTTTTCTTTTCGGGCAGGCGGACACCAAACAGCCGCGCGCCGAGATCAAGAACCCATTTCGCAGACGTTTCCGCGGTCGCGGCCAACTGGAGCGCCTTGCCGTCATCGGAATCGCCATAACGCGGCAGATTGCCCCCGGCATCCGCGAGAAGCGGAACCGCTTGCAGCATTTTCAGCAGCACATCCTTTGCAGGTAGAGCGAAATCATTTGCTTCCGCATAAGCCAGCAGCCCGAAACCAAGGACAAACAGGTGATAACCGAAAGCCTGTTCGCGATTGAGGCCCGAGCGGAACGTCTGCCGGACCAGCTCTTCTTCAAGAACGCTCCGACTCAGTTCCTTCCATTTTTCAGATTCCGGCCCCAGCAGGAAATGCCTTGAGGAAATATACAGCCCCGCCATCTCTCCGATCAAATGATTGTTGGCGGAAGAACCGGAGCAATAGGTTTCCGCGATGAATTTCTGCTGTTGGTATATGGACCGACGCACCGGAGACTGGCTGCCGAACAATTGGTCATGCGCATGGGAACCGCGCAAAAGACGTTCGCACCAGACCCAGGATATCAGCCGGATCCCCTGCTCCAGCGGATGCGTCCAGTTGACCCCAATGAACGGCGGATTCTGGTCGATCCATGACAGTATCTGCCGCGCGACCTCATCGCTGTAGCGTTCGTCGCCGGAAAGCGCGTAAGTCGCCGACAATACCGACAGATGGTGATGCCGATTCTTCTCCCAGATGATCTTGATATCGCCCAGGAACTGCGCATCGCGATGATTGATATCAAAACCGAATATTTGCGGAGCCTGCTTGCCAGACACTGGATCGGCATGCCAGTTGATGTTCTCTTCTTTAATATCCAGCCCGAAGAACAGCCAGCGGTGATCTAGATAACGGTCTGCCTCCGCACGCAGAGCGACAATCTGCTCGGCCGGGAAATCCCCCAAAGCCATTTTTTGTACAGCGATGAATCCCGTCTCACCCGGCATCCATGAGGCATCGCTTCCGTGCCGCCATTTGCGTTTTTTGGCGGCCAGGCGAACGCGGGACAGGATTTCGCCGGGACCCATGGCCCTGAGGCGGTGATAATACCAAGATGCAGACATTATTCGCTTAGGATTTCCAGTAGTCAGCAAGATTTATCTTCATTCCGCTCCGAAGAGCATCCAGTGCGGCCAAGGTCACCAAGGTGGTGTCAAACAGGCAGTCAGCGGATATCGGCATTGGCCCGCCGGTCTCAACCGCTTGCACAAAGGCCTTCAGTTCATTCTTCTGACCCTTGTCCATACCGCCCTTCACAGTTTTCTTTTTGAGGCCGCTGAAGATGTGAAGGGATTCGAAATTAATCATTTGAAGCGTCATGCCCCCGCCGAATACTTCCAGAAACTCCTTGGGCACTTTGGGCGAACCCTGTGTCAGGTAGAGCAGGCTGGCCACGGAGCCGTTGTCGTACTCAACCGTTGCGATAATGTTCTCGCGCTCGTCTGCTGAAGGATTGTCCGGCGACAGAGCCGCTGCGGCCACAGACACCGGGCGCGCGCCGGTCAGGTATGCAAACACGTCAAGGAAATGTCCGGCCTCCCCCGCAAAACGTGTGCCCTCGCTCGCATCAACGTACCATGATTTTGCATCAGTCTGCCCTGCATGCACTCGATAATTCAGAACCAGCGGAGTTTTGATCCCACTGATCTGCTCCTTCATGGCCCGAATAACGGGAGAAAACCGGCGATTGAATCCCACCTGAAGACGATCGTTTCCGCTTTCAACAATAGCTCTTCGCACCTCTTCCACGCCCGCCAGATCAATGGCCAGCGGTTTTTCAACAAATACAGCCTTCCCGGCATGCAGCGCCTGCGTAGTCAGTTTCGCATGGGAAGCATGACGCGTGGCGATCAGGACGGCATTGGTTTCCCCGTCATTCAAAACAGCGGAAATATCCGTTCCACTGTTCTGGAATCCAAACTTGCGTGCGGCGTTCTGCGCCGTGAGGCTGGTGGTTGTAACAACCCGGCGCATCTCAACCGACGGGTTGCCGGCCAGATGGGGGAGAAGCATGCTGGAGGCATAATTTCCCGCCCCGATCACCCCCAGTTTCACCGGCGCCGCCGTTGCGGGTTTTGCGGTTGGCAGCGAGGCGGGCTTTTCAGCAGGAACATTCTCATATTTGAAAACAAAACCCAGCCCGCGGATGGTGCCGTCGCCCACCTGCCCGAAGACGGATTCCGCTTCGCTGAACGGATAGATGCTCGAAATGATCGGATCAAGCTTCATGCATCCGGAAGCCACCAGATCCAGAAACGACTGCATGTTCCGGTTCTCGGTCCAGCGCACATAGCCAATCGGATAATCCACGCCGCGCTCTTCATAGTTCGGGTCATAGCGGCCCGGCCCGTAGGAACGCGAGAAACGGAGTTCCATTTCCTTTTCGTAATAATCCTTCCAGGGGAGATCGAGATGCGTCTTGCCTATGTCAATCACGCGGCCGCGGTCGCGTGAAAGCTCGACGGCCAGTTCGGCGGGCTGTTTGCTGTCGCCGGCGGCGCAGATGAAAACGGCGTCGCAGCCGACACCGCGCGTGATTTGCCGCACCGCCGATTTCAATCCCGGATCGTCCGGTTTGCAGGCATTGAGCGCGCCAAGTTTGACAGCCAGTTCGCAGCGCTCCGCAGAAAGATCAATGCCCAGCGTCCGCACGCCGGCGGCGGCCAGTATCTGAACCAGAATCTGCCCCAGAAGACCAAGGCCAATCACGCAGGCGGTCTCGCCCAGGCGCATTTCCCCCTGCCGGAAACCCTGCATCGCGATCGCGCCGATGGTGGAAAAGGCGGCATGCTCCATGCGCACATCTTTCGGAACCGGAACCACCAGATTGCGAGGCACATAATTGATTTCTGCATGGTTCGCGTAACCCGCGCCCGCACAGGCCACAGCCTGGCCCACGGTCAGGTCATTCACGCCCGCGCCCACGGCCGTCACCGTGCCGGAAACGGAATATCCCAGCGGAGTGAGCGCATCCAGCTTGTTCATGACTTTATCATAGGCCGCGCGCAGACCCTGCTGCTGCACCGTCTGCATGACCTTTTTCACCTGGTCCGGCCGAGCCTTGGCCATTTCGAGATAGGACATCTTCCCCTCGCGCACCTTCATGCCCTCCGTGCCGATGGAAATGACGCTGTATGCGGTTTTTACCAGCACGCCTCCCGACTTAAGCGCAGGCGAGCTCACATTCTCCAGTTTGATGGACCCGGTTTTATAGTTTTGAGATATCTGCTTCATTTTGGCCCTGCCTTTTCATTCCAGTCAATGTGCAACCAATCAGGCTGAACATAAACAACACATCTTCCGTTCCATACAAAGGAATCACCCGGCTTCATGTTCTTAACCATCATTTCCCATTGCCCGATTCGATTGTCCGGAACCTCGTATCCCAGCAAATAATGAAACCAGTTCTGCCCCTGACTCCACTGCCCCAGCTGCACAAAATCGGGCCTGACGGCCTCCAGATAATCATCGAACCGGGGCATGCCGGTTTCTGGATCTATATATTCAAGGATCTTTCCCGAAGTTCTGCCATCCAGGCTCAGCACCACTATTCGCTCATCAACATAATGCCTCAGCTGCACCTCTGTAACCGCAACCCGAGCCGTATTTGTCAGCGGACAGTTCAAATGAGTCAGCAGACGATCCGTGTATTCCTCCCGCTGCTTGTCGGCATGCATTACTCGCACCAGATTCCCCCCATAGCCTTTAATCCTTATAATCCTGCGATAGTAATCAATTCCGCTGCCGGCCAGCATATATCCCGCGGCGAGCAAAATAATCATCGTGCGCGTCGTCTCGCCAATCCGGCTGCGACTGCGCAGCTCGGCAAGGTCCAGCCCACGGATACCCGCGACAAAGAATGGCGGAAACACAACCAGAAAATATCGCCCGAAATGATCAGCTCCCACCACAAAGGTATAGAATGCAATTCCCGCAAGAATAACGGCCATTGACAGATATTCGATCAAATGACGACCCACATGTTCCCTCCAGTCCGTTCTTTCAGAGAGATATATCCGGCAAAGTGTGACAACCCAGTACACAACACCCAGTGAAAGCGGGGTAAAAAATAGAAGCAGGGTAACCAGCGCCTTGGGATGGAAATACAGGCAACCGGGAATAAGCGTGATCGAAGCCCTCCGCCCGGCGTACATGCGCGCAAGAGATGAATCCGTAAAAACCCGCCCGGTGATCTTGTACTGATACAGGTACCACGGATACAGAACCAGCACCGCGAAAACAGCGCACACTGCCACTCCCGCAATGCCATCCAGCCATCCCCGCAGCACAACCATGCGATACAGGAAATAGAGCGCAAACACCAGCAGGCACAGCGCGCCGCCATCCGGCCGCGTCAGCAGCGCCCAGCCAAGCAGAAGGCCCATGGCCGCGCCACCCGCGACGCTTTGCTTTGCGGAGCGCGCACATCCGGCCGCAAGAACCAGAGAAGACAGAACCTGAAATGCCGACAGGATGTTTTCCAAACCCGACAGGGCATTTGCCAGCACAGGAACACAGAACAGCCATAGAACAAGAAGCAGCCGGGCGAAGCGCTGCCGCACCGAAAAATACCTGCCCGCAACATGCCAGAGCAGAAGAGCAATGAGAAAATATATTGTGCTACACAATATCTTCAGGAACAGGACGGCGGCAGATCCCGACATCATCATCAATGCCACCAGCATCAGCGTCCAAAAGGGGCTTGTCGAAGCAACCACAACTTCGTCTGCGTTGTATGTGAAGGGATGTCCCTCCACAAAACGCTCAGCGACTGCCAGATGGACCTGGGCATCTCCCGCAATCTGCAGAAAGAACGGAATGAAGATCACCAAATATGCGAACAGCGCAAGAACCGCCAGCATCAGATGCGCCATCCGGATATTGACCTGTAAAATCCTGTTCATATTGTCTTCGCCTGCTTCATGTTTGAATTAATAAACCTGAACTTCCCATTCGGAGCACGCGGAATTGCATCCACATACTCAAACCGGATGCCGATCTCATTTCCAAGCCTTATCCGGGCTTCCTGCATGATAAGCTTCTCGTCGCGCTCCGTATAAAATGATTTTTTAACTATTCTAAGAACCACCTCTTCCCGGCGGTCCTGGCATATCTGCGCCTCAGCCACATTCACGCTGTCCTTGAAAAGGTGATCCAGGCGGCCGACCATCCGGCCATCCGGCGTCAGAATGTAATCTTCGACGCGGCCAAGCACCTTGTCCACAAGGATGCCGGCACGCCCGCAGGCCGGTTCCTGTTTTGCGGAAAGGGTGACCACATCGCCGACCTCATAGCGGATCAGCGGGAACGCAGGGTTTCCGAATCCCGTGCAGACCAGCCGGCCGGTTTCGCCGGGGCCACAGGGCTTGTCGTCATCGTTCAGCACCTCAACAAAGCTGTGCTCCAGCTTCATGTGCATTTCTCCGCACTCGCATTCCACAATATTGGCGCATATTTCCGTGTTGCCGTACCAGTTGAACACCTTGCATCCGAACATTTCGCTGATCAGTGCGCGCTGGAAATCCAGCAGCGTCTCGGAAAACGTGTAGACCGCTTTCGGCCGCACCGCGCATCCGCCGAGTCTCTGCGCCTCAAGCGCCAGCAGATATATGGAAGACGGATACCCGCCGAGCATCACAGGCTGAAACCGTTCCAATTCGTGAATATAGTGCGGAAGATTGCGTTCCGACATATGATAGGACGACATGAACAGATGATTGTTTGCATGATCATAAGTCCAGAACGGCGGCTTTATCTGACCCGGGCCGGTCACAGGATGTCCCGCGCAAAACGCAAACGGCCGGCGATTCAACAAACTGACGCGCCCCCATGAATAATGAATCTGCTTGTAGGCATATTCACGTTGAAAACAGCTGTTGGCCATTGGGAACACCAGCGCCTGTCCGGTTGTGCCGCTGGTGTGCACCATCCGATGGGGTATTTCCTTCAGATCAGAATTGATGAACTCGCGCGGACTGTTTTTCACAATGGATTTCGACAGCAAAGGCAGCCCAGAAAGATCTCCGGTCCTGGCCGCATCGACATATTCCGGCCGAGAAGCATAGTGCGGAGTCACGGGAACCATCTTCCGCAGAAACTGCGCGGTCTGCGCCTGCTGATAGGCCAGCAGAGACTCTCGCGGCCAGAACTGCAGTTGTAGCAGCAGCGCAAGATTGCTCACGAAGTCGTCGCCATAGCGGGCATGCCGCTGCTGCAGGCCATAGGCGGTTGTTATCACGTTCTTTACAACTGCCGGCGACACATTGTACAGCCGCTGTCTAATTCCCGTTCCGTAACTCATTCGAGTTCCACATGCCCCGCCCAGCCGAAATGCGGGCGAAAATTGAGCAGCCTGTCCTTCGTCCATTTGTTAGGATCGCCAGACCAGCCGCTTTCATTGCTCACGACAGAAACATCTCCCGCGGCCAGCATCATATCGTGATGATCAAAGGCCCGCTTCACAAGGGGCAGTTTGTTTTCATCAAAGCCCATGATCCGGGCGCAGACGGCATCCACGGCCGCCGGATTGTCTCCGGCAATAATCAGGCCGGCGGGCCGCGCATCGCCGGCCACGGGACCATTCCCCTCCATGGCGACAATGCCATCCACCACGGAAAGAAATCTTTTGGGCTCTCCGACAAACTTTCCGCCGGGTCTGCCATAGAAAAGGATGCGGTTCAAATCGAGGCACATTCTCCACACCGTGTCATTGCCATGCCAGTTGCCCGACCGCACCACCTCCTCGGTGCCGCCAAAGATTTTGTAGGCCAGTTTTTTCAGGCGGCGGGCGGCGGTCTGCATAAGGCGGCTGTGATTCATCAGTCCTTTTTTTGCAGCAAGCACCAGAGAATTTTCCAGGCGGCCACGGGCGCGAGCCTTGTCAAACTGATCGCCCCCGTTTTCCGGGGCGCCGATTACATAATGCGGCAGGCAGTTCTTGTTGGCATTGATGCCCACGAGACTCTTCAGGTTCACGGTCAGGCCGCATTTTTTATGCGTCTTGAGCTTGGGAACGCTGATAAACACATCCGCCGCCAGCGGCGAATTTGAAACTTCATATTCATGCTTCCCGCTGCTGTGATGGCGGTTGGTTTCCGCCACATCGTAATAGGCTCCGTAATAGGTTCTGCCTGCCCTGTCGTATTCCGCGAACATGCTGTTCGCACCCAAGTCGAAAAGCGACTTCCCGGCCGGATCACCTTTCAGCCTGATCCGGTCCGTGTAAATTCCGTCCTTCTCTATCCAGTGCTCGTCGCGCAGATCAATCAGCTCAATTTCAAATTGTTTCTGTTCCGCGTAGAGTTTGCGGATTTCATTCAGGCCCATGCGCTCCGTGATGAGATCCCATTTTGAATCTGTCTGAGGCCCGTCACCGATCTGAATGCGGCCCCGGCCTTGAAGCGCAATGTATACATAATCCACCACGGCACGAATCACCGAGCCATGCGTGATCACATAATCCCAGTCGTCGCACAGGCTGTGTTTATGGGCAATCATGTTGGGCTTGATGAAAACGGTCTCGCCCGGCCTGATCAGCCAGCCCAGCGGATTCCACGCGGCCGTGTTCCAATGAGGCAGATCGTATCCAAGCAAATGGAAAGTGTCCCGCACGGCTTCATAAATCGTATTGGGCTGCGCCGCGCGCCCGCGCGTCAGCAGTTCCGGACAGGATTCAGACGGATGATACGGCGGCGCGGCGGGATACCGGCTGTCAGGTTTGTATGTGAGACCAACTTTCACAGAAAGCGGTCGCGACCCGGTTTTCGCCAAAGGCTTCGGCGTGGCAAGCGGAGCGCGACCCTCCAAATATAATATTTCCAGAAATTCACGATAATTTACCAAATTTAGGCAGAATTTGGCCATTTTTGGCCATTTTCAGGCTAATTATAACGATTTTTGGCATTATTCAGCCTTTTTTCATGAATTGTCGGCCTTCTGCATCAAAGCTGTTTCGCACGATAAAAACCGGTCGTGCGGGCCGAATTTGTGTCTGACAGAAATATCGATGGAGTTGAAGAGGTGATTGGCCCGCCTTCGACCATCCAGCCGCCGGTCAGCAGATTTGAACTGAACTCAAGCGCATAAACGTAGCCGCTTACAACGCCATCCAGCGTATAGCCTATATTTGTCGGGCTTAAAATCAATCCACTCCCCCTCAATGATCTTTCATCATATCCCAGATCGGGAGCCGCCCCGAAAATGCGCGGCTGATAGTCCCCGTCCACCGAAACGGTAAGCCACATACCCGTGGCGCCGGCATCAATGCACGGGGAATCCCACGCCAGATGAAAATCATTGCTCAGCGCATTCACAAAGCGCGGATCAATCACAATACTGTTTGAATCCATGCCTGTCGCTGCTGTCCAGTTACTCAGGCTGTTGAAGGCCACGTCAGGAGAAGGGGAGATGCGGTTCCAGCCAAATGCCAGCATTCCATTGGTTGTGAAATAACAATTGTGGTCAACAATGTTATCCACAACATTAGAGCCGTCCTCCTCGCGGATGGAAATTTCATTCGTCAGGCTCAGATAAATGATGTTGTTATAAAACCGATTTCCGCGCATAGGCCACGGATTGCCGTAGGGGTCATAACGCGTTGGCGCAAAGTACAAACTCACAGCATAACTTCCGCGCGCTCCGATGATTGTGTTGTTATAGACATGATTGCTTTCCGCCGAGGTAATCAAAATGCTCCGGCCGCCGTTGTTGACCACCAGGTTGTTGTAAACCCGGGCATTTTTGCTCACTTCAATCATAATGCCTTCACCAGCGTTATCATAAACATAGTTGTGACACACCACCAGCGCTCCGCCCGACCTGCAGTAATCAAACCAGATTCCAACCCCCTTGTTCCATGCAACCGTGCAGTTGCTCACCACCCCATAGTAAGGTATAGTTTTCAGCCCGCCGGAACCCCATCCCGGCAGAAATGACCTGTAGCCATTGCTGACGACCAGACACGAGGAAATCTCACTGTTGTCCATCATCCCGCCGCCCATTACGCCATTGCAGGCCAGCACACAGCCCGTGGCTCTTGAATCAAAGCCCAGTGACAGTCCCGCCAGATCGCACCATTGAATGTCACACTTAGACACCAGGGCATTCCCTCCCGAAAACACGCCGGGCAAGCCGCTGGTATAGGTGCAGGAATTTGAATGGCGGAAAGTCAGATTCTCCAGAACCAGCCAGCTGTTCGTCCGGTTGTCCCCGTTAAATATATACCGATTCGTGCTGGCCTCCATGATGCTCCCGTTCGGATCTGAATTGTCCGCCAGCCACACATATAAAGAGAGTGTATTCGTATCGTAGAAGAAAGAACCCTGTGTCATGTCTTCGCGGTTGGTCCCCACAGGAATATAGTAAGGATGCTTTGGCACCAAACCAATCTGCTGCAAAACCGCCCCGTCGTCAAACACCTGCTGCGGATTGATGGGCCAGTTTGTTCTATACCACACATAATCCTGATCAAAAGCCCAGCCCGTCACCACGGCGGATCCTTTCAGAACCGGCCGTTCATTTTCGTATGCCTTGAAGGTGATCGGCTGCCCCGGGAGTCCGAAGTTGGTGATTATAATCAATTCTCTATAGTTCCCGCCGCGGATGTGAATTGTGTCGCCCGGCTGCGCCAGGCCGGCCGCCTTGCCAATGCCGCGGAATGGAGAACCCAAAGACATCCCATCGTTAACAAAGTCATTTCCATTGGTGGCCACATAATAGTCGGCCGCGATGGCCATTCCGCAAAACAGCGCGATCATCATTCCCGCCAGAATCCTCATCTGCACCCCGCCTTCCGATACGCCTGTTCTGTTTTTTCCATAACCCGGTTCCACGAATATACACCCGCCGCTTTGGCCGCGCCATTTCTACCCATCATTTCCATCTGCTCCGGATGGTCCAGCAGCCAGCAGATTTTCTCGGCAATGTCGTTCGGATCCTGCCCGACGAGCAGACCGTTCACCCCGTTGTCGATCACGCTGGCGACAGAGGGAATGCCGCAGCCGATCACCGGTTTATTAAAGCACCAGGCTTCGACATATACTATGCCAAAGCTCTCCTGCAAAGAAGGCATGCAAAAAACAGAGCAGGCTGAGAGCGCATCCGTTTTTTCCTGAGGAGACACCTCGACAATGCGGTGCACGCGAGTCTCAGCAGCGAACAGTTCATAGTGCTTTTCGGACCCCCCCACCGGCGTGCCCATGAACACAAAGTGGACATCCGGGAACCGCGCCCACACCGCTGGCATCGCCTGCAGCAGCTGGCGGTACCCCTTGTAGTCGAAATGCTGAGCCAGAAACAGCACGAAGGGACCCGTTATGCCGTTTCGGGCAAGAAATTGGGCGGGAAAAGAATGTTCTTCCACAAAGGGTCCGGCGCCGGCAACGGTGATGCGGCTTTCATCCACGCCCAGTTCCACCAGCAGAGTTTTTTCCCCTTCCGAGAGAGAGATAACCGCATCCGCCTCGCGGTAGATTTTTATGAATTCCCGATGCCGCCATGTTTTCCAGCGCGGATGATGAACGGGGCTCAGCACAAATGGAACATTCTTCTTCCGGGCCAGGTCCAGCGATGCCCTGCTCAATCCCTCGCGACCGATACGAATATTATGTATAAGATCAACGCCATCCGAATAACGCTCGAGCCCTCGTTCAATCACCCGGGCAATGCGAGGAAGAGCCAACGGCATCAATGGATAGTATGAGGCTACAAATGGCACCATCTTCAGCTTTTCCTTCAGGGAAAATCCGAGCTTGTTGACTTCGACGCCGTCCACCGCATAGGATATGTCTTCACGAGGTGTGCGAAGGGTGGTGCCAAGAAGCCAGTCCGACCTGTTCTGATCCCAATGAGTCACCACGCACACGCCGTGATTTCGCGCGAACAATTGCGCAGTTTTATGAATCAGCGCCTGCGCGCCGCCTTTGCAGGGAGGATAGGTCGTGCTGGTGTACAATATTTTCATATAAATGTGATCTGGAACTCAAGAAAGCAAAATATGAAGAATATCCCGCACGGAGGCACAGAGACACGGAGATATGCATTCCTATTGATCTAGTAAATCCTGTCTAAAGAAACGCTTCTTGTATACAAATTTACTCATTCATTTTTCCACCGAAAATCAGCCTTCTGAACAGAAAAGGATTTGCGCATATCAGAACCCGGAACATAAACCGCATATTCCAACGGCCATTTCTGAAAATATGCACCACTGAGCAGCTTTTCTGCACGACGAAGCAGCGTCAGCAGGCCGCGCGTTCTTTGGGCGCACATCGGTGCGCGCTTCAGCAGAATCTGAGCTTCCTCTCTTGCGGTATCACTTGCACTGAGATTCTCGCCCGTCATGGTGAATGCGGAGAGATATTTTTGCGCACAGGCCGCTTTGTACCCCGCCTCAAGAAGGCGCACCGCAAAGTCAGAGTCCCCGTTGGCCCGGAACGATGTGTCAAATCTAAAACCGTCATCAATGATGCGCTTGCGCAGAAACATCGCGCAACTCAACACGTATAAATGATCCGTAAGGAAATATACCGCCCGCGGACGATAGGCTTTTCGATATGAAATCAGCGAGCCGTCCGGCCTGATGAGCAGCGCTCCGCCAAAGAGGATGTCCGTTTTCGGGTGGTCTTTGAAATATTTCTCCACATATGCCAGCGATCCCGGCAAGTACTGCTCGTCGCAGTTCAAATAGGAAATAATCTCGCCCTTTGCGCGAATGAAACCCTTGTTCACGGCATCATACATGCCATTGTCTTTTTCAATCGCATAGTAAAGTCCCCGCTGCCCGGCAAGCCACTCGGCAGTTCCATCATTCGAGGCCCCATCCATCACCATGTGTTCGAATTCCACACCATCCTGGTCGCGAACAGAGGCCGCGCAACGCCGGAGATGGTTCAGCATGTTAAAGCTGGGTGTAACAACAGATATCATCAGATGTCACAATCATGCATTCAGCCTGATGGCCGCTGGAATCCGGGGTGCGGGAACGGGAGCAGGCCTCTCGCTCAAGGGCGATTGCCGCCCGTCCGCCCGCACAAGGCCTTCCAGCATAAATGCCCAGAAAAAGAACTGCTCAAAGGAATTAGTGGCAGAGCCATGGACAAAGATCAGAAGAACCGTGAACGACGCAAAGCCTGAATACAACACCACATATATGTGCCTCAATTGGGGATCGATCCAGTCTTTCTTTGCTAGCCGGTAATATCGGATATTCCCGAACAGAAGGAATAGGGCCGCGAAAACGGTGCCCGGGAAGCCCATAAGAATGAGCAAGCTTAAAGGCCCACTGTGAAAATTCCGCGACACAATGTAGTCTTCATAAGTCGGGTTCTGCTGCCGGTAGGCCGGTATCGCATCCGCGGCCGTAAACGCAAAGCCCTTCCCAAGCCAAAAATAGTCAGGCACCTCTTTCAGCAGGTGCCGCCACAGCTCGATTCTCCACAACGTGGTGGCTTCGGCGGAGGCTCGGGCCTCGGGATCTATGTTGGCAAAGGGGATTACGCTCACGGATCGCTGATAATTCAACGGCAGATAGCGCGCGAAGAGCGCAACAAAAAGCACACCCGCCGCCATCAGCACCGTGTATCGGTTGATGAACCTTCTCCATCCCAGGCTGAAATCGGAGGAATAGTAGAACACCAGCGTGGCCACGATAAACACAATGGCAATGCGGTGTCCCGATACACCCGCAAGAACGAGGGCAAATATCAATATTCCAAGTTTAAGAATCTTCTGAAACAGCGTCTTCCTGGGAAGAAGCAGAAAAAACAGGCAGAACATATATCCCGTGGTTTGCGCCGGTTGCACACGGATCATTTCCTCATTGGATTCCATTCCCTGGAGCAGTTGAACCGCTCCGTAGTCGGGTTTTATAAACTGGTAGTGCTGCCAGATGGCGCCGCCGCTCTTTGCATAGATGAGCTGCCCCAGCGGGGGCAGTATGGAAAGAATGCAAAGCCAGTAAATGGATTTTTTCCACTGCCCGGGTGACAGCTGAACATCGCGGCAGACTACAACAAAGGCGATAATCATCCACAGGCGGACATAGGCCGCACCGCCCCATGTCTGGCCGCCAAGAAAGCGCAATCCAAATCCGCGCAACGCAGCAGTATAGAACATGACAAGGGCATATCCAATCATCATGTAGTACACAGAGTTCAGCGCGAATTTCCTCCGCTTGTGAATGATTCCCGCCGCGATCATCATGACCGTCATCAAAAATGACAGAAGCAGGTACATGTTGAAGTTCTGGGGGAAGAACGGAAGTGTGATGGTGCTCGCGTACAAGGCAATAATGATCATGGCCAGAACCTGCGGACGGTTCAGAAAGAACACTGCCACGGGAAAAAGAACCATTGCGGCCATGACGGGGCTCTGGCCGGGTTTAAAGCCCACCACGACCGCGATGAAAATCGCGATGATGTAGCCAATAACGATCAGTATCTGGGGTGTCATTTGTTTGTCATGAAAGCATAACGCCTTCCGGCGTAAAATCTTTTTATATCAAGAGTTCCCGCCCACCTTGCGAATCACTTCCAGCCATGCATGACTCCAGTTCGCCATATTGAAGGATTCCCTGACAATTCTTTGCTGTTCCCGTGCGGTTTTCTCCCGGCTGTCTAGAACAGAGATAACGGCGGCAGCCAAATCGCCGGGGTCGGGACGGGCCTGCACCGTCGGGAGGTCGGCCAGGCCGGCAACATTCGTCGATACCACAGCCGTTCCGCAGGACATGCTCTCCAGCGCACTCAGCGATGTTCCCTCCCGGCACAGGGTCGGAATAAGCGTCAGCGCGGCGGTTGAGTACAGCGCGGGCATGGCTGCATAGGCGGCTGACGGACAAAAATCAACTTTATCCCGGATTCCCAGTTCAACTGCCAGATCGATACACTTTTTCAGGTAGCCCTCATGATGCGCCTTGCCCGAGATACAAAGCCGCAAGCCGGCCCGGGACTCAAGAATCTTTCCGAAAGACCGGATCGCCAGATCAATTCCCCGGTCCTCTGTAATTTGGCGGGGAACCAGGATCACCTTCTCTGCGCCATCACCAGGGGGTTCCGAAACCCTCCTAAAACAAGATGTGTCCACACAATTGGGAATGAACCAAACATTCGGGAGAATCTCGCGAAACATCTCCGTCGCCGGTTTTATATCTGCGCCCATTGTTCTCAAATAATGAGTATCGTTTGCGACCAGAGGATTCCGGCTAAATGTCGTCCGGGCGGCACGCTCATGCAGGCGGTCATACCACTGCATATTCTCCATGTGCCATTCGACGCCGTGTGACAACACAATCGTCTTGCGGGCAAATTTTTCATGCAGAAGGGCATTCACCGCATAGTGCGCAATGATCACATTGCTCCGTCTGAGAACGGCCTGTTTCGACAGATATGCAGACCACATGAACACGAATTCATCTGATCCAGGAACAAGACGATCCAGACCGGGAAGTCGGAGAACCATGATCGTATCTCCGGCGCGCACGCGCTTCATCGGCTGCATTACGCAGCTCCTGTGTCCCGCCGATTCAAAGACGCGCTGAAGGTTTTGAATATATACCTCCTGCCCGCCCACGATCGGCCGGTAGTGATAGCTGATCTGCGTGATATTCATGTTTTGTCTAATTCAGAATTTGTTCCAGTAAATCCGCGATCTTTTCAGACGCATGGCCATCGCCATAGGGGTTAACCGCGTGAGACATTTCCCGATAAACGGTCTCATCGCAAAGAAGCCGCTCGGTTTGGTGGAAAATTTCTTCTGTATCTGTTCCAACCAGCCGGGCGGTCCCGGCATCAATTCCTTCCTGGCGTTCCGTGACCTTTCTCATCACCAGAACGGGCTTGCCCAATGCCGGAGCCTCCTCTTGTATGCCCCCAGAGTCCGTCAGCACAAGATGGCACCTGTTCATCAGCCAGATCATTGATTCATAATCCACGGGTTCTATCAGGCATATGTTCGGCATGTTCCCAAGAATCCGGTTCACCGGTTCACGCACCCGCGGATTGAGGTGTACAGGATACACGATCTGAACATCATCATGTTTCTCTGCGATAATTTTCAGCGCGTGACATATCTGATCAAATTCCTTCCCGAAGCTTTCCCGGCGATGGCCGGTTACAAGAATGATCTTCCGATCCATATCTATTTGAGGGAAACGTTTCGTCATTTCTTCCGGCCGGCGCAACTTCAGTTTCTCGCGGCCGCACAAGAGCGCATCAATTACAGTGTTGCCGGTGATATATACATGAGCCGAGATGCCCTCTCCCGCCAGCCGCGCGCGCGCCCTCTCCGTCGGCGCGAAATGGAAATCCGTCAGGTGACTGATCATAATTCTGTTGATTTCCTCGGGATAGGGCGAATATTTATCCCCGCTCCGGAGGCCCGCCTCAATATGGCCAACCGGAATCTTCTGGTAAAACGCGGCCAGGGCCGCCGCAAAGGCCGTTGTGGTGTCTCCCTGCACCAGCAGCACATCGGGACGTTCCCGCAGAAGCACATTCTCAACACCCTTGAGCGCGGCGGACGTTATATCCGTAAGAGTCTGGCCGGGTTTCATGATGTCCAGATCATAATCGGGGCGGATATCAAAGAATTCCAGCACCTGATCCAGCATGTGCCGGTGCTGCGCCGTCACGCATATCACCGGCCGGAAACAAGCAGCACGTTTTTGAAGCTCCAGAACCAGAGGGGCCATCTTAATGGCCTCCGGCCGTGTGCCAAAAACAAACAAAACCTTTTTTGCCGGTATCATTTAATCCACCATCCTGAAAATGCGCTCCAGAGGAAAGCGTTTCGCTTCGGCCACTTCGAATTTTTCGGGCACATTGCCCAGCGCCATGATCATGAATATGTGTTCATGGACGGGAATATTCAGCATCTGCCGGATCTCCCGCTCCGCATGGCGGCCGGAGGCCCAGATCAGTGGACAGGACCCAATGCGCATGTAATGGAGGGCGTAAAGCAGGTTCATCGCAAAGATTCCACCATCCGTATAGCCTTGGTATCTTTCCGAAATTCCGGAGAATGCCCGGATGCTGTATGTCAGCACGATGGCGCGGTTGATCTGCTCCGTGAAGCCCCGGGTTCCCCGCTGAAGCTCCATCAGCCGTCGCACCTTGTCGGCCGGAGTCACCGCATAAACCCGAACAGCCTGCCGGTTGCAAACCGACGGCGCGGTCTGAGCCATCTCCACGGCGCGGGCCACTGCCGCCATATCCACCGGTTCATCTGTGAAATGCCGAACACTCCTGCGGCTTCTGCAAAACGCGGCAAAATCGCTCGCGGCGCCTTTAAAATATTCATCCCGCGACATTTTTAATGTTCCGCCCGGCGTCACATTTTCGCGCAGAGCAGCCAGATCCTTCCGGAGCGTCTCCACGGGAACACCATGCGCCTCATTGAATTCAATGTAGCGCGCCAGAGCCGAAAGGCCCTCTTCAAATGCCGCGCAGGGCTTGCCGCAAAATTGGCCGTTGTACGCTTTCAGCAGCGCGATCAGATTTTCAGCCACCTGTCCTCCAAACCCCGGACGCGTATCGCGAAACGACAACCCCTTTTCAAGCACATGATAGGTGGCGGCTATGCGCGCCTCCAGCAACTCCTCGTTGGAGCACGGATCACCGACTGTAGCGGAATATTTCAGGTAGGACCGCGCATCAGCAAGCGACAGCCCCAAAACCTGCAGACCCGACACGGTGTCTCTCAGTAATTTCCGCAAGGCCGGGGGAAGCAACGCACGCATTGTGGACCGAATGCTGTTCATGACGTCATGCTCCTTGTCAAAAATTCCCGGGACTGCCTGATCTCGTCTTGAAGCCTCAGATTCACCGCGCTGAAATCGAGCGGTGTCCGAAGCACATCCGCCAGACCGTCCTGTGGCCCGTCGACCATACGGGACTGCAGTCCGTAGCGCTGGAGAATGTCCCGAATCTTGTTGGCCCTGTAGGGGGTTCCGATGGCGCAGAAGGGTCTGTTAAAATGCAGCGAAAACAGCGTCCCATGATACATGCCGGTAAGCACCATGTCCGCTTTTCGCAAATAGCCCAGCCATTCAAACGGCGTTACACATGCGCGATTGATGTCGCAGTAAGGCGAGTAATATCCAACTGAAATTGTCTTCCTGTTCACTGAACGGGCATACGCCTGCAAATCCCGCCCCTGTTCCCGAGACAGGTGCACCGAATAAACGAATATATAATCCTTATCTCGTGGTTCGATCATCTCCTTCTCGAAGGAATAAAGAAAAGTTGGATCCAGTACAATCTGGGCCTCACGGCCGGTCAATTCTTTCACAAATGCTTTTGTATTGGTATCCCGGACTCCAAAAGCAGAAAACCGGTTCAGCAATTCGGGAAGTTCTCTAGGACAAGGATCACCAACCGTGTCAGGCCCAAAGCTGGCGGCATAGGAGATCAGCTTCCTGCTGTTCACATGCTTTCCGAAATAGACCGGATCAAAACCGCTCATGGCATTAGTGTAGTTCCAAATGGAATCGCTGCCGAATATTACACAATCAAAATGAAGTTTCCCCAGTCGCTTCCCCCGATAGCAGCGCGGGGTCAGCTTCAATTTACGGTAATCATCCCCAAATGCCGCAAGCTTCCGATAATTCATCCATGTATATGAAGGATATCGACGGGATATCAGGCAGAGGTATTCATTGAGTGTGAACCGCATATTCTTGTAATCAATAATCACGTTTTCACAATATTCCGAAAGGAGATAGTTCTGAAGAGCATAGGCCTGAAGAAACGCGCCATAATTGACCGCATTGTGATAGGTCAGTATCCCGGTCTTCATGCAACTCCCAGAAATTCTTTGAGGATTTCCCGCCAGCGCCGCTCAAAGGCCTCCGGGCTGAACTTCTCAAGTGCAACCTCATGGGTCCTGCGGCTGTGGTCCTCATGCCAAGCCGGAGGCCGGCCTGCAAAATCAACAACCGTCTTTTCAATCGTCGAAATTGAACAGTCCTCCAAAGTTATGCCAAAGTCTTCAGTATCAATGCCGCATTCACGACTGATGATGGGAATTAGGCCGGCGCACATGCACAAAGTGACCGCGCCCGGCTGCCCCTCCCCGCTTGAAGGCATCAGCACGGCCCCGCACACGCCTATCAGTTCGTCAAACAATTTGCCGCCAACATCAACCCAGCCATGTAAATGGATGTTATTTGTCCTGAAGAGTTCAACCGCATAACATTCGCAGAAATCTTTTTCCCGTTTCAGCGGCGAACAAATGTGGAGTTCATATTCAGGATGCCTTGCAAATATTTCGAGGAGCAGATCCAGCCCCCTTCGAACGGAGCGCGACGAAGCCAGATACATAAATACTCGCCGCGCGTGTTTAAAATCTCGCTGTGTATTTCTGGTTTCTTCATAACCAGAATTATTGAATGGTATTACGCTAGAATTATAGGGTTTATAACCCGATGCGGTAAAACTATTGCCAAAGCATGCAATCATTGAATAGTTGGCCAGGTCATTCGAAAATACTTCTGCAAAGTCATGTTTCTCAAGCTGGCACTTACGGCGTTCTTCCAGATCCTCATAGCGCTCCTCCAAATTGCGGTTGCCTAGTACCGCCTCCATCCCAACGGTGATTCCGAGCTTGGGAACATTAGACGGGAGCAATTTGGCAATACGGATGCCGTTTTGTCCGGTGCCGATAAATGCATCGTAGTGCCGGTCGGGAACAAACCGGGAATCGGACCAGTCCACGACATCAATGATATATCCCAACTCATCGAGTATCCGCGCAATTTGAAGGTTCTGGCCCCAATTCTGATGAGCCCGGAACAACGCCCTGTTCTCAGGATCCGCCATAAACGGGCCCGCCAGATACTCGAACAGAAGCCGTTTCTTATAAACCCCTTCTTTACTAAAAACATCCCGCAAAACCGGATATCCGGCGTATTTGCGATAAACCAGCCTGAACCGGTTCACTGCCTTATCCATAAAAGTATTCATCATTGCGGAATCAATTTAAATCTCTGGCAGGCGGCGCTGACGGCCCAGGCCACAGCCACACCGGCGGCGCTGATCAGGACAGCAGCGGGGGCAAGGGTGAACCAGCTGGTCAGCGCAAGTTCAAAGAAGAGCTGGAATACATAGGCCACGAAGAAAGGAACTGTCACAGGCAGGAAATAGGTGAACTGCCCCAAAATACTGGAAACATTAAATAGTTTTCGATCCACATAAACGCGGATGAAAAGCATGAAGGGTATGGTCAGCAGCCAGCAGAGAGCTGCGCCGACGATGCCCATCCTCGGGATCAAAATGAACATGCCCGAGATAATCACTGGAATGTTAAGATAAGCCATGATGGTCTGAACCTTCACCAACCCCGCGCCCAGCAGAAAGTTGTGGTTGATAATCCCCATCGGGGCCAGAGCATAGCGGATGCACACAATCTGCAGGACCACAGCCGCCTGCAGAGCGAATTCCGGCCCCATCCAGAGCGTCAGAAACTGGCGGCCGCACAGAAACAGCGGCAAAATAAAACCCACGGAGATCACGATGATCAGCAGTGTGGATTTCACATAGAGACGGCGCAGGCGTGCATAATCCTTCTGTTCAAACAGACTTGCGGAAAACGGAAAAAGAAACGCGCTGGCCCGGGCCAGCACTGCATGCACCTGTCGCGCCAACTGCAAGGCCACCGTGTAGTAGGCCACCGCCGAAGGGCCGATGTATGATGCAATCAGAAAACGGTCCACATTTGAATTTACAATATTCAGCAGCGACTCCAGCCAGCGGTAGACCCCGAAACCTGTGATTTCCCTAAGCGAATGCCAGTCCGCGCGGGGAACGGGTGAGAGACCGGATATCAGCACTGCGCGCGCGGTCAGGAATTTTGCAATCCCCCCGAGAAAAAGAATAATCACTGTCGCCGCTACGACCGCGCGCAATCCATATCCGGCGAGCACTAGCACAATATTCACAAGGATTGTCGCGGCTTGGGTGATGATGGTCACACGTGCGGCCAGGTCGTAGCGCTCATAGCCGTAAAAAGCGGACTCAAACACGCTGTCGAAAAATCGCGCCAGCAGGCCCAGCGATCCTATTTGAATGGCGGTGGTGGCCAGCGGGACATCGGCGGGCTCCAGCCTGAATACCCGCCCGCAGAGAAAAGGGGCCAAGAAGACTATAATCACGGCGCCCAGCAGCCCCAGCATGCAGTACATGGCCAGCGTGGTGGCCATCGTGCGCCTGACCCCCTCGCTGTCACCGCGCGCGCGATACAGCGACACATACTTGACGGTGGCATCCGTCAGGCCGAATTCCATGATGCCCCCAAACCCCAGCACGCTGTTCACCAGCATCCAGATACCGAAATGCTGGATGCCCATCCGCGCCACAAATACCGGCGTTGAAAGGAACCAAAGCACCGGATAGACCAGATAGGCCGTCAGATTTGAACCCGCATTCAGAACGCCGCGCTGGAAATCAGCCGACCGAGTGCGCGGATCCAGACCTTTTAAGAATATTTTCAGATTTTCTGTTGCCATGAAATTATTCCAGACACGACGGCATCCTCGCTTTGGGGGTCGAGCTTCCGCCTTCGCCAGGAAGCTCCGGCGTGACACGCCGTGGAACCTTCCCGACACGGCGTCGCAGGAGATTCGCCCTCCATAGAGGCGGCTTCAGGACTTGCGGCCAATGAAATATACCGTCCGGAGTGTTTCTTCACGCCCCCTGAACGCGTGTATTCTTTCGTCCGTTTTCTCGAACAGGGGCTCGAAATGCTTCTGAATGAAGTCCTGCAGTATTTTCTGGTCCACCCGCAGGGGGTGAGCCGCATCATACTTCTCCCTCACGCGCTCGCGGATAACGGAGGCCTCATAAAGCCTGTCATTAAACACAAAGACGCCGCCAGGCTTCAGCACCCGGAGGAGATTGTCCAGCAGCAGGCGCACATCATAGCAATGCTCTATGACATTTATCATCACCACAAGGTCATAAGTGCAGTCCAGCGGCATTTCTTCGATGGGCATATCCAGCATGGCTTTCACGGATATTCCGGGCAGCCAGCGCCTCATTCCCCCGGGCATGGAACGCCACAACACCTTCCGCACATTCCGCGCCAGTGCGCTGTTTGAAGGACGGTCTTTGACCAGGTTTCCCGAACGATACCGGCACTGAGGATGTGTCAGATATTCCCTGATAAGAGGATCCAGCAGTGTGCACTGCCGGATTTCGCATGCGTTCGCTATCAGCCGAAGATTGGTGAACGGGCCGCAGCCCAGTTCGATGGCATGATCAAAAGACAGACCCCTCAGCGTACGGTAGCCATCAAAGAAGGCCGCATGATCATAATTCCTGTCGTCAGCGGCGCGGAGTCCAAGCTCCATCCAGTGTTTTCTTTCAGCCTTCTGGGCCGTAGTCCAACGATTCTTTTCCACTTGGGCAACACCTTCATTCTCGTGAAAATATTTCTCATCGTTCTCCCGCTGCAGCGCTTTCTCCGCCGCCTCACCGGTCAAAATGTTGACATTGCTGTCGATATGCAGCTTTTCATTCATGAGCAGAACCACTCCTTTATAAAAGGTCCACGACACGTTTCGCGGCATGACCGTCCCAGCCCTCAATTCTGGCGGGTTTCGCATTATGGCGCGCGGCGAATTTCTCCCAAACTGTTTCAACAGGGTTCGCTTCAAGATCCAGCAGACTGTTGGTGCCCTCGCAAATGGTAACGGGCCGCTCGGTGTTGGGGCGGAGGGTCAGGCACGGGATGCCCAGAAATGAGGTTTCCTCCTGAATGCCTCCGGAATCTGTGACCACGGTTCCGGCTCCGGCCATGAGTGCAAGAAATTCCACATAACCCATCGGGTCCAGAAGCGTTACGCCGGCCGGACATTCCAACCGGTGTTTCTGAAGCATCGCGCGCGTGCGCGGATGCACAGGGAAAATCACGGGGCCGGATTCCGCCACCCGGCCCAGCATGGTCATGATGCGCCCCAGCATCGCAGGCTCGTCCACGTTGGACGGCCGGTGCAGCGTTACCGCAAAATATTCGCGCGGCGTCAGCTCCAGCCGCTCGATGACATCGGACTTCGCTGAGATAGGAAGTATCTGGCAGAGACTGTCGATCATGACGTTGCCGACAAAATGAAATTTCTCCTGCGGAATGCCTTCCCGGAGCAGGTTTTTGTCCGCATCGCGGCAGCTTGTGAGCAGAATGTCGGAGATGGAATCGGTCACAATTCGGTTGATCTCCTCGGGCATGGTGCGGTCAAAGCTACGGAGGCCCGCCTCGATGTGCGCAACGCGAATGCCCATTTTCACCCCCGTCAGCGCGCCGGCAAGAGTTGAATTCACATCGCCGGGCACAACCAGCAGATCAGGACGCAGCTGCTCCAGCAGCGGCTCAAGGGCGGTCATCACTTTGGCGGTCTGGACGGCATGACTGCCGGATCCGACCCCGAGGAAGTGATCCGGCGGGGGCATGCCGAAATCGCGAAAGAAAATGTCCGACATGACGGCGTCATAATGCTGACCCGTATGAACAACAATCGGATCATATCCGCAGTCACGCGATTTGATTTCCCGCCAGACCGGGAAAATCTTCATGTAATTCGGCCGCACCCCAGCCAGCAACACAATCTTCTTCAAAATACTCTCCGATCCTGCGTTTTCACTTCATTTCCTGCCTTCCTGAGTTCCTGATTCATATTTCTGTTTGTCTACAGAATTTCATGCAGGCGGCAGATTTTTGCGTCGGGGGAGACATAGCGGGCTTCGCACTCCAATGAGGCGCCCGTTTTCTCGCGTACGGCGTCTCGAACTTTGCGCGTAAGCGCAATGACATCGGCAGAGGTTGCCTCACCGCGATTGACAATAAAATTAGCATGTTTTTCGCTGACCTCCGCATCGCCGATGCGAAGGCCCTTGAGCCCCGCGTCCTCAATCAGTTTTCCCGGCGGACCGAGATGCTCCAAATGCCGGGGCAGCGCGGCAAAGACGGATCCGCAGGACGGGAATTCAAGCGGAAATTTATTGGCCCTGAGCTTTAGCGCCTGCCGGGCACGTTCGCGAATCTTTTCGGGGTCTGATCTTTTGCATTCCAGCTCGACGTGCAGAATGACCAGGAGCCGTTCATGAAATACCGACCGGCGGTAACCGAATTCGCATTCATCATGACTGAGACGGATGACCTGCCCTTTCTCATCCAGCGCCCAGACCTGGCGGACGCGTTCCCCGATGGTGTAACCGCTGCAGCCCGCATTCATGAAGACCATGCCGCCCAAGGTGCCCGGGATGCCCTCCAGAAATTCAAAACCCGCAAGGCCTTCGTTTTCGAGGGCGTGCGTCAAATTGGCCGACCGGATACCGGCCTCCGCCAGCACACTGACCCCGTCAATGTTAAGTGATGAAAAATTCCGGCCAAAGCGGATCAGCGCGCCGCGAATACCCTCGTCATCGAACAGCAGCTTGGCTCCGCCGCCAATGACAGCATATTTCATCTTTTTTGCACGGACATACTGGATTGCATTTTGAATCTGCCTGGCATTGCCGGGTTCGATCAGCAAATCGCAGGTTCCCCCGATTTTCCAGGAACAGTGCTGTTTCAACCCCGTATTCTTGCGGAAATACCCAAGATCCCTTTCATTCAGTTCAATGCGCATGAAATATTCCCTACTTCAGCAGCACGTTCACGATCATTTTTTCCCAAAGCCACTGGGCCCGGTCGCGGAACTGTTTGAAGCGCTTCAGGCGTTTCTCGAAAAAGGCCCAGTCGGGATCTTTCTTTACACCTGTCTGCCGGTGCGCTGCGACCGCGGCTTCCATTTCGCTCATTAGGGCATCAGACGCTTCAATCTTCTGAGCGATGGCATCCAGCAGGGCCTTGCGGAATATTTTTCCAAACTCCTCATTGGCGCGGTAGAAATCCTTGCGGTCGCCCTTGACCCACACGCGACTGACGGCGCCCCACTGCTCGAGCTGACGCACGGCCATGCTGGCGCTCCCCTTGCTGATACCGAGATTGTGCATCAGGTCGGCCAGCGTCTGCGGCTCGCGACAGAAATAGAGGTGGGCAAAAATCTGGCCGATAATGCGGCCGGCGCCAAAGGATTGCGAAAAGTTTCCGGCAGACTCGACGAAACGCTGACGCAGATCTTTCAGTTCATCAGGCATGGCAACACCCCACAAGGCAGAAATTTCGGATTAGTGGAACGAAAGGAAACGCTAAAAGGCTGAAAATAGGCAGTATTTAAGCGCTTTTTATAAGAATTATAACAAAGTTTTGGCCGTTTTTAATGCTTTTTAAGCATCTTTAGCCGGTTGTCGGGCTAAAACAGAGTGTAGATAAACGGAGCCACCGATGATCCGGCGACAATCAAAACGGACAGCAACAGCAGGACTATGACCACGGGGACAATCCACCAGGCCTTATTGTGCCACGCGAATTCGCCGAATTCTTTTAATAGAAGTCCGAGATATTTCAAAATCTTCATGGAGCAATTTCCCTGCAACGGTTAATCCAATACAAAGTCCGTCCGCCAGCTGGCGCTGTCCTGGAAGGGCGGCTGATGTTTTTTATCCAAAATGTAGGAACCCAGAACGAGATAGTCCATTTCGGTTCGCATGAAACAGCGGTAGGCATCTTCAGGCGTGCAGACGATGGGTTCACCGCGAACATTGAAAGAAGTGTTGATAACAATACCATAGCCGGTGAGATCATCAAAGGCCTTGATAATAGCATGGTATCGCGGACTGGTCTCGCGGTTCACGGTCTGTACGCGGGCGGAATAATCCACATGCGTAATGGCCGGGATGTCAGAGCGCACCTGGTTGATGCGCTCGCGAACGGAAAGCTTTTCGCTTTCATCCAGCCCAAGGCAGCGATCCTTGCGGACCCGGGCAACCAAAAGCATATAGGGCGACGGGCGGTCCAGTTCAAAGTAATCAGATGCTTTTTCCTCGAGGCACGACGGCGCAAAGGGCCGGAAGGACTCGCGGTACTTGATCTTCAAATTCATAATGGACTGCATTTTGGGAGAACGAGCATCGCCAATGATAGAGCGCCCGCCAAGGGCGCGCGGGCCAAACTCCATACGGCCCTGGCATAGGCCTATGACATTTTCCTCCGCAATCAGCCGGGCTATAGTGCGGGCCCAGTCGGCTTCAGTCGGTCTCGTCGCGGGATATCCCTTTACCTGGAGGAACTCGCCAACTTCCTCATCGGAGAATTCGGGACCAAGATAAGCACCATTCATCTGATCATGCTTATTGTCAGCCGAACGGGGATTCCCCTTCACCTGATGCCAGACCAGGAGAGCACACCCGAGGGCTCCGCCGGCATCTCCCGCGGCGGGCTGTATCCAGATATCCTCAAACGGGCCTTCCCGCAAAAGGCGGCCATTGGCCACACAGTTGAGCGCAACGCCGCCGGCCATACAAAGATATTTTTCGCCGGTTATTTTGTGAACATGCCGGGCCATCCGCAAAACAATTTCCTCCGCGACCACCTGAATGGAGGCGGCGATGTCCATTTCGCGCTCAGTGAGGTCCGATTCGGACTTGCGCGGCGGTCCGCCAAATAGTTCATCAAAACGGTTGTTGGTCATCGTCAAGCCGTCGAGATAGCCAAAATAATCGAGATTCAGCCGAAACGATCCATCCTCGCGCAAATCAAGAAGCTTATCCCTGATGAGATCAGCAAACACGGGTTTCCCGTAAGGGGCAAGGCCCATGAGTTTGTATTCTCCGGAATTGACTTTGAAGCCGGTAAAGTAGGTGAAAGCGGAATAAAGCAAACCAAGGGAGTGAGGAAAACGCAGTTCGCTGAAGATTTCCACTTGATTTCCCCTGCCGCGACCAATGGTGCTGGTCGCCCATTCGCCCACGCCATCAATCGTCAGGATAGCTGCGCTTTCATAGGGCGAGGGATAAAAGGCGCTGCCGGCATGCGACTCGTGGTGCTCCGGAAAGAACATTTCCGGCGGCATTTTGATGCCGGCCTGCTCCAGCGAGGCCTCAATCTCCGGTGGAATCCACAGTTTCTGTTTAAGCCAAAGGGGCAGGGCCATCATGAAGGAATTCAAACCTTTGGGGGCAACCCCGATGTAGGTCTCAAGAATGCGGGCAAACTTGTTGATGGGCTTGTCATAAAATGCAACCGCATCAAGCTGTCCCGACTGGATGCCACCCTCGGCAAGGCAATAGCGGACAGCATTAACCGGGAAGTTGGAATCATGTTTCTTGCGTGTAAAGCGCTCCTCCTGCGCGGCAGCTATAATCTGCCCGTCGCGCACAAGTGCGGCAGCCGAGTCGTGATAAAAAGCGCTGATCCCAAGAATATTCATTAGAACTGTTTCCTGTATCGCGAAACGTCCCCAACCGGCTTGCGAGATGTCCAATAGGTGGGTTCGGCCGTATGAATCTGGCGATGAAGAGGGTCCTTCCCTTTTAGTTTCAGCGCCAGATGCATAGGGAAGAAGCACAGATAGTAGAATGGCGTCAGTAGCACCCATGTAAGGACTTCACCCACCCGTTGCCCCAGCCGCTTTCCAAAGCGTTCAATGGCGGAAAATACCGGTGGAATGAATAATCCCGACACCAGCACAACTCCGGAAAAACTCCAAACAACAAACCCCATAGTCCTATGACCCAGCCGCCAGAAAAGAAAAGCGCCAATAACCGCCATAACCGCGGTTTGAATTACAGCTGCTTTTTTTGAATTTTGCCCTTTTGAGGCGTCAGCTTTTTTCGCTGCGCCTTCCCGCCAGGGCCAAACCACTGATGAAACCGTATTACTCATAGAACTGCTGTATCGATCCAATAAACCTGCTCACTGAAGTTACGGCGGGTGTCTCTACAACAAAATGCCGGGCAATGAAAGGAAAAATCCGCAAGGTCAGCCGGCGGAGCCCCCACCCGGTTGAATTCACTGCCGCTTTATTATTCGGCTTGCCCTGCTGGGTTTAATCGTTAAGCTTGCCAACCGGTTTGTGTCAGGTGAATTAGACACGAAATACAAGCGATCAGGAAAGCCGGAGCACAAATATGAAACCCAAGAAAACAAAGCAGACGCGGATTGCACGAAAAATCGGCCTGCTTGCTGCCAGCACACTGATCTCCTGTTTGCTGCTGGAGTTCGCCGTGCGGATATTTCTCGGCGACCGCATCGTTTTATTCCCGAGATTTCATGCCCGGGCCGAGTACGGGCCATACACCATCAGACGTTTGCGGCCAGACACCACTTTCCGTCATCGCAGCCGGGACGGATCCTGGAAATTCACTATCAACTCGCAGGGTTTCCGTTCAGCCGCGGATTTTCAGTATGAAAAACCGGAGGGAAATTTAAGGGTGATCTGCCTCGGTGATTCGCAAACCCAGGGCTTCGAGTGCCGTCAGGACAAAACATTTTCCGCAGTCATTCAGCGCTATCTCTCCAAACGCGGGGAAAATGCGGAAGTCATCAATGCCGGGGTCTCCGGATTCAGCACCGCCGAAGCTCTCGCCTTTCTGGAAAATGAAGGCATCCGGTACAACCCCGATGCCGTTGTGCTCGGTTTCTTTGCCAATGACATGGATGACAACATCAAAGCCGATCTTTTCAGATTAACCGAAGAGGGTCTGGCGAACCATCGCTTCGAGCACATTCCCGCCGTCGGCATACTGGATGTGGTTGACCGTTGCCCGCCGCTGCGCTGGCTCTCTCAGAATTCGTATGCCTACTCCCACTTGTTCAATACCGTATGGGAGTACAAAAAGAGCCTGCTGTTGAAAGAGGCTGAATACGCCGCCGCGACGGAGTTTGCGGCTGCCCAGAAAGACGAAGATGCCCGCCTGACTGGGAAGAAACAACAGCTGACGGAAGCCCTGCTGGAACGCATGCATTCATTCTGCGAAAGCAACAATGTTGTCCTTGTTGTGCTGGATATTCCTCAGCCGGGCAAGGAAGATCAGGACTTCCTGCCGTCCATTCCCGAAAAAATGGTGCAGTCTTTCAAGGAGCATTCGGATGCGCTTATTCTGAGTCCGGAAATCCTTGGAGATTATGACGGGCTGCTGGATTTTTTCGTGCCGCACGGCCAGCGCCATATTTCCGAAGCAACTCACATGCTGCTTGGAGCAGCGGCGGCAAAATCCATTCTGGAACAGTTGGAGGGCAGAAAATCATTGGAAATCGCTCCTGCCGTGGATTATTGAAGCACAAGTGCGGAAAAACCTGATAATTTTGTTCATTTTCCACGATTTCTGCTGTTTTTAGGCCGTTTTTGAGCATTTTTGGCTGTTTTTGAACGTTTTTTGCTTTTTTTAGGATATTCTACGTGTTTGGGGGCGCGTTTATCCACCAACCCGGAGGCAGACTTCGTCCCGGTGAAATCCCGGCGGGACGGGATTGCACGGACCGCAATCTAATTTCCGGACGTCACGCATACGCATAACGTTCAATACGCATTGAACATATCATACGACACGGCAGACGCAAGAACAATGCGCCAAAATCTTTTTTCTTGGGGGAGGCGGCTCCGGTCTGATAGTCTCATAAACAGTGTTCTGACCATGAATACCTTTTTCGAACTGGTGATCGCAGAACTCCTGTCGCAAGGCGTTCTTCGGCGCGACAGCCGCATCCTGGTGATGTGCGGCGGCGAAACCGACCACGCTGTGCTGATGAAGCTCGGCTTCACAAATGTTGTGATCAGCAATGTGGACGAGCGGAGAGACCGGAATGACACCGCCCAATACGCCCCGTTTGAGTGGAGCTACCAAAATGCCGAATCCATGACGTTCGAAGACCGCAGCTTCGAGTTTGTGATCGAGCACTCGGGCCTGCACCACCTGCCCTGTCCACAGCGCGGCATTGCGGAAATGTACCGCGTGGCGTCAAAAGGAATCATCGGATTCGAGGCAAACCGCAATCTTTTCACCACCCTCGGCGTAAAACTTGGATTCGGACAGGAATATGAGACGGCGGCGGTTTTCTACAACGATCTCAAATACGGCGGCATTTCCAACAGCGCCATCCCCAATTATGTCTACCGCTTCACCGCAGGCGATATCCGGCGAACCGTCTCAACGCTGAATCCCGCTGCACGGCACCGTTATCGGTTCTGGCACGCCACGCAAATCCCGGCGGCTGCGCAAAATATTAAAAATCCTCTGGTCCGCTTCGGATTGCGGACATTCGGAAGCCTGCTGAAGCTGGCGGGAAGATCTTGTCCGTTTCTCGCGAACAACATGGCCTTCTTTGCGGCCAAACCCGCCATTCCGGATGATCTGCATCCATGGCTGAAGTTGGAAAACGGGAACATCGTTCCCAACCGGGAATTCCTGGAGAGAAAGTACCGGCCGGGCCGGGTTAACGGCCCAGCGCCTCTTTAAGAAGCTGAATGTTCAGCATGACCATTGTCGGAGGCTCCGGCAGACGGGCCGCCCGCTCAAATACTTCCAGAGCCTCTTCGTGTCGGCCGTTCAGTCGCAGAGCCAAACCCAGCTGAGTGATGTAGAATGAATCCTTCGGATAATCGTTCACGATCTGTCGAAGAAGTTCGATGGCCCTGTCGTTTTCGCCAAGGGCCGAATGCACCTTGCTCTTGCCGTAGACAACTTCCAGCGCGTACGGATTGCGCTTGAGCGCCTCGTCATAGCTTTCCAGCGCCAGTCGGCTGTTTTCCTTTTTAGCCTCCGCATCGAGGCTCCAGAATCCGCGTGTCTTGTGAATGTGCCCCATACCCTTCCACGGTTCCCAGAATCCGGGATCAATTTTGACAGCCTTCTGAAAATACTGCAGAGCCTTCTCGTCTTTCAGTTCGCCGCGGGCCTTTTCCCCGAGTCGGAAAAGAACGTCCGACGCCAGCGCCTGCGCCGACAGGAGCAGAAGGATTACAGCGCACAGCGCGCCGCACAGGGAAAACGCCCGGGCAGATATCCGGCGGGGCTGAAAAGCTCCCGCGGCGTACAGCTCGGCCGAAACCAGCCCCCCCAGCAGAATCAGGATGTGGCTGTTGGCAGAGATGTGGAAGTTGAAATCGAAAACAGCATGCGCAAGACTGGCCGCGGACGCCCCCAGAAACCCCGCCGTGAGAAATTCCGCATGCCCATGCAAATCCCTCTTCAAGTAAATGAAAAGCAGACGTCCGAGACCCCAGAAAACAAAGACCGCAAACAGCACCAGGCCCACCGCGCCATATTCCGCAAGGATCTGAACATACTCGTTATGAGCATACATCACCCACGACTGGTAAGTATGCGACCTGTATTTCGGCTCCACCCAGCGGTAGGTGCCCGGCCCGCAGCCGAAAATGGGGTTATCCTTCACGATCCCCATGGCGTCGGACCACAGCTGTGTGCGGACATCTCCCGTTCGGGCGTATTCGATCCGGTTTCTCACGACCGGAACGGTTGTCCAGAGAACGAAGCCAAGACCAGCGACCAGCAGCGGCAGGCCAATAAAACTCACATAGAATAATTTTCTGTTCCGCTTCCAGAGAACAAGCCAGAGCGTCGCCACAAAACCGACCGCCCCCCCGATCCAACCCGAACGAGACTGGGTCAGCACCAGCACCGGCGCAATCAGGGCCAGCGTATATCCAGAGAAGATGCGCAGCATTCCGCCCGCGCCCGGCGAGAAAAGAAAAGCCAGGCAGATGCACATAACAATCTCCAGCAGATTGGCAAAATGATTGGGGCACATATAGGTGCCGCTGGCGCGCATGCCATACGTTTCCGGCCGCACGAGGTTCAGAACCATGCGCGAGCCGCGCACGTGCAATACGAGCGCATACCAGAGGATGAGTGAAACAACAACGACGAGAAGGCCGGTGATCCATTTCCAGCGGTTTCCGCGGTGGCCCATGTTCGTCCACGCCAGCAGGATCAGCACGGCGTTTGCCAGCATCACAAAATGAAAGCGGGTGATGTGGCTGATTTCAGAACCCGGAATCCTGAACGCCACATAGGCCAGCAGAGCCAGTCCCGCAAAGAAACCGGGCGGGATGCGGATCTCGCGCAGATCCGGCGCAAACAGCGGCCGGAGAAAAAACAGCAGAAGGCCGGCCAAGGAAAACATCATCAGCAGCGCAATAGACCAGGTTCTGACGCCGCCATACAGGAACAGGCCCGCCCATGCAGGCGCCAGAAGGAATATCAGGGTGATTCCGTCATAAAAACCACGACGCAAGGACACCGGGGCAACCTGACTGCGGCGGCGGCGGCGGGATCCCTGATGGTCTTCAGGCGGTTGCATCGGCAGAAACTAGAAGACGCTGCGAGGAACCACAATCACGTCTTCCGCCTCAATGGAGATATCCTTCTCAGGATTCTTCTCGATGTATTTCACATCGTAGATGTCCGAATTGTCCCCGCGGATCAGCTTCACCTTCTTGGGCTGGGCAAACTCCGTGTAGCCGCCGGCCGTTGCAATGGCCTGCACAAGGGTCATGCCGCTAAGCAGCGCGTAACGCCCGGGCAGCCGGACTTCACCCCGAACGTAATAGCTCTGCTGCTGCATCACCACATTGACGCTGATAGTCTTGTAAATTTCAGCTTTTAGATAAGCGTCGCGGATGGCCCGCTCAAGTTCCGAAGTGGTCTTCCCTGCGGCGAGGACCTCATTGATGTAGGTCAGTGTCACATACCCGCCCTCGTCAATCACATCTTGAATTTCCTCTTCGCGCGGGATCCCGCGAAGATAGATCGCGAGCACGTCTCCGGATTTCAGCTGGTAAGGGGATGTCCTCCCGGTATTGCCATATTCCCGGGACGTTTCGCCACCCGAAGCCGGAGCAGCAGCCGCCGGAATCCGGGGCGGCTCCGGCTGCGGATCAACCTTCACAGGAAGCGGAGTGGCCGCAGCGGTCCGTTGAGTATGGGGTCGAATCGGCGAAGACGCAGGGGGCGGGATGGTCTGAGGAGAAGCCACAGGAACCATAGCGCGCGGCTGTGAGGCCTTCTTCCGAGCGGCCTCGTCGGCGCGCGCCTGTTTTTCCGCCAGTTTCCGGGCTTCTTTTTCGCGGGCCTCGCGCTCCTCCGCAAGCCGTTTTGCGGCCTTTTCCTGTTCTCTCTTTGTTTGCTGCTCCTGCGCAATACGCGCCTCTTCCTCCCGTTGGAGGCGGGCCTCTTCTTCCCGGATGGTTCTTTCGTAGGCCTGCTCGTATTCACGAGCCTGCCGGGTGTAGCGGGAGGAATAATCGGGATAAGGATAGCCGGAAGGACGGTTGGACCGGCATCCGGACACCGCGGAAACCATAAACGCGCAAGCAAGAATGATCCAGATTCTCATCTTCATGCTGATCAAGCCTTTCCCTCCGGTTCCACTTTCGCGGCGGCAGGCTCGGGCTGCGCCTCTTCGCCCGGCGCGTAGTAATGCGAATAGTAGGAATGATAGTAGTAGTAGTAATCATCCCGCATGATGTTGATGTTGTTCAGAACCACACCGATCAGTTTCCCGCCGACATTTTCAATGATCTGCTTGGCGCGCGAAGAAATCATCTTGGGGTATTTCCGGTACTGGATCACCAGCAGGACGGCATCCATTTCACTGACCAGAATGGAGGCATCGCTCACCCCCATCACCGGCGGAGAGTCGAAGAATACGTAATCGTAGCGGCTCTTCAGGTTCTTGACCAGTTCGCGCAGGCGCTGGGTGTCGAGCAGGCCCAGCGAAGAACGCGGGAGCTTCCCGCTTGGGAGAAAGTGCAGGTTTGGAACGCTCGTGGCCTTGATGGTTTCCTCAATCGGCACATCGCGCATCAGCACATTGGTGAGACCAAACCGGTTGGACATGCCCAGGATTGTGTGCTGCACGGGACGGCGCAGATCGGAGTCCACAATCAGCACCTTGTCGCCAAGTTGGGCGCAGACAAACGCCAGATTGAACAGTGTTGTGGATTTACCTTCGCCGACCCCGCCGCTCACCATCGCATAGGCGCCGCCGGGAACTTTCGCCGCAAACTGCATATTGGTTCGCAGCACGCGATAGGCCTCTGCATGGGGACTGTCCGGCCCCTCCTCGATCAGCGGGCGCACTTTCTGAGGGATCACGCCCAGAACAGGCAGACCCATGGACCGCTCCACGTCGTCCACGGTCTTGACCGACGTGTCGAGGTACTCGATGAAATAGGCCAGGCCGAGTGCGGCACCCAATCCCACGAAGAGGCTCAGCAGGATGTTCATGAACACATTCGGGCTTGCCGCCCGGAGAGGAGGCTCCGCCGGATCCACAACCTCAACGGCCGTGCGCGGAACCTCAAGAGAAATGCCTTCCTGGGCTATACGCGCCTGCAGCGCCTCAAGAATGGAGCGCTGCACATCCAGCTCCCTCTGCGCTTTTTCAAACGGAAGGAATTTATCGCGCGACGACTCGATGTCCTCTACGCGAGCCTCACCAAGCGCCATTTCCAGGGCCTCGTATTTCTCGCGGGCGACGGCATAGTCGGCCTCAAGACCCTTCTTCAAACCCGCCAGAGCGTTTTTCAGCTGCTGCTTGAGCTCATCGCGACCGGCCACCAGACGCTTCACTTCCGGGTGGTTGGCTCCGTAAGTTTCCAGAGCTAGCTTGAGATTCACCTCCGTGTTCACCAGATCGGAACGGATGCGTGAAAGCGCGGGATCATTGACAATATAGGCCGATGCATTCAGAAGATCCTCCCCCTCGAGATTGATCAGCTGTTCGTACCGGGCCTTGCGCACCACGCGATCCACATTGGCCGCAAGACGGTCGGCCTCAAGCTGCGAGAGGCGAATCTTGTCAACGCTCACGCCCCGGTCGATCACCGAAACGCCCAGTTCCTCACGTATGGTTTCGACACGGTTTTCAACCTCATCCACCTTGTCCTGCTGCTTTTTCATTTCGTTCTGCAGCGCATCGATGGCCGATTTGATTTCACGGCGCTTGGCCTGAAGGCGGTGATCGCGGTAGACATTGGCCACCTCGTTGGCAATGCGTGCGGACTCCTGCGCATCTGTGCTGTAGACGGAAATTTCGATGAGGCTGGTGTCGCGCGCCTGCGCCACGCTAATAGAACCGTTCAGAACCTCGTAAGTCTCCTCCCGGGAGAGGGCTCGCTCTCCATCGGTAAAGCGCTTGCCCCAGATTTCCTCCAGGTTCAGGTTTCTGATCACCTCGTTAAGGATGGGTTTGGATCGGATGATTTCGTACTGCGTGCGCAGGAAAAAGGGGTTATAGGCGGAATTGAGCTGGCGCTCGAAGACATCAATGTCCGTAGCATCCTGCCGCACCAGAATGCGGGCAGTGGCGGCATATTTCTTCGGCAGCATGAACGTTACTCCGGTGCCGGTGAGCACCACCAGAAGAGTCACTGCGAGGATGACTTCCTTGCGGGAGCGGATGACCCGCCAGTAGTCCAGAAAATGCAGTTGGGCTTCGTTCGACTGTTCCATATCTGTTCCGTCTCTAAAACGCCAGTGAGGCGCACAGTGCGCCCCACTAGCTTTCTGTCAGCAAATATACATTCACGCCGACCCCGCAGGGGGCGGCTGAATTCATCTTAAAGCTGAACTTTCCAGCCAAGATGTATGCGGTTGCGCTCGTAGTCGCCGCGCAATTCTGAATCCACATCATAATACTGCCAGCCGGTTTCAAGCCAGTTGGACTTCGTGACCTGATAGGTCAGGCGCGCGCTGACCTGCGTTATGTCTTCGGATCCGCTCGTGCTCAGCAGAGTGGTTTCTTCCTCGGCGCCCGTGGCAATGTCATCCTCGCTGTAGTCGCCAATCGAATACCCGGCCGAAAGATAAGCCGACAGGCGGGCCGTGATGTCATGCGCAATGCTGGCAAAAAAGCGGGTGCGCTCCTGATTGGCAAACGGGTACACATCCGTCTCCATCAATGCAAAGCTCGCGCCCAGCGAAATGCGGGTGGCCGGCGACGGGAGGAAGGTCAGAGAGGCTTCGCCATAGGGCGAGGATTCGCTTCCGGATTCCGTTTCCATGTCTTTTTCCATGAAGCCCGCGCGCGCGCTGCCCAGCAGGCTCGCGCTGAAAATCTGCTCCAGGCCCAGGCCAATCTCCACGGTGTCAGATCCGCGATCCACCACATCCGTGTTCTCATATTCCATGGACTCCGCGCGGAACTCCGCCAGCACGGCCGTTTCAGGAACAAACTGATTGCGAAGCGTCAAACCCCCGACCAGAATGTCGTAGTCGTTTTGATCCGCAACCACATCATCATCGTAGCGCAGGAGGATGTGGCGTCCGGCAATATCAAAGCGCGTCTCAGGACGCAGATGGATGGAAAGATTTCCATTGACCGTATTATAGGTGTAGTCATTCTGCTGGCGAACAACGGTGCCGCGATCCATCAATTCCGGCAGCTCAGCGATCTTCAGGGATTCCTTCACACCCAGCGCAAGGCGCGGAGTGAATTCATGATTCAAAATAAAGTCGAGGGCATGATGAATATCTTCATTGTCTTCGTCGCGATCAGCCCAATAGACAAAGCCCGGCATGTAGCGCAGGCTGAGGAAGGTCTGCTCAAGACTGATGTTCCCGATGAACTCAATTTCCTCAATGACTTTAACGCTCTCGTCTTCTTCGCCTTTGACGGCTTCCCGTATGTTGTCGTCATATTCCAGGCGCAGGCGGTTAACCAACTGATAGCCGCGGCCTTCACCCTGGGCAAGGACAACGCCCTGCAGCGCAAAAAGAACCGCAACAGAAGCCAGCAAAAATGTCTTCCAGTTCATATTATTCCTCTCCTCGATTTCCTAAAGCTAACTATTCTGTATCTTTATTAAACTCAGTTGGGGGTCATCGGACGGATCGGCGGAGCAACAAATTCAACCTGCTGCAGGAGCTCCTGAAGGCCGAGATAGCTGATGGCCACATTTGCATCGGTCCCGAATTCGGGCTGGTCCGGTTCGCCGAACTCCTTGCTGTCCTTCAAGGGGTCTGTCTGCGACCCTCCCTTGAACACATTGGCCACAACGGGTTCTGCCAGGGGGCGGAGGCTGTCAGCCGCCTGGCTCATGCTGTCAATGTTCACGCCGCGGCTCGCCAGGAAATCAACCCAGGACTTGTCATTTTCGGGGTTCTTGACCTCATCACCGCGCTTCATGGCCAGCACGATCACGCGGGCCAGATCAGCCTTAGTGAGCACTTTTTCAACATTCCAGCCATCCTTGGGCTGGATGCCGTTGATGGCCAGCACCTCGGCGCATTCATAAACAGTGGGGGATGCGGGCAGAAACCGGGCCAAGCCCAGCACGTTGACCAGAATTTGGGCCAGTTCGCCCTGTGTAACCTCTTCCTTCTCTTCGGCCGCCCAAACTCCGGGAACGGCCATAATCACAGAAAGCAACGCCATCAACACAATCGCTTTTTTCATAACTTTCAAACCCTCCGTTCTGATCATTTCCAGCATTTTCAAAAAAACCGATAAAACACAGCCGGCTCTCACGGCTGATCCAACTTCACAATTTTGGATAAACTACCTTTTTGGGATCAAACCCGTCAAATGAAAAATCTGATTCCCGCACATAAATATCCGCCAAGGAAACACTTCCCAAAAAACCTTTCGTATCTCCGAAGCCCCTTTGCTAGTATCCGCGCCATGTTCTGGAGACTGAAAAAAATATTTCCGCTTCTGCTGGCGGCGGGCGCACTGCAAACGGCCGCAGCTCCTGTTCACCCGCTGGGGGCATTCAACTTCCCTTCGCGGGAGGAGGCCGACAAGGCCTGGATCCGCCGCGACGGAAGCCCCGCAGTCGCCACGGCCGGCGCCGCGGGCGGCGTCACATTCCCCTGCCCCCTCAAGGACCGGGACCGGGTCTACTGGGATCAGGCCGTTTCCCTGGATCTCTCAAGTTTCACCAGCCTCGAAATGGATTTATCCTGCCGGCGGCCTGAATCCATCCGCTCACTGGGCATATATTTGAAAAGCGGAAGCGGATGGTATGTCTGGAACAAACCGCTGGCGTACGCCGGCCGCCAGACGGTCCTCATGCCGAAAAACCTTTTCTCCATTGAGGGAACCCCCGCAGGATGGCACCGGATTGAGGCGGTTCGAGTCTCGCCGTGGAGAGGCAATGCCGAAAACACTGAAATTTCCATTTATGGCCTTTTCGGGCGCGCTGACGAGATCCTGATCATGAAAGGAACCCACACCGACCCGGCCGAGCAGGCGGCTGCACGGCGGGCGGCGGAACGCCTCAGCGACTGGCTGGCCGACCTGAATCTGCCCCACGGAATCGTCGCAGGGGACCAAATTCCGGCACAGGCCCGCATTCTCATTCTTCCCTATAATCCGGCGCTCACAGGCGGGCAGCGAAAGTCCATATCATCCTTCATAGCCCGCGGCGGGAAACTGATGGTCTTCTACTCCGCCGATTCCGAACTGGCCCGCATGATGAATCTGAAACTGGGCGCTTATGCCTCCGCTGCAAACCGCGGGCAGTGGAGTTCGTTCGCTTTCAGCAAGCCGCATGAATGGCTGGTTCCGGAGTCCGTGCCGCAGCAGTCGTGGAACATACGCCCCGTCACGCCGGGCGCGGGCAGGGGCGAGATCATTGCCGAATGGCGCGATGCCGCAGGGCGGCCGACCGGCGATCCCGCATGGGTTTTCACCGACCGAGGCCTCTGGATGACGCACATCCTGCTGGGCGACAATCCGCAGAAGAAACAGGAAATGCTTCTGGGGCTGCTGGGCCGGCTGGAGCCGTCCATCTGGGCGCGGCCAGCATGGATGATGCTGCAGCGGGCCGGACAGATTGATTCGTTCCGCAGTCTCGAGGAGGCAATTGGAGTTATTGGAACGGCCGCCCGGAAAAACGGGAGGAAAAAGGAGGCCGAAGCCCTGCTGGCGGAAACGATGCAGCACTACCGGGAGGCCATTGGTCTTTATGAAAAATCCGCTTTCCCCGCCGTGGTCGCTTCCTGCAAGAAAATGCGCGACTGCCTCACGCGCGCCTATTCCTGCGCGCAAACTCCGGCGGCGAACGAGTTCCGGGGCGTCTGGGATCAGTATGTCACAGCATTTTATGACGGCAAATGGGCCGAAACCTGCCGGCGGCTGAAAGAGGGCGGCATGACCGCCGTATTCCCCAACGTGGCCAAAGGGGGAATCACCCGCTGCCGCGGAAACATCCTTCCGATGGAACTCAAAAACGGAGGCGATCCATTCAAGGAATATATTGAACATGCCCGGGCCGCCGGGCTGGAAGTCCACGCATGGATCATCTGCTGGAACCTTGACACTGCGCCGCCGGAATTTGTTGAGCAGATGAAAAAAGAAGGCCGCCTGATCATCGGCGCGGACAGCAAACCCCGCCCGTGGCTCAATCCCGCGCATGAAGCCAACCGCAGCATGATGGCCGCGTTCATCCGCGAGGTTGTTCGCAACTACGGACCGGACGGCATTCACCTGGACTACATCCGCTATCCGGATGCCAACGGGAGCTACGACCCCGTTTCCCGGCAGCTGTTCGAGAAACAGATGAAGATCACGGTCGGCCGCTGGCCGCGCGACGTGATGGACGGCGGCCCTCTGCGCAAAAGCTGGCGAAAGTGGCGGGCCGACAACCTGACAGCCCTGATCTCGCGGCTGCACGATGAAATCCGCGCGGAAAATCCCCGCGTCCGGTTCTCCGCCGCCGTCTACGGCAACTGGCCGGATTGCGCAGAAAGCATCGGACAGGACTGGGGCTCCTGGGTGGACCGGCGGCTGGTGGATTTTGTCTGCCCGATGAACTATACGTCAAAGCCGGGCGCTTTCCATGCGCTGCTCAAAAAGCAAATGGATATAGAAAACGCGGAAAGACGGATGTATCCCGGCATCGGCGTATCGGCCACGGAAAGCCAGCTGCCCCCGGATCTTGTGATCGAGCAGATCGGAACGGCCCGGGAACTGAAGGCCCCGGGCTTCATGCTGTACCAGCTCGACGAAGTGCTGGCGGATGACGTGCTGCCCGTCCTGCGCCTCGGAACCACCCGCGTGCGCTGACCCGGAACACCCTGCGAAAATTTTTTTCTTTTGTGCTGGACATAATTCACAGTTAATCTATAAGTCCTATCATATTAGTCATATTAATGAAGGCGGGTATCAAATGAAGCTGACAACCAAAAGTGAATACGCCCTGCTGGCCCTGCTGCACATGGCCCGGCAGGAGCCTGATGCATGGACTTCCGTGGATGCCGTGGCGCGGGCGAAAAATATCCCTCCCAAATTCCTCGAGCAGATCCTGCTCGCGCTCAAGCGGGCGCGAATCCTTCGCAGCACCAAAGGCAAGCACGGCGGCTATCAGCTCGCACGGCCCGCAAACCGGATTTCCATCGCTGAGATCGTCCGCGTGCTCGACGGCGCCCTCGCCCCCGTGGAATCCGTCAGCGAATATTTTTATGAGTCCACCCCCATTGAAAGCGAGCAGGGGCTTGTCAGCGTTTTCAGAACCATCCGGGATTACATCTCGGACCTGCTGGAAAAAACCACCTTGGCGGATGTCTGCCAGATGAAAGTTAAAGGAAAGAGAAAAGGAGATTCAAAATGAAGAACATTGTAAACATTGGTTTAATGATGGCTTCAGCGTTTGCCCTGTGCTCGCTGTGCGCATGCCAGAAGAAGACCGAAGCCCCCGTGGAGGCACCGGCCGTGGAACCGTCTGCCGCCCCCGCCGAAGAGGCTCCCGCCGCAGTGACGCCCGGCAAAGGCGCTGTTGTAACCGAAGGCACCCTCAGTTTTTCGGGCGCATGGGCACTCTATCCCATGGCCGTCCGCTGGGGCGAAGAATTCCAGAAGCTGCATCCGGATGTCCGGTTTGACATTTCCGCGGGCGGTGCCGGGAAGGGCATGACCGACGTTTTGGCCGGCGCAATTGATGTCGGCATGGTCTCGCGCGACGTGGCGCAGGCAGAAGCCGAAAAGGGCGCACTGGCTTTTGCAGTGACCAAGGACGCCGTGGTTCCCGTCATCAGCGCGAATAATCCGCAACTGGCGGCTCTGCTGAAAAGGGGCCTCACCCGTGAGGCCGCCAAATCCGTCTGGATCAGCGGCGCCGCCAAGACCTGGGATGAGATTACCGGCGATGCCATGGAGGCGCCGCTTCACGTCTATACCCGCTCCGACGCCTGCGGCGCGGCCGAAACGTGGGCCAAGTATCTCGACGGCAAGCAGGAAGACCTCAAGGGCATCGGCGTCTACGGCGACCCCGGCATTGGCGAGGCGGTTCGCAAGGATCCGCTGGGCGCTGGCTACAACAATGTGAATTACGCCTACGACGCGAAAACTCAGAAGCCCGTGGACGGCCTGGTCGTGCTTCCGCTCGACGTGGACAACAGCGGCAGCATTGAGCCAGCCGAGGATTTCTACAAAACCCGGAAAGAGCTGACAGACGCCATTGCCGACGGCCGCTACCCTGCGCCGCCCGCACGGGATCTGTATTTCGTTACGCTGGGAACGCCAAAAACAGAACTGCTCAAGTCATTTCTTGAATGGGTGCTGACTGACGGCCAGCAGTTCGTTCCGGAAGCCGGCTATATCAATCTCCCGCAGGAAGTGCTTTCCCGCGAAATCAATAAACTGAAAGGAAATGAATAATGAAAAAATGGATTCTCATCATGCTGTTCCTGGCGGCAGTTTCCGCCAGCGCCTATGACGACGGCGACAACCAGATATGGCTGAAGCTCGGCCTTTCCGGCAAGCTGGCCTCGAATGTCACCGTCAAAGCCGAAAGCGAATTCCGCTACGGCGACGATGCCAGCGAATTCTATGAACAGTACACCCTGCTCGGCGCCGACTACACCGCCACGGACTGGCTGAAGATCGGCCTGGCCCACCAGGAAATCGCCAGCCTGAAGCAGACCGCCAACTGGTCACAGAAGATCACGGATGGAGCGGAATCCTATTCCAAAGTCAGCGACACCTACTGGACCCAGGAGGAGCGCCCGACGCTTGACATCACCCTGAACGACAAGCTGGCTGGCTGGGGCCTGGAAGACCGCGTCCGCGTGGAATACCGCATGAAAGAAAACGAGGATGAATACTTCCGTTACCGGAACCGCATCAAGGTCAAAACCCCGTGGAAGTGGACCTCGCTGGGAATCAATCCCTATGTTGCGTGGGAAGCCTACTACAGCGACAAGGATGTTGATCCCGACTGGGACCGCCACCGTTACTATGCGGGAGCCGCCTTCAAGGTTTACAAGGCCATAAAGGCAGATGCGTATTACTGCCTGCAGCAGGATCTCAAGGCCGGCGACTGGACAGACGTCAATGTGGCCGGCATCGGAATAAGCGCCGCGTTCTAAGGAAAACATGATGCCGGGACGCATAGCCAGGGATATTGTCGCGCGGAAAACATTCTTCGCGCTGACCCTGGCTGTGTGTCTGCTGGCCCTGCCGCTGGCGGTCAGCCTTTTCGTCAAGTCGCTCCCCGTGCTGAAGAGCGCCCCGCTTGCATCCATTCTGTTCTCCACCGAGTGGCAGCCCATGCAGGGCAAGTTTGGCATGCTGGCGTTTTTCATGGGAACGGTGACGGTCACGGCGCTGGCCATGCTGATTGCCGTTCCCGTTTCGCTCCTGGCCGCGATCTGGCTCTCCGAATACGCATCCAGCCGGCTGCGGAACGTTCTGCTCCCGATGATTGATCTGCTGAGCGGAATTCCGTCGGTGATCTACGGCGTATGGGGCATCATCATTCTGGTTCCTTCGGTGCGCTGGCTTTCCCATCGGTTCGGCGCATGGTCCAGCGGCTACTGCCTGCTGTCCGGCGCGCTGGTGCTCGCCGTGATGATCAGCCCGTTCATCATCCATGTCGCCCGCGAGGTCCTTTCAACGGTGTCCTTCGGCATCCGCGACGCCTCGCTCGCGCTGGGCGCCACCAAATGGCAGACCATCAAACTGACCGTGCTCCGCAAGGCTTTGCCGGGCATCGTGGCGGCGGTCATTCTCGGACTCTCCCGCGCGCTCGGTGAAACCATTGCCGTGCTGATGGTCATCGGCAATGTGCCCATGATTCCCAAGTCGCTTTTTGACCCTGTCTATCCCCTGCCCGCCCTGCTGGCCAATAATTACGGGGAAATGATGTCCATCCCGCTCTATGATTCCGCCCTTCTGCTGTCGGGCTTCATCCTGCTGGTCACGGTGCTGGCGTCCAATCTCGTCGCCAAGGGCATCCTGCGCGCCATGCAAAGGGGGCAGATATGAAGTTGTCCAATCTCGCCGCGAGAAAACTTGAAGAAAGAATATTCAAGGCCCTGATGTATTTATCGGTGGCCCTCGTCTTGGGCACCCTCCTGCTGATCGTCGGCATCATCATCGCCAAAGGCGTGCCGTCGCTCAGCATCCAGATGCTGACCCAGACGCCCAAGGGCGGCTACTATCTCGGCAAGGAAGGCGGCATCCTGAACGCGATCATCGGATCGATCTATCTCGCGTCCGGAGCCACCCTGCTGGCCCTGATGGTCAGCCTGCCGGTGAGCCTCTATATAAATGTCTACACGCGCAACAACTCCAGACTCGCCTCGCTGGTTCGTTTCAGCATGGACATCCTCTGGGGCATCCCGTCCATCGTCTACGGCGCCTTTGGCTTTATCATCATGATCTCCCTCGGCCTGCGCGCCTCGCTCGGAGCGGCCATCATCGCGGTGGCCCTGTTCGAACTCCCCATCATGGTCCGCGCCATGGATGAAGTGCTGAAAATGATCCCGCAGGAACTGGCCGAAGCCTCCTACAGCCTCGGCGCCACCCGCACCGAAACCGCTTTCCGCGTGATCGTCCGGCAGGCCGTTCCGGGACTTATCACCGGCGGGCTGATGGCCTTCGGGCGCGGCATTGGCGACACGGCCTCCGTCCTCTTCACCGCTGGATTCACCGACCGTATCCCCACTTCGCTCTCGCAGCCGGCCGCCACGCTTCCGCTGGCCATTTTCTTCCAGCTCGGCACACCCTTCCCCGAAGTGCAGGGCCGCGCCTATGCGGCGGCCACCGTGCTGACCGTCATGGTGCTGGTCATCAGCCTGACGGCCCGGCTGATCGCGCACCGTTATTCAAAATGCATCACACACTAGGAATCACCTATGAGCACACGCAACCTGAGCATCGAACATCTGAATGTCTGGTACGGACCGCGCCAAATCCTGCAGGATGTCACGCTGGACATCCCCGACCGCCAGATCACCGCGATCATTGGGCCCTCCGGATGCGGAAAGACCACACTGATGCGCTGCCTCAACCGCCTGCTCGAAGTCAACACCGAGGCGCGAACCGAGGGGAAGATTCTGCTGGACGGGAAAAACATCTTCGATCCCGACACCGAAGTGACCTCGATCCGCAAAAAAATGGGCCTGCTCTCGCAGCGCCCGCAGGTGCTGCCAATGTCCATCTACGACAATGTCGCCTACGGACTGCGCATCCACGGCCTGCGCAAAAAATCGGAACTGGACCGGCTCGTGGAGAAAAACCTCAGGGGCTGCAGTCTCTGGGACGAAGTGCACGACCGCCTCCACAGCCCCGCCACCGGTCTTTCCATCGGCCAGCAGCAGCGCCTGTGCCTTGCGCGCGGACTCGCGGTGGAACCGGAAATCATACTGGGCGACGAGCCCACCTCGGCGCTCGATCCGCAGTCCAGCCAGAACATCGAGCAGCTCCTGGTGCAGTTGAAAAAGGACTACACCATCGTTCTGGTGACTCACATTCTGCGGCAGGCCAAGCGCATCGCGGATCATGTCGTGTTTCTCTACATGGGCAAAGTCATCGAAACCGGGCCCGCCGCCGAAGTGCTCAACAACCCGCGCGAAGACCTCACCAAGCGCTACATCGCCGGCGTCATCAGCTAAACAAAAAGGGCCGCGCAGATGCGCGGCCCTTTCGTCTCACATATGTCCGGCTTTTTATTTCACCGCATGCAGCGGCTTGCCGGTGCTCTTGTAGGCCTTCACGATGTTGATCACTTCTTCCGCAACCGCTTCCGAAGCCTGGTCCGTCGAGGCCCCGACGTGCGGCGTGGCGCCCATAACCATCGCGGCCAGCTCCGTGTCCGCAAAAGTCTTGTCCTGCGCCGCGGGTTCGTTTTCATAAACATCCAGGCCGACGCGCAGGCCCTTCTCTTTGATCGCAGTCTTCAGCGCGGCCGTATCCACCACCTCGCCGCGGGCGCAGTTGATGAAAATTGCGCCTTTTTTCATGGCCGCAAAGAATTCCGCGTTGAAGAAATGCGCCGTGGCCGGAACCGCGGCAATATGCACGGTGACCACATCGGACTTCGCGGCCAGGTCCAGCTTCGTGGCGCAGTGCCCTACGCCCAGCGATGCGGCCTTCTCGGGGGTCAGGTCAATATCCCATGCGACGATGTTCATCTCCATGCCCTTCGCGCGGCTGGCGACGGCCTTGCCGATCGCGCCCATGCCCATCACGCCCAGTGTGCGGCCCTTGAGCCCGCGCGCCTTGCCGTATTCCTTCTTGTTCCACACGCCGTTGCGCATGTCCGCCGTAGCGTTCACAATTCGGCGGTCGGCGGCAATCATCATGCCGATTGCAAGCTCGGCCACGGCATCGGTGTTTTTGCCGGGCGTGTTGCTCACAAAAACCCCCTTCGCCTTTGCGGCGGCGCAGTCAATCGTATTCACACCGGCGCCGGCGCGAATGATCACCTTCAGCGCTGATGCGGCTTCAATCACGGCTTTGGAAACCTTCGTCGAGCGCACGATGAGGATTTCCGCATCGCCGATCGCGGCGGGCAGGCCTTCCGCGCCCACATCGGGCTTTGAAATCACTTCCGCTCCCAGCGCGGTCAGCGCCTTGGAAGCCGTATCCGACAACTTGTCTGCAACCAGAATCTTCATTTCATTCCTCCGTTTTAATATTCACAATCCCGAAACTTGCCGCCCTGTATAGCGGGAACACCCCGCCCCTGCAAGCCCGCGATTTTCCAATCATTGGAAATTCTGACTCGAAAAGTTCCAACCATTGGAAGTTTTTCAGGCAAAAGTTCCAATCATTGGAACTTTTGAGTTTCTGCCAAAAAGCGAAAACCTTGCAGGAACCATTTCTCCGGTTTCAACTGCGCTTCAGATAAAAGGAAATCAGGTAAACCGCAACGGAAATCGCGATGTAACCGAATTCGACGCGGTTCTTTTTGGGCGCGTCCCCGCGCGAGTGCGTGATGTCCAGCACGGCCTGATGCAGCAGGAAAGTGTAGAGCACAAAATAGAGAAAGGGAATCACATGCACATGGATTGGATAGTCACCGATTTCCTTTTTGAACAGCGAAAGGATCCATCCGATCTGCGTGTAGATTCCGAGGAGGCCCAGCCCGGCGTTGATAAACATCCATTTGACTTCGTCGCGGCCGAAGATGGCGAGATAGAATATCGTATAGACAAAAATTGCAATGCCGCCGTGCGCATACAGGAACGCCACCGGCGGGCCATTTTTGGCATAGGCCATGGCAAACCCCGACGCGCCAAACGCCAGCATGTGGATCAGGAAAAATGGATAAACCGAGTACCACGGGATTTCGGATCCCTGCGCATAGCGCCTGTTGTTCATCGTCATTTCGCTGTGAATTTTCATAGCTCTAAAACGACAGCACGAGTCCGGCCACAGCATAATGGAACAGGGCAAAGGTGTACACCTCGTCGTTGTCGGCGCCGCCCTCCAGGATGCGATAGCCGGCCGTCAGCGCGAGGCGGGGACTGAAATCGTACCGCATCGCAAAAAGCACATCCTCCGCCCGCCCCTGCGGCGCGGCCAGCGCTTCGCCGTCAACCAGCAGATGAATTTTTTCAAAAGGCGTCCAGGTGACGCTGAAACTCAGCAGCGGAACAACGCCCGTGTTCTCCTTCTCTGATTCCATGCCGCCGCCTTCCAGTTTAATGGAGGCATCGCGCACCTTGAGCGCCCCGCCGAAGCTGAATGTCCATTTGTCTGTTTCGCGGAAGATATAACGATAAATCAGGCGGTACGAGTCAAACCGGAAGGTGGCCTCAACCGGCGTTCCCGCGGGGAAGATGTCGCCATTGAAATCCGTATCACGGGCCAGCACCCCCTCGGCATCCATGGTCAGCGGGGCCGCCAGAAAACCGACCCAGTGCCTGTCCGCAAAGATGCATCCGTAACGGGCCCTGAAGGCGACGGTTTCATCGGCTTCCAGATCATCCGTCAGCGAAAACCTTGTGCCGGAATCACCGGGAATGGCGGCATCGTTGTAGCCCGGAAAGACATAACCGGCCTCAAGGTCGAGAGTGTGCTGTCCGGACGAAGTGCAGGCCAGCCCGATCAGGCATAAAAACGCAGCGACATTCCTCATCTTTATCCTCACCCCTGCTGATTCCGGACGCGGTTTGTTCATTTCTCAAATCACCTTGTGCCGCCCTATGTATCCCGAACGCCACGCCCCTGCAAGCCCGCGATTTCCAATCACTGGAAATTTCAAATGCAAAAAACCTTTTAGGGCTTTTGGCTATTTCACCGCGTTCAGGATTCCGCCCATGGTCAGGGCGCCGACGGCGGATAATATCAGCAGGATGATGGTCGGAGCGGCCCAGCGTTCCCATTCCGCATCGAAGGCGGCTTTCTGGTCGTCCGGTTTCCCGAAAACAGTGAGACCGACAAGTTCCCGCACCCCAACGCCCACCGCATTGAGCATGAACGCGGTGTTTGCTATTTTCGCAATCGGAGGCATTTCGCGGAGGCCAAACAGAAGCAACGGCATGAACATGACCGGAGGCAGAAACAGCAGCGCGATGATCAGCGCCGCGGCCCACTTCATGGTGCTGTCCATGGCCGCCACAGTTTTCACGGTCAGCAGCGCAGCGCAAACACCCATGGCCAGCAGCGTGCAGGCGATGGAGGTGAAAGCGGCATACGACGCGGATCCGCTTCCCCAGAACATCGCCGCGTACTGCAGAACAAAAACGCCCACGAGAATCAGCGCATCGCGGATTTTCAGCGGAAAGCGGTACATCAGCAGCAGGGCTTCGAAGATCAGCCAGAACACCATGCAGAAAGTCAGCACCGCGGGCCAGAGTTTCAGCAGCAGGGCGGGAATCATTTCCTGCACCGGCACCTGCAGGATGTACCAGACCGCCAGAAACGGCATGGCGCAGTGGCCGATCAGCCAGATCCATTTCAGACTTTTGTATGCCTTCCCGTTCATCAGTTTCAGCTTCTACTCTTTATGTTGAACGGCCGCAATATATCATGCCGGACACACCATCCGTATTCCGCGGACGGCACGAAAGCCGTCCCTCCATTTCATCCGTGGGCCGGCTTTGTTGTCTGCGTGATTTCTTTTTCGTTCATCGTCATTTTTTAACGATTTTGGGTCGTTTTTCGCTGTTTTTCGGTTCTTGTACGATTTTCGTGGAAATATTGGCCCAAACGCGAGATAGACTGGGGGTAAAAAAGAAGGGGCAATGGCCATGGAATTCACTGAAGAACACTACAAGCAGTTACTGGGTTTGCCTGATCC
>JBFXGK010000020.1:0-46519 GCA_050178035.1 Kiritimatiellia bacterium
CGGTGGGCAGACAGGCCGGTCCCGGTCCTTCAAGTCGAGTTCCCGGAGCCGTGGTCAATCATCGCGGCGGCGGACATCGCCGCCGCGACCGGCGCGAAATGCGCCGGAAATCTAAAATGGTCGGGGCGCCGAGATTTGAACTCGGGACCTTCTGAACCCCATTCAGACGCGCTACCAGTCTGCGCTACGCCCCGACCCGGGAATTTCAGAAACGCTGATTACTAACCCATCACAGGAGCCGCGTCAATGACTCTTGACCAGAATTTGTTCAAGGGGCGGGCGCGCCTGCCGACATCTGCTTCACAAAAAAACTTGCCGCGATGCGCTGAACGATCTGTTCTGTACCAGCCACATTGGTGAAAACATAGGTTTCATCAAAAACAAATTCCTGAACCACCGGTTCCCGCTCGCCCGCCCCGCGGCGGCGCAATTCAAGCATGCCGAGTTTCAATTCCAGGCTCCCGATGTTTACGTTTTTGTGTCCGCTCTTCAGTTCCGGCGCGGCCGGCACGGACCGCGCAGCGCCCGATGGGGCCGCCGCAACAGACTCCCCGGGTTCCGGCGCGGCAGGCATTGTTTGGGAAAGGCGCTTTTCAACCAGCGGATCCAGATTGGATTTGCCCTCCTCTTCCACAATCAGCACGCGGGGAATGTCCAGATAAAGTGAGGGTATTTCAACTGAACCGGAAAACAAACTGACTGGATTGTATTTTACATGAAGCTTCGCGATGTGAACGCACGGTTCATCGGCAAAATCACTGGGATTCATCAGCCGGAGATCCGTGATTTCAAACCACGGGCTGAACTTCCCCATTTTGAGGCCGCCGATCCGGATGCCGAGGCCCGTTTCTCTTTCAACGGCCCACGCAATCGCCTTTTTGGCCAGGGCATGGGCGCAAACGGATACAATCAGCACCAGCGCGACCACGGCAATGAGCGCATATTTCAAAACTCTTTTCATTCTGCATAAAGGTTAAGCGCGCGCGCGGCTTTGTCCAAGCATAATCTTGATTCAGGCGGCCGCTTGCAGTAGCCTTGTGTTCTTTTGAAAGGCAGGATGGTATGGCAAAAGAAAAGCAAATGTGCATCGCCGGCGACAATCAGCACAGCATCTGCGAGTCGGTGGCGGGGCTCCTCCCTTTGTATTCCGTGGACGGCGCGGACAAGCCGGAGGCCGTGCTTTCGTCGTATCCCAACGCCACCAACATCATTGAGGCGCTGAAAATCTATATTGATGTGATGCTCCCCGGCAAGATGACGCCCGACACGATCGAGCCCGGCGAACTGGGCATTTTTCTGCTGCGGCGCCTCAGCCAGGGATGGCGCCTGCTGCGGCCGGAACTGGAAAAGGCCATCCCCTTCCGCTGGCTCGGGCAGGCCGCGCGGACCGAGGGCGTTGCAAAAGTATGCGACCCCGCCAGGGAGGCCGTCAATATTCTGCGCAAACTGCAACTGCGCCTGCCGGATGTGCGCAAGCTTCTCATCGAAGATGTGCGGGCCGCCTACGAGGGCGATCCGGCGGCGCTGACCTACGCCGAGGTGCAGCTGGCCTACCCGGGACTTCTGGCCATCGCCTCGCACCGGCTGGCGCATGAACTCTACAAACTGAAGGTTCCCATCGTTCCCCGGGTCATGAGCGAATACATCCATCATCAAACCGGTGTGGACATCCATCCCGGCGCCACCATCGGCCACGGGTTCTTCATGGACCACGCCACGGGCATTGTGATCGGCGAAACGACCACCATCGGAAATCGCGTGAAGATATACCAGGGCGTGACGCTCGGAGCGCGCAGCTTTGACCTCGATGCACAGGGCCAGCCTGTGAAACACATCAAGCGGCATCCCACGGTGGAAGACCATGTGGTCATTTATGCCAATGCCACGATCCTCGGCGGGAAAACGGTCATCGGCCACCATTCCACCATCGGCGGCAACGTTTTTCTGATGGAATCTGTGCCCCCGAACAGTTTTGTGGCCAGCGAGCATCCGGAGCTTCGGATCAAGCAGTCAAAGTAACGGGTCACCCGACATCGATGGCGGCATCCTGCCGGCCGAGCCACGCATTGGGCATCTGGCGCTTCACTTCCTTTTCGATCTGGTGAAGGATTTCATCATCGCTGCGCGGATGATGATGGGTGATGATCAGTTCGCGGGCATTGACCTGCTTTGCGACATCAATGGCATCCTGCCAAGTGCTGTGGCCCCATCCGCGGAACTGCGCATAGTTTTCAGGGGTGAACTGCCCGTCAAAGACGAGCAGGTCCGGCGGGGCGGGATATTTGCAGAACTCAAAAAAATTGTGCCGGTCCTTTTCCGATGCCAGCTGCCACTCCACGTCGGTGGCAATAATCACACTGTGGCGGGTGGCCGGATCATCCATGCGGTATGAAACGCATCCGCCGAGATGCTGGACCGGGCACCAGCGGACCTCAAGCCCGCGGTAGATGTGCGGCGCACCGCCGTCTTCGGGCAGGTCGCTGAAGGTGATGCCGCTTTCGAGCGCCTCAAGCTGCAGCGGCCAGAACGGACGGGTGAGAACATGCTTTACGGCATCTTCCGCTGTGAACCCGTTCAGCCGCGGGCCCTTGATCTCCAGTTTCCACTTCGCATCATAGATGACGGAAAAAGACGGGAAGCCCATCAGGTGATCGAGATGATAATGGGTCATCAGCAGCAGAATCGAGGAGGCGCGGTCGGTCTGGCGAAGATAGGGGTCGAGCACGCGCACGCCGCTGCCGGCGTCTATGACAATGGCCTCACCGTTGGAGCCTTCCACGAGGAAGGCCGTGGTGTCGCCGCCGAATTCCGCGAACTTCGGATCCGCCACGGGGCTGGTGCCCCTTACGCCGCCCAGTATCAGTCTCATTGCTGTTCTTTCTGATCAAACATCCGAACCTGCATGCAGTCTACAGCATCCCGGCCGAAGATTTCAGCCCGATTTTTCAAAATAGTTGCTTTTTTTTATCAAAAGGGCTGGACTAACGGGTGGCACTATCGTACATATAGCCCCCGATTTACAGGGAAGAAACAGAGAAAAACAGGAATCAGTTATGCCGAAGCAGAAAACCAAAAAGGCCATGGCCAAGCGTTTCAAGAAAACGGGCACAGGCAAGTTCAAGCGTTCATCCGCCGGCGGAGCCCACATTCTGACGGGCAAAAGCCGCAAGCAGAAGCGCAGCATGGCGTCATCCGCCATGGTGTCGAAAGCAGACGAAAAGCGGATATCAACCTATTGGCACAAGTGATTCGAGGAGGTAGACCATGCCACGCTCAACTAACGCACCGGCTTCACGCAAAAGACGCAAAAGAAAACTCAAGCTCGCCCGCGGATACATGGGCGGCCGCAGCAAGCTGTTCCGCACCGCCACAGAGACGGTGGAACGCTCCATGGCGATGTCCTTCGAGCACCGCCGCCGCAAAAAAAGCGATTACCGCGCACTTTGGACCGTCCGCATCTCGGCCGCGGCCAAAGCCCACGGGATCACTTACAGCCGCCTGATAGACGGGTTGAAGAAAGCCGACATCCGCCTGAACCGCAAGATGCTCTCCGAGATCGCCATCCATGATCCGGACGGCTTCGGGAAAATCGCGGAAGCGGCCAAGGCAAAGCTGGCCTGACCAGATCGTTTTTTGATGGACGGAAAAGCCGCTTCGCAGGAGGCGGCTTTTTCGTTTGCAGGGGATGAAGGATGATAAAACTGAAAAATCCGGGAGCGACCCTCTACTTCCCCGACGGATTCCCGCCGGAAGAGGCCATCGCGCACACCACGCATCTTGGCATCGGCGCTCACCAGGATGACATCGAGATCATGGCTTATCACGGCATCCTCCAGTGCCTGCACAATCAGGAGCTGTGGTTCGGCGGGGTCACGTGCACCGCCGGGGGGGGCAATCCCGAAAACGGCCCCTACGCCCGCTGCGGAAAGGACGAAATGCGGGGTATCCGCATCCGCGAGCAGAACACCGCCGCGGCGATCGGCCAGTACAGTTTCATGGCTCAGCTTGACTACAACTCAAAAGACATCAGAAATCCAGTTGGCGAGGATCTCAAGGATGACCTCAAGCGCATTTTGAAAGCGGCCAATCCCTCGATCATCTACACCCACAATCCTGCCGACAAGCACGATACGCATGTGGCGGTCTGCGTGGCCGTGATCGAAGCCCTTCGCGAAGAACCCGTCGGCGAGACACCCCCCACCGTTTACGGGTGCGAGGTCTGGCGAAGCCTCGACTGGCTTCCCGATGCCGACAAAGTGGTTATGCCCGTGGCCGGCCACGAAAACGTTGCCAACGCCCTGCTGGGCGCGCACGACTCGCAGATTTCCGGCGGCAAGCACTACAACCGCGCCACCGTGGGGCGCTGGCTCAGCAATGCGACTTTCTTTGATCCCCGCGCACAGGACATTGCCACGAAGATTTCGTTCGCGATGGACTTGTCGCCGCTGGTTCAAAATCCGGATCTCGACATTGCCGAATATGTGTTCGGCTACATTGAGCGGCTCGGGGCCGACATCACGGGCCGCATCAACCGGCAGCTCAAAGGGAACTGATTCATGAAACCCTCACTCCTGATCCTCGCCGCCGGCATCGGAAGCCGCTATGGCGGGCTCAAGCAGCTCGACGCCGTCGGGCCTTCCGGCGAAACCATCCTCGACTATTCCATCTACGACGCCATCCGCGCCGGCTTCGGCAAGGTGGTTTTCGTGATCCGGAAAGATATGGAGCTGGCCTTCCGCGAGCGCATCGGAACAAAACCGGTCGCCGTGGATTTTGCATTTCAGGAACTGGAGAACATTCCCGCTCCATTCAAGGTTCCCGATGAAAGGGCCAAGCCGTGGGGTACCGCGCATGCTATTCTTTCCGCGGCGGAAAAACTGTCCGGCCCCTTTGCGGTCATCAATGCCGATGATTTTTACGGGGCGCAGTCATTTCATTCGCTGGCGGAGCACCTTTCGCGGCCGGCGGAGAAGGACTCCTGCATGGTCGGTTTCATTTTGAGCCACACCCTTTCGCCGCACGGATCTGTCTCGCGCGGGCTGTGCCAGACCGACGCATGCGGATTTCTGACCGGAACATCCGAACACACAGACATTCACCGGGGAAACGGAACGGTCACCGGAATCAATCCGCAACGCGAAAAAGTGAGTCTGTCCGGAAATGAAATCGTTTCAATGAACTGCTGGGGTTTCATGCCGGGCTTCCTCGTGGAAGCGCAAAAACTATTTGCGAAATTTCTGGAAAAAAACATCGGCAATCCAAAGGCCGAATTTGGAATTCCCACGGCGGTCACCGGCGCGATTCGCAGCGGCGCTGCGCGCGTCCGGGTTCTGCAGACCTCCTCATCGTGGTTCGGGGTCACCTACCGCGAGGACAAGTCCTTTGTGGAACAGAAAATCCGCGCGCTGGTCACATCAGGAATTTACCCCGGCAGGCTTTGGAACTGAACCTGATTCAATTTTTCCAGCGATTGGAAGTTTGTGCCGAAAAAGTTCCAACCATTGGAAGTTTTTTGCCTAAAAGTTCCAATCATTGGAACTTTTTCAGGAGCCCGGGTCGCCCGAGTTTCCAAGGCTGCCCTTTTCATCCGGCGTTCGCGCTATTCCGGCGCGCACTCCGCACAAAAGGGCCGCAAACAGCAGAAGAAGACTGGCCGTGCTCGGTTCTGGAATTTGTACAAAGTTGTTGTTGCTCACTGCCGCAAATCCGCCGCCGAAGTCCATGAAGAACATGACCCCGTCATCGGCAACGGTAGAGATTCCCGACACACCCCAGTTGGTGAAACCAAGAACCGGATAGGTTGTATCAAAGAAGCGGATATACATATAATCCACAACGGTATTGTCGAAATAGAAATCGCCGGAATAGAAAGTTCCGTTGCTCCCCCAAAGCGTGCTGTCAATCAGGACCGTTCCAATGATGATATCGTCGCCCGTAGTGGTGGCGATTACATTGGTTCCGTGACTCGGCATCGGGTCGATGATCCCGTCGGAACTGCCGATGATCTGCACAACGGATCCGTCCGGGAGCCATGTTGTGCCGTTGGACTGAAACAGCGAATAAGTGATCCATGCCTGCAGGTTGACCATGGCGCCCTGGGCAAGCGAAGCCGAAAGGCAGACCGCCGCCGCGGCGATCCAGCACATCAACATGTTCTGTCGGCTACCTTTCACTTCAATCTCCATTCGCGCATAATACACCCGGACGGGAATACACCCCGACCGCGCAAATGCGTTCCGCACCGCAGTCCTAATCCGGCTTCTTATGAACTTCTTTAGTATATATACTTAGGCAGGACCGAAATGTCAAAAATTTGTGCGATGTTTTTTGCGGAATCTTTCCCAACAAAACCCCTTGACCTTGCCCGTCAGTCCGTTTACATTTGCGGCGTTATTTTGTTGCGCTGTCCTGTGTACGGAGTGGGCCTTCGCCCGCTCTTTTGTATATTGGGGCGGTTTTGTGTTTAGCGACGGGCCCGGCGGCCTGTTTTGAGGGCAGAGAAGATGAATAACGATTTGATGGCGGTTTTTGACTATATGGAAAGGGAGCGCGGAATTGACCGCGAAACACTCATTCAGGCGGTGGAAGCCGCGCTGCTGAACGCCTCCAAGAAAAGCGTGGGCCCCGCCCGGGACATGCGCGTCGAAATTGACCGGAAAACGTGCAATATTCGCGCCCTTGCCAAGGCGCAAGTTGTTGATAAAGTGACAAATCCGCATGAGGAGGTCACTTTGACAAAAGCCCGCCGGATCAAAGCGGATGCCCAGATCGGGGAGCTTATTGAAATCGAGGTCACCCCCAAGAATTTCGGCCGGATCGCCGCCCAGACGGCCAAGCAGGCCATCCTGCATAAGATTCGCCAGGCCGAAAAAGACCAGGTTTTTGATGAGTACAAGGATCGGCAGGGTGAAATCGTCACTGGGGCCGTCCGGCGCTTCGACCGCAACGACGTGGTGGTTGACCTCGGGCGCGCGGAAGCATTAATGCCTTCGCGGGAAAGGGTTCCGACCGAAGAATACCAGATCGGCGACCGCATCCGGGCTTATCTCCTGAAGGTTGATCCTCAAGGGCCGGAGGTCATTCTGTCCCGCAGTCATCCAGATTTCGTACGCAAGCTGTTCGAGCTGGAAGTGGCGGAAATCAACGACAAGACCGTCGAAATCAAGGGCATTGCCCGCGAGGCCGGCTTCCGCAGCAAAATCGCCGTGATTTCCCACGACAGCAAGGTGGATCCCGTCGGGGCCTGCGTCGGCATGCGCGGAATCCGCGTGAAAAATATCGTGCGCGAGCTGTCCGGCGAAAAGATTGACATTGTCAAGTGGCACGAGGACATCCGCACGTATGTGACGAACTCGCTGGCGCCCGCCAAGCTGAGCAGCGTCACCGTGGATGAGAACACCCACACCGTCACGGTGGTGGTGGATGGCGATCAGCTTTCGCTGGCGATCGGCAAGAAGGGCCAGAACGCCCGCCTGACCTCAAAGCTGACCGGGTGGAAAATAGACATCCGCAAGCACGAGGCCGAAATTTCATTCGAACAGAAGGTCAACATGGCCATTCAGGCGCTGGCTGCAGTGCCGGGCATCGGCGCGCGCTATGCCGAGAAGCTGGTGCTCGCGGGATTCCTCACGCTCGAGGGGCTGCTTGCCGCCGATACGGAAGACCTGACCGCCATAGAAGGCATCAACGAAGAGACCGCGAAAAAACTGCAGGCGGCCGCGGAAGCCGCTTTTGAAAAAGAACATGGACCGATTGAAGAATGAGAATTTTTGAACTGGCAAAAGAACTGAACGTCAGCAGCAAGGATCTGCTGGCAAAGCTTCGCGCCATGGGCATCGAGGCACCCAACCACATGTCCGCGCTGACAGATGCGCAGATCGCGCAGATCCGGGGCGCGCCCGCCAAAGAGAAAAAAGCGCCCCCCGCCCCCGCGAAGCCTGTTGCCCCACCTCCTCCGGCGCCGGAACCCGAACCCGAGCCGGAACCCGTGAAGGAAGAGCCGGCCGAGAACATTTACATCGTCAAGGGTCCGATTGTCGTAAAAGAGTTCTCGGAGGCGCTGAATCTCAAGCCGAACCAGCTCATCGCCGAGCTGATGATGATGAACATCTTTGCCGCCATCAACGCGACGATTGACTTCAAGATCGCGCAAAAGATCGGCGAGAAACACGGCCTGAAGGTCGAACTGGAAAAGGCCGCGGCCGCTCCCGCCGCGCCCACGCCCCCGGCGCCCGGCAAAAAGAAAAAGGAAGAGGAAGAAAAGAAGCCGGAAGAAGGCGCTGAACTGGAAGAGTCGAGGCCGCCGGTTGTAACCTTCCTGGGACACGTTGACCACGGAAAAACATCGCTCCTGGACTACATCCGCAAAAGCACCGTCGCCAAGGGCGAAGACGGAGGCATCACACAGCATATCGGCGCCTATACCGTTGAGCACGCGGACCGCCAGATCACTTTTCTCGACACCCCCGGGCATGCCGCCTTCACGGCGATGCGCGCGCGCGGGGCAAACCTGACCGATATCGCCGTGCTGGTCATTGCCGCGGATGACGGCGTAATGCCGCAGACCCGCGAAGCCATCCAGCACGCACAGGCTGCAGGAGTGACCATCATCGCCGCGATCAACAAGGTGGATCTTCCGGGCGCCAATGTGGATCGCGTCAAGCAGCAGCTTCAGGAGATGGGTCTCAGCCCCGAGGATTGGGGCGGCGATGTGATTTGCTGCCCCGTCAGCGCCATTACCGGCGCCGGCATGGACAATCTTCTTGAAATGATCAATCTTCAGGCCGACATGCTGGAACTGAAGGCCAATCCGCGGCAGCCGGCAACCGGCTATGTCATCGAGGCGCGACTGGAACCCGGTATGGGGCCGACCGCAACGTTTCTCGTCTGCGACGGCATGCTCAAGGTGGGCGATGCGGTTGTCTGCGGAGCCACCTGGGGCCGCGTGAAGGCGCTGCTCAACGACAAGGGGCACAAAGTCCGCACCGCCGGACCGGCTTCGCCCGTGAAGGTGATGGGCCTGACCAGCGTGCCCGACGCCGGCAGCGAATTCAGCAGCTGCGCGAACGACCGAGAAGCGCGGGAAATCGCCGAATCACGCCAGGCCCAGGACCGGATGGACAGCCTGACGGCCCCTCAGCGCGCATCGCTCGACAACATTTTCACCCAGATGGCGGCCGAAAGTTCGCAGCAGACACTGAATCTGGTTCTCAAGGCAGACGTAAAGGGTTCGGTGGAGGCCATTGAGCAGATGCTGCAGGGCATCAAGAGCGACAAGGTAAGCTTGAATCTGGTGCTGACAGGAGTCGGCAACATCACGGAAAACGACATCCTGCTGGCCACCGCGTCCAACGCCATTGTCGTCGGCTTCCATGTGAGCGCGGAAGGCGGAGCAAAGGCCGCCGCCAAGCGTTCCGGCGTCGAAATCCGGCTCTACAGCATCATCTATGAGCTGTTTGACCAGATCAAGGAAGCGATGACGGGAATGCTGGAACCGGAATTCAAGCAGCGCGTCATCGGACACGCCGAAATCCGGCAGGTGTTCGCGCTCAGCAAGCGGGGCAATGTGGCCGGATGCATGGTGACTGACGGGCGCGTGACTTCGCGCGCCAAGGTCCGCGTGCTCCGCAAAAACGATGTTCTTTTCGAGGGCAGCCTGGTTTCCCTCAAGCGCTATCAGAACGATGCTGCCGAGGTGCGCGAAGGACAGGACTGCGGTATCCGCCTGGACAACTTCTCGGATTACCAGGAGGGCGATACCCTTGAATTCTACGAGATCGACAAGATCGCGCAGGCTCTCTAAGCCCCGCTCCTTGCCGGTCCGCTGCCGACCTCTTCACGGGAGGAATACAAATGAGCGTAAGACGTCTCGACAGAGTGAATGAACTTCTCAAGCGCGAAATCGCCGGGGTCATGTACCGGATCATGAGCGAGGAGAAATTCGACATAGCCGCCGTGACCATCACAGGCGTCATCACCAGTTCCGATCTCCGGCATGCCCGCGTGCTGATCTCCGTGCGCGAGCACAAACAGGAGCGCCAGCACATGATTGACCTGCTGACCCGCCACCGCGGGGCCATCCAGCGGCACATCAACAGCGACCTGAAACTGAAATACACCCCGCAGCTCAGCTTTGAGCTCGACGAATCCATCGAACAAGGCGACCGCATTCTCTCGATTATCAACGAGCTCGGACTGACCGACGACGAAGAGGCAAAACCGAACGGCAATGAATAACAGAACCCACACAGACGCCCTTGACGGACTGCTGCTGGTGGACAAACCCGCAGGCATGACCTCGCACGACGTGGTGCATGCGATTCGCCGGCACTTCGGCATCAGGAAGGTCGGACACGGGGGAACCCTCGATCCCGCGGCCACCGGCCTGCTGATGATCCTGCTGGGACGCGGGACCAAGCTCTCCGCGCAGGTCATGAGTTCGGACAAGACCTATGAGGGCATCATGCTCCTCGGAACCACCACCGATTCGCAGGACATGGACGGCGAGATTGTGCGCGAAGCTGACTGCTCAAACGTCACCGCTGAACAGATTTCCGCCGAAATGCAGAAGCGCACCGGCGACATCATGCAGACCCCGCCCATGGTTTCCGCAGTTAAAAAAGACGGGGTGCCGCTCTACAAGCTCGCGCGCAAAGGCGTCACCGTGGAGCGCGAAGCGCGGCTGATCCACATTTACAGCTTCAAGCTTCTCAACCACGAGCCTCCGCGTGCGCAGTTCCGGATCAAGTGCACCAAGGGCACCTATGTCCGGACGCTCTGCCACGACATCGGCGAGGCGCTGGGTTGCGGCGCGTGCCTGGAATCGCTGCGCCGCACGCAGAGCGGAGCCTACAGCGCGGACCGGGCCATGAAGCTGGACGATCTCTTGAAGCTGAGCCGATCCGAACTCGAACCGCACGTCATTCCGTTTCTTCAGGTGAAACAGGATGAAAAGATCCTATGCTGAAAGTGGTCCGCCATCTTGACGCGCTGCGGACCGAGGCCGATCCTGCAGTGCTGGCCATCGGTTTTTTTGACGGCGTACACCTCGGGCACCGCGCAGTCATCGAAGCCGCGCGCGCAAAGGCCGAAATACTTCGAGCCAAACTGTGGATTTTAACCTTCGAGCCGCACCCGCGCAAAATCATCAATCCCGAGACCGCGCCGGCGCTGCTCACCGCCACCCGGCACAAACTGCACCTGTTCGAGCGGCTGAGTGTGGACGGGTGCATCCTGATGCCGTTCGCCCCGGCCTTCCGTCATCTGACCGCGCCGGCATTTCTCGATATGCTGGCCGCCTCGATCCCGTCACTGAAGCACATTGTTGTGGGTTCAAACTGGACTTTCGGCCATCACGGCCAGGGCACGGCGGACTCACTGAAGCAATGGGCCCGCGAACACGGCATCGGGGCCTCATCCGTGGATCCTGTGGCCTTCGGCGACGAAGCCATCTCCAGCACGCGCGTGCGCAAGGCTGTTGCCGAAGGCGATCTGGATGCCGCCGCGGCGATGCTCGGTCAGCCCTTCAGCATCTGGGGAACGGTCATCAAAGGCCGCGGCGTCGGCCGCACCCTGGGTTTTCCAACAGCCAACATCCGTCCGCACAACGAGGTCTTCCCGCCCACAGGCATTTATGCCGTCTCGGCGGAAATCGGCGGTGAAATATTTCACGGCGCGGGCTACATCGGCCACCGCCCCACGTTCGATCACGCGGGAAGCGAATGGACGCTGGAGGTTTTCTTTTTCGATTTGGAGCACGATATCTACAACCGTGAAATCATCGTCAGCTTCATTCAGAAAATCCGCAACGACAAAAAGTTTGAATCCCCGGAAGCGCTGGCGGCGCAGATTCAGGACGATGTCCGGAAGGCAAAGTCTGTTCTGTCACATTAAATTCGACTCGAGCGTTTCTTCCTGAAGCTTCCGGAGACGCCCCTTCAGCGCGATTTTGCGCGCATACGATATCCGGTCAATGAACAGCGTTCCGTGCAGGTGATCCGACTCGTGCTGCACCGCCCGCGCCAGCAGTCCCCTGCAATGCAAATCTCTTGTTTGTCCATCCATATCCGTGTAGCGCACCGTCACCTCGGCCGGTCGGGAAACTTCAGCATACAGCCCCGGGAAACTCAGGCAGCCCTCTTCGCAGGATGCCTTTTTTTTCGAGCTTTCGGTGATTTCCGGATTGATGAACACCTGGGGCATTTTCACATCGGGGTTCAGCGGATTCTGATCCTCGTCGCGGTCGGCATCGGGCGGAATATCCACCACAAAAACCGCTTCGCGCCGGCCCACCTGCTCGGCGGCCAGTCCGACGCCGTTCTGATGATGCATCACGCGAAGCATCTCTTCCGCGAGTTCGCGGATCTCCGGCGTGATTTTTTCAACCGGAAGCGCCGGCTCGCGCAGCACCGGTTCCCCGTATGTTTTGAGTTTTAAATCCATGGCGGAAAACTATATCCCAAAGGCCCGCAGTTTCAACCCATTATCCTGATTCTCCGGCTTGCGGTGCCGCAGGTTTTTCCGTAGAATGCGCGCAACATGAACGACAGTGTGGTCATCATACCGACGTACAACGAAAAGGAAAACGTCCGGCAAATCGCCGGGGCGGTGCTGAAGCACTTCGCGGAAGGTCACATCCTTATCGTGGACGACAACTCGCCCGACGGCACCGGGCACATCGCCGATGAGATGGCCGCGGCCGACAGCCGGATTCATGTCCTTCACAAGGAACTCAAGGAGGGCCTGGGACGAGCCTATATCGCGGGTTTCCACTGGGCGCTGGAACGCGACTACCAGTTCATTTTTGAAATGGATGCCGATTTTTCACACAATCCGGCCGACGTTCCCCGGTTGCGGGAAGCGGCGAACAATGCAGACCTTGTGCTCGGATCGCGCTACATCAACGGCATCCGCGTGATCAACTGGCCGCTCAACCGCCTGATCCTGAGCAAGGGCGCCAGCTTCTATGTCCGCATCATCACCGGCCTGCCGGTCATGGATCCAACCGGCGGCTTCAAATGCTTCCGCCGCAAGGTGCTCGAAAGCATTGACCTCCATGCCATCCGTTCAAACGGATATTCGTTCCAGATCGAAATGACGCACACCGCATGGCTGCTCGGGTTCAAGATTCAGGAAGTGCCCATCACGTTCGAGGAGCGGCGCGAGGGGCAGTCCAAGATGAGCACCAATATCATCTTCGAGGCGCTCTGGATGGTCTGGAAGCTGGCGGCGCGCTGCGGTTTCCGGCGCAGCCCCCGGAAGGCCCAATGAAAAAAGCGCTATCCTATTTCAGAGCCCTGCGCCCCAACCAGTGGACAAAAAACGCGGTGGTGCTGGCGGCGTTCATCTTCGCGCTGGGCGACCGGCACCAGTCGGTTTCGTTCAGCCAGCTGGGCGCGGCCGTGGGCGCCATGCTGACGTTCTGCCTGATCTCCAGCGGAACTTATTTACTCAACGACGTCCGCGACGTGGAACGCGACCGCCTGCATCCCGGCAAGAAATTCAGGCCGCTGGCCGCAGGTGAAATCAGCGTGAAGGGCTCGCTGCTGCTGGCCTTTGTGCTGATGGCCGCGGGACTCTCCGGCGCTTCGCTCATTGCTCCGCGCCTCGCGCTCGTCGAGGCCGGTTATGTTCTGCTGCAGTTCGTCTACACCCTGTGGCTCAAAAATATCGGGCTGATCGAACTCTTTGTCATCGCGGCCGGCTTTGTGCTTCGCGCCGTGGCCGGCGCCGTGACGGTGGATGTTGTGTTCTCCCCATGGCTGCTGCTGTGCACGCTGCTGCTGGCGCTCTTCCTCGCCCTGTGCAAGCGGCGGCACGAGAAAGTTGTCATTGATTCACCCGCCAGCGAAACACGCCCCAGCCTGGAGAAATACAGCGAGCGGCTTCTCGACCAGCTCATCGCCATTGTCAGCACCGCCACAATCGTCTTTTATTCGCTCTACACCCTTTGGCCGGACACCATCGAAAAGTTCGGCACCGCCAGGCTCTCGCTGACCATTCCGTTCGTGATGTTCGGGCTATTCCGCTATCTGGATCTCGTCTACCGCCACGACCAGGGCGGACGGCCCGAGAAGATTCTCCTCACCGACGCCCCCCTGATTGTGGACATTATGCTCTACGGCCTGACCGTCCTGGCCGTGATTATCCTACACGTCTGACCGCCTGCGCGCTTGACCCGGTGCGGGAATCGTTCATACTGGCGCGGTTACAGATTCCCCCTGAACGGAATTGAGGCGGGAACTGTCTGACAAACCTGAAACACAGGATTGCTTATGGCTCAAAATATTTCGGCCGACATTGAACAGAACGCGGTGCGGGACGACTTTTTCGACCACCAGAGCGGAGCCTTCTTCCGCAAGGTGGACTGGCTGGCGTTTTTCATCACCTTTGCCATCGCCTTCGGCGTATACGTCTGGACGCTCGCGCCCACCGTCACGCTGGAGGATTCCGGCGAACTGGCCGTCGCCTCCGACTATCTCGGCGTCCCTCACCCGCCCGGATACCCTATCTGGACGCTGGTCACCTGGTTTTTCCAGTGGATTTTTCATTTTGACACCTACAACGGAAGTCCCAACCCCGCGTGGGCCGTGGGCCTCGCCTCCGCCTTCTTCGGCGCGCTGGCTGCCGCCATCATCGCGCTGCTCGTCAGCCGGTCCGGCGCCGACATCCTGCGCGGTCTGGTGAAGGAAACCCGCATTCTCGGGCGGAAAGCGGAAAGCGCAATCTGCCTGAGCTGCGGCATCTCCGGCGGCCTGCTGCTGGCCTTCAGTTCGGTGCTGTGGTCGCAATCCACCATTGTCGAGGTGTACAGCCTGAACGCCTTCTTCCTTGCCCTCCTGCTGAGCCTGATCTACCGCTGGATGTGCCGTCCGCAAGATGACAAGATCCTTTACATCGCCGCCTTCATCTTCGGCCTCGGCCTCACCAACCACCAGAGCCTGCTGTTCCTTGTGCTGGCCCTGCTGACCGCCCTCTGGTTCAAGGACCGCAAACTGTTCCGCGACACCCTCTCTGTCGGATTCTGGCTTATCGCTGTCTATCTCTGGTACACCGCCTCCAAAATCAACGCACAGGGGTCCGCGGAAGCCCTGCGCGACAAGCAGGTCAATATTGCCATCGGATTTGTGTTCCTTTTCGCCCCGCTGGTTTTCCTGATTGTGCAGCGGAGTCTGCTGACCGAGTGGAAACGGGTGCTCATCGTCTTCGGGCTGCTCGCGCTTGGCGTTTCCTTCTATGCCTATATGCCCGTGGCCTCTGAGCAGAATCCGCCGATGAACTGGGGCTATCCGCGCACAACCGAAGGTTTCATGCACGCCTTGACGCGCGGTCAGTATGAAAAGATCAGTCCCATGGCCACGCTCAAGCTGTACGGCCAGGACAAAGACCTTTTCTTCCGCCAGCTCTGGGCCATCATCTTCAATCCCGGCGGCTATAATTCCGTCGTCGCCCAGTTCACATGGCTCATTTCGCTGTTTGTCCTCATCCCGTTCACGTTCCTGCATAAAATCACGCGGCACGGACGAGCGTGGATATGGGCCACACTGACCGCCTTCCTCTCAATGACGGTGATTTTCATCGTCTTCCAGAATCCGCAGCTCGACGTGCAGACGCTGTTCATCGGCCGCGTGCAGTACATCCAGGCCCATGCGGTCTTTGCACTCTGGATCAGCTACGGGCTGATGTTCACGCTTGTCTTTCTGGAGGCGAAGCTTGCCAACTACCGGCCGGTGCGTCAGGCCGCCCTCGCGTGCGTATTCCTGCTCCCGCTGGTTCCAATCCTGCGCAACGCCTACGACCAGGAGTTTGTCCGCATCGTCGGCGGATGCGAACAGAACGGGCACGATTTCGGCTGGCAGTTCGGCAACTGGCAGCTCCGCGGCGTGAACGGGATTCATGACGACCTTCAGTACTGGCTCCCGCCGGAAAAGTTTCAGGAAGAGTGGGCCAAATACCCAACGCCCGGCTATCCGCCCGAAATGGGCACCAACGCAATCTTTTTCGGCGGCACCGATCCGGGACGTTTTGTGCCCACCTATATGATCTATTCCGCCAAGGTGCGCCGCGATGTGTTCCTGATCACGCAAAACGCGCTGGCCGACAACACCTACATGAACGTCATGCGCGATCTGATGGGCAACGACATCTGGATTCCGGCCCAGCAGGACAGCAACCTCGCCTTCCAGCAGTACGTGCGCGATGTGCAGGAGGGCCGCATTCCGCCGGGCGCGGAAGTGTCCTTCAAGGACGGCCGGGTCAGTGTGCAGGGCGTGCAGGGCGTGATGATGATCAACGGCATCCTCGCGCAAATGATCTTCGAGCACAACAAGTACAAGCATCCGTTCTACGTCGAGGAAAGCTACGTCATTCCCTGGATGTATCCCTATCTCTCGCCGCACGGCCTGATCATGAAGATCAATCCCGAGCCGCTGCCTTCGCTCACGCCCGAAATGGTCTCCAACGACCAGAAGTTCTGGGCGTGGTACAAAGACCGGCTGACCAGCAACCCGAAATTCCGCCGCGACGTGGTCGCCTGCAAAACCTTCTCGAAACTCCGCAGCGCCATTGCCGGCCTTTACGCCGCGCGCCGGATGATGCCGGAGGCCGAAGAGGCCTTCCTGCAGGCGATTGACCTCTATCCGCTCAGCCCCGAGGCCAACTTCCGCCTCGCCGAACTCTACATGCAGCAGCGCAAGTTCACACAAGCCCGGGAACTGATCGAGAATTTCCTGAAGCTGGACAAGGACAACGACAAGGTCCAATCCTTCCTGAATCAAATCACCGGCGCGGAAACCGCCGAAAACAAGCGCATTCAGCTCGAAGCCCAATTATCCGGGGGCGGCGCCTCGCTTGAAACAATCTTTGAACTCAGTCAGGTCTATCTCCAGCTCAACATGCAGGGATCCTTCGAGCAGCTCATGCGCAGACTGCTGGAACAGCCGGGCGTTCCTGAAAACGTGTACATGCAAATCGGACAGCGCTGCGCGGAGGCCAACCGCATTGACCTGCTGGGGCTTGCGCTCGAAAAATATCTCGCGCTGCAGCCGAACAATGACCGCGCCTGGTTCGACTACGCGGCCGTGAAAGCCGTGACCGGAAAACCGCAGGAAGCCATGGCCGCGCTGGCGAAGGCTGTGCAAATCGGCGGCGAACCGATTCGCGACATCGCCCGCAAGGATCCGCGCCTGGAGCCGTTGCGGAACCTGCCCGAGTACCAGAAACTCGTGCCGGCCCCAAGGTCGCTCTCTCTGCCGAGTTTTGGCCTGTAAAAACGAAAAAACGGCAAAATTAGGCCGTTTTCAACGATTTTTTGCCGTTTTTGAGCATTTTTAGGGCATTTTGGGCACTTTTTGGCCGTTTTTTGATTGTTTTTAACCTTTCACTTTTTTTGCGCACGCTTGACTTCGCAGGCGAAATTCGGTCATCTGACGGCATTTTCGCGAAACAAAAGCGATCATAAGCAAGAGAGAGAAAAAATGAAGGTTGTAAAATTCGGCGGTACTTCCGTCGCCAATGCGGATCAGATTTCAAAGATCATCGGGATTGTAACCGCCGATGCGGACCGCCGCATTGTCGTGGTGTCCGCCCCCGGCAAGCGCAGCAAGACCGACACCAAGGTCACGGACCTTCTCATTGCCCTCGCCAGCTGCGTGATTGCCGGGAAGAACTTTGAAGCCGACCTCAAGGCCGTTGTGGACCGCTATGCCGAAATCCAGCGCGACCTGAAGCTGCCCCCTCAGGTTGTGGCGACCATCGAAGAAGACCTGCGCGGACGCATCGCAAAGCGCGGCAAAAATGACGCCCAGTTCATGGACGCCATGAAGGCCGCCGGCGAAGACTGCAGCGCGCGCGTGATCGCCGAAGCCTTCACGAAGGCCGGCTCCCCCGCGATATACGTGAATCCCGGCGAGGCTGGAATGCTTTTGAGCGATGATTTTGGCAACGCGCAGGTGCTCGACGAGTCCTATCCAAAGCTGGCAAAGCTGAGGGACATCAAAGAAATCGTGATCTTCCCCGGTTTCTTCGGCGTGACGAAGAGCGGCGATGTGGCCACCTTCCCGCGCGGCGGATCCGACATCACCGGCGCGATCCTTGCGGCCGCGGTGAAAGCAGATGTGTACGAGAATTTCACCGATGTGGATTCCGTCTGCTCCATGGATCCCCGGATCATCGAAAATCCGCCCGCGATCGACTGCATGACTTATCGCGAAATGCGCGAGCTTTCCTACGCGGGGTTCGGCGTGTTCCACGACGAGGCCATTGTCCCCGCCGTGCGCGCCAATATTCCCATCTGCATCAAGAACACCAACAACCCCTCCGCGCCCGGCACCATGGTGATCCCGAAGCGCGTTCCCAGCGAGCGCACCGTGGTGGGCATTTCAAGCGCGCCGGGCTTCTGCGCCATCTACATTGACAAATACATGATGAACCGCGAAATCGGTTTCGGCCGGCGTCTGCTGCAGATTCTGGAGGACGAAAAGATATCCTTCGAACACACGCCTTCCGGAATTGACAGCATCTCCGTCATTCTGGCTTCTGCCAACATTCCTCCGGCGAAGGAAGAGCGTGTGGTAGCCCGGATCAAGGCCGAACTCAAGCCCGATGCGGTGCTCGTTGAACACGGGCTGGCTCTGATCATGGTGGTGGGTGAAGGCATGCATTACGCGGTCGGCATGGCCGCAAAGGCCACAAAGGCCCTTTCAGATGCAGGCGCGAACATCGAGATGATCAACCAGGGCGCCTCGGAAATCAGCATGATGTTTGCCGTGAAGGATTCGGATCGCGAAAAGGCCCTGCGCTCGCTCGGCAAAGCCTACTTCGGAATCTGACGCTTATTTCCGGCGCGCAATCATGCCCATGAAGTTGTAGGCAAGGCGCGCGGCCGTGAATTCAGAGATGTGCGAACCTTCCAGCGGGGCGACCTCCACAACGTCAAACCCGATCACCTCGCACCGGTCGGCAATGTGATTCAGGATGTTGTGAGTGCCATACCACTGCATGCCGCCCGGCTCCGGCGTCCCGGTGCCCGGCATGATGGAAGGATCCAGCGCATCCACATCAAAGGTGACATAAACCCTCTTCGGGAAATTATCGAGCACGAGATTCATGTCGATCCCCTTCTCGACCATGTCCTCCATGTCATAGTGCATGATGGCATGTTCAACCCGAACCTCAAGATCCTCCAGCGAAAGGCTGCGCACGCCAATCTGGCAGAGCGGGATGCCCATTTCAACCGCGCGGCGCATCACGCAGGCGTGGCTCCATTTGGATCCCTCGTACTCGTTGCGCAAATCCGCATGCGCATCAAACTGGATGATTCCGAATTTTTCGCCGGCATCATGCAGGGCTTTGATGGCGCCATACGTCACCGTGTGCTCGCCGCCGAGCATCACGGGAATGTGGCCCGCGTGATGGATTTTCCCGATTTGCTCCGCTATATCCGCCAGCACCCTTTCTTCCGTCAAATCACAGTCCACCGGTAAGTGCGTATAGATGCCGTCCTCCGCGGGAATGCTGTGGCCGTCAAACAATTCCAATTGCTGCGACGCATTCAGGATGGCAGAAGGCCCCCGGTCGGTCCCCTCGCCGTAAGACGTGCTCTTTTCATAGGGCACGGGCAGAATGTGAAATTTCGCGTTCTCGGGCAGGGGCGGCTCCATGTCCGATTCCAGAAACGACGGATACGTCAGTTCATTCATCTGCTTCTCCTTCAGGAAAGCCTGCTTTTGAAATCTTCGTAGCCGAACTTGCGCACCAGCACGGGCTCCTCATTTTCGGATGAGCACAAATAGATGGACGGAAGCGGCACCCCGTTGAAGGTGGTCGTCTTGACCATCGTGTAGTGCGCCATGTCCTCGAACACCAGCCGGTCGCCGATCTGCAGCGGTTTCTCAAACGAATAATCCCCGATCACATCGCCCGCGAGGCAGGACGGGCCGCCGAGCCGGAAGTTGTAATCAAAGTGGTCGGGCTTTTCCGCCCCGCGGATGACCGGCCGGTAAGGCATTTCGAGCACATCGGGCATGTGCGTCGTGGCCGAAGTATCAAGGATCGCAATATGCTTCTCGTTGCGCTTGATGTCCATCACCGTGGAAACCAGCACGCCCGCATTCAGGGCGACGGCCTCGCCCGGTTCGAGATAAACCTGCACGCCGTATTTTTCCTGAAAGCGCGTGATCAGATCGCACAGCAGATCCACATCATAATCGGCGCGCGTGATGTGGTGTCCGCCGCCGAAGTTGATCCACTTCATCTTGCGGATATACTTCTCGAACCGGTCCTCAAACGAAACCAGCGTGCGGGCCAGCGCATCGGCGTTCTGCTCGCACAGGGCATGGAAGTGCAGACCCGATATTCCGGACAAATCCCGCCCTTCAAATTCAGTGAAACGAATGCCTAGGCGTGAATAGCGGGCGCAGGGATCGTACATCTCAACCTTGGCCTCGGAATGCTCGGGGTTGACGCGAAGCCCGCAGGATACGGGCCTCTTTGCGCGTTTCAGGATTTCCTGCGCGCTGCGCCACTGTGTAAAGGAGTTGAAAACAAGGTGGTCGGAGATTTTGACAAGCTCTTCCAAATCCGCAGCGGAATAGGCCGGCGAAAACACATGCACCTCGCCGCCGAATTCTTCGCGGCCAAGCCGGGCTTCGTGCACGCCGCTGGCGCAGACGCCGCGGAGCGTCTGACGGATCAGAGGGAAAGTCCGGAACATCGAAAACGCTTTCAGCGCCAGCAGGATCGTGCACCCGGTGCGCTTCTGGACAGAATCCAGTACGGCAAGGTTGGCCTTGAGCTTGTCCTCAAAGACCACAAAACAGGGCGTCTCAACGCTATTTATCCAAGGAGAATTCACCGCAAAAGATCGCATAGAACGCAAAGATGAGTTCATTTCAGCGTTCCCCGTGATTGAATGAATTTTTGGATCTCAAATTTGAATGATCCGAAATTGATCAGCAGGGCATGCTCGATTCCCGTCGCCTTAAGATAATGAAGAACCTGGGCTTCATGTTCTTTTGTTAGCGATTTCGCGGCCTTGAGTTCAACAAGCAGGTTGTCATTAACGACAAGGTCTGCAAAATATTCACCAATAACCACACCATCTTCATCACGAATGATTATAGGGAACTGCTGTTTCACGCCAAATCCGGCATTTTTCAGACGGGAGACCAACGCGTTTTCGTACACCTTTTCAAGATACCCATTCCCATGATAGACATGAATGGCGTATGAGATATCCCGCACCCGATCGCACAAGCACATGATGTCATTCATTTTCGCATCCCTCTATGCGATCTTTGCGATCTTTCGCGGTGAATATTATTTTATTTCGACTGCTGTCCATGGCAGGCCGTGCTGGTTGAGTTTGTCCATGAACGGATCGGGATCAAGCTGCTCCATGTTGAACACGCCCTCGCCCTTCCAGGCGCCCGTCAGCATCAGCATCGCGCCGATCATGGCGGGCACGCCGGTCGTATAGGATATGGCCTGTGACTTCACCTCGCGGTAGCAGGCCTCGTGATCGCAGATGTTGTACACATACAGCTTCTTGGGCTTGCCGTTCTTGACGCCCGTCATCATGTCGCCGATGCACGTGCGCCCCTTGGTCAGCGGACCCAGCGAAGCCGGATCCGGCAGCAGCGCCTTCAGGAATTTCAGCGGAACAATCTCATGCCCCTCGAACTTAACCGGGTCTATGCGGGTCATGCCGACATTCTGCAGCACTTCAAGATGTTTCAAATAATTGTCGGAGAAAGTCATCCAGAAGCGCGCGCGCTTCAGGCCGCGGATATTCTTCGCCAGCGACTCGAGTTCCTCGTGATAAAGCAAATAGATCTTCATCGGGCCGATGCCCTCGGGAAAATCAAAGGTCTCCGAAACAGAAAGCGGATCAGTGGAAATCCACTCTCCCTCCTCCCAATAACGGCCGCGGGCCGTGACTTCGCGGATATTGATTTCGGGATTGAAATTCGTGGCAAACGGCTGGCCGTGGCTGCCTGCATTGGCATCAATGATGTCCAGCTCGCGGATCTCGTCGAAGTGGTGCTTCTGCGCCCACGCGGCAAAGACATTGGTAACGCCGGGATCAAAGCCGCTGCCGAGCAGCGCCATCAGGCCGGCCTTCTTGAAGCGTTCCTGATATTCCCACTGCCACTTGTAGCAGAACTTCGCCTCATCGGGGGGCTCGTAGTTGGCGGTGTCCAGATAGTTGACACCCGTCTCAAGGCAGGCGTTCATGATGTGCAGATCCTGGTACGGCAGGGCCACGTTGATGACCATTTTGGCGCCGGTCTTGCGAATCAGGTCCGCCATTTCCTTTTCGTTATCCGCATCCACCTGCGCGGTATGGATCGGCCGCGATATCTGCGCGGCGATTGCATCGCATTTTGACTTGGTGCGGCTGGCCAGCGTGATGTCCGTAAATACCTCAGGCACCTGCGCACACTTGTGCGCGACCACTGCCCCCACTCCGCCCGCTCCGACAATTAACACCTTTGCCATAATTCGCCTCCAGTAATGCGATTACCGTTAAACCGTATGCAGCACTTTAGGCTATTTGCGATGCGCAGCGCAAGACTGCAGACAAGCCCCTCTCTGCACTGCAAACCTCCCATCTCTGGCGTCTTTATGCTTCGAAGTAGGTGTAGCCGCGCAAGCCCGATTCGTAGGCGTCGAGGATCTGCTTGCGTTCCTGCGCGGATATGCGGCCGCCGCTGACGGCCTGCTCCGCTTTCTCCCGGACACGCAGAAGCATTGCCTTTGTTTCGTATTCGACGTACGAGAGGACGTCTGAAACGGAGTCCCCCTCGGTTTCGCGGCTGTAGTGGACTTCGCCGTTTTCATCAATGCGGATGCTCATGACGTTGGTGTCGCCCAGCAGGTTGTGCAGGTCGCCAAGGGTTTCCTGATAGGCGCCGACGAGGAAGACGCCAAGGTAATACTGCTCGTTGTCCTTCAGCGTATGGACCCGAAGCACGTTCTGGATGCTCTGGTCGCCGATGAACTGGTCGAGTTTTCCGTCGCAGTCGCAAGTAATGTCAGTGAGCGTGGCGCGCTGCGTGGGATTTTCGTTGAGCCGGTGGATCGGCATGACCGGAAAAAGCTGGTCTATGGCCCATGCGTCAGGAAGCGACTGGAAGACGCTGAAGTTTCCATAATAGACGTCCGACAGCGCCGATTCAAGGCCCTCGAGTTCTTCCGGAATGCGGTCCATGCCGCGCATTTCGACCACGACTTTCTCCATCAGTTCCAAAAATATTTCCTCGGCCTGCGCCCGTTCCCGCAGCGAGGCGGCACCGTGCTTGAAGAGCTGGCGGATTTCATCGCGGTAGTAGATGCCGTCGTGGTACATCTCGAGCATTTTCTCGGGCTTGAAACCGGCGACGGTGTCGTAGAGATTGATCAGGGCTTCCGGCGAATCTTTCGGGACCGGGTTGAGCTCGGTGTCCTTCTCGTTGGAGCTGACGTCAAGGATGTTGAACAGGAGCACGGAATAATAGGCCACGGTGGCGCGGCCGGATTCGGTAACGATGACCGGATGGGCGATATCCTCCTCGTCCAGCATGGTCATGACCACCTCGATGATGTCCGCGCAGTATTCGTTGAGGCCGTAGTTCCGGCTGCTGGAGGAGGCGGTGCGGGTTCCGTCGTAGTCCACCGCAAGGCCGCCGCCCAGGTCCAGGATGCCCATCGGGGCGCCTTCCTTCACCATGCCGACATAGTAGCGGCAGGCCTCCACCACGGCCTCGCGGATGTCGCGGATGTTCGGGATCTGGGAGCCGAGGTGATAATGCAGGAGCTTGAGGCAGTCCAGCATGCCGGCGGCGCGAAGCTGGTCCACGACGTCAATCACCTGCGCCGCGTTCAACCCGAACACGCTCCGGTCGCCGCCCGATTCCGCCCAGTGTCCGCCCGCCTGCGACGACAGCTTGATACGGACCCCCAGGACGGGTTTCACCTGCAGGGCCTTTGCCCGCTCGAGGATCAGGCCGAGTTCGCCGGGGCTTTCCAGGACGAAGACGCACTGGATGCCCATCTTGAGGGCGTAGAGGCCCAGATCAATGAATTCCTCGTCCTTGTAGCCGTTGCAGATCAGAAAGGCTTCGGGGTCGGTCAAAAACGACATGGCCGCAATCAGCTCGGCCTTGCTGCCGGCCTCAAGCCCGTGGTGGTAGGGCGCGCCGTATTTAACGATGTTCTCCACCACCTGTTCCTGCTGGTTGACCTTGATGGGATATACGCCGCGGTATTCGTTTTTGTAGCCGAATTCCTTTATGGCCGAAGCAAAGGTGTCATGAAGAAGCTTGATGCGGGAAGCAAGAATATTTTCGATGCGCAGCAGCACGGGCATGTCCATGCCGCGCTCATGCAGGCCGGAAACAATTTTCATGAGGCTGACGGACGGGCCCGAAGGCCCCTGCGGATGGATGGTCACTTCGCCCGCGGGCGAAACATCAAAATATCCCGAACCCCAGCCTTTGATGCCGTACCATTCGGCCGCATCGCGATGCGACCACGACCCGTTGCTTCCGCCGTTGCTTTCCAATTCCGTCATCCTCCGTGTCAGAAACCGACTTCGATCGAGGAAACGGCCTCCGCATCCTCGCCGCCGAACGAAACCTTCTGCGCCTGGGTCTCCAGTGTATAGCCCGTCCCGTCCGAACTGACGAACAGGGCCATGTCGCGCTCGGTGCTCTTCACATTGCCCTCGCCAACCTTGTCTTCCATGAAGCGGAAGGTCAGCTCATGCGCGGCGCGGGCCTCTTTTGTGCGCGCCTTGTATACCGAGCCGGGATTGCCGTAATCGAAAAGCACTTTTTCGGGCTTTATTTTCGCGAGCAGCGGGGCAGTCGCGCGGTCGAGTTCATCCAGCATGGCCTGCTTGGCATCCCCGGAACCGGAGACCGGAGCGGCGGTGCCGTGGTGCGGCGCAACCAGAACCTGGGCGGCGAGTTTTTCCGGCGGGCAGGTGTCTGCAAGATGCTTCTGGCCGTCGAAATGCAGATCGCCGCCCACGATGACCGCGAAATCGCCGTACGAAATGCGAAGGACCATGGAGCCGTTCTCCATCGGGAAGTCGCCCGCCGGGGTGTCCGGCAGGGGGCTCAGCGCTTCGATGGCGAAACGTTTGCCGTTATGGGTCTCCTCGTAAATAACATCTCCGGCCCGCACCTCTTTCTGCTTCACCACGTTTCCGGACCAGTTGTTCACGAACGACGGGCCGGCGTTCCGGATGGCGCGCGCGAGAGAAACCTGGCGGGTAAACGTTTCGCTTCCGATGATGTCATCATAAACCGCCTGCAGGAATACGGGGTCATATTCGGCCGAGGGGCTTCCGGCCAGAATCTTCGCATAAAACTCATCCGGCGTCATATCGGGGGTGACTCCCGCCAGTGAGGGCGGCAGATAGAGCGTATCCACTCCCATGTACTTCAGGATGTAACCCGCACCGGCGGCCCGCTCCAGATGGGGCGACATGACAATCAATCCGTCCAGACTGGTGATGTGCTTGAAGGAGCAGAACGGCATGACCGTGCGCTCTGCAGAGTTGAACCGGCCGCGCTCATGCTCAACCATGCCGGCATCAATCAGGAACTTTTTGTCGCCGGGCGTTTCGACCAGCATGGCGCTTCCGTAGTTGACGGCCAGCATGGTGATGTCCAGGTTGTCGCCATGCTTGTAATACGGGCCCGTGGCAACGGCGCCGGCCAGCAGCAGGACAAGAACCGCAATCGCGGAATATCCCCAAACCTTTCGCCAGGACTTGCGCGTGAGCTGATCCTTCATCCAGCGCCAGATCGGCTCGTGCCAGACGAAAACAGCCATCAGGAGATAATAGAAGAGCAGATGGGTCGGGGAAATCTTCCGGACAAGGGCATACGGGAAAGGCTTCGCGAAGAAATGCGCCAGCCAGCAGAAGCCGGTGGCGGCGACGAAGTTCGCCGCATTCATCAGCAGGGCCAGGAACGGGCCAATGACCGGGATTTGGCCGATCAGTCCGGCCAGCACGCCCAGCTGCACCACCACGCCGATGAGCGGGAGGGCGATCAGGTTGGCGAAGGATCCGCCGGAGCCCCAGCGGCAGAAATACACCGCCGACAGCGGGGCCATCATGCCCCACATGATGGCAAACTGGGAGGCCAGGAGCCCGCTGATGGCCACCGGAATCCTCGCGAAAGCAAGGTCACCGAACAACTTGATTTTCCTGCGGTTGAGTTCACGGACGGCATAACACATCAGCACGCACAGGATCAGGAACGGAACCCAGAACCGCAGGGAGGTGTACAGGAACCAGCTTGCCGTCAGCGCGAAGGTCGGCAACGCGATCATGATAATCGCCGCCAGCAGGGTGTTGCCCCGCAGCAGCGAGAGCAGTTTGAAGCACGGCGGGCTGATGAGCACGAGGGCGAGGATGGCGCCGAAGGAAAGCGTGAACGACGGATCCACGACCATCATCGGATTGTAGATGAGGATCAGGAAGGCCGCGACCGGAAGGCCGATCAATGCGGAAGCCACGAGGCCCTGGTTGAGGTAGCCCCATGTCAGCAGGAACAGGCTGTTCATGATCACCGCGCGCAGCGTAGACGGCCGGGCGCCGGTGATGATCGCGAATATGACGAGCGCGAGGACAATGAACGGCACATACACCCGCTTTGAAAGCCGCAGCAGCGCAAAAATGCCCATGAACAGAATCGTGATGATTGTGACATGCAGGCCCGAAACGGCCAGCACATGGCCCACGCCGGTGTACTGGAACTCCTGAGGAATGGTCAGTTCACAGTTCTGGTGCATAAACGACTTGCCGTGTTCCGGGCTGAAAACGCACGGAACATTCGCGAGTCCGTAGCGCAGGCCCAGCGTGACTGCGGCCACCATCGCGGACTGAGGATACGGAAGCGTCTGCTTCAGCACGCGGAGCATGTCGTCGCGGATCTTCAGCGAGATGCGCACCAGGGGATGCCCCTTGCTGAAGCCCTTTCCCTCGGGGGCAATGGCCACGATCGGGGCGGAGCCGCCGCGGGCCTGGCGCAGACTCATCTGCCCGTAAATATTGTTGTTCCGCAGGTAATTCCGCTGATCAAAATCGCCCGGATTGGCCTGGGGCCGGGCCTCGAACAGGGGCGCGGTGACCATCACATCAAGGCCATAGCCCTCGCTGCGGGCGAAATGCCGGTAGTCATCCACCTTCGCATCGAGATTGGCGCGTATGTTGCCGCCCTCCACTTTGAAGTACGGACCGTTCGGACGGTACTGGATGTAGGTGGGCGTCAGATTAAGGACGGTTTTGAAATCATAAACCCACGGGTCGCCGGAAACTTTTCCGAGAAATGTGACCGGCATGGAGTTCATGCCCAGACGGACAAACGACGCCAGGTGGTTGGATATGCGGTAGATGGTCAGACTGCCCGACGATGGCCCCTCGAGCACTTCAACCCCGGTGAGACGGTTGAACGGCTCCTCAAGGGGATAATCGGTTCCGACCGGATCGTCCTTCGGGATGACGATCTCGCCGGTTGCATAGTTCTGTTCCTTGATCCAGAAGCGCCAGCGCCCCTTTGAATCCATTTGCGGCAGGCCGTCCTCCGACAGGATCGGCATCCTCGCCTTGAGTTCACCCTGGATTTTCAGCCGTACATCGGCATCCAGCGGCTGTGTCTTGCGGATGCGGACACGGCAGGTGTCGTCCGGCTGAACATCAATCTTCAAAGGTTCGGAATCCCCGAATGTGATGGACCCCATGCGGTTGTCGGGAACCATGTTGGATTCCGTGTACCGGCCATGTCCGAATGCCATGGCCGCGAGCAGAAGAAGCACCCATCCCAGCACGCGGGTGGACATCATTTCATATTTGTAGCCGGCCTTCTTCTCGAAATGACGGTAGATGTGATAGCCGGCAAGGCCGATGAAAAGAACCGCCGTGATGATGCGGATCAGCGTCAGCCAGGACGAATCCACAGGGAGCAGTTTCGCGATGACAATCCCGACGAGATAAAAATAGCAGAAGCAAATGATCCTATTCTTCAACATAGCCGGCTCCTTCTCCTTCACCCATCCGCGTCGGGATCAGCGTTACCTCCGGATAGAAATTCTCGTTGTCGAGCCACAGGGCTGATTGCTCCGTCTTGCCCCGGAGCATGCATCGCGCGGTGTTGCGGTAATCCGGATGGATCAGCACCACCAGCAGGCCAAACAGCAGCGACCCCAGCACCATCAGGGCGATCAGTTTCGATCGGTTTTGCATATTCTCAACCTTTCTTCTCTTCAGCGTCTGCGGACTCCTGCGCAGACTCGCCCTCCGGCTTCTTCTCTTCTTCAGGCTTCGGGGGCTTGCTCAAAATGAATATGAACACAAAAATGAACAGGATGAGAGGCAGCAGATAAAAAACCCCGTCCTGCGCATAGAAAATCCGCTTTTTTTCCTGCACGAGCCAGTACACGTATGCCATACAGCCAATGGCATTGACAAACAAAATGACAAGGCCGATGCGGGGGTATTCGCTCATGAAACCGGAGGCCGGAACTTCATCTTCCTTCGGGGGTTCCTGCGGCGGCGTTTCTAGTGTTTTGTTCCGGGCCATAGCTTTCTTTCCGAAGGTGAAAACGGCATCCTAAAACATCATGCCTTCAAAAGCAAGTCCACCATGTCCCGCACTTCCTGATTCGAGCGCGAGGCCGACGCCTGGAAGCGCGCGATGAACTGCGCCGCCGCCTTCACCGGGAGCACCGGGGTGGACTGGTTAGCGATTTCGAGGCGCGTGTGCGGAGAAACCACGATCACAAGGGAATAGATTTCGCTCCACAGTTTTCCTTTTGCCCGGAGCCAGTCCTTGAGGACATTCACGTGGTGCTGATTCTGCGAAATCGGATTGTGCACCTTGATGGATTTCTTCCCGCGCGACGGCCGCTGCTCCCAGGTTTCCCTTTTTTCATCGCCCCGGACCGTTCCGCTCCAGTTTTTGGTCTCGATGACGAATATCCCCTTGGGCCCGACCACAATGTGGTCAATCTGGGCCGAGGCGCTGCCGAACTTCACCGTGAGGTCATTGAGGATATACATGTTGCCGGGCAGCATCTTTGCCAGCAGTTTTGACACCCGCGATTCACCGAACTGCCCGGCCCGGACGCTGCCCTCATCACGGGTGTTTTCCCCCAATTGAGTCCAGTGCCCGACCGCCAGAACGAGAAGAACCACCCCCGCGATCAGGAAACCCCAGGTGTGGTTCTTCCAGAGATTAATCCCCCCCACGGCCGTCAGCGCAAAGGCCAGCGGCCACTCGACAATGTTGATGACGCGCAGCACCCGGCCTTCGCGCGCCGCGGTCGCACCCCAGGCCTGGAGTGTTTTTTCTCTGGTAAGAATTTGCGCCACTTACGTAAGCGCCGAATTATTGCGCCGGAACCAGTTCGCCGACGGCAAAGCGGCCCTTGTCCTCTTTGACAACGAAGGTCACGCTCTGCCCCTTGGTGGTGCCCGGAACAAAGACAACCTTGGTGCCAACGTGAAGCAGACCATCGCCTTTGCCGCCGATATCTTCAATGACGCCGGAATAGGTCTTGCCAACCACAACCTCTTCCCCGGAAACGGTTTCAGCCGCGGCGGCTGTTTTCCCGGGCATATCTTCCAGCAGCGCGGCGGCATTAAAGTCATCCATCGCCGCAATGTCTTCCACGCTCAGGCCCGCGGCCTCTTCAGCGCTGATCTTGCGGGCTGTGGCCGCGGAACGGCCATCATTCTCGACAACAAACAACACCTCTTCGCCCACGGTTGCACCGGGAACGAAAACAACCTTGCCCTTGATGCGCACAACGCCCGAGTCGCCGCGCTTGCTCATTTCGGCAATCACACCTTTATAGGCCTGGCCGACCTTCACGGGCGAATCCCTGCGGGGCTCTGAACGCCGGTCGCCGGCAGGCGCGGCACTCTTGGTGCCGGGCTCCACCTTCACGATTTCGCCGCCCATTTGTTTAGCCTCTTCGGCCGTGATTATCTGGCCGGATGAGAAACGGTCGCCTTCGTACGTAATGATGAAAGTGACTTCCTGCCCCTTGGTGGCGCCCTCGATGAAAACGACTTTGCCGCCAATGTGGACAATGCCGTCGCCCTTGGCCCCGACATCATCAACCACTCCGGAATAGACCTTGCCGTCAATCGAGGGTTCGCGCGTGCGGCCGCCGGCCCGTTCGCGCTTCGGCACTTCCATCGTACCAACCTTCTCGACGATCACGGCATTGGCGTTCCTGTCCCTCAAGGCGGTGACTTCAATGATCAGCACATCGCCCACGGCCGGGGTGCCTTCCACAAACACGACCAGTCCGCCGATGTGCGCAATACCGGCTGTGCCCGTCTTGGACTCGTCATCAATGACAACCTTGTAGCGGACGCCCGCCTGAGCCTGCACATCTTTTTGAGTAATGGCGTCAATGACCTGACCGATGTTCAGGTCGGCCGGGGCCTGAGCCTCCGGCGCCACTTCGGTCACTTCGGTCTCGCCGCCGCCGCCCGTGAGGGCCAGCCACACCACGGCGCCGATGGCCGCCAGGCACACAAGGCCGATGCCAATGGCTTTGCGAAATTGAAGAATCTTGTTCGGTCCCGACTCGCTGGTTTTGTTTTCTGTATTCATGGTGCGCCTACTTTATAGTTTCAGCCGCGTTCTTCAATAAAAATCTGGGTTCTTCACAGGACCGCGCGGGGATGGAAACAAATGCGCTGACAGACGGCGCGGCGCGCGGTATATTTCCCGCATGCAGGTTCAGTGTGCATTATGCCCGAAAGGCTGCTTGATCAGCCCCGGGGAAAGCGGAAACTGCCGCATTCGCGTCAATGTGGACGGACGCCTCACCGCCGTCACCTGGGGCTTCCCCTGCTCCATCCATGTGGATCCCGTCGAGAAAAAGCCGCTGTTTCATTTCCGGCCGGGAACCTCCATTTTGTCCCTGGCCACCGTTGGATGCAATCTGCACTGCAAAAACTGCCAGAACTGGGAAATCTCGCAGTGCAACCCGGAGGATTCGCAAGGCATTCCGATGGATGCGGCCGAGCTGCCCGCACTGGCGCAGGCCTACCGGTGCGAATCAGTGGCTTACACCTACACCGACCCCGTCGCCTACTACGAATACGCGCTCGACTGCTCCATCCGCGCCCGCGAGGCCGGACTGAAGAATGTGCTGGTGACTGCCGGTTACATCAACGAGAAGCCCTGGCGCGAACTCTGCAAGCACACCGACGCCGCAAACATTGACCTGAAAGCCCTCTCCGACCGCTTCTACCGCGACATTTGCGACGCCACCCTGCAGCCCGTGCTGGATGCGCTGGTTATAGCGAAATCCATGGGCGTTCTGGTGGAAATGACCAACCTCGTGATTCCTGCACTGAACGACGGCGACCGCGATCTTCAGGCGCTCGCGCGCTGGGTAAAGGAAAACATGGGCGCGGATACTCCCCTGCACTTCTCGCGGTTCCATCCACAGCACCTGATGCGGCATCTGCCGCCAACTCCTGCGGCCACGCTGGAGCGCGCAAGGGACATCGCGAAGGCCGAGGGCTTGCATTTTGTCTATATCGGAAATGTCACCACAAAGGGCGGCGAGGACACGGTCTGTCCGGATTGCGGGAAGCTGCTGATCGAACGTCGTCGCTATCAGATTCTGGAAAACAACGTCCGCAACGGGGCTTGTCCGGCTTGCGGCCGGGCAATTATTGGTTTATGGTGATCAATCGTCGAGGCTTTTTGAAGATGCTGGCGCTGGGCGCGTTTGCGTTCGCGGCAGCGGCCGCTGGAGGAATCGGCATGTTCACTGAAAAGGTGATCCGTGCCGCGCGGCCGCGAATCTGTCCGGGCGCGACAAGGGAACTGCGCCGCGAGGAAGTGGAACGGCCCGGCCGCTGGGCGGGCTGACGGAGGATAAAGCAATGATGAGGATGTTTATGAAAAGAGCAGCGGGGTTTCTGGTCGTTGCTGGAGCCCTTGTCATGATTTCCTGCGGAAAACGCGCTCCGGCAGAACCCGCCGAAGACACGGAACCGATGCAGCAGATCACAAAGCCGGCCGCGGACACCCCCGTCCCCGAGAAGAATGTTCTTCGCTCACGACTGGCCGGAAGCTGGTATCCCGGCACAAAAAACCTCCTGACCGCCTCAATCAACGGCTATCTCATGAAGGCCACCGGCGAGCAGCTCGAACCCGTCATGGCGCTGATCATGCCGCATGCGGGCTACGAATATTCCGGCCAGACCGCCGCCTATGCGCTGAGGCAAATCAGAAACATCAGGTACAAGAAGGTTATTGTGATCGGCCCCAGCCACAGGCAGCCCATGAGGAACTACTGCAGCGTGCCGGACGCCACCCACTACGAGACCCCCCTCGGGCAGGTTCCCCTTGACCTTGAGTGCATTGCGCGGCTCCGGTCAAACCCGAAATATTTCCAGAGCGTCCCCGACGCCCACGCATGGGAGCACAGCGTCCAGATACAGGTGCCGCTGCTGCAGCGCATGCAGAAGAATTTCACACTGGTGCCCGTCATCGCCGGACAGCTCGACGACAAAGCCACACTCGCCATCGCAGAAATTCTCAAAGAGGAAATGGACAACGAGACGCTGCTGGTGATCAGTTCCGATTTCACGCATTATGGCGCGAATTACGGCTACCGGCCCTTCACCGCCGACATTCCCGCGAATCTGGAGAAACTGGACATGTCCGTCTTTGAACCCATCTTGAAGAAGGACATGATCGGGCTCTACCGGAAACTGGACATGACCCAGGCAACCGTCTGCGGCCGCTGCCCGCTCGGCATTATGCTGGCCATGCTTCCGGAAAACGCCGAGGTGCATCTGTTGAACTACGACACCTCCGGCCGCATCACCGGTGACTTCTCTTCATCCGTGAGCTACATCGCCGCCGCGGTCACCGGCCTCTGGGAGCCGAATAAACCCCCGGCCGGCAGGCAAAGAGCTAAAGCGAAGACGGCTTCGGAGACGCGCGAGGCGCTGACCGCAAAGGATCGGCAGAACCTGCTGAAGCTCGCGCGCAGTGCCATTGAATACTACCTCGAGCACAAGTCCGCCCCCGCCGAGGCCCAGTTGCAGATCGAAATCACGCCCGGCATGAAGCAAACCCTCGGGGCGTTCGTAACGCTCAAAAGGGGCGGCGACCTGCGCGGGTGCATCGGCGAGATCGTTCCCCGGCGCGAGATTTACAAGGCGGTCATCGAGCAGGCCGTCAATGCCGCCGTCTTCGACAGCCGGTTCCCGCCCGTGCACAGGGAGGAGCTGCCGTTGCTCTCAGTAGAGATATCCGCCCTGCTTCCGCCCCGTCCCGTGAAATCATACAGCGACATCGAAATCGGGAAACACGGCATCGTGCTCAAGAAAGGCTTGCGGCAGGCGGTGTTCCTGCCGCAGGTGGCCCCTGAACAGGGCTGGACGCTGGAGGAAACACTTTCCAATCTTGCGATGAAGGCCGGGCTCCCGGCCGATGCCTGGAAGAAAGATGCCGAGTTCATGGTGTTCGAGGCGATCGTGTTCCACGAGGGAGATGAATAGCACCGAAGCACGGCGGCAGGCGCTGATCCCCTTCGCGCTGGGATTCTTCTCCATCGCGGCGCAGGCTCTCCTGTTCCGCTGGTTCTTCACCGCCTTTGAAAGCAACGAACTGGGCATCAGCGCGTTCTTCTTCTCGTGGCTTCTCTGGGTTGCCGCCGGCGCGCTGGCGGCACGGCTTCCATCTCTCCGGCGGCGGGCGGGAAAGGCCTTCGGCTGGTGGATCTGGATCTACATTCCGGCCTTTCTCCTTCAGTACGGGCTCATCCTGAATGCGCGGACGCTTTGCGGCGTCGAGTCGTACGAGGCCTTCCCTTTCGCAAGACTCTTTGCGGCCTCGCTGCTGATCAACGCGCCGGTCAGCTTCGTCACGGGCCTCCTCTTCACGCTGGCCTGCCGCTGGCTGGTTCCGTCCGGGGACCGGAGCGTAACCCGCGTCTACATCGCCGAGGCCCTCGGCAGCGTGCTGGGCGGCATCTGGGCCACCGCACTGCTGGCCGTCCTGCCCGACGCCGAAGGCGTCGCACTGCTCACCATCCTTGCGCTGGTTTTTCTTCACGGCCTCTACCGGGCCGGATCCGGGCCGGCGCGCACGGCTCTCATGGCGGCGGCGCTGATCCTGTCGGTTTTCCTGCCGCGGGCCGGGGAATGGCGGGGCCTTCAGGCCGCGCAGGCCCGCTGGAATAAAATCGTGCCCGGCACCGCCTGCGACGGACGGTTCACCACCCCGCAGAACATCTATCTCCATGGAATGCACAATGGACAACTCAACGTCGTCTGCGGAAACACCATCATCGAAACCATTCCCGACCACGAGGCAGCCGGCGAACTCATCGCCATCCATCTCGCGCAGAAGCCGGATGCAAAAAGCGTTCTGGTCATCGGCGAAGGATCGCTTGCCCTCGCGCAGCGCCTGCTCATTTTGCCGCAAATCAAACAGGTTGTCTGGCTCCCGGCTGATCCCGCTTACGGCCGCAGGCTGACGGCCGCGCTGCCGGATGAAATGAAACCGGACCTCACCCGTCTCATGATTCCCGGTGAGGATATCCAGCGGCATCTTGCCCGCACCCGGAATCTCTACGACCTCGTTATCCTCCACCTGCCCGATCCGGTGGCGCTGGATCTCCACCGCTTTTTCACGCAGCAGTTTTTCAGAGACCTCCAATCGCGACTCGCTTCCGAAGGAGTCGTCAGTCTCCGCACATCCGGCGGAGAAAATTTTCTCGGAAGCGAACGGATTTATCTGGGCGCCACCGTGCTGGCCACCCTGGAATCGGTATTCCCCAATGTCGTTATCAAGCCCGGCGATGAAACATGGTTCATCGCTTCGGCATCGGATGGGCTTTCGCAGAATGCGCAGGAGCTGGCGGAACGTTTCAAAAAAGTTGACGGCGCGGACGGCATCTGGCCGGCGGAGGGCCTGCTCTCGCTTTATCCCGGGGACCGCGCAGCGTTCCAGATGGGAAAGTACCGCGAAGCCATCCGGACACAGCCCGCCGGATCGCTCATCGGCACGGCCGACAGCCCGCGCGCGCTGTTCCATACGCTTCAGCTCCTGACCCGCGAGATCAGTCTCAACTCCCGCGTGATGCCCCTGCTCCTCCGGCTTTCGCACAAGGGATGGCTGCTGTTCGTCATCGCCATCCTGCTCTACAGCATTCTGCGGCGAATCCATTCCGCAGCCGGACCGACAGCGTTCGACGGGCGTTATCTTGTCTTTTCAACCGGGCTCGCAAATCTTGCGATCAGCATTGTGCTGATGGTTTTGTACGAGGGGCGCTTCGGCTCCATTTACCTTCATATCGGTATTCTCACCGCCATGTTCATGCTGGGCGTATGGCTCGGAAGCGTCGCGGGCCGGAAGATTTTTGAAACCCATGCCCGCCGGCTGGTCATCCTGATCCTGGCGCAAGCCGTCCTGTGCATCCTGATTCCGGGAATATCCCGGAACATCGGCAGGCCGCTCTTCATGCTCCTGTTCCTCGTGTGCGGAGCCTTCGGCGGAGCCTGCATTCCTGCGGCCGCGCGCATTTTCGGCTGCACCGGCATGGCCGATGACCGGATGGGCGCCGCGGTGGAAATGACCGATCACCTCGGCGGCGCGGCCGGGGCCGTGATCACCGGCCTTGTTCTTCTTCCGGTGGCGGGCATCCGCCGCACCCTGCTTATCCTCGCGGTTCTGCTGCTCAGCAATCTGGTTTCATTGAGTCCATCCCGGTCAGCGCGCAGCACCCCGCGCAGGCCGGCATGGATATTCGTCCTGATCTGGACAGCCGCGCTTCTGCTTTTTGGGACCTGGCTTCTTCGCGGATCTCATACGCCGGACAACAGCCCCCGGCATCATCTGATCACCGCCCGGGGTTCCGGATATGGCGGCCCCCTCATTATGTCCCTGACGGTCAACACAAACGGCGTACTGGAAAACATTCGCATCGTGCAGCACAGTGAAACGCCTTCCTACTTTCAGCGCGTGGCTCCGTGGATCGAATCCCTGGCCGGGAAAAACATTTTCAGCCCAACCTTCCGCGACGAGGTGGACACCGTAACCGGGGCAACCGCCACATCAGCCGGAATCCGCGACGCGCTGGCCGCGGCCGGGCAGGACTTCCTCGCGCGGGCCGAGGGCCGCGCGGAAGCAGAACAGAAACCCGCCGCGCCAACAGAGTGGAAATCCCGAAAAGCCGACATACAGAAAATCAAGGACATGATTGGTGCGGGAAAGCTTTCCGGACGCGAGGCCATGCACTATACTCCGGTTGAAAATCCATGAAAAAGGGCATTGTCATCTTTGCGCTGCTGTCGGCCTGCGCACAGGCCGACGTGATCCGGCTGAAGAACGGCCGCGAAATTGAAGGCGTCATCCAGGGAGCAACCGCAACGGACATTGTCATCAAGGTCGGGCCGGGTCTCGTCACGCTCAGAAAAAGCTCCATCGCGTCACTGAAAAAAACCGGCGCGGACCAGCTTGAGGCCAAATGGAGAACCGAGCATTACCTGCATCCCAAATACGTTCCGGCGGAGCTGGAGAAGGTGGCCGGCGATTTCCGCAACCTGCAGAACCTTCACCGCGAAGCCCTCGCCGCGCGCGCGGCGTTGGACCAGCTCCCGGCGCAAATGCAGAATCTGGCAGATGAACTGGCACGCACGCAGGCGACATTCCGCGAAACGCGCTCAAAAATGAATGCAACCGATCCGAGAAAGAATGTGAATACCTACAACGCGCTGGTGACACAGCACAATGTCCTCAACAACCGGATTCTGGAACTGCAGGATGCCATCAAAAAACTGGAACCGCTGAAGCAGAAGCATGCCGAGTCCATTGGAAAATTTCTTGCCGGACTTACGGAGTTCAAAGCGCTGCGGCAGGAGGCCCTGAAAAAGGATTATCCGGCCGAGAGCCCCGAGGCGGTTTTCTTCACTCAGCTCGATCGCGACCTTCTTCCAATGGAAAAGAACGTGGAGTTCAGCCGCATCCCCTACACCGAGGAAAACAACCACGCCGTCATGACCGCCATGCTCAACGGCGACACGGAAGCCCGCCTCCTGCTGGACACGGGGGCGTCTTATGTCTCGCTTTCTGAAAACATGGCGCGGCGCCTGGGATGCATACTGGATACCGACTCCGAATTCATGGCCACGCTGGCCGACGGCAGCACCGTGAAAGCAAAGCCCGCCGTGATCCAGTCCGTGAGAATCGGCGATGCCCGCGTGGACCGCGTCCCTGCCATGGTGCTGTCGAAAGAGCCTGCGCCCGGCGTGGACGGGCTGCTGGGCATGAGTTTCCTGCGGGAATTCAACATCCACTTCGATGTTCCCAACCGGCGCCTGGTGCTCCAGCGCTTCAAGCCCCAGTAAAACTTCCAATCACTGGAAGTTTTGCCGGGAAAAGTTCCAACCATTGGAAGTTTTTTTGCAGAAAGTTCCAATCATTGGAACTTTTTGCCGAGGCAGCGCGCGCGGCGCAGGGCAAGCCAGATCACCGGAAGCATCAGCCAGATGAAACCCGTCAGCCAGGGATGACGCCACCATGAGATGCCGTCAAAACCCCAGTCTGTGATTGGATAAAAAAGCGTGGTGCGGTATTTGCCGTCACCGTGCGTGAACATATCCATCAGCAGATGCAGCGGCCATGCGAGCGAAGGGATTAAAAGTTTACGGACGGAGAGAATAATCAAACTGGAAACCAGCAGCGCCGTAATCAGGCTGTGGGCATAGCGGTAGGACACCATGGCATCGCCGTCCAGTTCGTGGAAGAAGTTCCCGTCCGCTCCGGAAAGCCAGAAAAACAGAAGCGGGAAGCCCATTGAGAGGGCATCCGGCAGCAGGCCGAATACTACAGCCCACCATGCCGTCGCATCCGCGAACAGGCGCTTGCCGCTTCCTTTTGTTCCACCGGCAAGGCCCGTTTGGCTGCAGACCGTTGCCGAATAGGCTATGTGCGCGAACAGATCCATGGCGGAGAAAATATACGTTTCCGATGCAGGGCGCGACTGATTTATCCACGGGTTTAATGGCCCGCCATGAACCGTGCCACGAGCGCAGCGAGGGGCTCTGGTTCATGGCACCCCCAACCGGATTCGAACCGGTGTTACCGAGATGAGAACCCGGTGTCCTAGGCCTCTAGACGATGGGGGCGCTAGAAAGTGCAGAGAATCTGCCTAATTGTTCCCTTTTGCGAAAGAAAATAATTCGATTATTTGCTTTTTTCAAGTCCAAGCGGTTCGTAATCCGACCATGCGGAAAATCCCGAACTGGCGATTTCGCGGAATGATTTTTCGTCCTCCCGGACCACAAAGAGGACTTCGATGCCGGGCTGCACCTCGACGAGCGGCAGGCCGGCTTCCGGGCCCAGCACATAAAGGGCCGTCGCCCAGCCGTCGGCCGTCATGCAGTCGGACGCCAGCACGGTGACTCCGGCCGTGCTGTGGCCGACGGGTTCCGCGGTGCGCGGATCAATGATGTGCGAAAGCGTCTGGCCCGATTCCGTCACGTGGAAATTCTGATAATCGCCCGATGTGGCGGCGGACATGTCCGCAAGATGCAGAACGCCCTGCAGCTCGGCACCGGGCTCCGCGCTGAAATTCGGGCGCTGCACCCCCACCCTCCACTTGCGGCCAGGCATGCTCATGCCCAATGCACGCACCTCGCCGCCGATTTCAACGAGGCAGTTGGTGAAACCCTTTCCGGCCAGCATTTCCGCAACGGCATCCACCCCGTGACCCTTGGCGGTTGCACCAAGATCAACAAAAACATCAGACTGTATTTTCTGAACGAGATTCGATCCGGACAATTGCAGTTTTTCATAACCCACTCGCGCCCGGGCGGCTTCTATTTGATTTGTGCCGGGAGTCTTCTGCATCATGCCGTCGGGACCAAAGCCCCACAAGTTTACCAGCGGGCCGACCGTCGGATCGAATGCCCCGCCCGTGATGGCGGCCAGCTCCAGCGAGAATTGCAGGACATGAAACAGCGAGGCCGGAACTTCCATCGAAGTTTCCGCTTCAAGGCGGTTCAGCTTTGAAACCGCGCTTTCAGGATCGTAGATGGACATCTCGCGGTTGATTTTCTTCAGAAGCGATTCAATGCCCGACTGGATTTCTGCCAGCGTGTCAGGATCCGGCGGAATACCGGCCAGCCGCACCGACCAGGTCGTGCCCATGGTCTGGCCTCGGAACAAGGCAAAATCGGTCTGAGATTTTTTTTGGAAAACAAACCATGCGCCCGCTGCGGCGGCGAGCAAGATGACAAGGATGGCGGCCATTTGTGATCTGTTCAGCATGCCGCGAGAAATAGCGCAACCGACGGCAATTGCAAAGAAATTCTGCTGGCATCAAGACGCATATCGCCTATGATCGCGCATCATGAGTGAAAATGTTTCCGGGATCGAAATCAGCAGTCTGCAGAATCCGCGCATCAAGCATGTCGTGAAGATGCGCAAGCGCGCAGACCGCGACGAGGAAGGCCTGCTTCTGGTTGAGGGCTACCGCGAACTGCGCCGGGCGCTCGACAACGGATGGAAACCTCAGGAACTTTTCATCTGCGAAGGACTTTTTCTTGGAAGCAACGAGCCCGCGCTCATTCAGGACTGCGCGGCGGCAGGCGCCCCGGTGATCCGCTGCAGCGAAGACGTGTTCCGCAAAATCGCCTATCGCGACCGGCCGGACGGACTGCTGGCGGTCGGGCCGCAAATTCATCACACGCTTGCAGGGCTCAAACTCTCAAAAAATCCATTTCTGCTCGTGGCCGAATCCATAGAAAAGCCGGGCAATCTGGGAACCATGCTGCGGTCGTCCGACGCGGCGGGCGTGGAGGCGGTCATCGTTTGCGACCGGCAGACTGACATCAACAATCCCAATGTCGTGCGCGCCAGCCTGGGAACCATCTTCAGCCTACCGGTGGTGGAAGCCTCGTCCGAAGAAACGCTGGCGTGGCTGCGCAAGAACGGAATCCAGATTCTGGCAGCAACGCCTTCCGCAACGATGAACTACACCGAGGCGGACTGCACAAAGCCCACGGCCATCGTGGTGGGATCCGAGCAGTACGGCCTGGAAAACCTGTGGATGGAAAAGGCCGACGCCAAAGTGAAACTTCCAATGCTTGGACAATGCGACTCGCTCAACGTGGCCACCGCCGCGACCATTCTTCTTTATGAAGTGGTCCGCCAGCGCCAGAAACAATGAGTAAGATTATTCCTTTTTCAGGAACATCCCCTTAGCGGCATCCGCGCCTGCCGGCAACAACCGTATGCGGTTACGATCAAGGAAGAGTATATCCGCCCTGGAACCCGCATCCGGACCATCAGTGGTTTCAATCGTCAGTCGGTTATCTTCCGCGGAAATAATTGTGTAGGCATAAGGACCCTGCTTTTCGCCCATGACTTCCATGGTGATTCCATCCAGCGTCACCTGCATTTTCACCCCGCGAATCATCTCGAGCAGCGAAGTGGCAATTTCCGGACTGAACTCAAGTGTGGTCTTATAGTTCGGATCCTGCTCAAAGGTGGAGGTGTCGCCGATCCACTTGCCCTGGAAAACGAAAGTGAGTTCGCCGGCTTTGAGCGCTTCGCTCACTACAGGCGCAGCCGCCTCGGGAGCCGACGTTGCAGGAGCGGCCGCCGGGACGGCTTCGGTTGCCTGGCTGGATGTTGAAACCGAAAACAAATTTCCGGCACGGTCCAGCATGAGAAGATCATTGCCGCATGCGAAAATGAACTGCGCATTCGCAACTCCGTCCGCTGCCAGTGTTGCAGCCTCGCCGCTCGCAGGATCAACCACCTGAAGCGATCCATCCAGCCCCGCAGCATAGATCTGGCCGTTCAGCGCGGCGGCCGCGGCAACATCGCCGACAAAATTTCCGGCTGGCTTCCATGATCCGTCTTCCACGCTGACCTCATAAATGGCGCCGCCCTTTTCAATGGTGTACAGGCGCCCATCAACGGCGACCGCAAAAGCCGTGTTGCCGAAATCCGCCTCACCCACCCCGGACCACGCGCCGGTGGCGGGATCGGTGACATAAAGTTTTCCGCTGGCCTCGACCGTGCAGATTTTTCCGCCCGGCGCCGCCGCGGCAATCGTGTTGATCCAGTCGCCGGCGCGGCCAACCTGTTCGCGCGCGCCCGTGGAAGGATCAACGCGGAAAATGCTTCCGTCGCCGTCAAAGAAATAGAGCGCACCGTTCAGCGCAACCAGAAAAGTTCCGCCGGAAAAGCCTGCTTCACCAACGGCTGTCCACGTCCCGCTGGCGGGATCCGTCGCATAAAGACGTCCGCTCTGTTCAACGGTGTATATTTTCCCGTCCAGAACCGCGCCCGCAACCGTATTCACCCAGTCGCCGGGCTTCCCGACCGCAGTCTTGACTTCGGCCAGTACTGTGCCCTGCAAAAAGAGGGCAAGAACAAATGACATTAAAGCGCGCGATTTAAATTTCATGATATGCATCCTTTCAGGCTTCAGGTTCTTCCACTTTGCGAACGGGAAAGTTTCCGGCGAGCGCGGCGCGGACAATGGTTTTGGTATCCTCCGCGAAATCCTTCTTCAGAATCCACTGCAGGAATCCTGCATCGTTTCGGACCAGTGCCCGCAGGGTCTGGCCCTGGTTTTTTCCGAAGTTGATGGCCGCCTCGTTGTCATCGTTCCAGACAATCTTGCCCTGCGCGTCAATCGCGTTGGGGTTCCTCGGATTGCAGAAAGCGGAAAGCTCTTCGATGCTTCCGGGCAGATCGTCGTAGCGATCAAGCTGGCCCTCCACCACGCGGATGGTGGCCTCGACATCGGCCAGCGCGCCATGCGCGTTGGTGTGCTCGTCGTTGCAGTAGAACTTCAGCGCGGCCGTCAGCGTGCGGCGCTCCTTCTGATGGAAAATGCGCGCGCCGTCCACGATATTCCGGCCGGTCATGTCAAAGACCATGTTCACGCGCTTGAATTCCTCCTGAAGCAGCGGGATGTCATAACCCAGCACGTTGAATCCGGCGAGATCGCATCCGTCAAAGAAGGCCAGTATTTCGGCGGCCTTGTCCCTGAACGAAGGGCTGTTCACGACATCGGCATCGGTGATGCCGTGTATGGCTGTGGAACTCCTGGGGATGGGCATGCCCGGATTCAGGCGCCAGGAAAAAGTTTCACGGGATCCGTCAGGCATGAGCTTCACAACAGCCAGATCAATGACCCGGTCCTGCAGTGTGTTGATGCCCGTGGATTCGATGTCGAAAAACGCGATCGGTCTGCTGATTTGTAGTTTCATAGTGTCAGCATCCTAGCGGGGCACGCAACCCCGCACAACAACGAACTGCGGATCACTTCTCCAGATTACCGCGAACACGCTCGACCGCGCCCTTCAGGTTTTCGCGGTCAGCCAGGAACGATTCCAGCAGTTCAAGCGTCGTGAGCGCATCGGCCTTGGCGGAGTTCTTCTCCTCCTCGGTTTTCTTCAGCATGGCGTGCATTTCGGACAACTGCCGGTCACGGTCAGCCACAACCTGTTCCAGGAAGCGGCGGGCGGTGGATTCCTCGTCGAGCTTTTTGCCCTGCTCCTTAATACGATCCCCGCTTGCCGCAAGATCCTCCTCAAGCTGGGCGGCTCGCTGTTCCCGGGACGCCAGCTTCTGCTGATAATCCCGCGCCATCTTGCGGAAGGTCTCGGTTTCGCGGCGGGATTCATCCAGAAGTTTGTCCGAGCTCTTTTTCGCGGCCGCCGATTCATCCTCCAGCGCGCGGCACTGCTGCCGGAGTGCGTTGATCATCACATCCTTTTCCTGAAGCTGGGCCTGAAAGTCTGCGGTGCTTTCATAAACGTCAATGGTCTCGGCCAGCAGCTTGAATTTCTTCTGCAAACCGATCACCAGCTCCTCCTGCTGGGTGATTTCCTGCTCGCGCGTTTTACGTTCGGCCTGCAGATCGGCGATTTCCTTTTCCAGCGCGGATATTTCCGTTTTCCAGTTTTCCTTCTGCTCTTTCAGGACCGCGACCCGCTGCTGGCTTTCCTTCACTGTGCGCTCGAGCGACTTGACAAGCTGCTCATACTGCTTCCGGTTTTCCTGCGCGCGCGCAGAAATCTCATCCAGGGAAAGCTCTGCCGATTTATTCTCCTCCGCGCGGACGGGGCAGAGCATGGCGGTCATCAAGGCAAAAATAGTCGCTGCTTTATATGCTTTCATCATAAAATCCTCTGTTCGTGTCAAAAGTTCCGCGTCCTTCTAATAGCAATGCCATCACAGGTCAAGCGGTAAACGATTTTTCCGGAAACATTGAATCCGGAACTGAAAGAATTGAAGCGCCCCCGTGCCGCTGATATAACTGCGGCCATGACAATGAATCCGGAAACGGCAGGTGCCCGGCTGGCTGAAGTGGCGCGGCTTTTCCTGCGGATGGGCTTCACGGCGTTCGGCGGGCCGGCCGCCCACCTGGCCATGATGCACGACGAAACCGTGGTGCGCCGGAAGTGGCTTGATGACGGCGAGTTTCTGGATCTGATCGGCGCGACGAATCTCATTCCCGGACCCAATTCAACGGAGATGGCGATCCATCTTGGCTATCGGCGGGCGGGTTGGCGGGGACTGATCGCGGCGGGATTCTGCTTTGTGGTTCCGGCCATGCTGATTGTGCTGGTGCTTTCGATTCTGTATGTGCGCTTCGGCAGTGTGCCGCAGGCCCAGTGGCTTCTGTATGGCGTGAAGCCGGTGGTCATTGCGATTATTCTGCAGGCGCTCTGGATGCTGGGACGCAAGGCGCTCAAAACGCGGATCGCGGCGGCAACCGCCATTCTGGTGCTGGCAGGATATTTCGCAGGGCAGAACGAGATTGGCCTGCTGTTCGGGGCGGGCCTCGCCGTCATGCTTCTGCGGAATTTCCGGCGGCTCCAGACGCGCATGCTGACCGTCATGCTGCCGCTGGCGCCCGCGGCGCTCGCCGCCGCGCCGGCCGGTGTGCCTTTCGGACTGCTGAGACTTTTCCTGACGTTCCTGAAAATCGGTTCGGTGATGTACGGAAGCGGCTATGTGCTGCTGGCCTTTCTGCGGGCCGATTTTGTGGTCCGGTACGGCTGGCTGACAGATCCGCAGATGCTGGATGCGATCGCCATCGGGCAGGTCACGCCGGGACCGCTCTTCACGACCGCGACCTTCATCGGATATCAGCTGGGCGGAGTGACAGGAGCCCTGCTGGCCACGCTGGGAATTTTTCTGCCGTCGTTTGCGTTTGTGGCCGTGTCCAATCCGTTCATCCCGAGGATGCGCAAGTCGCTCTGGCTGGGAAGCCTGCTGGACGGCGTGAATGCGGCCGCGCTGGGGCTGATGGCGGCAGTGACCTGGCAGCTCGGTGTTTCGTCGCTGCAGGACGCGGCCAGCGCACTCATCACCCTGCTCTCCCTTCTGCTGCTGATCCGGTTCCGCATCAGTTCCACCTGGCTGATTGCCGGCGGGGCGCTGGCCGGACTGCTGGTGCATGGTATTGCGGGAATGTGAGTTCCGTGCTAGATTCACGCCATGAAAAAGAAAATCATTTCAGTCGTTGTGACCGCGGTTCTTCTGGCCATTGTGATCTTTCTGCTTGTGCAAAACCGCGACTACATCCTGCTGTCGCCGGAGGAGCGGGCTTTCAAAAGCCTCGACCGGCAGACCTACGAGGAATTCATCACCGCAAACCATTCCAACCTTCCGGCGCACGCGGAAGAACTCATCGGGATGGATCCCAACCGGGGCGAGGGCTATTACTGGCGGGGCGTCGTCGCCACGATGGAAGGCCGGTTCAGGGATGCGATCAAGGATCTCGAAAAGGCCGTGGAACTGAATCCGGAGCACGCGGACGCCAACGCCTATCTCGGCTGGGCCCGCGATGTCCAGCCCTTCGCCGACCCGGAAAAATAACTGCGGTCAATTCGGCGGCGCAGGCTGGATGGAAAGCCTCCCCCGGAGCCCGCCGCCCTCTTCAACTGCAAGATGCTGGCCGGTCAACTCGCCTGTGAACGATCCGGACGGGCCGATTTTCACCCAGCCCGAAGCCTTCAGCCGGGCTTTCAGAGAGCCTGTGATTTCCACATTGCGGTAATCGGCGGCAGCCTTCAGCTCAAGCTCCGCGCCCGCCGCGATCCGCAGGTCGCGGCTCTTCATGGACTGCTCGCTGATCACCGCGCCCGGCCGCACCTCGAGAAAGCGCGACGCGTTCAGCACTCCGCCTTCCACGCGGCCCTCCACAACGATATCTGTTGCGATGATTTCACCGGCTTTCACAACGCCGGCGGATGCAATGGTGATGACCCCGGCGGTCTTCAGGGGTTCGGACCATTCCGTTTCGATGGTGTGCTCCGCAAACGTGAGGTTCGCTTTGCATTTGGGGCAGAACGTGCTTTTCGGGCGGCCGGTGATCTGGAAGAAAAATCCGCACTCGTAGCACACCACTTCGTGCCGGGTCGGCATCGTGGTCTTGCCGATGTGCGAACCGATTTTTTTCGAATCCTCCCCCGCCTCTTTTTTGACAGCGGGTGGGGCCGCCGGCGACACAGGGGGATGAACAGGCTTTCCGGCGGCCCGTTGGGCCGCCTTCAGAGCCGTAAAGCCGTCAACTTCTCCGACCTTGCGCGGAGGCACTTAAAATCCCCGATGCAAAAAAACCCGGCCGGTTATTTCTTGCCGCCGAACATGCCGCCGCGCGGCTCGTCAGCTTCCGCCCTGGGCGCAGATGAAGCCGGGCCGCCGGACGGGTTGACTTCGGACTTGCCGACGAATGTCACGCCGTCCTCGACGTGCAGGCGCTTGGACTTGATGTCGCCCATCACGCGCGCGCTGGCCTGCATCTGAATGCGGTCCTTGGCCGTGATGTTTCCGGTGACCGACCCGGCCACCGCCACCGAATTCACCGTCAGGTTCCCGGTGATCACCGCGCTCTTGCCGATCGTCGCATCGCCGTCGCACTGGAGGTCGCCCTTCAGTTTGCCGTCAATCTTGATCGAGCCCGCGCTCTTGATCGTTCCTGTGATTTCCACCTGCGCATCAATAATTGATTGTGCGGTCGCGTTATTATCCATGATTTGAATCTCCTTCGTTGTTAAAAAAATCCATTCGGGCTGAGCACAGATTGCAGAAAACGGCGGGATAAAACAAGCGGTACTTTTTGAATCAAAAGGAAAGGGCGGACAGATGCTCTTTTGGTCCGGTCGGGATTCTTAATTCCCTGCGGAAATTCCGGGAGAAATGTGTTCGATGCAGGGCTGCCGGATAGCTCTTTATTAAGATAGCTCCGAGAAATTGATGAGATATGTTTGTGGTGAAATTTGCGTTTTTTTCGTTTTTTTACGGTTTTTTTGTTTCCATGCTGTTTTGCAGATTTTTTGATATTTATGAGCGTTTTTTGAAATTTTTGGTGTTTTCTCACTGCTGTCCGGTTGTTTGTCTGTAGTTATGCTGCAACACGCGCAACAACAATGTTTTGTGATGTAGAGGCGTTGTGAGCGATTTGAAATTGCTTCAACTTATCTTTTGCGCACCACTTTCGC
>JBFXGK010000021.1:0-40209 GCA_050178035.1 Kiritimatiellia bacterium
TTTTGAGCCTGGCCCTCCTCGAGAAAACCCCCATTTTACAGGCACTTTCTAAAATGCCGACCCCGCCCAGCACCCCCAACATCGATAAACAGCAGTATTTACAGGGAATTTAAACCGGACAGTAGTGTGCCCACATATGAAAACCAATGGATCCGGCGTCATTCCATTCCACAATTGCGCGCTGACGCGCATAATCTGCGGCTTTATACCACGCTGATACCGTCACACCGTGAGAAGGCTTCAGATCAGGAGAGCCTGCAACCAGTACATAATTCGAATAGCCTGACATTTGAAGGACCCCTCCGCAATCATTTGATACAATGATTGCAGATCCATATATATAGCCCGTATGCCCATTGCCGCTTGCATCAAGAATGTTTGTCCCCATGATGTCGTTGAAGTCATAATGCAAGAGCATATTTGCAGCGAACGCTGAAGCAGATATTGACAAAACTGTCAGAATAATAATGAGGCGTTTCATATATTTCATGCTCCCACCTGAACCGAGGAGATTTAACCATTTCGCGGTATTGCGCACAAGACAAGAATCATGCTGATTATGTAAGTTTTGTTTTAATCGCGCGGATTTTCCAAATGAGCGCACCAGTCCAGCCATGCCAGATATGTCGCCTCCGGCAGAAACATACGAACCGACGGCCATTCTCTACGCACACTGGCAAAAAGAAATTCGCGGTTCGATTCCCGTAATGTAGAAGCGTAAAGAGGGGTCCGCATAGTTCGTATCCTGATTTTCGTCTGCAAGAAATAACACGGGCTTTTCTAATCGGCCCCGCCGCCAAAAGTTCCAACCATTGGAAGTTTTACGGGAAAAAGTTCCAACCATTGGAAGTTTTTGGACGTAAAGTTCCAATCATTGGAACTTTTCAGTAATCCACGCGGACGCGGTAGGACGCGCGCTCGATTCCGGTGACGGTGTCGGTGTAAATTCCGGTCACAAGATTGGTGGCCAGCAGATCAAAGGTTGCCAGACTGTTGGTGGAGCGCCGGAGCTCGTAGGTTCGATTTGCCGCCGTCGGCCATTCCAGCACGAACAGATTTCCGGTGGACACGGAACCGGCCGACGACTCCACGGAAAAATATGAAAGCGGATTGGTCGGCTCCGTGCCGGCCGTGTATTCGCCCCAGTTGCTGAAAAGATCGCCGTCATCATCGTCCGATTCCGCCGGCCCCAGCGATGTGCCGAAGTTGATGTGCTCCCAGAGATTCGGAAGACCGTCGGCATCCGCGTCGCCGGATTCCAGATAAACCAGCTTCGGCTGGAGCGCCAGGAATCCGTAGCCGAAATTCCCGGCACTGTGACGGGCGCCCAGTGACCGCTCCGCGACAAACGCCGCTGAAAGATAACGATCCTTCCCGTTGGTGCTGGATGACGCAATGGCCCCCGCCACGGTCAGCCAGTCCAAATCATCAATGCCGGACGCCCCCAGCGAACCCCATGGCAGGCTGGCCTCCCACCGGTCGGTCCGGCGGTCGCCGTCGTCATCCGTCCCCGCGCAGGCGCTGGTGCCCACTCCATCAAACTGTGACAGGCGCGAACCCGGCACCACCACGAAGTTTGCAGAGTTGGTGCCGATGTAAAAAATGCCCTGCCCAAAATCATATCCGCCGTATGTGAAATTCGTGTAGTCCGGATCGTCGCCGTATTCATCGCCATAAACAATGGCGACATCCATCGGTTCCACAAATCCGATGTTGTGCAGATAATCCAGCGCCTGCGGCAGCGATGACTTATGCCACAGATTGGTCGCGTTGTCGGAAAGCGTGTTCATCCCGAGGAACAGCATCAGCACGTTGTTGCTTCCGCCCAGATCGGTTCCGATTCCGCCCACATACAGGTTTGAGGAGTCGTAGTTAAAATACAGGCTTCCGAAATCACCAAACCCGCCCCACGCGGAGGGCGACCCGACATCGCCGCCGGAAAGTTCAAAATCGAAATTGTCGCCTGCAGCGTTCTGTGTCGCGGGGTTGGTAGCAATCACCGGAGTTCCCTGCATCATAAGCGGAGGAATCTCCGACATTCCCGAATCGCCGGAAACATCAAATCCCCATTTGATCCCCTCGTTGCTGTCCCATAATGTGCCCGCCGTGAAAAAGATTTCCATGATCGCCGCGGCGGACGGAACCGGAAGAGTGTACTGCCAGACCGCGCCGGAGGTGTTGGTCATGGCGTAAACGGTCACTCCGCCCCCGAAGTCCGCTTGCAAATATACCTGACCGAGTCCGCGCAGAGGGCCCATGTCCGCCTCGTAGCGGATGGTCACATTCGATCCCGCGACCGGGGCATCCGGATCGCATGTGGCGCGCTCAAGCAGGGCCTGCCAGTTGTAGGTGTAATTGTTGTCCCAGTTCGTGGAGGCCGCATCGTGAAAAACAAACGCCAGGCGGCTGGTGCTGGCCAAGGGCACGGTGAACTCATGCTCCCAGCGGCCGGTGCCCGCATTGAAGGTCATGGCCGTGTTGATGATTGCGCCGCCGAAAGCATCCACGCCCAGAAACAGATAAACCGGCGAAGAATAGAACAACGGTCCGGTGGCCGCGTTGTAGGATATCTTTACGGTTTCGCCGCGCACCGGGAAAGCCGGTTCAACCCGCACGGCGCGGCCGGCGTTGGTGTAAACGGTCTGGTCGAATATCAGTCCGTCCGTGCGGATCGCGCGCACCTGCATCTGGAGGTTGGTCACATGGCAGGACACGAAGAAAAGGCACGTGGTCGCGTATTCATGAAGGCCGGGCGTGAAGGTTGAATAATAAAGTGTGCCGCCCCCGCCGCCCGCGACAAAATAATTGATCCCTCGGATCGGCACCGTGCGCTGATAGTTGTGGCTGTGGCCGCTGAACACCACATCCGCCTCGTACTGCACAAACACCGGGCACCAGTTTGTCTTGATGTAACCATCCCCCGCCCGCTCGCCCTCCGAATAGGGTGGACGATGAAAATACGGAATGATCCACGCAATGTTCGTGTTGTTGGCGGCCCGCTGCAGATCGCGAGCAAGCCAGTTGGTCTGCCCTTCCACTTCCAAATCCGAATTCAGCGCCGCGAAATGGGTGTTGCCGACATCAAAGGAATAGCAGCTCCCGTTGGACGGTTTTTCGGGAAGGTTGAAAATCTTCCAGTAGTCGGCATTGCCGCTCGGGCCGTCGTCGTGATTTCCGCAGACAGGCATAAAGACTGCACGCTGGAGCTCATCGGTGGTGATGTTAAAGAACTGCTCCCAGGTTGGCCAGCTCGCGCTGTACACGGGATCCGCAAGATCGCCCACATGGATGACAAAGTCGGGCTCGTTCCCGATGATTTCCTCGGTTACATCGCGGGCCCACGAGGGCGTAAGGCCTCCCTGCAAATCCCCGTGAACCGCAAAGTTGAACGAATCGCCGGATAACGGAGCTGTTCTGAAATATCCGGACTGTGCGAACCCGTCCGTGGACGAAGCCTCAAAAAAGTACTTTGTGCCAGGAATAAGGCCGGTCAGTGTCAGCGAATGCCTGCGCGTTCCGCCGGCATCCACAATGGTATCGGTGTAATTGGTGGTCAGGCCATATTCAACCGTGCCCCGCCTCTCGCTGTCGCGCTCCCATGCAATCGTGGCAGTGGTTTGAGGGTCATCCGTCCAGGTGATCACGACCGGAATGGTGCGGGCAAAGGCTTGTGCAGCCATCAGCAGACCGGCGGCAAAAATGACATTCCCTCGCTGCATCTTCACACCCCTCGTTTAACACCGCAAAGTCTAGCGGCCGACCGTGGAAGATAAAGATCAAAATGATGCTTGCCGCTCGCTGCTGTTCGATGTATCCTCTTTGTAGATACAACCGGAGAATGGGTATGCAGACCAAAATTCAGAAATGGGGCAACAGTCTGGCGGTGCGGATTCCAAAGGCTTTCGTCAAAGAGACGCAGCTTGCCTATGGTTCGCCTGTTGATCTTGCTGTTGATGACGGGAGGATCGTTATCAATCCGCATCCCGAACCACACTACAGCCTTGATGATCTTCTGACCGGAGTCACCAAGCGGAACCTTCATTCCGAAGTCGAGACCGGAGCGGCCGTTGGACGGGAGGTGTGGTAATGACATCCGCCTATTGCCCAAGACGGGGTGACGTGGTCTGGCTGTCTTTCACGCCTCAGTCGGGACACGAGCAGGCAGGCCATCGCCCGGCTCTCGTTCTCTCGCCCGAATCCTACAACCGCAAAGTGGGTCTTGCGCTTTTCTGTCCGATTACCAGTCAAATAAAAGGTTATCCCTTTGAGGTCGTCATTCCGCAGCAATGCAAAGTGTCTGGTGCTGTTTTGTCGGATCAGATCAAGAGCCTGGACTGGAAGGCGCGGAGGGCATCGCTGATCTGTGCCCTCCCCGAAGCCACCGTCCGGCAAGTACTCAACAAAATCGGCACCCTGCTGGATTAGGAGAGAATAACCATGACTGCAAAATATTTCGCTGCCCTGTTGGTCATGGCCATGGTCGTGCTGTCAGCCTCTGGTGCCGATAGAATGAGCGATCAAAGAGAAGAACATTCCCAACAGTCGGCAGGACTCCGGGAAGATTCACAGAAGCATCCCGACAGCATTGAGTGGTTGATCCAGGCTATACGCCGCCTGCCGTCTGATGAGCCGGTCGCCGAGGGCCATCCCGGCTACAACAACTACAGAACGCAAAAAGATCACTGGCTCGGCTGGCTGGATCCAGATTCCGGCACCGGCACATATCCCCGCAAAGACGCCTCGGATCGTGATGCACGTTACGTCTACAACCACATCGTTGAGCCCAAAATGCTGCTTTGGCTCATCTCCGCATCCGGTGTCAGGCAGGAACTGGTTGAAGCGGCAGAACAGGCCGCCGAAGCGGCTTCGTCTCTGGCGGGAAAATCGGCCGCAATTCGCAAGCAGGTGCCGTGGGCAGAAGTGGCTGCCGCACTTTCGGCACGCGAATCAGGCAAGGGCAAAAAGCCGCCGGACCCGCCCGATAACTCGAAATCGAAATCGGGCGGGTCATAAAGGCCGGGTTTAGTACGTCGCAGGAAGCGATAACGATTTCGATTTCGATTACGATTTCGATTTCCATCGCGATTGAGAGGGTCACGAAAGACAGATATCCGTCAGGTCCTGGAAAACCGACGGGTGCGGGCATTTCACATACAGGTTGCCATTGACAACCATAATGGTTGTGTTATGGTTTATACATGATAACAATAACACTGAAAAATATACCAAGGTCTGTACATAAAGCCCTGAAGTACCGGGCCAAACAGCATGGCCGGAGTCTCAACAAAGAAGCGCTGGTCTGTTTGGAAGATGCAGTATCTCCCACATTAATTGATGTGGATGCGCTTCTTGCGGATATTCAGCAGCACCGTTCTTCCCTGCCCGGAAAACTCACTGATCAGTTGATCCGCGAGGCGACCGAGGCAGAGCGTCCATGATCGTTGCGGATTCCAATCTGGTGGCTTACCTGCTGATTCCCGGAGAGAAGAGTGAATTGGCTGACATCATCTTCAAGCGGGATCCGGACTGGGCCGCTCCCCTGCTTTGCCGATCGGAATTGCGCAACATTCTGGCTCTGTACATGAAGAAGGAGGGAATGTCCCTGGCCCAGGCGCAGCGAACCATCGAAAGTGCGGAGCGCCTGCTTCGGAACCGGGAATATGCTGTGCCCTCTGACGCAGTATTGGAGATGGCCCATCGCCATCACATAACCGCATACGATGCGGAATTCGTGGTCCTTGCCAAACAGCTCGATATGCCCCTCATCACCTTCGACGGACCGCTGCGAAAAGCATGTCCCGGAATTGCCATTGATCCGGAGAAGTTCCGAAAGTCCTAATATCCGTCGAGCTTCACTTCAGGTATGTGTCTGCGAGATCCTGAAAGACCGACGGGGCGCGGGCGTGGAGTTCCTTGAGCATCAGCAGGGCGATTTCCTGAATCTCCCACTGGGCGTGGGATTCGCAGCGGAGCTTGAAGATGTGGCGGAATTCGCGGAAGTTGGCGGTGATCATGATGTCGGTGGCGCAGGCGTTCGGCAGGACAAACCGCGCGTCCTCGCTTTTGATCCCGCGCTTTTTCCATTTGTCATACATGTCCGCAATGATCCTCATGTCGGCCCGGAAATCATCCTCCAGCTCCGGCGGAATGCTGGGAGGAATCACGTAGTCGAAATTCTTTTCCGCGACGTAGCGCTGGCTCTTCTGCGAGACCGACATCAGACGGTGGCGCACCAGCTGATGCGTCATGGCGCGCGAGCAGCCCGTGATGCGGAAGGTGGCGCTCGCGTGCTCGAACGGCGATTCGTGGCCGCTGGCCAGAAGTTTCGTCAGGAATTTTCCGGCGTTGCCGGGCACGGCCTTGTCGCTGCTCTGATAGCAGGTGCGGGCGGCCTGTTCGATCAGCTCTTCCGCATTCGGCGTGATGCTCAGCAGTTCGACATTCACGATTCCACTCCGTGCTTCCGCAGATCAATGTCCATGGCGTTTTCGGAACGGAAGGCCTGCCAGCGGTGGCGCGAGCCGGGAGGGACCAGCGCCTCAATCCCCTCGCAGTCGCGCTCGGAGAGAAGCGGTTCCACGCGGGTGGTCCGGAATTCGTGCGGGATGCCGCTTGAAGCAATGAGTCCAATGCTCTCCTCGATCACGGCGGCATCCGCGCGCACGCCCGCCAAACGGCTGTAGGCGGCGAGCGGGGCCTTGATGTCCATGGCGATGTAATCCGCGAGTTTTTCCTTCAGGACATCCCGCACCACCTGCGGGCGACTGCCGTTGGTGTCGAGCTTAACCTTGAGTCCGTGCGCGTGAACATTCCGCATGAACGGAATCAGGTCATCCTGAAGCGTGGGCTCGCCGCCGGTGATCACAACTCCATGCAGGCGGCCGCCGCGCTTTTTCAGCAGTTCGAAGACGGTTTCTTCCGGCACCATCTGGCTCTGCGGCCGCACGGGCGAAAGCAGGTCGCCGTTATGGCAGAACGGGCACCGGAAATTGCACCCCTGCGTAAAGACCACCGCAGCCGGATGGCCGGGATAGTCCGACAGGCTGAAGGGCATGAATCCGCCGATGAGCACGCTCAGGCCTCCACGTGATAGCGCGCGCGAATGGCGAACTCGGCCCGCTTGCCCTTGTTCCACTGGTCCACAGGACGCAGATAGCCGACCACGCGCGAATAGGTCTCCGCGATCTCGCCGCAGTGCGGGCACGTCTTGTGCTCGCCCTTCAGATAGCCGTGCGACGGGCACACCGAGAAGGTCGGCGATAACGTGAAATACGGCAGGTGATAGTTGTTGCAGACCGTGCGCACAAAGCTTTTCACAGCTTCGGGATCGGCGACGGCCTCGCCGAGGAACACATGCTGGACAGTTCCGCCGGTGTACTTCGTCTGCAGTTCGTCCTGCAGGTCGAGCACATGGAAAATGTCGTCGCTGTAGTTCACGGGAAGCTGGCTGGAGTTCGTGTAGAACGCCTCCGCGCCGCTGCCGGCCTCTGCTTCGTTTGCGCAGATGATTTCGGGATAGAGTTTCTTGTCTATCTTGGCCAGGCGGTAGCCCGTGCTTTCGGCCGGGGTGGCTTCCAGATTGTAGAAGTTTCCGGTCGTCTGCTGGAACTCCGCGAGCTTGTCGCGCATGAACGTCAGCACGCGCGCCGCGAAATCTTTGCCTTCCGTCGTGCCGATGTCGGTTCCCATCAGGTTGACCACCGCTTCATTCAGCCCCACAAGCCCGATGGTGGAGAAGTGGTTGAACCAGTAGCATCCGTGGCGCTGGCGGATCTGGCGCAAATAGTAGCTGGTGTACGGATAAAGATTCTTGTCGGTGAATGTTTCCAGCACCTTGCGCTTGGTTTCGAGGCTGGAGCGGGCCACTTCCATCAGATGATCGAGACGGTTCATGAAATCGGCCTCGTTCTCAGCCAAATGGCCAAGGCGCGGCATGTTGATCGTGACCACGCCGATGGAGCCGGTCAGCGGATTGGCCCCGAAGAGGCCGCCGCCGCGCTTTTCCAGCGCGCGGGTGTCCAGCCGCAGGCGGCAGCACATCGAGCGCGCATCGTCAGGCGACATGTCGGAGTTCACAAAATTCGCAAAGTACGGGATGCCGTATTTCGCGGTGACATCCCAGAGCTTCGTCAGCTCGGGCGCGTCCCAGTTGAAATCGGAGGTGATATTAAACGTCGGGATCGGGAACGTAAACACGCGGCCTTTCGCGTCGCCCTCGGCCAGCACCTCCATGAAGGCGGTGTTGAACATGTTCATCTCGACCTGGAACTCGCCATAGGTTTCCTTCTGCGGCTTGCCGCCGATGATCACATTCTCGCCGGCCAGCGCCGAGGGTGCATGGAGATCGAGCGTCACATTGGTGAACGGCGACTGGAAACCCACGCGCGTGGGGACATTCACGTTGAACACAAACTCCTGCAGTTCCTGCTTCACTTCCTGGTAGTCCAGCTTGTCATAGCGGATGAACGGGGCCAGAAGCGTATCAAAGTTTGAGAACGCCTGCGCGCCGGCGGCTTCGCCCTGAAGCGTGTAGAAGAAATTCACAATCTGCCCGAGGGCGGTGCAGAGATGCTTTGCGGGCGAGCTTTCGGTTTTGCCGTAGGCGCCGCGGAAACCGGAAGTCAAAAGATCCTTGAGGTCCCAGCCGACGCAGTAGACGGAAAGCTGTCCGAGATCATGGATATGGAACGCGCCGGTGTCGTGCGCCTCGCGGATTTCGGGCGTGTAGATTTTGTTCAGCCAGTAGGTCTTGCTGATTTCGCTCGAGATGAAATTGTTGAGCCCCTGAAGCGAGTAGGCCATGTTGCTGTTCTCGTGCACCTTCCAGTCGAGCTGCTCGAGGTAGCTGTCAATCAGATCGAGATCGGCCTTCTGGGCCATCTCGCGGATGCGCGCGTGCTGGTCGCGGTAGAGAATGTAGGCCTTGGCGGTCTTCTTGTAGGTGGAGGCCAGCAGAACTTCCTCAACCATGTCCTGGATCTGCTCCACATCGGGGGCCTGATCCGGATACATCGTCTGGTACAAGCTGACCACGCGCATACCGAGCTTGCGCGCGACATCGTCGCCGAACTCGCCCGTCTCGCGACCGGCCTTCGCAATCGCGGCGGTGATCTTCGATGCGTTAAACGGCACGCAGCGCCCGTCGCGCTTGCGGATGGTGGACATAGCCGAAAGAAGTGCGTCTCCCTGTTGTTTTACATTAGTTGGTTCCATAGTTAGTCCTCATTAATCCTCATCATTCAAAAAATCTCATTCCCCCCGCATGCGGCCAGCAAAAGTTATTAACAGGCGCATTTGAAAAACCACAACATATAGTGGAGCAATTTTTCAGTCAATACAAAATGATGTGAAAATCACAATCCATTCATTCTCAGCGAATTATGCCTTCTGAAACCCCGGAAAACCGAAAATTCGGCCAAAAAACAGCATTTTGGGGCCGGCCCAGCTTCAGAATCTTTTGCGGCCTCCAAAGTCACTTTTTGGTGATTTTTTGGCTTTTTTCGCGTTTTTGAGCGATTTTTGACGTTTTTGGGCCGTTTTGGGGCCATTTTTTGATGTTTTGAGCTGTTTTTGAGCTTTTTTTGGCCGGTTTTACGAGGGCCAAAAATCGTCAAATGGACGCATTTTTCAGGCGGCGGGGCTTGAGGGCCAGAATCGCAATCAGCGAGAGAATGCCCCAGACCACATGCTGCAACAGGTTCAGCAGAGTGAGAAGTCCGCCCAAGGTGAGATGCCCCTGCTCGACAAGCGTAAAAGGAAAGGCGTTGATTTGTTCTCCCAGCGCCAGCCGGTCCACGCCCGCCTGAACCCATAGCGCGATCGGCAGCGCGACAACCGGCAGCAGCACGAGCGGCAGGCTTAGCCAAAGGAAACCGGAATCTCTCGTCTTGCGGTATTTCCAAATCAGCAAATCCGCCACCGCAAAATAAAGAATGAATGTAACCACGCTCAGGACACTGATCATTTACGTTTCCTTTTCTTCAAATCTCAGGAAACATCCTACGCCTGCTGATTTCGAACTGCACTCTTTTATTGCGGAGGCGTTTATCTGATCGGTGAATTGACGGCTTTGACGCGATAAAAACGCTGCGGATCGGATTCAAAATCATTGGTGACGGAGATGATGCCGTCAACGCCCGGCAGATCGGCGCAGCCGGGCAGATTCGACCACGAGGCGTTGTCATCCATGCTTCCGCTGACCTGCAAAGTGTAGTCCACCGGAACCTCCGACGTCCACGCGCACACCACCTCCGGCCCCTGAATCTGCATCTCTTCAATCACTGTCTCCGGCACGGGGAAATGACGTTCAAATATATATGCCGCGCCAGAACCAGATGGAGCACCAATCAGGGCCACATCTCCGTCCATCGAAACCGGGCCTCCAAAAATAGCGGTTTCTGCAGCATCAGAAGCTGTGAGTTTTGCAACCTGCCCCCAAGCACTGCTTCCGCCTGAATTGCGCTCAAATAAATACGCTGATCCAGATTGATCACCAGCATCATCATCCCAAGATGCACCAACCAGCGCACTATCTCCAGCAATAGAAACGGAAACACCAAAATAATCCATTGCCGCGCCATCTGATGCCAATATCTTTGCCATTTGACCCCAAGCATTGGGTCCACTGGCATTTCGTTCAAATATATATGCTGTACCCGAACGCACACTCTCGTCATTATATCCAACAACAGCACCAATCAACGCAACATCTCCGTACACTGATACTGAATAACCAAAAGCCTCTCCCGGCTGAGCATCCGAAGCCATAAGTTTAGCCACTTGCCCCCATGAGTTTGTCCCACCGGCATTCCGTTCGAAAACATATACGGCACCGCGCCCTTGATTATGTTTATACGCGCCGATAAGAATCACGTCTCCAGCAATAGATACTGAGTAACCAAATCGATCATCTGTCACCCCATCTGGCGGAATCAATTTCGCCAATTGATGCCATCCATTAGCTCCTCCTGCATCACGTTCATATACATAGGCCGCACCGGAATATGGATTGAGCATATCCGGCACATCAGAACCAGGTGCGCCCACAATGGCCATATCACCCGCTACTGCCACTGAGTGGCCAAAACAGCGATTTGTGTTTCCATCCAGTGCCAATAATTTGGTTATCTGTTCCCAGATGTTGCTGCCTGTATCACAACGTTCATAAATATATGCAGACCCCGAATCGCTTCCAACATCATCATCTCCACGCGCCCCAACTATCGCAATATCTCCACCTAACGACACTGAATAGCCAAAATTATCCCCGTCAGACCCATCCAATGCCGTGAGTTTCACTCTTTGTACCCATGCATTTGTCGCAGCATTGTTATATTCATATAGATAGGCGGCGCCAGAGTCGTTGAAACTCCCCCATGGTTCTCCAATTAACACTAACCTCTCAGCCACACACACCGCACGCCCAAAACGATCGCTATCAGACTCGGTCAATTTAGATGTTTCTTGAAAACATCTCTCTTCAATCGAAACCGGCATGATATAAGCGGAACCGGAGAAGATGCCGGAGGGATCGTCGTGAAAAGCGCCGATGAGGGCGTTGTTTCCGGAGGCGGAGACGGCGCAACCGAACCAATCGCCGGATGATCCGTCGGATGCCGTCAGCTTGCGCACCTGCCCCCACGCATTCGGGCCGTTCGCGTTGCGTTCAAAGACATAGGCTGAGCCGGATTCGGATCCCGCGTCATCATCCTTGTGCGCGCCGATCAGCGCCGTGCCGCCGTCCACCGCCACCGACCAGCCGAAGTGATCATCCGTCGCGCCGTCCGAGGCGGTGAGTTTCGTCACTTCCCCCCATGCATTCGTTCCGCCATAGTTGCGCTGAAAAACATACGCCGCGCCGCGGTTTCCGTTGCAGCCGTAGGCCCCGACCAGCGCCGCATCGCCGTCCGCTGAAACGGAATATCCAAAGTGATCATCCGCCGCTCCGTCTGAAGCCGTCAGCTTGCGCACAAAGCCCCATGCGTTGGTCCCGCCCATGTTCCGCTCGAAGACATACGCCGAACCCAGATCATCATCCTGTTCCGCTCCCACCAGCGCCACATCGCCGGCAACGGCCACCGAGACTCCGAAATAGTCATTTGTGGTTCCATCCGGAGCAGCAATCTTTGCGACCTGCCCCCACGCATTCGTGCCGCCGGCATTGCGCTGAAAAACGTACGCAGAACCCTGGAAACCGTCATCGCCGGATGCGCTGACGATGGCGACGTCGCCGTCCACCGCAACCGCAACGCCGAAATAATCGGAAGCCGCCGCATCGGAAGCCGTGAGTTTGCAGACAAAGCCCCAGGCATTTGTTCCGCCGATGTTGCGTTCGAAAACATAGGCCGAACCGGAGCCGGCTCCCGCGTCATCATTTCCATAAGCGCCAACCAGCGCGACGTCGCCCGCGACGGCAACCGAAAATCCGAACCAGTCGTCCGCAGCAGCATCCGGCGCGGTCAGCTTGGCGACCAAACCCCAGGAATTGGTTCCGCTAATATCTCGTTCAAAAACATAGGCCGCGCCGCGGGCCCCGTCATCGCTTTCCGCCCCGACCAATGCAACATCACCATCCACCGAGACTGAAATGCCAAACTCGTCATTCGTTTCACCATCAAAAGCGGTCAGCTTCACATCGGAAACATGCAAGAGGGCAGCAGTGGCCGCGGGAACAAAAACCGATGTAAGGAGGATCGCGCCCAAAAATATGAAATATTTATTCATCGGCGCTGAAAATCTATCACGAAGCCCCGGGTGGGCGCAAAATCAAAAAAACGGCCGTTTTTGGGCCATTTTTGATCGTTTTTGGCTGTTTTTTGGCACTTTTGGGCCGTTTTATGAAATCATTTATTGGAAGACTTTTTCCTGCCTGCAACAAATGCTCTGCCCGCATAACCAAAAGCGCCCAAGGCGTGGGCCGGCGCGTGCCATGTTCCGACGGCTTGCCCGGCGGCGTGGGCGGCGTATTTTGCAGCATCGGATTTTACATCACGGGCGGCAGCATGCGCATCAAGCGAAAGTTTGCGCACTTCTTTCATCCCAAGCGTTCGCTGGCCTTCAGCCCACTCCCTGATTGCATCGATGGCTTTGCGCGGACGCTTGTCATTTGGCCGTTCTTCTTCAAAATATTTAAGCACTCTCCCGGCTTCATTCGCCGCTTTAAGTCCAAATAGTTTGTGGTAATAAGAATCACGCCACAATCTGCTGTCTTTTGGTTTGGGTGCTTTAATCATAATATATATTTTCACTGTATGCGGCGAGTATTCTCCTCATCTCTCTCCTCCTGACGTTACGACTCAGGCACGTGGAACCCAAGCCCAACGATTCTTTCTTGATTCCCAAGCCAACTCCGGGTTCCACATATGCCTGAAGCCGCTTGCAGGGCCAATTTGTTGCGAATGTTCACATCCTGATGTTTCCGATCAATCGGGCAGCCTGACCACTAATTCCATTTCAACTTGCAGATCAGGACCTGCCAGGGCCTGTACGCCAACACCCGTAACACAGGGCTGAGCCCCATCAAAAGTGGCCAGAAATGGGGGCATGACTTCTTCAAGCCGTTCAGGAGTGAGGTTGACCACGTAGATGCGTGCCATCACGATATCCTGGGCAGCGGCCCCAATCGCAGACAGCGCGGCCTTTGCGTTGACCGAGACGAGTCTCATTTGTTCGGACAGGCTATCTGGGACGGCATCGCCGTTTGGTCGCCATGCCACTTGACCGGATATGTAGGCCATACGGCCGGGCTTAACTATCGATATCTGAGAGTATCCCGCATTGCCGGCATTGGGCAGCGTCGAGGGGTTCAGGCGAGCGATTGAATCTGTCATGTAATCTCCATTTGTGGCCCAACAAGGCGCACCTCTTGGAGGATAAGTATGAACGTCCGGATCAATAGTCAAACAATAAAAAGCGCATGGAACACAGAGAAGGCTTTTTCCTGATTTCATGAGTTCCAGATTAAGAATTTTGACAGGATCAACAGGATGGACAGAATTCCAGAAGTTCTCGAGAGTTCCATGAGAAATCCTCTGCGTCACTGCGCCAATGCGCGATAAATCTTCATGCCCTTCATGTTCTTCATGGTGAAAAATGCTTTTTCGCATGTTTCGTGCTTTTCGCAGTTCACTCCGCATCCGGTCTTCGCGTCCTGGCGTCTTTGTGCGAAAATACGAATTTTTGACGTTTTTGGGCCAATTTTTGGCTTTTTTGGCCGTTTTTTGATGTTTTCGGGCCATTTTTGGCATTTTTTTAAGGTCTGGCGCGATTTTCGGATAATACCTCGTTTACTTTTTTCTTCAGGAGGATTAGCATCAAACCGGTTGTTCAGACTGCGATAACAGAATGGAGCGATGGAAGCCGCCATGAATAGAAAACGGTTGATCGGCCTGCTGTGCTTTCTGGCGTCAACGGGGCTGGCGTCTGCGGATGAACCGCAATCATCCCCGCGCATGGACGTGGACGAGGTGGTGGCCGCGGCCCTGCGCGACAATCCCCGGCTGGCCGGCATGCGTGCCGAGTGGTCGGCCATGCAGGAGCTGCCCGCCCAGGAAGGCTCCCTCCCAAATCCCGTGGTCACCTACAAAGGCATGGATTCAACCGACCGCTTCCCCGGCACCGACGAACAACGCTATGAAGCGGAGCAAACCATCCCGTGGCCCGGCAAGCGCGGCCTGAAAAGCAGGCTGGCCGGAAAGGACGCGGAAACGACCGGACTTGAATACGAAATCATGCGCCGCGAGACGGCGCTGATGGCCAGGGAATCCTGCTATGAACTGATCGCGGTCCGGCGATCCATCGAAATTGTTCAGTCCGAAGAGGACGTGCTGAAACAGATGGTGCAGGTGGCGGAAACCAAATACTCCACGGGCGAAGTGAGTCAGCAGGACATGATCAAAGCCCAGTCCGAGATTCCCATGCTGCGCGGGAAACTGCTGGAACTGCAGGCGCGCGAGGCTTCGCTGACCGCCCGGCTGAACACACTGTTGAACCGACCCGCCGCCGCGCCGCTGGACGTGACTGCCGAGCCCCCGCCGAGCCTGCCCTCGGACGGCATAGAGGCTCTGCTTGCCGCGGGCGAAACCGGCCGGCCGGAAATCAGGGCCGCGCAGATCATGATCGAACGCGGCACCACCCGGCAGTCCCTCATGCGGAGGGAATATCTGCCGGACTTCATGGTCGGCCTCGAATACCGCCAGCTCCCCGAAGAAGACGACATGGCCATGTTCATGGTCGGGCTGGAGATCCCCTTCTGGATCGGCAAGACAAGGGCGGGCATACGCGAATCCGGCCATCAGATCGCGGCCGGGCAGGCCGCGCTGGAGTCGGCAAAACGGGAAACGCAAAACGAGATCCACGATGCGTGGTACAGGGCGCAGGCGGCCCGGCAGACCCTGGATCTGTATGAAAAAGAACTTCTGCCGCAGGCAGAGCAGCGCTTCACGGCCAGCGAAGCCGGATATCGCGCGGGACAGGTTGACTTCATGGAACTTCTGGAAAGCGAAAGATTCCTGCTGAATGCGCGTTTGATGCGGGCCATGGCGGAGGGCGACGCCGGAATGCGGCAGGCCCGGCTGGATTGGGCGGCCGGAATGTCTGAAAAATGAAAGAAGGCTGCAAATGAAAAAGAAAATAGTGATCGGAATCGCTGTCGGACTGCTGGCCGGACTGGTCCTCGGGCGGAGCTGCGGGCGGGAACAGACCGCTGCCGCAGGAGAAAGCCCGGCGATCCAGGAGCAGGTATGGACCTGTTCCATGCATCCCCAGATCAGGCAGCCCGCTCCGGGCCAGTGCCCCATTTGCGGAATGGATTTGATTCCCGCAGGTGACGGCAAAGAGGACGACGATTCGGGTCCGACCACCCTCGCGCTTTCGGACACCGCCCGCGCGCTGGCCGAGCTGGAAGTGTCGCCGGTGGAGCGGCGCCCTGTCGAAGTCGAGGTGCGGATGACCGGCAAGGTTCAGCTGGATGAAACGCTGCTGGCCCAGATCACCGCGCGGGTCCCGGGCCGCATTGACCGGCTTTATGCCAACGTCACGGGAACGCCGGTCAAACAGGGCGAGCATCTGGCCGACCTCTACAGCCCCGAGCTTCTCTCCGCCCAGCAGGAACTGATGCAGGCCGCCCAGGCCGGCCCCGGTGCAGAGGTTCTTCTTCAGGGCGCGCGCGAAAAGCTGCGCCTGTGGGGTTTGACGGCCGAGCAGATTGAAAACATCGAGAAGAGCAAAAAAATGCAGGATCATCTCACCTTTTTCTCACCCATCGGCGGCATCGTGGTGGAAAAAGAGGCCGTGGAGGGAATGTATGTCGAGCCCGGCACGAGACTCTTCACCGTGGCCGATCTGAGTTCTGTGTGGGTGAAGCTGGATGCCTATGAATCGGACCTGGCATGGATCAGCTACGGGCAGCCCGTTGAAATCCAGGTGGAAGCTTTCCCCGGCGAAATCTTCAGCGGGACAGTGTCCTTCATTGATCCCCTGCTCGACGCCATGACGCGCACGGTGAAAGTGCGCGTGAATGTGGCCAATCCGGACCTTCGGTTGAAACCGGAAATGTTTGTGCATGCATTGCTGAAGGCCCGCGTGTCTGCGGACGGCCGCGCCATCCCGCCCGACCTGCAAGGCAAGTGGATGTGCCCGATGCATCCCGAAGTCATGCAGGAAAAGCCCGGTTCGTGCCGCATCTGTGGAATGGACCTCGAGCCGGCCGAGGGAAAAGAATCTGCGGATGAGAACGCTGCGCCGCTGGTGATTCCGGCTTCGGCCCCGCTGATCACGGGCACACGCGCCGTGGTCTATGTGGCCATACCGGGCAATGCGGGCAGTTTCGAGGGCCGCGAAATCAGCCTCGGCCCGCGCGCGGGAAATGTCTACGTGGTGATGAGCGGCCTCGAGGAAGGCGAGACGGTCGTGACGCGCGGAAACTTCAAAATTGACAGTTCACTTCAGATTCAAGGCAAGACCAGCATGCTGCAGCCGGCCGAAGCGGCGCCGGAGGCGGTCGAGCCCGCCGCGGATCCAAAAGTCCAGACGATGTGTCCGGTCATGGGCGGAAAAATCAGCAAGGAGCATTACGCCGACTACAACGGGATGCGCATCTATTTCTGCTGCCCGTCCTGCAAAGAGCCGTTTCTCAAGGATCCGGAGACCTATCTGCAGAAGATGAGGGAGGCAGGCGTGGAGCCTGAGATGTTGAAATGAATTCATCCGGCTCCGCCCTCGACCGCCTGATCCGCTTCTGCCTTGAACAGAAGCTGGTGGTGGCGCTCTTTGTGGTTTTCATCATCGCGTGGGGCGTGATGGTGGCGCCGTTCGACTGGAACCTGCCGTGGCTCGCGCGGCGGCCGCTGGCCGTGGACGCCATTCCCGACATCGGGGAGAATCAGCAGATCGTGTTCACGGAATGGATGGGACGGTCGCCCCGGGATGTGGATGATCAGGTCACCTATCCCCTCACCGTATCGCTGCTCGGAATGCCGGGCGTTAAAACCGTCCGCAGCTATTCGATGTTCGGTTTCTCCATGGTCTATGTCATCTTCGAGGAGAATGTTCCGTTCGAGGATTCGCAGAACCGCATCATCGCGCGGCTGAACGGACTTCCCTCCGGCACGCTTCCGGAAAATGTGAAGCCCGCCCTCGGCCCGTATGCGACCGCGCTCGGACAGGTTTTCTGGTACACGCTCGAGGGCCGCGATCCCGACGGCAAACCGGCAGGTGGCTGGGACCTGCATGAGCTGCGAACCCTTCAGGACTGGACCGTCCGCTATCATCTGCAGGCGGCGGAAGGCATCACCGAAGTGGCCTCCGTCGGCGGATTTGTTCAGGAGTATCAGGTGGATGCCGATCCCGACGCCATGCGGGCGCACGACGTCTCGCTGGAAGATGTGTTCAAGGCCGTCCGCAGCTCGAACCTCGATGTCGGCGCACGCCAGATTGAGCTCAACCGCGTGGAATATCTGATCCGCGCGCGCGGTTTCCTGCGCAGCGCGCAGGATCTTGAAAATGCCGTGGTCAAGGTGAACAGCAATGTGCCCATCTATGTCCGCCAGGTCGCCCGGGTCACGCTGGGCCCGGCCCTGCGCGAAGGCGCGCTCGACAAGGAGGGCGCCGAGGCCGTCGGCGCCGTGGTGGTGGTCCGCCACGGCTACAATCCGCTGGCGGCCATCAAGAACGTCAAAGCCAAAATCGCCGAGGTGTCGCCGGCGCTGCCGGTGAAGGTTGTGGCCGATTACAATGCCACCACGCGCGATGCGCTGGATTCGTTCGCATCCGCCCAGGGCTTCCAAGCGTACGAGGACGGCATCCTGAACCAGCCGGCATGGCTGGGCTGGCTGCAGTCGCATCCCCGCGCCGAATGGCCGGAGGGCCTCACGACCAGCCAGGTCACCATTGTCCCCTTCTACGACCGCACCGGGCTGATCTATGAAACACTGGGCACGCTGAATGCGGCGCTTTATGAACAGGTGCTGATCACCACGATTGTTGTGATCCTGATGGCCGGACGGCTGGGCATGTCGCTGCTGATCAGCGTCATGATGCCGCTGACCGTTTTCTTCGCCTTCATCGCCATGAAACTTTTCGGAGTGGAGGCCAACCTCGTATCGCTCTCCGGAATCGCCATTGCGATCGGAACCATTGTGGACATGGGTGTCATCATGTCGCAGAACATCATCCAGCATCTGGCCGAGGCCCCGCCCGGCGAGAACCGGCTGGAAGTGGTCTATCGCGCGGCCAGTGAAGTGGGCAGCGCCATTCTGACCGCCATTGCGACCACGGTGGTCGGATTTCTGCCGGTCTTCGCCATGAGCGGCCCGGAAGGCCGGCTGTTCAAGCCGCTGGCTTTCACAAAAACTTTCTGCCTGATCGGCTCAGTCATCGTGGGCCTTACGGTCATCCCCGCGGCGGCGCACCTGATCCTGGCCGGCAAAAAGCGCGGTCCATCGTCGCGCCGGACAGGCGCGATCATCCTGATGGTTTGCGGCCTCGCCGCGGGTGCGGCGCTGAAATGGTGGCTGGCGGCATGGACGCTGGTGCTCATCGGACTCTATCAGGCCCTTGCCCCGCGGCTGCCGGAGCGCGTCCGCACGCGGCTTCCCTGGCTGACCAATGCGCTCATTGTTATTCTGGTGGGTGTGCTCCTTTGCGGACACTGGATGCCGCTGGGGCTGGACAAAGGCTTTTGGCGCAACCTGCTCATGGTGGCTTTGCTGATCGGTTTCTTCCAGCTGATGTATTACCTGGTGCACCGCTATTACAGCCGCGCCCTGCGCTGGTTCCTCGATCACAAGCGGACTTTCATGACGGCGCCGCTGCTGATTGTGGTGATTGGCTATCTGGGTCTGCTGGGCGCGCCGAAATTTCTGAACTTCATCCCGGCGCTGGCGCACAAGTTCCCGGGTTTCGGCAAGGAGTTTATGCCGCCCCTCGACGAAGGCTCTTTCCTCTACATGCCCACCACCATGCCGCACGCCTCCATGGGCGAGGCGCTGGACGTGATCTCAAAACAGGACATGGCCCTGCGCGCCATACCCGAAGTTGATTCGGTGGTCGGAAAGATCGGCCGAGCGGACACGGCTCTCGACCCCGCCCCCGTGAACATGATCGAAACCGTCATCTCCTACAAATCCGAGTATGTGACGGACAAGGCCGGGCGCACCATGCGCTTCCGGGTGGATCCCGCCACCGGCGAGTTTGTACGTGAGAACGGCGAGCTTGTGCCCGATCCGCGAGGACGGCCCTATCGCCAGTGGCGCGAACACATCCGTTCGCCCGATGACATCTGGGCGGAAATCACAAAGGCCGCGCGCGTGCCGGGCACCACCACGGCCCCGCGCCTGCAGCCCATTGCCGCCCGCATCGTGATGCTTCAGAGCGGCATGCGGGCGCCGATGGGCGTCAAGGTCAAGGGCCCGGACATTGAAAGCATCGAGCGCGCCGGCCGGGACATTGAACGCGTCCTCAAGCAGGAGCCGATGGTTGCGGCGGAAACCGTTATCGCCGACCGGATCATCGGCAAGCCGTATCTTGAAATTGACATCAACCGCGAAGCCATTGCGCGGTACGGGCTGAACATCATGGATGTCCAGGAAGTCATCGAGGTCGCCGTGGGCGGCGTGACGCTGACCAAAACGGTCGAGGGCCGCAAGCGGTTCCCCGTGCGCGTCCGCTACCTGCGCGAACTGCGCGACCAGGTGGAAACCCTCGGCGAAATTCTTGTGCCGGTCATGGGCGGCGCCCAGATCCCGCTGATCCAGCTGGCGGACATCCGCTATGTGCGCGGGCCCGAGGCCGTGAAGAGCGAGGACACATTCCTTATCAGCTATGTTCTTTTTGACAAGAAAGAGCGATACGCGGAAGTGGATGTGGTGGAGGCCTGCCAGCGCCGGCTTGAAGCGGCCGTCGAAAGTCGCGAACTGCAGCTTCCGCCCGGCGTGACCTACCGGTTTTCCGGAACCTACGAAAACCAGATTCACGCCCAGCAGACGCTGTCCATTATTCTGCCCCTCACCCTGTTCATCATCTTCATGCTCATCTATTTTCAGTTCCGTTCCGTCATCACCACCGGACTGGTTATCATTTCCATCTTCGTGTGCTGGGGCGGCGGACTGCTGTTCATCTGGCTGTATGCCCAGCCGTGGTTCATGGATTTTTCGATCTTCGGAACCAGCTTGCGCGATCTTTTCCAAATTCATCCCATCAACATGAGCATCGCCATCTGGGTTGGATTCCTGGCCCTGTTCGGCATTGCCTCCGACGATGCGGTCGTGATCTGCACCTATCTGGACCAGCGCTTCGGGAGTGTAAAGCCGGGCACCGTCGCGAAAATCCGGGAGGCCACGGTTTATGCCGGCCAGCGGCGGGTGCAGGCCTGCCTGATGACCACAGCCACAACCGTGCTGGCGCTGCTGCCGGTGCTCACCTCGACCGGGCGCGGCGCGGACATCATGGTGCCCATGTCGCTGCCGGTCTTTGGCGGCATGATGATCGAAGTGATCACCATGTTCATGGCTCCCGTCTTGTACTGCGCCGTCAAGGAACGCCAGGCCCGCAAATCCATCATCTTGATTCCAGATTAAGAATTTTGACAGGATCAACAGGATGGACAGGATGTTCTCGCACAAAGCCACGAAGTCACGAAGCATCGGATAATTTCTGTATCCCGCGGTTCCATCGCCGGTTTTTTCGCGTGTTTCGCGTTTTTCGTAGTTCCCTCTGCATCCAGTCTTCGCGTCTTGGCGTCTTTGTGCGAAAATATTCTTTTTGAAGATTTTGGGCCATTTTTGAGCATTTTTGGCCGTTTTTAAGCGTTTTTGGGCACTTTTTGGCCGTTTTTCAGAGATTTCACCGCATGGATCACAAGGAACACAAAGACGGATCATGAAACATCTTTAGCGCTCCCTGCGCTCTTTCGCGGTGAATTCTTCTTTCGACAGATAATTTCATTTTAATTTGCCCGCCTTTCCATCAGCTTCTTGATGCTCCTGCTGTTGATCGGCTGGCGCATTGTCCAGCATCCACCCGCCGCCCATGGCGGCATAAAACGCAGCCGTGTCAATCAGGCGCTGAGCCCGGGCGGCAATGGACTCCGTGCGCGCAAGTGCAACCTGCTGCTGCGCGGTGAGCACCTCGTGCTCAGACGCCGCACCCAGGGCATACTTCCACTGCACCAGCGCGAGCGACTCCTGCGATGAATTCTCCACGGCGGCGAGTGCAGCAAGGACTTGCGCATCATGCTCAAGCATGCGCAGCACATCGGCGACGTTGCGGAATGCCTGCAGAACAGTCTCCCGATAATACGCAGCCGCGGCTTCGGATCCCGCTTCCGCCGCCCGCGCCTCATCACGGAGGCCGCCGTTGAACAAGGGCTGCGCCAGTTGTCCCGCCAGCGCCCAAATCATAGAGCCGGCGCCAAACAGCTTGTCTGCGGAAAGCGCCTGCGAGCCCATGTCCGCGCTGAGCGTGATCTGCGGATACAGTTTAGACACGGCCACTCCGTGCTGCGCATGGGCGGCGAGCAGAAGCGCTTCCGAGGCCCGGATGTCCGGCCGGCTGCGCACCAGTTCGGACGGAATCTGCAAAGGCAAATCAGCCGGCAGCGTGAAATCCTCAAGCGCAAATTGCGGAAGATCGGCGGCGGATGGAGCTTGACCGGTCAGCGCGGCCAGCCAATGGGCAGTCTGGTCCAGCCTGTTGCGCAGTGCCGGAAGGCTGGCGCGGGTCTGCTCCATTTGTGTTTGCTGAGCCAGCACCTCGTTTTGCGATGAGGAACCGAGCGCGGCGCTTTGACGCACAAGAGCAAGCTGCTCCTCCTGAGCGGAAAGAATGCGCTCGGCGGCCTCGATCTGTGCGGCAAGCTCCGCCTGTGTAAAGGCGGCGACCATGGCATCTGCCGCTAAAGCGAGACGCGCGCCCTCCAGTTTGAAGCGCTGGAATTCCGCTTGCGCGGCCAGTGCCTCAAGCGCCCGGCGGTTGCCGCCGAACAGATCAAAGTGATACTGGACGTTGACTGAAGCATTGAACAAATTAAACGTGTTTTCCCCATCCGGCTGACCCATGGCGGCATTATTGACGGCCTGGCGTTTCCCTCCCAAATTGGCGTACACCTGCGGGAGCCGCGTGGAGCCGGACTGCGCTTCGTACGTGTAGCGCGCCTGGCGCAACGTGGCTTCCGCCGCCAGCAGCGTTGGACTGGCTTCCAGGGCCCGCTCAATCAGATCATCCAGTTTCTGTGACCCGAACGCCCGCCACCATTGAGCCTCAACCGCTACCCCTTCGGAAAATTTCTGTGCTTCGCCCTGCGCACTCGGGGCGGACGCCGTTGTTTCCGGCATGGCTGATGCGGTGTAACCGGCAACTGACAGCGGTGCCGGAGACTTGAAGCTGCCCCCGGTGACGCATCCAGCCAGAAGAACAGGCGCACAAAGCAGTCCTGCTGCATAGTGAAAGATTCCCGGATTCATGATGATCCTGCCCGCGGCTTGATTTGCATTCATTCGAATGCCCTCCCCTCGCCGGCCTCTTCCTCGGTGCGGCCGTCGCGAATGTGATAGATGCGCTTGAACGTCGGAATGATTTTTTCGTCATGCGTGACGACAATGACAGCCGTCTCGTATTGCCGGGCCATTTGATTCAGGATGCGTATGACGGTCATTGCGCGCGCGCTGTCCAGCGGCGCAGTGGGTTCATCGGCAAGAATCACCGGCGGATGATTCACAAGCGCCCGCGCAATGGACACGCGCTGCTGCTCGCCGCCGGAGAGATGCGAAGGCATGGCCCGGGCGCGATGAGCGACATCCAGCGCCTCCAGCAGTTCCATGGCGCGTTTCCGGGCCTCGGCATTGGAGTGGCCGGCCAGCATCGGCAGCAGCGCGACGTTGTCGGTCACATTGAGAAAGGGAATCAGATAGGGAGCCTGAAACACAAAGCCGATCCGGTCGCGCCGCAGGGCGCGCAGATCATGGATTTGCCAGCCTTCGTCATAGATCAGTTCGTCCCCGATGCTCATCCGGCCGCCCGACGGCTCGATCACCGCCCCCAGGCATTTCAGCATGGTGGTCTTGCCGGAGCCCGAGGGGCCGATCAGTCCAACCACCTCGCCGGGCACCACCTGCATATCCACGCCCTTCAGCGCGTCAACGGCGGTCTCGCCCTTGCCGTAGCGCTTTCGCAGTCCTTCAACCTGTATGCCTTTTTCGTGCATATCAACCACCAATGGCCTCCGCCGGGTCCACTTTGAGCGCGGCATGAATTGCCAGCACGCTGGCCAGTGAGCACATCACCACCACGGCTAAAAATCCGCGCACCGAGTCACCCGGCAAAAGCAGTACATATTTCGGGAATACTCCCGCCCAGTAGGTGGCCGCGATCTTTCCGACCAGAAAGCCCAGCACGCCCAGGCCTATCGCCTGCTGCAGAATCATCCCGGATATTGTCCGGTTCCGGGTTCCGACCAGTTTGAGCACGGCAATCTCCCGGATCTTGCCCAGTGTCAGGGTATAGATAATGAAAGCAACGATGGCCGCGCTGACGACAGCAAGGATGATCAGAAACATTCCAATTTGCCGGGCCGATGTGGCAATCAGCTTGCCGATTAAAATCGCCTGCATCTCCACGCGAGTATACACTTGGAGGCGTTTCCAGCGACGGATATGTCCTGCCACTTCATCGGGAGAAGACCCGGGCTGGATCTGCACAAGCACAGCGTTCACATAAGGGTTGACGGTTTGCGAGGCCGTGACCGCATCCAGCAGGCCCGGCACTTCCGGACGGTTGAACGCGGGATTTTCGGCGGTGCGCCGGCGCTGTCGGATGATCGCATCATTGTCCTTCAAAAACTGCGCCTCCTGAGCATCCTTCAAGGGAATGAAAATCATGGGATCTCCGCCGGAGGATACCATGCGGCGGGTCAAACCGACCACGGTGTAATCATTGCGCCGTATACGAAGGCTGTCGCCAAGCTTGAAACCCGATGTCACATCCGCAACGGCCTCATAATGGCTGCGGGTAATGTGCCGGCCGGCCACAAGGTAACGAGGCTGTCCGGGCTCGCCGATTTCACCCGGCCGCACCCCGACCACCATGGCGCGCACATCATTTTCACCCTTGCGGACCTGCATGGTCAGATAGGTGACGTTGGCGGCGCGGGCCACGCCCGGCATGCCCAGAATGCCGCGATAAAGATCATCCTGCAGGCTGGACGGCTCCGCATAGGGACCCAGCGTGTCTTTCTGCACGACCCACAAGTCGGCGCCGCTGTTGTCGAGCAGAACCATGGCGTCGTCCACCATGCCGCGATAGACGCCGGCCATGGTCAGGGTCACGCCGATCAGAAGCCCCAGGCCGATGCCGGTGAAAACAAACTTTCCCCAGGCATGCTGAATATCATGACCTGCGAGGCTGATCATCTGGAACCGCCCGGAAGCTGATCCACAATCTTGATGCGATGGCGGGGGGCCAGCGCGCGGCGGCTGTGCACAACAACGCGATCATCGGACTTCAATCCTTCAAGAATCTCAAGCCGTCCATCGAGGTCGCGCTCCCCCACCGTGACGGGCGCAAAACGGAGCGCCCCGCCGTCCGTCACCCAGACCCCGATTTGGCCGTTGAATCGAAGCACGCAGGCGTTTGGCAGGGTCGGACCGGCCGGGCGGGCGGGCAAATCCACCGTAACCTCGGCCAGTTCTCCGATGGGCGGCAATTTTTCCGGAACAGAATCGAACGACACCTTGGCCAGGATTTCTTCGGTCACAGAATCGGCAAGCGGCTCGATGCGCGACACCTGTCCGGAAAAGTCCTGGTCTTTCTGTGAATGCAGCACAATGCGGGCCGGGAGTCCGTCCTGCAGGCCGTTGGCGCTCAACTGATCAAACCGGACATTGATCCACAGGCTCTCCGGATCCACCAGTTCCAAAACCGGCTGTCCCGCGACCACGGTTGTTCCGGGTTCCGCGCTGCGCTTAACCACCAGGCCAGCGGCCGGGGCAACGAGTCGCAAATTGGCGCGTTGTTCGAGCAGTGCGTTGCGTTCCGCTTCGAGGCGCGCCTTCTCCTGGCGGGCTGCTTCCAGATTGGCACGGGCGGACGCAAGGCCCGCTTCGGTCACCCGCTTTTCCTGATGCCGGGCATCGAACGCCTCTTCACTGACCGTGCGCGCCTGCAGCAGTTTTTCGTAGCGCTCCGCCTGAATCCCGGCATAATCCTTGCGCGCCTTCGCGTCACGAATCAGAGCCTCGGCGGCCGTAACCTGGGCCGCAGCGCGCTTTAGGGCTGCATCCGAAGCAGCCGCGCGGTTGTCAAGATCAACGGGATCCATTTCGCCCAGCAACTGACCGGCCTCGACCTTGTCGCCGACATCCGCCTCAAGCCGCAGAACCCGGCCGGCCATGGTTGGCCCCACCCGGAAGGTGTAGCGGGACTCGACCGTGCCAATGCCAAACAATGAGGGTGTGATGGCATGATTCTCGAGCGCCGTCACCGTCACCGGAACCGGCGCCAGCGGCCCGGATCTGAGCGCAACAAATATGAACAGGATCAGCAGCGGGACGAGAACGGCAATCATCGCCAGCGTGCGTCCCGTAATGTGTAATCGTTTCATGGCATACTCCTGATTCCGCGCTGATAGATTGCAAAGACTTCATCCGCCTGCGCCCGCATACCGTCGCTTTTTCCGGTCAGCAGCGACTGCATGACCAGACCCTGAATGGTTCCGATGAACAGGGCCGACGCCGCAGCGGGGTCAACATCCGGAGCCACTTCACCGCGCGCTTTCCCCTGTTCAATGATCGCCTGCAGCCGCTTTCCGTACTGGGCGAGCAGTTTCCGCACCATGCGCTTGGCCCGGGTGTCTCCCCGACGCTGGAGTTCGCCGAACAAAATCCGCGGCACTCCGGCATGCTCCGTCACAAAATCCATGTGGGCCATGAACACGGCCTCCAAAGCCTCAAGCGATGTGCCGGCCGACCGACCGGCCTCATCCACGCGCGCCAGAATACGTTCAGCCACCCACTCCATAACCGCTTCCCAAATGGCATCCTTGGTGGGAAAATGCCGGAACAGCGCCCCCTGGGTCATGCGCATGCGGCCGGCCATGTCCGTGGTGGTGATTTCATCGGGGTTCTGTTCGGCGGCCAGTTCAAGCACTGTTTGCACGGTCACCGCCCGGCGTTCGTCCGCCGGAAGACGTCTGGCTCTTTTTCTGTTCTTCATAGTAAGTAATCTATTACTATCTTTCTTCCGTGTCAAGCCGGCACTTTCTTTTACCGGCAATGCTCGCGCGCAAACGCTTGATCCGCCATGGAACAAAAACGGGACGATGAATCCGATTTTTCGGACATTTCTAACCGTTTATGAGCATTTTTGACTGATTTTAGGCCATTTGGGGCCGTTTTTGAGCATTTTTGGGCGTTTTTTTGGCTATTTTTCAGAGATTTCACCGCATGCATCACAAGGAACACAAAGACGGAGCATGAAACAACTTTTGTGCTCCCTGCGCTCTTTCGCGGTGAATTCTTATTTGACAGGATCAACAGGATTTACCGGATTGCGATGAGACAATGGCCGAACTCACGCCCGGTTGTTTATTCGTCAGGGAAATATCTGACTTTATTCGATTGGCCATTTGGGAATGGTTTCGTCTATTTCCTGCATGAGTTCGATGGTGCGGCCGAGGGCGGCGACGATTTTTTTGTAGTGCTGTAGATCGTCGTTGGCCAGTTCGCGTTCGCGGCGGTCCTTGAGCCATTTTTCGCAGACCTGATAGCCGCCGATGGTAAAGTTCCAGACATTGGAAGGAACACCGTCGAAGTATTGCGTTTTGTTGATGTAAACACGGCCGGATGCAGATAAAGCGGCAGCATCAGAACCATCTTTTGTGGAGGGTTCCGCTCCGTCGGAACCGGTCGCGACGGAGCGCGACCCTCCATGACGAGCAGATGACGCCTCGTTTATGATGAACTTCGGGAAGCCTTTCGCGACAACATTGTCCCCGGCGACCGGAAATGCAAGGGAGGTTTTTTCCAATTCCGGCGATTCCATCAGATGCAGCGCGGAGAGTTCGCCGCCGAGTTTCACGAGCGAGGCAAAAAGTTTTTTGTCGGATGTCAGCGGGATGCGCGGGAAATCTATTTTCAGGAAATCGGCATAGCGCGTCCGATACGTCGGCGAATGCAGCACCGCGTAGATGTAATAAAACACATCCTCCGGCCCGAAGGTTTTCTTCAAATCCCCTCGCCCGTCCGGAATGAATTTCAGCCCCAGCTTCCCGCCGAATTCTTTGATGAATTTATCTGACAAATTCGGCTTCCGCCCCGATTCGCCAAAGTTTAGTTCATTCGAATCCGGATAGAGGTAGAGAGGAAATACATAGTTTATATCGTAGGCCGAACATGTTTTGTGCCCACAAATATTTTTTGTGCAATACGAGTCCCATGAATCCTTTGTTTGCCGAGTTGTAATCAAGCCATAATTAGTCCGCCCCTTCATGTGCCGCATGACATCTGTTCGCGGGCGAGTAACAACTGATTGATCGTATGTTGCATATCGAACATCAAGAGGACGATATAAGAAGCGAGTTATGCATTCAGAGGATAATTCGTGTCTTCGTGCAAGCGAAGCGGCATCTTCTCCTGTAAAAGCGATGGTTTTGCTATCCTGACCAGTTACGATGCCAATGGAGTTAATTGGCAGAATATCGACAACCTTCCACCCGAGCTTGTATTCATTAAATCGTTCTTTATCTTGCGGGACAAACAGGTTCTGCACATCTTCGGGCTCGACTTTCTGCCACTTGGTTTTGCTGACATCCAGTTTATCGAGCGTGTCGTATTTGTTCTGCCGTTCACCCCAGAGGTCGGCGTAATGGATCTGGCATTTGCGTTTTGAATCAGGCTGTTTAACGAATATGCCGATGCAAACGCCCTGCTGGATGTCGAAAACGTTTTCATCCTTTCCGCCTATAGGGTCGGTTTCCTTTTTCTTGGAACTGCCGTGCAGATTGAGAATGTAAATGTCGTTAAAACTCTGCATGAGCGACCAGCGCATGCCGCGGAAGGTCGGGTTGTCGAGATAGCCGTTGTTAGAGATGAAGGCCAGTACCCCGCTCCCGCTCTGGTCGAGACGCCATTGCGCAAAACGGATAAATTTGACGTAGTCGTCCTGAAGCCATTTAGAGTTGCGCTCACCCAGCGGTTCGCCTCCGACAAATTTATAGTCGTTAATCAAATCTGAAATCCACGGACCGTTATTCTCCGAGTGGCCGGAATACGGCGGGTTGCCACAAATTACCATTATCGGCAGGTCGCGTTTGACCTCGTTGGCAGCTTCGGTTTCCTCGGCGATCCAGCGGGCGAAGAGCGGCAGGCCGCTCATTTCGTGCATGTCCTCAAGGGTGTTGGTGAGGAAAATGCCGAGACGGTCATCATCCTCCATTATGTATTTCCATCCCTGCTCCTGCAATTCCAGCAGGTCGCGCCCGGCCAGTTGCAAAGCCAGTTTGAAATGCGCAATCGCATATGGCGCCATCATCAGCTCGAACCCGAACAGGCGCGGAAGCAGCGAGTTTTTGACATAGCCGGGCCACATGCCCGCGTCGTTGCGTTCCATGAACTGGCTGCGGATCAGCGCAATGATATCATAAAGAAAAGTTCCGGTTCCGCAGGCAGGGTCAAGAATCAGCACGCGATGGCAATCCGCCCCCTTCGAGGCGTCCGCCAGTCCGTCCGCGCACTTGAATTTTGATTTCAGAATGTGGTCCACGGATCGGACGATATAGGAAACAACGGGATCGGGCGTGTAATAGACGCCGCGCTGTTCGCGGAGTTTGGGGTCGTATTCCGCAAGGAAGGTTTCATAGAAATGAAAAACCGGATCGCGGGTTTTCTTTGAAACGCCGAAATCCTTGAGCACCCGCTCCATGTCGGTATGCCCCAGCACCGACACCAGATCTTCAACAAACGGCGCAAAGAGTTCGTCGTCCAGCGCCGGACCTGTGATCTGATAGAAGAAATTTCGCAGAAAAGGGTTGGATTTCGGGATCAGCGCCTGCGCTTCCTGCCGCGAAAAGGTCTTTGGAGTCAGATCCATCACGCGAGCGGAAAACAGACCATAAGCGATGGTCTGCGCAAACATGTCGGCAAAATCCCCCGTGCGTTCCGGCTGGATGAGATCATGCATGAGCGTCTGCGCAAACGCTGAGCGCCAGTCCTTCAATGTGTCGGAAGCCTCATTCTGCTCAAAAGCTTTGACGATGATGTCGCGCACCATGTGGGTGAGGTTTGCCATCCGCTTGGCCAGTTCTTTGGGACGCCGAATCGTCTGCGGCTTGTGCTGGACAAACTCGCGGAGCATTTTTTCGACTTCGGCGGAACCTTCCTGATCCATCCGCACTTTGTTTCCGGAGAGATTTCCCGCGCGGGCCGTTTGGCGAAACTCTCCGTTCACATACCAGCGGAATTCGAGATAATCGGTCAGAATCAGGTTTTCCAATGCCGGGAGATAACGCTTCAACTGGGCGCTTTTTTCGACATCGTTAAGCGAAATGCCAATGTCCTTGGCTTCTATGTAACCAAGCGTGAGATCGCGCCGGGAAATAAGATAATCCGGCGCGCCGCATTTATCGCGCTTCGGCTCGTTAACGGCGGCAATCCCCTTGTCGAGGGATTCGATGAGATTCTTGAGCGCCGTGCGGTAGGTATGCTCCGTGGCAATGCCGCGCGAATTCTCTTTTTCAACCTCTTTGAGATAATCCTGAATGATTACTGTCATTGCCTCTGGATACTGGCCTTCCCAGAGTCAAAATGCGAGCATGAACTTTTGTTTGTATTGGGCGAAACAACCCGAGGATATCCGCCTGATGTAGTAGCCGCTCTATGAGCGGCATCTTCTTGAAAATGCGCCTCACAGAGGCGCTACTACAAGTGCGTTCAGAAACTGAGCGCGGCCCCAAATCCCTAAGGCGGCGCATTCGACTTACGGACGCCGATTTTCAGCCCTCGTCCCTCGCAGACCCGTCATAAAGAATCTTTCCCGTGATTTTGGACACGAGCACGATCCGGCTGGGACACAGCATGTAGCGGCTGCGCCCATCCATCCACGGCACATGCACAAACCAGCACGGATCAATCATGGAGAGGCCGTACATCGCAACCTTGTCAGGCTTCCGGCCGCTGATTTGAATGTCTTCCGCTCCGACACCGCATTGCTCACAAACAATTGCGGCGGCTTTCTTGCGGGAAACAGGAGACCAAAGCAGACAAAGCAATTGTTTCAGAAGCATTTTCACCTTTTTCATATTTCCCTCAGATCGACATTATGGTCCCGGACAAATGTTTTGAGCAATTCGAGAACTTTCCGGTTCTGGTCATCGGCAAATCCCGGTATTTGAATATACAAGGGCTTGCTCATCATTTTATAGATATAGTCCAGAGAAGATGGCTCGCTAATTGATATGATGCCCGTGGCAATGCAAAGCCGAAGCCAGCCCTCGGAAGGACCAACGCGCTCCAGCCATTTCCAAACTGTTCCACTTTCCAACTCGTTCAAAGAACACCATGCCAGTGTCAGCCGCAGACATTCCTCGTTCAGGAAATCACGATCCGGACAAATTGTCTTCAACGCTGATGTGAACATTCGCTTTTTGGCGATCTTCATAAGACGTTTAAGCACGATTTTCGCTGTTTCATTCAACCCGTCCTCCGGCCAGTGAGCCGGCCCGAAATAGGTTTCGTTCTCAGAACCGCCGAACGACGCTTTTATGTATGAATAACCATAATTAATGCCGGAAAGGAATAGAGTTGCTTTTGTTGCTGCATCTGTTTCAACCGGTTCCAGGCCGAGTGAGCGCATATCTTCATAATATTTCAGCAGTCGTTCCTGCGTTATTCCGAAGCATGGTTGCATATGCGTTATCTAACACTAAATCATGTGCGTCATCAATATTTGTAGTAGCCGCTCTGTGAGCGGCATCTTAGAAAATGCGCCTCACAGAGGCGCCACTACAACTGCACGCCTGGCCCTGTCCGCAATTCATTCCTCAAAGCGGGGTCTCGGTTTGCCCTCGGCATCCATCCAAGTTTTCTCAAGCTTTGTCGAGCGGTAGATCACAGTTTTTTTGCGCTGGAAATACTCGTAAAGTTTTCTGGCCAGTTCCATGCCCTCCCGGTCATAGGCAAGGCGGTCTTCTTCTGATTTCCAGACACGGTCATGATCTTCATTCACCGGCTGGCAGGTCAGCCGGTACTGCCAATCATCAAATTCCTGATCCAGTTCCTTGTTGTGTCCCTCGAGTTCCTCGACATACACCGGCAGTCCGTTCATGTCCCACATATAGGCGCAGCACCACTCTTCGGCCCAGACCATGAGCACGTCATAGCAGAGAGGCTCGGGAATCTGTCCATCAGGTCCAAGCGGATAATCCGGCCAGTGTGTATTCATTTTATAATTCCGCCTTGCTGATTGTATCCAATCCGGTCATTCATTCGTCGCTTCACTGGTAGGGCGGTCGCTCCGCCGACCGCCGCGGCGCGCACGGAGTGCGCGCCCTACCCAGGAATCCAAACTGCTGCGCTGGAATGGCCCAAGCATATTCGATCTCTTTGATAAAGAGAGGAGACGGAATGCACGTCCTTCCAAGATTATTAACATGGCGAATAGATCGCATCACCGGCTCCCTGTCTCGATCTTTCAATAGCATACCGGCTCTTCTGATTGGTGCAATTCGATTCTTTATCTTCAATCTTTTTTGATCCTGTAAATCCCGTCCAAACATCTTTGCAAATCTGCGTTTTAGCGGTTTTTCATCTTGTCTTGAAACATCGCTTGCCAACAAAGATGCTGTCAAAAAGCGCACTTCCGGTCACATCATCACCATCATCGGCATTTGAACCGCAGTTCAGAATTTTCCCTAAAAAGATCGGAAATTGGCCGTTTTTTGCATTTTTCAAGCAAAAATGGCCGTTTTTGAGCGTTTTGGGGCATTTTTTGGCCGTTTTTTGATGTTTTTTGATGTTTTCAGGCGCATCCCTTTTCCTGCTGTTGCAATTGAATCCGAAGGGCAGATGGGGTATTCTGGTTCGATTTTTCGGGAGTTGAGACATGTACAATGCAGTGGATATTGCGGCGCTGATTCTGATTCTGCTGGGCACTTTGCAGGGCCTGCGGCGGGGGCTTTCCGGCGAGCTGGCCAGCGTGTTCAGCGTGGTGGTGGCCTTTTTTGCGGGCTGGAAGTTTTATGCACCGATCGGAGAGTACATTGCCGCGCACACGCGCATGTCTGAAATGCTTTCCAACGCCTTCGCGTTTGCGCTGTGCATTGTCGCCGGGCTGATCGTGATGTATTCCCTCGGGTTGCTGCTGCAGACGATTTTTGTGTTCACCTTCAAGGGCAAGATCGAGCGCATCGGCGGCGCGCTCTGCGGGACCATCCGCCTGGCGCTGATCGCCTGCGCCGCTATTTTCCTGATGGGACTCCTGCCCAGCGAATTCCTGCAGCGGCACTTTGCAGACGAATCCGCGGTTGGAAGATTTCTGTTTCTCCATCTCGAGCCGGTGAAGGAAACGATTGTCGAAAAGATTCCCGTACTGCAGGCGGAGGAGTACGCGGCCGAAGACGAGGCCGAAGATTATCCGGAGGACGAGGAAATCCCGGTGGAGGATCTCCCGGAAGAGCGTCCGGTGGAGTGATCCATGGGGCAGATCATTTCCAAGCAGACGATCGAGGATATCCGCCAGCGAAGCGACATCGTGGATGTGATCGGCGCCCGCGTCCCGCTGAAGCGGAGCGGAACCACTTTCAAGGGGCTCTGCCCTTTCCACAACGAGAAGACCCCGTCGTTCCATGTGAATCCCCAGCGGCAGATTTTCCACTGCTTCGGATGCGGTGCGGGCGGCGATGTGTTCGGCTTCCTGATGAAGAGCGAGGGCGTGACCTTCAGCACAGCGGTCCGCATGCTGGCCGAAAAGGCCGGCATCGCCATCGAGCTTTCCGAAGGCGAGGATCCCGATCGGGATGAACGGGAGATTCTGCGCCGCATCCACGAGGATGCCGCGGCCGCCTGGCACCAGCTGCTGCTGAAGGATCCCGAGGCCGAGGCGGCGCGAAAATACCTCGCACAGCGCGAGCTTTCGGCGGAAACCATTGCCGCATACCAGTTCGGCTACGCCCCGGAGCGCCGCAGCCTCACGGCATTGCTGAAGAGCAAAAAATACACGATTGAACAGCTTGAAAAGGCCGGACTGATGGCCCGCAGCGCGGAGGAGGACGGGCAGCCGGGACGGCCCTATGACCGGTTCCGCCGCCGGCTGATGATCCCGATCCGCGACGACCTCGGACGCGTGATCGCCTTCACCGGGCGCGTGCTGGACAAGGAGCAGAAGGGCGGGAAATACGTGAACAGCCCCGAGACGCGGCTGTTCCACAAGAGCCGCGTGCTGTTCAATCTGGACAAGGCCCGCAAGGCCATCCTCGACGCGCGCATGGCGGTGATCTGCGAGGGACAGATTGACGTGATCCGCTGCGTGCAGGCCGGCATCGGCTATGTGATCGCCTCTCAGGGCACCGCCTTCACGGAGGATCATGCCCGCATTCTCCGGCGCTACACCGACAGCGTGGTCATCTGCTTCGATTCCGACCACGCCGGGCAGGAGGCCGCGCTGAAGTCGGGCCAGCTTTTTCTGCGCGAGGGGCTGGTCACGCAGATCGCGGTCCTGCCGGACGGCGAGGATCCCGACAGTCTCATCCAGAAGAAAGGCGCGGAACCGTTCGTCAAAATCGTGGGATCGGCGCTCTCACTGCTGGCATTCCAGCACCGCGTGATGAGCCGCCGGGAAGATGCCTCGAAAGAAGCCGGGCGCATGCGAATCAGCCGGGCGCTGCTGGAGACAGTCGGCATGGCCGCCAGCGAAATGCATCGCGAGAATATGATCCACGAGGCGGCCAAGCTGCTGAACGTCCCCGAGACGGCAGTCCGCAACGACCTGAAGCAGAGGCGCCAGCCCGTTGCGCAGAAACCGGACCAGCCGCCCGCCCCGAAACAGGCGGAATATCCGCGGGAGGAACTGGAACTGCTGGAGCTGATGCTGGCGCATCCGGAAGTGTGCAAACTGGTTCAGGCCTATCTTCCGGCCATTCACCTCCAGAGCGCCGTCTGCCGCACGCTGTTCGGGCACATCCTCGCCCGCCCCGCTGCCGGCGAATGGAACCTGATGGACGAACTCGCGGGCGACCCGGAGGGCTGCCGCGTGGCGGCCGACCTTCAGTTTAAATTGCGAACGCTCAGCAATCCCGACATGACCGCGGAGGACGCCGCCAAGGCGCTGATTCTCGTCATCACCCGCAAGAAGCTCGAGCGGATGCGGGACGCCCTGCGGAAACAGGCTGCGGAAAAGCCGGCGGCCGCGCTCGAGAAAAAGCGCATGGAGATCACGCACGACATCAGCCTCATCCGCCGGGACTGGGATCACGCCGAACCGGTTCTTCAGGTTTATGCGGACGCCGAAGAATGATTTTTTCAGATATTCCTTAACATCCGCAGGTAAAATGCATATTTTCAGCGCTTGATCCTTGACGGGGGGGCCTTTTCGTATATTCTTTTGGGCCTTTTCGGGATATAATGGGTTTACTTTGCCCAGCGTCGGAAATTTGAACGGGGTTGTATGACATCTAAGGTTAAGAAAACGGACAAAAAAGCGAAAAAACAGGCCAGCAAGGCAAAGAGCAAGCCGGTGGAGAAATCCGCCGCGGCTGAGAAGAAGCCTGCGGTGCCCAGATCCCAGAAAGCGGCGGTCTGGACTGAACGGAAAAAGACGTCCGGAAAGAAGACCCCTGTAAAGGTCAAGACAGTCGTCAAGCCGGAGCCCGCAGAGGGGAAAAAGAAGAAATCCTCCAAAGCGGAGGACAAATCCAGGGCTTCCGAAGTTTCCAGCGAGGAAATGCCGGAATCCAAGCTTTCCCGCGAACAGCGCAACCAGATGCTGAAGGAGCTGATCTCCCTTTCCAAGGAGCAGCGCTTCCTGACCTACGAGCAGATCAACGACGCCATGCCCGAGGGCATGGTGAGTCCGGATGAACTCGAAGGCATCGTGATCCTGCTGCGCGGCATGGACATCGAGATCATCGAAGAAGACGATGTTGACACCTACAAGAAGCAGCTTGAGAAGGACGAGCGGGCTCGCGCCGCCAAGCGCGTGGACGTGCTCGACGACCCGGTCCGGATGTATCTCAAGCAGATGGGACTCGTCCCGCTGCTGACCCGCGAGCAGGAGGTTGAAATCTCCAAGCGGATCGAGGAGGCGGAAATCCACACCAAGGCCCTCTTCCACAACTTCGGGTGCGCGCTGAACGCCTATATGACCGTGATCGAGCGGCTCGAGACGGGCAAGGAGCGCTTTGACCGCATCATCAACGACAAGTTTGTCGAGAACCGGGAGAAATACTTCAAGACCCTGCCGCGCCTGCGCCAGAACCTTTTCCGCTGCGAGGACACCCTGCGCAAGAAGTTCGAGTCGCTGCAAAGGGTCAAGCTGACTAGGAACGAGCGCGCCCGCCTTCAGAAGGATTTCGACAAAAACCGCGCGCGCATGGGCGAATTGCTTGCCCATCTGCATTTCAAGCAGAAAGCCGTGGAGGACATTGTCTCGGCGACCGACGAGGTGAACCGCGAGTTCCGGGCGCTGCTGAAAGAAATCCACAGCATCGAGAACAACCGCAAGAGCAAAACCAAGGAAGCCGACATCAAGGCCGTCCAGAAAAAGATGCGGGTCCTGGAAGTTGCGCAGCGGATGACCAAGGACGAGTTCCTGGCGCAGTACGCCGACCTCAAGATGTGGCTCCGCAAGGGGCTGATTGCCAAGACCGAAATGGTTGAGGCCAACCTTCGCCTGGTGATCAGCATCGCCAAGAAGTACACCAACCGCGGGCTGTCGTTCCTCGATCTCATCCAGGAAGGCAACATGGGCCTGATGAAGGCTGTCGAGAAATTTGAATACCGCCGCGGCTACAAGTTCAGCACCTATGCCACCTGGTGGATCCGGCAGGCCATCACCCGTTCGATCGCCGACCAGGCCCGCACGATCCGCATCCCGGTGCACATGATCGAGACCATCAACAAGCTGATGCGCATGCAGAAGCGCCTCGTGCAGGAACTCGGCCGCGAGCCGACGCCCGAGGAGGTCAGCGAGGAAATGGACATCCCGATCGAGCGCGTGCGCGCGGTGATGAAATCCGCGCAGCAGCCCATCTCGCTGCAGAGCCCCGTGGGCGACAGCGAAGACACCAATTTCGGAGATTTCATCGAGGACAAGTCGGCCGACAACCCGTCGGAGATGGCCTCCTACAGCCTGCTGAAGGAGTGCATCGGCGAGGTGCTGGGGACGCTGACCGACCGCGAGCAGGAGGTGCTGAACCTCCGCTTCGGTCTCACGGACGGCTATCCGCGCACGCTCGAGGAGGTCGGCCGCCGCTTCAACGTCACCCGCGAGCGCATCCGCCAGATCGAAGCCAAGGCGCTGCGCAAAATGCGGCATCCGACGCGGATCAAGCAGCTTCAGGGGTTCCTGGAGGCCAATGCCTGAGCGCAGAAAGGCTTGCACAGCCGCGGGAATTCAATAGCATAGCGCGACGAACAAAAACATAAGGAGACGCATCATGACAAATTGTCCCATTCAAAACATCATCAAGCGCGACGGCAACATGGTTGCCTATGACCGCGACCGGATCGCCACCGCCATTTTCAAGGCCGCGACATCCGTCGGCGGCAATGACCGCGCCGAAGCCGAGCGCATGGCCGTTGAGGTGGAAAAGGCCCTGATGAAGAATTACAGCGGCAAGAGCACGCCCAGCGTGGAAGAAATCCAGGACACCGTGGAATCGGTCCTCATCAAGATGGGACACGCCAAGACCGCGCGCGCTTATATCATCTATCGCCATGAGCGGGCTGCGAAGCGCGCGAAGCGAAAAGATGACATCGAAGCCACCGACAACATTCCCTACAAGAAGATCTATGAGATCCTTCGCTGGAACATGGATCACAACTGCGAGACGATCAATGACCTGAACCGCCTGATCGCCGACGGCAAATTCCCGGATCTGATTGCCGCCTCCGACGAGCGCTACAGCAAGGAAGTTGAAGCCGGCGCGCAGGCCATCATCGAGCGCCTGCCAGAAGTCCGCATCGCCATCATTGCAGGCCCCTCCTCCTCCAGCAAGACCACCACGACCATCAAGGTCAGCGAAAAGCTCGAGGAAGCCGGAGTGAAATTTGTGGCCATCAACGTGGACCACTATTTCTTTGACCTCGACCATCATCCGAAGGACGAGTTCGGCGACTACGACTACGAGACGCCGCATGCGCTGGACCTGGAGCTGATCAACGAGCACCTGGTCGCCCTGCTGGAAGGCAAGACGATCAAAACGCCGAACTACAACTTCAAGACCGGCACGCGCGAGCTCAACGTTCACGAGATGAGCCTGAAGAAGAACGAAATCCTGCTGATCGACAGCCTCCACGGCCTGTTTGACGGCATGACCAGCAGCATCCCGGCCAGCAAGAAGTTCCGGCTCTACATCGAGACCCTCGGGCAGATCCGCAACGAGCAGGGCATCTTCATGCGCTGGGCCGACAACCGCCTGCTCCGCCGCATGATCCGCGACAGCTGGCACCGCAATCTGCAGCCGCTGCAGACCCTGACGCACTGGCACTATGTGCGCCGCAGCGAGATGAAGAACATTGTGCCCTTCATCGGCACGGTGGACTATCTCGTCAACAGCGCCATGCCCTATGAACTGCCGATCCTCAAGGCCCGGCTCTTCAAGTATTTCCCCGAGGCCATGGCCCTCTACCGCAACGACGCCAAGCGGCAGGACGCCTATCTGCGCGCCAAGCGCGTGTTTGAATTCCTGGAACCCATGACCGAAGTGGCCGACGACAGCTGCGTGCCGCCCAAATCACTGCTGCGGGAATTCATCGGTGGAAGCGCCTACAAGTATTAACAGTCTTTCGGTCCCGGACGCGCTCCGGCAGAACGCAAAGCGTCATGCCGGAGCGCCCGCGATCGTCTTCGGGGGCAAGACCCTCGATTTCCAGACCGTGGACGCCCTGTCCGACCGCGTTGCCGCGGGCCTGCACGCGCGCGGCATCCGCAAGGGCGACCGCGTGGCGCTCTACTGCATCAATTCCGATTTCTTCGCGCTTGCCTATTTCGGCATCCAGAAGGCGGGCGCGACCGTCGTGCCGATCAATCTGCTTCTGAATCCCAAGGAGATCAACTACATCCTGAAGGACAGCGGGGCGAAGGCCATGATCTATTTTGAGGCCTTCGCCGGAAACGTCAAGGCGGCCACGGAGGACATCCATCTTCTCGGCTGGGCCTGCATCGGCGCAAACAAGGCCGACGAAAAAGATTTGCTCTGGCCGGAACTGCTGAGCGACCAGAAGGCTCCGGACATTGCCTTCAATCCGAAGGAAGATGTCGCCGCGATCCTTTACACGGCAGGCACCACAGGTCATCCGAAAGGCGCAATGCTCACGCACACGAATCTGGTGAGCAATGCGTGGAGCGTCTCGCAGGCGCTTCCGCTGGAGCCGGGGAAGGATTCTATTCTGCTGGTGCTGCCGATGTTCCACGCGTTCGCTGCGACGGCGGGAATGCTGTATTCAATGCTTCACGGCATCTGCGTGATCCCCCTGACCCGTTTTGAGCCGCATGAAACCGCCAAGGCGCTCGCCGCAACGAAGGCAAGCATGTTCATGGGTGTGCCCAGCATGTACAACGTGATGCTCCATCTGCCGGACGAATGCACAGAGATGCTCTCCTCGCTGAAGTACTGCATCTCCGGCGGCGCAGCCATGCCGGTCGAGGTCATGAAGGCTTTTGAAAAACGCTACGGCAAGCTGATCTACGAGGGCGATGGCCCCACCGAATGCTCGCCGGTCACCTGCGTGAATCCCATCGGCGGCAAACGCAAACCCGCCTCGGTCGGACTGCCGGTGCCGCTGGTCGAGATGATGATCATGGATGATACCGGCAGGGAGGTTCCTCACGGGTCCATCGGCGAAATCTGCGTGCGCGGCCCGAACGTGATGAAGGGCTACTGGAACCAGCCGGAGGAAACCGCCGCCTCGTTCTTCGGCGAATGGTTCCGCACCGGCGATCTCGGCACCGAGGACGACGAAGGCTATTTCTGCATCGTGGACCGCAAAAAGGACATGCTGATCGTCAACGGGATGAATGTTTATCCCCGCGTCGTTGAAGAGGTGCTTTATCAGTTTGAACCGATTCGCGAGGCCGCAGTGATTGGCGAACCACATGAACTGCACGGCGAAATTCCCGTGGCCTATGTTGCGCTCAAGGAAGGCCGCAAGGCCACGGCCAATGATGTCCGCAATTTCTGCCGCAGCAATCTCGGCCGCTACGAAGTTCCGCGCAAAGTATTCTTCATGGAAGCGCTTCCGAAAAATGCCGCCGGCAAAATCATGAAGCGCGAGCTCAGAACGCACGGTGAACTCGAACGCGGCATAGACAGCCGCAAAAAAGAGCCCAGGACCTGAAAAACACGATTTTTGGGCTTTTTTGATCATTTTTGGCCATTTTTAAGGTTCTTGTACGATTTTCGTGGAAATATTGGCCCAAACGCGAGATAGACTGGGGGTAAAAAAGAAGGGGCAATGGCCATGGAATTCACTGAAGAACACTACAAGCAGTTACTGGGTTTGCCTGATC
>JBFXGK010000022.1:0-38452 GCA_050178035.1 Kiritimatiellia bacterium
AGCATCTTGTGCTGGGATATATGGTTTGATTCAAAAATTCAGATTAAAGAAAATAGCGAACCACGGGCTGGAGTCTACCGGTGCCCCGCCTGCGGCGGGGACACCGGAGACTCACCCCTAGCGTTGGGCGTAAGAGATGAACACAACACGATGTATTCTTTCGACGATGATATTTGCGGCCATTTGTTCGGGATGTTCAAGTCCGTCCTTCAGCAACGGGGGCTTCATGAAGACTGATAGGTCACCTAGGCAAATCGTATTGATGTGGGTAACGGCATACAATAGTCACGATGCTGATGCCGCTGCGGCTCTTTATGCAGACGACGTGACCAACACGCAGATGCCCTGGGGAAAGACGGTTCATGGGCGTGAAGCCATGCACAGTACCTATGTCAACGTGTTTCAGGCATTTCCTGATATTCATCTGGAAGTGGAGAATTTGCTGGAGACCGATGATTGGGTGGCAGTTGAGTGGCGATTTGCCGGCACCATGCAAGGCGAATTCGCAGGCCACGCACCCAATGGCAACACATTCAACATGAAGGGGTGCGAAGTCTTTCAGGTTGCTGACGGCAAGATACGTGTCCAGCGGGGATACTGGGACAAGGCAACAATGTTCTCGCAACTGAAGCTCGACTCTGGAATGTAAAGGATCAAGCGCCCAACCAGGCAATAGAGCCTACCGGTGACACGCGGTCGGCGTTTCGAGTAGGTCGGAGTAATGGGCGCGTGTCCCCGGTCGGCTCATTGTTAGCGTTGGGACATATGAAAACAATTCTTACAACTCTTTGCGTTGTTATGTCGATACATTCGGTGCACGGTGAGTCGACAAACGCGGCAACCGATTCACGATCCCAATGGATCGGATGTAAAGCGCCCCCAATACAACTAGATTCAAGTGATCGCAGCCAATACGCCGAGCAGACTTACAAGGGCAAGAAAGTACTACTGTACTCATTCGATGCAGGAAACTTCGTTGATGCTCCCGATATGGTTAAGCTTCTAAACAGATTGGAATCTCTTCAAAAAGTCAGAAAAGAGTCAAAGCAGCCCTTTTCCGTGATCGGATATACACGGGGTATCATGTTCTCGCCGTGTTTGCCGGAAATATCGCTACCAGAAGAAATCGACAGTATCTCGCATTTCCCCGTGGTTAACCTCAACAATAAGCGTGGAAACAACAACCTCGGCGAACCATATAATCTTCTTAAAGAAACCAGCGGTATACTCATTGGCACCAATGGAATCATCTGCCATATTTTCACCACTGAAATGGATGAAGAGGAATTTAGAGAAGCAGATATGATATCCGCATGGGAAGGACCAATGAAAGAACCACCCAGTCAGCATAATCAAAATGGTTCCAACCACGGGCTGGAGTCTGGCGGGGCCCCGAAAGGAATATGACCATGGACATCCCACGCATATTCAACATCACTGAGAGTGCTCACCGCATCCACAACCCGATCACAACCGAAAAGCTTGCCACGCTCGGCGCGGCGCTGCGCCTGAAACCGGGGGCCCGAGTGCTCGACCTCGGCAGCGGTTCGGGGGAAATGCTGTGCACCTGGGCGCGCGATCACGGCGTTACCGGCACCGGCATTGACATGAGCCCGTTGTTTACCGGGCAAGCGAAACGGCGTGCCGAAGAGCTCGGCGTCGCCGGTCAGGTCAAGTTCATCCATGGCGATGCCGCGGGCTACGTTTCCGACGAGAAGGTTGATGTGGCCGCCTGTGTCGGGGCCACATGGATTGCCGGGGGAGTTGCCGGCACGATCGAGCTTCTGGCGCGGAGTCTGCGTCCCGGAGGAGGGATCATTCTCATCGGCGAGCCCTACTGGCGGCAGTTGCCGCCGACGGAAGAGGTTGCCAAGGGGTGTCTTGCCCACTCCATCTCCGACTTTGTCATGCTTCCAGAACTTGTCGCGTCTTTCGGACGCCTTGGCTATGACGTCGTTGAAATGGTTCTGGCCGACCAGGACGGATGGGACAGATACGAGGCGGCCAAATGGCTTACCATGCGCCGCTGGCTTGAGAACAATCCTGACGACGAGTTCGCGAAGGATGTTCGGGCCAAACTGACCTCGGAACCCGGGCGCTATACCACTTATACGCGTGAATACCTGGGCTGGGGCGTATTCGCGCTGATGCCGCGTTGATGCGCTGGCAGATGAAAGGCAGCGAGCTGGAATCCAGGGCCCGCTGAACTGCATCTGGCCTTGCATATTCCGCGGAACCTGCTAATTCCTTTCTGCTGATTTGCTGAAACGTTTCACTTTTGGAGGAAAATATGGCGAATAAGAAAACGGCTGGAATTTCGGGCAACATGCTCATCGCGCAGAGCGGCGGGCCGACGATGGTCATCAACCAGAGCCTGATCGGCGCGGTGCTGGAGGCGAAGAAGCACAAGAACATCAAGGGCATCTACGGTTCGCTCCACGGCATCCAGGGCATCGTCAAGGAAGAGTTCATTGACCTGCGCAAGGAGAGCCTCACCACGCTGGAGGCGGTTGCGCAGACCCCGTCCTCCGCACTCGGCTCCGTCCGCAAGAAACCCAAACCCGAAGACTGCGTGAAGCTGTTCGCGGTGATGAAGAAATACGACATCCGCTTTTTCTTCTACATCGGCGGCAACGACTCCGCGGAAACCACGCACATTGTCAATGAAGAAGCAAAAAAAGCAAACTATGAGCTGCGCTGCTTCCACATTCCCAAGACCATTGACAACGACCTGCGCGAGAACGACCACACGCCCGGCTTCGCCAGCGGCGCGAAATTCGTGGCCATGGCCTTCATGGGCGACAATTTGGACAACCGCGCGCTCAAGGGCGTGAAGATCAACGTGGTGATGGGCCGCCATGCGGGCTTCCTGACCGCGGCCGCCGCGCTGGCCCGCGTCTATCCCGACGACGGCCCGCATCTGATTTATCTGCCGGAGCGCCCCTTTGACATGGATCGCTTTGCGGCGGATGTGAAACGGGTCTACGCGAAATACGGCCGCTGCGTCGTGGCTGTTTCGGAAGGCATTTCCGACAAGGACGGGGTGGCCATTGCGGCCAAGTTCACGAAGGAAGTGGACGCGCACGGCAACGTGCAGCTCAGCGGCACCGGCGCGCTGGGCGATCTGCTGTCGGCCTACATCAAGAACCACACTGACATCAGCCGCGTGCGCGCCGACACGTTCGGCTATCTGCAGCGCTCATTCCCCGGCATCGCCTCGAAGATTGACGGCAAGGAAGCCCGCGAGACAGGCGCGCTGGCGGTGAAGCTGGCCGCGACAAAAGACACCGACGGAAGCATCGCCATCATCCGCAAGCCCGGCAAAAAATACGCGGCCACCTACAAGCGCGTGCCGCTGCGGAGCGTCGCGAAGGAAACCCGTCACATGCCGGACGCCCACATCAGCAAGGCGGGCAACGATGTGACGAAATCTTTCATCGCTTACGCCCGGCCGCTGGTCGGCGATCTGCCGAAAATCGGCCGGTTCAAGGGCGTCCGCGTGAAAAAGAAATAGCAGACACCAGGTTCAGTGTGAAAAGGGGCGGCTCCGGCCGCCCTTTTTTCATGGGCTGCAAAATTGTCATTTGCGGGCATTTTTTTGATATTTATGCGTTTTTTTAGCATTTTTGGCCATTTTTGAGCATTTTTGGCCAATTTTTAGCGTTTTTTGGGCATTTTTTGGTGTTTTGAGGGCACAACTGCGATAAACCGGCCGCGAATTAGACCTTGCCCCGCAAAGGCTCAAACAGTAATTTCTCCCTGATTTTTTCCGCCGGAATGCTCGGGTGGTGAAATGGCAGACACGCCAGCTTGAGGGGCTGGTGGGGGCAACCCCGTGCAGGTTCAAATCCTGTCCCGAGCACCAGTTCCTATTTCAGAAACCCGTGCTTCAGCCAGCGCTTCCGCGTGCGCGCCCGGATCCACCTCGCGGTCAGCGCCATGTCTTCCTTGGACAGTTTTGATGCGCGGACATAGGCGCGCCAGAAGCACAGCCTGTCCGCGAGGACAACGGGACGGTCCATGTTGAACTGCATCAGGTTGCGGTTCCTGAGCCTGCGGGGCAGCGACCGGTAACGGCGGTTGCGCTCGTTGTCCAGCCAGATGAACTCCCAGCCCCCGGCTGTTTCGCGCGAGAGGATATTGCCAAGCCGCAGGTCGCCGTGGCAGATTCCCGCGCCGTGCAGCGCGGCCACCTGCTTTGCAACCGCCCGGATGAAAGCATGACGCTGCGGGCCGGCGACCGGCAAACCGTACTGTGGATCCAGCAGCCTTTTCTTGACCGCGACGGCATCCCGCACCTCATCGGTGATCAGCATGCTTCCGCTTCTGAAAATCCCGCAAGGCCGGATCAGGCATCGCACGCGGGGCGCGGAGAAACCGGCGTTCCCGATCAGCAGATCGCCGCGCCATGCGCGCCATGCGCGCGATGCCCTGAACAGGCCCTTGACCGCGTCGCGCCAGCCGCGCACAAGAAATTTCTTCAGATAGACTTCGGACGTTTCGCCCTCAAGGCGCCCCTTCCGGACATTTGAAAACGGCGCGCACTTGACCGGTTCAAAGCCCGGGAGATTCATGTCCCAGCAGGCCGGCGCAAGGACCGGCCACTTCGGGTCATCGGCGCGGAAGGTCACCTTGAGAGTTCCCCCGCCGGGTGCCGCAACCCTGCGCGTGATCCACTTGCTGTTTGTGCTTCGCTTCATTCGCGCTAGTGTGTAATGATACATCCCGTTTTTAGCAAGTCAGTTTGATTGAGGGACAGCGTTGGGCAAAACTCATTTCATAAAGTCCACGGCGGTGGTGGGCTCGTTCACGGCGCTCAGCCGCGTGCTGGGCCTTGTGCGCGACGTGATCATGGGCAGCCTTTTCGGGACCTCCCTCTACATGTCCGCTTTCGTGGTCGCCTTCACCATACCGAACCTGTTCCGGAAGCTTTTCGGCGAAGGCGCGCTGTCCGCCACGTTCATTCCCGTGTTCATCGAGTCGCGCCACCGGGACGGCGACGCCAGCGCATGGACCATGGCGCGCGAGGTGGCCACGATGCTGCTGACGGCGCTGCTGATCCTTACGGCTGCGGGCATGCTGCTCCTGACCGCGGCCATGCACTGGCTGGATCTCGGGGAGCGGGCGGCAATGATCATGCCGCTGCTGCGGGTGATGCTCCCCTACGCCATTTTCATCTGCCTCGCCGCGCTCTCGATGGCCATCCTGAATTCATACCATCACTATGCGGTTCCGGCCGCCACACCCTGCCTGCTGAACCTTGTCCTGATCCTCGCGGCGGCGTTCATCTGCCCGCGCTATGCGCACAGCCCGGAAAAGCAGGTGTGGATATTCTCCTGGGCCGTCATCGCGGCCGGGATTCTGCAACTGGCCGTGCAGCTTCCCGTGCTCATGAAGTTCGGTTACCGCCCGGGGCTTTCGTTCCGATGGAACGATCCGCGCGTGGCCCGCATGCTGACGCTCATGGGCCCGGCCGCGCTCGGGCTGGCGGTCACGCAGTTCAATGTCCTGATTGACCGCATGCTGGCGACCTGGATCGGCGACTGGGCGCCGGCCGCATTGTTCTTCAGCGAGCGGCTGATCTACCTTCCCCTCGGAATCTTCGCCGTCGCGATGAGCACGGTTCTGCTTCCCACCTTCTCCGGCCACATGGTGCAGACGGACACGGAACGCCTCAAGCGAACCCTGAACCGGGCGCTCCGCAACCTGCTCTTCGTGATGATCCCGGCCGCGGTTGGCCTGCTGGTGCTGGCGCGGCCCATTGTGGAAATGATTTTCCAGTGGAAGAACTTCACTGCCCGCTCGACGGACCTGACCGTCATCGCACTTCAATTCTACGCCCCGGGGCTTGTGGTCTTCAGCCTCGCAAAGGTTTTTGTCCCCGCCTTTTATGCGCGGCAGGACACCCGCACCCCCGTGAGGATCGGTCTCTACACCGTCCTGCTGAATCTCATTCTGAACATCACTTTTGTGCTCACCTGGCCGCTCTACCTCAAGCATGGCGGCCTTGCGCTGGCCACGGTGCTGGCCGAAGCTTTCTATGCGATCGCGCTGGCCTTCATTCTTCACCGGAGAATCGGTTCGCCCGGATGGCGGGAGATTGCATCCAGCGTTGCGCTGAGCGCCGTCTGCACAGTCATGATGGCCCTGACGGTGATTCTGGTTTACTCGCTGCTGGTCATCCATCCGCTGCTTCTCCCGCCCGGGAGCAGGATTCTGCTGATGATGAATGTGCTGGTTTCAATCGCCGCGGGCATGGGCGTGTATTTCGCGGCCGCGGCCGGCCTAAAATCCACCGAACTGGCCTATATCATTCAGGTGCTCCGGCGCCGCGCTCAGACCAGCTCCGAAAACACCTGATTCGAAACGAAAATCGCGCGCTCTGTCAGACGGAGATAATCGCCGGCCTGTTCCAGCAAACCGTCCGCGATCAGTTTTTTGATGGCTTCACCGCGAAGCGCATAGTAATCAAATCCGGTCTGCTCGCGAAACCACCTGCTCGAGACGCCGCGGATTTTCCGCAAACCCATCACCAGCGTTTCACGGGCTTTGGCTTCCGGTTCCAGTTTCTCCTCAGATTCCTTCATCGGGCCGCACAAATAGCCCTCCGTGTCCGCCGCATTGGCCCAGCGCACGCCTTGCCAGTGCGAATGCGCCGACGGCCCGCAACCGATGTACTCCCCGCCCTCCCAGTAAAGCAGGTTGTGCAGGCACTCCCGGCCGGGTTTCGAAAAATTTGAAATTTCATAATGCTCGAAACCCGCCGGTTTCAGCTTCCCCCGGATGAGGTTGTACTGCTCCAATGAATCCTCGTCCGTGATTTCGGGAAGTTCCATGCGCGCCAGCGGGGTGTTTTTCTCAATTGAGAGGCAGTAGCAGGAGATGTGCTCCGGATTCAGAGCAAGCATCCGTTCCAGATCGCGCTCCACCTGCGCAAGGCTTCCGCCCGGCAGACCGTACATGAGATCGGCGCTGATGTTCTCAAATCCCCCGCTTCGAAGGGCGCGGAAACTGTTTTCGGCCTCTTCGGCCGTATGAATCCGGTTGAGCAGTTTCAGGCGCCTTTCATCAAAAGTCTGGATGCCCAGCGATACCCGGTTGATCCCGGCTTGCCGCATGGTTGCAATTTTTCCTGCGGTCAGCGTTCCGGGATTGGCTTCGCAGCTCCATTCCTTCACGCCCAATGTATTCACATGCCCCGCGAGGCCCCGCAGCATTTGCGCAAACACATCGTCCGGAAGAGCCGTCGGGGTTCCTCCGCCAATGAATATGGAGGACGGCGAAAATCCGTCCGGCAGGGTTTTCAGTTCAGACTCCAGCGCGCCGCAAAACCGCCGGGCTTCGGCCTCCTTCATCGGCTGGGAATGAAAATCGCAGTAGCTGCACTTGCGGATGCAGCAGGGCACATGGATATAGAGTCCGTATTTCACGGGAGGGATGATAACAGAATGCTTGTGATCATGCCTCCATATATTATACGTTCATGCTGATACGGCCGGCCGTGCCGGTTCGGACAGCCACAGGAAAAATATGAAAAAGAATTACGTTCTCGACACCAACGTCCTCCTCCACGATCCCAACGCCATCAACAGCTTCAAGGACTGCAATGTCATCATCCCCCTGACGGTTCTGGAGGAGGTTGACAATTTCAAGCGCGAGCTCACCGAGCGCGGGCGCAACGCGCGCCAGCTTTCGCGCCAGCTCGACGAACTGCGCAACCGCGGCCGGCTTTCGGACGGTGTCACACTGGACAACGGCGGGAGCTTGAGGGTTCTTTTCCCCGGCGGCGCAGTCGCTTTTGCCGAATCGCAGAAAAATGATGACATCATCCTGAACGCCGCGCACGGCCTGAAGAATACCGCCGAAGAGCCCACGATCCTGATCTCCAAGGACATCAACATGCGCCTCAAGGCCGACGCCATCGGGCTGGATGCCGAGGATTACGAGTCCGGCCAGATCAAGTCGCCCGAATTCCACTGCGGCTACATCGAGCTTGAGGTTGACTCGCAGGCCTTCAGCCAGTTTGAACACGAGCACAGGCTGCCCATGGCCGGCGACGAGATGCACCCCAACCTCTACATCATTCTCGAGGAGCAGGGCAATCCCGGCCATCAGGCGCTGGGCCGCTACAATGAAAATTCCAAATGCATCGTGCCGCTGGTTCCGCTTCCTTCGCAGATGCACCCCATCCATCCCCGCAACACCGAGCAGCGTTTCGCGATGGACGCGCTGATGAACGACGAGATCCGTCTCGTCACGCTCACCGGCAAGGCCGGCACCGGGAAGACACTGCTGGCCGTCGCGGCCGGATTTTTCAAGACGGTGGACGAAGGCACCTACACCAAGCTGCTGGTCTCCCGCCCCACCCTTCCGATGGGACGCGACCTCGGCTATCTGCCCGGCGACCTTGAGGAAAAGCTCAACCCGTGGATGCAGCCGATCCAGGATGCGCTGGACCTGGTCCGCACCGGCCGGAAAGCCACCGGGAAATCCGAACGCGATTTCCAGATGTTCGGCGAAAAAATCAGCGTCGAGCCGCTCACCTACATCCGCGGGCGAAGCATCCCGAACCAGTTCATCATCATTGACGAAACCCAGAACCTGACGCCGCTGGAGGTGAAGACCATCATCACCCGCGTCGGGCACGACACCAAAATCATCCTCACCGGCGACATCTACCAGATCGACAACCCCTATGTGGACATTCTCTCCAACGGACTGAACGCCGTGGCCGAGAAATTCCGTCCGCATTCCGTGGCGGCTCACGTGATGCTCAAGACGGGGGTTCGTTCCGAACTGGCTGAACTCGCCGCAAACATTTTATAAATGAGGAGACCCGCCATGAAAAGAACATCGCCCGCACTGATTGCCCTCGCGGCTTTTTGCCTGCTTTGCGCCCCGGCCGGGGCCCGCGATCCCGCGCTGGTCAAACAGCAGTACGATGCCGTCAAAGCCAATCTCAACGATGGCGGCGACCTGATGATCATCGCCAATGTGGATGGCCTGCTTGAGTCCGGCATTCAGAAGATCATTGATTTTGCCGGCCTCGCGGCGAAGAACGAACCCTCTGCGGCCGCCGCCGCGGAAGTGCTGAACAAGCTGCCCGCATTCCTCCGCGCAAACGGATTCTACGCGGTTCGGGGACTTGGTTTCAGCTCAGTTCCCGCAAGCAGCAGCCTGAACACCATCCGGGGTTTCATCAGCCGCGATCCGGCGGCCGCGGCGCTTCCGCTGTGGCGCGGGCTTTTCGGCATGCAGGGAATGGACATGATCACACCGGCCTATCTTCCGGCCGACACGGAAATCGTCCGCACATTTGCCTGCGAGCCCGCCCAGCTCTGGCAAATAGTCAGGCAGGGGGTCACCACCCTCGGCACTCCGGAAAACGCCGCCGCCTTTGAGCAGTCGCTGGCCATGTCCACTGTGATGCTGGGTCTGTCGCTGGATTCGCTCATCAACACTCTCGGCGGTGAAGGTTTCATGTCTCTTCAGATGTCGCCGTCCAAAACAGTTGACATCCCGGTTGGAGCCGGCGGCGCGCCTATTTCAATTCCCGAACCGTCCTTTCTGTTTGGAATCACCGTGAAAGACTCCTCGCTTGCAAATCTTCTGAAAACCCGTTTCTGCGGCCCCGGCCTGCCGGCCACCCTTGCAGAAACAAACGGCTCGGAAATCATCACCATGAACGCCCCGCTGCCCCTGCCGTTCCCTGCCCAAATAACGATTGCCTCGCGCAGCAACATCCTGCTGATTGGTTCCACTCCGGGTGTGATTGGCCGCTCCCTGGCCGCCGCGAAATCCGGCAACGGCCTGCTGGCCTCCGCCAAATTCAAGTCCGCCTTCGGAACGCTGCCGATGAAAAACAACGGCCTCATCTATTTCAGCCCGGAAGCCGCGAAAAACATTCAGAAGATCCAGGAAGCGGCCCTGGCCGCCGATGCATCTGCCGACGCAGAAATGAGCCGCGCCCTTATGAAATTTTTCGGGAACGACGAACCGCAGCAGGCCGCCATGGTCATTGTGAACACCAAAAACGGAATTCTGCTGTCGGGGCGAACCTCGTTTGGCGGACGCGAAATGCTGGCCAGCACAGCCCTTGCACCCATTGCCATGATGGCGGGCGTGGCCATGCCGGCCATTGTGCAGGCGCGCAGCAATTCGCAAAAGAACTCATGCATCAACAACCTGCGGCAGATCGAGGGCGCCAAGGACCAGTGGGCCATTGACAACGGCGCGACCGTTGGCGATCAAGTCTCCCCCTCGGACATTGAACCCTATCTGAAGGAATTCCCGAGCTGCCCGTCAGGGGGTAGCTACGTCCTGAATCCCATCGGCACTCCGGCGACCTGCGACCAGCCCGGACACGCGCTGGAGTGAGGCGACGCATGTTTACCGGCGGATATCTTGTTTTCTTTCTCCCGGCGATGATCCTTTCGGTAATCGCATCCGCGCTGACCAGCGGAACGTTCAAGAAATACGCGCGCGTGGCGGCATCGTCCGGCATGACGGGCGGCGAGGCCGCCCGGCGGCTTCTGGCTTCCGAAGGCATTGATGAAGTCAGCGTCAATCATATCGGCGGATTTCTGACTGATCACTATCACCCCGTGAAAAAAGAACTGAACCTGTCTGATCAGGTCTACAATTCAAATTCCCTGTCCGCCATCGGCGTTGCCTGCCATGAAGCCGGCCATGCGCTGCAGCACGCGCAGGGATACGGGCCGCTGATGTTCCGCTCGGCGCTGGTGCCCGTCACACAATTCAGCAGCAAGTTCTCCTATTTTGTGCTGATTCTCGGGCTTGCGATGAACTTCCGGCCGCTGGTGGATATTGGGATCATTCTCTTCTCGCTGGCGGTTCTGTTTTCGCTGGTGACTCTTCCGGTGGAATGGAACGCCAGCGCGCGCGCCAAAAAGCTGATGGTTTCTTCGGGCATCGTCAGCGCGGCCGAGGAGGATCAGGCCGGAAAAGTTCTGAACGCCGCGTTCATGACCTATGTCGCCGCGGCCGTGTCGTCCATCATGACGCTGCTATATTACATTTCGCGCCGGCGCTGAAAATTCTGAAGCCCACAACGCCCGCCGCGGAGGGCGGGCCTGCAAGGTCCGCTGAACTGCGCCCGCTGCAGGCCAGGCCTATTTCAGCGACCGGCCGATAGTCAGGAATTTCTGTTCCCCGTTCATTTCAAGCCAGACCCCGCTGGACTCGACGGACAGCAGCCGAACGCCCTGAATGGTTTCGTTCACGCTCACGAGTTCACCGCCGATCATCGCGGCCGCTGAACCATCCATTCCGCCCTTCCGCAGCACTCCGGTGAGATTCAGATTGGGCCATTCCGCAGGGGCGGGCTCCGCCGCAACAACCGGTTCAGGTTCGGGCTCCGGAAGGACTTCCGGCACGGGCTCGGGTTCAGAAACTTCAGCAGGCACTTCGATTTCAGGCTCCGCAATTTCCGGGACGGGTTCAACCGCGACGGGTTCAGGTTCCACAACCGCCGGCTCGGAAACCGCAATCTCCATCGGCCCGGCGGTCTCTGCCACAGGAGCCGGCGGCTTCGGCGCAAACGAACTGACGAGGTAGGTGAATAAATATACCGCAACGCCAATCAAAATGATGAGAACAAGCAAAACCGCGATAACGGACTTGAGCGCGCTGTCTTTTTTCGGTTCACCGGATGGAGAAACCGGTGGCGGCGGCACCCCCTCAGTGTCCGCCTCTTTGCGGCGAAGAGCTTCCTGAATCAGACTCATGGCTTCATCTCCAAATCCCTGATCGCACGCTTCACTTCTTTTGCCCCGATGGAGAATGTGTTCATAATGTATCCTGCCATCATCGCGCGGTCGGCGATGGTGTTCACCACGCGCGGGGTTCCCTGGGCAACCTTGTGAATCTGCCGAACAGCCGCGCGGTCAAAACTCAATCGCCCCTGCGCGCCGGCCACCTGAAGGCGATGCGCAATGTATTCCCCCGTTTCCTCCTCGGACAGCGCCGACAGATGGGCCTTCACCGTGATGCGCTGGCGGAGCTGCCGCAGTTCGTTGCGGGAAAGTTTCTCCTCCAGTTCCGGCTGCCCGACCAGCACGATCTGCATAAGCTTGTGCTGGTCAGTCTCCAGGTTGTTCAGCAGGCGGATCTGCTCCATGACTTCCGGTTCGAGATCCTGCGCCTCGTCAATAATGAGGGCCACATTGTATCCCTCATTCAACTGGCCCAGCAGGAATTCGTTGAGCTGCTCGATGTACGCCAGCCGGTCATTGCCGGACGGATCCAGCCCAAAGTCGTTGATGATCGCCCGCAGAAGCTGCGTCTCGGAAAGGCAGGGGTTCAGAACCAGCGCGGTCCGGATGGTGGTCGGGAGCTGCGACAGCACCGCGCGGCAGAGCGTGGTCTTTCCGGAACCGACTTCGCCGGTGAGCTGGATGAATCCCTTGCGATGCTCAATGCCGTAGAGCAGATGATCAAAAGCCTCCCGGTGCCGGCCGGTGAAATACAGGAAACGCGGATCAGGCGTGATGTTGAACGGCATCTCTTTGAGCTGGTAGAAATCGAGATACATAATCTAGCGGGCCTCAGTGTTCATGCTCGTGATCATGTTCTTCCGTGCGGCTGCAGACATGCTCATTTGATCCCCTCAGCGGGAAAATGGAGTTCATGATTTCCCGGGCCTCTTCCGCCGAGGCGGATCCGTTCTCCAGCGCCTTGAGCCGTTTCAAAAGCGAGGCGTTTTCGGGCATTAATTGCGCCGCGATGCGCGCGCAGTCCAGCGCCTCCTCCAGGCCGCCCTTCGCCTGCCGCAGAACAGAGAGATAACTGAAGTTCCGCGCCAGATCATAGCGGACCTCCTCGTCGTTAGGATTGCGGCCGGAAGGCCAGAGACGAATGGACGCCCTCAGTGATTTTTCGGCAAGATCGTCGTTCCCCTGCAGCAGGTACAGCCGGCCGCGTTCCCCGTACAGCTGATAATCGCGCGGATTGCTGCGCAAACCGCCGGCAAGCACCTCCATGGCGAGGTCCGGCCGCTCTCCGTCTCCTGCCAGCCAGAACGAGGCCACGAGGTAAGCCTCAATATGATGAGGATTCATCCGGATGGTGAAGTCCAGCCAGGGCATAACCTCATGAACAGATTTGCCGGTGGCGTGCACATGCCCGACCGGATGGATCTGCTCTGTCCAAGTCTGAAAAAAGTCGGTGAACGCTTTCGCCTTCTGATGCGGCACGCCGCGATGGAAATAGTCATCGCCGCGCTCATACAATTTGTCTGCCAGCAGCACGCGCGTGGATCCCAGCAGGCGGTCAGCCACGGTTGCCTCCGAACCGGCATGCCCCCAGGCTTCCTGCGGGAGGCTGCAGAGCACTGAAAAGGCGGCTGTCCACAGCGTAAACATCAGCAGCCACGGCCAGGCGGATTTCAAGAGGCTTGTGCGGCTTTCGGTCACAGGACATCTCCCCGCTTGAAATGCTTCTTCCGGTATCCGATCCATGCCAGCAGCATGAAAATGGCCACCATCAGCATTCCGTACAAAAGGACGCCGAACAGAACGCCCGCGGAGAGCGCGGGCCAGTCATGCACAACGCACTGCCGCAGGTCAAAGAGCTCAAAATGCGGCAGGGCATAATAGAGCGCCAGCATGGCTTTTGCGGAGAGTGCATCGGCATACACCGACAGCGCCGGTATCTGGGGAACAAAAACAAAACCCGCACCGAGCACCAGATAAGCAAGCGAGGCGGCCGCGCCGAAGGTCATGCGGGTGGAAAACGCCAGCGTAAGCGAAACCACGATGGCCAGCGCCGCGATATGCAGAACCAGCGCCTGCAGCAGGGCCGTCATATTGACAGACCAGCCCTTCAGCGACAGCGTGGCCAGCAGCAGGATATAAAAGAGAACCGTCGCCACCGAAACCGCCGCCCATGCGCCCAGCGCCTTGCCGGCCAGCAGCTGCCAGCGGGTCACCGGCTTGGCCAGCAGCGCATAGATGGTTCCCTTCTGCTCCTCCGCGGGAAGCTGGCGGCCGGAGAGCGTCACGGCCAGGATCACGGAAAAAAGCCACGCCAGCAGAAGGCCCGAATCCACCATGTAGCGCATCGTGGAGCCGAGCCCAAAGATATTGATGCTCATTAGCGAAAAGAGCAGCGCCCCGAGCAGGATGAGCAGGACATAGAAATCCTTGCGGCGCAGCATTTCCTTCCAAACCACGCAGGCGATGGTGAATGTCCGTTTCATGAGCGGACGCCCCCCGCCATTCGCAGGAAATAGGTCTCGAGACTCTCCGGCGGCTTCACAAGTTCCGACACGGGCCCCGCAGCCGCGATGCGCCCGTCCACCAGCAGGATGACACTGTCGCACACACGCTCCACCTCGGAGAGTTCGTGCGATGAGAAAAAGACAGTTTTGCCGCGTGTGCGAAGATCGGCGATTATATTCCGGATTTGCATGCGGCCCAGCGGATCCAGTCCGCCGGTCGGTTCATCCAGAATCACGAGATCCGGATCGTTGATCAGCGACTGCGCGAGGCCAATGCGCTGCATCATCCCCCTGGAATAGGTGGCGATGCGGCGGGCGGCGGCCTTCTCCAGATCAACGGTTTTCAGGAGTTCATCCGTACGGGTCTTCAATGCGCCGCCGCGCAGACCGAACAGGCGGCCGGCCATTTCAAGAAGTTCCCGGCCGGTCAGGAACCCGTAAGTCTGGGGATGCTCGGGCAGAAACCCGATCCGCTGGCGGGCAATGGATTTCCGGACATCCTCCCCGAAGAGCCGAGCCTGGCCGGAGGAAGCCTCTACGAAACCGAGCAGTATATGAATGGTGGTGGTTTTTCCCGCGCCGTTCGGGCCAAGGAATCCGACGATCTGCCCCTGCCCGACCGTCAGGCTGATGCCCTTCAGCACCTCCACGGCGCCGCCGCGGGAGGGATAGCTGACGGCCAGTTGGTCAAGCTCTATCGGATGTCCCGTTTCACCCATTAAATATTCCTTTAAGGCGCAAGCGGGAACTTCTGCCCCAGAAGCCTGCTGATGGCCGCATGAAAGGACTTCTGTTCATCCCCGGCCCATGCGGACGCCTGTTTAGCGCGCTCCAGCAGGGCATCGTAATCAATGTTGGCGGGGGCGCCGTAACTGGTCTTCTTCGCCAGCGCCTCGTCCGGATCGGCGGCATTCAGTTCATCGAGGTGATCCTTGACCTGCTGATAGGCGTCGCGGAACGGCATGCCGCCGGCGACCAGTTCAAGGGCTCGGTCTGCGGCAAACACTCCGGGCGAAAAGCCCTTGCGGAGCGCGGCCCGGTCAACATCAAGCGCGCGCACGAACTTCGTCATAATGCGAAGCGAGGCCTGCGTGGTGCTCACGCCCTCCATCAGCGGTTCCTTGGTTTCCTGAACATCGCGGTGATAACCGGAGCCAAGCCCGCGCACGATGGCGGCAACCGCCTGAGATCCGGCAGCCACGCGGCAGGCCCGCGCGCGGATCAGTTCCAGCACATCGGGGTTGAACTTCTGCGGCATGATGCTGCTGCCTGTGCAAAAAGCCGGCGGAAGCCGGAAATAGCCGAACTCCGGCATGGAATAGATGATCAGATCCTCCGAAAGCCGCGACAAGGTCAGCATGGCCTGGCTCAGCGCCGAAAGAATGATGGACTCGAGTTTGCCGCGGGCGGTGACGGCATAGAGCACATTCTGGCAAGGGCGGCTGAAACCGAGCAGATCGGAAACCAGCTGACGGTCCAGCGGGAGCGGAACGCCGTAGCCCGCAGCCGCGCCCAGGGGGCACTGGTCGTTCAGTTCATAGGCGTTCATCATCAGCACGATGTCCTCAAGCAGGCTTTCCGCATGAGCGGAGGCCCATAATCCAACCGATGACGGCATGGCGGGCTGCATATGCGTGCGACCGGCCATCGGGACCTTCTGATGGCGGCGGGCGAACAGCAGCAGTTCGCGGGCAAGATCCGCGGCCTGCGCCACAGTTTCCCGCAGATGCACCTTGGCATAAAGGCGCAGATCAAGCGCCACCTGGTCATTGCGGCTGCGTCCGGTATGAATCCTTTTTCCCAGCACACCCAGTTTTGCCGTGAGCAAACGCTCCACGGCCAGATGCACATCCTGGTCCTCGACGGTGATCCGGAACCTCCCCGCAGAAGCGGATTTCATGATCTGCACGAGTTCGGTGATCACTTTTCTGCTTTCATCCGCCGAGAACAGGCGCGGTTTGACATTCAAGCGCGACAACATGGTGACATGGGCCGCCGACCCGATGCAGTCGGCTTCCGCCAGCGCCATATCCAGCACGGCGTCGCGGCCGGCGGTGAAGGTGAGAACCTCTGCATCAATGGACCCCACAGTAGTGCGTTTCTTCTTTTGTTTGTTCGCCACGCCGGTTCTCCGTTTCATCACATGGACACGATATCGGACATCTTGAAGATCGGGAGAAAGAGGCAGAGCACAATGCCGCCGACGACCACGCCCATGACCACAATCATCAGCGGCTCGATCAGGGCCGTCATGCCTTCGAGCATGGCCTCGACTTCCTCGTCATAGAACTCGGAAATCTTCTGGAGCATGTCCTCCATGCGGCCGGTTTTTTCACCGGCCGAAAGCATATGCACCAGCATGCGGGGGAACTTCGGATCGGCGGCCAGCGCGGTCGAAAGCGGTTCGCCGCGCTCGACGGCGTCGCGGCCCCTCAGAATGGTGTCGCCCAGCACCTTGTTGCCGGTAGCGAAGGCCACGATGTCCAGCGACTGCAGGATCGGCACGCCGCTGCGGATGAGCTGCGCAAACGTCGAAGCGAAGCGCGCCAGCGCCACCTTGGTCGTCAGTTCGCCGAACACGGGGAGTTTCAGAGCAAGGGCATCAAGGGAATACGCGCCCTTTTCGGTCTTTTTGTATTTCCCAAAGGCAATCACAAACGCCACGATCGCAAGGATCACAAAGACGGCGTATTTCCGGATTACGTCGCTGAGATCCACCAGGAACTGCGTCGGGGCCGGAAGCTTGGCGCCAAAGTCGCCGAAAATGGCGGCAAACTTGGGCACCACAAAGATGATCAGGCCGGCCGTGATGCCGAACACAATCGTGAGCACGATCACCGGGTAGGTCATGGCCGACTTCACCTTGCGGCGCAGGCGCTCAGTGGCCTCAAGGAACGACGCGATGCGCGCCGTGGTTTCCGCCATCAGGCCGCCCATTTCGCCCGCCTGCATCAGGCTGACATAGAGATCGTTGAAAATGTCGGGATATTTCCGGAGCGCGTCGGTGAAGGACGAACCACCCTCAATCTGGACCTTCACCCCGGTGACCACGGTCTTGAAATTTTTGTTCTCGATCTGCTCTTCGAGCGCGTTGAGGGTCTGCACCACCGGCATGCCCGAGGAGAGCATCGCCGCGAGCTGCCGCGTGAACATGGGCAGCTCGATGCGCTGAATCTTCTTCGCGCCCGGGATTCTGACCTTCTTGACCTTCCCGCCCATCTTGGCGCCCGTCCCCGTTGTTTTTTCAGCCATTTTTCATCTCCCGTTATTCGCCGCCCGCCACGCTCAGGGCCTCCTCAACGCTGGTCAGCCCCTCCCGCATCCGGTCCAGCGCCACATCCAGCAGTGTGCGCATTCCGTTAGAAACCGCCTGCGCGCGCACAGCCGAAGAATCCGCATTGTCCAGAATGAGTTTTCGTATGGGGTCGTTGACCATCAGAATTTCCATGACGGCGCCGCGGCCCTTGTAACCGATGTTCCCGCACTTCGGGCAGCCCTTGTGATAATAGAATTGCACATCCTTGAACTTCTCCGGGTCAAGATGATTCAGCCGCAACGTCTCGGTCGGGACATCAATGGGCTGCTTGCAGGCCTGGCAGAGTTTGCGGTAGAGGCGCTGGGCCTGCGCCATGATCAGCGAGGACGCAAGCATGAAGGGCTCGATGCCCATGTAAAGAAGTCGCGACACCGCGCCGGCGGCGTCGTTCGTGTGCAGCGTGGTCAGCACCAGGTGACCCGTCAGGGCCGCCTGGATGGCGATCGCGGCGGTTTCACCGTCACGCGTTTCGCCGACGAGAACGATGTCCGGATCCTGGCGCAGGATCGAACGCAGCGCCGCCGCGAAGGTCAGCCCCACCGAGGCCTGCGTCTGCACCTGGTTGATGCCCGCCAGCTGGTACTCCACCGGGTCTTCCACGGTAATGATGTTGACGTCCACCTTGTTCAGCTCCTGCAGCGCGGAATACAGCGTGGTCGTCTTTCCGCTGCCCGTCGGGCCGGTCACCAGGATCAGCCCGTGCGGCTGGCTGATGCCGAACATCAGGTTCTCATACGCCGTCTTTTCCAGGTTCAGCGCGGCAAGGCTCGGGGCCAGCGAGGACTTGTCGAGAGTACGCATAACGATCTTTTCACCGTGCACGGTGGGCAGAATGCTCAGGCGGATGTCCACCTCCTTGCCCAGCGCGCGGATGCGAAAACGGCCGTCCTGCGGGATGCGCCGCTCGGCGATGTCGAGGTTCGACATGATCTTCAGGCGCGAAATGATCGCCGCCTGCAGGGGTTTGGGCGGGCTGGGACTTTCATAAAGATCGCCGTCTATGCGGTAGCGCAGGCGGATCGAGCGCTCCATCGGTTCGATGTGAATATCGCTCGCTCCCCGCCGGATGGCCTCGACCATGATCGAGTTCACCACGCGGATCACGGGGGCGTCCTCAGCCTCCTCGAGCATTTCATCGAGGCTGACCTGCTCCTCCTCCGTCTTGGAGAGCTCAATGTCGCCCTCGGTGACGTCGCGGATGATGTCTTCCAGTCCCGTGGCGGCATCCTGCGTGTGCTTCTGGAGCAGCGTCTTGATCTGGGCCTCCGCGGCGACCATGGGCGCCACTTCCAGACCGGTCAGCGCATGAACCTCGTCCATGGCGGTCACGTCAAAGGGATCGCCCAGCGCGATGGTCAGCATGTTGTGGCAGCGGCAGATGGGCACAATCAGGTGCTGGGCCATGGCCTTCTGCGGAAGAAGATCCAGCAGCTTGGGGTCGGGCGTGAAATTCTGCAGCTCAATGGGCGGCATCCGCAGATATTCGGCCACCGCCAGCGTCATGTCGGCCTGCGACACCGCCTTTTGCTTGACCAGCCATTCCTCCAGGCGCGCGCCCGCCTCCGAGGCTTCCTGCATCAGTTTGTCAAGGTTGGCCGGGTCAAGCTTGCGCCGCTTGACCAGAATATCAATCACCTTGTTTGACATTTTCCCTGCAGCCATGCCGTGTCTCCTGCCCTGTCCGGCAGACACCGGGAGCCGCTTTGCGAATCCGGTGCCGCATTTTTCAACTGCCTCGGAATTTATCACAACGTTTTCGGAATGGATACAAAAACATGTTGCACTTTTGCATGATTTTACGTGTAATCAGCGTCAGATGGTTCCCCGGTTGCGGATGAACCAAGCAAAGAGGGAATATGGCCGATCAGAAGAAACAGCTGGATGCCGAAACCGAAGTCTGGAATGCCATCTCGGCGTTCGAGCAGATTCTGGAAGCCATGCCGGAAGACCGCCTCGCGCTGGAGACGCTTCAGGAAGCCTATGAGAAAATCGGCGACCAGGCCCAGGCGCTGAACTACCTGATCCGCCTCGCGAAAGTCATGCTTCAGGAGGGCGACACGGCGGGCGCCATCAACCTGCAGAAGAAACTGACCGCTCTCGGCGCGAAAAATCCCGCCGCCCGGGAAATCCTGGACACGCTGGCGCAGCTTCAGGGCGGCGGATCGTCCGCGGCGCCTGCGGCGGCGCCCGCCGCCGAAGGCCGGACCCGGTCCTCCGCGCGACGTCTCGACATCAGCAACGAAATGTCGCTCGCGTGGGAACTGGCGCAGGCCAACGAAATCACAAAAGACGAATACACCGAGATCGTCCACGACCTCACGGAAAACTCCACCAAGGCCCTGAACAGCCCTGTATCCGTGCTGCACGTGCTGGAGGACCGGCAATACAAGAATCGCCCCCGCATCCTCACCTACATGGCCAAATCGTCCGGCATCCCGCTGATCACCCTCGTATCCTTCGAACTGCAGGCCGCCGCCTACAGCCTGATTCCGATGGACGTCATGGCCCGCCAGGGCGCCATTGCGTTCGACCAGATGTCCAAGGATCTGCTCGTGGCCATCCTGAACCCGTTTGACAAGGATCTTCAGGAAAACATCAAGGCGCTCACCGGCCGCAACTGCCACTTCTATCTGGTCTCGGCCGCCGACTTCGAAACCGCGCTCGACAAGATCCGCAAGGCCTCGGCCGAAGCCGACAAGAAAGATGCCGCGGCCGCCGCCAAAAAGTAAAAACTTCCAATCATTGGAAGTTTCTGTTCAAAAAGTTCCAGGGATTGGAACTTTTCGATCAGCGCGGCGGAGGAAAAGCATCCCCCAGCGTGCCCAGTTTCTTCTTCCGCGCCCGCGGGGCGTTTTCGGTGCGCACACGGCCAGTCAGCTCCAGAAACTGCACACAGGACATGACCTGCGCCCCGAAACCTGACGCGGTGTCGCGCTCCGCGCGGTCGGCGGTGACCACCATCAGTTCCTGCGGGCGCTCTGCGTCCGCCACCATGCGTTCGATGACGGCGTCGGCCGTTTTGTTCGCGGGGGCATAGACGACATGAATGTGCGCAAGGTCTTCAAGCGATCCTTCGCGGCCGTCAAAGACCACGGTCGCGGCGGGCGCGATGTCAGGTATCGCCAGCCGCACGCGCTGGAGCACACGCTCGCGCCCGATATCCATGCCGGTGCGGATGTATTTCGAGAATTCGGGGGCGCTGTGCAAAAGGCTGTAGCCGTCCACCAGCAGGCGCCGGATTTTCATGCTCAGCGGGGCCCGGGCGCCGCGGTGGATTCGCGCACGACCAGATTCACGGGAAGAATTTCGCTGCAATTCTTGATTTCGCCGCGGTACAGCGCCAGCAGGCGTTCGCAGGATTTTTTTCCAATGTCATAGAGCGAATGATGGATGGTCGTCAGCCCGGGCGTCGTGAAGCCCGCGCGCGGAATGTCATCCATGCCGATGACGGACATCTGCTCCGGAACCCGGATGCCCTTCGTGTGCAGATAGCGCAGGGCTCCGATGGCCAGCCGGTCGTTGCCGCACATGATCGCCGTGATGCCGGGGTTGGCCTCCAGCAGGCGGCGCGCGGAGTCCTCGCCGGCTTCCTCGTTCCACTCGGGCCCGCAGTCCACGACGGGCAGATCCTTATCGGACAGGCCTGCAGCGCGGCAGGTTTTCTTGAAACTTTCGCTGAGGTCGCGCCCGGTGTAGGTGTTCAGGCCGGTCATGCTCCCGATGGCCCGATGGCCGAGGTCCAGCAGATGCTCCGCCGAAATGCGGCCCGACTGCTTGTAGTCGAAGACAATGTAGTTGAGGCTGTGCCCGGGAAAATAGTGGTTCACCAGCAGGAACGGATAAGCGGTGTTTTCGAAATCGAACAGATATTCGTGCGCGACGGACGACGCGATGAAGAGCATGCCGTCCACGCGGCGGGACTTCATCAGGCTCATGTGCTCATGGCGCTCGACGAACTTTTCGTTGGCGATGTCAATGAGCACCTTGCAGCCTGCCTGCGTGGCGGCATCGTAGATGCCGCTGATGATTTCCCCGAAATAGATGTCGGAGAAGACGTGCCGCAGATTGGGCACCACGATGCTGAGCACCTGGCTGGCGCACATGGCCAGGGAGCGCGCCTGGACATTGGGATAGTAGCTGAACTTCTCCACCGCCTTCCAGACTTTCTCGCGGGTGGCCTCGCTGATGCGGGGATTATTGTTGAGCACAAGGGAAACCGTGCTGAGGGAAACCCCGCACTCTTCTGCAATGTCACTGATCGTCGGCCGCTTCATTTTCATTCCTGTTTGAAACCCAAAGACCGCAAGATTCCAACAAACCGGAATGCAAGTCAAGCGGTTTAGCCTCCCGCATTTCTCTTGTTTTCCGGCCGGATTTAGCGTTTTAATAAAACCCTTGAATGATTTCCCGGAAGAAAGGAAGCAAGTCATGAAAAAATGGATGGTTCTTGTGTGTTTTACAGCCCTCTCCGCCTCGGCGCAGGTGAACATGGACTGGGCCTATCACGACGATGCCGATGACGTGGACGACCGCACCACCGAGAAAGTGCCCGGAGAGGAGTTCACCTTCCTGTCGCCCGCCGACGCCGCCATCCCCAACGACGCGCCCGTCGTGCTCTACGTGCTCACCGCCAACAATTTCGCCGGAGATCTGGATGAACAGGTTTTTGTGCGCTGGTGGAACGGTGAAGCCGAGAACTGGGTCATGGCGCAATGGATCAAGAACATCAAGCTTTCCCCGCTGGGACTCACGGCGCAGACTTTTCACGGGCTGCCGCTTTCCGGCGAAGCGCTGCTGGACGTCTGGCGCGTTGAGATCGGCGCAGACATCACCAAGCCCGGCGACAACTATTACGTTGTCCAGGCCAAGGGCGTGAAGGACGGAGAAACCAGGGAAACCTATCTGCTTCGCGAGGCCGCGCCCGAAAAAAGCCAGGAGAACGCTCTCGACCAGCAGTGGGTCGGGTCACCGGATTATTCCGGTCACGACTGGTCCGTCAGGATCGGGAACTGACTTACAGTTCTGCCTCGCGGACCTGCAGGCGGTATTCAATGCTGTGGCGGCTGTCGCCGGGAAGTTCCTGGCGGAAACGCAGCATGCCGGCGCGGCGGACGTAATTTTCGGTGGAACTGATCAGATTCCACGAGAGCGGCACCGGCGGGATTTCCTCCACTTCTACCGTCACAGAAGAATTGCGCAGGTTCCGGATCTCGACTTCATAATCAAGATACCAGGCGTCCACGTCCGCGCGCGCGCGGCCGAGGTCGCGCCGCCAGCCCAGCACGTCATCGCTCTCGCCCAGACTGATCCGGATTTCACCGTCAACCGGCGTATGGGGAAGCCACCCCCTGTCAATCAGAGGGCCCCAGAGACCTCCCCGGTGAATGTCCACGGGGCCCGGCGGAAGCAGCAGTCCCAGCCCGGACGATTTCCCGTTCCGCAGGATCAGCAGCAGTTCAAGCGGCCAGCCGCGCCGCCGCGAACTTACGGGGACCGCATCGGACGTCATCCGGTAGACCGGTCGCGAAGGCAGGCGCTCCGTGGTCAGAAACGCAATGTCTGTCTGGCCGGGACTGATCTGAACGGGGTCGGGCACCGCGTAAACATATTGCGGATCCGGCTTCGCGCGCGGGGGTTTCCAAAGGTCGGAAAGAGGGCTTTCATCGTTCAGCATCAGGAAACCGGGCGGTTTTGGGTCTGACGACCGCGGGGCCGGGCCGGCCAGGTAGAGGCGGGCGTGGTCGAAGCTCAACGAGGTTCCGTTTTCCAGCAGGATTTTGCTCCAAAGATCTACACTGACGGGCTGGTCGTCGGCAAGCTCGCCGCGGACGGCCGCCTGATAGCTGGCGGACCACGTGATGTTGCTCACGAGATAGACAAGCTGAAGCTCCAGTTTCCCGGATGACGGCGAATCCACGCGGCAGCGAACCATCCGGCGCGGGCCCTCTTTTTCGGCGGCGGGCACATCACGGCTCCACACCGCATTTCCGCCGCGCCGGGAAAAATGAGTTTGCGGCGGCGCATCTTCGGCGCTCCACGAAAGCACTGGAAGTTCGCGGCGCTTGAGGCGGATCTGCAGTGATGAAATATCCGCCTCCGCGGGCAGGCCCGCGAGTTCGATTTCCTGCTCGCCGCGCTTCAAGGGAATGGTCCGCCATTCCTGAACGATCGTCGAATCGGGCCCGACGGTGAGCGAGGGAATTTCCTCCGCGCACAGCAGGGTCGCCGCAAGAGAGAGTGCCGCAAGGGCCGGGAATGGGAAACGGAGGCTCATCACCAGTTGTAGCGAACCGTGTAATGAATCGCGCGGCGGCCGCCGGGCTTGAGCACAGGCCGGAATTCAATGGTCTGCGGCGCCGTATCCCGATATTCCGCGTCGGCCCGGACGATTTCATAATCATTCCAGCGGTACAGATGTTCAACCACGCGGATCTCGACTTCTGATGCGCTGTCGTTTTCGAGCCGGATTTCAAAAGTTTCCTCATAGGAATGCCCGGGCGCCACCTCGCTGTAGCCGGTCCGTTCGCGCTCGCCGCGCAGGCCGCGCGCCGGTCCCAGGAGAACGCTCCCTTTGCTTCCCGCCGTCACACCGTCCATCCGGCTTTCACCCGCCAGCTCCACCGACCCGTCGCGGCGGCGGTCATACAGGCGGAATGTTCCGGGCAGCAGATCAAAGCCGAGGCCGTACTGCTCGCGGTTTTCGAACTCGATCAACTGATCCACAACGCTCTGGTATTCGGTTCCGTAATTCCAGTCGTTGCGCCGGTTGCGCTGGAACCGGTCGAACTGAACCCCGTCATAAACATAAAAACGGCTCACCGGCAGATCGGCCGCTGAGCAGAAGCCCACGAACTTTTCTTCGTTGTTGTTCAGGGTGACCGGCTGCGGCAGATCGAACGATCCGGCCGGCGCAGGAAAGGCCGTCTGTTCCGCGGCCGACGGCAGGCGACGCCCGTAGGCATAACGCAGGGAGCTGGACGGCTCCGCGGAGACGTCCGTGGCCACCAGCCGCACGCGGGCGTCCATGAAGCCCGTGCCGCTGCGGTTGCGAATCCCGGCCCGGCCGCTGAAACTTCCGGTGGTGCCGCCGGGCTCCATGACCAGCTCATAGGCCGCCCGCCACGACAGGTCGGACAGCGCATAGCTTAACCGTATGCCCTGGGGCCCTTCTGTACCGGCGGTGGCGCGCCACAGCAGGACCGGCTCCAGGAACGCCTGCGTCCCCGCATCGGGAAAAGTTACCGAGAGAATGCGCTGGGCAGGAATGACGGAAACCGAACCGTCTTCCTTTTTCAGCGCCGCATCGCCCGAAGCCCCCTGCACGGGCTGCAGGACGCCGCGGATGGCGCCGCCCACGGTGTTCACGGTCAGAGCGCGTCCTTCGTAGCGCCGCAGCATGGACTGCAGCGAGTCCATGTCATAGACCACCTGCTGTTCGCGCACGTCAATGCCCGACACGTTCGGCGGCGGCGAAAAAGACAGCGTCTCCGGCCGGATGGTCCGGGGCAGCTGCGAAAAGCGGACGGAAACCTCGCCGCGCGGCAGGTTCACATTCCTCAGGTCGCGGGCCAGCGCGAGACCCGTGTCATAAATGGTGAGGGTGATGCCCTGCGGGGCCGAGGCGGCGATCTCCGCCGCCGAAACGCCCGCGGCCGTCAGAATCAGCAGGCCCGTCAGAATACAAAATGCTTTTTTCATGACTCCTCTTTCTCTGCCCGCCGGAAAAAATCGCGGCAGGTATCCGTTGCCTCCACTTCCTTCTTATGGCGCGAGCACCACTGCCTGAAGGGGTTCACCACATAATGCCCGCAGTGCCGGCAAAAGGAGGGCTGGTCCTCCTCGCTGAAAACTTTAACCTCCGCCGGCCGGTCGGCCTCCGAAAAAACCGCGGGGCCGGACCGCTCAATATATTCCGGCGATTCTTCATCCGCGAAACGGTGGCCGCACAGCGAGCAGCTCAGCTCTTCGCCCACGCGGGTGAATCCCTCGTAGAGGGGCTTGCGCAGCAGCAGCGTTTCGCGGCCGCAGGCCGGACACTTTGCCTCAATGCTTTTCTTGTCGGGCTTCATGTTTGTGCCGTTTCTTTGCGGCGAACTCCGGAGCTTCTTTGATGCAGGTGCCGAGAATCTTCAGGGATTTGCCGAACAGCTTCATGCTTTCTTTCTTCATTTCAGCGGGCGCCGTGCCCACATCGGTCCAGCCGGGCGTTGTCAGGTCGTCTGCCGGAATGGCCTTTTCATCCCAGTTCTGGAACAGGCGGCCCCATTCGCTGCCGAGAATTTTGTGAACCCGGCGCTGATGGAAGGGATACCAGAACATGTCGTGATAGAGCACGCTGGCGATGTAGGCCCATGGCGCAAGGATTGTTTTCAGCGACCACTCAATCGGCTTCTTCAGCTTGCCCCAATAGATGGCGTGCTGCATGCGGCTTGCAAAGGTCATCTTCTTGAACGGCCCGGTGAAATGCCAGTTTTCACGCCCGGCATCCTCGTCGCCGGCGATTTCAATCTCGCGCGGGTCGCCGCACCCCAGGCCCATTTCGTGCGCGAGGCGGATGAACTTGATGCTCAGCGGGTCAAAGCCCATCAGTTTCGCGGCCACGGCATCAATGGCGACCTGGTCGGCCGAGGCCAGCAGGACATTCTTGATGTGGGGAATCATGCAGCGGGGGCCCGGCCCGTCGCCGGCAAAGGTCCCGTCCATCACGGCAAAGACGCCGGAATGAATTTTTTTCTGGATCATCAGCAGGTCGACGAGCGTCTCGTGGATGACCGGATGGGTCCAGTGGCGTTTCTCGTTCAGCAGTCCGCCGAACGCATTTTTCATTGCACCGGTGGTGGTGGTGAATACATGGGTCTTGATGGTCGGCAGGTGGATGATATTTTCGCCAATGAAGCGCTTGGGAATCATGAACCCCTCGGGGTAGACCTGATTCAGGCACAGAAACTTGTCGGCGAGATCGCCCACCGCGTCGCGGACATTGATCCAGTCCTCTCCTTCATAAAGATGGACATTTTTCAGGCCGTGGTGATCCGTGACGTTGACCTGCTTGTTTTCCCGCTCGCCCAGATGCGCATCGATAACGACAGTGCGGTTGTGGCAGCCGTGAATCCTGGCGGGGTCGTAGCCGTCCTTCTTCAGGGCGCGGATCACGCCGTCAAGCTGCCAGGGGGTCGTGGAACTCCCGGGATAGAAGAAGTGCCAGCTGATGTTGATCTTCAGCCCGGTCTCCCTGTCTTTCGGCAGGAAATCCTGATACCCGGCCAGATTCATCAGCCGGTGGCAGTCGGCCAGCACGGTGGCCGGGTTTGTCCGCAGTATGGAAACTTTCGCTTTCGCCATATCTTCGCCTTTTTTTGTTTTGAGCCGTACTGGACAAAAAACGTTGAGATCAATATATTACAAACACTGTGAAGAGTGAAATCCTTTATGAGGAAAGAGGAATGGCCCGGAAAAGCCGTCCGAGCAAAGGCCTATGACAACCTGCCCGCTGACTGTTCGTGTTGAAGATGAAGACCACTTCACGCTGATCACTGTGGAGGGGGCCGTGGACACCTCCAACGTCGAAGAGTTCCGTTCCCTGATCATGCCCCGGTGCGAGATGCCCAACAGCCGGATCATTCTGGACTGCGCCAACATTTCCTACATGAACAGCCGCAGTTTCGCCCTCCTCTACCGGTTCCACTACACTTGCGAGTCCAACGGCGGAACATTCCTGGTGTGCTGCGTGCCCCTCAAAATCGAACACATCATCACGCTGCTGGGGCTCGACACACTGCTGAAGATCTTTCCGTCACTTGAGGATGCGCGCGAAGCCATTGCCGGAGGAGGGACGGCCGCATCATGATATCCATTGGGCCATGCGAAATCGAAGTTCCCGGCGAAGCCCATTCCCTGGCGCTGATCCGCATGGTCGTCACCTCCCTGGCCGAAATGGCCGGCATGGACGAGAACCGGATCGGAGAGATTGAACTTGCCGTGGACGAGGCCTGCAGCAACGTCGTGGACCACGCCTACCGCGGTTTGAACCCCCACCCCAACTTCAACCTTTCGGTCTATGTGGAGGACAACAATTTTGTCATTGATGTCGTGGACCGCGGCAAGGCCTTCAACTTCAGCGCCCACATCCTGCCCAAATTCCCCGATCACTGGGATGAAGGCAATGTCCGCGGCGTCGGGCTCTTCCTGATCAGGAAAACAGTGGATGAGGTGTCCTACGAGCAGCTCCCCGACAAGCGAAACCGACTGAGGCTGGTGAAACATGTTCGGCCCTGAAAGAAAACTCCGCACACTGATCCTGTGCGCGCTGATCACCGCGGCGGCGCTCGCAACCCTCACGGGCTGCGAGGACGACGATGATGACTATGACCATAATCCGCCCGCGGGCATGGGAACCCTGATCCTTGAAAACGACACCTATGACGATGTCACCGTCGCACTGGACGGTCGCATCCAGCCCGAGGTGCGGGAAGATTCAGACCGCAAATACGACCTCGAACCCGGCATCTGGAGGCTTGTGCTCGACCAGCAGGGCGGCGATCAGAACTGGCGTGGCGATGTGGACATCATCGAGGGCCACCTGACCATCGTCAACATTGGCGCAAGCGCCGATCCGGACGACTTCTTCATCAGCGTGCGTTTCGACTGATTCCCGCTCTTGTGGATTTTCACGTTATTCTCTTGCTTTTACTCAAAAATCCGCAAGAATGCACCCCCCAAAAGGAACAGTGACTGTTGTTTTTCAAAAAACAGACTGATATTCCCCGTATAAAAAAAGGAAAGAAAATGAAGAAAATAGTAAGCATTGGTTTGATGATGGTTGTTGCGATTGCAATGTGCTCGCTGAGCGCTTGCCAGAAGAAGACAGAAGCCCCGATTGAGACCCCGGCCGTTGAAGAAGCGCCGGCCGTTGAAGAAGCGCCGGCTGTCGAAGAAGCTCCTGCCGTTGAAGAAGCGCCGGCTGTTGAAGCGGCTCCGGCTGAAGGCGCCGCCGCTGCCGCCGTGATTCAGCTGGCCCAGGCCGAAATCAGCGCGCCCGTCGCTGCTGAAGAAGCCCCGGTTGCTGAAATGATCGAAGTCGCCCCCGCGATGGTTGAAGAAGCTGTTGTCGAAGAGGCTGCCCCGGTTGTTGAGATGATCGAAACCACCCCCGCGATGGTTGAAGAAGCCGTTGTCGAAGAAATCGCCCCGGTTGTCGAGGGCGTCGTTGAAGGCGCCGAAGCCGTCGGCATCGAAAGCGTTGAGATGATCGAAGACGCACCCGCCGCCGTGGAAGAAATGGTCCCGGCCGTTGAGGAAGCGGTTGTCGCCGAGCCCATGGTTGTTGAAGAAGCAGCCCCGGCCTTCGCCGAGTAATCAGTTTATCTGATCCAAAAAAACAGGAAGGACGAAAGTCCTTCCTGTTTTTATTTTGCCTGAAAAAGCAAAAAGGCTTTAAAAAAGTCAATTTTTGCTCAAAAAACCCTGTTTTTGTCCATTTTTTGCAAAAAAACGGCAAAAAATGACGTTTGTGGCCACATTTTTGATGTTTTTTTCAAAAAATGGCCGCAGCATCACCAGCGGCTTCCGCCCGGATTGGGAATACCGTCGGCGTGCGCAATCGTCTTGCGTTCCTCCTGTTTCTCCTGGCGCTCCTCCTTATGAGTTTTCTGATGGCCTTTGGCCTGCTCCGCTATGTAGGCTTCGAACATTTCGGTGTTCATGAATCCCTTGCAGCGGCCGCGCGCCCACTGCTCATGCGGATGATCAAACACCGCGCATGTTTTCTTGAGGTTCAGGGGACAGCCATGGCATTTTCCGATTGGTTTTCTGTCAGCGTCGCTATGCATACCATCATCCTCCCTTCTGTCTAAAGAATAGTCTTGTGGCGTATTCCGGTCAATCCTCTTCATCCGGCATTGACACTGCGGGGCTTTGCTCAAATAATGCGGACACTTTGAAAGGAACGGTTTTATGAGCAGTGCGGCTTTTGAGATCCATGCGCCCGGGATCGACACGGAGAAAATCGTGCGGGACATCGAAACGTCGGTGGCGAAGAAGCAGGAGGATGGATTCTATTCCGACGCACGCGTCGCACGCGCCGAGCGGTCAAATCTCGCTCACTTGCGCACGGAAGACCAGTTCCTTGGTTTCTATCTCAAGTGCCTGCGCGATGCGGTCTATATTGACATATCCGATTTTGAGATCCGCGAGCGCCGCCGCGGCCTTGCGCCCCTGCTGGTCGCCCTGAAAAAAACCATCTGGGGCCTGCTGAAATTCTACACCTACCGCCTCTGGTCGCAGCAGAACGAGGTGAACGGACTGCTGGTGACGGCGGTGCAGGGCATGGAAGAACAGTATTCTGCAAAGATCAAGGCGCTGGAAAAACGGATCGAAGAGCTGGAGAAAAAATAGCCGGTCCGGCCCCATGAAGAAAAACGCGCACATTGCCTTCGTTTCCCCGCGGTTCGCCGCCGGCGCCACGCTGGGCGGGGCGGAGACGCTGTTGCGCAAACTGGCCGAGCATGCCGCCGCCAGCGGCTGCCGCGTGACGTTCCTGGCGACCTGCGCGGAGAATCACTTCACGTGGGAAAACTCGATTCCGCCCGGTTCGAAAAAATTCGGGGATCTTGAAGTCATCTATTTCCCGGTGGACAACGACCGCAATACCGGCGAATTCCTGCGCGCACAGCAGGCCATCAGCACCGGCAAGCCGGTGTCGGCGGAAGAGGAATCCGTTTGGATGAAAAACAGCGTCCACAGCCGGGCGATGTACGATCACCTGCGGGCAGAGGGCGGAAAATACGATGCGATCATCGCCGGCCCCTATCTGTTCGGGATCACCTACGCCGTCAGCCAAATCTGGCCGAAGAAAACGCTACTGGTTCCCTGCCTGCATGACGAGGCCTTCGCCTATCTTTCAATCATGCAGTCCATGTTTGCGGACACGGCCGGATGCCTGTTCAATTCGGAGCCGGAAAAAATCCTGGCGCAGAAAATATTCGGAATGCCAGAGGCCAAATGCCGCGTGGTCGGCATGGGCATGGACGATTTCGAATGCAGCCCGACGGACTTCGCGCGGCGGCACAAAATTGATGTTCCCTATCTGCTTTATTCCGGCCGCCGCGAACCGCTCAAGGGCACGCCGCTTCTGCTGGACTATGTCAACGCCTTCCGTTTGCGGACGGGCCGCGACATCATGATGGTGCTGACCGGCAGCGGCGATTTTCATGCGCCGCCGGAGCTCGAGGGGCACATTTTCGATGCCGGCTTCGTGAGCGAACGGGAGAAGCACGACGCGATGGCAGGCGCGGTGGCCTTCTGTCATCCATCGGTGAACGAAAGTTTCGGCATCGTGCTTCTGGAAGCCTGGCTGGCGGGAACGCCGGGGCTGGTGCACGCGCGAAGCGAGGTGCTGAAATACCAGTGCCGGAAAAGCGGCGGCGGGCTCTGGTTCAAGTCCTATCCCGAGTTCGAGGAGGAGCTGATTCTCCTGCTGGACAACCCGGACCTGCGCAAAAACATGGGCCAGGCGGGCCGGAAATATGTGCTGGAAATCTATTCGTGGGGAAACATCGGTCAACGTCTCTTTGAAGCCCTGGAGTCTCTATGAAATCCATACACCAGTTTGTCGCGGGGTTCAGCCACGGGGATGCCATCAGCAATGAGACGTTGATGTTGAGGGATATTTTTCGCTCATGGGGATATCAGTCGGACATTTTCTCCGAGGCCAAGCGCATTCTGCCGGAGCTGCGCAAAGAAGCTCATGACATCGCCGCCTATTCCGCCAACTGTCGGCCGGAGGACGTGGTGCTGCTGCACCTTTCCATCGGGTCGCCCGTGAACCGGATTTTCGCGGATCTGCCCTGCAAAAAAGCGATCCTCTATCACAACATCACGCCGCCCGAATTTCTGCAGGGCATCCAGGAGCAGATTGCCTCGCATCTGGCACGCGGGCGCGAGGAAATGAAAATGCTGGCCGGCAAGGCGCAGGTGGTCATGGCCGACAGCCGTTTCAACGCCGAAGAACTCGAATCCATGGGTTATGGCCGAACGGAAGTCCTGCCGCTTGTGCTTGATCTGGAACGGCTCAAGGCCAAACCGCACCGGCCCACGGTGAAGAAATATTCCGACGGCTTGGTGAATGTCATCTTTGTGGGCCGCTGCGTGCCCAACAAGCGCCTGGAAGACGTGCTGCGGGCCTTCTACTATTTCCAGAAATTCGTGGAGCCGAATTCGCGCCTGATCCACGCGGGATCATTTGCGGGCACCGAACAGTATCACGCGCTGCTGCTGACGCAGGCGCGCGATCTGGGCCTGAACCATATGGACCTGATCGGCTCCATCCCGCAGGACGAGCTGAACGCTGTTTACTCTGTTGCAAGCATGTTCCTCTGCATGAGCGAGCACGAGGGGTTCTGCATTCCGCTGATTGAAAGCATGCTGCACGATGTGCCGGTGCTCGCCTACGCGGCCGCGGCAGTACCCGAAACCATGGACGGTGCGGGCATCCTGATCAAAGAAAAACGGTTTGATGTGATCGCTGAAATCATGGGCCGCGTGGCGCATGATGAGACCCTTCGCAAGGCAGTCATTGAGGGCCAGCGGCAGCGCATCGAACGCTACAAGACAAGAAATCTTGCCGGGGAACTTAAATCCCATCTCGCGCCACTTCTGGCATAGACGCCAAAAACCACAACATGTAGTGGTTCCGGAATCAGGCATAATCATTCTATTGGATGCCCATTTTCTATCATATTCTCGCGAAAATACAGATGCATCCACCTATACATTTTGGAGGTCTAGTGTATTCTTATATAACTTTGCCGTTTGAGAAAACAGCTTAAGGAGCAGTACGCACATGATTAAAAAATTGACAGCGGTCGCACTGTTAATCCTGATGGCCGGCGCCAGCCACGCCGTGAAGATCAGGGTAGCCACATGGAACATGGAAGTGGGCATCAGCTCCACAAACGAGTTCGTTTGCGCAACCAGCATTCTGGCTCGCGTGGGAGCCGACATTGTTGGCATGAACGAGCTCACCACCACTTCATACGATACCTTCATTGCAATTGCCGCCGCAATGAACTATCCGTACACTGCCTTTTCCTACGAGTACAATGCCATGACCGGCCCCAGCCGCCTGGGTTTCATGAGCCGCTTCCCCATCAAGTCGGCCGTGCCTATTCCCCCGTACCCCGGCGCTGTAGAAGTGCCTCGCCCGCCCCTGCGCTGCGTTTTCGACGTGCCGGGCGCGCTGAACGATTTTGTGGCGTACGAGGTCCATTGCAAGGCCAGCCAGACAGATCCCGATGAGTTCATGCGCGCAATCGAGGCGCGCCGCATTCGCAGCAACGTTGTGGCATACATCTCATCCAACCCCCTCGACACGGAGTTTGTCGTGATGGGCGACATGAACGATGACATTGATGAATATCCCGGACAGGCGGTCTCCTACAGCAGCATACCGGCGGGCATCAGCTCCAGTTTTGTTCTGGGCGACGATGTGACATTCCCGCAGTACTACAGAATATTCCCGAACGACCGGTTTTCAGAAACCATTGACTTCCTGACCCTTCATCCGTACCGCGAAGACTCCAGCGAAGACGGGACAAGCTGGGAGTCGGATATCCGCTGGGACTACATGATCTTCAGCCGGGACGTCATGGAAAGCCCCTATGGCGCGCCTGTCGGCGAGGTCTACCACTCCGCCTATGATGACGGAGTCGGCGGCCTGCCAAAATACGGAACAGCCCTGAACAGCTGGATTATCACCAACGGCCCCAACCATTGCCTCGTGTTTGCCGACATCAACCTGATGGATCTTCTCCCATGCCTCAATCCAGTGCTCATGATCAGTGAAATCGTGGACAGCACGGTCAATACAAACGCAAATTATGTTGAACTCTACAACTCGGGAACCACGGCCCTCAGCCTGACCAACTATCAGCTCGTTATCTATCAGGATGCCTCCACGTCCACCACCTACACCGTATCCCTGACCGGCAGCCTCGGGCCAGGCGGCAAACTCACCATTGCATCCCACTCCACCACATTTTCAAGCACATACGGCCTGTCTGCCACAATGGCCAACGCCAACATAAACAGACTGAACGGCAATGACGCCGTCGCCATCAAGAGTCCCAATGGATCCATTTCCGACATATTCGGGGTCATTGGGAACACCAGCGGCTGGGATTACTCAAACAAGCGCGCCGAACGAATCTCCGGCATCAGCGATCCTGCTTCGGAATGGATCAGCGGCGAGTGGACCATCGGCACCTCCACCCCGACGCCGGGCGTGCACAGTGCGTGTGATGAAGCCAGCGTGTACTATGCCGAAATTGAAATGACACCCTCAGCCCCGGCCACAGGCGCCGCGTTTGTGGTATCGGCCGACATTCAGCCCAACCTGCCGGCCTCCAATCTCTCCCCCACCCTCTATTACAACCTGAACAGCAATACATGGTCCAGCATCGGCATGACCAACGTATCCGGCACCATCTGGGCCGCGCCCAGCATCAACCCGGGGGCGGTCGGCGACGACAAGCTTTACTATTACATCCTAACCACCTTTGACGGGCCTTCCGCGGCACCCGCCCCCTCGATCACCAACACCTACCAGTATCCGCCCGCCCCCGGCAGCGCCGGCGACACCCCGCGGTTCAATGAAGTGGAATGCAATCCGGTCAGCACCGACACTTTAGCAACAAATGCCAATGAATTCGTTGAAATCATCGCCCCGGCCGGCATGAACATGAGCGGGTATTTCATCATTCACCATAACGGCGCCGATGCGACCGATTTCGCAACTTCTGGCGATGTATGGAAATTTACATTTCCGTCGTTCGTGGTGCCGGATGACGGTATCACCGATGTGTACAACACCCCGCTTGGTTTTGTGGTGATTGCCCAGACCAATTCAATCGTGCCAAATACCGATTTTGCAGTATTAACGGCCGGATCCATAATGAACGACGCAGACGGCCTGGTGCTCTATGACGCGGCGACAAACCCCGTTGATGCAATTGTCTGGGGGGCGGGTTCAGGGGACATGACGGTGGATGATCCCGGAACCGTCACCACAAACGGTGATCCCAGCGCCAACAACTATCTGCACGACCTCATGGCCGACTCCGGAGCCAACACAACACTTCAGGCGCCTTGCGATGTTCTCAATGATACCGGCAGCGGCTGGAAACAGATAACCGCCACACCCGGCGCTATAAATGGCCAGCAAACCAATACCCTCATTACTCTTGGCATCTCCCAAGGCGGAGACGATGACGGCGACGGCATCGGCAACTTTGAAGACAACTGCCCAAGCACTTATAATCCAACCCAGTCCGACATTGACAGCGACGGCATGGGCAACGCCTGTGATGACGATCGCGACGGCGACGGCGTGCTGAACGACTTCGACAACTGCCCCGATACCTCCAATGCCGACCAGGCAGACAGTGACAGCGACGGTGATGGTGATGCCTGCGATTACGACAATGACAATGACGGCGTGGATGACGAATATGACAACTGCGTGGGCACCTACAACCCCGACCAGGCGGATGATGACAGCGACGGCATTGGCGACTCCTGCGATCCGGATTTTGGAGCGGCCACCAACCTTGCAGATACATTCTTCATCTATTTTGAATCCCCGTATCCGCCCGCCACAAGCTACAGCCCCGACGAAAAGCCGCTTGCCGCGTACTATCCTTCGAACTGGATCATGAATAATGCGGTGGGCGGTTCGACATCGAACGACGTCAAAACCGGAGTCACTGCGCTTCGCATGCGCTACATTGACAGCGCATCAACCACAAACGGCGTGCTGCAGAGCGCAGATCCCTTCTCCGGCATCTATTCCGTGGGCTTCAATTATGCCATGTACGGCATAGACACCGGGGCCACGCTGGCTGTGCAAACCAGCACCAACGGCACCAGCTGGATTACCGCCTCAAATGTTGTGGCCAACGGCATCCAGACAAATTTTGCGTCATTTTTCACGAAACTGGAAAAGACAGGGCCGACCTGGCTGCGCTTCCTAATGGTGGACGGCTATGCAATGAACCGCATCAACATTGACGACATTGCGGTTGTGCCGTACGATTCGGTTCCCGTAACCATTTCGCTAACCAACCTTGTGCATACCTACGACGGCAATCCCAAGATTCCCACCGTGATCATGGACGCAACCGGACTGGTCGCGAGTGTTACCTACAACGGCTCAATCATCCCGCCGACCGATGCCGGCAGTTATACCGTCATCGCAACAGCCCCGCCGCCCTGCTACACGGGCTCCACAACAGGAACGCTGGTCATTGCCCGTGGCACGGACACGATCACATTCTCCAACACCAACCAGACCTACAACGGCACCCCGCGCGCGGTGACGGCCGTTGCAGGATCAGGATCGTCTGTGGCACTGACCTATAACGGATCTGCGACCGCTCCGACCGAGGCCGGAACGTATGCCGTGACCGGTGTCGTGGACACAGCCAACTGGATGGCAACCAACACTACCGTCCTGACCATCACATCAACGGACATGGCGCCGGTGTTTGATGCCATCAGTCCGCAGGCTGCCTGGGTGGATACACTTCTTTCCTTCAGCGTCAGCGCCGTGGGCTCTCCGACCCCCGTGCTTGCGCTGCAGGGAACAACCGCATCATCCGGCTACAGCTTCACCGCCGCCACAGGGCAGCTGGACTACACACCGCCCGCGGGAGATGTGGGCACTAAGTATTTCACCTTCACGGCCACAAACACCGCGGGTTCGGCCACCCAGGTGGTTGAAGTCACAGTTTCCGCCGGAGTGCCTTCGGCGCCCGCTTCGATCTGGGCCAGCCACACCAACGCCCTCGATTTCACAGCGGCGTGGAGCACGGTTTCAGGCGCAACCGAGTATCGTCTTGACGTGGACACAGACGGGACCTTTAGCGGCGGCGGGGGCGGCGCGATTTCCACCAATCTGATTGCGTTCGACTTTGCGGGCTATTTGGGCGGTGAAGAACCAGGCACCTCAACCTATGCAGCGGTCAACATGCAGTCGCCGGCACTCATCAGAAGAGGTTCGGGCATCAAGGCCGGAGCGAATGCCGGCCGGTTCAATTCCACAGGATGGGACGGTGCGACGGATGCCGCTGCGGGTATGGCGGCGGGCAACTACTACGAGTGGACGATTCAACCCATGACGGGCTATATGATGTCCATTACCAACATATCGTTCAACCTGCAACGGTCGAGCACGGGGGCTTCCAATGTGGTTCTGCGCGCGAACCACGACTCGTACAACGCAAATCTCGCAACCTGCCTTAATTTTACAGATAGCGATACCACCGTTACCGTTTCTACAAATCTGGACACTGTGGCCGGCCTCCAGAATGTTACTACATCCGTCACCTTCAGGCTTATTGCATGGACAGGAGGCAACGCAGGAGCAATGGGCTTCGAAGGCACCGGGGATGACATCCTGATTCAGGGCACGATCGCCGACGCCAGCGGCGGCGCATCAACTTATATCCCGGGATATTCGAACCGCACGGTTTCCGCCACGAGCGAAATGGTTTCGGGACTTTCCCCGAACTCCACCTATTACTTCCGGGCGCGGACTGTTTCGCCGGGCGGCACCAGCGATTACACCTCCGTGGCAAACGTAACCACCAAAACGCCGCAGAACATCACCTCCTTCCCGGCGATTCCGAACCAGGTGACCACAAACAAGGTTGGGCTCACGGCAACGGCCTCCAGCGGACTCGCGGTGGAGTTTGCGGTGGGCAGCGGGCCTGCCACGATCTCCGGCGGGACCAACCTGACCTTCACGGGCGCAGGCTCGGTGAGCATTATCGCATCACAGCCCGGCAATGCAACCTATGCGCCGGCGGCCGAACTTACCAATACGTTCACGGTGACAAAGGCGACTGCAACGGTCTCGCTGGGCAACCTGTCGCAGACCTATGACGGAACTGCCCGAATCGCCACAGCCACAACCACGCCGACCGGACTGACGGTGAGCATCACCTATGACGGCTCTCCGGCCGCGCCGACCAACGCGGGCAGTTATACCGTCGCGGGCACCATCAGCGATGCGCTCTATCAGGGGTTTGCTTCAGAATCTCTGGTCGTGTCCAAGGCCGCCGCCACAGTCACCCTGGGCAGCCTCACACAGACCTACGACGGGACGCCCAAAAGCGCGACGGCCACAACAGTCCCGGTCGGGCTGACAGTTGACCTGACCTACAACGGTTCCGGCACCGCACCCACGGCGGCCGGAAGCTATGCCGTGACCGGCACCGTCAACGATGCAAACTACAGCGGATCCTCAGCGGGAACACTGGTGATTTCGAAGGCAACGGCCACTGTCACCCTGGGCAGCCTCACACAGACCTACGACGGCACGCCCAAGAGCGCGACGGCCACAACAGTCCCGGTCGGGCTGACAGTTGACCTGACCTACAACGGTTCCGGCACCGCACCCACGGCGGCCGGAAGCTATGCCGTGACCGGCACCGTCAACGATGCAAACTACAGCGGATCCTCAGCGGGAACACTGGTGATTTCGAAGGCAACGGCCACTGTCACCCTGGGCAGCCTCACACAGACCTACGACGGCACGCCCAAGAGCGCGACGGCCACAACGGTTCCGGTCGGGCTGACGGTTGACCTGACCTACAACGGCTCCGGCACCGCCCCCACGGCGGCCGGAAGCTATGCCGTGACCGGCACCGTCAACGATGCAAACTACAGCGGATCCTCAGCGGGAACACTGGTGATTTCGAAGGCAACGGCCACAGTCACCCTGGGCAGCCTCACACAGACCTACGACGGCACGCCCAAGAGCGCGACGGCCACAACGGTTCCGGTCGGGCTGACGGTTGACCTGACCTACAACGGCTCCGGCACCGCCCCCACGGAAGCCG
>JBFXGK010000023.1:0-33137 GCA_050178035.1 Kiritimatiellia bacterium
GATGGAGGGCATCAACAACAAAATCCGCACAATGACACGTTCGGCTTACGGCTATCGAGATGAGACTTTTTTCATCCTCAAGCTCTTTAATCTGCACCTCTCCAGGCAGGAACTTGTCGGATGAACCCAAAAAGTGCCCAAAACGGGCTAATTTTGCGGATTTACTGCTTCCGGAACTGGAGCCGGTTCATTCGGTTCATCCGGAACCCCGCTGGCTTTGATGCGGCCGATGATGTGCGCGGGGACAACGCAGGCCGCCATTATCGGATAGCCAAGGGCCGGGGCCAGATAACTGAGGTTTGCGGCGATGTAGGTGGCATAGGCCGGATACAGAATTTTGTAGCCCTCACGCTGGAGTTCATAATCGGTTTCCTGCGCATAGCTGAGCGCGTCGTTCGAGGCCTGCGCCTCGTGCCACAGGTTCACAAACGGGATCACATAGATGAAGGCATAAGTTCCCTTCAGTTTCTTCTCCGCAAAATCCTTCGAGTGACCGCCTTCATGCACGGTGATGGCCGGAATGTCGGAGTAGATGTTCAGCGTGTTGGAGTAGGGGTTGAAGTTGTCGCCGCCGAAGAAGCGCTGCGGCAGGATCGTGTACTGCAGCCAGCCCAGCAGGCCGATGGTGTACCGCCAGCCGAATCCCACCGACTTGTTGCGCACCGTCCGGCCCAGCTCGCCTCCGGGATGATACTGATTAATCCGCACCTTGACCCTGTCGAGATTGTTCGATGCAAGATAAGCCTTCAGGACATCTTCGGTCTGCTTCGAAACCTGATGGCTGTCCACTTTCCGGTTCCAGAGAATCAGCTTGCCCAGCAGGCTTCCGGGCCAGATCCAGTCGCAGGCGTCGAGAAACCGGTTCGGTTTTCCCCATTCGATCTGCGGCTCATTCTCCGACAGGGGCGGTGCCGGGTGATAATCGAGGGCCGTCCCGAAATGATACGGCGTTGTGGCGCAGCCTGTCAGAAGAGCCGCGCCAAGAGCCAGAACTGTTCCGATTCGTGCGCGGTTTTTGATTTGCATTGCGGTTTCCTTAGAGATGGAAATCCCCGGCTGCTTCCGGCTGGTAAAGAATCTTTTCGATTTTCATCCGGCGCTTGCCGGCGGGGACGGCCCATTCAACGGTTTCGCCCTCCGAATAGCCCAGCAGAGCAGTCCCAACGGGGGAGAGTACGGAAATCCGTCCAGCTTCGAAATCCGCATCAGCGGGAAAGACCAGCGTGTATTCCTCATCTTCCTTCGTTTCCAGGTCGCGAATCTTGAAGCGCGAGTTCATGGTGATCACCGTCGGCGCCACATCTTTGGAATCCACTAAATGGCCCGAATCCAGCTCCGCCGCCAGTGCCTTCAGGTCGCTCCGGGTACGGTCGAAATCGTTGGCGACCGCCAGCAGTTCCTTGAGACGGGCAAAATCAAATTTCGTAATGGATATTTTTCTGTTTTTCATGGGTTTCCCTTTATTGGTCAGATTCTACAGCAGATTGGCGATTTTCCAAGGCCCTCTTCCGGCATACGCAGGCCGTTTTTTCAGAAGATGTCCTTGGTTTCATATTCATACAAATCCATGTCAACCGCCCTGCTCAAGTTATGCGGAGACTTTGCACACCGTAAGCGGCCATGACAAGCACAATCAGGCTCGACCACGAGCCTCATGAGGTTCCAGGCTGGACATATTGGGATGTGACTGCTAAACTTTATTCAATTCGAAGGGCATTGAAAGAAAGGAGAGGGTTATGCAAGATTTGATGATTGCCCGCAAAATAACATGCTCTTTGTGTGACTACAACCGTCTGCGCAGTTTGCTGACAACTGCGCAACGCTACGGTCTTATTCGTCCGGCGCTTTTGCGAATGCTCGAAGATGAACTCAGCCGGGCGGAGATTGTTGCTCCCGAAGAAGTGCCCCCCTATGTCGTGACGATGAACACATGCGTGTTACTCACGGACATGGCCACGAATGAAAGGATGCAATACGCACTGGTATATCCCGCCGATGAAAATATCCCTCACGGCAGACTATCCATCCTGTCGGAACTTGGCGCTGCGATCATTGGATTCTCTGTTGGCGATACCATCGAATGGAATTTTGCCGACGGCACCCGATACATTCGCATTGATATGATTCTTTATCAGCCGGAAGCTGTGCGTCACTACGAGTAAGCGCAGGCACGAAAGTCCGGCGCTGAAAAGATCACAGGCGTCTGTTTGTATGCCGGCCGCTTTCATCCCCCACGATTTCGGTTCCTTTTGCGGTAAACCGCCGTGGCTTCGAATATGATTGCATTTGAGGCTTGACTGTGTCATCAATCCGGTGCCGCCAGCAGCGGCGGCTGGAGTGTTGACAAGAAAGGATTGCGAAATGAATGAGTTGATCATGGATATGTTTGGAATGATTGGGGGTCTGAGCCTTTTTATATTTGGCATGCATGTGATGACTGGCGGACTTCGCGCAACAGCCGGGCCTGCTTTGCGCACGGTTATCGGGCGGACTTCGAACGGGCCTGTGCGTGGAGTTCTGTTGGGAATCCTGCTGGGATTCCTGGCCCATAGCGGCGCCGCCACAACCATGATCGCCGGCTTTGTTAATGCGGGCCTGCTTGGTCTGCATGCAGCGATGGCGCCCATTATGGGCGCAAATATCGGAACGGCTCTCTCGATGCAACTGCTGTCGTTCAACATCGGCCAGTATTGCTGGGTGGCTATTGCCGTCGGGTTTCTCTTGAGAAGTCTGTTCCCCGGCGAGCGGTTCAAGCAGGCTGGACTGGCCATGATCGGTTTCGGCCTGATATTTCTCGGCATGATCACTATCAGCGGTTCGCTGGTTCCGCACCGCGAAGCCCTCACGCCGTGGCTGGCCCATGTCCGCGGCGATACATGGGCTGGGCGGCTGTCCGGCGTTGGCATCGCCACGCTGCTGACTGCGATGATGACGAGCAGCGGAGCCATGATCGGCCTGTGCTTTGCGCTTATCAGCGCGGGGCTTTTCCAGTCTTTTGATCAGTTTTTCCCGGTCATTGCGGGTGCCCATATGGGCACGTGCATCGTGGCCCTGCTGGCCAGCCTTTCGATGAATGTCGAGGCTCGTCGCGCTGCTGTCGGACACCTGTTGTTTAATATCTTCAATGCCGCGCTGGCGCTGGCGTTTTATCCGCTCATCCGCGCCGCTGTTCTTTTGAGTTCGCAGGAGCCTGTACGCCAGGCGGCTAATCTGCACTTGCTGATGATGGCGGCGGGAGCCCTGCCGCTGCTGCCGTTCAACCGGATGTTCGCATGGCTGCTTAGGCGGCTGGTGTTGCCGAACGCACCCATGCCCGAGCCCAGCCATCTGAAACCGGAAAACCTTAGCCGCCCGGAGCAGGCTATTCGTGCCACCATTCTCGAGGTCCGGCGGATGGCCAGGATCTGCATTCAGGGGATGACCATCAATGGAGAGCTGATGCTGGATTACCGGCCGGCGACCCGGCGCGTCCTGATGGCCAACGAAGCCGTGATTGACGACGTCAAGCTGGCGGTGGGGGATTATCTGGAACGCCTCACGGGCTATGCGCTTTCATACCGCCAGACCCTCTTCATCCAGCATCTGGACCGATGCATGAAGGATATCGAGCGTATTGGCGACTATCAGACGGCTCTCGCAGATACAACCGTCATACGGAAGCATCGGCGCGAAGCGCAGATCCCGGAGGACGTATTCCGCGCGTGGTTCGATCTTTTCTGCTCAGCCCAGCAGGTCGTCCTGCTGCTGGAGCGCTGCCTTAATCCGGACGACGCTAACTTCCAGGAAATGGCTTCTCGACTGCTGGAGGCCCGCGACCGTTTCAGCGCATTGAGCGCACGCGACAAGGGTGCTTTCGCATTAGCCGCGCGCGACCGGCGCATCACGGGAAACGCCGCTTATTATCTGCACCGGTATCAGGCAGACCTCGACCGGATGATGGGCCATGTCCGGTCCATTTCCGTGTCGCTGAGCCAGCCGGAGTTTTGGGTCCGGCGGTCTAAGTTGGACCGGGTTGAGCCCTCTGTCAGATCTGGAAAACAGGCTGTCAGAATAGATGTGAAGGATTATCTTTCCCGGCTCTACAGCGATGAGGTGATTGAGTGGAAACCGGACGAAACGCTGGGAGAAATTGAGGCGCGCCAGATACCTCCGCCTCCGCCGCCGGAGGACACTCACGTGTTTGCGACGGACTGATCCGGCGGTTTGGTATTGCATATATTTTTGCATCCTTCAACATGACGGAAAATGGAGCAGATCATGAACAAAGATAAGCCAAGCTTTCCGATCGAATGGATCGAGAACGCGCATGCCCAAAAACCCGGCGATTGCGAACCTCTGGCACGCCTGCTGCCGCCAGGGATCACGGCTGTTGCGCGCCAGTTTCACCGTCAGCTTGACGGGTACCACATGAGCCCGCTGAAAAACCTTTCCGGCCTCGCATCCATGCTGGGCGTGGGCGGGATTTGGGTGAAAGATGAATCACAGCGACTGAGCCTCAATTCCTTCAAGGTGCTGGGCGGATCGTTTGCGATTTATCAGTTCCTGCGGAAACGGCTGGGCATCAGGGATCGTGAACTTACTGTTTCTGAATTGAAGTCGGAAAAGGTGAGGTCGCAGATCGGCGACATCACCTTTGCGACCGCAACCGACGGCAATCACGGTCGCGGCGTGGCGTGGGCGGCGATGGAACTGGGATTCAAGTGCGTGGTCTATGTGCATGAGCGCACTTCCAAGCCGCGCATCAAGGCGATTGAGGAATACGGAGCTCAAGTCAAGGTGATCCCCGGAACGTACGACGATGCCGTCCGCATGATTACCCGCGATGCGGCGAAGAACGGATGGCAGATTATTTCAGACACTTCATGGGAGGGTTATCAAGATATTCCTCTCTGGGTCATGCAGGGCTATACCACGCTGATGGCTGAAATCCAGGAGCAGTTGGCGGGGCAGGGGATTACGCAGCCCACACATGTGTTTGTGCAGGCCGGCGTGGGCGCGCTGGCTGCGTCTGTGATCGGCTATTATCAGGGGCTCTTTGGAAAGAAACGCCCGGTCACGGTCGTGGTGGAGCCCGACAAGGCGGCTTGTCTTTACGAATCGGCGAAAATCGGCGACGGCCAACCGCACTCTGTTGGCGGCGACCTCAACACCATCATGGCGGGGTTGGCCTGCGGCGATCCGAGCCCGATTGCATGGGGCATACTTGACCGATGTGCGGACTTCTTCCTGCTGTGCCCCGACTACATCGCGGCCAAGGGCATGCGCGTGTACGGCGTGCCGCTTTCGGGCGATCCGTTCATCGTGTCCGGCGAATCCGGCGCGGTGACACTGGGCGCGCTGATGTTCATCGAGGAACACGCAGGCCTGGCTGATCTCAAGAAGAAAATGAAACTGGATTCCTCGTCGCAGGTGCTGCTGATCAACACCGAGGGCAACACCGATCCGGAACACTTCCGCCGCGTTGTGTGGGAGGGCGGAGACCCCGTCCCGAAAGAATTCCGCCACGTACCGGCTTAAATACATAATCCGGCCCAAGGTCAAAAATGGCCTAAAAATTGTCAAAAACGGCTAAAAATGGCCAAAAAACATCAAAAAGTGCCAAAAACTGGCTAATTTTTCTGTTTTTCATGGGTTCTCCTTTGGCAATCGGATTCTACAGCAAATCGGCAATGCTCCACGGCACTTCGGCCACAGGGACACCGGCCCCGGCAAAGGCTTCGATTTTCGACTGCGCGGTGCCCATGCGGCCTTCGATGATCGCGCCGGCATGGCCGAGACGTTTGCCTTCAGGTGCGCTTCGTCCCGCGATGAATGCCGCTGTCTTTTTCTTGAGGCCTGTCTTTAAAATATATGCAGCCAGATCCTCTTCCATCGTTCCGCCGATTTCGCCGACAACCACGATCTTCTCCGTCTCGCCGTCCTGCTCGAAGAGCTTGTAGATGTCGAGGAACGTGGAGCCCACCATCATGTCGCCGCCGATCCCAACCACGGAAGACTGGCCGAAGCCTTTTTGCTGAAGGTAATAGCAGATTTCAACGGTGAGCGTTCCGCTCCTGGAGACGACTCCGACGGGGCCTTTCTTCACGAAGTCGGATGCCAGCACACCGATCTTGGCCTCGCCGGGTGTCAGCAGGCCGGGCGTGTTGGGCCCGAGCACGCGCACGCCTTTGCGCCGCGCGCGCGATATGAAGCGCATGGCGTCGTGGGGGCAGATGCCTTCGGTCACGGCGACAATCAGCGGGACCCCGGCCTCCACCGCCTCGTCCACGGCCGCCGCGGCCACCCGCGCCGGTACAAAAACGCCGCAGGCATCAATCGAGTGCTTCGTCATTGCTTCGCTGACGGCATTGTACACCGGCACGCCGAGATGCTCCGTCCCACCCTTGCCGGGCGTTACGCCGCATACAATGTGCGTACCCATATCCATCATCAGCTTCGCGTGAAAAGTGCCTTCTTTCCCCGTGAGGCCCGAGATCATGACATTGCTTTTGCTGTTGATGAGAATGGACATTATTTCGCCTCCTTCAGCAGTTCCGCAACGCGCCGTCCGGCCTCGATGTCGTCCTCGTAGATTTCCGTGATGCCAGCCTTCCGCAGGGTCGCAAGGCCTTCCTTCGCCCCGGTGCCGCGCATGGCGATCACCATCGGCACCTTGATGCTACCTTTCGTGTGCGCGGCCGCAAGGCCCTCGGCAATGACATCGCATCGCGAGATGCATCCGAAGAAATTTCCAAAAACAACCTTCACGTTTGGATTCGAAACCACGATGCCGACGGCATCTTCCGCTTTGCCATAGGTCCGGCCGGAGACTTCGAGGAAATTGGCGGGCTTCGCGCCGTAGAAGCTGATGATATCCAGCGTGGCCATGTTCAGTCCGGCTCCGTTGCCGATGACGCCGACGTTTCCGCTGAGTTCCACATATCCCAGATCCATTGCCCGCGCTCGCTTTTCGAGCGCGGTGCAGCTTGAATCCTCCTTGAAATATTCCGGATGAAGCTTTGCGGCCTCGTCGAAGATTTCCATCTTTGCGTCGCCGGCCACCACGGTGCCGTCCACAGTCACGACCAGCGGATTGATTTCGGCGATCTGGCATCGGTATTCCGTGAATATCTTGTAAAGGGCGAGGGCGGCATCGCGGACCTGCGCGGCAATTTTCTTTTCCAGGGCTGTTTCAGCCAGCAGGACCTCGATCTTTTCTGCCTGCATCCCATCCAGAATGTTGATGGGCAGCTTTTTGACAGCGTCGGGATTTTTCTCGGCGACCGACTCGATCTCGACTCCGCCGGTCAGCGAGAACATGAACAGAACTTCGGCGGTCGAGCGGGAAATGGTGCAGCTCATGTACATCTCCTGCCGCACATCCAGTTTCTCCTCAACCAGGATGCAGCGGGGGAGCATGCCCTTGATCGGGAGCTTTTTCAGCCGCTCGGTTTTCTCCGAAAAATCCTTTGCGTTATCGGAGAACAAAATGCCGCCGGCCTTCCCGCGTCCGCCGGTGAGCACCTGGGTCTTCAGCACCGCGTGCTTGCGGGCCGCAAGGAACGCAAGACCCTGCGCCGGTTCCGTGACGGCGATGCCGTCCGGCACGCGCAGGCCGTTCTTTTTGAAAACTTCCTTGGCCTCGTATTCATACAGCTTCATGTTTACCACCCTGCTTGGATTATGTGCCGACTTTGCACGCGGAAAATGGGAAAAACAAGCGCAATCGACTTGCATCTGCCGGATTGATGTCCGCCTTCAGTTGGGGTCAGGCGAGCAGGCCTTCGATGGTTTTCAGGATTTCGGGCAGGCGGCTCCCATCGGGCTTGCCCATGGCCTGATATTCCTCAATGGCCTGCTGGCGGACGGTTTCCAGTTTCTGGCGGCGGCGCCATTCATCGGTCATGTCGGTCAGAATGCCGATGACGACGCCCTTTTCCTTGAGCGGGAAAATCAGGTGGCGGACATAGGCGTTGTTGTCCATATAGAGCTTGTCGTTTCCGCGCAGCGGGCGGTTCTCGTTCCACGCATTGATGAAGTAGCGCGGCTCTTCCTGCAGCGCGCGCGAGAGCGGCTTGCCCCTGATGGTGTCCGCGTCCACGCGGAAGATGCGGCAGAAGGACGGATTGACCAGCTTGATGATCATGTCCTTGTCCACCACGACGATTCCGCTGGGGTCATATTGCCAGAGAAGATCAGAAACACTTATGTCCGCCATTTTTTTCAAGCTCCTGTGGACAGCAATATAGATTCCTTTGCGCGAAAGTAAACCGGAATCAGCGTCCGCGGTAGTTGAACAGGTCCGCGGGCTTTACCGGTTCATCCGGGAAGAGGCGGTTCAGGGCGTTGACGATCTTGAGCTGCACGCGCATGGTGAGCTCGCGCCCCTTGCGGCCCTTCTGCACCATTTTGAAGGTGAGGTTTTCCGCAGACGCATTCACGAGGTCGGCGTTGGCGATTTCGCGCCCGGCCATCAACGCATCCAGCGGCTGCACGCCATGTTCATAGTTCTTCGTTTCGTTCATGTTCTTTTTCCAGGTTGATGTTGCGTTCGATCAGCAGATCCACTTCCTTCATGATTTCCTCGACGGAGTTCATGCACTCCATCCGCAGAAGTATGTGGTGATAGCCGTTCAGCCCGGCGAGATAGCGCACCAGCTGCGCGCGGAAATAGCAGCAGCCCGCCTGCTCCGCCGTGTTCCGGCGGCGCTTGCGGTACTGGTTTTCAATTTGCGCGTGCGCGACCGTCATCAGCAGATGGCGGCGGATGAGTTCCCGCCGTTCCTGCAGATCAGCGGGCGGGCATTGCCGGCCTTCGCGCCAGAGGGATTTGATTTCGCGGAAGATCCACGGATTGCCGACTGCGCGCCGGCCGATCATCACCGCATCCACCCCTGTTTCCCGCATCATGCGCGTGGCATCGCCTGCGGTTTTGATGCCGCCGTTTCCAATGACTGGAATTTTCCGCGCAGCCTTGATTTCGCGCAGCGCGTTCCAGTCGGCCTCGCCGCTGTGACGGTCCGAGGCAAAGCGGGCGTGGATGGAGAGGGCGCTGGCGCCGGCCTCTTCGACGGCCTGGGCGACCTCGGCGATGTTGGCCCTGTCCTTTGAAATTCCGATGCGTGTTTTCACGGTTACCGGCAGGGACACGGCCTGCACCATCCCGCTCACCATTTTGAAAAGATTCTCCGGATCCTTCATCAGCGAAACCCCCGCGCCGCGCCGGGCGATCTTGCGCACGGGGCAGCCGCAGTTGAGATCAATCAGGTCGAACCGGCCCGTTTCCTCGACGATCCTGGCGGCTTCGGCCATAACGCCGGGATCGGTGCCGTAGAGATGCGCGGCCAGCGGGCGTTCGCCGGGGAGCGTTTCCATGAAGAACTGCGCCTGCCGGATTCGCCGGGCGATGCCGTCCGCGATGATCATCTCGGTGTAGGCGAGGCCGCAGCCCAGTTCGCGGCACAGGAGACGGAAGGGCGCGTTGGTATAGCCGGCCATCGGCGCGAGCAGCGCCGGAGGGTCTATCACCAGGTTTCCGATCTTCAGCGGACGGATTTCATTCATGGCGATGGCGAGTAAAGCCGACCGGCCGGAATCTATCAACAAAATCTCCGAAAAATTATTTGCTATTGGAAACAATTCAGATATACGTTTTGCTTGTTTGGTAAGCAGGTATTGGTTGACTGGCAGCATGGTGCTGCAGAGTGAAAGACCGCAGTGAGGGCAGACCCCCGCACAATCCTGTACCAGTTGAAGAAAGGCTAGAGAAAAGTATGGGTACGAAATTGTATGTTGGTAATTTGTCCTACAGCACAACCGAAGGCGATCTTCGCTCGATGTTTGAAAAGGCCGGCTCGGTCACCAAATGCGACCTGATCGTTGATAAGTTCACGAGCCGTTCCCGCGGTTTCGCGTTTGTCGAGATGGCCAGCCAGGCCGACACCGACAAGGCGATTGAGATGGTCAACGGCCAGGAGCTCGACGGCCGCAAGCTTCGCGTCAACGAAGCCCGTCCGCGCGAAGACAATCCGCCCCGCCGGAATTTCCGCGAGCGGTCCTGAACCTGCCTGTTAAGTTTTAATGTGCAGAACGCCTCGAAGGTTCTTCGAGGCGTTTTGTCTTTCGAGGGGCCATGAACCGGAACGAATATCCAGTCTATGAACTGCAGGAGGCGCTTGATGCGGCCGCCGTGCCGGGCTGCAGGCTGATCATCCGCGCCCCGACCGGTTCCGGAAAATCCACCCAGATCCCGCAAATGCTGCGGGATGCGCCGGACGCGGCCGCCGGGCAGATTGTTGTGCTTCAGCCCCGGCGGATCGCCGCGCGCCTGCTGGCGCACCGCGTCGCGAAGGAGCGGCATGGCGATGTCGGCGGGGAAGTGGGCTACCAGGTCCGGTTTGAAAACCATGCCGGGCCGCGCACATGGATACGGTACGTCACCGAGGGCGTGCTGCTCCGCCAGTGGATTGACGATCCCCGGCTCACCGGCGTTTCAACCGTCATCTTCGACGAGTTTCACGAGCGGCACCTGTACGGGGATATTTCCCTTTCGGCGGCGCTTCGCCTGCAGCAGACAGCCCGGCCGGACCTGAGAATCATCGTGATGTCCGCCACGCTGGATTCTGCACGCCTGCAGGAACGCCTTGCGCCCTGTCGGGTGCTGGAATCGGAGGGCCGTGTCTATCCGGTCAGCATCGAGTATTTGCCGAAAGCCGTAGATTTCAAAAAGACTTTTGTGTGGGATGCGGCCGCATCGGCATTCGAGCGGCTTGCGGCTGAAGGATTGAAGGGCCATGTGCTGATCTTCATGCCGGGCGCATATGAAATCCGAAAGACCATCGAGGCCGTTCAGTCCCTGCCTTGCGCGCGCGGACTGGCTGTGCTTCCCCTGCACGGACAGCTTTCACCGCAGGCGCAGGATGAGGCGGTCGGCGAATCGTCGCGCCCGCGGGTAATTGTCGCGACCAACGTGGCGGAAACGTCAATCACCATTGCGGGGATTTCGGCGGTGATTGATTCCGGTCTGGCGCGCATGGCTCGCTACGATCCGCACCGGGGCATTGACACGCTTTTTGTTGAAAAGATCAGTTGCGCCTCGGCGGATCAGCGTTCCGGCCGCGCGGGCCGCACCGGCCCGGGGCGCTGCATCAGGCTGTGGACTGCGCAGGAGCATTCGCAGAGGCCTTTGCAGGAAACGCCCGAAATCCTGCGGGTGGATCTTGCCGAAGTGATCCTTATGCTGAAGGCCTGCGGCATTGATGACATCCGCGGTTTCCCCTGGCTGGATTCTCCGGGGGAAAAGGCGCTGGAACAGGCTGAGACCCTTTTGCATGATCTCGGAGCGCTGTACCCCGACGGGGCTCTGGCGCCGATCGGCCGGCGCATGGTGAGTTTCCCGGTGCATCCGCGCTATTCGCGGATGCTGCTGGCGGCGGACCGCTACGGATGCGTGCGGCAGGCCGCGCTGATCGCGGCGCTGACGCAGGGGCAGTCAATTCTTTTGCGCAATGTCAGCAAGCAAATCTCTGAAAAACGCGAAGAGCTTTTCGGTGATGAATTCACATCGGATTTCTTTCTGCTGATGAAGGCGTGGAAATATGCGGAGAACAGGAACTATTCCCCGGGGGCCTGCCAGGCGCTGGGCATTCACGGGGTTTCTGCGCGGCAGGTCCAGCCGCTGTATGAGCGCTTCTTGAAGATCGCCGAAGAGGAAGGCCTGGTCATCAATGATCGCGCACCGGAAGACGTGTGCATCCGCAAGGCCATTCTGGCGGCGTTCTCCGACAATCTGGCCTTGCGCTGTGACGAGGGAACGCTGCGGTGCAATCTGATCCATCAGCGCACGGGAGTGCTTGCGCGGGACAGCGTGCTCCGGGACCAGCGCATGTTCACCGCGGCGGAAATCACGGAAGTTGAAGGCGCGCGCCGGGAGAAGAATGTGCTGCTCAGCATGGCCACGACGGTGGAGGAGGGCTGGCTGGAGGAATTGTTTCCTGCTGACTGCATGATGAAAACGGAAGCGGTTTTTGATCCTTCTCTCAAACGGGTGGTATTCACGGAGCGGAGGATGTTCCGTGATCTGGTGCTGAGCGAAAAGTCGTCGCACGCGGTGGATCCCGAGGCTGCCGGCCGCATCATGGCCGCGGAAATCATGGCTGGCCGGATCAAGCCCGGCTCGTGGGACGGCGCCGTGGACGAGTGGGTTACCCGTGTGAACTGTCTTGCGTGCTGGTGTCCGGACTGGGAACTTCCGGTCTATGACGACGAGGCCTGGAAGTGCATACTGCAGCAGTTCTGCCTTGGCGCGGTGTCCATGAAAGACCTCAAGACGCGAAAACTTCTGCCGGTGGTGAAGCACTGGCTTTCGCCGGTGCAGCAGCAGATGGTGGCGCAGCATGCGCCGGAAAGATGCCAACTCCCGTCGGGGCGCAACATCAAGCTGCGCTATGCAGAAGGTTCTGCGCCTGTGCTGGCGGCGACGATTCAGGATCTGTACGGGCTGGAGAGGAGCCCTGAAATTGCCGGCGGCCGCCAGAAGGTCAGGATTGAAATCCTGGCGCCGAACCGTCGTCCGCAGCAGGTGACGGATGACATGCAGTCGTTCTGGAAGGAAACGTATCCGATTCTGAAAAAGGAGCTGCGCGGCCGTTATCCGAAGCACGAGTGGCGCTGATCTCTATAGGCCTATACTTCGCAGGAGCAGGAAAATCCCGAATGCGGTGAGCCAGGTGATGGTTACGCAGGGGATCAGATAGCGATAGACGGAGGCCGCATCTGCCGAGAAATACTGCCGCGTGAGGATCAGGCACAGATGGAGCGGCGACAGCATCATGCCGGCATAGCCGGATGCAAATGCCAGCACGGCGGTGGACAGGGGGAAAAGACCGCTGTCGGGTGAGGCCAGCAGTCCCGCGACGAGGGGAAACGAAGTGCCTGCAAAGCCCATGGCGATTCCGGTGATCATGCCCGCGAGAAACGGAAGTGCGACGACGATGAGCGTCAGCGGAATGCGGCTTTCAATCAGGTCGGCCGCCGCCTCTGGAAGCAGGCCACAGGCATCAAGCATGTGATGAAATGTGATGACGCCGGCGATAATCAGGTAAATGTTGAGGGCCTTGATTTTGATTGCGAACCTTGCGCGCGCTCGCAAAGCACGGAAAGATCCTCCGGTCAGGATCAAAAGCCCTGCGGCCAGTCCGATGGCGACTGAGACCATCTTGCGCGTGGTCGGTTTCGCGGCGACCGGTAAATAGTCGAGAAGGGGCGGGATCAATACAGCCAGCAGAATGGTGGCCAGCAGGGCGGCGGCGACTTTCCGTGCCGCGCGGTTGTTCTGTTTCGGGGGCGCTTCAGCATCCGCCAGGGCATCCAGATGCGGATGGACCAGCAGAAGCCAGCCCCCCAGGACGCAGGCGATGGTCACCGGAAACTGAACCGCGGTGTACTGCCACATCTCAATGGGGAAGATGGAGAGGGCGATCATGGTGACCGGGTAGAGCGGCCACCACGGTTCCCAGATGTGCCGGAACCAGTAGTTGACCGAGGATTTCCAGCCCGCCTGCCATTGGCCGCCGCCAACGGACTGCGCGACCAGCGGTGCGGAGAACAGCGCCCCGCCGGGCATCGGGATCAGACCGATTGCTGCGGGCACGACGATCAGGCTGACGGCGCGACCGTGCCGGCCGCCCCAGCCCTGCACGGCGGACATCAGAGAGGCGGAGGTTTCCTTTTCGGATATGATGTGGCCGAAAACGACAATCAGTGCGGTTATGCAAACCAGCAGCCACAGGTCGGGGCGGACCGCCGCTCCGGCCAAATGCCCCGCGGTTTCATTGAGCGTAAGCCCGGCCGACGCGCTCATCGCGATGCCGCCGAGAATCAGCAGCAGTCCGAGGGAAATGCGCGTCCGCGTGAGCGCCACCATGGCGATGAACACAGCCAGGATTTTCAATATGGCGGGAATTTCCATGCCGCAGATGAAAGACGGAGCGACTGTAAAATGCAAACGTTAAATCTTGGCAATTCGCGGATTCGTTGTATGTTCCGCCAATGAAATGAGAACTGAATGAGAGAAAAAGCGGGAAGCAACATCTACGAATATGGTTCGCGGCGCGGGGAAACGAAATTGCCGGAGTACAATACTCTTCGGCATTCCCGCAGGCGCCGTCGCCATAAGAGCCGTGTGGATTCGGCAGCCCGTTATATTCTGTATTTCCTCTGCGCAGCGGCTGCCATTGGTCTGGCGGCATATCTTGGACGGTTGCTGACTGCCGGCCCGGAGAAATCCTCTGCAGCACCCGCTGAGCAGGCGCCGCAAAACTGATTCACCTTTTTTTTTTGACTGACAGATTTCCCGTGCTGTGGTCTAATGGAAACGGAGAGGAGGGTGATTGAGTGATGAGGCTCCGCAGCATGTCCGCGGCAATCCGGGAATCCCTTGCAAACCACAACGGGAAAACGCTGGATCGGGATTCCGCCACGCGCTTTGCCCTCTTGAGCCTTATGATCTATGTGGGCCTGGTTTACCTGATTGTGTTTGGCGCCATTGCCTTGCGGAACGGGGATATCCCCTTATGCATATTTGAATGGCTTTGCGCCGCGCTTCTTGCGGGCAATTTGTTTTATCTCCGGAAATCTGCCGACTATGCATTTGCCTCCTTTTGCAGCGTGGCGCTGATGGGGTTTCTGTTTGTCTACCTGTTTATCACGGGCGATCCGGCGGGCGGCGGCCATCTGTGGATACTGGTGTTCCCGCTGATTGCTTTTTTCCCCCTCGGTCGCAAACCCGCTCTGGCGGTCAGCCTGGCGGTTCTATTCACTGTGATGCTGTTCATGCTGGCTGACCGCGTTCCTGAAAATGCTTTGTGCTATTCCTGCCTTTTCAAAATCCGCTTTGTGGCCATTTATGTGGTCATGCTGATCCTCGTCTATATCTACGAGCGGCTGCGGGCGATGGCGCACGACATGGAAGCGCAAAAAACCGCGGAACTCGAGCGGGCTGTCGTGAAGATGCGGTTGGATGATGAGGAACTGAAGGCGATGCACAAAACACTGGAGGACCGCGTGGCGCGCCGGACCTCCGAGCTGGTCGACGCCAACGCACTGCTTCGCAAGGAAATCCAGGAGCGCAAAAAAGCCGAGGAAGAACGGCAGCATCTCGAGCGCCGCCTGGTCCAGGCCCAGAAGATGGAAGCCGTGGGTACGCTGGCCGGCGGAGTCGCGCACGACCTGAACAATGTTCTGGCCGGGCTGGTGGGGTATCCTGACATGCTGCTGATGGACATGAAACCGGATGACCCGCTGCGCGAGCCGATGGAAATGATCAAGTATTCTGGAGAGCATGCGGCCGCCATGGTTCAGGATCTCCTGGCGCTGGCGCAGCGCGATGTCTCGGTCATGGAAGTGATGCAGTTGAACAGCATCATTGAGGAATTTCTGACCAGTTCAGGGTACGAAAAAATGCGCGCCGCGAGGCCTGAGGTGCATATCCGCACGGAGCTTGCCCCTGACCTCATGAGGATGGAGGGCGTGCCGTGCCGCATGAGCCGGGTGATCATGTGTCTGGTCAGCAATGCCGTTGATGCCATCAAGGGCCCCGGTGAAGTCACGATCGCGACGGAGAATCTCTCTCTCGTTCAGGCTTTGGACGAACCGGTAAAGCTTGGCGCGGGCCATTATGTCCTGCTGAGTGTGTCGGACAACGGTGAGGATCTTTCCGGAGAGGCGCGTGAGCGCATCTTCGAACCCTTTTACACGAAGAAGCACCTTGGCCGCCGGGGAACGGGGCTGGGGCTGGCTCTGGTGTGGCACACGGTGAAGGATCACCACGGATCCATTCAGGTTGCCGGCCGGCCCGGAGGCGGGACGGTATTCAAGGTATGGTTTCCCGCCACCGGCAGCGCTGTGCAGAAAGCATCCGCCGCGGAGGTTGCATTCACATCCGGAAACCGGGAGCATATCCTTGTGATTGACGACGTGGATGTGCAGCGTCACGTGGCCGTTGAAATGCTCCGGCGCCTGAACTACAGGGTGGACGCTGTTGCCAGTGGCGAAGAGGGGCTGGCGTTCATCCGCAAGACCCCGGTGGATCTCATCCTTCTGGATATGATCATGGCCCCCGGCATGGACGGACTTGAAACATTCCGGCGCATACGCGAAATCAATCCGGTCCAGAAAGTCGTGATCGTCACAGGCTTCACGGAAACGGAGGATGTCAGGGAGGCGCTGAAGCTCGGGGCGGGGGCCTACGTGAAGAAGCCCTATGACATGGCGTCCATCAGCAACGCCGTCCGGCCACTCCTCGCAAAATAGCGGTCTTGGGCGCCATTTTGAAAATCTTCTGTTTGCTTCAACGGGTTCTTGACTTCCGGGGAGTGAGACTCTATTGTCAGCCGCTTTGCCAAAGGTAATGTAGTGAAAGAGTGGCTGAGCGGTCTGTGTTTTCCCGGCCGGGAAGTTGAGGTATGCCCTGTTCCGGCGCCGCGGCAACAGATCAGATGGATCTGCCCGATGGTGTAATGGCAGCACACGGCCCTTTGGAGGCCAGAGTCCAGGTTCGAGTCCTGGTCGGGCAACCAAGATTTGGATTGATTGAACGGTAGAATGACAGCAGGAGAGCGGTTTTGAAGATATTTTCAGGAAATGCCCATCCGGCGCTGGCGGAGAAGATCGCCGCATATTGCGGCATTCCGCTGGGCGGCGCCACGGTGGGGCGGTTCCCGGACGGGGAGATTTTCGTGAAATACACGGAAAGCCTTCGCGGCCAGGATATCTTCATTGTGCAGCCCACGGCGCGCGAACCCAATGATTACCTGATGGAGCTCCTGATCATGACGGATGCGGCGAGGCGGGCCTCGGCTGCGCGCATCACGGCGGTCATTCCTTTCTATGCCTATGCCCGGCAGGACCGCAAAGACCAGCCCCGGGTGCCGGTGACAGCCAAGCTGGTGGCGAATCTTCTGGTTTCGGCCGGCGTGGACCGTGTGCTGGCGCTGGATCTGCATTCGCACCAGATTCAGGGTTTCTTCGACATCCCGCTGGATCATTTGCGGGCGGCGCCGGTGATCCTGAAATACATCAAATCACTTCCCCTGAAAAACCTTGTGATTGTTTCCCCCGACCCGGGCGGCCTGAAAATGGCCTATCTTTATGCGGATGCCCTGGGCGCGGGAGTTGCGATCGGCGCCAAGCAGCGCAAGTCGGCCACGGAAGTGGAAATGACCAACCTGGTGGGGGATGTCATGGACTGCGATGCGGTGCTTGTGGATGATATGACCACAACCGCAGGCACTCTTTGCGAGGCGGCGCTGCTGCTGAAGAAAAAGGGCGCCAACAATGTTTATGCCGCGACCAGCCACGCCTTGCTTACCGAGCAGGGGCTGGAACGGCTGAGGGGATCGGTTATCAAAAAACTGATTACCACGGACTCGGTGCCCCAGCTTTACACGGACCCGGCAAAGGTGCAGGTGGTCTCTGTGGCGGAAATCATCGGGGAGGGCATTCGCAGGATTCACGACAACGTGTCGGTGAGCACGCTTTTTGAACTCAAATAAGGGAGTAGAAGTATATGGCGACAGCAATTAAAATGGCAGCATCCACTCGGGCGGTAAAGGGCTCCGGTCCTTCGCGGCGCTTGCGGAAAACAGGCGTTGTTCCCGGCATCATCTATGGCGGCGGCAAAGAACCCGTGATGGTGGAGCTCAACGAACACGATTTCAAGCAGATGCTGCGCAAGCACGCCAGCGAAGCGCTGCTGATGGACCTGGAGATTGACGGCAAGGACACCAAGGTGATCTTGAAGGAGATTCAGCACCATCCGGTCAGCGGCCGCATTCAGCACGCGGATTTCCGCGTGGTTTCGATGACCGAGAAACTGGAAGTGTCCATACCTGTTGTCCTTGTGGGCGAACCGGTTGGCGTTTCCATGCAGGGCGGCGTGCTCGAAAGCCTGATGCGTTCCATCAGTGTGAAGTGTCTGCCGGGCGATATCCTTGAGAAGATCGAGATTGACGTCAGCGGTGTTGAACTTGGCCATCATGTGGCCGTGAAGGACATCAAGCTGGATCGCGCAAAGTACACCATTGTGACGCCGGGAGATTACGCCGTTGCGGCCGTATCCGTTCCGCGCGTCCAGGTGGAAGAGGCTCCGGCCGGGGCTGCTGCCGCGGAAGGCGAAGCGGCTGCTGCGGAAGGCGCTGAAGGCGCGGCTGCCGAGAAGGGTGCCGCTGCCGAGAAGGGCGCTGCTCCGGAGAAGGCTGCCGCTCCCGAGAAGAAGGAAAAGGGAAAAGAGAAGGAAAAGAAGTAGGACCGGCGTCGCGGCACCGGCCCGGGAGCGTGAAATGAAACTGGTGGCGGGACTTGGCAATCCGGGCCCGCGCTATGCCGGAACCCGGCATAACATGGGATTCCGGGTGGTGGACCGGCTGGCCGAACGGCTGGGCGTCAGGTTCAGAAAAAGCTGGTTTCGGAAGACGCTTTACGTCAAGGTGCGAGTCGGCAATGAGGATGTGCTGCTTCTAAAGCCGCAGACGTTCATGAACGCGAGTGGGCGGGCCGTGAAACGGGAAATGAGCCGTTGGAAATCGAAGCCCGGCGATTTGCTGGTGGTTCTCGACGATATCGAGATCCCGTTCGGAGTCCTTCGGCTGAAGCCGAAAGGCGGGCCGGGAACACACAACGGCCTGAAGTCGGTGATCGAGCACACCGGGAGCGAGGACATCCCCCGGGTGCGTGTGGGCGTCGGCCGAGACCCGGAGGCCGAAGATCTGGCGGCGTACGTGCTGTCGGATTTCCCGCCGGAGGCGGCGGGCGAAGTGGATCGGCTGGTGAACCGTGCCGCCGATGCGGTGGAGTGCTTTTTGGAGGAAGGGCCGGAGAGGGCCATGAACATTTTTAACAGTTGAAGTCAGGAGAAATTGCAGATGAGTATGTACGAAGGCATGTTTATTTTTCCCAAGGCGCTCAGCGATGAATCGCTTGAGGAAGTCATTGGCGCCGTGAGCGAGGAAATCGTGAAGCTTGGCGGCAGCGTGAAGAGCGCCACCCGGCTCGGCCGCCGCGCGTTTGCGCGCCCGCTGAAGAAGCAGGATTCCGGGCATTATGCGGTCATCGTCTTTGAACTGGAAGGCCGCAGCCTGGCCGCCTTGAAGGCGCGTTACAAGCTCATGGACAGCATTATGCGGGTTCAGATCGTCTCCGCGCCCGCGGTCAAGACGGCCTGAACGGGGAGGGCAGAATATGGCATCGTTCAATAAAGTTATTCTGGTCGGGAACCTGACGAAGGATCCCGAAGTCCGCTACACCTCATCCGGCACGACGGTCGGCAACATGCGCCTTGCGGTCACCGAACACTATAAAAAGCAGACCGGCGAGATGCAGGAAACGACCTGCTTCGTGGACGTCGAAGTCTGGGGCCGGCAGGCCGAGACCTGCAGCGAATACCTGAAGAAGGGTTCGTCGCTCCTGCTCGAGGGCAAGCTGAAGCTTGACGAATGGGAAACTCCCGAGGGCGAAAAGCGCAGCAAGTTGCGTGTGCGCGCCGACCGCGTGCAGTTTCTTGGATCCCCCCGCGGAGGGGAACGTTCTTCGGGCGGCGCTAAGTCCTCCGGCTCTTCCGATGAGCCCGCCATGCCGTCCGATGCCGGCGATGACGACAATCTTCCGTTTTAATTGAAGCAATAGAAGGGGTTTGAAAAAGACATGATCAAAAAACAGTATCAGAGCAGTTGGGACAACATGGCTGGCGGCGAGATGGGAAGCCGCAGGCGGCAGGGGAAGCTCCTGCAGGGCATGGCCACCATTGATTACAAAGACAGCGAACTGCTGAAGAAGTTCATGACCGAGCACGGAAAAATCCTGCCCGGCCGCACAACCGGCGTTTCCGCCAAACAGCAGCGCCAGCTCAAGCGGGCCATCCGCCGCGCGCGCGTGATGGGTCTCCTGTCCTGATTTAAGCGAAAGGTTTCAGTCATGGTTAAAGAAGTTATTTTAATGACGGATGTTGAAGGCCTCGGCACGGAGGGTTCCATTGTCAAGGTCGCGGACGGATATGCCCGCAACTATCTGCTTCCGCTCCAGAAAGCCGCTCCGGTCACCGACGCCACCCGCCGGCGCCTTGCAAAGAAGCGTGCAGAGCGCGAAGAGCAGATGAAGAAGGCCGCTGAGTCTGCGACGAAACTTGCCAGCCGGATTCGCAACTGCTCCTGCACGATCGGCGTGAAAACCGGCCCGGAAGGCAAGCTTTACGGATCCGTGAATGCGGCTGATATCCTTGCGTCCCTCAAGGAGCAGGGTGTCGAACTCGAAAAGAGCCAGATCGAAATGCCGGAATCCATCCGTGAGCTGGGAGCCTACACGATCAAGGTCAAGCTGGATGCGGGCGTGACCTCTGAGTTCAAAGTCTGGATCGTTGAGGAATAAACCTGATGGCCCGGAAGACCGCCCAGTCTGCCGTGCCCAAGAGTGATCGTGTGCCTCCGCACAGCGAGGATGCCGAGAAGAGCATCCTCGGTTCTGTTCTGCAGGATGCCGACCGCGTCATAGACCTCTGCATGACCCGGGGCATAGTCCCCGAGAGTTTCTACGACCCCAGGCACCGCACTCTCTACGACGTCTTTGTGCAGATGAACCGGGAGAACCGGAGCATCGACATGGTGACCGTGAAAGACCGGCTCGAGACGCTCGGCATTCTTGAGCACGTGGGCGGCTATGACTATATTGAGAAGCTGGTGGACAGCACCCCCACCGCCATCCACGCCGAGCACTATGCCGATATTGTCTTTCAGAAGCATCTTCTGCGACGCATTATTGACCGCTCCCGCGAGGCGATAGACAGATGCTACGAGTCGGAGGAGGACGCGCCCATTGTCCTGAACAGGACCGAGCAGGCGATTCTCGAAATCTCCGAGACCCAGCGCCAGGACCTTGTGAAGTGGGACAAACTGGTGGATGGGGTCATGAAGGAGATCATGCGGAGCTATGAGACGAAAACCGGCCTGACCGGCATTTCGTCCGGTTTTGAGGATCTCGACAAGAAACTGCAGGGGTTCAAGCCCGGCGAGCTGATCATCCTGGCGGCGCGCCCCTCGCAGGGCAAGACGTCGCTGGCGCTGAACATTGCGGAGAACCTGGCGATGTCTACGCACGGGGATCCGGAGGCCCGGCCTGTCGCGGTGTTCAGCCTGGAAATGTCCAGCGAATCGCTGGTGCGCCGCATGATCTGCTCGCGTGCTCGTGTGTCGTCGCATAAGGTCACCGGCGGCTACATCAACCGCGCGTGCAACGATGCGCTGACCAATGCGGCCACCGCGCTGCTGAAGGCCCCGATCTACCTAGATGACACCGCCGCGCTGGAGGCGCTGGAGGTGCGGTCCCGCGCCCGCCGCCTGAAGCGCAACTACGACGTGCAGATGATCATCGTGGACTACCTGCAGATCATGAATTTCTCCCAGTATGCCCGGGAGGGCCGCCAGCGCGAGACTTCCGCCATTTCCGCCACGATGAAGGCCATGGCCAAGGAATTAAAGGTGCCGGTGCTGGTGCTGAGCCAGCTCAGCCGCAATCCGGAAAACCGGACCGGGGCCGCTGCGGCGCCCAAGCTCTCTGACCTGCGCGATTCGGGATCCATCGAACAGGATGCCGACGTGGTGCTCATGCTCCGCAGGCCCAGCACCTATCCCGATGACAAGGACCATGCAGACGAAAAACTCGCCATCGTGAACGTGGCCAAGAACCGCAACGGCCCCACAGGAGACGTGAACCTCAACTTTTTTGCAGAATACACGCGTTTTGAAAACAGGTATGAAGGGGTGGATGAGCCTGGCGCTCCTGCTGCATATGAAGACGAGGAATAAAATATGAAGCGGACGTTCGCCGTTTGGATACTGCTGACAGCAGCTTGGGGCCTGGTCGTGCCGGCATTTGCGGAGGATGTGAAGGAAATCCGTGTGCAGAACACCGGTGATGGCCTGCTGGAGGAGGAATCCGTGCTGGCTTACACGTCGCTGCGAACGGGGGATCCGTTTGTCGCTGCGCAGGTGTCCCGCGACGTCAAGGCCCTGCAGGAGAGCGACCGGTTTTCAGATGTGCAGGTGAAGGTCGAAAGGATCGCGGGGGGCGTGGCGGTGACGTACGCAGTAACTCCGCGCCTGCGCATCAGCCGGATCGCTGTCGAGGGCGCGGAATATATCGGAAACAAGAAGGCTCTCGAACTGCTGGAGCTTTCCCCCGGTGACCTGGTGGACGATGTGCTGCTGAGCGTCAGGTCGAAGGCGATTCGCGATCATTATGCCAAAAGGTACTTTCCCGGTGTTGATTTGACATGGGACATCAGGCCCCGGGCGGGATCAGGGCTTTGTGATGTGAGTGTGAACGTTCATGAAGGCCGCCGGGCGAAGGTCCGGAGCGTCAGGTTTGTCGGCAACCGCGACGTTAAGAGCCGCGAGCTTCGCAAGGTTATGAAGCAGCGGAAGTCCGGCATCTGGTCGTGGCTCACTAATTCCGGACGTCTGGATCCAGATCAGCTGGCGATTGATGCCGGGGCCGTCCGCAAGCTGTATCTCGACCGAGGCTATCTGGATGCCGTTGTGAGCGATCCCCTGGTCGTTCAGTCGGGCCAGCGCGTCGAAATCACGGTGCCTGTGAACGAGGGCCGCAGATACATCGTGGATCATATCAGCATCGCGGGCATTAAGCTGTTTCCGGAGAGCGATGTCCGGTACGGGTTTCCTCTTGAGTCCGGAGAGAACGCCTCGATGCAGAGCATCCAGGACGCCTCCGGCTTCCTTCGCGATTATTACGGGCGCAAGGGATACATCGAAACCCGTGTTTCCTACGACATCAAAACCGATCCGGATGGCACCGCCGATCTTGCGTTCGATGTCCGGGAGGGCGAACTCGCCCGCGCCCGGGACGTCATGATTCGCGGAAACACCCGCACCAAGGATAAGGTTATCCGCCGTGAGCTTGCCATCCTGCCCGGCCAGGTCCTGAACGAGGTCGCCGTCCGCGCCAGCAAGCGCCGCCTTCAGAATCTGGGCTGGTTCTCCTACGCGGAGAGCTCCCTCGTTCCGACCATGGATCCGGAGTATTACGACGTGGTATTCGAGGTTGAAGAGCAGAAGACCGGTCAGTTTATGGTGGGCGCGGGATTCTCGAGCATCGATGATGTCGTCGGTTTTGTCGAAATATCACAGGGAAATTTTGACATTTTCGGATGGCCCAATTTCACCGGCGGAGGCCAGAAGGCCAAGTTCCGCGCGCAGCTGGGAACCGAGCGCGAGGATATTGAGGTATCCTTTGTCGAGCCGTGGTTCCTTGACCGGAAACTGGCCCTCGGCCTGGATCTTTACCAGCATGACCGGCGTTTCCTCAGTGACGATTATGATCAGCAGAACGTGGGCGCAGCGGTCAGCCTGAGCCCGTCCGTAGGCCGTTTCACACGGCTGAAGCTTCGCTATGCCATCGAGGACATCACCGTCGACAATGTCAGCGAGGACGCCTCCGAGCTCATTCGCGCGGAAGAGGGTTCACGCATGAAGAGTGCTGTGACGCTGTCCCTGACGCGCAACACGCTCAACAGCAGCTTTATTCCAAACCGCGGGAATCTGTCGAGCATTTCCGCAACGCTGGCTGGCGGCCCACTCGGCGCCGATACGGATCTTTACGAACTGGAGGCTAAAACTTCACAGTATGTGCCGTTGCTGTTCGGGCACTACCTCAATCTGCAGGGCACCGCTGCCGTGGTCGAGGAATACGGCGACGCCGAGAGCGTTCCTCTTTTCGACCGGCTGTTTCTGGGCGGCGCACGCACTATCCGCGGGTTTCAGTACCGCGACGTGGGGCCGAAGGACGAGACCGGCGAACCCATTGGCGGACGTTCTGCGGCTTGGGCTTCCGCCGAGTACAATGTGCCGGTCATGAAGAATTTGCGTTTGGTCACGTTCTATGATGTCGGTATGGTCTGGGAGGAAGCCTATGATTTCAGCGGCGACCTCAATTCCGCGTGGGGTATCGGAATGCGCATTGACATCACCGGTTTCCCGCTCCAGTTCGACTATGCCTGGCCGATCGAGGCCGATGAATGGAACGATCAGCCCTCCGGCCGCTTCAGCTTTCTTATTGGTTACAAACTTTAAAACAAGGGAGTCTCTCATGAACAGAAATTCAATCATTGTAATGGCTGCCGCCATACTGGCTGCATCATCGCTTCAGGCTGCGGATCAGATGGTATTTGTTGATCTCGACCGCGTGTTTGAGGAATACCACAAGACGGAAATGGCCAACAAACAGCTCAAGGCGCAGGCCGACGAGTTTACCGCCGAGCGGAGCGGAAAAATCAAGGAGTTCGAGGCGCTGCAGACCGCGTTCGACGCCGCGCGCGACGACTCGCAGAATCCGGCCCTCTCCGAGGATGTCCGTGAAGCCAAGCGCGAAGAGGCCGAGGAGAAGCTCATTGAGATTCGCCGCAAGGAGAAGGAAATCCGCAAATACGAAGAATCCCGGAAGAAGCAGCTCATGGACACTGAGCGCCGCGTCCGCAACCGGATTGTGGATGAAATCCGCGACTCGATCAAAACCTATGCGGTGGAGCACGGCTATGCTGCGGTGCTGGACTCTTCGGGCCAGTCTCTTAATGCCGTTGAAAGCGTTGTTTACTATGACGTCCGCCTTGAGATCACTGACCAGGTTCTGGAAATTCTTAACAAAGGCGCCGCCACCTCTGCGCCTATTGATATAAACGCCGGACCGGAAGAGTCTGGGGAAGAGGGTGGCGCTCCTGCGGAGCCTGTCGCCGAGGCTGCAGAATGACAAAAACCGTGCGCGAGATAGCCGCCGCTGTCGGCGGTGAAGTTGTCGGCAATCCGGATATTAAGATTCTTGCTGTCGCTGGCCTGAAAGAGGCCGGCCCGGGCGACATCACGTTTATCGCCAATCCGCGCTATGCGGCGCTGGTGGCGCAAACAAAAGCCTCCGCAGTCCTCGTTGGACGGAACTGGACGGATGCTTGCTCCGCCGCTTTGATCCGCGTGGACGATCCCGATAAGGCATTTACGCAGACCGCCGAATTTTTTGCTCCGCCTCCGATAGTGCCTCCGCCGGGCATTCATCCAGCAGCGGTAGTTTCCGGCGAAGCACGGATCGGCGCTGGCGCCAGCATCGGCCCCTGCTGCATTATTGAGCCGGGAGTCCACATCGGCGCGCGCGCGGTCATTTTTGGCGGATGCTATATCGGCCACGATGTGAAAATTGGCGACGATCTGCGAATGTATCCGCACGTCTCTGTCCGTGAGCGGTGTACAATCGGACACCGGGCCATTATCCATAACGGAGCGGTCATCGGAAGCGACGGATTCGGTTACAATGTGGACAAAAAGGGTGTCCGCACAAAGATTCCCCAGACGGGGATTGTGACCATTGGCGACGATGTCGAAATCGGCGCCAACACCACTATTGACCGCGCCCGCTTCGGCGTGACTTGTATAGGCAACGGGGTGAAGATGGATAACCTGGTGCAGATCGGTCACAATGTTGTGATTGGCGATCATGCAGTGGTGGTGGCTCAAGTGGGCATTTCCGGGAGTTCATCGGTCGGGAGAGGCGCCGTGCTGGCCGGACAGGTGGGCGTGGTTGGACATGTCCACATTGGAGATGGAGCCATCGTGGCGGCCCGGTCTATCGTAACCAAGGATATTCCGGCCAATGCATTTGTCAGCGGGAATCCGGCCGGCCCCCATAGGGAAGAACAGAAGATTCAGGCGCTCACGCGCAAACTCCCGGAGATGAAGCAGAAAATCGCCGATCTCGAAAAACGCCTGAAGGCGCTGGAAACGAAATCATAAAACAAACGTTTGCAATCGCGCCTGGAGGGCGGAGCTATGCGGCGCCGATCTCAAAACGAGCACGAAACGGTTATCCCGCATGTCAATGGATCACCGGCCTGTGCAAGTGCCGTTGATCCCGGGAAAGCATGCACCACGCCGGCGTATTCTTCATCCAGCAGATTTTTTGCAAAAAGCCGTACAGACCAGCTTTCGTTTTCAACTCCTGCCTGCAAGTCAACCAGCGAATAACCGTCAGTCTTTATATCATTCGCCTCGTCCCAGTAGGTGCTGGACTGCCCGTGCACGCCCGCCTGTGAAACAAACTCCCAGGGTCCGCGGATGTGCAGGCGGCATCGGGCAGCCACTGCGTAGTTGAATGCAGGAGCAAACGGCAGTTTGTTCCCATCGAATTCGGGCGCATCCGTGTATTCCATGTCGGCATAGCCCGCCGATGCAAGAACATCCAGCCAGTGCGTTATGCGGGCATTGAATTCCGCTTCCAGCCCGCGGCTTTCGGCCTTGCCTGCATTGCGGAAATAGTGACTGACGCTGTTGGGCGCAAACTGCATGAGCTGCTGGTCCTCAATCCGGATGTGGAACACGGAGAGATTGAGCAGGACCCGGTCTTCCGGTCCGCCCGCCTTGATGCCTGCTTCGTAGTTCCATGAAGTTTCCGGATCATAGTCGGGATCGGCACCGGGGATGGCGCTGTTGAATCCACCCGCCCGCCAGCCCTTTGCAATCCGGGCATAGCTCAACAGGTTGCTGGCCCAAAGATAGTCAAGGGCGATTTCCGGCGACCATTCCTTTTCGGTCCGCGCATCGTCCGAAACCGTTTCCATGCCGGAAACGGGGAACCCGCCCATGCGATAGGACGTTTCGGTATTCTGCTTAAACCGGTCGAAATCATAGCGCAGGCCTGCCCGCATGGATGCCTTCTCTCCAATCGGCTGTATCACGTGGCCGAAAGCCGACAGCGTATAGGCTTCCGTGTCCTGCATAGCGTGTTCGGCGAAGCCCGGCGCCGCGCCGTAAAGGGCGCCATCGTTTCCAAACGAACTGATGTTTTCATCCTCGCCGCGGCTTCCGGAATAAAACCCGCCGATCATCCAGCGCAGTTCATCGCGTCTGTCCCCAGAGGAAAACCGCAGCTCCTGCGTGAAAGCCTCCAGCCAGTCCTTGTCGTTCATGGCCATGATGTCCGCCGCGCTGAAATCGGAATCATAAACATCGTGATTCATCCAGTCCGTGAAGCTCGTGATGGACCGGAGCGTAAAATCCTCACCGGTCGCCTTGATGTCCAGTGCAATCAGGTTCAGGTCGCGCTCGTGGGCACCGGGGATGTTCATGCTCACATGATGCGGATTGCGTTCCACCTCATCCAGTGTCGCCATGGCATAGCCGCCATCCGAATCCCTGTCGCCCAGCAGCGTCAGGCGCATGTCCAGCATGTCCATCGGCATGGCGCGCAATGAAAGCATTCCGCCTTTCTGCGTGATATTGTCGGCCCGTGTGTCCAAAAAATCATTCTCCACATAGCCGTCCCGTTCGCGGTAATACATGCTCGAACGAAATGACAGCTTTCCATTGTCTGTCGCTGTGCCCGCGGATGTGCGGGTCTGGAAATAATCACCGTTGCCGACGGTTTGCTCGATGTGTCCGTTCAATTCCTCTCCTGGCGCAACCGTTTGGATTTTCACCGCGCCCGCCTGCGTGTTCTTTCCGTAGAGTGTGCTTTGCGGCCCGCGCAAGATCTCAATCTGCTCAACATCATACAGTTCAAGATCCGAGAATCCGGTTTTGTGCAGATAGACATCATCCAGAAAAACACCGACGGCGGGCGGGGTGGGGCCGGACGATCCGATGCCTCGCAGGTAGTAGAGGGCCGTGCGCCGGCTTCCCGAGGAATAGAAGCTGAAGCCCGGAGTCAGCGCGGAAATGTCCTGCATCGAATGCAAATGGTTTTGGGAAAGACTGTCTTGAGTGAAAACGGAGAGTGACAGGGGAAGTTCCTGCGGATTCTCATCAAATTTCGATGCGGTCACTGTGATGGGCCCGAGATCAAGCGGCGCTGTGCTGGTTTCTTTAGCACTGGCACAGAACGGAACCAGGGCAGACGCAACAATATAAAAGCATGTTCTCATATCAGCAGGCCTTTCTTTTGAGCCGGTAAGATAGTCATCCCGCGTGATCCTGTAAAGCGCAATCGTTCGCCCTTTCTTTTGCCTTCGTTGCGGGTTATATTGCGATACAACCTTGCGAGGATGCATGTCGTACACGCGGATAAAAGGCTGCAAGATGCTGGTGTTTGTGCCGGATGAACAGAGTTCTTCCGAAAAGAAGCACAACTGCCGTGACTGCTTTTCATGCCAGTGGTGCAGCGACGAGCGCTGCAAGGCCTGTCTCAGCCGGAAAAATGCCGCCTGCCGACATGGTTGTCAAAAGATCGGCAAGCGAATAAAATGATGCCCCGCCGCAAGAATCTCCGTATGCAGGGTTGGGGTTCTATTTCTCCACCGGCACCACAATGCCTCGGATGATGATTTTCTGGCAGACGGCGAAGATGATGAAGGTCGGAATGGCTGCGATAATGAGCGAGGCGTAGATGACCGGCTGGCCGCTCCGCTGCTGCAATTGATAGAGCCACACCATCAGCGTCCACATTTTCTCGTCCTGGCAGATCAGCAGCGCAAACATGAAGTTGGAATAGGCCATGGTGAAGGCCTGCAGCGCGATGACCGACAGGATCGGCCTCGAGAGACTCATGGTGATGTGCCAGAACATGGTCCATTCATTGGCCCCGTCCAGCTCGGCGCATTCGTAGAGCTCGCGCGGAAGCGAATCGAAGAATCCCTTTAGCAGGAAAATGGCATAGCCGTTGGCGAGGCCCGGAAGCACGAGCGCGGCAAAGGTGTTCAGCAACTGCATTTTCCGCAGCATCAGGAACACCGGGATCTGCGTGACCATCGGCGGGAAGGCCATCGTGGCCATCAGGAAAAGCAGGATCTTGTAGCTGGCAGGCATCCGGTTGCGGCTCATGGCATAAGCCGCCAGCGGATTCACAATCAGCGCGCAAAGAACCGCCAGCGCGCAGTAGATGGCCGTGTTCAGGACGCCGCGCCCGTGCAGCACGATGTATTCAAACACCGTTTTGAAATTGCGCGTCGCGAATTCCCACGCCAGCGCCTTTTTCATTCCCAGAAATTCCGCATAGTGCAGATCCCTCTGCGGGATGATGATGCGTCCGGTGTTGTTTTCCCCGCGGGCAGCCAGCCAGTCGCGGAAGCGGATTTCGAGGCTGTCCACACGCAGGAGTTCGGTCGGAATGATGTGAAACTTCTTTGTGTCCGGATCTTCCCAGCCGGTGATGAAGGCTTCCCAGTCGCTGAGGACTATTCCCTCGAATGGAGGTTCTTCGACCAGCGGAATCAATGCGAAAGACGCGTAATCGCTTTCGTAAATCCGGTTCAGGATTATGATCTTTCCGTATTTGGCTTCCAGGAATTCGCGATAGAGTTCGGCCGCCAGCGGGTCGACGCGCACCCAGAGCAGATTGAGCGTGTGGCGGACAAAGTTTTCCCAGTCGGCTTTTTCCGCATCCGTTCCATCCGGAAGCGTGCGGCTGAGCACTATGTCATCATACGAGGAATAATCCGTCCCGTGCGATGCGTTGTAGGCCGCAATGTCGCCCGAGTACTGGGTCTTCAGGAACAGCGTGCGGTAGAAACCGTCGGCGGAGAAATAATACAGCGATTCCGGCCCGAGGCTGTTCTTGAATATTTGCAGCTCGGCATTGAAGGGATCGGTGCGCGGCATGTCGCGGCGGAGCATGAAGTTTTCCGGGATCAGGAAGAACGCGTTCCAGCCCGCAAAGTCCGTGCCCAGGGCCCGGTTCACTTCACCGGCGGACTTTCCGAATTTCCCGGCCAGGTGCTTCTTGAAATTGCGCAGGTTCAGCGGAATGGTTTTGGAAATGCGCGCCTGCACAAAACCGCATCCCGACGCATAAGCGGGTGGAGGATTATCGGCCAGAAACTCCTGCCACTTCGCCATCATTTCGCGGTCGCTGTTTTCGGGCGGCTCAACATCTTCGAAGTTGCGGAACGAGGTTCCGTAAACCGCATTCATCGTGTCGGACGACTCGTTGAAGAGCCCCTCGACATATTTGCGGTAGAGCATGCGGTCATCGCGCAGAAAGCGGGGGAAAATGTCCAGATCCTTCAGGTCCACGGCGCTCTTGGTGCTGCCGGAGATCATCACGAGAAACGGATAAACCATGGTCAGCGCGCCCAGCAGCAGGGCGGCGTAGATGCAGGCATAGAGGAACCTGACCTTCCGCGCTTTTCTCCCGATCTGTGAAATGATCGGCATGTCAGTCCTTTTCTCCCGTTGTCCGGAATTCAAGCCGTGAAAGAATGCGGAGCTGATAGACCGTGAAACCGATCAGGATCAGCGCCAGAATCCATGCCATCGCCGTGGCCGGGCCGAATTTGAGATAGATGAACGCCTTGTAGAAAATATGCAGCCCGGCCACCTCGGTGCGGGCAGCTCCGCCGGTCATCGCGAGGATGTTGGCCGTGGCATGCAGCCACGAACCGATGAATGCGCCGACCAGATTGATGATCAGCAGAGGCTTCAGCATCGGGAACACGATGAAGATGATTTTGTCAATGAACGTTGCCCCGTCCATATCGGCGGCCTCGTAGAGTTCGTCGGGGACGCTTTTCAGCGCGGCCAGATAAATAAGGCAGCCCGGCCCCATGCCGGCCCAGATCAGCGGGATCACGCACGCGAGCATGGACACATGCGAATCGCCCAGCCAGCGGAAGGGCTCGGGGATGGTCATCAGTATTTTGGAATACCAAGGCCCGGCCTGTGCAAACACCGGCGTGGCGATTTTTGCCGCTAGATACATCGCAAAAATACCCGCGCCCGCGAACAGCAGCGCCCACGGCCTGCGGCCGTGATACAGCAGCCGCCTTGCGAACGAAAATGCCAGCAGGAACATGAAGAGGCCGATGGAAAGGAAACCCGCCGCAGGAATGCGCATCAGCAGGGCGTTCAGCAGACCACGCTCGGTCGGGTCGTAGAATGTTTTCCACAGCAAGATCACCACGAGCCCCGACATCACGGCGGGCAGATAATAGATCGTGCGGAAGAGCAGTTTCCCGCGCGGGATTTCCTGAAGCAGGATGGCAAGAATCACCGGCGGCAGGAAAGTGAGGCTGATCACCAGGAGGCAGTAGCGCACGGAGTTCCACACGGCCGACCACCACTGCGCGTCCCACAGCACGCTTCCGAAATTGTCCAGCCCGACCCAGCGCGAATGGCCCATGATCTGGTAATCCTGAAACGCCATCAGCGATCCGCGCACCAGCGGCAGATACTGCCAGAGGAAAATTGTAAGCAGCGCAGGCATCAGCAGGAGCCATGCCCAGACCGTGCGCCTTGGGTTCCAGCTTTCGCCGTGATGCAGCTCCAGTTTCGGCGGAGTGAAAGCTTTTCCGATCCGGCTGAATCCCCACGTGAACGCGGCGAATATTCCGCCCAGCGCGAGCATGGCCGTCAGACGATGAATTCTAAGCGTGGCGGGCGGAAGAGTGCCCAGCATTTCCTCGCGGGCCTTTTGAGCGGACTGCTGTAGAAGTTTCTGCAGGAACATCAATCTTTCTTCGCGGCCGGCGGGCAGTTTTCCCTGAAGAGCAAGCTCTTCAGCAGTTTCAATGGGGCGCGTCATCAAATCATAGATCGCATTGCTGTTTTTCCCGTACGGTTCCGGCCTACCGGTTTCAAGCGCGATGTCGAAGCACTCCTTCCAGCCCTTCGGCGCAAGACGCACCAGTTCCGGATAGCCGAACTTCTCCAGATAGCGCGGATTGATGAACCGGCCCAGGCCGCCTTCAACCATGATTTTCGTTTTGATCCGCGCAGCGTCTTCGCAGTCATAGAAACGAATGTACTCCCATGCCGCATCGCGCACAGCCGGGTCTTTGATGCCAGCAAAAAGCCCCATCATCATGCTGTTCAGTTCTGCGCCGCGCTGTCCCGTCGGGCCGACCGGCACCGGAGCCATGCCGGTGATGTCGGGATTGATGCGCTGGAATATCTTCTCGTCAATGTAGGCCACCATCATGGCGATCTCGCCGCGGTCCCACTTGGCGGCGGTGGAACCCCAGTCAGCATCGCGATGCGCGTAGCCGTACCGCCTGCGGCCTCCGGAATCAGTCCATTCCTCCGTGCAGAGCCGGTTGTAGAAATCCAGCGCGACCGCTGCTTCGGGCGAATCGAAATCTATGGTCCAAGCGCCGGAAGCTTCATCCCATGTCATGATTTCGCCGCCGGCCGACCAGAGAAAAGTGATCCACCACCATGACTCATGCTTGCCCTTGCTGAAATGGATGCCATAGATGCCGCGGCCGGGGTCGGCGATGTTCGTGCAGGCGCTGTAGAAATCGTCCCATGTCCAGTTGTGGTTCGGGTAGGGGACGCCCGCCGCGTCGAACAGGTCCTTGCGGTAGATCACCACCTTGCCGAGCGCGCCGCCGTAGGGCATGGCCCAGACCTGCATGCCTTTATCGGGTCCCTGACGCCGGATCACGGGCCAGATTTGCGGATGCACGCGGAAATCCAGTTCGTTCTGCGACATTGCGGAAAGATAGCCGTCATCCGGTTTGTCCATCGGATAGAGAAAACCCTGCTGGATGTAAGTGTCCGACATGCGGAAATTCACATACATCACATCCGGCGCGACGCCGCCGGCGACGGCCAGCAGTTCACTACCGACGCCCTCGACCTGGATGCCGGAAAAACGGTGCAGTTCGATTTCGACATTGTCCCAGTTGTGCCGTCCGTATTTTTCCGGATTCGCTTGATATGTTTCGCGATAGCGTTCCGCAAACAGCTTCGGGAAGCGCCGGATGAATTTCTTCACGGCGGCCGCGTCCGCGCGCGTGGACGTGTCGGTCCGGCTGGGGTCTGGAAGGTCGAAAAGCTTCACATGGATCACGGTTTTCCCGTCGCGATCCTCAATCCAGCCGCCCCGCGCGGCGCACGCCGCACAGAGAATCAGCGCCAGACTGAAAATCCGCAATTTGTGAAACATGCCTGCATCATAAACATATTTTGATGTTCACCGGCAGAAAAATCTCTGAGTCTGAAAATCACTAAAAATCATCAAAAATTGGCCAAAAAGACCAAAAAACGTGCAAAATAGGGTTCTTCATCAATTATAGTGGAGACAGATCGAGCTTTCCGCAGTGAAAAAGGATGGCGATTCTGTAATTCTCAAAGGATCTATATCCTCGAGCCTTTGCCCTGATCAACTGGATTTTTGAGTTA
>JBFXGK010000024.1:0-31564 GCA_050178035.1 Kiritimatiellia bacterium
TAACTCAAAAATCCAGTTGATCAGGGCAAAGGCTCGAGGATATAGATCCTTTGAGAATTACAGAATCGCCATCCTTTTTCACTGCGGAAAGCTCGATCTGTCTCCACTATAATTGATGAAGAACCCTCAAAATGGCCAAAAATCGCAAAAAATTGCTCAAAAATGGCATTTTTTGTTCAAAATGAACGTTCGGCGTCGGGATGGTTCTAAAAAGCCAATGAGCACGCCATTTCAGTTTTCGGGACGGATTCGGAGTTTCAAGTACGCTTTCCGCGGAATCGGAATCATGATCCGTTCCCAGCACAACGCATGGATTCATGCCGCTGCAACCGTCGCGGTGGCGGCGTCGGGTTTTGCATTTGAAATCACACGCGGCGAATGGCTGTGGATCATCCTTGCGGTGATGGCGGTCTGGACGGCCGAGGCTCTGAACACCGCATTCGAGTTCCTGGCCGATGCCGCCAGCCCTTCATTCCATCCGCTGGTGGGCAAGGCCAAGGATGTTGCCGCCGGCGCCGTGCTGATCGCCGCGATCGGCTCCGCCATCATCGGCCTCATGGTTTTCATCCCGCATCTTCCCTGAGTTCCAGATTAAGAAGTTTGACAGGATCAACAGGATGGACAGGATAAAAAGATTTTCGCGGATTTCGTGTTTTTCGTAGTTACCCTCTGAATCCTGTTGATTAAATCCGCAGGCGGAACACTCAACCTTACTCTATTCCTATCCGATAATAGTAAGGCCCTTCGCCCGATGTTGTATTATCGGTGTAGATGTTGAGCGCGGGAAGCGCCGGAAGGTTGGTCGCAACGGCGAAGTCAAAACCGGTCAGGAGATTGGTGGAGCGCTCAATGCGGTAGTATCGGCCTGATGCGGCTGACCAGCTCAGGATCATTTCCTGTGTTGCCCCCGAAGCGTATTCCGCCGGTTCCAGCACAAAACAGGAGTTGCTGTCGTTCGGGTCCGTGCCCGCGACATATTCCCGCCAGTCCGCCGCCCCGTCCAGATCGAAGTCCCATTTGAGGGTGCTGTAGATGCCCGAGATGTTGGTGATGACATATGGCCCGTCATACAGTCCGAAATACATGCGCAGGCCGTTGGTGGTCATGATCGCGGTTGGATCCTGCGCCATGACCTGCGGATCGGCCGGATCTCCCGTGTAGGTTTCGGCGATGTAATAGTTTTCCAGAATCGGTTTCTCCGCCGGCGTGAAGGTCAGTCCGCCGTCAGCGGAGACGCACTCGAAAATGCCCGCGCGGGCGTTTTCCCAGTCTTCGCCGCAAACGGACATGGCCACGTACATGTAGACAATTCCGTCTGAAAACGGAATGCAGGGTGAAAAATTGCGCACGCTGCTGGCCGAAGGACAGTACTCGGCCGGATCCATGCGCACGCCGTCCTCCCTTGACCAGGACAAGCCATCCGCCGATATGGCGCTCAGCATCCGCCAGTAGCCGTTTGAATCAATGGCGTGGTAATACATTCTGAACTGGCCGTTGGTCAGGGGCAGAATCCGCGCGCCGCGCACCCCCTTGAATTCGTAGGCCAGGTTGGTGTTGCAGACCAGCCGGTCGCCTTCCACCGCAAAATTCATCCCCCCGTTGGTGGACAGCGCGCTCCGGATGGCTCTTCCTCCGCATTCGCCGGATTCGCAGTTCGGCGCGTAGCTCTGGTCGGTGTAATAGCAGCGGTAATCGCCGTTTGTGAGCGGTATGACGCAGGGCATGAAGCATCCCGGCTCCTCCAGCCGATAGCCGGCCTCGTGAACGAAATCGGTTCCGTTGGTCGAAAGATAACTTTCGAAAGCGTTGGTGCCATAAAGAACCTGGTCGGGAGAGTTTCCGTAAAGACGGTAGTTCCCGTTGCTGAGGCGGACAACCCATGTGTCGAAATAATACGGTTCGTTCACGCTCATCCCCTCGTATTCCCATCCGGGGGCCGGGGTCAGGCAGCTTGCCGGCTCGCCGTCGCATACCACAGATGCATCCGGTTCGTCGCCGCCGACATAGGGATTGTTGGACACGCTCCCGTCCACAAGGGAGAAGCTGATGCCGGCTGCAGTTCCTGTTCCAACCGCAACCGCCACAGCATTGCTGGACCACGTCTCGTAATGCCCCCAGGGGCACCACTCATCGGTGTTGTCATTTGTTTCCAGAGCGCTGATTATAAAATAGCTTCCGGCCGGCATGTTGGTCAGCAAATATGCGTTGGTGAATGGGCCGGCCACATCAAAATCATCCTCATAGGCCTCGTCATAATTGATATCGGTCACGTTGGTGACGGCCGAGACGATGAGTGTGCCCGTGGCGGTTCCGCTGTAGAACAAGAAACCCTGGACACTGCCGCCCCTTGCGGACAGAGGGACGGCCAACAGGCTCAACAGCAGCAGACAGCGGATATTCATCAAGTTCTCCCATTGAAAAAGACGGCACAGGGCGCATATCCTTCCTTTAATCTTCACTGCGCCTCTTTACCGTCCCGCAGATTAACGCGGGGGCGGTTTTGAAAGCCAGAAAGAATTTTAGGAAAGCAGACAGAATTCAGAACAATCTTCGCTTTTTTCCGGCCTCCGGGCTATATTGCATGCCGGTTCAGCGATGGAGCGATGCAATGACAGATAAATTCAAAAAAGCGGATCATGTGATTTCGCGGTCGGTCGCGGGCGAGGAGCTTCTGATTCCCGTTTGCGGAAAACTCGCCGACTTGCAGCGGATATTCGCGGTCAATCCGGTCGCAAAGTTTGTCTGGGATCTTCTGGATGAGAAGCGGGACGCCGAATCACTGGCGGCCGCGGTTACAGTCGAATTCGATGTCGGCGCCGATGAGGCCGCCGGGGATGTCCGGGATTTCCTGGATTCCCTCATGCAGGCGGGATTGATCTCAAAGGTGCCGAATGACTGAATTCTGCCCAGAGTCTTCCGTCTCGGAGGATTTTCTGCGCGAACTCAACCGGCGCGCCGCGCGGGGAAATATCCCGGTCGCCGGCAGCATCGAACTCACTTCGCGATGCAATTTCCGGTGCGTCCACTGCTATCTGGATCACTCCGGCGACGATCTCCCGGCATCCGTGATCAAGTCCATTTTGGATCAGCTTGCCGATGCCGGCTGCCTGTTTCTGCTGCTGACGGGCGGGGAACCGCTCCTGCGCGCGGATTTCGCGGAGATCTACGAGCATGCCGCCAAGCGGGGAATCCTGCTGACGGTTTTCACAAACGGCAGTTTGATTTCGGATTCCGCAGTTTCCCTGTTCCAGAAATTTCCTCCGCAGGCGGTGGATATCACATTGTACGGCGCGTCCGCGGAAACCTATAAGGCCGTGACATGCCGCGGGGAAATGCTGGAAGAAGTTTTGTCCGGCGTTGAAAAACTGCTGAAGGCCGGAGTCCGCGTGAAGCTGAAGGCGGTGATTCTCCGGCAGAACGTCCATGAAATTCCGGCCATCGAAAAGATCGCCGCGGATTTCGGACTGCCCTTCCGGGTGGATCCGGTTATCTTTGCGCGAATGGACGGTGATCGCGATCCGGTTGATTTCCGCGTGCCGCCTGAAAAGGCGGCTGAACTGGAATTCTCGAATCCGTTGCGCGCGGCCGACTGGAGCAGGCTTTTTGAAAGAGCCCGAAGCATTCAACCGCCCGACCGGTTGTTTTCCTGCGGCGCCGGCGCGACCTCGTTTCATATTGATTCCGCGGGGATGCTCCAGCCCTGCATCATGACGCCATACATTCAATACGACCTCAAACGGGGCCTTTTTGCCGAAGGCTGGCGGGAAATTTCGAAAGTCATCAAGGAAAAGAAAGCCCCCGAACAGTGGGCCTGCCGCGACTGCAAATACAGGCCGCTTTGCGGGATTTGCCCCGGCTATGCATGGTTCGAGACCGGGGACGAAAACAAACCCGCAGATTATTTTTGCAAACTGGGTGAATTGAGGTATAAGTTTTTGCCAGAGGAAACGGATGATGCAAACCGATAAAAAAAGACCCAGAAAGCCGTATCAGAAACCGGAACTGAAGGTGATTGAACTGGTCGCCGAGGAAGTGCTCGGCATCGGGTGCAAGAACGACAGTTCGTCGGCGCCCAGCGGCTTCACCTGCATGTCGAACAACTGCCAGATCAACGCATCCTGAGCGGCATGCCCGAACTTCACATCGGCGGTTTTGATTTTGTTGTCCATTGCCGTCAGCCTTTGGCGCCGTTCCTTCCCGGCATTCCCTATGCGAATTTTCTGAAACCCTCCGGGATCCTCGATGAAACCCCGGTCGAGGTGTTTTTGAGCCCGATGGAATCCCGGAATCATCCGCCGCTCCAGCCGCTGTTCGAAGGCCCGACCTGGTCCATGTTTTCCGACGGCGACCTGCGGCGTATCGTCATGCGCGACCGGGAGGGCGAATGCCCGCTGTGGATGGCGGAGTTCCGGTTGAACGGCCGCCGCGCGGATATCTTTTACGGCAGCAGGCAAATCGGCACCGCCGGCGAAGTGATCAGCCCGCTGGCGTATCCGCTCGATCAGCTCCTGATAATGTATCTCCTCGCAGAATCGGGCGGCGTGCTGATGCACGCCGCCGGCGGAGTCCGGAAGGGCGGCGTGATTTACGCGGGGCCGTCCGGCGCGGGCAAAACGACGATGACGCGCATGCTGCTGGCCGAAAAATGCGAAATGTTCAGCGACGACCGCGTGATTGTGCGGCCTCATGACGGCGCATATCTGCTGTTCGGAACGCCCTGGCCGGGCGATGCAAAAGTGGCCGTGAACCGGTGCACGAAACTTGAACAGATCTATGTTTTGCGGAAATCAGATGCGGACCGCGATGAGCCGCTGGATCCAGCGGCGGCGCTGGCAAAAATCATTCCCTGCTGTTCTTTGCCGTGGTTTGATGAGCAGGTTCTCGCGCAGTCGCTGGACGGACTGAGCCGGATGCTGAAGACTATCCCGCATTCAGTTTGTCATTTTACGAAGAAGCCTGCGGACGGCTGAGAAAATCCTCCTGAACGGCGGATTGAAATTCACGGTCGTCCCGTTGCGCTCCACAGCCACAGCAAGACCCAGGATATTCTGCGGCCGGACTTTTTCCGTGAACTCGTTCAGGGCGTCGCCCCTCGCCAGATAAAAAAGCCCCTCGCTGTCCCCTCTCGCGGCGACTATCCGGTGCAAGCGCATTTCGGTTTCGTGCCGGAAGCAGATCACCTGCCCCTTGCGGATGCGGCCGGCGGGGCAGGGGTGGACGGTGACGATGTCGCCGGAACGGATTGCGGGGTGCATGCTGGAGCCCGTGACCCTGAAGCGCGCGGATGTTCCCGCGCGCAGCAGCTCTTCAATCAGGCTGGCCGTTTCAGCAAGACGCATTCCGCTGCCCCCGTTATTTCTTCTGTATTTCATAAAACCTGTTTGACAAAGCATTCTTCGGAAACGAAATTAGCGCAAGTTTATTCGGTTTCGGTGAGGATGACCAAGAATACAAAGAGAATATTGGGGGGGGCTCTGTTCTTTCTGGCCCTGCTGGCGTGCCCTGGCGTGTTTGGCCAGGAACCGGCCGCGCCTGCAGCCGAAGATGATTCTGCCATCCGCATTCGCAGCGCCGCCATCGAGGGCAAGGTGTTTCTGCTGACCGAAGAGCAGGGGGAAGAGGAGATTCCCGGCGGCGAAGTGGATGTGAAAATCAGGCTTCGCGACGACCGCGAGATTCTCCATCACATCCAGACCCGCAGGGACGGGTCGTACGAACTTCCAAAACTGGAACCCGGGGAGTATGACCTGTTGGTGGGCGAGCTGCGCCTGGCGCTGGAAGTGGTCCCGGAGACATCGGAGCGCGCCGGCCTCAAAAAAGTGCTGATCATTATGATCCCCCGCGATATGTCGGGCCGGCCCCGCGGCCGCGACTGATTTTCTAGAATCGTCCCTGGATTCCAAACTGAATGGCGATGCCGGAAATATCCAGTTCGTCGTCGCTGGTGATCCATTCTTCTTCGGCGGTCACATCCATCGGGTCGGCATAAAGATAGTCAACGGAAAGAATAAAGAGCACGTCGTATCCGAGCGATGCCTGCATGCCGATCAGCAGGGCGGACGAATCGGAAATTTCCAGCTCGGCATCACCTTTCCATTCAGGATCCACGAAGTGCATCAGTCCCAGGTGCGGCCCGACGGCGAAATTCTTCTCCGGCCGGAAGGTCAGCGCCGCGTTCGCGCCGATCATGGGCGAGTTGAAGCGGGAGTTGATCAGGAACCCGGCCGTGGCGGTAAGGTCCAGATAGAGGTTGGGGTCTGCAAAACCGACGCCAAGATTGATGTTGGGCAGCGTGGAGATGGCTCCGGCCTCCTCAATCTCATACGTGTTCAGGCGTTCCGGGCCGGGACCCTTGACTTCAAAATCTCCGTCGGCGGTGTGGAGCAGGATGCTTCCCGGCCGGATGTCGGCGGTGAGTTCCATCTTGTCGAAAGCCTGCGCGGTCAATCCGGACGCAAACAGAAATGCGCATGCTGCGCAAAAAAACTTCTGGCTCATTTTTTGTCTCCTTGTCCCGGGCAGCGCCCGCAAACTTGTGCGCTAATCTACATCCGGGCTTGCGGAAAAACAAATATGAAAATGCATGAACTTCCTGTGCGGCTGTCTCCTTCGTCAAAAAGTTCCAGTGGCTGGAAGTTTCTATTCAGAAACTTCCAATGGTTGGAAAAACCGGAAAAAGTCCGACTGCATCTGTTCTGTGAAAGTCAGGAAACGGTTTAGAGCAATCTCTTGGCGGAAAATGCTTTTCCCGAATGTGACTTGAGATAGGCTTCGAATGCAAGAGCCTTGCCTTTGTCATCAAAGGCGCAATAGAAAATGATCTTCCATGGACGATATGGGGCTGTAGAAATATTCCCGCCATCGTTGTGCTTCTTGAGCCTGGCGTTCACATCTTCAGTGAAACCAACATAGCTGTATTCTGGATGGCTGATGCTGCGGATGATGTAAACGAAATACATAAGTTCTGGGTTCTTACTCAACTTCGAGGACACGACACGGCTTCGTTCAGAAACTTCGCCGGCCACGCTTCGCCTCCTGAATTAATTACGTGGCTGCGCCGCGCGTAGCCCGAAGGGCGAAGCGTGGCGGGGACGACGGGACTCGAACCCGCAACACCCAGATCGACAGTCTGGTACTCTAACCAATTGAGCTACGCCCCCGCCTAAAGGGCGGAAATTCCCAAGAGCATATTCATGGAGTCTGTCTTTTCAAGTACAAATCTTCGGAAATCTCTGTTTAAGTTTGGCGGGAGCGGATTATATTGGACTTATGAAGGTTCCCGAAAGAATCCTTGAGAAGCTGAAGAAGCTGCCGGATGCGCCCGGCGTATACATCATGCGCGACAAGACGCGCCGCGTGATTTACGTCGGCAAAGCCGTTTCCCTCCGGCAGCGCGTGCGATCCTATTTCCAGCCCAACACGTACCGCAAGGCCCCCGTCAAACTCCGCGGGCTGATCAACAGCGTCGCCGATTTCGATTTTCTCGAACTCCGCACCGAAGAGGAGGCCTGCCTGACCGAGGGCCGCCTGATCAAGGATTTCAAGCCGCGCTACAATATCCTGCTGAAGGACGACAAGCGCTTCCCGCTGATCCGCGTGGATCTTCGGGACGAATTTCCATCTTTTCAGCGGTGCCGCCTGCAGAAGGACGACGGGGCGCAGTATTTCGGGCCCTACGCGAATTCGCTCGCCGCGCTCGCCGCGCGGGAGTTTGTGGAGCGCCGCTTCGGCCTGCGCAACTGCAGCCCGGCCGTGCCGGACAGGGAAACATACAAGCACTGCCACAACGATGTGATCCGCTACTGCTCTGCGCCCTGCATCGGCAAGGTGAGCCGCGAGGAATATCTCGCAAAGGTTGAAGAGGCGTGCGCTTTTCTGCGCGGCGAGAGGATTGAGTATCTGAACGAGCTTCGCGCCGCGATGAAGGAGGCCTCGGAGAAGCTGGATTTTGAGAAAGCGTCGGCTTTGCGCGACACGCTCTTCCTTCTGCAGGAGGCCATTAAACGCCGCGCCATCGCCCGGAAGACGCCGCTCATGCGTCAGGAGGACGCGCAGAAGGGTGTGGAAGAATTGCAGCGGGCGTTGAATCTTCCCCGTCTGCCGGAGATGATCGAGGCCTTTGACATTTCCAACATCTCCGGGACGTTCGCCGTGGCCAGCATGGTGTGCTCGGTGAAAGGATTGCCGCACCCGAGCCATTACCGTTTGTACCGCATCCGGACGGTCGAGGGATCGGACGATCCGGCAATGATGGCCGAGGTGATCAGCCGCCGCTACGGCCGTCTGCAGCGTGAAGGGAAGAAAATGCCGGATTTGGTGCTGGTGGACGGCGGCATCACGCAGGTGCGCGCGGCGGAACGAGTCCTGAAAGAGCTGAATCTGGCGGATCTGCCGGTGGCCGGGCTGGCGAAACAATTTGAAGAGCTGGTGCAGAACCGTGCGGGAAGGCCGTCGGGCGTTCGGCTCTCGCTGGATTCCTGCGCGCTGAAGATGGTTCAGCAGCTCCGCGACGAGGCTCACCGGTTTGCCTTGACTTTCCACCGGAAGCTCCGCGAGAAGCGCATCCGCGAATCTGTCCTGGATGACATTCCCGGCATAGGCGCGAACCGCAAGGCGGCTCTGCTGAAGCACTTCGGATCGGTCCGGCGGCTGCAGAAGGCCTCCGCGGAAGATATTTCATCCGTGCCCGGCTTCGGGAGGGAAATGGCGGAACTGGTGCACCGGCGTTTCTCAAAAGACGGATGAAACGCTTGAACCGGTCAAGGCGGCTGTGATAGCTTCAGCCCGTTCAGGAGAATGTTTTGTCCCAAAACGGTGTCATAGAAATACAGACGGATCGCGTGGAGCGGCTTGCATGCTCGCAGTGCGACGCGCGGATGGATGTCTCGAAGATTCCGGCTTTTACCATTACAAAGTGTCCGCAGTGCGGATCGCCCATGCCGGTCCCCGCTCGTCTCAGCCAGTTCCTGCTTTTCCGCGAACTGGGCAAGGGCGCGATGGGTGCAGTGTACCAGGCCTTCGACACCACGCTTGCGCGCCATGTGGCCATCAAGGTCATGAGCCGCAAGCTGGGCGCCAACCGCGAGTTTGTGGCGAAGTTCTTCAAGGAGGCGCGCGCTTTGGCCGCGCTGAATCACCCCAATGTTGTTCAGGTGTATTCCTGCGGCGAAGAGAAGGGCCAGCCCTATATCGTCATGGAACTGGTCTCCGGCGGACGGGTGGACGCGTTGATGGAGGCGGGACCCATTTCGGAGCTCAGGGGCCTTGAAATCGGCCGGGATGTCGCCAGCGGGCTGAAGGCGGCTTCGGAAATCGGGCTGGTGCACGGCGATGTGAAGCCGGAGAACATCCTTTTCAACCGCGAAGGCGTCTGCAAGGTGGTGGATTTCGGCATTGCGCGCTTTGCCGGTGAGGAAAGCGATGGCGGCGGGATCTGGGGCACGCCGTTTTATATCGCGCCCGAAGCCGTGCGCGGGCACAGCGTTGACCAGCAGGCCGACATCTACAGCCTGGGCGCGACGATGTTCCACATTCTGGCCCGGCGACCTCCGTTCGATGCGCCCACGGCCAAAGAGGTGGTTATCGCCCGGTTGAAGTCGCCTGCGCCGCCGTTGAACGCATTTTGTCCGGACATGCATCCGGAAACCGTGCGCATGGTCGCGCGCATGCTGGAGGAGTCAGCTACCCGCCGCTATCCTACTTATGAATCGCTGCTGGCGGACATGAAATCGGTTCTCGATCGGGTTCGCGCCGATTCGAAAAGCAGGCCGGTCGCCCGGAAGAAGAAGCAGAAGGGGCATCCCCACGCGGTGACGGCTGCGATCGTCACGATTCTGTGCGCCGCTATTCTGGGTGCGATTTTTGTTGCTTCTAAAAAGAACAAATCAACCCCTGCGCCGGTGATTCATCAGGCTCCGCCCGGCACCGTGCTGGTGACGGCGCCGCCGCAGGCTCCCGTTGCGCAACCCCCCGCGGTGCGGGCTCCCGCCGCTCCGTCTGCACAGGTCCGGCCCGCCGCGCCGGTTTCCGCTCCTGCGCCTGCGACTGCTGCACCCGTTGCCCTCGCGGCCGGCTCGTTTGATTTGAGAATCACCACAAAGGACGCATTCGGCGCCGATGCCCACATTCAGGGCGGCGACGGATCAAAGGGCGGCAGCGACAAAAATTTCGGCAAGGATGATATTCTTTGGCTGAAATCCAACCCGCAGGTGCCGATCCATCTGGCCCGCAAGGTTTATGTGCGTTTCGGGCTTCCCGCCCTTCAGGGCCGCAGGATCACACAGGCTGAAGTGAAGTTCACGGTTGCCCCCGGCGGAACGCCCAACAGCAAAACGGAATCCTACAAACTCAAGCTGTGGGGTCTGTCCCGGCCGTCGCCGAAAGGCGAGTGGGCGGAGGTGGACGACGGATCGTTCGATTCCTGGGCCAACCGGCTGACGTGGAAAAACGCGCCCGGCAACGCTTTCCAGAGTCCTGATCTGATGTCTGAAGACGCCGTTTTGCTCTGCGAGGTGAACATTCCGCCAAATCCCCCGGTTGGATCCTCCGTTTCTTTCTCAAACGCGGATTCGATCACCCCAGACGCCCTGGCCGGTTTCCTTGGCGCCCGCAGCGGAACGGTCACCTTCATGCTGACGGCCGAGGGCGGGCCTTCGAACGTCTATGGCTGGAAATTTGCGTCCAAGGAGCATTCGTATCTCAATCCGCCGGAATTGACTCTGCGCGGCGAATAAACGGGTGGAACGATTATGGCTGTACCTGTCCATATAAATGGCGTTACCAAATGTTTTCTCAGCAAGACGGTTCTCAACCGCATCGAGTTGAAGATCGAGGCGGGTGAGCTTTTCTTTCTGCTGGGGCCGTCCGGCTGCGGCAAGACCACGCTTCTGCGCGCCGTCGCCGGGCTCAACGAGCCTGACGAGGGGCATATTTTCGCCGGCGACCGCGATGTGACCCATCTGCCGCCGCATGTGCGCGATATGGGCATGGTCTTTCAGAGCTACGCCCTGTGGCCGCACATGACCCTTCGCGAGAACGTTGCCTTTGGCCTCGAAATGCGGGGCATCAAAAAATCCGATGCGGATCCGCGCGTCATGCGCGCGCTGGAAATGGTTAAACTGGCCGACCGCGCCGGCTCCCGGCCCAACGAGCTCTCCGGCGGACAGCAGCAGCGCGTTGCCCTCGCGCGCGCGCTTGTCATTGAGCCGCAGTGCATCCTTCTCGATGAGCCGCTTTCCAACCTCGACGCCAAGCTTCGCCTGGAAATGCGCACGGAAATCCGCCGCATCTGCAAGGAGGCCGGCCTGACCGCCATCTACGTTACGCACGACCAGAAGGAGGCGCTGTCCATCGCCGACCGCCTGGCCATCCTTGATCAGGGCAACCTGCTGCAGGTGGGTGCGCCGCAAGAGGTCTATTCGCGGCCGAAAACGCGGTTCATTGCCCAGTTCATCGGTGAAACAACCTTCATCGAGGGTCGTGTTCGCGTGCTGCACGAAGGGCTGGTAGAGGTGGAAACCGCGGGGGGCGACTGGTCTGCAGCGGCCACCGAAAAGTTTGAGGCCGGTCAGCAGGTGTGGCTCTCGGTGAGGCCCGAGGCGGTAAGGCTGCACACGGATCGCACGGCGGGCCCGAATGTGTTCGCGGCGCAGATGCACGGCTCGATTTATCTGGGCGAGTTTGCGCAGCATCTCGTGGAGCTGAAGGGCGGGATCACGCTCAAGGCGCTGGAAGTCCGCCCGCGCCTCGTCGCCCGCGACAACACCCGCGCGGAGACGCGGCTTTTCGTTGATCCGCAGGATATTCAGGTGCTGAAGGAATAATCCCGAACTCATAAAATGATCCGGAACTTATCCATCCTTCTTGTTTTGGCCGTGGTTGTGGCGCTTCCGTTCGTGTTCCGGCAGGAGACGGATGTGCGGGAATGGAAAGACGGCGATCCGGTGCTGGTCGTCATCACTCCGATGAACGAGGCGATCCGCCACGAATATGCATTGGCGTTTTCCCGCTGGCATGCGGAAAAATTCGGCGCGCCGGTCAAGGTGGACTGGCGGAACATCGGGGGCACGTCGGAAATCTCGCGCTACCTGACCAGCGAATTCGTGTCGGCCTTCCGCGCGTGGTGGACGGGGCAGGGCAAGGTGTGGCGGAGCGACGGGGCATCCGTCATCCTGAACAAAGCGTTCGATCCGGGAAAAAAGCCCGAAGGTCTGGACGATGCCGACTGGCGACAGCAGTGTGAAATGCATGCCGCGTTCCGGGGGACGGATGATCCGGGGCAGTTTTCTAGCCAGATAGACATGTACTTCGGCGGCGGGGCCTTTGACGCCGACAACGCGACGCGGCAGGGCCTGCTCGTGCCGGCGTGGCGGGACAATGAAATTCCTCCGGGGCTCATCGCAACAGAAGCGGGCGAAGAACTCATTCCCGCGGGCTTGAGCGGCGAGACCTGGAGGGCTCCGACCTTCTACGGAACAACGCTGAGCACTTTTGGCATCTGCTACAATCGCGACCGGATGAAAGCGCAGGACATTGACCGCGAGCCGGAACAGTGGGAAGACCTGGCCGATCCGCGCTGGTTCGGCACGCTGGGGCTTGCGGATCCAACAAAGAGCGGAAGCATCGCCAAGGCATTTGAAACCATCGTTCAGGTGCAGTGCCGCAAGGCGGTTGAGGCGGCGGGCTTCGGCCCCATGATTGATGAATACGAGGCGAAGATAGCATCGGCGAAACTGCCGCCCGGCCAGATGCCCGACGGCGTGCCGGTCGAATACCAAACGGCCGTCGAGGCGGGCTGGGCGAACGGGCTTCGGCTGATCCAGAAGCTCGGCGCCAACTCGCGATATTTCACTGACAGCGCCAGCAAGGTTCCGCTGGATGTCGGAATGGGCAACGCGGCCGCTGGGCTGTGCATTGATTTCTACGGGCGATTCGAGGCGCAGGTCAGCAATGGCGGGCGCAAAGATGGAGCGATGGCCTATGTGACCCCCCGCGGCGGATCTGGCGTGAGCAGCGATCCAATTTCACTTCTGCGCGGCGCACCGCACCGCGCGCTGGCTGTTCGGTTCATCGAATTTCTGCTGAGCGAGGATGGACAAAAACTCTGGTGCTACCGCGCGGGGGAACCCGGCGGACCTGAAAAATATGCCTTGCAGCGCTTCCCGATCCGGCGCGATTTCTATCCTTCGGAAAACCCCGCCTTCCAGGCGGCCTATGAAAAGCATCGCGGGCATACGACGGACGATATGGGAACGCCAACCACGGATGCCTACCGCCTCGCGGCGGAATACGTTTATCGTCCGCGCTGGACGGCCGGCTACTACGGGATTCTCCGTGATCTGGTCCGTGCCATGTGCATGGATTCGGGCGTGGAGCTGCGCGCGGCCTGGAAGGCGATTATTGATGCCGGCGGTTCTGAAGCCTGCCCGCGCGCGATGCAGGCGCTGGAGCGCCTGCCGCAGATTCCGGAGCCGCTGACATGGGTTTCCGGGCTGACCATGTACAAGCGGCATGACCGGCTGGATTTGCTGAAGGAATGGACACTGCAGTTCCGCGCCCAGTATGCAGAGGCCGCGCGCCTCGCGAAGACGGAAGGACGGGGCTCTCCATGAGAAAAAGCACAGCATGGTTCGTTTTCGGCGCGGTGACGGCGATGCTGGCCGTCCTGTTTTTCTGGCCGCTTTGGCGCGTGGTGTCCGGCGGTTTTTGGGTGGATGGAAAATTCACGCTGCGCTATCTGCTCGGAGTCTTTGAAAATCCAGTCTATGTGGAGGGCTTGTTCAACAGCCTGAAAATTGCGCTGGGAACGACAGGCCTGGCGATGGTTGTGGCGCTTCCGCTGGCGTGGATTGCCAATCAGTTCGAATTCCGCGGCAAGGCGGCTTTTTCCGCGCTGGTGCTGGTGCCGATGATCCTTCCTCCGTTTGTGGGCGCGATAGGTTTCCAGCAGATGTTCGGCGCATACGGAATGGTGAACGCGCTCTTCGGGTTCGGCGCGCGCGACTGGCTGGGCGGGGGGCAGTATGCGGGCGTGGTGCTGCTGCAGACGCTGTCGCTCTATCCCGTCCTCTATCTCAACGCGGTGGCCGCGCTGGCAAATATTGACCCCGCGATGGAGGAGGCTGCCGCCAACCTCGGCTGCACGCGGCTGCGGCGGTTTTTCCGCATCACGCTTCCGCTGATGATGCCGGGGCTTTTCGCGGGCGGCACGCTGATCTTCATCTGGAGCTTCACGGAACTGGGCACGCCCCTGATCATGAACTACACGCGGTGCGCATCGGTGCAGGTGTATGATTCGCTGAAGGAGATCGGATCGAACCCGTTCCCGTACGCGCTGGTCACAGTGATGCTGCTGGCGAGCACAGGGCTCTACGCCGCCAGCCGATGGCTCTTCGGCGGCAAGGCCTATGCCATGCAGAGCAAGGCCAGCACGCAGTCTGCTGTGCGCAGGCTGACGGGTGCGCGCGCGCTGCTGGCGGCGCTCCCGTTTGCGCTGGTGACGGGCCTCGCGCTGCTGCCGCACCTGGGCGTGATCCTCACCAGCTTCGCCGCTCCGGGCAGCTGGTACCAGAGCGTGCTTCCGGTTGACTGGACGGGGGGCAACTTCATCGAGGCCCTTGGCCACGACATGACGGTCAGCAGCATCCGCAACAGCCTGATATTTTCATCGCTGGCGGTGAGTTTTGACATTGTGGTCGGCATTGCGATTGCATTCGTCGTTGTTCGTTCCACGATCCGCCTGCGCGGCGTGCTGGATGCCCTGTCCATGATTCCGCTGGCGGTGCCCGGGCTGGTGATGGCGTTCGGATTCCTGTCCGTCAGTTCCTGGCTGAGCAACCTGAAGGGGTTTGCGGACGCTGAATGGTGGCCGAAGCTGGTGGATGTGCGGACCAACCCGACGCTGTTTCTGGTGCTGGCCTATTCGGTGCGACGCCTGCCCTACATGGTGCGCAGCGCGGTCGCGGGCCTGCAGCAGACCAGTGTGACGTTCGAGGAGGCCGCGTGGAACCTGGGCGCCTCGCCGGCCAAAACCCTGCGGCGGATCACGCTCCCGCTGATCCTGGCGAACCTGATTGCGGGCACGCTGCTGACCTTTGCCTTCAGCATGCTGGAGGTGAGCGACAGCCTGATGCTGGCCCAGCAGGCCGACTACATGCCCATCACGAAAGCCATCTACGAGCTGTTCCAGCTTCTGGGCACCGGCCGCTATGTGGCCGCGGCGCTGGGTGTATGGGCGATGGCTTTTCTGACCGCGACGCTCGTTGGAAGCAGCCTGCTTCTGGGCAAGAAACTCGGCGCCGTTTTTCGCGTGTAGCAAATCGAAACTTCCAATCATTGGAAAATCCGGAACAAAAAGTTCCAATGATTGGAACTTTTTTCGGGAAAACTTCCAATGGTTGGAAGTTTTTGCGCCGTCCGGTCAGCCCAATGCGGTTTTGATGGCGTCCAGGACCTGAGCGATGTTGAAAGGCTTCTTCAGGTAGGTCGTACAGCCCAGGGCGCGCGCCTCGCTGATAGTCTGGTTGTCGCAGAAGGCCGAGACGACGATGATGGGCAGGTCGGGCTTTGTGTTTTTCAGCTCGCGCATGATGTCCATGCCGCTGACGGGGCTCATGCGCAGATCGGTCATCACCAGGTCCAGCGCCGGGTCGCTGCGGATGATTTCGAGGGCCTTGTTGCCGTCGGTGACGCCAATGACCTCGTGCCCGTCGCAACTGACCAGGATGCGCAGGGTCTCCATCACCGTCTCTTCATCATCAATAATCAAAATGCGCGCCATTGCACCAACTCCAGAAAACCGTTCACGGCCAGCGGGCCGTTCTACAGGTGTTCCCCCAGAACCTTGTGAATGGCAAAAATCACATCATCCAGTTTGAAGGGCTTTCGGATGTAGTGGGTGCAGCCGAGCTCTTCGGCCCGGCGGATGGTTTCCTCGTCAAGATAGGCCGAAATGATCACAATGCCCATCGCGGGCCGGTCCTTCTTGGCATATTCGAGGAGTTCTATACCGTCAATGGGCGCCATCCGGATGTCGGAGACCAGCAGATCGAAATGCTCCATGGAGCGGACTTTTTTCATGGCCTCCATGCCTTCGGAAACGGGGACAACCTCATGCCCCTCGCTTCGCAGAAGCACGCTCAGCGTTTCCAGCACATCGATTTCATCATCCACTATGAGTATCTTTGCCATATTGTCTGTAAATTACTCATTTATCCCTTTTTTGCAAAGGGAAATCAGGGGCTGGTTTTTCCGGCCGCCGGCAGCGTTGCCGTCAGCGGCAGATCGCGGAAGAACGAAAAATACTTGTTGCGGCGGCGGGCGATCGGATTCTTTACATGATAGCACTGCTGGAGACCGCTGCGGGTCCGGACGATCACATCGTATTCCTTCAAATCCGGCGGGCAGGGCACCCGCGCCACCTGCAGCCAGCGGGGGAGTGTCTCCCAGCGGCGGATATCCGGCCTTTCCAGCAGGCCGATCAAAATGAGCCGCACCAGATCGCCGGCGGCTGCGTTGTCGGTGCTTGAGGCAACAGCCTGAGCCGCCGCTTCCTTCAGCGCTATGCGGGTTCCTGTCTTCAATGCCTCGCCCAAAGCCTGCTTTTCGGCGGTCTTGAATGCGAGGTTATGGGTGTCGGCAAAGTTATAGCTCCTGCCCAGCAGTTTCCCGTCTGCATAAATCTCGGCGTACGGCGCGTCGCCCGGCGTCCAGTTTTCATCCCAGCCAATGTATGCGCCGGGCCCGCGCTCAAGCAGGATGAAACACACCAGCTCGCTGTCCCATTTTTCTTCCGGCCACGGGTTCGGCGCAGGGGCGCCTTCCTCTTTCACCTTCTTTTCGTCGTTCAGCGGCCTGATGCGTCCGGTGTTCTCGTTGATTTCAAGATGGGGCAGTGCGTTGTTTGCAAGCCGGTACTGCAGCGCGGCATTGGAGGAGTCATCAATCATCTCCAGGGCAAAACCGGCCATGTAGCGGGAATAGACATCCAGCGGATATCCCTCTGTTTTACCGGGATCCAGCCGCTGGATGATCCTTCGGGCTTCCACGGCGGCGTTGTCCCAGCTTCCTTGCGAAAGGTGGTTCAACGCCGTGAAGGCGTGAAGCAGGCTGCGCTCGTAAGGCGTTCCGATAAAACTCTGCACCTGATCATTGATCACCATGCTGGCGGTGCCTTTGGACAGACTGTAGGTTTCGAGGCGCTCCAGTTCGTCGGCAGCGCGGATGAAGTCGGCCGAGCTGGTTTCGTAATTTCCGCGCGCCTGCTCCACGGTGCCGCGCTCCATCAGGTAGAGCGCCCGATCCTTGTCGCTGGGCTTCACTTCGGTTATCTGCACGCTGGCGGTGTCCAGCATGCCGCGGTAGAAATGGTAGCGCGCGGCGTCAATCGGCGCAGTGGCGCAGCCGGACAATCCTGCGCAAAGCAGGGCAAAACACCCTGCTTTGCGCAGAAGCCGCAAAGCGCGCTGCCGCCGGGGGAACATGGCAGTTTACCAGCCGATGAGCGGCTTGCTGGCCTGGCGGGAGAATTCCTTCTCGGTCGTCCACGCGATCAGGCCGGTTTCGAGGTCCGTGACTTCCATCGTCAGCTTGTAGTAGTTCCATTCCTGCTTGGATATGCGGGCCTGCTTGGGAGATTCTTTCCGCATCTCGGTCAGCGAGCCGGTGATCATGAACTTGGCGCCGAGCTGCTTGCCGACCCCGACCTGGGTTTCGGCTGTGGCGTGCGCGGCCTGATATCCCTGTTCCGCCAGAAGCTCGTCGCGGCGGGCCTCGTTTACAAACTGCATTTTCCCGCTGTTCAGCAGAATTGTGCGCATGCGGTCGGTCAGGTTCTTGGTGTCCACGTAATTGCTGGTGCGGTTCTGGATACCCGCAATCATCGTGATCGGGGGCGTGGCCTGCCCCTGCAGGAACGGGCCGGCAAGAAGCTCGCTGGCGACACTCTCGGTGATGCCGCGCATGTCGGTCGCGTCAAAATCCGCGTCGAAATGCTTGGAAGTGTCATTCAGGTCCACATCCGACGTGGACGCGCGGAACATGGCGCACCCGGACATCAGGGAAGCCGACAAAACAGCCGCAATCAAAGAAACAAACAACTTCATAACACCCTCCTCAAGGTTTTGGTCATCATTCATCATCCAGATGTTCAAATTACAGCAACCGGCACGGGCCCGCAAGCCCGATCATCTGTCAGAATAACGTTATGGAAGCTTGATTATTGTCCATGAATTTTCAATCAGCTGAGTCTCAAAAAACTCTCGTTGAGGATATGCAGATTTTAGACAATCCAGATTGTTTCCTTTGCGGGCGTAAATTATGGGACCTTTTTCGATTTCCGGATCATTGAACTGGGAAACGGATGAGTAGAGATTTCCCCGGTTATAAGTTGCATCAATCACAACCACCGCATTGGCAATGCCGGACGCTGCCACCGTCTTGTGGATGCGCGGATCAACCTCTTCATAATTCTGGCTGTATCGGGGAAAAAGATAGATGGGCCAGTAATAGGCGGCCGCATAGAACAGGCAGGTCAGAATGAGGAGGGTTGTCGCAAGCTTCGCGGTTTCGGCATTGAAACGTTTTTGCAGAATTCCATAACCATTTTGAAGCCCCAAGGCCGCGAGAATCAGGGCGACGGGATGAATGACATGATAGAAGCGGCACTCAAATTCATACCCGTAGTAATGATAGGCCCAGAAAAAAAACGGGACGACGGCAAAGCAAATCACGAGAGCAATTGTGATGCGAAGCCGGCGGCGGTTGAACAGCGCCAGAAGCATGAACGGAAAAATTGCAGGCCAGCCCAGCGCCGCCTGATTGTACCGAAGGAGCATGGGAATGAACTGTGCGGTGGCGGTCTTGACGCCGAAGTTATCGTCAAAACCCCATGCCGGCGAATAATAGCGAATCAACTGCCCGGAATAGGGTCTTCCATAACCCGTGTGCAGAGCGAAACCGTACTGAACATGGTTCCACATCAGCCATCCGGTCAGGGGAATCGCGGCCCCGGCAATGAAGGCCAGAATCAATCCCCGGAAACCCGGCTCTTTGAAATGAAAATTCTTCAGCTCGGCCAGCAGAAAGAAGAAGAGCAAGGGGAGCAGAAGCACCATGTCCTGCGGGCGGGTGATGGCTCCCATACCCAATGCAAAGCCAGCAAACAGTCCGCGGAAAAGGGTTGGCCGTCTGACCGCTGAAACCGCCAGCCAGATGCCGAGAATGACATAAAACTGTGCGCTGATATGGTTCATGAACGAAGCGCCGATCAGGATAGTCAGCGGGGAAATGGCATAAAGGGCGGCGGCCAGCAGGGCCATGCCGTCTGAAGAGTACAGCCTTACAAGCCTCCCTAGAAAGTATGCACTCATGGCTGTGAGAAGCGGTCCCATCAGCTTCAAGCATCCGAACCAGAGAAAAACAACGAGTGTGGCCGCATGTCCCGGAGGATAGTAGGAAAACCAACGCCCATCGGCCGTCATTTCCAGATAATGGTTGATGAACGCCTCCGGGCAGAGTGGAAGCGGGGCCCAAAGCATTCCGCGGGCAAGAACTTTGGCCTGGAAAAGGTGAGCTACGGCATCTGTGACATGGGGGATGGAATCAAAAAAAAAGCTTTGAACAAGAGCGGTAAAGAAAAAGGCTGCAAGAGCTATGCCGGTCAATGAGCGTTCAAAATGCGCAACTGGCCATGCTGCGTTGATTCGGGTTATTCTGTTTCTTAGCAGGCGGCAGAGAACTGAAGAGACAGCGAGGGCCCCGCCCAGAACAATTTGGGAAGCGAGCAGCAGATGTATAAAATCCACGCTGAAATCCTGTTTTCCGAACAGAAAACGTCCGACATATGCGCTTATACTGTTTCCCGCCACGCCTAATGCAATCAGGATCAAACCAAGGCCAATGGTTAAGCTGCATAAAAGAGGAATCCAATTCGGACGGTATGCCTGTACTTCTTGCGATTGGACTGGATTTATCTTTTGCATTTCTTTCTTATTGTGATGAGCTACCTTAAATGCAACAAAAATACAATCAGCCGATTGACTATTGAGATCGTTTAGAATATTCTAAATACAACGAGGTGGAGCAGGTATGCATCGGTCTGTTGCAGAAATGGTGGATGCTGGAGGAAGGACGGCACAGTCGTTCGGCGTGAGCCGTTTGTTCGGGCAGATCTACACGCTTCTCTATTTAAGCCCTGAACCCCAGAGTCTGGATGCGCTGGCTTCTGCGCTGGGTGTCAGCAAGGCCAGTGTCAGCATAACCTGTCGCCAGCTCGAGGGCTGGGGGGCGGTCAAGCGGGTGTGGGTCAAGGGTGACCGGAAAGACTTTTATCTGGCCCAAACCGATCTCGGATCTATCATTAATAACGGCCTTTTGTCGGCAGTAAACAAGAAGCTGGATACTGCGCAAATTCAGATCCAGCGCAGCATAGAACTACTTGATGATGAGAAAGATGGTGGTTCCCATAAAGAATTTCTCAAAAAGAAACTGACCGAAGCTGAAAAATACCGTTCAAAAGCCGCAAAACTGCTGAATAATCCAGTGCTGAAGCATATATTTGCGCCTTAGAAATGTTGCGGCGGATGCTAAGGAAAAGAACCTTGGCGAGTGAGAAAATCATATTTGGTACCGTAGATTCCCGCCCGGGAATTGACCGGGGCGAAGCATGCTCGCAGGCGGAGGTTGCAGGTTTAAGGTTCCAAGTTGCAGGAATGGGTTATGATACTTGAAACTGGATGCTTGAGACTTGGATGGAGCAGTTAAGAATACGGGTTGATTTCGATACGCTCCGGGAATAATGCATAATCACTTCACAGAAATTCTTCTGGCTCTGACGGATGCCGGTGTGGAGTATGTCGTAGGCGGCGGAGTGGCCGCGGTTCTTCACGGCGTGGAGCGGGTCACGATGGATTTGGACATTGCCGTTAACATGACAGACTCCAATCTGGACCGGTTTGCAGTTGCCGTCAGCCATTTGGGATTGCGACCGCGCGCGCCGGTCTCGACGGATGTATTGCGGAATCCTGAAAGTGTCCGCATGCTGGTTGAAGAAAAGCATGCGCTGGTTCTTTCCTTCATTGATCCGGACAAACCCCTCCGCTATCTCGATGTGTTTCTCACGGAGGATTTGTCGTATGCGGTTCTGAAACAGGACGCCGTTTCCATTGAACTGGAAGGGCGCAGGGTCTGGATTGTTTCCGCCGCGAGGCTTCTGGGGCTCAAGAAGGCGATCCGTCCGCCGCGCGACAAGGATATGCTCGACATCAAAGCCCTTGAGAAGATTCTGAAAAATGAAAAAGACAGTTAAGTTGTTGGGCCAGACGCCCTCTGAATTTAAGCGGCTTCTTGACAAATGCCGCCCGGAGGATTTTGACGGGCACACCGATTTCCAGTCACTGACCCCTGCGCAGAAACTGGATGCACTGGCAGGCATGGCCGCCTTTGTGCATAAATACAAAGGCCTTGCGCGGAAAACAAAGCGGCAATGATCCAGGTTTTTCACTGCACAGGTCAACTCTTTCCAAGCTTCAAGTATCCAGTATCAAGTGTCCTTTAAGTCTCCAGCCTCTGGTTTGCAGTCTTCTCTTTCTTGCAACCTGTAACTTGTAACTTTTAACTCATCCCCATGTCCCTCTGGGCCTTCAGATTCCTGCTCTTCTATATCGTGGTGCTTTTTGTGGCGCCGCAGGTGCGTTTTCCCATTTTGCGGACAATGCATATTGCCGACCTGTGCATTATCAGCGCAGTGGTGCTGCATATCGTGTCGGCCGCCCGGGAAAACCGGCCAATCATACGATTCGGGCCGGCGACAATTCTCGCCATTCTGTTGATGATCATGGGAATGCTGTCACTTTATATGGGGCCGCTGCAGTCATCGGCAGAATGGAACGGATATATAGACGGTTTGATGAAAAACTCGCTGGTTCTGATTCTTGTGGAGGCGATGGCCTATGATGTTAAAAGAGTTTGGGCGGTTGTTGCAACCATAATGATATCAACCCTATGGTGGCTGAAAGCGGGGTTTCGATTGGGGGTAATGGGCGCAACGTATGCGGGTTCAAGAATCATGGGGCCTTCTGTTTCCATGGTGCAGAATCCGAATGGATTTGCTTATTTAATGTGTGTTACTATGCCTGTTTATTTATTTTTTTTCAGCGGCGCTAAAAATGCGAAAATAAAATGGATGTATGTGGCAATGCTGCTGTTGAGTGTTTACAGTGTCTTGAATACAGGCAGTCGAACGGGGATTCTGACGCTTGCCACCTTTGCCATTCTTGGTTCTCCCCGGTTTGGGAGAAGACATTTGATATCATTTTCCGCCCTTGTTCTGGGAATCATTGTGGTCATAGGACTTGTTGATCCGGGGAACATAGAGCGATTCAAAACGATCGGCCCGGCATTCAGGGCATTTGTTGCCGGAACCGAGGAAATTGATCTTACGCAAATGAGCCAGGATGAATCCAGCGCCTTTGACCGCAGTATGAAGAATAAAGACACATGGCGTCTGATCAAGGATTATCCTGCTTTTGGCGTTGGGATTAGCGCAGATCAGAACTTGTATGTTGGTGATTATCCCAATGCTTCAGGGGTAACTCACTGTGAAATACTAATGGCCGGACGGCAGATGGGCGTCCCGGGAATGGCAATTTATGCAGGATTTATTGTAATCATAATGATTTCAAGTCTGGTCGTGAAGTCTCGCATGCAGAATATTTGGCCAGAGATATCAACTATGGGATGGATGCTGCAGGTGATGGGCGGAATTTTCATTGTGGGCGGCTTCTTTGGTACGGACCCCTGGAATGCGTATTTGCTGATTATTGCGGCAACGGCATCTTCTCTGATGGTGGTGACAAAGAATTACTCCCCTGATACGCGCGCCGTGATATAAATGGAAAAGGTGGGGCAATGAATTATAAGGTTGTCAGTGCACGCATTCCGGATGTGTTTCGTATTCGGGCGGAACGCTACGATGATCCCCGCGGTTTTTTCTGGATGACCTACCGGAAGTCGGAATTCCGGGCTTTTGGCCTCAGTGATGATTTCGTACAGGACAATCACTCGCGATCGGTGAAAAACGTGCTGCGGGGTTTGCATTATCAAAAAGAGCCAATGTCTCAGGGCAAACTTGTTATGGTTCTTTCAGGTGAAATTTACGATGTGGCGGTTGATATTCGCCCTGGTTCAGCGACGTTTGGACAATACGAGGATATTGTTCTGTCGTCCGGCAAGCCGGAAATGCTGTATATCCCTCCGGGGTTTGCGCATGGCTTCTGCGTGCTGAGTGCCCACGCGGACGTTCTGTACAAGGTTACGAGGGAATATTCGCCGGAACACGAGGCCGGCATTATCTGGAACGATCCGGGAATCGGCATCAAATGGCCAGTTGAGAATCCTATACTTTCGGAGAAGGATCAGAGGCTTCCAAGATTGAAGCGAGGCGAGAGACTATAGACTCTGATGGACGCTGGATGCGTGAAACTTACCTCTTAATGCCCGCAACCTTTAACCTGTAACCCTAAACTTCTTTTCAATGCCTTCACAATCCGTTCAGGAAACCTGGGACTTGGTGATCGAACCGCCAAAAGGATGGTTTGCGCTGCATTTGCGCGAATTGTGGCGCTATCGGGATTTGATGGGTTTGTTTGTCCGCCGGGATTTTGTGGCGCAGTACAAGCAGACGATTCTGGGTCCGCTTTGGCATCTCATCCAGCCCCTCCTGACCACACTGATGTTCACCGTGGTGTTCGGCCGGATTGCGGGGCTGCCGACGGACAATGTCCCGCAGTTCATCTTCTACATGGCGGGCACGACGGTCTGGACCTATTTTGCCAGCTGCCTGACGCGCACCTCTGGAACATTTATTTCCAATGCCAATATATTCGGGAAGGTTTATTTCCCCCGCATGGTGATTCCGGTTTCGGCGGTAATCTCGCAGTTGATTGCATTTGGCATTCAGTTCGGCTTTTTTTGGGCTGTGTATGTCCTGCTTTGGTCCCGCGGGGTGCCGGTTTCTCTCAACTGGCATGTTGCACTGCTGCCGCTGCTGGTCCTGCTGATGGCGGGACTGGGTTTGGGTTTTGGCATCATCATTTCATCCCTGACAACGAAATACCGTGATTTGCAGGTGCTGGTGCAGTTCGGGGTGCAACTGTGGATGTATGCCACGCCGGTGATCTATCCGCTGTCCGCAATGAGTGCAAAATACCGGTGGATCATAGTGGCAAATCCCATGACGGCGGTCGTGGAGACATTTCGCTATGGTTTCTTTGGAGCCGGAACTTTCTCCTGGGCCTATCTGGCATATTCTGCGGTATTTGCCGTAATTCTGCTGCTGGTTGGAATTGCGATTTTTAACCGCGTTGAGCGGACGTTCATGGATACGGTCTGAGCGCGCGAAGCGCGCGGGCCGCAAGTTGCAAGTTACTGAGTAAAGGTTCAAGGTTACAGGTTCAAGGTTGAATGACCGGCATGAATGAAATTAGAACATTTGAAGATTTGGAATGCTGGCAGTATGGCCGGAAACTAACAAAACTTGTGTATTCTTGCACGGCGGCAGTTGTTGTTGCGCGGGACTACGGCTTCGCGGATCAGATGCGTCGTGCCGCTATTTCGATCATGAATAATATAGCGGAAGGATTTGAACGCGACACCAATACGGATTTTGTCCGTTTTCTGTTCATTGCAAAGGCCTCTGCAGGCGAAGTCCGCAGTATGGCATATGCCGGCCTTGATCTCGACTATTTTGACGAACAGCAGTTCAAAGATATCACTGCGCTGGCAATTCGATGTTCCAAAACGCTATGGGGTTTAATCAAAAGCCTCAACAAGAAAGCTGACTGACGCACAAAAATATCCATTTCCCATTTGTCTCTCATAACACCCGTTCTTCTGTTTCGTGCTGCCCGGCTCTGGGCCCGTTCTCTTAACCTTGAACCTGCAACTTTCAACCTTCAACCTGTAACCTTGAACCTGTAACCATGTCCTCAGTGATTTCCATCGAAAACCTGTCCAAGTCCTACCGCCTTGGCGTGATTGGAAGCGGCACGCTCCGGGAGGATCTGCAGAGCTGGTGGCACAGGGTTCGGGGGCTGCCGGATCCCAATAGGCGGGTGGATCAGGCGCATCTGCCCGTGGAAGGGCATACTCTGTGGGCGCTGCAGAATATTTCCCTTGAAATCGGGCAGGGTGAGGTGTGGGGAATCATCGGCCGCAACGGCGCGGGAAAGAGCACCCTGCTTAAAATTCTGTCGCGTGTGACGGCGCCGACATCGGGACGGGTCCGCATTAAAGGACGGGTCGCCAGCCTGCTGGAGGTGGGAACTGGGTTTCATCCGGAACTCACCGGGCGGGAAAACATTTATTTGAATGGAGCAATCCTGGGGATGACCAGGGCTGAGGTATCGCGCAAGTTTGATGAGATTGTCGCATTTTCGGAAATTGATCAATTCATTGATACGCCCGTAAAACGCTATTCCAGCGGGATGTATGTGCGTCTCGCCTTTGCGGTGGCCGCCCATCTTGATCCCGAAATCCTTGTTGTGGATGAGGTTCTGGCTGTGGGGGATGCGGAGTTTCAAAAGAAATGTCTTGGGAAGATGAATGATGTTGCGAAGCAGGGCCGCACGGTTCTTTTTGTCAGCCATAACATGGGATCCGTACGTGCGCTCTGCTCTTCCGCGATGGTTTTAAAATCGGGAAGGATGCACAGCTTCGGAGCGGCGGCGGACCAGATTGCAGGCTATCTTGGAGGCCTGGAGTCGGATGCCGGAAAAGATGCATGCAAAAGGGAAGATCGCATCGGAGACGGAAGCATAGTTTTTGAAGGCATTGAGGTGGTGGATCTGCAAACAGGCAGCAGGAACAATGTCTGCGCGGGCAATGCCGTTGAGTTTGTTTTTCAATATTGCATTCCTTCCGGACAGGCGGGCCGGCAGGCGGCTTTTGGTTTCAGTTGTTTTCACGGGGTGAGCGGCGAGAAGATATTCCATGCAGATTCGATGCAGCAGAACCGGTTCTTTCAGGGGCTGGAAAAGAACGGATGCATTCGCTGCCGTATCGATAAATTCCCCCTGCCTTGCGGACGTTATCATATTGATGCCATTATCTATACGGCGCCAGACAGCCGCAGGGCGGCGGATTATATACAGTCCTGCATGGTTTTTGATGTGATAGACGGAGATTTCTATCATACCGGAAAGAAGGGGGAAATGTGGGGGGGCATGGTTTTTGTTGATTGTAAATGGATGACCGAAGCGGGGCGGTGACGCGAATACAGCAGGTGTTGCGACCAGTATCGTTCTAATTTAAACAAAAGGCGGATACAACATGACGGTCACAAAAAAACTGCAGTTGGGATGCGGAAGCAAACCGATGCCCGGTGCTCTGGGATGGATTAACCATGATATTACAAAGCACTCGCCGCATGTTGATGTGGCTTTTGACCTTCGCATTTTCCCCTGGCCGATCCCGGAGGGGGAATTGTACGGCGAGATCCTTGCGCTGGACGTTTTTGAACACATTCCCATTGAATGCGGAATTCGCTTTTTTGATGAATGCTGGCAATTGCTGGTTCCCGGGGGCACCTTGTTTCTGCGGGTGCCCGAATTCGGCTCATACTATCATTTGGCGGATTTAACGCATGTTCGGGGCTTTTCGCTGCACAGTTTCGATTTGCTGGATCCTGACAGCTATATCGGGCAAAACAACTTTTATTCGAAGTTTTACTGGAAAATACTCAGCAGAACTCGTCCTTTTCCTGATCAACCCTTAAATAAAGGGCGAAATCTTGAATTTCTGCTCCAGAAGAGAGACTGATTGGCATGTGCCTGACTCAGGGTCTGTGCGCAGAGACTGACTCGCTCCTGATAGAACCATCCGTTCCTGTGGTATCGGTATTCAACAGTGTTCCGATTTTCCTTCTTTATTTTCCGGGAGGAATGCTCATTTTCCGGAAGCGGATCCGGGCGATGAGCCCCTGCGCATGAGAATTGCATTTATTCATCAGGGATATTTTTTTGGAGGGGGCGGGGCAGAACTTCATTGCAGAAGGGAGGCCGAAGCCCTGGCCGCCCGCGGTCATTCTGTAACGATTGTAACAGATGCGCCGGCAAAGGGTGCGGGTCAGCCCCTCAAAGCGCCCAGCGGTTGCGATATGGCCTTTTTTGAAGCGGGTTTGCGTATCCAGTCGTGCGCAAAACAGCTGGTGAAGCTGAGTAATGTCCGCGGATTTTATCGCACAACAGAGTGGATGAAACGCCACACGAGAGTCGGCATGTATGCCGCAAAACCCGCCGCCCCGGCCCTGTCGAGACTTGAGTGCCTGCGGGAACAGGATGTGATTTGCCTGATGCATTCCAGCAGCACTCCATTGCTTTGGAACATTCAACCCGTTCTGGCCCGGCGGGCTCGCCGGTATGTAACGGTTGCCCTTCCGCTTCTGCATCCCCGGGAAATGGCTCTTGCCCCCGGCGTGTTCAAAAAACTTCATGCGGGATTTGATGTCGTGAATACCTCTACAGAATATGAAAGCCGCTATCTGACTAACAACATTGGCATGACGAATAAAATGGTTGTGACGGGTGTCGGCAGCGATGAGTTTCGCGAACCGGTGGCCGGCGGCACATTCCGAAGAAGGCATGGGGTTCCACCGGCTGCGCCGCTGGTTCTGTTTCTGGGTCGGAAAATATTCAACAAAGGAGTGACTCATGTGATTGAGGCGATGAATCGCGTCTGGGGTGTTTATCCCGGCGCCTGTTTGGCTCTTGTTGGCTTTTCTCACAATCCTTCATCCTGGCTCAAAGGCTGTCTTTCAAAAACACGCTATGGATTAAGTGATCAGGTTGTAAATTTGGACGATGTCAGCATCCGGGAACGGGAGGAGGCGCTGGCCGCCTGTGATATTATGGCCGCCCCCTCGGTGAGTGATTCCTTCGGGATCGTTTATCTGGACGCATGGCGGCATAGGAAGCCGGTGATCGGATGCCGGAACACCTGTTGTGAATCATTCATTGAGGATGGGGTGAACGGCTGGCTGGTTGATTTTGGCAATACGGAACAGATTGCAGACGCGATTCTGAATGTATTCGGGAACCGGGCTCTTGCCGGTGCTATGGGCGAACAGGGTTGTCAGAAATGGAAACGTTGCTATACATGGGAAATTATCGCCGCAGGAATGGAGAAGCTGGCACAAGAAGCGTTGGATGAAAGGACCCTGCATGATTCTTTCTAAGATGAAATATGTCATGGCGGACTTCCTGAAAAAGCATCCTCACCGGATTGCCCAAATAAGACGTCTGGCCGAATATCTGTCGCCGGAGGATACAGCCCTGTTTGATTACAGGGTTAAATCCGTTCCGCGGTGGCCGCCCGGGATCCCGCATGCAGAACTCTACCGCATTCTTGATGCAAGCCGTGATCAGTACATAAAATATTTGGAGCAGCTCCTTTTGCTGAAAACCTGTTTTCTGAACATTCCCGTTGAGAAAAACGGGACGGCACCCGATCGTCCCTGCTGGCGAAACGGATGGATGCCGGCGCTGGACGGCGCTGCGGTCTACGGAAGCATTGCATTGCAAAAGCCGAAGCGGTATATGGAAGTCGGTTCCGGAAATTCAACCAAATTTGCATCAGCGGCTGTTCGCGAACATCATATTGATGCAGAGATTATATCCATTGATCCCATGCCAAGAACGGGGATTGATGAGCTTTGCACCGAGGTAATACGCAAACCCCTGGAAGATTGTGACCTCGAAATATTTTCGAGGCTGCAGGCGAATGATGTTCTTTATATTGATTGTTCGCACCGCGCTCTGATGAATTCGGATGCAACGGTATTCTTTCTTGAAGTCCTGCCCCGGCTCGCGGAAGGGGTTGTTGTCGGTATTCATGATGTCATGCTCCCGTATGATTATCCCGCGGATTGGGCCGGCCGATGGTATTCGGAGCAGTATTTGCTTGCCTGCTATCTGCTGGCGGGCTGGTCCCGCATGGAGGTGCTGTTGCCGTCGTATTTTGTAAGCTGTGACAATGAATTGAGCAAGATTATGGGCCCCCTGTGGGGTCTGCCGGCGATGCGGGGGATCGAAACCCATGGCTGCTCATTCTGGCTGCGCCTCCGGCAGCAGGGGGCGCCTCATTAAGGCCGTCCAGGACATGGTGGCAAGTTGAAATGACGGTCCCGCTGGTCAGTGTTATTGTTGGGGTTTACAACAAGAAGGCGCATGTCGGGGAATGTCTGGATAGTGTATTTGGACAGACATACCGGAATTTCGAGCTGATCGTTGTTGATGATTGTTCAACGGACGGGAGTCCGGATGTGATTCGCGGTTTTCGGGATTCCCGCATTAATTTTATCCAGCGAAATGTAAACAGCAGCTTGCCGGCGGTTCCTCGAAATCAGGCCATGAAGATGGCGCATGGCAAATATCTGGCATTTCTGGATGCCGACGATGTCTGGATGCCGGATAAGCTGGAAGAGCAGATCTCCTATATGGAGACACGGCCGGCATTTCCTTTTACGCACACGCGCTGCATGGTTGTTGATGGCGGTGGCCGGGATTTATATTTGAGATCTCACGGGAACTATCCTCCGGATGGCGATTGCTTTGTTGAGCTTCTCAAGAAATGCTTTATATGCACGAGTACCGTTATGCTCCGCAAGGAATTGGCGGATGTGGTTGGATATTTTTCCGAGGAACAGGAATTGCGCTGCGGTGAAGATCATGAATATTTCCTGCGCTGCGCCCGGCGAGTCCATATTGGAATGCCGGAAGGGGTGCTCGCAAAATACCGGTGGTGTCCAGACTCGACCTTTCATCATCCCGACAACTGGCGCGCGACAACGGCGGGGCTGCTTTTGAATCATCCGTATCTCTGGAAAGACAGAATAACTCCATCCGAAATCAGGGATATACTGTACGGAATTATGGGGGAAAATGTTTATTACTGGCGCACAAGGCTTGACTTCAGGAAAGCATCCTGGTTTGCGGGGCAGATGATCCGGTTTAGGCCGTGCTCGCTCGAGGGTTGGCGGCAGCTGGCCGCTTCGGGGTTGCGAAGGAAATGAGGCAGAACCCACGGTGAGCATTTCTGTTGTCATCACAACATATAACAGCGAGCGCTATGTGGCTCAGGCACTGGAGAGTGTTCTGTCTCAAACCTGTCCGGCAACTGAAATCATAGTGGTTGATAATTTGTCAACTGACGGTACGAAAGAGATTGTTTCAAGTTATGGAGATCGCATTAAATTTATGTGTGCGGACAAGCCCGGGCCTCCAGGGTATACCCGAAATATGGGAATAGAAGCTGCAAGCGGGGAATATATAGCTTTTCTGGATTCCGATGATGCATGGTATCCGCAGAAGCTTGAGAAACAGATTGATATGATGCAGCATCAGGCGGGATTGTCATTCTGCCATACATATTGTGATGTGATCAATGAGCATTCCCGGATTCAATTTGTACGACATCTGGGTGCTATTCCTCCCACGGGAGAACATTTAGATGTTCACATCAGGCGGTGCCTGGTCACGCTGAGCAGCATGATGGTGCGGCGGGATGTCCTTGTGAAGGAGCGCATTACATTTCCCACCGGGAAACACGACTGGACCGGGGAGGAGTATTTGTTTGCTCTTAAGTTGATGAGAAACCATCCAATTGGATTTATTGATCAGGTATTAACTCAATATCGCAGTTGTGGCGACAGCATATCGGGGAAGCTGGGCTGGAAGATAGTTCCCCGCAATGTTCCATGTTGCGAGAATATATTACGTTCGCCAGAATACTGGTCGGGTTTGCTTCCCCGTCGTGTCCCGTTGACGTCACTTGTGGATGCCTGTGTGGAAAACAGCCGCCATTGGAGGGGTCGGGGGTACCCATCGCGAGCTCTATGGTTTTGCGGGAAAGGCTTATTCTACTCTCCGGGGTCATTGATTCTGCACATTGAAACAGCAAAGTCTTTGTTCCGCGGGTTAATATCAAAAGAAAGAAATGTACAATCGGGAGCGCCGGCGAATTGAAATTCAGGAAAAAAGCGAGGGGGTGGGGCTCTAAGAAATGCACCAGGGAGGAATTTGAAAGATTATGTGCGTTGCATCCGTACTACGCTGAACATAAAGACGATGCAAACAACTGGTTGAAAACGTCTGTCCTGGAGGCCTGGCTGATGTTTCAGGAGCTTCCCGCAGCGGAGTTTTCTGGGCGTTTGCTGGATGTTGGGAGCATGTTTGGCCTTTTTGCGCCAGCATATCGAGATTTATGGGGTTATAAAGAAGTCTGTCTGATTGATTATGGTGAAAATGAAACCGACCAGCCCGATATTGAACGCATCGGGGAGCGCGGAACTCGATACTCGTTTCCTTCTGTTCGGATGAATATTGAAAAAGACATCTTCCCGTTTCATGACGAATATTTCGAGACGGTTGTGTGGAAGGAAACTATTGAGTGACCTGCCCCCCTAAAACTTAGACGTTTGCAATGAGAGTTCTCCCGTTTAGAGTAAACCGAAGAAAGGGAGAACGGAATGAAGCGGAAGAGGTATACGGAAGAGCAGATCATCGGCATTCTG
>JBFXGK010000025.1:0-29388 GCA_050178035.1 Kiritimatiellia bacterium
GACCGATCAGCCAGTCGAACAGCTTGGCATTCTGGACCTTGGGCAGATTGCGGGTGAGGGTTTGGTAGAGGTGGTGATGGGTGTTGACCAGCCCCGGATAGACCACCCGGTTGGTTCCGTCAATCGTACGGACCTTCGCGCCTGCCGGGATTTCCAGATTCGGCCCGATGGCTTCGATTTTCTTTCCGGAAATGAGCAAATCCACGTTATGCAGGGGCTTTTCGCCCGGAACCATGGTGACCAGCGTATTTACGTTTTTCAGCAGTATTTTCGCCATAATCTGTTCCTGTGAGTTTTTGTCCGGACAGGATGTCCGGTTTCCGTCCAAAAATCCAGCCCGTTTTTCAGAATGCCTATCTTTATTGAAGACCCGCGCCGGCCAGCAGGGCGGCGGCCAGCGGCAGGTTTTCGTCCGTTTTCCAGACGGCCTGCTCGATGCGGGCGGACATTTCCCAGTTTGTCCCGTCCGTGAGCGGGCGGAGGGAAAAACTTTCGATTTGCAGGCAGGGATTCTGTTCAAGTCCGTTAAGGGTCCCGATGACGGCTGCCCATGGGCCCCGGCCGGCAATTGACATCGAATGGATGCCGACAAGTCCGCTGGAATTGCTGAGGGCGGCCGCGGGAACTTCCATTAGGCGCGTAACCTTGAAACCGATGCTGTCGGTGACCGCCCGGATCTGGTTCGATGCGGTCGCGGTCGCATCGGTTGCCGGCAGAATGCTGGCCAGCGCCTTTGCCGCCTCGATTTGAGCGGTTGGGGGCACCGCCGCCAGCAGAGGCTTCAGCGGATAGGCAGAGATCATCGTGAATATCAGGTTTTGGCTTCCCGGAGGCTCAAGAAGCATTCTGTCCATGTTTACCTCGCCGCTGCAGGCCTTCACGGCCTCGGAAGCGGAAAACACCTTCATAATGGCCGCGGCGCCCTCCGGCTTGCTCTGTCCCGTTTGCACAGTGATTTTCAGATTGCCGGCGCGGAGAGGTGTGGAGCTGTCAGAACCTGTCGGAATCAGCGATGTGATTCCCGTGATCATCGCAGGCGGGTTTTGGGCGTCGCAGATTTCCTTTAGTATTGCGATCTGCCCTCCCATCGGAATCTGCCAGTTCATCCATCCGTGAAGTTCCTGCACACAGAGATCGCTTTCGCTCATTTCTGCGGATTCGACCTCAAAAGCATCCGCGATCGCCGCCGCCGGATAATCCGCAGCCTGCGGCCCGCTTCCGATAGCCTTGCCCAGCGCAAGCATCAGCAGAATCCTGAGACCCGCCTTGGCGGGAATCACGATGATCACTGCGACCAGCGCCTTCCAAACCGGCACCCAGCAGAATTGAACCAGAAGCCAGACAGCGACCACGAAGGCAGAAAGATATCCAATTGGAATGTAAATCATTCCTTTGTCGGCGGCGACCAGTGTCAAAACCGTTGTGCACATGGTGATCACGCCCGACAGCATGGCCAGCTTGCCAAAATCGTAATCGGCCTCGTGTTTTGCAATGAGCCGCAGAATGATGAGAAAAAGCAGAGCCTGGAACAGAACTTCGCCTAAAAGTCCGCCAATCATTTTTCAAACCTCCATTGAAAATCACCTGCGTGATTTCAGTATCGTGATCACGGCGTCTGCATCAATATCCTGTTTTTCGCCCAGAATCATTTTACGCGCGGCGAGGCGCTGCGCGACAATCTTGCCCGCCTTTGAGGGGATGCCATAATCCTTCAGCCGGGTTTTCACGCCGAGCGACAGAAAGAACGATTCGATTTTCCGGATCACGCGCTCCGGGCTTGATGTCCTGATTCCGAAAACCCGCTTCCCGCACTGAAGCAGCCGCGGGCCCTTGGATGCAATCCGGTTTTTCAGCACGCCCGGAAGAACAACCGCGAGGGATTGCGCGTGGTCAATGCCGTAGAGCGCGGTCAGCTCGTGCCCGATCATGTGCGAGGCCCAGTCCTGCGGCACGCCGCAGGCGATCAGCCCGTTCAGCGCCTGGCAGGCGCACCACATGACATTGGCGCGCGCGCCGTAGTCGTTCGGATTCTCAAGAACCTTCGGCCCTTCCTCGATCAGCGTCGAAAGAATGGCCTCCGCCTGCCGGTCCTGGAGCGGGGCGTTCACATCAAACGTCATGTACTGCTCCATCACATGCACAAACGCATCCACAATGCCGTTGGCGGTCTGGCCGGGGGGCAGGGTGAAGGTCACTTCGGGGTCGAGGATGGAAAATTTCGGATAGGTCAGTTCGCTGCCGAAAAACAGTTTTTCGTTGAGCCTGCTGTTCGAAATCACGGCCGTGCCGTTGGATTCCGATCCCGTTGCGGGCAGCGTCAGCACCGTTCCCATCGGAACGGCGTCGGTGACCGCGGCCCCGGTCAGGATGTCCCACGGATCAGTTCCCCCGAAGCGCGCCGCCGCCGCGATGAACTTGGTGCCGTCCAGCACGGAACCTCCGCCCGCCGCCAGAAGAAAATCAATTCTCTCCGAATGCACCAGATCAACGGCCTTCATGCAGGTGGCAAACTGGGGATTGGGTTCAATGCCGCCGAATTCGAAAACCGTATGGTCCTTCAGCGCCGCCTTGATCTGGTCATAAACCCCGTTGCGCTTGATGGAGCCCCCGCCGTACGTCAGCAGAAGGCGGGCAGAGGAGGGAATGAGCGCAGGCAGTTTTGCGATGGACCCCTTGCCGAAAACAATCCGGGTTGGATTGCAGTACGAAAAATTTTGCATGATTCTGTCTCCTGATATTTTCAGAGTGTAGCGGCGATCCCCGCGAAATCAAATCACGAATCGCGCAAAAGGCAAAAAGTCATCAAAAAACGCCAAAAAACGGCCTAAAAACGCCAAAAATGGTCAAAAAATGCAAAAATACGCCCAAAAACAGCAAAAATCGGCCTTTTCAGCTTGAAATGTTTACACCAGGTCGCAGGCCTCGGGCGGCATCCAGTGGGCGTCCTTGCCCTCCCATTTCACGTTGCATCCGATAGGATTGGTTCGGGGCGCGCTGACCGGCTTGCCCGATGTCAGTTCCTCCAGCGTCCGGTCGAGGTCATTGACCTTCATTTTTGAAGTTTCGCGAGGATTATCCACGCCGCGGCCGGTGTAAACCAGTTTGCGCGCCTTGTTGAATACAAAGAAATGCGGCGTTCTCAGTGCGCCATAGGCGCGGGCGACATCCTGCGTTTTGTCGCGCAAATACACCCACGGAAACTTGTGCTCTCTCATTCGGGCGACCATGTGATCGAAGTCATCCTCTTGATAGGTGTTTTCGCTGTTGGAGTTGATGCCGACAAACCGCACACCGCGGCCCTTGAATTTCTCCGCAGTCGCGCGGGTCACTTCGTCGGATCCGATGACATACGGGCAGTGATTGCAGGTGAAGAATATCACCAGCCATTCCGCATCCGCAAAACTCGCCAGCGAATAGGTTTTTTTGTCAGTTGCCGGCAGTTTGAAATCCGGCGCAGCCATTCCAATATCAAGCGTGAATCCCATAACGCTCCTCCTCTCTTTCAGTAATCGGCATAAAGATGCCCGCGCTGCTCCATCCAGTCGGCAATATTATCAACTGCCCCCGGAACATTATTGTCCGAAACATCCAGATTCATAATCGGCAGAATGGATTTTGATATCAGCGAACGAATTAGTTCCTGTTCATCGCGAAAGGCCTGCAGGTCATCGTACTGGTCCGGCTTGCCGGAAACCTTCAGGCGTTCGCGGCGTGCGGACTCGAAAGATTCCGGTGTGCGGTTGAGGAACACGATCACGAACCCCACCGCCTTCAGGCGTTTTTCCAGCCATTGGAAATCGGGAACAACCCCGCGTGCGTGATGCTGGCAGGCCTGCGTGGAAATGTGGAAGCGGTCAATGATCCACGAATAATATTTTTGCAGTTCCAGGAGCCGCATCCATGTTTCATAGGTCTCCATGGCCTTCGCCTCTTCCTCGGGCGCGTAGTTGATCAGCCCCCGGCCCCACGGCCAGTTGGTGAATGCGCACCACTCGGCCGAAATCAGCGGCGAGTGATAGCGGTATTTGCGGGGACCGACGATGCGCGGATGCTCGTTGAGCGCAAATGCCACATCGGTCTTGAAGGTCAGCCGTGTGCCTTCCAGAATGATTTTCGGGCAGAGTTTCCGGCCCATCAGTCTTTCTCTACTTCGATGCGGTAGATGCGGCGCATCAGGTTGGTGACGCTCGTGTCGGTCCAGACCACGTTGGATCCGGTGCCGGTGACCTCCGCGGCCCAGGCCCAGGTGTCGCCCGGCTTGTCGGCGTGCCGGATGGTGTAAGTCCGGCCGAGCGCCGTGCCGAAGGTGAGCTGCCAGTTTGACCCCGATTTCGCGCCGGCGGTGTAGAGATAGCTGGTGGCATTGTTCGGCGACGTGCCCGCGATGTATTCCGCATAATTGATGAACGTGTCGCCGTCAGCGTCGCCGCCGGCCTGCGCATTGAGGTTCGTGAAATTGCCCCACTCCCACAGGTCGTCAATGCCGTTGGCGTTCCAGTCGTAGGCCACGATGATCTGCGTGGTGTTTGTCACCACGCTGTTGGTCTTGCCCTTCTGGTCATTGGCGATGAAGGCAAAGTTGTTCGTCGTGTTGAACCAATTGGTGGTGGCCGGCCAGCTGAAGTTTGTGCCACCGGAGACATTCATGCCGGACGGCGCAAACACATTGGTGGTCAGCAGGGGATCGCCGTCCGCATCCGACACCGAGACCGAGAACATTGCATTGGAGCCCAGCGGGACGATGTACGGGCCCGCGGGCACGAAAACAATGACCGGCGCGGCGTTGGCCCCGGTGTCCTCCACAAGGAACTCCAGCGCAAAGGAGAAGGTGTTGGTGCCCACCAGTTCCACCTGATGCGTCAGGGCCTGGTTGCGCATGTTCACCGTGTCGAAACTCACGCCGCCTCCGGGATTGTCATCCACGGCCGCTGCGTTGTAGCCGGCAGTGTGCCCGGCATCGCCGTAGGCCACCACCGCGGTCGCGCGCCTGGCTCCGCGCTCGGCCTGCAGCGCAAGGCGCCCGCCGCTCACGGAAGGATCGCCCAGAATCTGCTGGCCATAAAGCATAAGCCCTTCGGTGTCGGGCGACAGGCCGTTGCGGACGTAGAGCACCCCGCCGTTCAGCGCGCCGGATACGGCATAGACCACTTCCAGCTTGTTGGTCTGCGGCCCCAGCGTCAGGGTCTTGGTGATGTTTCCATCCGCAGAGGTCAAACGCCATCCGTTGGTCCAGTTGACGGGAGTGTAGAGCATGTTCACATAGTTCGTGGTGCCCGCCCACCAGTCCTTCAGGCAGGACGTGCGATAGGCCTCCACGCTTCCGTTGGTCGCGGCGTTTGCCGTGCCCTCCAGTTCGGTTTCCGATCCGGAATACGACATTGGGGTTCCCGCCACAGGCAGTACGCTTCCGGCGCTGTCGCGCGCGAAGGCCATGATCATGCGGCCGCCGATGCGCTCGATGATGTACATCACCTTGCCGTTGTACAGCAGGCACTCGCTCTCGCCGTCCAGATCCACATCCTCCAGCGCGGTCACCGCACTGGTGATGCCCGATGCGGCAGATGCCCACTGGTCCACCCGCTGGTAAACCGCCGCCATGCGCGTCTGCGACTGGGCGTTCTTCGCGAACCCGATCAGGCTGTCGTAGGAGGAATCCGGATAAATGAAATCACCCGTGCTGAAACGGCTCAGGTTGTTGTTGTCTTCGGAGTGGAACGCCGTTTCGAAAACGGAGGCGTGGATCGCCGCGCGCGCCAGCCGCGCGAGATTGGTGTCGGAAACCGACTTCACCTTCGCCCACGCGCTGGAGACCATGCCGTTGAAATAAAGCATGCCGTACGCCGCCGGAAGATTCGTGCCGGGGCGGATTTCGAAAATCTTGTTCTGAAGGCTTTCTTCCTGCGCGGATCCGACATACCAGTTGTCGTAGTTGTTCTCCGTGGCGTGATCCACCCAGTTGTGCCCCATCTTGCCCAGCGACGATGTTCCGCGGTCAATGTTGCCCCAGTAGTCTCCGCTGCCGTCGCCGCTGATGTCAATCCGGCCCGCGGCGATGTCCTCAAGCGTCACAAGCTGAATCCATGGATGGTTGGCCATCCAGCGGATGTTGATGTCGTAGGCGTCGGCCTGGCTGTTGACTCCGAAATCCTCCCAGTTGCTGAGGATTGTGGCCACCTGGTCCTGCGTGCCGCTGCGGGAGCGGCGGCTGAGCATTTCGCGCAGCGGGATGCTGAGGCCGCCGTCCGTGTTCACAAACCGGTAGTCGCCGGCGCTGTTGTTGATCACGAAGCAGTACACTCCGTTGATCTTGTTGATGCGGTAGCCGTCGTCGCTCAGCGCGGGCGTGCGGCCGATCCAGTTCCACATGTGCGTGTTCTGGTCAATGAGCGTGAACCGGTAGCCCATGTTGGTGATCTTCGCCAGCGCATCGGCGTCCAGCACGCGCTCCGGCGGCCAGAACACGGTGCTGTCGGTGCCGGTGAAGCCGTAGATGGCGTTCAGGTAATCCCCGGCCAGTTCCGCGTTGTCGTTGTTAAACTCCGGCGTGAAGTACGGCAGGATGTGATCCGAGAACGTGCTTCCCAGCATCTTCACCGTGTTCGTCTGGATCATCGAGCGGACGCGCGCATTGAGGGCCGGGCCGTCCAGCCACGGCTTGCCCGCGTTCGTGTCCGCGCGCGCCCACTGGATGGCCGAGGCCAGCGTGGGCGTGATGTGCAGGTTCAGCGGCTGGTCAAAGACGTCATGGATTTCCAGCGCGCGGTGATAGCCCGCGCCCGATCCGTTGTTGATCAGATTCTGGATCTCGCTTCCCGGATTGATGTGCTGGTTGCCGTGCACCAGCATGGCCACCTTGGCGGCCTTGCCGTAATCGTTGCCCGCATTCCGGCCCACCCAGCTGTAAAGTTTTGCATTGAGCTGGATGTTGCCCTGGTCGCGCCAGTAGTCGGAGCAGACCCAGTCATCGGTGACGGAATCGCGGAGGTCGTTGCGGTAGCCGATGTCGCCCGGCCCCACAGGGCTGTTCTGGGTGCCGTCCTTCATCGTGAAGACCTGGTAATTGAGCTGGTACGGATTCAAACCATTCCAGCCCGCATCCAGCAGCGCCTGGCGGCTGACAGAAAATTCAACGGCATCGAGTTCGGAGTTGAAATAGGCCTGGCCGAAACCGTTGGCCGTGCTCTGGTCGCGGCCAACCACGCCGTAGGGCGACAGGTCGTCCAGCGCCGAAACCGAGTTGTTGGCGCGCTGGGTATCCACATAAACGCGGCCGTTGTTGCCGCCGTACACCGCCACCGCAGCCTCCCATTTCATCTCGGTCACCATGTCGGCAGAATCCGGAAGACTGGCTTCGCCAACAGTCGGGCTGTTCATGTCAATGATGACATACAGGTCCACGTAGCCGTCCTCGGCCAGCGCCTGCAGATCCAGCAGATCAATACGAAAATGAAAATAGCCGTCGCCGCCGGAACCTGTTGAGCCTCCGTCGTGAGCGTAAAAAGCGACGATGTCGCGCGAGGGGTCGAAGCCGTCCCATGCGCGGTAGATGTCCACCGCCTGGCTTCCGCCGGAATTGTAATCATCCAGCGCGATCAGGTCATCCGCCGACCAGTCGGTGAATTCCTGGTAGTTGGTCACGCCGTTGATCACGCCCAGCGCCGGTCCGCGGCCCACTGTGATGGTGCCTTCAGGCGGCGGCACGCCGGTGTCGGCCCAGCGCGGATTGGTCCCGTTGGCCAGTTCGGTGGCGTTGTTGAACGTGTCGCTGTCCGGGTCGCCGGAGGCCCCGTTCTCGGTGTTTCCGTCTGAACCCGCAGACGTGCGCAGGCTGTCGCTGCCGTTGTCAAGCGCGTCAAGATTGTACTGCGACTCCCATCCATCCGGCAGGCCGTCGCCGTCCGTGTCGGCCTTGAGCGGATCCGTCTCCGTCCAGGCTTCGCCCGCATTGTAGGTCCGGTTCGAGTTGCTGTCGCCGCCGATCCGGCCGTTGAAATCCTTGTCTTCGCCGTATCCGTCGCTCAGCCCGTCGCCGTCCGTGTCGGAGTTGTTGGGGTCGGTCTCGGTCCAGGTCTCGCCGGTGTCCATGTCTCCGTTCGGCCACGAGCGGGCCAGCCATGGATCCCAGGTCGGATCAATGGTCGCCCCGTCGCCATCCAGCCAGCCGTTGCGGTTCGCGTCCTCGATGCCGTCCGGCAGGCCGTCCCAGTCGGTGTCGGCATTCGCCGGGTCGGTCATCGAACCGTACAACTGCTTTGCGCGGTCGCCGCCCTCGCTCTGGCTGTTCACGCCGGGAACTTTGCCGTAGTTGTCGAGTGTGTTGTAGAAGGGCGGATCATAGTCGGCCCGGAAATTCTTCCAGCCGTCGCCGTTGGTGTCGGCGTTGGTGTCGGTATTGGACGACGGGTTGCGCCATCCGCACTCAAGGCCGTCCGGCAGGCCGTCGCCATCGCTGTCGGGGCTCTGCGGGAGCGAGTGGCCGTAGGCGAAGTGAATATGAACCTCCCCGTTGTCCCACGTCTCGGGATTGGGCTCCGGATCAATCTCGCGCTCATTGGGCAGGGGAATCGCGGTGGCCTCATCGGTGTCGCCCAGTCCGTCGTCATCGTCATCAAGATCATTCGTGCTCGAATTCACCCACTCGCGCTTGACCACCGTGGCGTTGCGCGAAGCCGAGTTGGAAACCCCGCCGCCGGTGGTGACCGTGGCCGTGAAGCCGTACTGCCCCGCGATCAGATTGGTCCAGAGGCATTGCCAGATGATGGAACTGCCCGAGTTGGTGCTGGTCAGCGGACTGAAACCTCCGCCCTGCGTCAGGTAGCCGTCGGGGTAATAAGTGAACGCCAGCGCCACCGACGCCGCGTTGGTGGCGGTTTCAATCCGCACGGTCGTGCGGCGCTGCTCGTTGGACGGATTCAGGACGTCCGGGATGACAATCTGGTGCGGCCTGCCGTCCGAACCGTACTCCGGCGGCTCGGTGATCGCGATGTACGGGGCCTCCGCGGCCGGCGTGGCCTTGACCAGGCGGTTGGCGACAAGATCCGGCAGGCTGGTGCGGTCAAAGGTGACCTCCAGCCCGTGCAGCCAGTCCGGAACGCCGTTGTAAAGGTTCCCCAGCGGCATGGTCAGCGCATGGTACTGGTCGGTCTCGTTCCAGAGAATGGAGTAGGTCGAACGGCTCTGCGCGACGCCGCCGTCGGTTCGGCCGGATTCGCTGCTCTGGATCTTGACCAGGAAAAGGTTGATCAGATCGTTCGAGCTGAGGCCGTCAGCGAGCGATTTGGTGAAATAGGCCTTCATCACATAGCCTTCGCCGACATAGTCGCCGTTCTGCTGCGGCCACGCAATGGACATGCGGACATCCGGGCCCCAGGTGTAAACCGAACGCTGGAGCGTGGTGAAGTGGCCTGTGGCGTCCGTGTGATTCGTGAATGCAGGCCGGGCAGCCGAGGACAGTTCGCGCAGGCGGACCTTGATGGTCGCGTTGCTCCCGCCGGACGGGATGTTGTTGTAGTTGAAGCGCCATTCCTTCGGATACGCCGTGGACATGTCGGACGGTGTCGCGGCGTAGGCCTGAATCCAGGTCTCGCCGATGCTGCTGTTCCAGACGCCGTTGCCGTTGATGTCCGTGAAGGTCTCGCCGGTGTCGTAGTCGCCGTCGCCGTTGCCGTCCACATATGGTTCAAACCCGTTGCCGTTCCCGTTGGCCACGCCGGTCACGACGTCATCGTTGTTGGTGTCCCAGTCGGCGATGTTGAACCAGACTTCGGTGACGCTCGGATCCGTGCGGACCACGACGCCGTACTGCTGGCCGTCGACCGTATCGCCGTTGTTCGCGGGATACTGGATGAAGCCGGTCGGGCACATGGCGTCGTAATAGAAAGTCTGCTTGAAGGTGTTGTAGATGGCCGCGCGGCCGCTGCGGTCAAGAAAAGCGCGTGCGCTGATCATGTGGAAGCCCTCGACAAGCCCCGTGCGCATCGTTCCGTAATCGGCGTGCACGCGGTATGCCGCCATTGACGGATTGAAGTTGTTCGCCTGCCACGTGCTCATCATCGTGGTCTTGCGGCCGACAGCCGTCGCATCGCCGGGCCAGACCACTTCCCACGGAGCATAGGTTCCGCCGTCCTGCTGGCGGTAGGCGCCGATCTTGTAGCGGAACACGGTGTTGGAGGACATCGCCGGCACCGTCGCCTTCCACCAGTCCTTGCTGTCGCCGGAATCGGAATGATCAAATGAAAATTGAATCGCCTTTGTATTGCCGGCCCCCATGCCGCCCGCGCCCTCCGGCCAGGTCGCCCCGTCCGTTGTATAGTACAGGCAAACGCGGTTGATGTTGTTCGGATCGCCGGTCTTCACCCAGATTGTGAGATTGGATCCGGCGGCTTGCGCCGGCGCGGGCGAAAGATGCGGCGCGCCCTGATCCGTGGTCGACGCCGGGTCGTGCCAGACAAAGACGGCCGTCTCGCTGTTGTTCCAGTCGTTCACGCCGTCGCTGGGATTGACAGACAGGCTTCCCGATCCAATGGTGCAGTGATAGGTCTCCGCGCCGGCCGAACCGATCTTGTTGCTGGCCGAGTTGACCGCCGCGAATTTTTCCTTGTGGATGCGGTTCACAAATGCGGGCTGTTCGTAGCCCACGAAAATGTCGTTGGCCAATGCGGGCGGATTGTCGCGGGGGTCGCCCAGCGAATTGGTGACGGGATAATTCAGGTCCATGCCGCCGTCCAGCTTCAGCATGACATTGGCGGCTGACCCATCCACATGCGCGACAAAGTTCACATTCGTCGGCGACGTGATGCGCGGAACAGTCATCGTGTAGGCATAGTCCGTGCTGTTGGTGTCCGGCAGATTGTAGGGGTTGAAATTGGCGTCGCCGTCGGGCCCGTCCTTGCGCGTGTAGGACAGCGTTCCGCACTGCGCGCCGTTCTGGTAGATCGTCACCGGGCTTCCGCCGAAACAGGACCACAAGGTTGAAGGATCGGGATTCTTCCACGAGAACGCGAAATAGCCGCCGGCGGGGACAATGACGGAATTGAGATCCGAAGCCCAGGTGTAAAAACCTCCGCCATAAGTCGAATAATTGTAGAGATAGGCGTTGTCTCCCATGGGCGTGTGACTGTAGCTGATGTTGCTGCGGATGTCGCGCGCCTGGCCGGATGAATAATTGTCGTTCAGCATGAAGAGCATGCAAACCTTGTCGCCGTCGGTGCTTCCGCCCTGCCGCCAGTCGAGGCGCTCATAGGCCACATAATCGCTGTCCGACCAGACGCCCTTCTGGTAGCCGCGCGCGAACTGCTCGTGGATGTAAAGCAGGTTCGGAACGCGCAGATCGCCCCACTGGCCGAGGAACGAGGTGTTGGCATGCCGCGGGAACGCGCCGCCGCTTTCGCCCAGCGTCTCGGCGTGATGGTTGCCGTCGGTGTAAAGCAGGCCCAGTCCCGCGCGGGTGAAATAGAACGCGTGCTGCAGCTCGCGGCAGGCGGCGTAGTCGTTGTCATGGCTCTGCGCATGCATCACGCCCGTGTCGGCGCTGAACCCGCCCGCGCCGGAAAGATCATAACCGGTCAGGCCGTTCCACATGTTGCCGAGCCGGTTGTTGAACTCATTGCGGAGCGGATTGTCCACCAGGCGCATGCCGCGGCCGAGATAATCGCCGTAGCCCGGCGGCTCGCCCAGATGCTCGCCGAACATCATCGCATCGTCGCGATTCCCCTCCGTGTTGAAAACCGTGTCGCGGTGATTGCCCCAGTCACTGAACCCGTGGGTGATGTTGTACTGGCGCTGCACGCCTCCGCAATATCCGGCATCGCTGGTGTCGCTCCCGTATTCTCCAAAAAAGTACGCGGGCACGTGCTTCACCGCGTCCAGGCGCAGGCCGTCGGCCCCGGTCCGGTCAATCAGCCAGGTCGCCGCGCGGATGAGATAGGCGCCGACATCCTCCGACACCGGATTGCCCATGTTGTACTTGCCGTCGCCGTAACCGTAGGCTGTCGTGTTCCAGCCGGGCCGGGAAGGATCGAGTCCCGTGTCGGTGAAGGGCTCGCTGGCCTCGCCGGAGTCGTGCTGGCCGTCGGCATCCGTGTCCGTCCAGTCAAAGCGCCCGTTGTGGTTCGTGTCGGAATACGGCTCCTTGTTCGCAAAGGTGTAGACGCTCCACGAATAGATGTCATAACCGACGGTGATCGGCAGATCGGTGTCGGGATAAAACTCGGGATTGTCCGGATGGCGGACAAAGCTGATCTTCGGGTGGTCGTCGCCCTCGTTCGCCCCGAAGTTGTCGTTGGGCGTCTCGTGGGCAATGTCAATCAGGTCGGCGAGCCCGAGGTTCATCACCTGCCAGGCGCTGTTCCAGTCGCGGCAGTTGTCCCACTTGCGGTAGAAACCGTCCTCCGTCTTGCGCAGATGGAAATCCTCGGGCACCATGCCGGGATAAACATCAATGGGCGTGTTTTCGTTATACCCTGGTATGTCAAAGGCCCGGTGGTTCATGATGTTGTCGAAATAGATGCGGATGCCGAAGCGGTGGGCGGTCTCGACAAGGTTGATGAGTTCAGCCTCGGTTCCGTAGCGGGTGCGGACTGTGCTGCGCTGATTCCGGCCGCCGATGTCAAACGGATCCCAGAGATCGTAGCCGACGGAAAGACCTCCACTTCCCTTCGTGGGCGGGGGGAGCCAGATGGACGTGTAGCCGGCCTCGGCCAGTTCCGGGATGCGCGCGGAAATTTCCTCCCAGCTCGTGTTGAAATACTGGAGCATGGTCTCCGCGAACGTCGCGGCGCAAAGCGCGAAAGAAACCAGCATGAATCCCAAAAGAAACTTCTTCATCAATGCACCCCACAAAGCCAGCGCCGGGCAAAACGCCCGCCCATGTAAAACGTTTTACCCAAATCCCTCTTTTATGTACAGAAACCTTTGAAAAAAATACTTCAGACCGCCCGGAATCGCAAGCGGCGCCCCCTCAAAAAACGGGATATTTGGGCTGTTCTTAACGATTCCCGGCCGCGTTTTGACCCGTTTTTGCGTTGACGCGATGAAGCAGCGCTGATAGGAAGTTGGGCACCGAAATGAGCCTCCTTGTCATCAGATCGCGATGGGGTGCCGCTTCAGCACTGGTTCTGCTGCAGGCCTACAGCCTGTTTCTCTTTCACCTGTTCGTCAGCAGCTTCAGAAATATCCGCCAGTCTCCGGATTCATCCGCTGAAGCCGCAATGGATTTCATAGCCGTCCTGCTTCTGCTGCCGATTTTCATCGTCATGGAATCCGCCCTGTTCGCTGAAATCCGGTCCGGGAAAAATCCGCGTCATGCGCCGTTCAGCCGAAAGGAGGCGATCAAAGCCGCCAGCCTCATTCTGTTTTGCGCGCTCTACGCCATACTGCTCTTCAAACCGGAAGCGCTGGCGTTTTCCGTTCCGGGGCTGGGATGGGCACTGCTTTACCAGGCGCTGCATCCGGCTGTGTGCTTTTCCCTCGCGTGCATGATCCGCGACATGACCGGCGAACAGGTTGCCTATTCCCGCCTGGACGACGAGGGGCGGCTGGCCATCGCAAGAATGCCGGCCGTCATCGGACTCTTCGCGATCATGTGCTCCCTGATTCCGGGAGCGCCCGCATGGACATTCCTGGCCCTGGGATCAACACTGCTGGTTTGGGGTCTGGTTCTGCTGCTGACTGACGACTTTGAAAAGAGGACAGAATTCAGCGGGCAGGAGTCGGCAGACAGAATTCAGGATTCAGAATGAATTCACCTCGAAAGAGCGCAAAAGAAGTTTCATGATGGGTCTATGCGTTCCTTGTGATGCATGCGGTGAAATCTCCGAAAAAGCCCAAAAATCGATTAAAATCGCTTAAAATCGTCAAATAAAGCCCAAAAATCGCTGAAAACGGCTAAAAAACAGCGAATTTGCCACAAAAATCACAAGAATGCGGAGTCGTCATCCTTTCATTCTTCCACCATTTCCGCAGAAAATTCCCGCACAAAACCGCCAGACCGCGAAGGGCAGGGGGCCCGCCTGTCAGCCATAGATGAGGATGTGAACTGCGAAAAACACGAAAGACGCAAAAAGGAAAAGATTTCTCGCGCGGACTTGTCCGCCCATGGTGGAGACGCAGCGTCGTAGAGAAAAATTAGAGGGAAATGCTATAAACCTGACCCCGATGTCCGTGACCCAGTCGTCCGCCAAAAATTCCAAAAAGAGCCAAAAAATGACCGAAAACTGCCTAAAATCAGCAAACTTCGCCCAAAATCCGTTTTCACCCGAATTGACTTTTTGGGCAGAATTCAGGATAAATACATGCAGGCAAGACAATGAAACTGGGGACAACAAGCAGCCCGCAGGGCGAAAAACCGGTCCGCGAGTGGCCGGCTTGGCATGCCGCGATGGCGGCCTATCGGACACCCATGGCGCGGACAGCCTGCTGGCAGCTGGCGAACACATTCATTCCTTACTGTGGACTGCTGTTCCTGATGGTGCTGACCATCCGGCACGGATATCACTATGCCGTCACGCTGGCGCTGGCGGCGGTGGCGGCCTTGTTTCTGGTGCGGCTGTTCATTTTGTTTCACGACTGTGTTCACGGCTCGCTTTTCCCGCAAAAGAGCCTCAACACGTTTTTCGGACACGCGCTGGGCCTGCTGGTGTTCACGCCCTTTGATGACTGGCGCCTCGGCCATCTCCGGCACCATGCCAGCTATGCCGATCTGGACGCGCGCGGCTTTGGTGATGTCTGGACCCTGACCCGGGCCGAATATGAGGGGACCACGCCGTATGGACGCATGGTCTACCGCCTCTACCGGAATCCCGCCGTGCTCATCGGCATGGGCGCACTGTTCAGCTTTCTGCTGCGATACCGCCTGCCCGTGCGAAAGTCGCGTCGCAAGGAGCGCGTGAGCGTTCTTTTCACCAATCTGCTGATCGTTGCCGTCATCCTGCTGGCCGCCCGGACCATCGGCTGGCGAACGTATCTGCTGGTCCAGCTTCCGGTCGTGTGGCTGGCTGGTGCCGCGGGCATCTGGCTCTTCTATGTGCAGCACCAGTTCGAGGGCGTGTACTGGGCGCGCCGGCGGAACTGGGACGCCCTGCGCGCCGCCATGGAGGGCAGTTCCTTCTACAAACTGCCGCCGGTGCTGGCCTGGTTTTCCGCAAACATCGGCTATCACCACGTTCATCATCTGAACGCGCGGATACCGAACTACCGGCTGAAAGAATGCTTCGATGACATTCCGGCCCTTCAGGAAAAACCGCCGCTCACAATCGGCCAAAGCCTCGTCGGCGTGCGCCTGAAGCTGTGGGATGAGGAAAAAATGGAACTGGTCGGCTTCCGTTAAAAAACCGGAAGCAGAATTCAGGGAATTCACAGCGAAAGACACGAAAAAAGAAAAATTTCGCGCGCCGACTTGTCCGCCTATGGTGGAGACGCGGAGGCACAGAGTTTCAGAAAAGAAATTTTACCATTTCCGAATTCTGACTCCTGATTTCTGTCTTCTTTCGAGATAATCTGGAACTCATGAACTCAGGAATCCGATAAATCCTGCTGATCCTGTCAAAAAATGAAATCACCGCGAAAGAGCGCAAGAAAAGTTTCATGATGGGTCAATGCGTTCCTTGTGATCCATGCGGTGAAATCTCTGCGCAATACATCTTCATGGTGAAAAATCTCTGAAAAAAGCCCAAAAAGTGCTCAAAAACGCCTTAAAACGGCCGAAAAACGTCAAAAAAAGCCTAAAAACGGCTCATCGGGAAAGTTCCTGTCTGAAAACACCTGAAAAAACACATATTTTAGAACAAGCCCAGCCCGCGGCTCCGCGAGAATGGGCCCGCCCAGCTCGTCGGAGCGGGGTCGCGGGCAGGTAAGGCTATCCTGCAAATCGGAAACATATGCAGGATTTCGTTGCCTCCTAGCAGAAACCCGCTTCGAATGAGAGAGCAATCCATTGCGCATCTTTGAGTTACAATTATTGCGATGCGTTATTACTTGCCCGATTATCTGCTGTATGTCTTATCTTGGACAGGAACTTTTCGGATGAACCTAAAAACGTTCAAAAATTGCCAATTGCTAGTCAGAAATGCTAAAAAAATGGTTCTGGCATAAAAATGTGATCCGGCGTTATGATGTTGAACCGTATGTGGTTCTGGAGGTTCTTTTGAAGGTTAGCGGGCTTTATCCGCTGTTATGGATAATTTATGAGCGAAACGCCTGAACAAAAAGCACGCCGGCAGATTGACGCAATGCTTACCGCGTCAGGCTGGCACGTTCAGGATTACAAGCAGTTCAATCCCTCCGCCGGACGCGGCATCGCCCTGCGGGAAGCCCCGCTCAAATCCGGCACCTGCGATTATCTTCTGCTCGTGGACCGCAAGGCCGTTGGCGTCATCGAAGCCAAGAAGGAAGGCACGCTTCTTTCCGGCGTTGCTGAACAGTCCGGCCATTACGCGGAGAACCTGCCGCCGATGATACAGTCCGATGCGGCGGGTACGCTTCCGTTTCTCTACGAATCTACCGGCGTCGAGACTTTCTTCCGTGACGAGCGCGACCCCGCGCCGCGTTCCCGCAGCGTCTTCTCGTTCCATCGCCCGGAAACCCTTGCGGAATGGCTTGCGGAACCGGACACCCTGCGCCGCCGTCTCAAACAGATGCCGCCGCTGCCCGCGCAGAATCTCCGCGCCTGCCAGATTGAGGGCATCACGAATCTCGAAGAATCCTTTGCTGAAGACCGGCAGCGGGCGCTGATCCAGATGGCCACCGGCGCGGGCAAGACCTACACGGCGTGCAGCTTCGCCTACCGGCTCATCAAGCACGCCGGGGCGAAGCGGATTCTGTTCCTCGTGGACCGCGCCAATCTCGGACGGCAGGCCATGGCCGAATTCCAGCAGTTTGTTGCGCCTGACACCGGGCGGAAATTCACCGAGGTCTACAACGTCCAGCATCTGACCTCGAACAACCTCGACACCGTGGCCCGCGTGACCATCTGCACCATCCAGCGCCTCTATTCAATCCTGCGCGGCGAGGAGCTGGATGAGGACATTGACGAAAAATCCGGCTACGAACTCGCGGCGGCGGATGACCGGCCCAAAGACGTGGCCTATACCGACCACGTACCCATCGAAACCTTCGATTTCATCGTCACCGACGAATGCCACCGCTCCATCTATGGCCTCTGGCGGCAGGTGCTGGAATATTTCGATTCCTTCATAGTCGGACTGACCGCAACGCCGTCCAAGCAGACCATCGGATTTTTCGACCAAAACCTCGTGATGGAATACAACCATGAAAGAGCCGTCGCCGATGGCGTCAACGTTGGGTACGAGGTCTATCGGATCAGAACCAATGTCACTGAACAAGGCGGCAAGGTCGAAAAGGGGTTCTACGTGGATCGCCGCAGCAAGGAAACCCGCAAAGTCCGCTGGGCGCGCCTAGACGAAGATCTGGTCTATGACGCAAAAGATCTTGACCGCTCTGTCGTGGTGAAATCCCAGATTCGCACCGTCATCAAAGCCTTCAAGGACGCGCTTTTCACCGAGTTGTTCCCCGGCCGCACGCTGGTGCCCAAAACGCTGATTTTCTGCAAGGACGACTCGCATGCCGAGGACGTCGTGCATATCGTCCGCGAGGTGTTCGGGAAGGGGAACGACTTCGCCAAGAAGATCACCTACAAGACCTACAATCCCGAAACCAGGCGCTACGAGAGATCCGAAACTCTCATCCAGGAATTCCGCACCTCGCCGCAGATGCGGATCGCCGTCACCGTGGACATGATCGCCACCGGCACGGACATCAAGCCGCTGGAATGCCTGCTGTTCCTGCGCGACACGCGCAGCCGCACGTACTTTGAACAGATGAAGGGCCGCGGTACGCGCGTGCTCACTTCCACCGATCTGCAGGCTGTCAGCGGCGCGGATGCCCGCGCCAAGACGCATTTCGTGATCGTGGATGCCGTGGGGGTTTGCGAAAGCGATAAAACCGACTCGCGCCCGCTCGAACGCCAGCGCAATGTCGCATTTGACAAACTTATGCTTGGCGTGACCCTCGGCAAGCGCGACGAAGACACCTTGACCACGCTGGCCGGACGGCTCGCAAGACTGGGGCGGGAAATCTCGCGCGGAGACGCAGAGGCGCTGAGGGAAGTGGCCGGGGGGAAGAGCCTGTCTGATTTGTCCAACAGCCTGCTCAAAGCTGTGAATCCCGATGCGATGGCGGAACGGGCGACGGGGAAACTCGGCGTCGCGCCGGAGGACGTACCGCCCGAAGCGATGGAAAAGGCCAAGAAACTATTAGTCGAAGAAGCCTGTGCCCCGTTTGATCTGCCTGCCCTGCGCGATGCCCTGACCAAGGCGAAGCAGGAGGCCGAGCAGATCATTGATAACGTGACTGTGGACGAAATCAGGAGCGCGGGTTTTGATGCCGCCGCGAAAGAGAAGGCGAGCAGCCTTCTGAAATCCTTCCGCGACTACATCGAGCAGCATCAGGCCGAAATCGCCGCCCTGCAGATTCTCTACAGCCGCCCGTACAAGAAGCGTCTCACCGAGCCGATGCTGAAGGAACTGGAAAAGAAACTGCGAGAAAACCATGCCGCGTGGACCGAAGACCGGCTTTGGGACGCCTGCGCGGTCGCCCGGCCGGGAAAAGTGAAGGGACGGTCGCAGCCCGGCCGTTTTGCCGATCTGGTTTCGCTGGTTCGCTTTGCGCTGGAACAGCAGCCCGTGCTCGCGCCGTTTGCGGAATCTGTATCGGAGCGGTTCAATGAATGGCTCATGGACAAGGCGAAGACGGGCACCACCTTCACGCCGGAACAGCTCGCATGGCTCAATCTCATCCGCGACCACATTGCCACCAGCCTGAGCATCGAACCGGATGATCTGGAACTTTCACCCTTCAACCAGAAGGGAGGGCTGGGCAAGGCCCACCAGCTCTTCGGCGACCAGTTGCCTGTACTTTTGGAAGAATTGAACACGGCGCTGTCGGCGTGAAAAAATATAACATACTATGTTAATAAAAACTTGATAACGGCTCTTCATGGTTATATATTTTCACACAACAAAGCTGCATAAAGTGTGCAACAGCAGGAAAGAGGCCGAGCGGAAGCTGGGCACTCAAATGGCAAAGAAACTGATGCAGCGGTTGCAGGAGCTGGAGGCGGCGGAATGTTTGGCGGATATTTCCAAAGTGCCTCCGCCGAGGTGTCATGAGATGAGCGGTGATCGAAAGGGCCAGTTGTCGGTGGATTTACAGCAGCCATACCGGCTGCTGTTCATCCCGGCCAACGACCCCATTCCGCGAATGTCAGATGGCGGGCTGGACTGGAATAAAGTGACAGAAATCGAAATTGTCGAAATAAAAGACACGCACTGAGTTCAGGAAAGAAATGAAAGCAAAGCGCACACTCACCTATCAGCCGGATTATGCCGTTCCCCCGGGGGAAACTCTCCGTGAAGTTATGGAATCTCTGGGCATGACGCAGCAGGAACTGGCCATCCGGACCGGGCTGACGGCGCAGTCCCTGAATCGCATTTTCAACGGAAGCCAGCCCATTTCCCATGAAACAGCGGATGCGCTGGAGCTGACGACCGGCATTCGGGCGCGGTTTTGGAATAACCTGGAATCAAACTATCGCGAACGGCTGACCTCATTCGAAAAGACCGCCTCCTTGAAAGCCGATCTGAACTGGCTGAAAATGATACCCGTCAATGAGCTGATCCTGCGCGGGGCCATACAGAAAGGCGCTGATTTGGTTGAACTGCTGCGCTCCACGCTTTCGTTCTACGGGGTCAGCAGTGTATCCGCATGGCAGGCGCTGTGGGAAAGCCCGGCCGTGGCTGCCCGCCGGTCCGCCTGTTTTGAAACCCTGCCCGGTCCGGCTTCGGCATGGATACGTCTTGGCGAATTGCAGGCGAACAGTATGGAATGCCGGCCGTACAGCAGAGAAAAACTCATGCAGGCCATTCCCGAACTTCGCAAATTGACACGGGAGCAGGATGCCCAGGCCATGGCGGAAAACATGCGCAGAATCTGCGCCGAATGCGGCGTGGCTCTGGCGCTGGTGCGGGAAATGAAAAAAGTGCCGTGGAACGGGGCTACGCGCTGGCTTACCCCCGAAAAAGCCATGGTGCTGCTGAACCTGCGCGGCAAAGGGGAAGACCGCTTCTGGTTTTCCTTCTTCCATGAAATCGGCCATGTCCTGCATGATTCCAAAAAAGACCTGCTGATCAACGACGGAACTAAAACCGATCCTCGTGAACAGCGTGCGGATGACTTCGCCGCCGCAGCGCTGATTCCATCCGAATATGACGTGCATGTCATGTCCATCAGATCACAAGAAGAACTCATCGCGCTGGCCAAAAAACTGGACATCGCCCCCGGCATTGTTGCCGGACGATATCAGTTCCTCTCCAAAAAATGGGGCTCTTACAAAAAAACCATTCGATCCTTTTCCTGGAAAGAAAACGCATGAGCCCGCCCGTCGCAATAAAGGCTGTGCCCCGCCCGGATTTCCAGGCATTGGAAAAAACCAGCGCCGGAAGTTCCAGGCATTGGAAAATGGCGAAGCTCGGTGATGTGGCAAAAACATCAAGCGGAGGAACGCCGAATCGGGGGAACGCATCCTATTATGGCGGTAACATTTCGTGGGTTAAATCAGGGGAACTCGGCGACAGCACGGTTTATGAAACCGCTGAAACCATAACCGAGGCAGGACTGAAAAATTCTTCTGCAAAATTGTTTCCGAAGGGGACTCTTTGCATCGCCCTTTATGGAGCAACGATCGGAAAGCTTGGTGTGCTGGGAATGGATGCCGCAACCAATCAGGCTGTGTGCGGAATATTTCTCCCTGAAAATATCGACACGTACTTTGCATATTTCTTTTTGGAGTCAAAAAGAAGAGATTTGGTTGAGATGGGGAAAGGTGGAGCCCAGCCAAACATCAGTCAGGGAATTATTCGTGATCTTGAAATTCCCCTTCCACCCCTTCCCGAACAGCGCCGGATCGTGGCGGAGATCGAGAAGCAGTTTTCGCGGTTGGAGGAGGGGGTGGGGGCATTGAAGCGGGTGCAGGCTAATCTGAAACGCTACCGCGCCGCCGTCCTCAAGGCCGCATGCGAAGGCAAGCTCGTGCCGGGAAGAGGGGATTGGCCAACAACAAAGCTTGGCGAAATATGCACTGTGCTGGCCGGTTACGGATTCCCAGAACGCCTACAGGGGAAGAGAACCGGCGATTTGGGATTTTTTAAGGTCGGAGACATTTCCGCGGCGTGGCAGCGGAATCAAAAGGTGCTCACTCAGGCAAACCATTACATAAGCCTTGCCGAAGCCGCTGAGTTGCGGGCGAACCCCTTGCCAACGGGCACGGTTGTCTTTGCAAAAATCGGCGCGGCAATTGCCTTAAATCGCCGTGCAATTATTGGACTTCCATCGTTGGTCGATAACAATGTGATGGGGCTTTACCCAGGCAAAAAAATAGATTCGAGATTCTTGTTCCACTTCATGTGCACGCAAAAATTAAACGATCTTGCCCGCGCGACGACTGTGCCTTCCATTCGCAAGGGAGATGTTGAAGGGATATCACTCAAGCTACCGTCTCTCGCGGAGCAGGCACTGATCGTGTCGGATATAGAGCGGCGGTTGAGCGTGGTGGAAGAGATAGAATCGGCGGTGGAGACCAATCTCCAGCGCGCCACCCGCCTTCGCCAGTCTATTTTGCAGAAGGCATTTGAAGGGAAATTACTCAAGCACTACTCCTCCCAATCGAAAGAAGGTATCGCATGAGCGCAGGCACACGACATTATGGTGCAAAGTGGTGGAAGTTTGATTTTCACACGCACACCCCAAAGTCAGACGACTACGGCAAAGGCCCTCAACAGGATATTCTGAAGGCGAGATCTCCTCGCGAATGGCTGCTCGACGTCATGAACGCAGGACTGGATTGCGTTGCGATCACTGACCACAACAGCGGGGAATGGATCGATGCCCTGAAACAGGAACTAGCAAGTCTGAATACTGAAAAGCCTGAAGGATACCGACCTATAACATTGTTTCCTGGAGTCGAAATCAGCGTACACGGTGGCATCCACATACTTGCTTTGTTCGCTCCTAGCGCTAGCGGGAGTACAATCATTAGCTTGCTCTCAAAGTGTCGTTTTGAAGGTCAATATGGCAAGACAGACGATTGCACACGGAAATCCTTCTCAGAGGTCGTTGAACTCATTCAGGAGGAAGGTGGCATACCAATACTTGCACATGCCGACGCGGACTCGGGATTGTTCAAGAAACAGAGCGGCGTGACATTAAAACAATCACTGCGAGCGGATGGTTTGCTTGCTATGGAGTTGATCGCCTCTGCCGAGACCTTGCCTGGGGCTTATTCTGAACTCAAGCTGAGTTTAGCTTCAGTTATCGGCTCTGATTCACATCACCCGCCCAAAGTAGGAACACGATATACATGGGTGAAAATGGAATCACCATCGCTCGAAGCACTCCGTCTTGCGCTCCACGATGGCGAGGACGGTGTTCGACGCATGGACGCGCCCCCTTCCGATCCCAACGATATTGGCCCGCGGTTTTATTTGAGACGGCTGACAGTTTCAAAAGGACAGAAAATTGGTAATGGGCATGACCTGACACTTGAGCTTAGCCCATGGTTGACAACTCTCATTGGCGGACGTGGTTCGGGCAAATCGAGTATTCTCGACTTTCTTCGCATAGTTCTCGCGAAAACCGACGACATGCCGCCTGAAGTGAAGAATGAATTTGAAAAGTTCAATAGAATCCCTCGTGGCCGCGGTGAACTAGGAATGCTCCGACCAGAAACAACTGTTCGGCTAGAGCTAGTCAAAGACGGACGAGATATAGCATTGATCTGGAGCGCTGACGGAACTTGGTCGCAAGAAGAATGCGATAGCGCCGGGCATTGGATGCCGGCGGCCGATGTGGGTGATGTTCAGAAACGCTTCCCATTGAGAATATTTAGCCAAAAACAGCTTTATGAGATGACGAAGGAACCGGACGTATTGCTGAATCTGATCGACCAACGATGGGATAAACGCGCTTGGCTTGAGCGCCGCCAGTTCCTAACCGAGAAATGGTTGCAGAACCGTCGAGACGTTCGGCAGAAGGAGAAGGAAATAGCGACAGTTGCACAAACTCGCGCAGAACTGGAAGACGTAAAGGCGAAAATTCGAATCTTCGAAGATAGCGGGAATAGAGAAGTGCTTAGTAAGTACCAGTCAGTGCGAACGACAAAGCAGGCACTTGACGCGAAAGCAGTAGCTCTGCAAACAGCGGCATCGACTCTTGCCGGCGCTCAGCGCCAGTTGTCACAAATTGAATTAGAGGAAGACCTACAGACGGCAATCGGTAGCGAATCAAGCCAGGCATTACAAGCCGTGCTCGGTGAGTATGAAGCGCTTCGTTCCAGGCTGATTTCGATTCAATCTGAGTTGGAGGCCCTAAGTGATAAATGGGTATCTACCTTTGATGCGGTTCCGTGGAAAGCCGAACTCGAAGCGGCTTCTACGAAATACGAAGAACTAAAAAGTCAAATCCAACAGGGCGGTGGAGTAGATATTTCGGAATATTCAACTCTGGTTACGCAGCGATCAGATTTAGAGGGAAAAGTCAAAAAACTGTCAGAATATGAGACATCAGTGGCAAAGTTGCGTGAGGCAGGAGCAAAACTATTACAGGAAGCAGCCGATCATGATCGTGTGCTACGCGCGGAAAGGAAACTGGTTATCGCTAGCTGGACCCAATCGACAACAGGCGAGCGCCTCAGGGTGACTCTGCAAGACATGGGAAATCGAGAGTCTTCCGAGGAACAGTTGCGCCAGTTAATTCGGAAACCCGGTGAAGAATTTTCAGCCGATATTTACAGATCTGTCGATGGCGGCGAAGCCATCGGTATGCTTGCCAAGTTAATTGAACAAACCAACGCGCGGGATTGCTGGACTCAACTGGATTCTATTAGAAAAACACTTTGTGAAGCCACGGTATCCGATCCTAAGGGCCTTGACCGTCGTTTTGCTCGCCATCTTGAGCAACTGCGCCTGAATACTCCCGAGGACTTAGATCGAATAGCGATCTGGACACCAGAAGATCGCTTAAAGCTTGAGTTGGTGAAAGCTGATGGAAGTGTTGAGAATATTGAAACGGGTTCGGCGGGACAGCGGACAGCCGGGCTACTCGGTCTTGTCTTATCTCTGGACGATTCTCCTGTCATCATTGACCAACCTGAAGATGATTTGGAGACCCGGCTTATTTCGTCCTTGGTTGTCTCTGGCCTGAGACAGTTGAAGAAAGACCAACAGGTCATCGTTGTAACGCATAACCCCAACATTCCGGTAAATGGAGCGGCAGAGCAGATCGTCGAAATGTGTTTCAGCACCGGCCAAATTTGTATCGGTGCTATGGGTGCGCTCCAGCGGCAAGAAATTCGCCGCGCCGTGTGTGAAGTAATGGAAGGAGGGAAAGATGCCCTAGACAAACGATACTACCGTATTTCGCGGGCTCTTTCATAAGCCATGACCAAGAACGCCCAACAACCTGTTTCCAAGCTTCGGAGGTTCCGTAACATTCTTCAGAAATCCTTTTTGGGAGAGTTTGTCTGATGCCCGCTGAACCGCTCATTCCCGTGCATGGCGGCTATCGAAAGCTGAATCGGTTGCCGATTACGCTGCCGTCGCTTCGCGACAGCCCCACTTCGTGTCAGGTGGCGCAACTGGCGTATGATGTGACTGTGCGGCATAGGTGGTGCAGGTGCGGGAAAACTATGGCGATGGATCCTTTGTACGCGCCCGGCAAAGCCAGTCCATTATGCAGGGGGCGTTTGATGGGAGTCTCGCGTGAGGTTTCCGGTTCATGCTTGGTTTCTTGATAAATAAATATTTCTCGCAAGAGAAAACTTGCATATTTAAGAAAATATGCAATATTTCTTCTATAAGTTAGATTTCTCGTAGGAGATCATGATGTATAGCAAGAAAACAGTGGAAGATGAATTTCTTAGAAGGTTGGAGCCAGATTCTGAGCTGTTGAAGCCTTTGGTGGTGAAAAGTGCGCAGCGGGAGTCCGGCAGCGGTGCGGATGCCCGAGTTGACTTGATCATCAAGGGGGGGGAAATCAGTTACCCTTTTGTTGTGGAATTCAAGGCCCAAAACACTCCGATGGCGGTTCAAAGCGCCATTGCCCAGGTGCGTTCATATGTCAGGGAGAACGAACAGCCGCTGCTCATGGTCCCGTATTTGTCACCCGAGCGTTTGGCGGAGCTGGAAAAGGAGGGGGTCAGCGGAGTGGATCTGTGCGGAAACGGGATGATCGTGGTGCCGGACCGGATCACTGTGTTGCGGACCGGATTCCCCAATAAGTATCCTGAATCCAGGCCATTGAACAATCCGTATCGCGGGCGTTCGGCCATGGTGGCGCGGATGCTCCTGTCTCGGCCGCAGTGGAAGACCCTGAAAGAACTGCTGGAAGCGGTTCAGCAGGCGGGAGCCAAACTTTCGCTGCCTCAGGCATCGAAAGCGGTGCAGGCCCTGGCAGATGACTTGATGGTCTCAAAGGGCGACGGGGGCATAACGCTTCGCGATCCAATGCGCCTGCTCGATAAACTGGGGGCCGAGTGGCGCAAGCCCTGGTTCCGCGGGCGGAAGTCGCTGCGCCTGCCGGGCGGCGCGGACTATGCCGGGATTCTTTCATCGAATTCCCTGCTTCAGTGGACGGTGACGGGTGAGTCCTCCGTCGAGCGGTACGCGGTTTTTGCCCAGGGCGGACCCCGGCGGATTGCAGTCTCCAGCCTGCCGCTTGCGTTGACATTGCTGGGTGGCACGGAGGAGCCTGTCCCCAATTTTGCGGATATCGAACTGATAGAAACCGATGAAGCGGGGTTCTTTTTCGAGAACGAGGTGGATCAGAACGGGATGCGCTGGGCGAGTCCGCTGCAAACCTGGCTGGAGCTCCAGGCGGGCGATGCGCGCCAGCAGGATGCAGCGAACAATCTGCGGACATTGATTTTGAACAAGGTGCGAGCATGAACGCTTTGTCCTCTGAATCCATGTGGCCCGAGTTTGCATCCCTCTGGCCTGACTTGCGGGCCATTGGCGGCGATTCGGTGGTATTGGCCGGTGGATATGGATTGTTCCTCAAGCAGACCTGGCTGCCGGCTCATCCGGAGGTGCCGACCATTATTCCATTGGCGCGGTGGGTTGATTCAACTCCACGGGGAACAAATGATTTTGATTTTGTTGTCGGCGTCGGCCTGATCGCCAGTGCCGAACTGCAAACGAAGGTGCGGGCTTTGCTGGCTGCGCGCGGATTCAAGCCCAAAGACCCCATGTGGCAGTTTGAAAAGCCGCTGGGCGATGGCCGATCCATCATCGTTGACATCCACGCTCCGCATCCAGCCGATGCTGACAAGAGGGTCAAAGTGGAACAGCGGCGGGTGAAGAGCAAACCGTCACTCGGGAAACAAGGGCTGCATGGCCGCGCCGATCCCGAATCCATCGGGTTCGATCTTTATCCATTCTGTTTTGAAATGAATGGGCTCTTGATCGCCACACCCAATCCGGTCACATGGTGCTCCATGAAACTGGCAGCGATGAGAGATCAGCACCTGAAGTCAGAGAATGCCGGTCTGTCTGCAGCGGAGCGGAGAGAGGTCCGGCAGAAAGCCATCAAACACGCCATGGATGTCTGCCGGATTGCCGCGATGACCACCCGCGACGAGCGCGATGGCACAGATGATGTAATTCGATCAATTCATGATGCAGCGCCATTCAAGCAGGCCGCGTCTATCGTCTCCGGGTATTTTCAGCCCGAAGGATGGGGAAGCGTCGTGGTGGAGTCTTTCTGGACTTCCTCAGATCTGCAACTCATCCGAGACATGCTTTCCGCATGGTTTAAAGAAGAGGAAACACCATGACCAATCCCCAGCAACTTGTTCAAAAACTCTGGAATTATTGCAACATCCTGCGGGATGACGGGCTGTCGTACGGCGACTATGTGGAGCAGTTGACGTATCTGCTGTTCCTGAAGATGGCGGATGAGCAGTCGAGGCCGCCTTTCAACAAGCCGTCGGCCATTCCCAAAGGCTTTGGCTGGAATATTCTGGTGAAAATAGACGGAGACGACCTCGAAACGCATTACCGCCACACGCTGGAAGAACTGGGCAAGAGGCCGGGGATGCTGGGGCTGATATTCAAGAAGGCGCAGAACAAGATCCAGGACCCAGCCAAGCTCCGGCGGCTGATTGTGGATCTGATAGACAAGGAACAGTGGTCGAGTCTGGGTGCTGACGTGAAGGGCGACGCCTACGAGGGCCTGCTGCAGAAAAACGCCGAGGACGTGAAGGGCGGCGCGGGGCAGTATTTCACCCCGCGCGCGCTGATCGCCGCCATGGTCGAGGCGATTGCCCCGCAGCCGGGCGAGAGCATCTGCGATCCGGCCTGCGGAACGGGCGGGTTTCTGCTGGCGGCGCACGATTATCTGGCCAAAAGCCCCACCCTTGACCGGGCGCAGAAGAAGAAGCTCAAGGCGGGGACATTCTTCGGCATAGAGCTGGTGGACAGCGTGACGCGCCTGTGCGCGATGAATCTGCTCCTGCACGGAATCGGGGGCGAATCCGAAGAAGACTTGCCGGTCGTGACGAAGGACGCGCTGGCGGGCAAGCACGGCGAATACGAAATTGTGCTGGCGAATCCGCCGTTCGGCAAGAAGAGCAGCGTAACGATCGTGAACGAGGCGGGGGAATCGTCGAAGGAATCGCTCATCATCAACCGCGACGACTTCTGGGCCACCACGAGCAACAAGCAGCTCAACTTCCTGCAGCACATCTTCACGATCCTGAAACAGCACGGCCGCGCGGCGGTGGTGCTTCCGGACAACGTGCTGTTCGAGGGCGGGGCGGGGGAGACGATCCGCCGCGAACTGCTGAAGCAGGCGGACGTGCATACGCTTCTGCGGCTGCCGACGGGCATCTTCTATGCGCAGGGGGTAAAGGCGAATGTGCTTTTCTTCGACCGCAAGCCCGCGCAGGAAAAACCGTGGACGCAGAAGCTGTGGATATACGATCTGCGCACAAACATGCACTTCACGCTCAAGGAAAACACCCTGAAGCGGAGCGATCTGGATGACTTCGTGGATTGTTATTTTGGTAGGGCGAACCGTCCCGGTGAGCCGAAAGTAAAAGCCGGCTCGGCAGGGACCAGCCTTCGCAATGAGGCTACGGCTTGGCAAGCGCCTCGCCCCACCTCCCGGCATAACCGCGTCGAAACCGATCGTTTCAAGGCCTTCACCTATGAAGAGCTGATCAAGCGCGACAAGGTGAATCTGGACATCTTCTGGCTGAAGGACGATGCTCTGGAGGAATCGGCCAATCTGCCCGCGCCGGAGATCATCGCACAGGAAATCACCGATGACCTCGAAGCCGCCCTCGAGCAGTTTGCGACCATCGCAGAGGATTTGAAATAGGGAATTGCGACACTTTGATGAGCAACGGAGGAGAATAAAATGAGCGGAAAGAAACTGGTGCTCGGATATCTGGAAAATGTCTCAAGCAAGGTGTTTTCGGATTTCCCAAAAGAGATCACTTCTCTGGTAAACAACCGTCACGGGGTCTATGCGCTTTATAAGGGCGACCATCTTTACTATGTCGGTCTGGCCACGAATCTGAAAAGCCGCGTGAAGCATCATTTGCAGGACCGGCACGCCGGAAAGTGGGATTCCTTCCGACTGTATCTGATTCATAAGACGGACCACATCAAAGAGCTTGAGTCGCTGATTCTTCGCATCGCCGATCCGAAAGGGAACCGGGTAAAGGGCCGCATGCCTCATGCGGAAAACATGATGCCGCGCTTGAGGGCGCATATCAAAGAGCGGCAGATTGACGACCTCAGCTCAGTTTTGAATTTGACCCGGAAAAATAAAAAAGCGCCCGCTCGCAAGATCCGCGGAAAGAAACCAGCGAAAACTGCAGGCCGTCAGCCGACACTGGCGCCATACGTCACAAAAGGATTTGAACTGAGAAAAGTCTATAAAGGGAAAACCTATAAGGCGTTTGTTCTCGCAGACGGGACGGTCCGATATGACGGCAAGATATACACGTCTCCATCACATGCGGCCGTGGCCGTCACCAAACTGTCGAGAAATGGGTGGTCATTTTGGCGTTTCAAGAATGCTTCCGGGCAATGGGTGAAACTCAACACCTTGCGGAAGTAACTCGATCCGTGATCTTCATGGTGAAAAACTCTAAAAATGGCCAAAAAGTGCCAAAAAGCGCCTCAAAATGGTTCTTGTACGATTTTCGTGGAAATATTGGCCCAAACGCGAGATAGACTGGGGGTAAAAAAGAAGGGGCAATGGCCATGGAATTCACTGAAGAACACTACAAGCAGTTACTGGGTTTGCCTGATC
>JBFXGK010000026.1:0-28987 GCA_050178035.1 Kiritimatiellia bacterium
TTTTGAGCCTGGCCCTCCTCGAGAAAACCCCCATTTTACAGGCACTTTCTAAAATGCCGACCCCGCCCAGCACCCCCAACATCGATAAACAGCAGTATTTACAGGGAATTTAAACCGGACAGTAGTGGCAAAAAACATTAAAAATGGCCAAAAAAGGCTTAAAATTGCCAAAAAATGCCAAAAAACGGCCAAAAACGCTTAAAAATGCGAAAAAATGGCCAAAAATCGTTGAAAATGGGCGCAAACGGCACAGAAATCACAAACTGATTTTAATTGGAACTTTTTCAGTTCGCGGAGTTTTCGTGTTCAACCATTCGGCATATATCATCGGCAACTTCGCGCGCGGAAAGGCAGGCGGTGTTCACGCTGAGGGGAATGGCGTCGTACAGCGGCTGGCGCGCATTCATCAGGTTGACGATCTTCTGGCGCTTGTCGCCTTCTTCCAGCAGCGGCCGGTGCGAAGATTTCAGGACACGCCGCAGGATGGTTTCATGACTGGCTTTGAGGCAGATGACGATGCCCGTTTTTGAGAAGTCCTCGATGTTGAGCGGATTGAGCACGATGCCGCCGCCGGCGGCCACAACCAGATTTTCCTGACCGGCCAGCTCCTGGATCAGCGCGCGTTCCAGCGCGCGGAAATGCGCTTCGCCTTCCTGCGCGAAGATGTCGGAAATCTTCTTTCCCACGCGATCCTCGATCAGGTGGTCCATATCCACGAAGGTTTTGTTCAGGCGCTCGGCGACCATTTTCCCGACGGTTGTTTTGCCGGTGCCCATGAAGCCGACCAGCATGACATTGGTCCTGGTCATGGCATCGCGGCTCCGCCGGAGAGCATGGTCAGGTACCAGTTCCACATTTGCGGTCCCCAGAGTATCCAGATCATGGCGGCCAGGGCAATATAGGGTCCATAGGGAATGCGGCTCTGCCATTCATGTTTTTTCGCGATGATGAAACCCATGCCGACAAATGCCCCGATGAATGAAGAAACCATGATGATGAACAGCACGGCCCGCCAGCCGAGGAATGCGCCGAGGCCGGCCAGCAGCTTCACGTCGCCAAGGCCCATGGCGTCTTTCTTGAAGGCCATTTTGCCCAGCACGCCAACGCCGTAAAGCAGTCCTCCGCCCAGCGCGGCGCCGATGGCGGAGGCCATCAGCGCGTCGAGCCAGAATGATTTCCCGTGCAGAGACGGAATCAGCGGGCTCAGGATCAGGCCCGCGGCGAGTCCGCCGAGAGAAACGCGGTCGGGGATGATCATGTGCTCAAAATCCACAAACGTGCCGAGCACCAGGCCGCCCATCATGAGCCAGTACACCGGGGTTTTCGGGCTCAGCCCGTATTGCATCCAGACCAGAAAAAACAGAACGGCGACCAGCGCTTCAACAAGGATATAGCGGGAAGAAATTTTTCCTTTGCAGTTGCGGCATTTTGCGCGCAGGGCCATCCAGCTCAGAAGCGGGATGTTGTCGTACCATGCAATCAGTTTTCCGCAATGCGGGCAGTGCGAACGGGGCTTGATGGTGGATTCTTCGCGCGGGATGCGGTAGATGCAGACATTGAGGTAGCTCCCGACGCATGCGCCGAAAAAAACCACAAAAACGGCGATGAAATTCATGGCGGCCGGCATGTTGCGGACCTCCGTGAGCAATTCCGGACTAAGCATGATAAACCTCATTTTCCAGCGCTTTGCGCATGACGTCAACCGGGGGCTTCACTCCGGTCCAGATTTCGAACGCGGCTGCGCCCTGATGCAGAAGCATGCCGAGTCCGTTGGCCGTTTTTGCTCCAGCCTTGCGTGCGGCCATCAGCAGGAGCGTTTCGGGATACATATAGATCAGGTCGTAAACGAACTGGCCTTTGCGGAACGCATCCGGTTTCAGCGGGGCGGCTTCTCCGGGCTTCATCCCGACGGGTGTTGCCTGGATTATCAAATCGGCGGCCTGCGCTCCGGCTTCCGGAGATTCGTTCAGGACGGAAACGGAAATTCCCCCGGCCGCTGTCCGGATTTCGCCGGCCACCCGCTCTGACCGCGCGCGGTCGAGATCGAACAGCGTGACGGCTTTTGCCCCGTCCCGTGCGCAGCTCAGGGCGGCGGCGCGTCCTGCGCCGCCGGTTCCAAGAACAAAAACCGAAAGTCCTTCCGCGCCGGTTCCAAACGCCTCCCGCAGTGCCCGCAGGAGGCCTTCGCCGTCGGTGTTGAAACCTGAAATATTTTCGTCTTTGAAGGCAACCGTGTTTACAGCGCCGGCCTGCTTTGCGGTCTCGTCCAGGTGTTTCAGCCCGCGGAAGGCGATTTCCTTGAGCGGAACGGTCAGGTTTGCCCCGCCGAAGCCCATGGCCTGCATGGCGGGAAGCACCTGCATCAGTTTGTCCGGAGCCACATCCAGCGCAAGATAGACTGCGTCCATGCCCAGCGCTTCAAACGCCGCCATGTGCATGACGGGCGAGAGCGTGTGCCCGATGGGATGCCCCAGCACTGCATAGGGTTTTGTTTTTCCGCTGATTCTCATCTATTTCTTTTTCCGTCCCGGCTTTTTCTTGGCAGAACCCTTCTTCGCGGTGTTGTCCTGCACGATACAGCTGTTCACGCAGTTCAGGTAGGCCTTGGCGCTGGCTTCCACGATGTCTGTGCTGGAAGCCTTGCCGTTGACGATGCGGTTGCCGAAATCAACCCGCATGCTGACCTCTCCGACGGCGTCCTTGCCGCGCGTGACGGCCTGCAGGGTGTAGTCCAGCAGATGGCCCTTGATGTCCGCGATGCGGTCAATGGTTTTCAGGGCCGCATCCACCGGCCCGTCGCCGCAGGCGGCATCCTGGATGATCTCACCCTCCTTCTTCAGGCGGACGGTGGCGGTCGGAACCGTGTCGGTTCCGGACGCAACGTGCAGATATTCCAGCGTGTAGTACTGCGGAATCTCCGACAGTTCGTCCTGCACGATGGCAACCAAATCGTCGTCGTAGACGGTTTTCTTTTTGTCGGCCAGGCGAATGAATGCGTTGTACGCTTTTTCCAGCTCTTCGGCGCCCAGCTTGAACCCCATTTTGTCCATGTGGTCGCGGAACGCGTGCCGTCCGGAGTGCTTGCCCAGCACCAGGTCGGTGCCGGAAATTCCGACGTCCTGTGGCCGCATGATTTCATAGGTTGTGCGCTCCTTCAGGATGCCGTCCTGATGGATGCCCGACTCGTGTGCGAATGCGTTGGCGCCGACGATGGCCTTGTTGCGCTGCACGACCATGCCCGTCAGCTGGCTGACCACCCGGCTGGCGTGGTACAGTTCGCGCGTGTTGATTCCGGTCCACACCTTCATGCGGTCCGCGCGGGTTCTGATGGCCATGACCACTTCTTCCAGGGAGCAATTCCCGGCGCGTTCGCCCAGGCCGTTGATGGTGCACTCTATGCCGCGCGCGCCGTTCTGGACAGCGGCCAGCGAATTGGCGACCGCCAGGCCCAGATCGTTGTGGCAGTGCACGTGCACGGTGACCTTGTCCAGCCCCGGCACGTTTTCATACAGTCCGGCGATCACCTGCCCGAATTCGCTGGGGATGGAATAGCCGACCGTGTCCGGGATGTTGATGGTGGTGGCGCCGGCATCCATGACGGCCTTCACGACCTCGGCCAGGAACTCCGGCTCTGTGCGGGAGGCGTCCTCCGGACTGAACTGGACATTGCTGGAGAATTTCCGGGCATACTGCACGCCGGTGACGGCCAGTTTGACGATTTCCTTTTCGGCCTTTTTCAATTTGAACTGCCGGTGAATGGCGGAAGTGGCCAGAAAAACGTGAATCCGGCCGCGCCTGCCCGCGGGGGCAACGGCTTCCGCGCAGCATTCGATGTCCTTGCTCAGGCAGCGGGCCAGCCCGCAGATTTCGGGCCCGCGGATTTTTTCAGCCAACGCCCTGACCGCTTCAAAATCGCCGGGGGAGGCGATGGGGAACCCGGCCTCGATGACATCCACTTTCATATTGGCCAGAATCTTGCCGACTTCCAGTTTTTCGCGCAGCCCCATGCTGGCGCCGGGGCACTGCTCGCCGTCGCGCAGGGTCGTGTCAAAAATAATGACTCTGTTCTTTTCGTCCTTTTTCATATCTCTTTCCAATCTTTCAGGCGGATGCAACCGCCCGTAAACCTATAAAAAACGCGTGTTTAATGCACCAACAATCTGAACAGGCTTGCGGTCGCCGGGGCGGGGGAAGTGCTTCGAGGGAAAATCAGAGCGAAATCTCCCATCCCGCCGGGCCGCAAGCCCTGCTAAGGGCGAGCAGGAGAGCCAGGAGCAGTTTTGCGCCCCGGTCCTTGCTTGGGATGGAATATTTGTATTTCATAATTTGATGACCAACCTATCGGCTGGCGGCGGGTTTGTCAACGGGGAAGGAGAAAAACTGTTCAAAAATAGCCCTTTGAACTTGTCAATATCTTCCGAATGTGCAAGTCTGCGGTTTCCGATTTTTGGAAAGGAGAATCTTATGAAGAAGACGGTTTTGCTGCTGACGGTGCTTTCGGTTTGCGGTCTGCTGACCGGATGCGCGTCCCCCGCGAAGAAGATTAAGGGCATTGAACTCGGAATGTCTCCCAAGAAGGTCCGCGAGAAAATGGGTGAGCCCTATACCATTCGCGCCGCCAAGGTTTATGAAAACGGCCAGTGGATGCAGACCTGGGAATATATTTCCTCCCCTCTGTCCTTTAATCCCAAAACCTTTTGGCTGTTCTTCGAGAACGACAAACTGGTGCAGTGGGGCCAGCCGGGAGATTTCTCCGGCAAGAGCGGAGCCAATGTGCCGGTCAGCGAATACACCGACCAGAAGGCGATCAAATAAGGTGTTCTTGAGCCCATGTGCCGGTCCGCATTCGGCGGTCGAATTCCTCAAAGGAACAGATGTTGCATAAGCCCCGCTTGAGAAACAGATTGGTTCTTTCCCGTCAGATGCAGCGGTCTGTGCGGGGATTGTTAACCGGCCTGATGATGATTCCGGTTTTTGCATCTGCGCAGGTTCTGCACCTGGGGCCTATGGATTTTGATGCCAAGGCGCGGACAGAAGCCATCTATACCACCAACGTTGAGCAGGAGCGGGAGTCCGAGGCCACCGACGACCGGGAAGACCTTTATTTCGTGGTCGGGCTTGATCTGATGGGATCGGCATTCATCCAGCCGCGCACGGATCTGACACTGGATACAGGCATTGCGGTTGAAAAGCATATGAACCGCGAAGATCTGGACAACTCCGAAAGTCCCTTTGGTTCATTCAGTCTGTCTTCTCATACCGAAGCGGGCCGCGCGACCGTGATTGATGCGGAAGTTCATTACGAGAGGCTGTCCGAGTCAGAGGACGACTCCTATGACATTCCCAGCCGAACCAGAGCCACCCCGGACGGCGGTTCGGAGACGGTTTCCATCAACCGCAAAAAGCGCACGGTTCACGATGCTTTTGGCTATTCGGCGGATGGATTTTGGGACTGGAAGAGGCTTTCTCTCAATGGCGGCTACAATGTTGAATCCGAGCGCTACGATGAGGAAGAGTATCAGATAGATGACCAGGACGAGTCGACCCTTACGTTCGGCGCGATTATGGAGCTGACCAGAATTCTGTCACTGACCTATGACTATGAGATCACCAAAACCGAGACTCTCAATGTCGAGGACGACTGGGAGGGCTGGGAGGAAACCCAGACGATAGGGCTCGACCTGATTGTATTTGAATCCGATCCGGCGACATTCACCTTTACCTTGGCGCTGGAGAAAGAAGACGAGCAGGACGAAGAAGGGACTTTTGAGCCGGTTTACACCTATGATCTGGCGGGAACCCTTTTTGAAACTCCGCGTTTCAATTTGATCTACAGTATGAGCTATAGCTTCGAAGAAGACCCGGAAGAGAATGATATCAGCTTCACGTATGATGTGAGTGCGTCGCACGACATCACAGAAACCATTGAACACTCCCTCTCTCTTTCGCGCGAACCTTATGCCACCCTGGGTTCAACGGAGGATACTGACAATACCACCTATGCCTACGACTTGACCTTCAGTGAACTTTTTATTGAAAATCTGGAACTGGGTTTCAACGCGTCCTATGAAATAGACAAGCCGATGGGCCGGGATGCCGGCGATGCGGAGACCGAGAGAACCACAACCTATGGATTAAGGCTTGACCATGCCCGGGCTGTCACTGAGCATATCGAGCAGCGGCTTTCATATACCTACGACTTCGAGGACTCAAATCTGGAAGAGGAAATTCTTGATGAGCATAGGATTGTGCTGACTTACGAGTACACGTTCTGATGCTGTTAAGATTTTGCGGCAGAGGGGGCCGGTGGCGAATGCTTCTTCTGCCGCTTTTTTTTGAGATTATACTGGAGAAATTACCGCGGTTCGGCTGTATATTGTTGAAATTGTTTTAAATGACCATGGAGCGGACAGATATGACAACGGCAGGAACAAGGCTGTGCGGGCTTCGGATTCACAAGATCCTTGCCGCATGGGCGGTGGCGGCGACTTTGGTTGCCCTTTCCGGGCACGCCCAGGTCCCGGCGAAAACGGAGACCGGCGATTATGTGGCCCATCGCATTCTCCCCGGCGACCGGTTGAGCATCATCCTCGATGAACAGCCCGAACTGAATGCCGAGTATGCGGTGGCGGGCGACGGTACGATTGATTTTCCAATGATTGGAAGAATTCATGTTGCCGAACTCACCACGGAAGCGGCGGCCGATCTCATTGAAAATGAACTCGAAGGCAAATACTTCAAGGATGCCACCGTTCGCGTGAATGTATCCGAGTTTGTGGAAGGCGCGATCCTGATGCTGGGCGCCTTGAATCAGCCGGGCACCATTCCCTACAAGGGCGACCGCAATATCACGCTGCTGGAGGCCATTGCGAGCTGCGGCGGGCTTTCGGAGCAGGCCGCCGGCAACGAGGTGCGCATTCTCCGCTGGAAGCCCGGCGGAGGAATGGAGCGGCAGGTGATCACCGTGGACGTGCAGGCCATGACCCAGAACATGGATTTCAGCAACGATCAGTTTCTGCGTCCGCGCGACATTGTGATGGTTCCCACACTGGACGCCACGCAGGCCCGCGAGGAGTTTCTTGCCCTCGGCCAGCTGGGCAACCCGGGGTTTTATCCATATTCCGAGAACATGGACGTGATTCGGGCGATCACCCGCGCCGGCGGCCTGACGATGCACGCGCAAATGGGGGCGGCGCGCCTGCTCCGCCGGAAAGCCGATGGCGCCTATGAGGCCATCACGCTCGACCTTTCCCGTCTCTTTGGCGGCGGCGACATGTCCATGAATTATCCCATCCTCCCGGGAGACATCATTTTTGTTCCGACTCAGGGCCAGGCCAGTGGGGGTGTGGTGTACATTCTTGGCGCAGTGATGAACCAGGGCGCGGTGGAGCTGCCGCTTGAGCAGCAGGTGACGCTGGCAAAAACCGTTTTGAAAGCCGGCGGATTCACAAAGTTTGCAAATGAAAACAAGGTCAAGGTGCTCCGGACGGCGCCGGATGGAACCAAGCAGACACTGATTGTGGACGTCGGCGAGATTCTGAAGACGGGCCTTTTTGAGAATGATATTCCCCTCAAGGCTGAGGACGTGATTATTGTGCCGGAAAAAATACTGGGATTCTGATTATGAAAGGTATCATCGAACCACCTGTTCCCCCTTCTTCCGCCGGCCAAACGCCCGCTCAGGGTCCCGCGCCCACAGGCAAGCCGTTTGACATCGTGATGCTGAAGCAGTATCTGCACATCGTCATCAAGCGCATCTGGCTGATCGCGCTCTGCTTTGTGGTGGCGGAGGCGGTCATGGTGGTTATGCTGATGCGCCAGGAGGACACCTATTCCTCCACGGCCACGCTGATGTTCAGCGAGGGTCTCCCGATTCCCGTGCAGTTGCAGACGCGGGAAACCCGTACGATGGGCGACTACATTTCAACCCAGCAGCGCATCATCGAGACCAAGGTTATCCAGAAGCGCGCCATTGCCAGAACCGGATATTCCCCCGCGGATGCGCGCCGGCTGCTGATTCGCTCGTCGGTCGACGCGGTGGGAAAGACCTCGATTCTTGCCATTACGGTCAAATCGCGCGACCCGAACTTTTCTGCGGCTTATGCCAATGCGCTTGCGGAGGAATACATTGACTCCAAGGCGGAAGAGCGCATTGGAACTTCTGAGTCCACAGTCATCGGGCTGACGCGCCAGGCGGACCGGCTCCGCGAAGAACTCCGCCGTGCCGACGAGAAAGTCCTGGCGTTCAAGAAGGACAACCGCGTAATTGCCATCCGCGAGCGCGGAAACATTGCGGCGGAATATCTCGCCAAACTGTCTTCCCGCGCGGCGGCTTACCGCACCGAACGAATGCTGCTGGAGGCTGAGCAGCCGCTGATCAGCGATGCCTCAGATGAAATTGTGCTCGCCGCGCTTTCCGGCCCTCAAACATCCATTACCGCCGGCGGTTCGCCGGCCATCACGGATCTGGGCGTGGGAACCAACATTGCGGTTACCGTTTCCCATGGTCCGGCCGGCCTGATCGAGCGCGGTGTGGTCACACAGCCGGGCTGGCAGGAGCTTCGCCGGGAGAAGGCGCGCCTGGAGTCGGAACTGGCGGAACTGAGAACCAAATTCCGCGACGCTCATCCAACCATTCAGCAATACCTCACGCGCCTGAACGAAGTGGACCGGCAGATTGATGTGGAACTGAAATTCGCCCTGGCCCAGTATTACGCCAACCTGGAGGCGCTTGCCATCAAGGAGGAGGCCGTCCGCCGTGTGGAGAAGGAGTGGGAGGAGGAAGCCCTTCGCGTGTCGCGCAAGAGTCATGAATATGAAAATCTGCAGCGAAACGTGGAGCGCTTGCAGAGTCTCTACGATCTGATTTTCAACCGCCTGAAGGAGCTGGATATTTCCATTGGGATTGAACCCGAGTCTGTTCGGATCATGGAGCGCGCGCAGGCGGCCACTTCACCGGATCAGCCCCGTCGTCTGAAGAATATATTCATGGCAGCCCTGATCGGGCTCGGAGCCGGTCTGGCGCTTGTGTTCGGAATTGAATACATTGATGACTCCCTGCGATATCCGGAAGAAATCACCCGCGATCTCAAACTTCCGTTCTCCGGCGTGGTTCCGTCCGCCGCATGGGATGCGGAGGATATGCGGTCGCATCTGCTGACCAACATTGATCAGAAGAGCGGTCTTGCGGAGTCGTACAGAAATATTCGATCGTCGCTGCTTTTCAGCGGGTCGGGCGTCCGGGCCATGAAAACGCTGGCGGTCACATCGGCCGTTCCGCGAGAAGGCAAGACAACCACGGCGGTGAATATTGCGCTCAGCCTTTCGCTGGCTGGCGAAAGAATCCTGCTGATTGACGGTGACATGCGCCGCGGCGAGGTGCATAAATATTTTGGCCTTGAGGCGGGCAAGGGCCTTTCAGATGTGCTGCAGGGTCAGGCAAAGGCCGAGGCGGTCATCCAGCGCACGTCCTTTTCCAACCTCGACCTTCTGGCAACCGGAGATTTCCCGGAACAGCCCGCGGAACTGGTGCTGCGGCCCGAATTCCTTTCCCTTCTTGAATATGCGAAGCGCACCTATGACCGGATCATCTTTGACTGCCCGCCGGTCATGGCCGTGTCGGAGGCCGCCATATTGACGTCGCAGGTGGAGGGCGTTGTTTTTGTGGTGTGGGCCGGCAAGACATCGCGCAAACAGACCCAGCTTGCCGTGCAGATCCTCAAGGAGCGCGGTGCGAACATCATCGGCTGCATCCTGAACAACCTGGAGTTCGGCCGGGTTGGCTACTACTATTATTCGACTTATTACGGATATTACGATTACGAGTACCTGTACGAACATCAGCATCAGGATAAGAGCTGATTCGTGCAGCGGGATGAGTTGAACGGAGAATTGCGGAAGGCATGTACTTCGGAAGAACATCTCAGGTTTCGATGCGGCGTGTTGTGCTGTTTGCCTCGGACGCCGCGACAATCATCCTCGCCTTGTTCCTGTCTGCCATTCTCCGCCTCGGATGGAATATCGGGCTGGAATATCTGGCGGACAATGCGATTCCTCTGACAGGCGTGTCATTGATTTTTCTGCTGATTTTCTACGCCGGCGGGATGTATGAGCGCGAAGTGATCACCCAGAAGCTTGGAGCGTCCTTTTTCCTCCCTGTGGTGGTGACTGCGATAGGTCTTGTTTTCACGATTCTGGCCTTTTATGCCCACTTTGAACTCCACATCGGACGCGGTGTGCTGCTGCTGGCCTCGCTTTTTATTGCTGTCGGCACATGGTTCGTCCGCCGTGTGCTGCGCATCGCGCTCGGATACGGGCTCTTCACCAAGAAGACGCTGATTGTCGGATGCGGACAGGAGGCGGATGAGGTTTTGGCCCTGCTCGAGTCTGCCGGAACGTCCGGATACTCCCTCTACGGCATTGTCTCGGTTGGCTCCGGCGAGGGCGGCGGTTTCCTGCGCGGGGTTCCCGTGCTGGGAGATATTGCCAACCTGCGCGAGTATGTGGCGGCCTATGACGTGGAAACCCTCGTGGTGGCCACCGCTCCGGACAAAACCCACTCGCTGCTTCACATCCTGCGCCCGTTGCGGTATGCCGGCCTGCAGATCATGGATTATGTGGCGCTTTACGAGGAACTGGGAACAGAAATCCCCCTTGATCACATTGACGACGAATGGCTCATGCATGCCGCGCTGAACAGTTCCCGGATCCATATCCGGCAGATCAAACGCGTGATGGATCTGGGCGCATCCCTGATTGGACTGATCATACTGTCCCCGCTGGTTTTCCTTGCCGCTGTCATTATAAAACTGACTTCACCGGGCCCGGTTCTTTACCGGCAGGAGCGCACCGGACGGGAGGGCAAGGGTTATACGCTGCTCAAGCTGCGGACCATGCGGCAGAATGCCGAGGCGGAAAGCGGCGCCGTCTGGGCGACGGCAGGTGACCGTCGCATCACTCCCGTTGGCCGGTTTCTGCGCACTTGGCGCATTGATGAAATCCCGCAGCTTGTGAACGTGCTCCGCGGAGAAATGAGCCTTGTGGGTCCGCGTCCCGAGCGCCCCGAGTTCGTAGCGACACTCGAACAAAGCATTCCGTTTTACCGGGAGCGGTTGATGGTCGCTCCCGGCATCACTGGATGGGCGCAGGTGAAGTTTCCTTATGCCACCAGCATCGAGGCCACCAAGCGCAAACTTCAGTTCGACCTCTATTACATCAAGCACATGAGCCTTTATCTGGACATCCTGATTCTGCTGAGAACATTCCGCACAATCATTGTCGGCCTTCGCTATGCCGAAGAACCTGAAAACGGACCGGCACCCCAGCCCGTGGCCTCCAAAGAAGGGAATTCCCGGGAGAGCGCCCATGCCGGAATCTGAATTGGAGGTTCATGACCAGATGTGGAAGTGCGAACTCGCGGTGCCGGAAGCTCCGGCGCGCTGGATTGTCCTTCACACCCGGCCGCGATGCGAAAAGAAACTTTGCCGCTACTGCGATGAGCTGAAGGCGCCCGTCTATCTGCCGCAAATCCGGAAGGTTCACCGTTACGGCGCGCGGGTTCGCGAGTTCGAAAATCCCCTTTTCCCCGGCTATGTCTTCTGCATTTTGAAACCCGAGCAGGACGCCGGGATGAAGCAGTCGCAGTATGTGGCCAATCTGCTGCAGGTGTTTGAACAGGATAAACTGGTGCGGGATTTGCAGCAGATCGAGATTGCGCTGAAGGCCGAGAAGGTGGTTGAGGTTCTGCCCTATCTGAAAAAAGGCAATCTGGTGCGCATCAAGTCGGGCCAGTTCAAGGATTTCGAGGGTGTCGTCGAGCACATGCACGGGAAGACGCGCATGGTGATCAACATCACGATGATTAATTATTCGATGGCTATAGAGGTAGACGCCGCGTTTCTTGCGCCCGCTTGATGCGTCAGCTCACGGTGCCGATGCGGATGTTGATGTCTTCCCGTTTCTCAAGGCGGTCCTTGCGGCCATCCTTGATCCAGAGAATGCGGTCAGAGGTCGCCAGCATCTTGTGGTCGTGCGTCGCGGAGATGACTGTCACCTGCAGTTCCCGGCTGAGCTGACTGAGCAGCTTGATGATTTCCTCGCCGGTGTGCAGATCAAGATTTCCGGTGGGTTCATCTGCAAGAATAATTGCGGGCTTGTTGGCCAGCGCCCGGGCAATGGCCACGCGCTGCTGCTGACCGCCCGAAAGCTCGTCCGGACGATGGGTGATCCGGTGCCCCAATCCGACCTGCTCCAGAATCTCTTTCGCACGCGCGTGAGCCTTGTTTTCTTCCCATCCGTTGAAAATAAGCGGCATGGCGACATTCTCGATCGCATTGTAGGCGGGAAGCAGATTGAAGGTCTGGAAGATGTAGCCGATGTGTTTCCCGCGGAAGTAAGCCAGTTCGCGGCTGCTCAAATCCGTCAGGCTGATTTCAGCCACCCGGATGCTCCCGGATGTGGGTTTGTCGAGCGCGCCGATCATGTTGAACAGCGTGCTCTTTCCGGAACCGGACGGGCCCATGATGGAAAGGTACTCTCCCCGGTACACGTCAAGATCAACGTCCTTCAAGGCATGCACCTTGATCTTCCCGAGGTCGAAGACCTTGTTCACTCCGCGTATCTCTATAAGCACTTCCGCCATGTTGTTTCCTAAAACGGCAGCGGAATCGCCGCCTTGCTCAAGAATGTTATGCCCACACCCACCGTGGTGATCAACCCCATGCCGCAGGCAAAGCCCGCGCTCACCACCGGGATGTACTGCCGCCAGATCAGCCCCAGTCGCTTCTGGAAATAATAGCGCCCGATCAGTGCGCCGATGAACTGCGGAATCACGGAGTGGGGCATGGTCTGTCCCAGTCCGCGAATGAGGCCGTAGGTGAGCATCACCGGTGCACCCAGCACACTCATGCCGCCGAACAGCAACAGCCCGAAAAATGCGCCGATGACCAGATAAAGAACCTTGAAGGCCTCTTCAAAGATCGAATATTCACCCAGCGTCGAGGAAAACATGATGCACTGGTTTTCGGCTTCAAGCTCCCACATCATTTCCGCGAACGGATAGACCGCCGACGGCACTTCGTTGAGACCCCAGATGAAGTTCATGAAGAAGATGGAGGCGATGAGAATGATCGGGAACAGCACGATTTGCGTTTTCCAGATGCTGGGGAAGCGTGTGCCGGTCAGTTCGCACTGCTTGTAGAAGACGGTCATCTGTCCGTAGTTCGCCATCGGAATCGGCAGGAACCAGCAGGCCGCGCCGTGATAGCCGCTCAGGATCAGCGCGGCCTCGCGAATGTAGGGGACTTCGACCACTTGGCCTACCATGCCCTCGAGTCGCGCGGTCACATAACTGATGATCGGCGTGTAGACGAAGCCCAGCAGAAGCAGCACAATCATGATGCCCTTATGCCAGTCAATCAGCCAGCCAGAAACAAGGATGTAGGTGATGGTGATGAAGAAATACACCAGAATGACGAGCCATATCTTGATGTCCCCGCGGCCCTCGGGGGCGATGGGCGCGGGTCTGTTTTGCGCCGCGTGTTCTTTGCGGTTCCGGAAACTCCGGAAAACCTGCCAGAAGCCCGCGATGGCAATGGCGATGGCAATGCCGATCTGGAAGCTGAAGTGGAAATCAATGTTGTTCTTGTAAAGGGTGTTGATTGTACTGTCGCCCGGCATCCAGTTGTGGATGATGCCAAAGTGGTAGAGCGTCGGGTTGAGGATGAAAGTGACGATCAGTCCGATGAACGACCCGACCATCGCGAAGAACGGAAGCACCATGCCGAAGATGATGTTGCCGAAATCCCACGACATGCCGGTGGCCACAGCATGCAGATACGGACCGGTCTTGCTCGTGAAATCGGAAAACGGTATCTGGAATATCTGAATGGGCTTGCCGGTGAGTGCGCCTGTCAGCGTCGGCAGCAGGAGATAAACCGTTCCAAACAGAAGTCCCAGCGCGCCGCCGATTGAAAACACCCGCCATCGCCACTGGGCTGCCTTGGAATCAATGTTCTTTTCATCGGCATCTTCGGCCAGCGCCATAATTCCCTGAGCCCCGATCGGCGCCATGGGGAAGGGGAGCCGCTCGACATCACTGGCCAGGCGGAAAAGCCCGTAGCCCAGAACCATGTTGGCAAGCTGCCCGAAGAAGGTTCCGAAAATGATGAGTCCCATCACCGGCAGCCAGTCGGCGTGGATGAACGTGCGCAGTGCGTAGGACTCCGACTCCGGCCGCGGCGCGTACCAGATCGGAAGCTGGTCGGCGATGCCTGCCGCAATGGCCGCATCGCTCCGCGCAAAGAACTGATTCCAAATCAGGCCTGAGAACGGCATGCCCATCGCCGCGCCCGCCATGAAAAACAGCACAAAGATTTCCGCCTTCTTCATCGTCTTGTGCGCGCGCTTGGCCACTTCGATGAAAAGGATCACCGTCACCCATTGCGAGGCCGCGCCGATATTGCCCACGCCCGCGAGCAGGCCCATGTAAATGGCGCCGGGCACCATCAGCAGCGCGATGAAAATCGCGCCGATCAGGGCCGTCCAGTTGAAGCCCTCTTCGAACGATGACGGAACCTCCATCACCGACCGAAATTCTTCCAGTTCTTTGTCAGTTCTTCGAGCCATGCTGTTTCATTTCCAAAAGGGTCCGGTGCCTGTATATTTCCATGGTCTCCTGCGGAAGCGAGCGCCACAGCAGGAATTGCGTCCTCAAATCGTCCAGCAGCACCTTGTTCAAACGTTCCCAGTCCTTCGGCTGACCGGACAGGCGTGTCAGCCGGATGTTAATCTCATCGATGCCCTCGATCTCGCTGGGCTTGCTTCGCAGCTCCAGCAATTCTGTTACACCCAAATCGAAGGGCGCCAGAGCCAGCCGCGTGGAAACGCCAAGCCCTCCATTCTCTGCAACGGTCATCTTGGTATCCTTGGCCATGAAGGATCCAAGGCCCGTGTCGCTGAAGGTTTCAAAATGCTCGCGCAGGAAGCTGACCACGCCGGTCAGGTCGTAGCCGGAGACTGTGAAGGGGAACACCAGATCGAAGAGATCGCCTTCGGGCGCGGGAAGTTTCCATGACCGCAGCAGGCCGGGATTCGCGCTGCGCGATGCCTTGATGGCCGGATAAATGGCCGAGATCAGAACCGTGGCCATGACGATCAGGATGGTGACAATCGCGTTGGTGGAGGAATAGTTCATCTCCGGCACCCGCACCAGCCCGTAGGTGGCCGCAATGCCCAGCAGCTTCATGGAGCCCTGCGCGATCAGATATCCCCCAAGCCCGCCGATCACGGAATAGACCATCGCTTCGGCGAAGAACAGACTGGCCACATGCGGTGGAGCAAGCCCGAGCGCGCTGAAGGTGAAGATTTCCTTTTCGCGGTCAGCCACGGAACCGAGCATGGTTCCGAAGATCACCAAACCGCCCAGCAGCACCGGGAAGAAGAGATCGCCGACGCCGCTGGCGGCCATCACGGTTCCAAGGATATGCCGGTATACGCCATCAGCCCGTGTGGCCAGCACAGGGGTTTTGTCCTGCATGCGAGCGGCCTCCTCCGCGATATCCGAGGCCTGCTGAGCATCTTCGGTATAAATTGCGATCAGGTGCGGTTTGCCGCCCGCGCGCCGGGTGTTTTCGGAAGAAGTGATGATGATCGAATCCACCGGCAGGCTGGTCCATGTGTCCTGCTCCTGTGTCATGTCGTCGGACTGGACGGTCTGATCTTTCTGCGCAGCCTTCATTTGCGCGAAGTCCACGGGAAGGATGCTGCTGCCATCCATGTCGCGCGCAGTGGAAAGCGCGGAGGCGCTGATGAGCGGGCCGACCGTCAGTCTCTGGCCCTTGAGAATGACTTCATCACCGGGCTTCACGTCCAGCAGTTCGGCCACGGCATCGGTCATGAAGGCGTGGCTGTCCAGATCTGAGCCGTCCTTTATCTGCAGAAGTTCCTTGAGATCTTCCCGGCGGTTGATTTCCTCCGGAGACAGTCCCAGCATGCCCTTGATGGTGACGGGGTTTGATCCGTCGGCAAGGGCCACCGCAAAATCAGGATCGCGGGCGAACTCCGGACATATCCAGAAACGCGGGCATACGGCCGCTGCCATTTCCCAGCGGCTCCGGATTACATCCACGAATTCAAGATTGTAGGAACCCCAGGTCGGATTGCGCAGGATCGCGCCCGTATAGGCCGGCGACGGCGCTGTAAAAAGTTTCACGATTCCCTTGCGCGTGTCGAACGACGCGAAACAGAGAATGGTGAAGGTCAGCAGGATGATGGTGACGGCCGTCAGCGCGGTGCGCAGGGGGCGGCGCCGCATGGTGGAAATGCCCATGGCCATCGCGGCCATGACGGTATTGAAGCGCGAAATATCGGCCGCATGGATGCTGGCGGTCATTCCCTGCAGCGCCTTCAGTTCCGCTTCAAACTTGCGCATGATGATGAAGATCACCAGCACGGAAAGAAGCACAACGGCGAAACCCAGGAATATGATGATCGGTGTTTTCGCGATCGCAAAGGCCGGATGGGAGAGATAAAGAATGATGAAGGTCAGCGTGAAGAATCCCGTGAACCAGCCGACCTGCTTGTAGATCATGTTCGATCCGATCAGCAGCCGCTCCAGCGCGAAGGCAAATGGAACGCACAGCGCCAGAAGCACCAGCACGGCCTTCACCAGGTCGTCCATATTGGTGCGGATCATTTCATAAACCGGTGTTGCGCTCATGAACGAGGACGCGGCCAGCGCCTCTTTCATAACCGGAGATGACGACCTCGCGGCCTCGTCCAGATTGTCCCGGATGCGCCCGTGCAGCTCTTCCAGCGAGCTGTTCAGGATGTCGCGGCTGCGCAGGATGTCCAGACGTCCCTCGTTCAGCCGCCACAGATCCCACGCCGCCTGCTCGCTGTTTTTCAGCGACAGCCAGTCGGTGCCGGTGGCGGGATATCCAATGCCGTACATTTCCGCCCCGTTTTCGCCCGGCTGATCATTGACCAGCGCCACAATGGTTTTCAGTCCGAAGGTCTTCACGCCCTTCAGCTTTTCTTCCGCGAACCAGAGCACCACTCCGTCGGTGGTTTCGGCATAGGCCTTGTCGGAATCCTGCCCCGAAATCGTTGCGTTGGCCCGCGCGTCCAAAACGTCCGCGTTCTGCGGCCAGAACGAAGGCGGGAGCATCAGCAAGCCGCTGCGGACGTTCAGCATATCCAGACGGGTCAGGACGGTCCGGTACGACTTGTTCTCGGAGGACATGACCACCCGGCCGAAGCCGTCAAAACCCGCGGCGAAACCGAAGATGCTGTATTCGTCCTCCGGAAGCGATCCTGCGCTGTAGGCTCCGTTCTCGTCGGTCATGGTCACGATGAATGGATCGAATGCGTAGGGCTTGTTATGCGGCCAGTAGCAGTTGTTCCACGGGTCAACCAGCGATATCTGAACGACCGCCCCCGGCACGGGCCGGTTTGGAATTGAACTTCCGCGCTGGCGGCCCATGACCAGCGCGCCCGAAGCACGGCCATTTTCGAAGCCGGCGGTGATGTACTGCTTGTCGAGCGCGATGGACCGCCTCAGCGAGAGCCCTTCCTGGTCGGCTACGGCCTCCACTTCGCCAAGTTGCGAATCCAGACTGGCAACCGCGGCCAGCATCATCGCGATTTCGCTAGTGTTCTGCAGAATCAAATCCTCGTTCAGAAATTCCATGGTGTCGTCCGGCGTGCCTTCACGGGGCAGCGTCTCGTGCATCGTTCCCAGCACAACGTTGTAGATTCCGTGCCGGCCGGCGATTTCGCCGCCATGAATCAGCATGGGCGCATTCCAGAGCAGGCGTGTTTGAGTCAGACGGCCGTCCACTGAGGCGGCCTCAAAATGCTCGGGGCGGGTTTTCCCTTTCTCCATGGACTCGTAGGCCCGCAGGAAGCTGCGCTGAACCCGGCCATACAATCCGGGGTCATCCTGCTTGGAATGGATGTCGGCATCGCCACCGATCACCAGTCCCCAGCGCTCGGTGGTGCTGCCCAGCATCAGCGAAATGTGCAGCGTGATCCAGCGCTCGGCCAGCAGATCTCTAACCTTCAAGGAGGAATCCAGCATGGTCTTGACCGCCCCCAGCTCGTTCGCGCGGGCCTCGACATTGGCGCGGACCGTCTTCAAAACTTTTTCAAACAGCGGTCGTGATTTTTCCGACACGGTACCGCGCCCGAGTTCGCGGCGCAGGTCATTCCACTGGCTTTGGGTTTCAACAAGGTCTGCGATTTGCGCGGAGAAGTCTTCTGATTCCTGCTCTTTAGCCTTCGCGCGAATATCCATCAGTTGTCCGCGGACCTCCTGGGCATAATCGGTGGCGGTGCTCCTCAGGCGCTTCAGCAGCTCCTTGCCGCTGGACGATATCTTGTCGGACAGCGGATCATCTTTTTTCATCTGTGTGCGCACCTGCTGGATGAACTCCGTCTCGGCCTCCCAGACCTTTATGCGCGCTGCGAGGTCGGCCTGCTTGTCCTTATCCTCCAGCGCCTCATAAAAAGCCCGCGCCCCGGCATGCGATCTCGCCTGTCCGTCCAGAAACAGGAGCAGCACATCGCGCCGCGGCCGCTGGGTTTTGAGCATTTCCGCAAGCTGCAGAAGCCCCGCGCAGTTGGCGGCCGGCCGTGCACCGGGCGCACGCTCGGGAATATCGCCAAAGCTGTCCAGGTTGGCGCCGATGATGACCACCTCATCCTTTTCCAGGTCAAAAACAGGATCGGTGCCCTTTAAAAATCCGATAACGTTCCGGCCCGTGGCCGTTTCCCAGACAATCTCACTGTGGAGTGTGGCTTGAACGCCTTCTGTCAGATTGGATGCGGGGCCGTCATAATAAAATCTCGGCAGGTTGGCATTCGCGCGAACATGATGATGATGGCGCGACTCGCATGGATCCTGCTGTGTGAATATGACTGCCTTTGCGCCAAGACGGAAAGCCTTGAGCCACTGGTCATCGGTGTTGTAATCCATCAACGCGATTTTTCCCTGCGGATCGGCCCGGTCGAAATCCTCCGTGCGGCCTGCGCCCAGCCAGACCAGTTCACCCATGATTCCGTCTGGCCCGGTCACCGGCGGAATGATTCCGTCCGGCCGCGCAGGCACAAGCGGAATGGTTTGTCCGCCGTCAAGAACCAGTTCACATCGTTTGGTGACCGTTTGAGCTGCAGGGAATTCCTGCACGATGATTTCATCAACACCGATCTGCTCAAGACGGCTCTTCACATGATCCGCCGCGGCCCGGTATTCCGCCGTGCCCGTCAGCCGGTGCGGCGCGCGGGTGAGCGCCTCGATGTCGGCACGGAAGGATCCGCTGTCGGCGCAAACCGCAAGGGCCAGCGCCGGCATCAGTCCCGCCACTATTTTCAGTTTCTTCAGCACGTCATCCATTCTCCAAAAATCATTCGATGCCGCCCAGTTCCACCTTCACCTCATCGCGCCGGGCGATGCGCTCGATGGCGCCGTCCCGGATCCACAGCAGACGGTCGCAGACATTCATCATCCGGTGATCGTGTGTCGCGCAGATGATGGTCACGCCGCGCTCCTTGTTGAGACGCTGCAGAATCGCAAGGATTTCATCGCCGGTATGGTGGTCGAGGTTGGCGGTCGGTTCGTCGCAAAGCAATACCGTCGGGTTATTGGCCAGCGCGCGCGCAATGGCCACGCGCTGCTGCTGACCGCCGGACATTTCGATGGGCCGGTGGAACCAGCGCTCTTTGAGGCCGACCAGTTCCAGAAGATCCATCCCGCGCTTGCGCGCCTCGTCGGTCTGCACCCCGCCGAAGGCCATCGGCGTGGTGACGTTTTCCAGCGCGGTCATGTAGGGAATCAGGTTGTAGCTCTGGAAGATGTAGCCGATCTTCCGGCAGCGCAGGAACGCCAGCTCTTCGGCCGTGAGCTGGGCCACATCCACCTCGTCAATGAACACCCGCCCGTGTGTCGGGCTGTCGAGCGCGCCGATCAGGTTGAAGAAAGTGGACTTGCCGGAACCCGACGGGCCCATGACCGTGATGAATTCCGCATCATAGATGGCGATGTCCACCCCGCGCAGCGCCTGGGTGATTTGCCCCTTGCGGTCATAGAATTTCTTCATGGCGATCGTCCGGATGATGATCCGGCGCTCGTCCGAAGACTTCTCTGTTTTCTTTTCCGTCTTCATTCGATCCTCATGGCCTCCATGGGTGCAAGCCGCGCGGCGCGGAGCGACGGATACACCGCCGCCACCGCCGCCAGCAGGATGCCTGCCGCGATGGAGATCAGCGCGCCCAGCCCGAGCGATCCCCACGGGAAGGCATGGGCCAGCAGCGACTGAAACACAATAAGCATGCGGGCCACGCAGAGGATAAGTCCGATCAGCGTTCCCGCGATTCCCCCGGCCAGTCCCAGGATGGAGGACTCGATCAAAAACACGGTCATGATGAATGTGTTCAGCGCCCCGAGGCACTTGAGCGTGGCGATTTCGCGGAAACGCTCGGTCACGGACATCAGCATCGCGTTGGCAATGCCCACCACGCAAACCAGCATGGAAACCAGCGCCAGCCAGGTCATGCGCTGGCCGATGCCCATGAGCCCGCCGCCTGTGTCGGCGGTCAGCAGTTCGGCTTTCACCAGCAGCTTCGCGCGGGCGCGCCGCCCGGCCAGATTCAACACACGGTCGGCGTCCATGCCTGAAACATCGAGCCCGGCCGCGGACATTTGATCCAGATACCACACCGCCACGTTCCGGTCGCGCAGCATTTTCCAGATGATGCTGACCGTGATGTCGCCCGGAAGCATATCCTTCTTTGCGGCCACGGCCTGCCGGATGTCCGGATGGTTGATGGTGTCCTCGATGAGCTGGCTGTCCATGATGTCGCGCGCCTGCGCGGCCAGCGCGTCGGCCTCCTGCTCGCCGATGGCGAAACCAGCCTCGTTCATGGCCTTGCCAAAATCTCCGTTGGCATGGGTCAGCGCCTGCAGAATTGAACTCTCCCCGCGGGCCTTCTCAATGCGGTCAATGGCGGCCTGTTCCTTTTCGCGGACCTCGCGAATGTGTTGTTTTAACTCGGGCCACGATGCGAGGAATGCAACAAACTCGTCCCGTCCGTTTGGGAGGCGAATCGCTTTCATGTTGGCGAGCGCGGCAAAGAAAGCGTCCTGTTTTTCGGGCTCCTGCAAAAGATCGAAAATCTGAGTGGACTCGGCGCTGCCCGTCAGAATTCTGCGGCGGCCGTAATCAAGGCTGTTGAAGAATTGCAGGTAGGTTTCCGCGGCCGGCGCATGTCTGGCCTGATCGAATATTATTTCCTCAGGCGTGCGCGGAACGGAAAGGCGGGCGATCCAGGTGTCGGTCCGGTGCAGTTCCTCGATCTGGTCGCGGGCGGAGGCCGCGACGGATTTCTTGATGAGGCTCTCGCTGAGGATGTTCATCAGGAAGGCCATGGCGATGGCGATGACCGCCACGGTGATCGTGGCGCGGAACAGGCGGTAGCGGACGCCCGAAAAGGCGATCCGCACAATCCGCCGGAAGCTCAGCACCGGCTGCTCCTGTACATCAATTCTGTTCATCATCAAAAAATCATCCCGGCATGATCTGGTATGCCTTGGGAATCAGTCCGTCGGTTAAAATCTTATAGTAAATCAAGCTCACGATCATCGGGAGCACTCCGCCCAGCATTTCACCTGCGATGAGGCCGAACATCAGCGGCTTGAGTTTCTGGTAGATGTTCGCGCCGCCGTATTTTGTCACGGCCACCTTGATCAGCCAGCCGATCAGGAATGACTGCGCGAAGCAGTTGCCCGCGTAGGTGGACCAGATCAGGAACATCACCGGATGCAGCGGCCAGCGCGCGAAGCGCAGGCGGAGGAAAGAAAACACCAGGACGAGTACAATCGAAAGGCCCATCGTCAGCAGCCCCTGCCAGTGCGGAGCCATGTCCAGAACGCGGGCGAAACCCGTGCGCAGGCCCGCGGTCTCGAGCTGTCCCTGCGCATCGAGGCGCTGCATCGCGCCGATGACCTCGTTGAACGGAACCTTCGGCTGGTTGTTCTGCCACGCGGAAATGTCAATGCCGAGGTCGTACTGAAAATAGAGCGTCACCGGTATGCCCACCGCAAGGCCGAGCATCAGCGCGGCAATAATAATCAGGGCGGTTTTGCCCATCTTGACTTTGCAGTCATCCGTCAGCTTGATGGCGTTAACGATGTAGGGCATCAGCGCTTCGCGGGTGTCGTAGAACAGCATGGTGCAGAACATGAACATGATCAGCATCATTTGCGGGCCCAGCGCCTTTGCCCCGAACACCGCCCAGATGATGGTTGCCGGGGTTCCGGTGACAACGATGAAGAAGAGCCCCGTTTCCGCGATCATGCGGCCCATCACCAGATAAATCGCGGCGAGTCCGAGACCCAGCAGAAGCGCCAGCGGCCAGTCGAGCTTCGCGGTGATCGCGGAATATACCACAAAGAAAAACATCGCCGCGATGAACACCCGCGCGCCCCAGACGGCCGAGGGCTCGATTTTGTCGGCGGTCTTGAAACCGGCTGCGCGCTTGAAGACATTCGAGAAATAGTGCCGCCCGGTGTAGATCAGCACCAGCAGCATGGCGAGATATGCGCCCATGATGACCATTGCGTCGCGCTGGATTCCAAAGGGCCACGCGCCCTGCCAGCCGGAGGTTCCAATGCCGTATGTGGCCAGCGCGCCCGCCACGCCGACCCACAGGAACGGGCCGAGGCCCATCGAAAGCGAAACATCCTTGGGCAGGAAATAGGCCACTGCGATCACGGTGAAGAACATGGTGTGGTAGCCGGAGAGAAAGTTTTCGCCTCCGCCTTTTTCAAAGGTTGGAAAAAGTTCAGTCAGCGAGCTGAAATCCACGCCCAGCGGGATTTCGCCGAAGAGGTAGTCGGGGAACCAGACGACGAGGTAATTATAGGAATGAATCAGGAATGCCGTCAGCAGGCCGATCCAGAATATCCGGTTGCTGAATATGGGGTTGGGCGTTCCGTCGTCGTTGGGGAGCAGGGATTTGGTAAACGTGACGATCGGATAGGGCAGATGCTCGTAGTCCACCCACTGCCGGTGGACCACCAGCGAAAGGCCGACCATGGCTATCCATAAGGAAAGGATGATCGGCACCCAGAAGAGGATGGGCCTGGCCCACGCTTTCCAGGGCACCTCGCTGACGGCGATGGGCTGGTTGCCTTCGCGCAGGCCGCGCGCGAAGCCGTTCAGCACCAATTCCTCGCGGCCCTTCACATCCACCAGCATGCCCTCGGGCACCAGATCCATCACTTCCTGTTTCTGCCAGCCGGGCTCGGTGTTCTCGAAGCGGTGCGGAAGAACGAGGGTGGGGCTGAAAATGCGCAGCAGGTTCGATCCGGGAATAGCGCAGACGGCCAGCGTCATCGCGAGGATCACGGCCAGTTCAGCCTGGCGCAGGGCCAGTTTGCGGTGAATCTTGCGGAGCAGGGGAAAAATGAAGAGCAGAAAAATCACCAGCAGGCCGTACACGGAAATCGGCATGCTGTTGCCGACGAACATCGTCTGGCGCATGATGTGGTCATTAAAATAGGTGTAGCTGCAGACAAAAGCCGCACTCAGCAAACCTAGAATGACCGCGCGCAAACTCACAACTCGGCTAATCCTCAATAAGGTTCAAAAATCCGGCACACAGAATCAGAGAACTTGTAGCAGAGTTTTTCTTTTAGTGAAACGCTAAACCCGGTTTTGGAGAAAAATAACCCGCAGCCAAAAAAGAGCGAAAAAATGCCAAAAAATGGCCAAAAAACGCTAAAAAACGGCCAAAAACCTTCAAAAAAGCCCCAAAAACGCGAAAAACCGCCCAAAATCATCATTTTTTGATTCTTGACGAAAATTCAGTCCGGAAACTGCACGAAAAAATTCTGAAACCGCGAATGTACGGAATCAACTCGAAACGCAGTCCTTGCCTGCCTCAGTCTGCACAAGGGCGGGCCTTTACCAATTCGCTTCGCTTCATCGCGGCGAGGGTTTGGTGTAGATGACTTTGTCGTCGCCGGGGGCGTAGAAGTCTTTTACGCGGGCGGCTTCGGTGTAGCCGATGGCGATGTAGAAATTTCTCGTGGGTTCGTAGTCTTCGCGTCCGGCGGTTTCGAGCACGGCCAGCCGTCCGCCGGCTTCCCAGATGGATTCCTCGGTGAAGGCCATGAGCTTTTTACCGATGCCTTTGCCCTGAATCTTTTTGTCCACGGCGAGCCAATAGACATCGAACGTTTTGTCGGTGCAGGGCGTCGCGCCCCAGCAGACCCAGCCCGCGGGTTTTCCGTTAACACAGGCGGTATAGCTTTGATAATCAGACATCTTGAGTTCATTCACGGCATCCAGCAGAACTTCCTCGCCGATCTGCAGTTCATTGTCATGGAAGAAGGCCGTTCCCGCCAGAATCTTCATCAGCGGTTCCACATCGGCCGGAACCGTCCGGCGGATTTCGACGCCGCCAGCAATTTTTGACGGCGCCGGCGGAACAGTCGAAGGTTTTGTTTCGGTCCGGCGGCCGGATGCGTTGCTGATCATCTGCATTACAAATTTGTCGTATGAAATGCCCGCCGCGGCAATCGCGGCCGCAAGTCCGGCGTCGGGCGAGATGTCCGGATTGGCGTTGATTTCAAGGATGAACGGATTGAGCTTTGCATCGAGCCGGAAGTCCACGCGGATATAGTCGCGGCAGTTCAGCGCATGCCATGTGCCCAGCGCAAGTTCGCGGATATGCCTGGCGGTTTTCTCTGGAAGATCAGCGGGGATTTTGCGCGGCGTGTTGTTGTAGGCGAAAGAATTTTCAATCCATTTGGCCTCGTAGTCCACAATCTTGTGGCGGTCTGCGGGAAAGGCCGAGAAATCTATTTCCGCAATGGGCATGACTTGAGGGCCGCTGCCCATATCTATCACGGAAACATTCAGTTCGCGGCCGTCCACAAAAGTTTCGACAAGAACGGGCTGGCTGAAACGGCTGTGAAGTTCTTTGATCCGCGTATCAATGTCGGCATAAGGATGCGGAACCACGGAAGCCTGCGTGATGCCTTCGCTGGCGTCCGACAGCAGAGGTTTCAGCAAAAGGGGTTTCTTGTGGTCGGGTTGCCCCGAAAATTTCTGTCCGACCGGAACAATCCACGCATCGGGCACGGGCAGGCCGCGTTCCTTCAGCAGATATTTTGTGAGCCACTTGTCGAGGCTTTGCTGGAGGCACTCCGATGTGTTTCCCGTGCATCCGCGCCCGAAGGCTTCACACACAACCGGCACGGCATTAACATCGCCAACGGCGCCATCCAGCCCCTCGACAAGGTTGAAAACAACCTCATCGCCAAAAGTGCTCAAAACTCTTGGGAGTTCGCGCAGGCAGGAGATGGCGGCGGTTTTGAAAGGAACGCTGTTTTTTCCCAGCGCGGCGGAGACCGCCGAAACTTCCGCCAGCACGCCGGCATCTGATTCGAGCGTCACGCCGGCGGCGGCGGATTCGCGCGTTTTGTTGTAGAGGATCAGCACGGACTTCAAGAAATCAGACCTCCAGCCCGGCGCGCAATGCTGCGCTTCTGACGATGTGGTCAATCAGGTCACGGTAGCTCATGCCTTCCTGCGTGGCGATCATCGGCAGGTCGGAGTGATGCGGATGCAGGCCGGGCAGGGGATTGATCTCGATGAAGGCCGGGCGGCCGCTGGCGTCCACGCGGACATCCACGCGGCCTGTGTCGCGGCATTCCAGCACGCGGTAGGCCTTCAGCGCAAGCTCCTCGACCTCGACGCGAAGCGCGCCGTGCTCGAGCGGCCTGTAGACCACAAGCTCTTCGCATTTTTCCTTGATTTCGTAAGTGTAATCCCGCGATGGCGCATGGGGCGCGATGGTCACTTCCATGGTGCCGAGCACGCGGGCGTGCGGGCCTGTGCCCAGAATGCCCGTGGTGAATTCGCGGCCGGGGAGATATTCCTCCACCAGCACCGGCTGGCGGTATTTATGCAGCAGCGCTTTGCAAAGGTCGTGCAGGCGTGCCGGGTTGTCCACGCGCGAAAGTCCGTCAACGCCTTTGCCCGTGCCCTCGGCGACGGGCTTGGCAAAGAGCGGGTATTTCAGATCAACCTGCTCGGCCTCGTGAAGGTTTGCAACAAGCCGGTAGGCCGGCGTATTGATTCCGGACGCATGAACGAGGCGCTTGGTCATGGCCTTGTCCAGCGTGACGCAGCACACCAGCGGATCGGACATCACGTAGGGAATGGAATACAGCTCCAGCATGGCGGGCACCTGCGCCTCGCGGCTGCGGCCCGAAACGCCTTCGGCGATGTTGAACACCAGTTCCCACCGGTCGCCGGCCGCCAGCCGCGCGCAGAGCGCGCGGCCGTGGCCGATGCGGACAGGCTGATGGCCGAGTTCACGCAGCGTGGACTCGATGGCGTCTATGGTGGCGTCGCTGTCGAACTCCGCGACCTGGTCCTCCGTGAATCCCTCACGGAGATAATCCGACCGCAGGTCGTACGTCATTCCGATTTTCAGGCCCATAATCCCTCCGCTGAACGGCCTTCCGGTCAGGATTCCGCCGACAGGATTGCGGCGGTCTGCTTGCGCGCCTCACGGCGATGCAGACGCGCGCTGTTCTGCGGCTGAATCTTGGTGTGGCGTCCCGACGCCAGTTCCCAGATGCCTGCGGCCGACTCGCCGGCGGCCTGCTGCACGTGCCGCGAGTTGTGGGGGCCGGGCTCCGGATAGGAGACCAGCTGGCCCTCAAAGTTTCGCAGGACGGTGTGGGTGGGGCTTGTCGAGACAATGTAGTTGGGCAGCACGGGGATTTTCCCGCCGCCGTGGGGCGCGTCCACCACGTAGGTCGGAATGCCCAGGCCGCTGACGCGGCCGCGCAGGTATTCCATGATCTCGATCCCCTTCGAGATCGGTGTGCGGAAGTGTTCCACGCCGCGCACCAGGTCGCACTGGAACAGATAATAGGGCTTCACGCGGGCCTTCAGCAGGCTGCGCAGAAGCTCTTCCATCACGCGCGGATCATCGTTGATGCCCTTGAGCAGCACCGACTGGTTGCCCAGCGGGATGCCGGCATCGGCCAGCTTGCCGCAGGCTTCAATGGCCTGGGGCGTCAGCTCGACGGGGTGGTTGAAGTGCGTGTTGATGAAGATCGGGTGATACTTCTTCAGCATATTGACCAGGTCGTTCGTGATGCGCATCGGGAGCACCACGGGCGTGCGCGTGCCGATGCGGATGACATCCACGCTCTTCACCGAGCGAACGGCCGCGATGACCGTTTCCAGCATTTCCGTGGACATGGTCAGCGGATCGCCGCCGGAGATGATCACGTCGTGGATTTCGGGGTGCATCGAAAGATACTTCACCGCGCGCTCCAGGCGCGTGCGGGTGATGCAGGTGTCGCGGCGGCCGGCCACGCGCTTGCGCGTGCAGTGGCGGCAGTACATCGCGCACGAGGAAGTAGAGATCAGCAGGGCGCGGTCCTGATAGCGGTGCACCAGTCCGGGCACGCCCATGTCTTCGTCCTCTTCCAGCGGATCTTCCTTCAGGCAGGCCGGGTCAAAGAGCTCGGCCATTTGCGGCACGCTCTGCGCGAAGACCGGATCGGTGTGGTCCGCGCGGCGGATCAGCGACGCGTAGTACGGCGTGATCGCGAACGGGAACTTGGCGCTGGCCTCGTGAATTCCCTTGGCGTCAAGCCCCGGGAAATAATCGCGCAGGCGGGCGACACTGCGTATGCGGTTCTGCATCTGCCAGGTCCAGCTGTTCCAGCGGCTGAAGTCAGCCTGGACGGGCATGCTGCTGAACAGCGAGGTTTGCAATGCGGAGCTCTCAACCGGCTCCGCCGCAAATACGGGCGGAGGTTCGTCAGTTGAGGCATCCGTTTCGTTTATCAAACGGTTGTCCTTCATGATCTGCATTTCTCCATTATGCCTTCGCGGATTTATCCGCGAGGGCGCTTTTTTCTGTCTCGCTGAGGAAGGCGCTGGCCCCCTCAATAAAAATCATACCCATGGGCGCCATGCTGCTTTCGATCTCATCTTTGCCGAGCCCAATCATTGCAAAAGCGAGCGAACCTGACACAAACCCCGCCAGCGCGCAAGCAAGACCTCTGAGTTTTTTCAGATTGAGCTCGCCGGGCACAAAGGGCGCCAGAATTTTTTCCATTTCGCCGAGATATGCGACGAGGGGCTTCCCGAAATCCTCTTCCTTGTCGCGCTGCAGTTTCAGCATCATGCGTCCCTGGAAAAGGAGGATGAACTCCTCGCGGCGCGTGTTGAAAAAATTCCTGTGGGCTTCAAGCAGTTTGCCGAGAACCGTCTTCAGATCCGTCGCCTCGCCGGCGGCCTTGTGCAGCTCGGCCACGAGACTGTCCACGGCTTTCTGGACGAGAGCGCCCATCAGCTCTTCCTTGGTGTTGAAGTGGCGGTAGAAAGTGCCCTTGCCGAGATCGGCGCGCTCGGTGATGTCCTCGACCGTTATGGCGTCCATGCCCTTTTCGGCGAACATCAGGAGGGCGGCGTTGAGAAGTTTTCCGTGCGTGCGCACGGCGCGGAGCTGGGCCCGGTTCCTGCGAACCGGCCGCTCTTTCTCAACTATCTGTTCAGCCTGAAGCATCCTATACTTTCATCTTCGGTTTGTTCTGTTCCGGACCCGACAGTCACTTGCGAATCCAAATCAAAAACAAACCAATATCATCTAATGGTGACTAATTAGTCATATCTGTAAAAAAAGTCAACAGAGAATCGAAAGTTTTTTAAAGTCGCAACCTGTTGGAAATCAACAAAAATATGCTCAAAAAAGCCAAAAAACGCCCCAAAATGCTCAAAAACAGCCCCAAATGGCCAAAAATGGCCCAAATTAACCAGAAAACACCACTACTGTCCGGTTATAACTAAAACAGATGCAGCTGGTTACAAAAATCGTCATTTTTCTGCTGTGGTGTGGATTCTGTAAGTAGCTCCGTGAGAGGAACTTTTTCAAAAGCGTGTACTTCCAGAAT
>JBFXGK010000027.1:0-25883 GCA_050178035.1 Kiritimatiellia bacterium
GGGCGGGGGGCTTTGTTATACCGTTCAGGACTTTTCCAAATGTCTTTTTGCAGGGAAGGAGTTTGTCATGCGTCATTTTGTTGCGTTGAAGGACTGGCCGGTTGAGGAGCTGGCCGCGATGCTGGATCTGGCGGCCGAGATCAAGAAGAATCCCGGCGCGTACGAGGATGCCATGCGCCGCAGGGTGCTGGTGATGATTTTCGAGAAGCCCAGCCTGCGCACGCGCCTGTCGTTCGAGACCGGCATGTGCAAGATGGGCGGCGACGCGATCTATTATGACATGTCCACCTCGCCGCTGGGCGCAGGCAAGGAGACGATCGAGGACAGCGTGAAGACGGTCAGCCGGTATGCCGATCTTGTGATGGCCCGCCTGACGAAGCACGAGAACATGCTGGCGATGGCGAAGCATTCGGGCATCCCGGTCATCAACGGCATGACCGACTACAACCATCCCTGCCAGATCATGGCCGACCTCCTGACGATCCGCGAGAAGAAGGGCCGGCTCGAAGGCCTGACCCTGAGCTATTTCGGCGATTCCAACAACAACGTCACGCACTCAATCATGTTCGGCGGCGCGCTCTTCGGCATGCATGTGCGCGTGGGCTGTCCGGCCGGGGACAAATTCTCGCCGCGGCCGGATGTGATGAAAGAGGCCTCCGCGATCGCCGCGAAAATGGGCGGCAGCGTGGCGGTCACGCACGATGCCGCGGAAGCCGCGCGCGGGGCGGACGTTGTTTATACCGATTCATGGATGAGCTATCATGTGCCCAAGGACCAGCTTGAGGCGCGCGTGAAAACCCTGACCCCCTATCAGGTGAACGCCGCGCTGATGAAGCACGCGAAGCCGGATGCGATTTTCATGAACTGCCTGCCGGCGATGCGCGGATACGAGCAGACGGCCGAGGTCATTGACGGGCCGCAGTCGGTGGTGTTCGACGAAGCCGAAAACCGGATGCATGCCCAGAACGCCATCATGCTGAAGCTTCTAGAAGGCTGAACATTCGCAGGCTTTCATGAAACTTTCACTGCCCGCCAATCCGAGAATCCTGATCATCAGGATGAGTTCGCTGGGCGATCTGTTCCACGCGCTTCCGGTCGCGCGCGAACTGAAACGGCAGCTGGGCGCGACGATTGACTGGGTGACGCAGCCCGAATACGCGGAGCTCGTGGAGTGTTTTTCCGATGTGGACCGGGTGATTGTTTTTCCCCGGAAGAAATTTGTCCAATCCGCCTGGTGGTTCGTCAAATCGCTTCGCCGGAACCGCTATGATGCGGTGATTGATCTGCAGGGTCTGGGCAAGAGCGTGCTTGCGGCTCGGCTGGCGCGGTCCCGCGTCCGGATCGGGCCCTCCTATCACCGCGAAGGCGCGCGTTTTTTCTACACGCATGTGGCCGGCAGGAAGAACAAGAACCGTCATGCGGTGGACGAGGCGCTGGACGCGGTCCGCTACCTCGGGCTTGAGCCCGCGGCCTCCGAATTTCCGGTTAAATTTCCGGAGCTGCCGCTCGAGGGAACCCGGAGAGTGGTGATGGTCCCGTGTTCGCGCTGGGACACCAAGAACTGGCCTCCGGAAAAGTTCATTGAACTTGGCCTCAAGCTGTCAGCAGCGCGCCCGGACATCACGCTGTTCCTGGCCGGGTCGCCGGCGGACACCGCGGCGTGCGAGCGGATCGAGCAGGGGCTGGGCGGCCGGGTCGTGAACCTTTGTGGAAAAACCTCTCTGGTCGGGCTCGGGAGCGTTCTGCGGTCGGCCAGCCTGGTGATCACGGTTGATTCCGGCCCGATGCACATGGCGGCGGCCATCGGCACGCCCGTGCTGGCGGTGTTCGGCGCAACCGATCCGGTTCGGACCGGCCCTTACGGCGACAAAAACCGCGTGGTGACCTATGAGGGCAAACTGGACTGCCGTCCTTGCCTGGCGCGCACCTGCCGTCGCGGGGATCTGCGCTGCCTCGCGGCGCTGGACGCGGACCGCGTGCTGGCCGCGGCGCTGGAGATGCTGGGATCATGACGGGTGCTCCGCTGTACTGCGTCTGCCTCGATTTCGATGGAACGATCATGGAATACGAGGGCGATCGCGGCTGGTTTCACCCTGCGGTGATCGAGTGCCTCAACACCCTCGAGAAACTCGACGTCCGGTGGTTCACCAACAGTGGGCGCGGCATCAAGAACCAGCTTGAGGTGCTGGACCTTTCCGTGGAGCGGGGGCTCCGCCACATGCCCGAGAAAATGCTGTGCGGGGAAAGTTTCATCTATGACCGGCAGGGGGAAAGCTATACCGACCGGGAGCCGTGGAATACAAAAACGCGCGAGTTTTTGCGGAGTTTTCATGCGGATGTCCAGCAGCGCTTAAGCGGATCGCTGGAGACGTGGATGGAAAAATATTCGCCCAAGCAAACGTATGTGCTGGAAGAGGCGACGGTCTTTCTTGTGGATCCTGCGAATAATCAGCCTCAGTCACTGGCCGGCGAAATGGCCGGGATGCTGGCGGACATGCCGCATGCCGAAGTCCAGATCAACGGGGGTTATGTTTTTGTGATCCCCGATTTTCTGGGGAAGGGCGCAATTCTCAAGGAAAGTCTTCTGCATGACCGGGCGCTTCTGGATCGCACCCTCGCGATCGGGAACGATTACAACGACATTCCGATGCTGGACGGAAAATCCGCAGGGCTGACGGGCTGTCCGGGCGATGCGGTTGCCGGGGTGATCCGCGAAGTGCGCCGGAGTGGCGGATATGCGGCTTCGGCGCCGGGTCCGCTGGGCTCTGTCGAGGTGATTAAACACCATCTGCAAAAATCCGGTAAAGCGCTTGAATTTCGCTTGCTATGAATGAAGGAATGTGGTCATTTAATCCCAAGCTTTAACAGCATTGAGGAGAACGACCATGAAAAAATCGCACCTGTTTCTGCCTGTAATCGCAATGGCTGTCGCCTTTTCATTCAGCGCTTCTGCCGCTGTCCAGACTGACGGCCTTTATCACAACAGCACCAGCCTCTACGCGTCCGCCGCGGATGAAGCCCTTCCGGTGACACTCACGGAAGGCGTCACGAATCATTTTCTGGAAGTGGATTACGCGACCACCAACGTGACCATCTATTTCATGACAGATTCCCCGGCGGGCGGCGCTGATGAGCCGGTTGAAACGTATGTGCGGCTGTATTCCAACAAAGCAGACTGGCCGGCCGGTTCCTGGGTTGGCAATGTGGTGCTGGATGCGGCAACCAATCAGTTCCATTCCACACCAGCCGCCGGTTCCGACACGCTGGATCTATGGAAGGCCACCTGGAAGCCCCCTCGCGGTTTTGCCGGTCTGGTTTATTACGCCATCCAGGTGAAGGCAACGGATACAAATACCTCTGTGGCAGACATCCAGTATCTTGTTTCGGGCATCAACACCAATGTCGGCTGGAGCGGCGCGCTGAATGACACCTATTGGCAGAGCAATGCCCAGTACGTGGCTGAAACATCTTATGTGGATGTTGATTTCACCGGGGTTGATTACACGTTTGAATGGACCAACATGATCCCGCTGAACTTCGACTATTTTTACTTCAACAGCACAAACTCCGGCCTGCCGGAAACAGAAGATATCCCGGGGCTGGCCGGCCGCAAGTTCTTTGAATTCAACACCAACGCCGCCCAGCCAAGTTATGTGCATATTTTGGCGCCGCGCTTCGGTCTCGATCAGCTCAACGTCCGCATCTGGTTTGCGAAGCAGGGTGGCGGTGGAGCAGAGCGTATTGTGGCGGGAAGCTGGCTGACGAATGTGGTGATTGATTCCGCCGCGCCGTTCCACGGCTTGCCGACCGAAGGTTCCATTACAGTGGATGTTTGGCAGGCTGCTTTCTATCCGCCGACCGGCACAGAGGCGCTATATTATGCTCCCAGAATTTATACACCGGAGGATGGCACGAAGTATCTGGTTTCAGCTCCAAGCCCCGGTGGAGTCGTCAACAATTGGACGACCAATGCGCAGCTGCTTGCCGATGATTTTACCGGCCGCGACTGGGCCTACACGCCTGCAACGGTGTTTTCGAACGGCACGGCTGTGAACACCGACTGGGCCTACATGAGCAACACCAATCTGGATCCGCAAACGGAACAGATTCCGGGCACGGTCACTTATGGCAGTTTCTCCGGCGGGCCGTTCCTGGTTGTAGATTACGCAAAGACCACCACGAGTTTTTATGTGATCACCGACAAGCCGCTGAATCTGATTCCCGGCGAATGGCCGCGCATCCAGGCCCGCATCAGCTATAACGCGACCGGCGCATGGGAAACCGTGTGGAGAGAAGGCGCCTGGGTGGCCAACCTTTCGATTACCAGCACGGCGGCCTTCCACGGACTGCCGGCAGACGGCGCTAAAGAGGTTGACTTGTGGAAGGTGGACTGGGTGCAGCCGATGGATGAACTTGGGAATCCGCGCACGAATGCCTTCAATGTCTATTTCTCCTTCCTGTTAAACACCTATGCCAGCAGCGCGCAGGATTGGCAGACGGATTATATTTTCCTGACCAAGACGGGAAGCATCGCGAACAACTATCTGACCGATCCGCAGTATTTTGATCCGGATCCGGTGGACAAGGATTTCTTCTATGTGAACCAGTGGGTGCTCCCGCCGGCGGAAAGAATTCTGCAGGCGATTGCGCTGGCGGCCGGTGAGATTACCGCCACGCTGGATTCCTCGATCGACACGCGGATCTACAAGCTGCAGTTCACGACCAATCTTGCGGCAATCCCCCAGATCTGGACGGAAGCCGATTCCCTGCAGGGCGTCAACGGCGTGCTGAATCTGTCGGACACCAACCTGACGGATGCCGCCCGCATGTATCGTGTTCTCGAAACAATGCCCTGACGCAGCAGAACAAATCCATCGCGAGGGGCCGGCGGAAACGCCGGCCTCTTCTTTTTCATTTCCTTTTGCGTTTGAAGAGGATTCGGCTATATTTCTGCCAGACCATTTTCAGGAGACTCAAACATGGGTTCAAAACGGAAAGACCAATCCGGCCACGTGGGCGCCAGTGATACACGGGTGGATGCTGCCGACAAAGTGCGGGGCCGTGCGAAATACACCGACGACCTGGATGTGCCCGGCTGCTGGCACGCCAAGGTTGTCCGTTCGCCCGTCGCGCACGGCCGCCTGCGTTCGCTGACGCGCGACAGCGATTTTGACTGGGACCGGGTGACGGTCGTCCTTCCGGAGGACATCCCCGGAAAAAACATCGCCGATCTGTTCATCCATGACATGCCGTTCATCGCCTTTGATGAAATCAACTATCTCGGCGAACCGCTGGCGCTGGTCGCCGCGCCCGACCGCGAACTGGCCGAGGAAGCGGCCCGGCATTTTCATGCGGACATCGAGGAGCTTCCGGGCATCTTCCACACGGAGGAAATCGTTGATCTGTACAAGAAGCAGGATCCTTCCCTGCAGTCGCTCGGCGCGCAAACCATTGTGAAGGGGGATGTCGAAAAAGGCTTCGCGGGGGCCGACATGATCATCACCGGCGAATACTGGGCCGGCTATCAGGAGCAGCTCTATATTGAACCGCAGGCTATGATTGCCGAGATGATGGACGATGGAGGCGTGTTTATCCGCGGAAGTCTCCAGTGCCCGTATTTCATCAATCCGGAACTCTGCCTGACGTTGAATCTTCCCCCCGAGAAAATCCGCGTGAAGCAGGAAATGACCGGCGGGGCGTTCGGCGGCAAGGAGGAATATCCCACGCTGATTGCCGGCTACTGTGCGCTGCTGGCGATGAAATCGCGGCATCCGGTGAAGATCGTTTTCGACCGCCACGAGGACATCCTTTATACCACCAAGCGGCATCCCTCCTGGGGTCGCCTGAAAACCGGGCTTAAAAAAGACGGAACCATCACGGCGATACATGCGGAGCTTCTGCTGAACGGCGGAGCCTACACGACCATCAGCCGCGTGGTGCTGGCGCGCGGAATCCTGCACGCGGCCATGGGGTACCGGTGCGACAACGTGTTCGTGGACGGCCGGATTTTCAAAACCCACACGTTCCCGTGCGGCGCCTTCCGCGGGTTCGGGGCTCCTCAGGCCACATGGGCTTTTGAGTCGCACATCGAGGAACTGGCCAAAGCCTGCGGCATGCTCCCGCACGAATTCCGTCTGAAAAACTGCCTGGTGGAGGGCGATGTCACGCCCACCGGCATGGTCCTGAAAAACAGCGTCGGTTCACCCGCCGTCCTGACGCAGGTTCTGGAGCGGTCGGATTTCGCAAAGAAACTGAAGAAATCCAGCCGGGGAAATCCGGACCACAAAAAATGGTACGGCATCGGACTGGCCTTCTTCGCCCACGGTTCCGGCTTTACCGGTGACGGCGAAGCGCGCTTCAAGGCGAAGGGCGCGGTTGAACTGGACTGGATCGAACCGAACCATCCGGGCGTGAATATCCGCATCAGCTCCACGGAAATGGGGCAGGGCGCGTTCACCATCATGGACCAGATCGCGGCGGATGCGATTTCGATTTCCCTGGACGATGTCTGCTGTCCGCTGCCGGATACTTCTCTTTGCCCCAACAGCGGCCCCACGGTGGCCTCTCGCACCACGATGGTGGTGGGCCACACGGTTCACGGCGCGGGTCTGAAACTGAAAGCCGCGCTGGAGGAGTTTGCGTCGCAGGAAGTCTTTAACGGCGGCAAGGTGTCCCTGGAAAACGGACGGTTTATCAGCGACGGAGAAGCCGTTCCGTTCCGGCAGATCGCGGCCGCATATCTCGACAGGCACGGGCGTCTGCGGACGGAGCATCAATTCACCCTTCCCGCGGACATGAAGTGGAGCCAGGAGAAATTCGAGGGAGACGCCTATCCCGCGTTTTCATGGGGATGCAATGCCGCGGAGATTGAGGTGGATCCGCTGACCTTTGAAATCAAGCTGAAAAAGGTGACGGCCTGCTTTGATGTCGGCCGGATGATCAATCCCCTCAACTGCAAGGCGCAGGTGGAGGGCGGTCTGGTCCAGACCATCGGCTATGCGCTGATGGAAAAAATGGGAATCCGCAACGGCAAATACGATGCCGACCGCATGCAGACCTACATTGTGCCGACCATGCCGGATATTCCGGAATTCGATATTACATTTGTTGAGTTCCCCTATGATTTCTCGCCGCCCGGCGCAAAGGGAATCGGCGAGATGCCGATGGACGGGCTTGCGCCCGCCATTGCGAACGCCATCGAGAATGCAACCGGCCTGCGGTGCAGCCATATTCCGATCATGCCGGAGGATCTGTTCGCACTTCATCGCGCGAAGAACAAGGTGAAATGACCATGAGCAAAGTAAAAAAAACCTGGATTGTGAACGGAGACCGGAAGACGCTTGAATTTCCGCCGATGCGCCGCCTGCTGGACGTGATCCGCGAGGACATGCGGTTCACCGGATGCAAAGAGGGCTGCGGCGAGGGCGAATGCGGCGCCTGCACGGTGCTGCTGAACGGAGAACCGGTGACGTCCTGTCTTGTGGCCGCCGGGCAGGTTCCGGATGGAACCGAGATTCTGACGGTGGAAGGCCTCGAGAAAACTGAACAGGGCCGGGCGCTTCAGGACGCATATATTCAGGCCGGCGCCTCGCAGTGCGGATTCTGTATTCCGGGCATGCTGATGGCCTCTTTCGCATTGCTTTCAAAGAACAGCAAACCGACCGATGCGGACATCATGGATGCCCACGGCGGAAATATCTGCCGCTGCACCGGCTATGTGAAGATCATTGAAGCCGTCAAACTGGCCTCTGAAAACTGGCCCCGGAAGTGATTATGAAGACGCTTGAGAAAACTGACTGTCTGTTTCCCGCAACCCTGAACGAGGCGCTCGCGCTTCTGGCGGATGAGTCCACGCGCGGCAGGCTTCTGGCCGGCGGAAGCGACCTGATGGTCCAGTGGGGTTCCGGTGTGGTGCCCCCGCCGAAGCGCATCATCAGCGTGAAGGGGCTGAAGGAATTGCAGAAAATCCGCGAAGAGGATGATCGTGTGGTGATCGGCAGCGGAGCCGCCCATGCGCAGATCCGCAGGTCGCGTCCGGTCCAGAAATATCTCCCGGCGCTGGCCGCGGCCGCCGCGACCGTGGGCGGTCCGCAGATTCAGGCGCTGGGCACCATTGGCGGCAACGTCGCGAACGCGAGCCCTGCAGGTGATCTGGCGCCGGCGCTTCTGGTGACCGGCGGCGATGTGGTGGTCGCCGGAAAATCCGGGGAGCGGACGGTGCCGCTGGCAAAGTTTTTCCTTGGTTACCGCAAGATTGATCTGAAGCCCGATGAAATGATTGTCCGCTTCGAACTGCCAAAAATGCAATCCGGCGAGACCGAGGCGTTCCGGAAACTGGGCACGCGCGCGGCGCAGGCGATTTCAAAGGTTATGTGTGCGGCCCGGTTCTCCATGAAGGCCGGAAAGTTCAAAACCTGCGCGGTTGCGATTGGAAGCGTCGGTCCGACGACCGTTCGCCTGCCGAAGCTTGAAAAATGGATCATCGGAAAGCCTGTCAATCAGGACACCCTTGCGGAAGTCGAGAAGCGTGTCTCGGATGAAGTGTCGCCCATTGACGACATCCGTTCCACCGCCGATTACCGCAAATGGGTTTCAGGACGCCTGGTGCGGTCACTGTTCGAGTCTTAAACGGATGGCTTCCCAGTCTCCGGGCGTGTTGATGTTGCTCAGGATGGCGGGGTCGTTCACTTCCAGCGCAACCGCCCGATCCGCAAGAAACTCATCCAGTCGTTCAGACAGATTCTGCTTTACGATTTCGTTTGCGAGCGCGGACGAAATCCAGACCAGCTTGCCGCGAACCCCTTTGCAGACCGGCCGGATGGCCGGATGACCCGCTGCGTCCGCGGCATCCAGAACTTTCCGGATGGTTTTGGCGCGAACCCCGACGGTGTCAACAGGCAGAATGAAAATGCCGACGCCGTCCGTTGCGTTCTTCAGTGCAGCAAGGATGGACGACGGCCGGCCTGATTCCCAGTCGGGATTCAGGAAGATGCGCACACCCTTCAGTTTCTCCGAAATGCGCTGCGCTTCGGAGCCAAGCACGACAGCGGTTTTTGCGCAGCCGGCTGACTCGAGCAATTTCAGTTGATGCAGCGCAAGCGGAATGCCTTCAGGAGTTTTCAGGAGGGCTTTGGGGAATCCCATGCGGGAGGACGCCCCCGCCGCCAGCACGATCCCCCAGTGCATCTTCACGGAGAATCCCTTTCGGGCCGCGGATCGCGCGTCAGCAAGGCCTGCACGGCCAGCTTCGGATTTTTGCCCTTGTGAATCACATCGTTGACTTCCTGCGTGATGGGAACATCCACGCCATGCTCTTCGGCCAGCGCGAGGGCTGATGCGCTGTTCCATACGCCTTCGGCCACCTGTTCCATGCTGTTGAGGATGGCCTCGATGGTTTCCCCCCGGCCGAGGCGCTCGCCCACCGCGCGGTTGCGGCTGAGTTTGCTGGTGCAGGTGACGATCAGGTCGCCCATGCCGCTCAGCCCAGAAAAGGTTTCCGCGTGCGCCCCCAGTGCGCATCCGAGGCGCTTCATTTCGGCCAGCCCGCGGGTGATCAGCGCGGCGCGCGTGTTGTCGCCGAATCCGATGCCGTCGCTGACGCCGACGGCGATGGCGATCACGTTTTTGAGGCAGCCGCCCAGTTCCGCCCCGACGATGTCGTCAGTGGTGTAGACGCGGAACCGCTGATTGCTGAACAGTTCCTGAATGACCGCGGCGCTGGCGGGGTCTTCGCATGCGGCAACCACAGCCGTCGGAATGCCTCGCGCAACCTCTTCCGCGTGGCTCGGGCCGGTGAGCGCGGCAATCGGGCCGGTCTGCAGCAGTTCCGCCGCCATCTGGCTCATGCGGCGGTGCGAGGTCTTGTCCAGCCCCTTGGTGACGCTGACTATGTGCGCCCGGGGGCGAATGAACGGCCGGAAGGATGAAACAACATCCGCATAGAATTTTGAGGGCACGGCCAGCACAAAGGCATCGGAATTCTGCGCCGCCGCCGCGCGGTCGGATGTCCATTGGATTTCCGGCGGCAGTTTCACGCCGGGCAGGAATTTGCGGTTTTCGCGGGTGGTTTGAATTTCCTTGATATATTCAGGGAAGGGGCCCCAGACGCAGACATTATGCCCGTTGGCCTGCAAAATTGTGGCGAGCGCCGTGCCCCATCCGCCGTCGCCGATGACCGCAACCTTTTTCATGCCGTTCCTCCGCGTTTCTTTTTGAAGTCAAACCGGTGTTCGCCGCCCTTTAGGAGCCGTCCGATGTTGGAACGGTGCCGCCAGATGACCATCGCGGCCAGAATGGTGATCGTTACGGGGCGCAGGATTTCCGCCGGATAGTAGAGCATCCAGCCGGATATTCCCACAGCCGCGGCCGTGATGATGGAGGCCAGCGAGACATAGCGGGAGAGGAGAAAAACCACCATCCAGCAGAGCAATCCGATGCCGACCGCGCCCGGGGCGATGCCCAGCACAACGCCCGCTCCGGTGGCCACGCCCTTGCCGCCCCTGAACCCGGCGAAGATGGTGAACATGTGCCCGGCGATGGCCGCGCATCCGCAGAGGATGGCCGCCGGATCTGAATGAAGCCAGTGCTTCGCGGCCAGAACGGGAAGCAGCCCCTTCAGGAAATCGAGGAAGAATGTCAGCAGCCCGAGTTTCTTGCTGACGGACCGGAAGACGTTGGTTGCACCGATGTTGCCGCTGCCGACCTCGCGGATGTTGACACCCTTTGCGCGGGCCAGAAGCAGGCCGAAAGGGATTGAGCCCAGCAAATAGGAGGCCGCCCCTGCCGCAAGCACAACAAACCAGTCTGACTCCATAGATTCTCCTTCAAGTGAACGGAGGCATCTTAAAGGCAGGGGCGCACAGATTGCAACCGAAGAAAAAACACCCGGAGCTTTCGCCCCGGGTGTTTATTCACATAGAAAAGGCCGGTCTTATTTCTTTTCGGATTTGAACGTGTTCTTGATGCCCGCTTCGAAGAAAGCTCCCTTCGAGGGCGCGGCCATGAGCTCGTCGTAGGCGGTCTGGGGCACGCCTGAATAGACATAGGTTTCGCCGCTGTCAAAGACCACGGTCAGCGTCTGGGCCGCGGAATCGTATTTCACCTTCTCCAGCAGGCTGGAGTCAATGGCCACAAATCCTTCGCCTGCATCGGTGGAGACGGCTTCGGCGGCGGCTTCCGGGGCGGTCTGTTCGGGCGCGCCCTTGCTGCAGCCGGAAACCAGCGCAACGGAAACAACAGTCACAATGCTCAACACATGAATCAATTTCATTTTCATTCTCCTTTGATTAAACGTTTACAATTAACGCCGCTGCAACCGTAGCAGTTTATCCTCGCGGCGCAAGCATTTCTTTGAAAAAATATGAAAAAAAAGGCCTAAAAACGTCAAAAAACGATAAAAAATGGCCAAAAACGGCCTAAAATTCGAAAAAAGGCCCCAAAAACGATAAAAAATGGCCAAAAATGCTATTTCCCCGTTGCAGACTCAAGAAGGACTTCTTTGTTTGGAAGGATGACAAGTTTGACGCCGTTCTTGTCTGTGAAAGTCCAGGCATCCACACGTTCGCCGGACTGATTCCAGCGGTTTTCAGTGGCGAGTGCTGGAATCTGGAAATCGGCGGTCAATTTCAAAGCGAACTCTTCAGAAGTTAAATCTTTTGTGCTCAACAGTTTGTCGGATATATCCTGCGAAAAATATATGTTGGTGATGACCCCGTCTGGCCCGGCCTGGAAATGCGCGCCGGCATTGTCGTTGTCAAGCCGCGTTCCGTCGGCCGCGTGAACGGGCTTATAATGCTCCGTATAGAGCTTCCCGTTGGCTACGAAGCATTTGTCGAAGGTCAGAATGTGGCGCTGCATCCCCTTGCGCAGTGTCAGGTTCTCTTCCTTGAGGCAGCGGAGGGGATCCATGGTGTCTATTTTGACCGGCTGAACCGGGAATGACTTCCAAGGCTCCTGTCCCTTGACAAAGGGGTGACGAAACCGGAATGGAATCCGCAGGGTGCCTTCCAGAACGGTTTGGTCGGCGCATTCGTCAAATGCCACGACCGGCGGGGGAAAGACATCAGCGAACTTGCTGTTGATCAGGTCGCAGGCCTCGTTCAGCGTCATGCCCGGGCGGAAGCCCGCGATGGACATTGGCACCGGTTCAGGCTCGGGCTCCGCGGGGACCACATCCACGGATGTTTCTGCCGGCTGGGGCTGTTCGATGGCCGGTTCAGCCTTTTCGATCTCCACGGCAGGAACCGCCTCCGCCGGTTTTCTGCACGGGCAATACCGGTAGAGAAGGACAACAACGACTGCCAAAACCAGCAAAACAACTGCGATAATCGTCTTTTTCATGTTTTTCTCCGCATAAACCCCATGAATATAGGGTCGCTGCCGCCTCATGTATAGCCCTATTTAAAAAATCCCCCGGCACATGACAAAATAAAATGAAAAAAAACTTAACAAATCCCGCCAAACCTCTATCTTTAGTGTTCGGTCTTTAAAACAGGAAGCTTTGCTTCCGATCAGGAGAAGTGTGCCATGATGAAGAAGTTCTTTGTTGCCTTGACGTGCGTCGTTGTGGGCCTTGTGAGTGCGACTGTTGCATCCGCCCAGATCCTCACCTTTGAATTTAGCACTGCGCTGGGAAGCGAAGTCACAACAAATTCAAATTTTAACGATGTGAATCTCACTTCCTCCACCTTATCCCGCGGCGCCGGACTTACGGCATCCGCCAATGCCGGGCGTTTCAACGCCATCAGCTGGGCGGTGACGAATATTGCCAATGCGGTTGCGGGCAATGACTACATGGAGTTCACCATCACTCCGCAGCCGGGTTATCAGTTCAGTGTCAGCAATATCTATATTCAATTTCAGCGTTCATCCACTGGCAACAGGGGTATGACGCTCAGGAGTTCATTAGACAGTTACGCGAGCGACATTGGTTCGGAATGGGTGATTGACGACATCACCACCACCACAAACCACACATGGACGTTCGCCCAGAGCAACAGCACATCTGCGGTAACGTACAGATTCTATAGCTGGGCCGAAACCACTGCGGGATCAGGTGGAATTGGAGACGGCGCGGGCAACGACATCATTGTGGGCGGAACCGTGACTTCCAGCGGGGGAGCGCCCACGACAAATATTGCGTTCACGGCCTCGTCCGCTGCCGTGGATGAGAACGCCGGAACGTATGTCGTGACGGTGACGAAGTCACTGGCCTCAGGCAACGTCAGCGGGCAGGTTGATTTGTCCGGGTCGGCAACTTACGGTGCCGGTTCAGACTACACGCTGAACACCACCAATTTCACGATGAACGCCTCGACCACGTCGGCCACCTTCACGGTGACGATCAACGACGACAGCGACACCGAAGCGGCCGAGACCATTCTCCTGACCATCACCAACGTAATCGGCGGATCCATAGCTTCCCCGTCAGCTTTCACCCTTACGATCAATCCCAGCGATGCGGGCGCCCCGGCGGTATGGATCAATGAAATCAATTACGATCCAACCGGCACTGATTCCAATGAGTTTGTCGAAGTTGCCGGCTCCGCAGGCATAAATCTCGCTAATTATACCCTTTTCCGTTATGAAAGCGATGGGACGATTGATGGCACCCACCCCCTTTCCGGTACGATTGACGACGAGGACTGCGGTGTAGGTGCTGTTGAATTCCTGATTGCCGGTATCGAGAATGGTCCTGACGGACTTGCGCTGGCGAATGTGTCGGGCGGGGTGACCACCCTGGTTCAGTTCCTGAGCTACGAATCATCCTTCGCCGGCACTGCGGGTCCGGCCTCGGGCTATACCTCTGAGAATGTGGGAACGCAGCCTGGCACCGACCTGATGACCCTGCAATTGAGCGGTTATGCGACAAATTACATCGGATTTACGTGGGTGCTGACGAACTCATCGCAGGGAACATTGAATATTGATCAAACGATCGACTGCACTCCGCCGAGCAATTCTCCTCCTGTGCTGGCTTCCATCGGGAACAAATCCGGCACGTCCGATGAGGCTCTGAACTTCTCTGTAATCGCCACCCCGACTGATGGCGACACTGTCACACTGACCGTAAGCAATGCACCGTCCGGCTCGACATTCTCCTCCACCAATGAAAACGGCAGCTTCAACTGGGCCAGCCCAACTATTGGTGTTTATACCTCCACCTTCTATGCGGCCGACAAGGATGGTGTAGACAGCGAGACGATTGTGATCACCATCTCCGCCAACGTGCCGCCGATCCTGGGCTCAATCGGCAACAAGAGCGCGATTCTCAGCAACGCGGTCAACTTCGCCGTGACGGCCACGCCCACAGATGGGGACACCGTTACCCTTACCGCAAGCAATCTTCCTTCCGGCGCGACCTTCTCTTCGACCAACGAAAATGGATCCTTCAGTTGGTCGCCGGCCCAGCCGATTGGGGTGTACACCATGAGCTTCTATGCGGCCGATACCGGCGGCGTGGACAGCGAAACCATAACGATCACGGTGGGCGCACAGCCCTCCTCTTTCACACTTCTGGCGGGCAACCTCGGCGCACAGACGGGGCCAGCCACGAGTTACTATGAGCCCTACGCCGAGCGCATTCTGCGCGGACTGAAGCCTGACATTGCATGTCTGCAGGAATGGGATTACACCAACGGAACCATTGCCCAGTTTGTGGCGACGAATTTCGGCAGCAGCTTTGAGTATTATCGCGAAGAAGGCGCCACCCTCCCCAGCGGTATTGTCAGCCGCTGGCCGATTGTGGATTCAGGCATCCTTGAGGATACCGAAATCGCCACCCGCGATTTCCCGTGGGTCACGCTTTCCATTCCTGGCTGCGCGCCGGTGCATGTGATTTCCGTGCATGTCAAAGCGGGAACGCTGGCGGCGGATATTGCCACTCGCGAAATCGAGGCCTCCATCATCACCAACTTTATTGCGACAACCTTCCCAACATCGGATTATGTCGTTGTGGCCGGCGATTTCAACCTGACCGACCGCACTGAGAGTTCGCTGCTGATCTATACAAACATTCTCCTGAAGGATAATCACCAGCCCGCAGACCAGGATGATGACAAGACCACCAATGTTAGCCGCGACGAGGTATATGACCTTATTCTCCCCAATGGATCCCTGAACGCCAATCATGCGACACTGACTGTTGGCGCCCTGTCTTTCCCCGAGGGTATGGTGTTTGACAGCCGTCTCTGGAGCCCTCCGCCCAGTCCGATTCTGACCAACGACTCGGCCGAGGTCAACATGGTGCACCTGGCCCTCATGAAGCGCTTCACGTTCACCTACGCGGAACAGCCGCCGATCATAACCCGCATCGGTGATCAATCTGTAATGGTGGGAGCCGACATTGGGTTTGCCGTGACGGCCACTCCGACCGACGGCGATTCCGTGAGCCTGACAGCGAGCAACCTCCCCTCCGGCGCGACCTTCAGCTCCACCAATGAAAATGGCTGGTTCAGCTGGCCGAATGCCTCGCCGATCGGCTCTTATACAACCACCTTCTACGCCGTGGACAACGACGGCAGCTATGCCGAGCCGGTGGTTATTACGCTCCTGCCGGTTCCAGACGTGATCATCTCGGAAGTGGCCGACCCCAGCGACATCTATCAGGCTCGTTTTGTTGAGATATACTCAGCAGTTTCCAATATAGATTTCGCCGCCGCCGGCTGGTATCTGTCCATTCAGGTGAACGGCGGCACATGGAGTGACATTGCCCTCACCGGAACTGTTGCCGCGGGCGACACATATGTGGTGTCCTATAACACTGGCGATTTCGTCAGTGCATACGGTTTCGCTCCTGATCAGTATTCCGGCAACATCAGCGGCAACGGCGATGACGCCTATGCGTTGTTCATTGGCGGCAACAGTGCCGACGGCACGCTGGTGGATATCTATGGCGTGGTCAATCAGGATGGCACGGGCATGCCCTGGGAATACACCGATAAACAGGCCAACCGCAATCCGGGAGTCTTTACGCCGAAGTCAACCTGGGACAGCAACGAATGGACCATTGTGTCCGCAACAACAGCGGACATGTCACCGGGTATGCATGGATCGAATCTCCCGCCGGTGCTCGCCAGCATCGGCAACAAGTCGGTGATTGAAAGCAACCTGCTGCAGTTCGCGATCACCGCCACGCCCACCGACAGCGACCCGGTGACCCTGACCGTCAGCAATGCTCCGGCCGGTTCAACATTCGGCGCAACCAATGAAAACGGAACGTTCACATGGTCTTCTCCGTCTCCGGTTGGCGTCTACACCATGAAGGTGTATGCGGCAGATAATGACGGCGTGGACAGCGAAACCATCACGATCACTGTTTCGCCAACGCTGCCCGACCTGATCATATCCGAAGTGGCCGATCCGCTGGATGATCTGTACGCGCGCTTCATCGAAATCTACAATCCGGGTGCGTCACCGGTTGATTTTAGTGTGGATCCTTTCTATGTGTCGCGTCAGGTGAATGGCGGAACCACATGGTACGAGGTGCAGCTGACGGGAACTGTTGCCGCAGGCGGCACCTATTTGATTGCAAATAATGCGACGAGTTTCCTGGCAAGATACGGATTTGATGCGGATATCGTGATTTCCGGCAGCACCGCAGGCAATGGTGATGATGCCTGCATGCTGTACGGCTACGGCGGCCATGCCTCGGGCACATTGATTGATATCTATGGTGTGCTCAATGAGGACGGCACCGGCATGGCATGGGATTATGAAGACAAGCATGCCACGCGCAGCTTGTCCGTGACTCAGCCCAACACCACCTGGACATCGTCCGAGTGGACGATTGTGAGCGGCAATGTTGTGGACATGACTCCGGGTGTGCATGGCTACAACCAGCCTCCTACGATTACACCGGTCTCCGACAAGTTCCTTGTCCTGAGCAATGCGCTTTCATTTGATGTGATCGCGCAGGATCTGGTTGATGGCGACACGGTCTCCCTGTGGGCAACCGGCATCCCGTCAGGAGCCTCGTTCCCCTCCAACAGCGCTTTGGGCGCGATCACGAACACCTTCAGCTGGCCGAGCGTCAGCCCGGTGGGTGTGTACACCACCACGTTCTGGGCGGCGGATGACGACGGAACCCGAAGCGAAACGGTTGTAATCACCGTTTATGCCCCGGCCCCGGAGCTGATGATTTCCGAGGTGGCCGATCCGCTGGACAACTCGCTGGCCCGCTTTGTGGAAATCTACAACCCCGGCGTCAGCTCTGTGGATCTTTCCGCCAACACCTATTACCTGAGTCGTCAGGTCAACGGCGGCGCAACCTGGCAGGATGTGCAGCTGACCGGAACTCTGGCCGCGGGAAGCACGTATGTCCTGGCCAACAGTACGTCCAGCTTCCTTGCCGCCTACGGTTTCTTGCCGAACGCGGAATTCGGTGGCAGCGTTGACTACGGTAATGGGGATGATGCCTACATCCTCTACGCCAGCGGTAACCATACCTCTGGTTCCATCATGGACATTTATGGCATTGTTGATCAGGATGGAACGGGAATGCCGTGGGACTATGCGGATGATCAGGCCACGCGCCTGCTGACCGTAACACATCCCAATGCAACCTGGGACAGCAACGAATGGTCCTTTGTCCGTGACGTGCTGGTCGCCAACACGACTCCGGGCGCGCATGGGCCAAATCAGAAACCGTCCCTGGCGACAATCGGGAACAAGATTGTAATTGACGGCAACAGCCTCGGATTCAGCGTGGTCGCTCAGGACCTCATTGACAGCGACAGCGTGACCCTCTGGGCTGAAAACCTGCCCTCCGGAGCCAGTTTCCCGTCCAATACGGCTGCGGGCAGCATAACCGGAGCCTTCGCGTGGGCTTCCGCCACACCGACGGGTGTCTACACCAGCCGCTTCTATGCGTCGGACAAGGATGGAACGGACTTCGAGGATGTCGTGATCTCGGTGGTTGCGGCCCCCGTTGACCTGATTATCTCCGAAGTGGCCGACCCGGTTGACAACTCTAATGCCCGCTTTGTGGAAATCTATAATCCGGGTGTGTCGGCTGTGGATCTGTCCAGCAATGTGTTCTGGATGGGTCGCCAGAGCAGCGGCGGAACTTCCTGGGATCAAATCCAGCTTACCGGCACCGTTGCGGCTGGGAGCACTTATGTTCTGGCCAACAGCCCTGCGGACTTCCAGGCCGCCTACGGGTTTGCGCCCGATGCGGATATGCCCGGCATCACGGGCAACGGCGATGACGCCTATGTCCTGTTTGCCTTTGGTGATCACACCGCCGGCGCGGTGGTGGACATCTATGGCGTGCTGGATCAGAGCGGTCTGGGGCAGACCTGGGAATACACCGACAGCCAGGCCGCGCGCCTGACCTCGGTCACATCTCCCAACGCGACCTGGACCCTGGCCGAGTGGACCATCACGACCAACGCCACGACGCTCAGCATGACTCCTGGTTATCATGGCACCAATATGCCGCCGGTCCTGGGTGAAATTGGAAGCAAGGTTGTTATGGTGAGCAATCTCCTCACGTTCGCGGTTTCGGCCACGGCAACTGACGGCGATACCGTTACGCTTTCCGTGAGCAATGCGCCGGCCGGCTCGACCTTCGGGTCGACCAATGAGAACGGGACATTCACCTGGTCTTCAGCCGCTCCGGTCGGCATTTATACGATGACCGTCTATGCTACCGACAACGACGGCGTGGATATGGAACCCGTTCTGATCACGGTTTCACCGGATTCCGACATCATCATTTCGGAACTGCTGATGGACCCCGTGGCCAGCCTGGATGCTGTTGGCGAGTGGATTGAGCTCTACAACGACGGCTGGACCGACGTGGACATTGACGGATGGATCGTCAGCGATGGCGCCTCCGTGAACAACGTCATTTCCAACGGCGCTCCGCTGATGGTGCCCGCCAAGGGCTTCCTGGTCCTGGGCCGCAGCACCGATACCGGCACGAACGGTAACCTCACTGTGAACTATGCCTACAGCACGTTCACCATGGGCAATACCGCGGACAGTGTTATCCTGAAGAACAACATGGGTGCCGAAGTGGCTCGCGTGGATTACGACGATGGCGTTGTCTTCCCGGCAACCCCGGCGGGAGCCTCGCTCTACCTGAAGAGCCCGTCCCTGAATCCGGCCGATGGCGCCAACTGGGCCATCTCGACCCTGCCCTGGCCCGGAAGTTGGGGCGATCTTGGAACGCCCGGAGCCATGAATGACACAGGCGTGTGGGGCACCAATGTCCCGCCGGTGCTGGATCTCGTTGCCGATCAGGCGCTCTATGAGAACGACCTGCTGCAGGTTATGGTCTCAGCGACTCCGACCGATGCTGACACAGTCACTCTGTCGCTGAGCAATGCTCCGGCCGGAATGACCATCTCGGCCACGAATGAGAACGGAACCATCAACTGGGTCGCAACCCCGGTGGGTGTGTACACCACGCAGGTGTATGCGACCGACAAGGATGGATCCGACATCGAGGAGTTCGTGGTGACCGTCAATCCGAATACACCGCCGAACCTCTGGACGATCAACAATAAAGAGGTTGTCGTGAATGAGGTGCTGGTGTTCTCGGTGAACGCCTCCCCGACCGAAGGTGATCTGGTTACGCTTTCTGCCAGCAATCTGCCGGCTGGAGCGAGCTTCACATCCTCCAATGAATACGGGCAGTTTACGTGGTCGAACGCCTCGCCGGTCGGTGTCTACACCTCGACCTTCTACGCGGCGGACGACGATGGCGTGGACTTCCAGGACGTGATTATCACGGTGAGTCTGAAGCCGACGTCTGGAAGCACGGTCGTCTTCTACGACTTTGATGACGGCCTGGGCGGCTTCATGGTTGGCGCGGACACAACGGCTGCCAATGTTCTGTCCGGCGACTTCACGACGAGTGATGCTGTGTTCACGAACGGTTCCGGCAAGATCGGTTATGCCGTCAACGAGAATGGCTGGACCGAAGCCGGACATTACTTCGAGTTCTCGCTGACTGTTTCGGATGGCTATGCCATGGCGGTTGATAGCCTGACGTTCTATGACTACCATTCCGCCAACGGGCCGAGCAACTGGTACTTCCGCTACAGCGGGGATGCCTATTCCGCGGACCTCTGCTCCGGAGCGGCCCACACCAACATCGCAGACGGATACAACGACACCGTGGTGTCGCTGACCAACCTGACCGGCGTGCAGACCTTCAGGCTGTACGGGATCGGGGCCATTGCCTCATCCGGCACATGGCGCGTGGACAGCGTCCATCTGCTCGGTTCGGTGACCTCAACCGGTGGCGTTGCGGACGCTGATGCCGACGGCATGGACGACAGTTGGGAAATCGCCAACTTCGGCAACACAACCACCGCCGGAATCGGAACGGATTATGACGGCGACCTGTTCTTTGACACCGATGAATTCGGTGCGGGCACACAGCCGACCAACATCCTGTCGCTGCTGAAGATCAACTCGGGCGCCCAGCTTGTAGGCGGCGCGAAGGTGATCAAATGGGCCAGTGTGGCGGGCAAGGAATACATGCTGCTGCGCTCAACGGATGTTTCCGTGCCGTTCGTCGGGATCGCCTCCAACATCATGGCGACGACTCCCGAGAACGTCTACACCGATGCCGCCGCGCCGGCAGTGGAAAGACTGCTCTACCGTATCCAGATAGATCAGCCGTAATAACGTAAGCAGGGAAGGAGCTGTTCGCCGATGGCGAACAGCTCCTTCTTTTTTCTCCCGTCTTCATCATCGTAATGGGGCTTCACGCTTGCCGGTTTGTGGATGATTGGTGATAATGTGCCCGATGAACATTATCAGCGCAAAAAGCACCTGTTTATTGTTGGCTTCTCTGCTTTTCCTTCTCCTTGTGACATCCCGTCTGCCGGCAATTGCTCCTGATGTTCCTCAACTGTCTGTTTCTGCAAGATCTGTTGGCGAGAATGTTTATGAATTTTCAGTTGTTTCCGCTGTTGCCGAAAAGCCGGAGGCCTGCCGGTCTGGAAATACTGAAGTATGTTTTTCAAATGGCTTTGTGGAAGTCCGGCGAACGAATTATCCGGATGGACCACCGCTGTGGCGTGGCCGGATATCCGGACTTCAGTCTTATGGTCGCGCAGGGGTGCCGGGCACGCGGTTGGAATGGATGGCGCATCGCGGAGAAGCAATTTACGGACTTGGACAGCGTTTCAACGGGCTGAACCAGGCCGGCAGGATGGTTGAAATGTGGATCCGCGATGCTCCCGGCCAGGGTCACGGAAACGAGGCCAGCTATTTCTGCACACCTGTGCTTTTCAGCAGCGCCGGATATGCTTTTTTTGCCGCCGACAATCCCGACGGCGATTTTTCCCTCAATACGCTGGTTGAGGGCTGGAACCGCTATTCGCGCGCAGGCCGGGACTGGACCTTCTATCTCGCCTTTGCACCGACGCTCAAGGAGCTTGTGCAGCATCGCGCGCGGATGCAGGGACCGTTCCGCGGGATCCCGGACTGGGCCTGGGGCCCGTGGATCAGCCGCAACAGTTTCGAAAACCAGGGCGAAGCGGAAGAAGCGATCAATGAAATGGTGAAGCGAGGCTTTCCTGTCGCGGCCATTGTGCAGGAGGCATGGAAGGGGCCTTACGAAACGGGCGACTTCAACAATTTCTCAAAGCAGGGCTGGCCGGAACTTGACCGCTATTTTACGCTGTGTTCACAGCACGGCATTCAGACGGTCCTCTGGCAGGTTCCCGTTATGCCGCCTTCCCATCCGGGGTTGATGGAACTGGCGGAGAAGAGTTTTTTTGTCCGGAAGCCCGACGGCTTGGTGAGCTGGCGGCGCGAATGGCTGGAGGGTATGGCCAACATTGATTTCACGAACCCGGAAGCAGTGAAGTGGTGGAAAGACCAGATGCGGGACGAGATCCGCAGGGGTGTCCGCGGTTTCAAGTCCGATGACGGTGAGGACATCAAGCCGGACGATGTCTTCGCGGACGGCCGCCGCGGCTGGCAGATGCACAATGAATATGCATCGCTCTACGCCAGGGCGCTCTTCGAACTTTTTGACGAGGAAGGCGCGGATGGAATGCTGTGGGGACGCAGCGCCAGCATGGGAACCGGGCGCACTCCTGCGCTGTGGGCGGGCGACCAGTATGCGAGCTGGGAACAGTACCGGTCACTGATCCCGGCCGGTCTGAGCGCGGGAGTGAGCGGCGCGCCGTTCTGGGGCCACGACATCGGGGGATACATTGGCGATCCGGGCCCGGAGCTGTATATCCGCTGGCTTCAGTTCGGAGCGTTCAGTCCGCTGATGCAGTATCATGGCATGAAGCGCCGCGAGCCGTGGGAGTTTGGGCGTGAAGCGGAGGCCGCCTACAAGCTTCTTTCGCATCTCCGGATGAATCTGAAGCCGACCCTCATTGCCCTCGGCCGCGAAGCGGCGGCGACGGGTCTTCCGATCATGCGGCCGATGACGATGGAATTTCCCGCTGATCCGCGCTTTGCGTCAGAGGACTCGCAGTACATGCTGGGGCCGGACCTGCTGGTCGCTCCCGTGCTTGAAGCAAATGCAATGGTTCGCAAGGTGAAATTTCCGGCTGGCGTCTGGCGGCATCTGCTCCGGCCGGAAAAACTCTATGAGGGGCCTTCGGAGCCACTTGTTTCCTGCGGTCTGGTTGATGCTCCTGTTTTTGTGCGCGACGGCGCATCGCTGAAGGTTCAGCTGGACGAGGGCCGGGAACTTGGCGAGTGGCATCCGGATGATCCTGTCAGGGAGATTATCATTGGCTTGGAACCCTTGCGACTTCGTGACGAAGACGAGTAATATCAAACACGGATGATGAAAGGCTCAAACGGTAGGGCCCACACTCCGTGCGCGCCGCGGCGGTCACAGAGTGACCGCCCTACCTTAAGCGCTACGTTTAAGCGGCCTGATTAATATAAAGCAGCCAGCATTTTCATTACTCTTATCCGCGGCTCTTCGAAAAAACCATCAACTTTGTATTGCAAAGTGCTTTGTGGTGTGGTTAATTCCTGACAAAAGGAAACAGGTCTTATGCTCACAGAACACATTAAAGAAGCTCTTTCTCAGGTTAAGGAGCTCCAGCGCATGGTGATGGAACGGCAGCACTTCCGCGGCTATTCCGGATGGGCCCGCATTGTCTCGGGAACGCTGGCGTTAGTCGCCTCCGCCATTATGGCCTCGCGGTTTTATCCTCATAACACCCATGCCCACATTCTTGGATGGGGCGCGCTTTGCATGGTTGCCCTGATGCTGAACGGTATCGCCCTGATTCACTGGTTTTTCCATGACCCCAAGGTCGGCCGCGACATCACCCGGTTGAAACCTCTTTTTGACAGCCTGCCCGCACTGGCGGTCGGCGGGGCCCTGACGGCGGCCATGCTGATGAACGACAATCATCGCTATCTATTTGGCATCTGGATGTGCATGTTCGGACTTTCAAACATGGGTTCCCGATATGTGCTTCCGCGCATGATCATGCTGGTGGGCGCATTTTACATTGTAAGCGGCATCGCGTGGCTTCTGGCCCCCAGTGTTGATTTTCTGAATCCTCTGCCGATGGGAATCGTTTTTTGCGCAGGAGAGTGGGCTGGGGGGCTGATCCTCCACATGGATGAGCGACGCTATATCCTGATTGAGCGCTATCAGGATGAGAGCGAGATGGGGGAGGCTGAATAATGAATGCAAAACATAATCCGTATCTGGCGCTGGAGAAGCTCTTCCACGAACCCAGCCGCCTTTCAATCATGTCCGCGCTTTGCGGCGCGCCGCACAACAGCATGGCTTTCAACGATTTGAAATCCGCCTGCAGTCTGACCGACGGGAACCTCAGCCGCCACATCAAGACGCTGGAGGATGCCGGTGCAGTGCGTGTCAGAAAGACTTTTATCGCATCGAAGCCCCGCACCACGATGATGGCGACGGACATGGGGCGCAGGAGCTTTATGCAGTATCTGGAGGCGCTTGAGGCCGTGCTGAAGCGCGCGGTGGATGCCGTTTCGTCCGAGAACGTGGAGGCTGCGGCAGTTCCGCTGCGCAGTTACGAGGTGAAATCATGAATGCTGGAATAGACAAAATCAGTTTCTATGTGCCGGATCAGTTTCTGGATCTGAAAACGCTGGCGGCCGCGCGCGGCGTGGATCCAAACAAATTTTACACGGGAATCGGCCAGGAGCGCATGGCCGTTCCGTCGCCAGACGAGGATGTTGTCACGATGGGCGCGAATGCCGCATTCCACGCGCTGCAGGGCGTTGATTCCTCATCGCTGGACATGCTGATCTTCGCGACAGAATCCGGGATTGACCAGTCAAAGGCGGCGGGTGTTTATGTTCATCAGCTTCTGGGCCTGCCGTCTTCGTGCAAGGCGTTTGAAGTGAAGCAGGCCTGTTCGGGCGGAACGGCCGGGCTGCTGATGGCGCTTGCGCTGGTGAACCAGCGGCCGGACAAGAAAGTTCTTCTGGTTTGCGCCGACGTGGCGCGCTATGGGCTGGGCACGCCCGGCGAACCGACGCAGGGGGCGGGGGCGTGTGCGATGGTGATTTCCGCCAACCCCCGCATCCTGGCGATTGATCCCCGTAACGGATCATACACCGAGGATGTGATGGACTTCTGGAGGCCAAACTACATGGATGAGGCCCTTGTGGACGGCAAGGCGTCCATCCGCATCTATATCAAGGCGCTGCTGGCGAGCTGGGAAATCTATGCAAAGGAAACCGGGCTTGGATACGGCGATCACAGCCGCTTCTGCTATCATCTGCCGTTCACCCGGATGGCCGAAAAGGCGCACGGCAGCCTCGTCAAGCAGGCGGCTCCGGACTATCCGGAGACAAAAGCAGCCGCGCAGATCGAGGCGGCGCTGTGCTACAACCGGATTATCGGCAACACCTACACGGCCTCGCTTTATATCGGGCTGACCTCGCTTCTTGAACATGAGGCCGACATGACCGGCGAGCGGTTGGGATTGTTCAGCTATGGCTCCGGCTGCCTTGCGATATTCTTCGGCGGCATTCTCCAGCCCGGCTACGCGCAGCATCTGGACAAAGACCGTCACCGGCAAATGCTGGACAGCCGCCGTGAGCTGAGCATGCAGGAATATGAAAAGCTGTATTCTCAGCGCCTTCCGAAAGATGGTTCCGATCTGCAGTTTTCGCCGCACACGTGCGGACTTTTCCGCCTGCAGGGCATTAGTGCGCATAAGCGGCTATACAGCCGCAGTGCGGCATTGCCTTCGGCGGCGCCCGCAGAGCGCGCGCGTCGCGCGCATGCCCATGCGGTGTGCTGAACCCTTGAAAGAAAAACCGCCGCAGAAAACTGCGGCGGTTTTTCTATAGAATCCCGCGATGACCTATTCGACCTGAATGCGGTAGAGCAGTCTTTCCACCACAGGTGCCGCAGCATCCGTGTACACATTCTCGGGATCTGTGGCCAGGATGTTGGAGGCAATGCCTACAAACGGCACGGAAAGGTCTGTGGACCTCAACAGCATGTACTCTTTGCCCGCAACGCTTGACCAGCGGACCACTTTCGCGCCGCCGACAATTTGCGCACCCGAATTGATTTTCAGCAGCGAAGCCGGATTGGTTGGCTGGGTTCCGGCCCCATGCTCATAGATGTCCAGATACAGGTCGCCGTCATAATCGCTGCCTAACCCGGCGGTGGTGGTGTTTCCGAAGTTGGCGATTTCCCAGCTGTCAATCATGCCGTCGCCATCGGTATCTGTGACGCCCGCCTCAATCACCAGCGTGTCCGTGGCGGAGCCCGCATAGTTCACATCATTGACCGTGCCGGTCACGGCATAGCTTCCGGCTTCCGTGGGGGCGGTGCCGGAGCCGTTGTAGGTCAGGTCAACCGTCAGCCCGACCGGAACCGTTGTGGCCGTCGCGCTCTTGGGCGTGCCGTCGTAGGTCTGTGTGAGGCTGCCCAGGGTGAC
>JBFXGK010000028.1:0-18694 GCA_050178035.1 Kiritimatiellia bacterium
CCAATATCTGCTAAAATAGGCCGTTTTTTGCGTTTTTTTGCCAGTTTTATGCATTTTTAAGCCTTTTTTGGCCTTTTTTATGCATTTTTAGCCGTTTTTAAGGCTTTTTTTGGATTTTTTGAGGTTTTTACGGCATGGAGACTTTGGCGCGCTCGACGCTGCCAAGGTATTCGATGATGCCCTGCGCGAGGGCCTGCGAGACTTTGTTGAGGTAGTCATCGGTCCGGAACAGCCACTCTTCGCGGGCATTGGAAAGGAATCCGCATTCAACGAGCGCCGCGGGGCAGTCCACGTCCTTGAGCACGGCAAACCGCGCACGGCGGATCCCGCGGTCCTCCGCTTTCGTTTTCGCGAGCAGGTTTTTCTGGAGCATGTAGGCGAGGATCATATTCCCGCCGTTGTGGGCGTTGCCGCGATAACTGACTTTCGCCGTGCGGCCGCCCCCTTTCACATTGGTGGAGGAATAACCGGGAACGGACAGCACATAGGTCTCGATCCCGCCGGCGGAGGCCGTGGCACTGGCGTTGAGATGGATGCTGACGAAGACATCCGCGTTCCACTGGTTGGCCCGGTAAGGCCGCTCCACGAGATTCAGCGCGCGGTCGCCGCTGCGCGTCAGATAGACCTTGATGCCCGCGTTGGCCAAGTGAACCCGCACACGCTCGGCAATATCCAGCACCACGCGCTTTTCCTCGACCCCGCGCGGCCCGCGCGCGCCGCGGTCGGTTCCGCCGTGGCCGGGATCCAGAACGACGATGCGCGAACCTTCGCTGCGCAGGTGCAGGTTGGGGCGCAGCAGAGGATCAAGGGTGGAGTCCATGTCCTCCTTGTTGAGGGCCCACTGGAAGCGGCTTTTGACGATGGGCATGCTGAGCCAGATCATCATTCCGTTCATCCACATTTTCCGGGCGGCGGCTTCAAACTGGAGATCGGTCCACTTGCTCTTCAGCGGGATGCGGCTGCCGCGCGCGGACTGCAGGTCGAGGTTGTAGAAGCGGGCGACATCGCGCAGGGAGGCATAGCGTTCCGACCCGAGGGCAAAGGTCTGCACCTGGGGCCGGGCAATGGCCGAGGCCCGCGCAGCCGCCGGCAGCGCCAGCAGCGCCGCAAACACAAAACATCCTCTTCTGATCTGCTTCAGCAAATTTATTCCCTCAACCATTGAGGCGCGCATTCTATGGAGAGAGGCCGGCGGATGCCAGCAGAAAGATCAAAGAACAATAAACTGTTGCCACTTCCCGCCTGTTTTCGTAAAGTCCGGGATTGAGACATTTTGGAAAGGAGCCGGACAGCATGGCAGAGATAACGATTGAAGAGGCCCCTCGCAAGGCCCGTGAACTTTTTGAAAAAGGCATGGCCGCCATGGAGCGCGGCAACACGGAGTATGCCATTGATATATTCCTGAACGCTCTTGATCTGGAACCCCGCGTGCTCAAGGTGCGCCGGTTTCTCCGGGCCGCCGAAGTGAAGAAGTTCAAGGAAAAAGGCGGCGGCCAGATGGCGCACACCCTTTCCACCGTGACCGGCCTGGGCTCCATGATGAAGGCGAAGGGTTCCATGAAGAAGAATCCCGCCGGAGCGCTGCGGATCGCCGAGGATTTGATGAAGATTGATCCCCTGAACATGGGGTTCGCAAACGTGCTGACCGATGCCGCGCTGGCCGCGGACATGCCCGAGGTGGCCATCCAGCATCTGGAAATCCTGAAGGATTTTTATCCCCAAGACGTCAAGCTGCTCAACAAGCTGGGCCAGATCTACCTGGACAACAACCAGCCGCAGTCCGCGCGAGACTGCTACGCCGCCGTCGAAAAACTGATGCCCAACGACCAGAAGGCCATCAAGAACCTGAAGGACGCCTCGGCGCTGGCCTCCATGAAAAAGGGCGGATGGGAAGAGGCCAAGAGCTACCGCGATGTCATGAAGGACAAGGACGAGGCCGTCCGTCTCGAGCAGCAGGGCAAGTCCTCCAAGTCGAAGAAGGACATTGACGATCTGATTCGCGAGACGACCGCCAAGGTGCAGGCGGAACCGAACAATATCAACTACCGGCGCGCGCTGGCCGACCTTTACACACGCTCCAAGCGCTACAACGAGGCCCTCAAGGTCCTGCGCGAGGCGCTGGCCGCCATGGGCGGATCCGACCCGCAAATCGACCTCGCCATCAGCGGCGTCCGCCAGAAGCAGTTCGACGACGAGATCGAGAAGCTGCGCAGCGCCGGCAACGAAGCCGCGGCCGCGGCGAAGGAGCAGGAACGCGCCGAATTCATGATGCAGGACGCAGAAGACAAAGTTAAGCGCTACCCCAACGACCTGCAGTTCCGCTACGACCTCGGAGCCCTTCTTTTCGAGCGCGGCGACCTCAACGGCGCGATCCAGCAGCTGCAGATGGCCCAGCGCAACCCGCAGCGGCGCATCCGCGCGCTGTACTACCTGGCCATGTGCTTCAAGGCCAAGGAGCAGTACGACATCGCCATGGAGCAGCTCGAGAAGGCGGCATCCGAACTTCACATCATGGACGACACCAAGAAGGACGTCGTGTACGAGATGGGAATCATTTCCGAGGTCATGGGCAAGCCCGAACAGGCCCTCGCCCACTACAAGGAAATCTACGGGGTGGACATCGGCTACAAGGACATCGCCCAGAAGATTGACCAGGCCTACAGGAAATAGAACGATGCTCCGAGCCCATCACTGGCAGGTTCTCCTCCGGGGTCTTTTGTTCCTTGGACTGCTGGCCGCTGTCCCCTCGCGCGCGGCCCAGCTTCCCTCCACCCTGAAGACCGCGAAGGACGAGTTCTCAGTGATGACGTGGAATCTCATGCGCTATTATTACGACGACCGCGACGACGACGGCGAGGCGGACGACCTGAAGCCCCAGGAGCAGTGCGACGCAATTTTCCAGGTCATCAGCGACGAGCAGCCCGATGTGATTGCCGTGCAGGAGATGGGCAGCCCCGAGGCGTTTGCCCATTTCACCAACGGTCTCGCGGCCAAGGGCATGAAATACCCGCACACCGAACTGCTGCGGCGGGGGGGGCGGCAGGAAATCAACATGGCCGTGCTCAGCCGGTTCCCGATCGTGGCCCGGCAGCACCATACCAACGACACCTACACCATCGGCCCGGCGGAACTTCCGGTTGCGAGGGGCTTTCTCAGCGTGGACATTCAGCCCGCGGCGCACTTCCGCTTCAATCTGATGAGCGCCCATCTCAAGGCCAAGGTGTTCCACCCGCTGGGGCAGACGGAGATGCGCCGGAACGAGGCGCGGCTGCTCAACAAGCATGTCCGCCAGAGCCTCCGGAAAAAACCCGATGTCCCCATCCTGGTCGTGGGCGACATGAACGACACCTTCAATTCCGCCGCCATCCGCGAGGTCATCGGCAAGGAGACCCGATACCTCTTTGACGTCCGCCCGCGCGACGAGCTCGGCACGGTCTGGACCTATTACGCATCCGGCGACGACACCTATTCGCGCATTGACTACATGATGGTCAGCCGCGGCATGGCGATGCTGCTGGTCAAGCAGAAATGCCGCGCATCGGGCAACCTGCTGTGCCGGGAAGGATCCGACCATCGCCCGCTGATCAGTGTTTTCCGGATCCCGCCTGCGCCATGAGCATGCAGTACATCAGCACGCGCGGCCGGTCTTCGCCCATGGGCTTTCAGGACGCCGTCATGACGGGACTGGCAACGGACGGCGGACTGCTGATTCCAGCACGCATTCCCGGCGTGAAAGATCAACTTGAGGAATGGGCCGGGCTTTCCTACCAGGATCTGGCCTTTGAAATCACGCGTCTGTTCACGGACATATCCGAAGACAGCCTGAGGGATCTCATTGAACGCAGCTATGCGGCTTTCCGCCATCCCGAAGTGACGCCGGTCGTTCGCGTCGGGGATCTGCACATCCTTGAGCTTTTCCACGGCCCGACGCTGGCCTTCAAGGACGTGGCGCTGCAGTGGCTTGGGAATCTTTTTGAATACATCCTGAAAAGCACAGGTCATCACCTCAACATCCTGGCCGCAACCAGCGGGGACACGGGCAGCGCGGCCATCTACGGGGTGCGGGGCCGCGACCGCATCCATATCTTCGTGATGCATCCTGCCGGGCGCACCAGCCCGACGCAGGAACGGCAGATGACCGCCGTGCTGGACGCCAACGTCTTCAACATCGCCGTCGCGGGCACATTTGATGACTGTCAGAACATCATGAAGTCCATCTTCCGGGACGTGGAATTCAAGAAGCGCCACGCGCTCGGCGCTGTCAACTCGGTGAACTGGGCCCGCGTGCTGGCGCAGATCGTTTATTATTTTTACGCCGGCCTGAAGGTCATGAAGGAAGAGGGCTGCGCCGAGATCACCTTCTCCGTGCCCACCGGCAATTTCGGTGATATTCTCGCCGGCTGGTACGCCGCGCGGATGGGTCTGCCGGTCAGGCGCCTGATCCTGGCCACGAACGAGAATGACATCCTTTCGCGGTTTTTCAACACCGGCGTCTACAGCCTCGGGAAGGTGGTCCCAACGCTGAGCCCCTCCATGGACATCCAGGTCGCAAGCAATTTCGAGCGGTACCTTTATTACCGCACGGGCGAGGACAGCGCGAAACTTTGCACGATGATGAGCGAATTCGACCGGACAGGATCGCTTTCAATCCCTCTGACACCGGGAGAAGCGGTTGAGCCGCTGTTCACCGCGGGAGCCGGCACCACGGCCGACACCCTTTCGACCATTGGCCGGTATCATCGGGAATGTGGATATCTTCTTGATCCGCACACCGCGGTTGGCGTTTCGGTTGGAGAGCGGTTGCGGGCAAAGGGTGAGTCGCTGATATGCCTCGCCACCGCGCATCCCGCCAAGTTCAGCAAGGCCATTTTGGACGCCACGGGCAAGGATCTCGCGCATCACGAACTGCTGGACCGGCTGGCGAAAGCCCCTACCCGCTGCGAGAATCTCCCGGCCGATGAAAAGGCCATCCGCGACTTTATCGTGCGGAATGCGCTGTAAAAGGCGGCTTCAGCGCATCGAGAAATACAAACACGGCCATTACGGTCATCAGCGTGTTCTCCGCAATTTTTTTCCAGCCAATGCTGGCGGCATCGGGATTGACGGAGAAGCACCCGCAACTGATGTCTATGCCGCGAAAAACCGTCACGGAAACCAGCGCCGTGAAAAATATCATCAGCCCGAGAACAACCAGCGACGAGGCGGCTCGGAATGTTTTTGAAAACAGCAGGCACAGGCCGGATACCAGCTCCACCCATGGAAGGAAAATCGCCGTGATGTTCACCATGAAGTACGGCGCGGCCTGATAGCGGTAGACCGCCTCGGCGAAACCGTACGGACTGATGATTTTCGGGACTGCTGCGCACAGGAACACAATTCCCAGCACAATCCGGAACAGCAGGATGATCCGGTTTTTCCGGTTCACGGCGCATCCTCCCATCCAGCCCAGCCCTCGGCATAAAGGATGACGTTGGTGAAGCCCTGCTTGCGGAGATGCACGCAGAGCAGGAGCGAATCGTCGCAGGCGCCGCCCGAGCAGTAGGCGACAACCGGCTGCGCCGGGGCCAGCATCAGGCGGACCTGCTCGTAGTGGGCATCGAGGTCGTCGTACGGGAGCGGCACCGCTCCGGGAATGTGGCCGGCATCAAAATCCGCCAGCGGACGGGCATCCAGAATCAGGTGAGAACCGGCTTCGGCGATGCGCCGCATCTCAGGCGTGCCGACCAGAGGAATGCCCTCCTTGAGCGCCATGGATTCAACATGATGGGCCCAGTCGCCAATCCACGGGATGCGGCCGGGATGAACCGCAAGCGCAATGACAGCCAGCAGGCAGGAAAACGCAACCAGCAGAGCCGTTCGCAACAAAAGACCCCGGATCTGATCCTTTGAAATCATCCGGTTAAAGCTAAGGATTAACCCGAATCGGAATTTCGATGTTCTCAAAACCTTCCGCACTTGTGCGAACAATGACCTTCTGATCCACCAGCGCAATGCCGGGCATGATGTTGCTCAACTGAATCCGGTAACCGGTCGGCATTTTCACCACTTCGGACCGGATAGCGGGATCCGGCACGACCACTTCCTTCACCTCGAATTCCTGCACGGTAGACGGCCGCAGAACCACAAAACGCGACACCGGCTCGGTGCCGGTGGCCGGAATCGAAAGCTCGCGGGGGGCGACGGCGATTCCTCCGATCACGGATGCCGATATCGGAAGGCTGATGACGGGAATCTTCTGGTTGTCGGTGCGAACGGTCACATTGGCCCGCAGTTCGCCAATATCCAGCGGGGGCACCGTTGAGGCGCAGATGCGGTAGTTTTTCCCGTCTTCCAGCACTTCCATGCGGGTTGAGATTTTCGGCGTATCGGACTCGACCGCAATGATCTTGAACGGTGTCGTTCCTGCCTTCACCTCGGCGCACTGCTCCTGAACAACGTCAGGGGCGATCTGTCCGTAGAACAGCCGGTTGGGCACCGCCTCGATGCCGGCGACCGCGTTGCCGTCGAGGAAAAGCGTCAGGTTCGGGGTCTGGGGATCGTTGGAGGAAACCGTGATGGCCTTGCGCTGGCGGCCGTTGCGGCCGCGCAGAGACAACCGCGCGGTCAGTTGCGCCTGTTCGCCGGGAGCGACCAGCTTGGTGGAAATATTGGCAACCGTGCAGCCGCAGGCCGCCCGCACGTTGGAAATTTCAAGCGACAGATCGCCCTCGTTCTTTATAATGAAAGTGTGTTCAATGGTCTCTGTATTCTCCCGGTCGCCAAACTCGAAGGTGGTTTGATCACAGACGATTTTCGGGGCATGCACGATTTCGTCCGGCGCGGCTTCGGGCGCTGTTTCCGGCAAAGCGGGCGGATTGACCTCCTGCGCAAATATCGGGGCAGCCATCATGGCGGCCAGGCAGAAAACAATAAATTTCTTCATGCATCAGTCCTTTCTTTTTTCACAGACACGATGTTCCGGAAAATGTTGAAAAATCGAGGATAATGTATATCCCCTGCCCGCATTATTCCAGAGGAATACTAAAAGAAAAAGCGCAGGCCGAGTTCGATCCGAGTGTCCAGATCGGTCACTCCGCCTTTCTCGGAATACACATCCTCGGACGCCCATTCCAGCACGGCGGCCGCCGAAATGGCGACTCCCTCGGCAACGAAATACTTGATGCCGGCGTCGGTCTTGATCACCACGCCGCTGCCCTTTTCGCCGCCGGCGTCGTAGCGTCCATAGAAAATGCCGCCGCCGATAAACGGCACCAGCTCGGTGCCCAGGTCATAATTGTACTCCGCCTCAGGTCCGATTTTCCAGAGCGATAGCGAATCGCTTTCGCGCAGGCCCATCGCAAGGCCGGCCTCAAAATAATCGGCCAGGAATATGCCGTAGAACACATCCAGCACAAAGAGGGTGTCGTCCGCCGTCTCGAAATCCACCAGTCCGCTCAGCCGGACTTCGCTCACGCCCTGCTCCAGAAGCTGCGCGGACGCGCCCGAGGCCAGCAGCGCGGTCATAATGATGATGATTGCTTTTTTCATTGAGGTCTCCTTTCTTCAAACACAGGTGTCAGCATTTCGGAATTTGCGGTCATGTCTTCCATCAACAGTGCTGAAAGCTTTTCATACACGGGGCCCGGACGGCCGGCGCCGACCGGCTTGCCGTCATATTCCACCACAGCAGTCACGTTGACCGTGGTCCCGAGGATCAGCACCTCGCGGGCGGCGCGGAGATCCGCGCGGGTGATGTTCCGCTGCCGGATGCCTTCCAGGAATCCGCTTTCAACCAGCGGACGGGCCAGTTCCGTCACGCGGAGCATCGTGGTTCCCGTCAGAATGTGGGCCGCGAAGGGCGAAGCGAGATACCCGTCCGCGGATACGATGGCAATGTTTTCCGTGGCGCCTTCCGCGAGGAAGCCCGACGGGTCGAAGCCTGCCATAAAATCCACGCCGCGGTCCACGGCCTCCTTTTTCATCAGCACGTTGGGAAGATAGTTGCAGGTCTTGACGCGGGCGAAAAAGGCGGGCTTCACCGGGATTGAACTCGTCTCGATGCGCGCGCCCTGCGGATGGCTCTGCATGAATGGCGGTGGCAAATAATAGGCCACAATGTAGATTTGGGGGCGCTGCGAATCGTAGGGATTGACGCTCAGGCCGCCCGGCCCGCGCGAAACCAGCAGCCGGACCAGGGCATCGCGGCGGCCGCCGGCGCGGACGGTGTCGCAGACCAGTTCAACCATTTCCTCCATGGGACACGGGATTTCCATCGCCAGAGGCTCCATGGACTGCTGCAGCCGCTCCAGATGAGATCGCAGGTTGTAGAGGCTCCCTCCGCAGCACTTGAAGGACTCGAACACGCCGTCTCCGCGGTGCACCATGTGGTCGTCAACGGGAACCGTCATCAAAACGGGATTGGTGACAATGCCGCCCAGGACGCTGGAATACATGGCATAATAATTGTCGTGGAACGGCTGGCGTGTGGAGGCCAGCCGCCTCATGATCCCGCGCTCCGTGATAATGGGTGTCTTTTTTCTCATGGCTCGGCTTTTTCTACACCGCCGGGACGTTTGTGTCTATGCCTCTTCCAAGGTTTGTTCTATACTTTCCGCCGTCATGGAAGAAATGAATAGGAACAGAATGGACTGGAAGGCGCCCCTTCCCGCGCACATTGCTCCATTCGCGGCATGGATGGCCGCGATGGTGATTCTGCCGGAAACCGCGTGGGCCTATGCCGTGCGATCGGCGCTGACCGCCGCGCTTCTGCTCTGGCTGCGGCCGTGGCGCGGATACGGAAAACCAGCAGGGCGTCACTTTCCACTCGCGTTGGCGGCGGGCGTCGCGGTTTTCGCGCTCTGGGTGCTGCCCGAGTCGGAATGGATGCGCGCGCACTTTCCCCTGCTGGCCTCATGGTATGGCAAGATCGGCATCATCGGCGACAAGCCGCTTCCCGAAGTCCTGCCCTATGCCCCCGAAACGGCCGGCTGGCCGCTGACCGTCGTGCACCTGGCCGGCTCGGCTTTCGTGATCGCCGTCGCCGAAGAGTTTTTCTGGCGCGGATTCATCTACCGCTGGCTGATCGCGCGCGATTTCATGAAGGTGGACCTCCGCCGGCTGGACGGGCAGATGCTTCTGATCAGTTCGCTGGTGTTCGGGTTTGAGCACGACCGCTGGCTGGCCGGATTCATCGCAGGACTGGTTTACGCGCTCGTCATGATTCGCACGCGCGACATCTGGAGCGCGTGCCTCGCGCACATCACCACCAACCTGCTGCTGGGCATCTTTGTGCTGGTCACCGGCGCTTACGCCTTCTGGTGAGCCGCTCACAGTTCGCCGATGATTTCCTCCAGCACGTCCTCGGTGGTCACAAGCCCCAGAACTCTTGAGGCGCTGTCCGTGACGATGGCCATGGGCTGGCGCATCATCCGCATGTGGGCCAGCAGTTCATCGGCCGGCGTGTCAGCACCGACAAAGCTGGCGGGACGCATGAAGTCGCCGGCTTTCTTCGACAGATTGCTGTCGTCTCCCAGCACATCCAGGATGTTCAGGATGCCCTTGACGCTGTCGCGGCTGCCCTCATAGACGGGCATTCGCGAATAACCGCTGTCCCGCGCCAGCTGGATAATGGCTTCCTTCGGCGCGGAGGCCTCGACCATCGTCATGTGTTCCCTGTCGATCATGACCTGACTGCACGACTTGTGGGTGAGGTCGAAAACGCGCTCGATCATCAGGCTGCGCGCGCGGCCCAGTTTGCTGTCGCTGTCCACCTCGCTGGTGAGCTTTCTCAATTCGTCGCGGGTCAGGAAGCCGGACGAGTCCAGTTCACCGGAGGGCAGCGCGGGGAAAATCAGGCCTGTGATGAACATGATCGCGCGGTTCACCGGGAAAAAGATCAGTCCGGCAATGTGCAGAAGTCCAATCAGCGGCAGCGTCCGCTGCGACGGATTGCTCTGGAAATAGGCCTTCGGAAGATATTCCGAGAAGACCAGAATCACGATTGTGACGACCAGCGGGGCCAGCAGGGATCCGGTTCTTCCAAAGGCGCGGATGGCCAGGTCCGCGGACAGGACGGAAATGGCCACATGGCTGAGGTTTGTGCCGACCAGCGTAGTGCCCAGCAGATGATCGGGATGATCCAGAAAGTACTGCAGCGTCTGGGCCCCGCGCACCTTGCGGTGCAGCAGGTGGTGCAGCCGCAAGCGGTTGGTCGAAACCACGCCGGTTTCCATGCCCGCGAAGAAACCGGCAGAGAGGAGACAGATGAAAATCAGGATGACTTCCAGGATGATCATGCGGATGGAACCCCCTGCATCCTCTCCAGCAAAACCAGCGTGATCCGGTGCCGGCGCATCTTGCGGACAGTGGCGCGGAAGCCCTCCGCTGCAACCGCTTCCCCAAACCGCAGAAGGCGTCCGGCATGGCTGATCATCCAGCCCGAAAGCCGGTCAACGCCCTCGCCGCCCAGGCGCACGCCCAGTTTTTCATTGAGTTCCGCAAGGCTGATCTGTCCGTCCACCAGCCACTTGTCCGGGCCAAGCGTCTCAATGAGATGCTGCTCGGGCTGGTCAATCTGACCGGTGATTTCCTCGAGGATATCCCCCCGGCTGACGATGCCCGCGGTGCCGCCATATTCGTCCACCACCACGGCCAGACGCCGCTGCTCCTTCCGGAACTGCGCCAGCAGCTTGTTCAAAGGGGCCATCTCCGGGACATAAAAAGGCGTGCCCTTTGCGCGGTCGAGATCGTGTGCAGGATCCATCAGGAAGGCTTTTGCATCCAGAAAGCCCTGAATGTCGTCAGGGGTTTCGCGGTACATCAGCAGATAGGGAACCTTGGCTGCTCGCGCAACGTGCAGCGGATCCTCCGCAGGATCGGCAAGGTCTATGCCGACAATGTCCACGCGCGGGGTCATTACATCGCTGGCGCGCAGATTTTCCAGCCGCATGATGCCGGAAAGCATGGCGCGCTCGTCGGCGTCCAGCAAACCTTTCTGATGACTCACCTCCATGACGCTGGCGACCTCCTCGCGGCTGAGGATATGGCCTCGCGGATAGAACACGCCGGCCAGCAGCCGGGTGATGGATTCCAGCATGCGCCGGAACGGCTTGACGATTTTCATGACCAGCAGGAGAGCCTTCGCATACAAAACGGCGACCTGCACCGGAAGCCGCATGGCCACGCGCTTGGGACCGATCTCGCCGAAAATCAGCAGCAGAACGGTCATCAGCACAATCGCGATCGGCTTCGACCAGTCCGTGCTGAAGCGGCCCACGACATAATAACCGACGGCAGCCGAGACCGTGTTGACGAGCGTGTTGCCGGTCAGGATGGTGGACAGCAGCTTGGTGGGCCGGCTGAGGATGGCCCGGATTCGGGCCGCGGCCTCGGGGTCACGGCTCTCCAGCCGGCCGATCTGGAAGCGGTTCAGCGAAAAATAGGACACCTCGGCGCTTGAAAAAAAGGCCGAACATCCCAGCAGGAGCACCAGCAGCAGCAACTGTAAGACAAGCAGAATCATATATAAATCCGGCGGCGGCGCGCACAGACGGCACCCCGGCGGACGGCTCATCTAATAACCCATCCTCATCCGTCTTGCATTATTTATTTTATGAAATAGAATGGGCGCCTCATGAAAGAAGTGGAAATCCAGACACGGGAAAGGACCCAGTTTGTCGACATCACGGGGGCCGTGCGCGAAGCCGTGGAAGAAGCCGGCGCGCTGGACGGAGTGGTAACGGTTTTCGTCCCCCACACCACCGCCGGAATCACCATCAACGAGAACGCGGATCCCGATGTCGTGCGCGACATGAAAAGCGTGCTGGACAGGCTGGTGCCGTGGCGCGGAGACTACCTCCATGGCGAGGGCAACACCGCTGCACACGTGAAAAGCAGCCTGATGGGGTCGTCCGTGAACGTCATCGTGTCCTCGGGCCGCCCGCAGCTGGGCGTCTGGCAAAGCATCTGGTTCTGCGAGTTTGACGGGCCGCGCTCCCGGAAAGTGCTGATCCAGTTTCATAAAGGATAACATGCGGAATTTACTGATCATCATCGTGACCGCCGCGGCGGTGCTGACCGTGGCCCTGATGAGCTGCGGACGGCATCCGGGCGAGCGGGAATTCAACCAGGGGCTTCGCGAACTGGAGGCCGGGCGCTGGGTGCGCGCCAAAAACCTTTTTGAGAAGTCCATCAGCCGGCGGCCGGGCAGCATGGAGAGCGCATCGGCCTGCAACGGGCTGGGCATCGCCAACTGGCACCTGAACCAGATTGAAGCCGCGATCAAGGCTTTCGAGGAAAGCCTTCGCCTGAATCCGGAACTGGCGGAGCCGGCCTACAATCTCGGTGTGCTCTACTACCGCAGCGGCGACACGGTACAGGCCCTCCAGCGCCTCGAGGAAACCTCGCTCAGGCACAAGGAGGACACCCGGGCCCTCGAGTACGCGGCCTATATTCACATGCAGGAGGAAAACTGGGCGGAGGCCCGGACAGTTCTGCAGGGAGCCGCCGCGCGCGCGGCCAATTCGCCCCGCATCGCGACGATGCTGTCGCTCGCGGAAATGAAGCTGGCCGGCCCGGAGATGGCCGGGTTCCACCTGATGCAGGCACTGGATAAAAACGCAGAGTACGGGCCGGCCCTCTACAACCTGGGCCTGCTCTGCAAGGAAAACCTCAACAACCCGGAACAGGCTTTCTCGTATCTTTCCCAGTACGTCGAGTTGAATCCGCACGGCCCCAGAATTTCACAGGCGCGGGCGATGATCGAGCAATGCCGGCCGGCGGCCGCCAAAGCCGAAGAAAAGCCTGGGCCCTCTTCACCGAAACAGGAATCCGCGCAAGCCCGGCCGGAAAGCATCGTGGAGGCCATCGAGTCCAGTCTGCAGAAGGCCCGCGCTGAGTCCGCCGGCGGCAACGCCCGCAATGCGCTGAACCACTACTTGAAGGCCGCATCCGACGCCGGCCGCAGCGGCGCCACCGCGCGGCAGGGCCTCATCCTTGAAGAGGCCGCCGCAAAGTGCCCGGAACTGGACGGCATTCACGCCGCCCGCGGCGGCTACTGGCTCAGTCAGGGGAAAACCGATTTTGCCATGCAGGCCTACAAGAAGGCCGTGGATATTGATCCCCGGCAGGCCGCCTCGCAGCTGGGACTCGCCAATGCCGCCCTGGCGGCGGGCGAATACGACATCGCCGCCAGCGCACTGAAAAAGGCGGTCGCTCTTGCGCCGGAGAATCCGGACGCGCTCTGGTCCCTCGCGGAGCTTTATGAAAGCGAGGAACTGGACTGGACGGACCGCGCCATGGAATGCTACCGCCAGTTTGAGCAGCTTTTCCCCGGCGATCCCCGCGTGCTGAAGGCGCGCGCGAAACTCTTCAGCACCGGCAGCACAGCACCGGAGGCACCGGCCGCACAGCCGGCCCCGCCCGAGCAGCCTGCTCCCGCTGCATCAGACGCCCTTCAGGGCGGGCTCCAGCTCAAGAAGCCCCGGCAAAGGCTTCCCGCCGAGGCCGCGCAGGCCTTCAACCGCGGCTACAGCTTCCAGCTTCAGGAGGACTGGGACCGGGCAATCTACTTCTACCGGCACGCACTCGAAAACGACGACACCTTCCTGAACGCCTATTTCAATCTCGGGGTCGTCTATCAGCTCAACAAGGAACCGGCACTCGCAAAAGAGGCCTATCTCGCCGGGCTGGAGCAGAAGCCCGGCTGGACCGATGCCCGCTACAACCTCGCCCTGCTGTTTATGGAACTCCGGCAATATTCCGAAGCGGAGGAACAGGCGCGCAAAATCCTTGAACTGGATCCGAAGCACGCGCAGTCGCACTATATTCTGGGAATGATTTATGAAAGCAATCCGCAACGCAAAGCCCTTGCCCGCCAGCACTGGCAGCGCTTCATCGAGCTGGCGCCCAACGATCCGCTGGCGCCGGACGCGCGCAGCCGCCTGGACGGCCGTCGCTAAAGGAGACCCCGCACCATGAGCCATTTCTTCGCATACATCTCGCGCATGAAGCTGATCCAGCGGTGGGGCCTGATGCGCAACACGCAAACCGAGAACATCCAGGAGCACAGCCTGCAGGTGGCCATGGTGGCCCACACGCTGGCCGTCGTCCGCAACCGGCTCTACGGCGGGAATGTGGATCCGGAACGCGTGGTCACCCTTGCGATATTCCACGACTGCAGCGAGGTCATCACCGGCGACCTGCCCACGCCCATCAAGAACTTCAACAGCAAAATCGTCACTGCCTACAAGGAAATCGAACACCTCGCCTGCGAGCGCATCTACAACATGCTCCCGGAAGAGCTGCGGGATGAATATCACGACATCTTCTTTCCGGCGGAGAAGGACGCCGAGCACTGGAAGCTCGTGAAAGCCGCCGACAAGCTCTGCGCCTATCTGAAGTGCCTCGAAGAGCTGCAGGCGGGCAACAACGGTTTCCTCAAGGCCGAGCGCGCCGTGATGTCGAGCCTGATGAAGATGAACATGCCCGAAGTGACCTATTTTGTGGAAAACTTCTCGCCCAGCTTTTCGCTGACGCTCGACGAGCTCAACTGACCGCCGGCGTCGGGATCCGGATCCCCGGAAAGCAATTGCTGGTAGAACCCGCGCACCTTGTGCTTGAAGCTCGCCATGGTGTGATTGGCCGCCGCGCGCGACCAGGCTTCGCGCGCAAGCGCGCGGGAGATCAGCGGCTCGTCAAGTGCGCGGACAATCCCGGCGGCCAGGTCATCGGGCTCGGTCCGCGTGAGAATGGCGCATGAGGCGTCCAGCATGCGCTCCTGGTCAGCCATGCGGGTGGCCACAATGACGCGGTTGCTGAGCATGTAGGTGAACAGCTTGGAGAACGTTCGCGCCGGGCGCAGGCGGGGCGACACCACCACGCTGGCGGTCGCCAGCAGCGCCGATATCTGCCCAAGCGATTTCAGGCCGGCAAAAATGCACCGGTCGGATATGTCCAGCATGGCCGCCAGTTTCTGAAGTTTCGGGATTTCCGCTGTCTTTTCGCCCGCCAGCAGGAAAAAGGCATCGGGTTTCTGGTCGTGAACCAGCCGGGCCGACCTCAGGAGAAGATCCATCTGCTGGGGATCCGCGAACGAACCGGTGTAGAGGATCACCGGCGCTGTGCCAATGCCGAACTCCTGCCGAATCTGCACGCTCCCGTCCCGGTTTTCGCCCATCGGCAAATCGTAGGGCGGATCGTCAATCTCCGCAACGCGCGCCGGGGTGCCCGTTGCGCGCGCCCTTTCCGCCCGCGTCGGGGAGGAAACAAGAATCACGTCGGCCCGCTTCAGCACAGACCGTTCCAGCCGGCGGCCCACGGCCGCCTTGAATCTGCGGGTCAGCCAGGTCCCCTCGCTGAACACCTCCACCGGATCGAGATCCAGATCGTACACAAACCTGCTTTTGAAGATTCTTTTCAGGGTGACCGCCGAGAAGGCGCCCTGGTTCAGCGCGTGAATCACATCGTACCGGTTGCGGATGCACATCGAAAGGGCCATGAAAAACATGCACAGGTCGCGCAGCGCACTGCTCCCCGCAAAGGAGAGCGTGCGCCGGACCGAGGCCTGGCCAATATCCTCGGCGCGCCCTTCCGGATAACAGATCAAATCCACCTTGTGGCCGGCTTCCGCCAGCGTCCGGATCCACGCACGGGTCGTCACCGACGACCCGCGGATCACAAAGAACGGCTCCGGAACCAGAAAAAGAATCTTCATAAGGCGCCACGGTAGGTGTTCCGGGGGACAATCCTCAAGCATTATTTTGCGGGTCAAGCTCCTGTTTGACGCCCGCACGCCGGAATGCTAGACTTTCGGCATATGAAAACGGCATTCGATCTTCAAAAACTGCTGCGGGATGTTTTTCAGCCGGGGCCCGACGAGATTGTCCTGGTCATGACCGATGTCCCCTCCGAAACCGACAACCCGGACTGGCAGGATCGCCGTCTCATGGCGGATGAGTGGCGCGACGCCTTCGGGAAAATGGGCTTGGAAACGCTTCCCCTACTCACCTACGCCTCCACGGGGGCGGGAAATGCCGACCTGCCAAGCGAAGGCCGGCTGGACAGCCTGCCGGTGAAAATGGCCGATGTGCTGGGTTCGTGCACCATTGCCGTGGCCATGACGGAATACTCCGCCACAGCCCCCCTTGCGGCGTTTGTAAAAAAATACGCCGGCCGGTTGCGTGTAGCCAGCATGCCGGGCGTCCTGCGGCGCATGGAAAATACCGCGCTGGCCGCGGATTACCGCCAGGTCGCCGTCAAAGTGAATCAGCTCACAGAGCGCCTGACGCGCGCCGAGGGGGCCGATGTTGAATTTTCCACCGGTCATAAAATGCATTTTGACCTCCGCTGGCGTTCGGGGCACGGAGACGACGGAATGTGCGGGCCGGACAAGCCTTTCCCCCTGATCAATCTGCCCAGCGGCGAAGCCTACATCGTCCCCTACGAAGGCGAGCGGGCCGGCGAACCCAGCCAAACCGCCGGGGATATTCCTGTCTCCACAAATAGCGGCATGGCCGTGCTGAATATCAAAGCCAATCGCATAGAATCCATTGAGGGCGGCGATGACAGCTTCCGGCAGTTTCTTTTTACCGATCCTGCCCGGCGCAACATTGCGGAACTCGGACTCGGATGCAACGACAAGGCCGTTGTCACAGGCAATGTGCTCGAAGATGAGAAGGCCGGTTTCCACTGGGCCTATGGCCGGAGCGAGCACCTGGGCGGCGTGACCGGCCCGAAGAATTTCCTGTCACCGAAGAATGTGGTTCATCGGGATATTGTCTATGCCGCCGGATGTTCGGTCACCATCGCCCGACTGACGATGCGCTATCACGCAGACGCCGAAGAAGTCATCATGCGGGACGGCCGCTACACGATCTTCGGCGAATGAATGATTTCCTTACAGTTGCCGGAGGCGGGCTCGCCGGATGCGAGGCCGCCTGGCAGGCCGCGCAGCAGGGCATCAAAGTTCATCTCTATGAAATGCGGCCCTCCATCCAAACCCCCGCTCATGTTACGGAAGATCTGGCGGAGCTGGTCTGTTCAAACAGCCTCGGCTCCGCCCTGCCCGACCGCGCCACCGGACTTTTGCAGAACGAGCTGCGCGCCATGGGATCATTCCTGATGCGATGCGCCGATTCCTGCGCCGTGCCCGCCGGCGGGGCGCGCGCTGTGGATCGAATGGGGTTTTCCGCCATGGCCACGTGGGGGCTGTCCGGCCACCCGAACATTGAAGTCATTCGTGAAGAAATCACCGCCATTCCCGAAGGGCCCGCCGTTATCGCCACCGGCCCGCTGACATCTGACCGGTTTTCAGACGCGCTGGCCGCACTGACCGGGCGTGAGCATTTTTCTTTCTTTGATGCATTGGCCCCGCTGGTCACCGCCGATTCCATCAACATGGACATCGCCTTCCGGGCCTCGCGCTACGGGCGCGGAGAACAGGGCGACGGCGACTATATCAACTGCCCGCTGAACCGGGATGAATACGAGCGGTTCGTGGATGCGCTCATCGCCGCGGAGCGGATTCCGCTGAAATCTTTTGAGGAAGACGTTGAAAAAGGCGTCACGGCGGGCATGAATAAATTCTTCGAGGGCTGCCTGCCCATTGAAATCCTGGCGCGCCGCGGGCGGGACGCGCTGGCTTTCGGTCCGATGCGCCCCATCGGGCTGGATGATCCGCGCACGGGCCGCTGGCCGCGCGCGATTCTTCAGTTGCGGCAGGACAACGTGGCCGGATCGCTCTACAACATGGTGGGATTCCAAACCAATTTGCGGCAGGCCGAACAGGAGCGGGTTTTTCGGATGATTCCGGGACTGGAGCGCGCCGAGTTCGCGCGCTACGGGCAAATGCACCGCAACACATTTTTGGCAGCGCCGGCCCTGCTGAATTCAACACTGCAAATGAAAGAGCGTTCGGACCTTTTCATTGCCGGACAACTCACCGGGGTTGAGGGCTATGCGGGGAACATTGGCACGGGCCTGCTGGCCGGACTGAACGCGGCGCGGCTCATGAAAGGCGAAAAACTTGTGGAACTTCCACAGGTCACCATGCTGGGCGCGCTGGTGAATTACATCACGCACGCCGATTTAAAAACCTTTCAGCCGATGAAGGCCAACTTCGGCATCATGCCGCCGCTGGAAACAAACAAACGGCTGGGCAAGCAGCAGCGCGGCGCGGCCTATGCCGAACGGGCACTCGCCGCGCTGAAGATCACTCTTCAGCTTCCTGAAAATCCTGCTGGCGGGCCGCATTGATGGCGTCAATCTTTTGCTTTGCGGCCTGACCGGCCTCGATGTTGCTCTTCTGGAGAATCACATCGTCCACCGTTTCGCTGGTGGCATCCCTTGCCGACTTGCTGCATCCGGCCATCGCCGCAATCATCACCGCCATAAAAAACCATTTCATAATCCACATCCTTTCGCCTCGCATTTTACGGCAATCCCCGCGCATGTTAAACAATAACTGTCAGGATTCAGAAATCGGGTGACAAATCTTTTCATGTCAGAATAACACGTTTTGGAGCGTTTTTTGGCCTTTTTTAAGCATTTTTAAGCATTTTTGAGCAGTTTTGACGTTTTTAGGCCGTTTTTAGGTTCATCCGACAAGTTCCTGTCTGGAGTTGTGAAGGTTATAGAGTTTGAGGATGAAGAAAGCCTCATCCCGGTATCCGTAGGCCGCCCGGGTTAGGACCTTGATCTTGTTGTTGATTCCTTCCAT
>JBFXGK010000029.1:0-18233 GCA_050178035.1 Kiritimatiellia bacterium
GCAGAGGAGCAGCCGCCTTCCGCTCCGACGAGTTATGAGACCCATTCTCGCGGTGCGGCGGCTGAAGACGGAATCGTAGTGGAGAATGTCTCATTGCAACTGTCATAGTAGATGGGGGCAGGTCACCGCGATTATAAGGGAAAAGAAGCATATTCGAGTTTGTGCGTTATCTGAAACATTCGATTGTCACCTCCTATGGGCTCATTATGCATCTGGCTTTTCTGGCCTTGCTATTGAAGTTAAACTGCCGGACAACGACCCCGCAGTTCGTAAAGTCATGTATCGGGGTGTTTTTGCTGGAGTGAATATTGACCATGGACCAGTTGATCCCGTGAAAATAGGAGAGGACATCTTGGCCTCAAAATATGCGGAGTGGCAATATGAGAAGGAAGTCAGAATACTAAATCGTTCAGATTATTACCCCCTAGCCACTCCGATAAATCATGTTATTGCAGGCCACAGAATGGAACCTGCTCTATTTCAAACACTCAATATTATCTGCCATCGCCAAGGGATTCGATTTAGCAGAACCGGGATTGGCGATGAGGGTATAGACGCAGACTATGTTGAACCACCCGTAAAATAATTGGGGTTTAATAGATATTTTTGATGAAGATGCGTTCGGGAGGAAAGGCAAGATGAAAAGAATAGTGATTGTCGCTACGATTATGATGGCGGGAATATTTCAACAACCGGCATGGGGACAACTATACAACAGCCGTCAGGATATTCATGTTACTGTCAAAGAAGAACCGCCGGTATATGCCCCTGTCGATTTTCAGGCGGCAGGTGACCGCATGGTCCAGGGGCTTCAGATGCTGGCGGATCAGCAGCGTGAAGAGGAAGAAAGACGAAGACAGGACCTCAAGGATTCACTTTCAAGGCAGGATGCCATGCGGGCATCAGAACTTGAAACACAAAGGTTCATGCTTGAACAATCGCGCGCGACACAAGCGGCGCGGGATGCAGAAGTAAGTAACAATATCGAAATGCAAAGGAAACTACGGGAAATTGAGATCCTGGATTTAGAAATCCGCAAAAAGAAGCTGGAACTTGGGTTGGATGATAAAGAACCTGTATGGGATAACATCTGGATTGCCGCTGGAATGGGCGCTCTTTCTGACGTTCAGTTGTATTTGGAGCGCGGCAATGATGTGAATGCACAAGACACCAGTGGACATACAGCGCTGTTTTACGCGGCATATGGAGGACATCCAGATGTCGTTGATCAGCTCTTAGACAAGGGTGCGGACGTCAATGCAAAAAACGCCGGTGGGGTAACAGTGCTAGGGTTAGCCGCAATGGGCGCACATCCAGATATCGTTAAGCTACTGATAGACAAGGGTGCGGACGTCAATGCAAAAAACGCCGGTGGGGTAACAGTGCTAATGTTGGCCGCAGGCGAAGGACATCCAGATATCGTTAAACTACTGATAGACAAGGGTGCGGATGTCAATGCAAAAAACGCCGACGGGCAACTAGCGTTAGATATCGCTATTTATGAACGGCATTTCGATGTTGCCGAATTATTGTTGGACAAGGGCGCGGACATAGACTCTTGTTCAGAGCTGTTTCCCGCAGCCGACGATGGACATTGGGATGCTGTGCAATGGTTGGTGGGAAATGGTGTAAATGTGAATGCACAAAACAACACCAATGGTATGACTGTGCTAATGGTAGCCGCAATGAGAGCACAACTAGATATTGTTAAACTACTAATAGACAAGGGTGCGGACGTCAATGCAAGAAACGCTATTGGGGCGACAGCATTATTATTTGCCGCAATTTCCAACAAACTTGATATTGCGAAATGTCTGGTGGACAATGGTGCGGACATCAATGTGGGAGCTGACGGGGGAAAGACACCTCTTATGACTGCAGTAGTAAAAAATCATTTCGATTTTGCCAAATTATTACTAGACGAGGGCGCAGATGTGAACGCTAGTGATGCTATGGGAAACACACCGCTGATATTGGCAATATTTGCAGGTCATTCCAATGTTGCCAAATTGCTACTGGGGGCAGGCGCCGACATGGAAACGAGGTATTCAGAAATAAAACTGACTCCTCTAATGATAGCTGCTTCGAAAAACGATATAAATGTTGTGAAGTTGCTATTGGAATATGGTGCGGATGCGAATGCCGTAACGTCTGACGGTCATACAGCGCTGAAGATTGCTGCTGAAGAGGGGTATTCCGATATTGTCAAATTACTGAAGGCGGCGGGTTCAAGAAATTGACATTTCAAGAAACAACATGTACATTAATGCGTACATATTGGAGATTGATTCATGACAACGCTTACAGCAACGAAAGCACGCAGGGAGTTCTTTGATCTCGTCAAAGGAGCCGCTGAAGGCCATAAGACGTTTCGCATTCAGCACCGCCACGGGGCAGCCGTTCTGCTCTCCGAAGACGATTACGAGGGTCTGCTTGAGACACTGGAACTTCTGTCCCTGCCCCGTTTCCGGCAGAGGCTCAAGGCGTCCGTCCAGCAGATGAAATCCGGAGACACGATCCCCATGTCTGAACTCTTTGGGACTAGGAAGTGAAACCCTACGAAGTCCGGTTCACCAGAGAGGCCGTGAAGGATTTCCGGAAACTGACCCCGAAACTTCAGCAGAAACTCCAGGAAATACTCATCCACTCGATCTCCCTGGATCCTCATTGCGGCAAACGACTGGTTGGCGACTTAACCGGGTTCTTCTCCTATCGCCTCACTTACAGAGACAGAATCGTCTACTCCATCAATGAAGCGACAAAAACCATCTTTATTCATCGCACGCGAACACATTACGGGGCATAGAGCATTTTCATAAATACTGTTTCCAAAAATGGCTAAATGCAAATAAATGCTGATTTTTGGCCGTTTTTGACGTTTTTTGGCCATTTTTTAGCGTTTTTGGGCCAATTTTGGCCATTTTTTGATGTTTTTTGAAGATTTTTCATCAACGGGCCATAGGCGGCGACATTGCGCACATTTCGGTTTTTGTGTATAAACAAAGCCGTCAGAAACACAGGTGAAGCATGGCAAATAATAAATGTTCTCCGAGGAAAGATCTGCGCGGGCTTTTTCAGCCGAAAAGCGTGGCCATGGTCGGCGCATCGGCCGATCCCCATAAAATCGGTCACCAGATTTTGAAGAACATTGTCGAAGGCGGTTTTGCCGGTACCGTGTATCCCGTCAATGCCTGCGCTGATTCTGTGCTGGGCCTGAAGACTTTTCCGTCGGTTGCGGCCATCCCCGGCCCTATTGATTTCGCCGTCATTTCCATCCCCGCCCCCGCTGTCGCCGCCTGCATGGAAGAATGCGGCCAGAAAGGTGTTAAGGCCGTGGCCGTGATCACTTCCGGTTTTTCGGAGGTGGGCGACGTTGAAGAGGAACACAAGCTCAAGGCGATTGCGGACAAATACAGCATGGCGCTGGTCGGGCCCAACATTCTGGGCGTGGCCTATGCCCCTGCCAAACTCAACGCGACGTTCGGCCCGCGCGATGTGGCCTCCGGCTCCACCGCTTTCATTTCCCAGAGCGGCGCGCTGGCCATCGGCCTGATGGGCTGGGCCGTGATGGAGAAGATGGGCATGAGCGCGCTGGTCAGCATCGGCAACAAGGCCGACGTGGACGAGCGGGATCTGATTGAATATTTCAACGACGACAAAAATACAAAGGTTACGCTGGTCTACATGGAAGGCCTAAAGGACGGGCGCGATTTCATGCAGACGGAAATCAAAAAACCCGTCGTGATGCTGAAGGTCGGCCGCACGCAGCGGGGCGCAAAGGCGGCGGCCTCGCACACCGGGTCGCTGGCCGGTTCCGACAAGGTTTTTGACGCCGCGTTCCGGCAGCTCGGTATTTTACGCGCAGACTCCTTCCGCGAAGGCTTCAACTGGGCGCGCGCGCTATCGCTCCCGCCCATGAAAGGCCGCAAAGTCCTGATCATGACCAACGGCGGCGGGATTGGCGTCCGTGCAACCGATGAATGCGAGAACGAGGAGCTGCATCTCATTGATGATTCCGAATGGCTCGAAAAAACCTTCCGGCCCTTCATGCCGTCCTACGGAAGCGCCAAGAATCCCATTGACCTCACCGGCGGAGCGGCGGAAGAAAAATACAGCCAGGCCTTCAGGCCGGCCGTGGCATCCGATAAGCTGGATGCCGTGCTGGTGCTCTACTGCGAGACCGTGATCACCGATCCGCTGGCCATCGCGCAGGCCGTTTTCAAGGAATACGAGGCGGCCAAACGTTGCAAGCCCGTCGTGGTCGCCATGGTCGGCGGCGAGCGGTCGCGTCAGGCCATTCATTTTCTGAACGAACATGGAATTCCAGCCTTCACCTCCGTAGCTGATGCGGCATCATCGCTCAATGCCCTCGCCCGCTGGCATGAAATCTCCGGCCGCGAGAAAGATGTTCCGGAGCCGACCAAAGCGCCTGCGGAAGCCGTCAAGATTGTTGAGCAGGCCAAAAAGGAAGGCCGTTCCGCCCTGCTCGAGCACGAGGCGCGCCAGGTGCTGGAACTGTGCGGCGTGCCGATGCCGCCCGCCGCATTCGCCCGCAATCTGGAAGAAGCCAAAAAGAAGGCCGGGAAACTTTATCCTCTGGCGATGAAAATAGCATCGCCGCAGATCATTCACAAAAGCGATGTCGGCGGAGTGGCGCTGAACATCCGCGACGAAAAAGAACTGGTCGAAAAATACAACGCCATGATGAAAACGGTGGCGGAACGCGCCCCGGATGCGCAGATCGAGGGCGTGAACCTGGTTCAAATGGTGGAAGGCATCGAATGCGTGGCGGGGCTCAGCAGTGATCCGCAGTTCGGTCCGGTAGTCATGTTCGGCATCGGCGGTGTGTTCGTCGAAGTTCTAAAGGATGTTTCGTTCCGAGTCGTCCCCTTCGGAAAAGTGGAAGCCAGCCGGCTTCTCGGAGATATCCGGTCGCAGAACATTCTGGATGGATTCCGCGGGCACAAAGCCGACCGGGCCTCGCTCATAAATATCCTGTGCGCCATCCAGAAACTGGCGGGCCTTGTGAAGGAAGTGGACATCAACCCCGTCCGCTCAAGCGAAAATGGCAGCTTCGCCGTGGACGCCCGGATTATTTTATAATTACCGGACTTTGATGTGTATGATCGCACAGACAAAAGCGCTGATGGCCATCAGCACGCCGGTGGTTTTGTTAAACGCATAAAAGGTGTCAGTCGGATCGGGGTGTTTTGCCAGCACGCCTGCAGACGGGAACCATCCGTCCCAGATGAACCATGCTGCCAGAACGATCAGCACAATGGACGCGACCAGATAAGTGTTGGTTCCTTTTACATTATAGTTGCGAGCCATTTTATTCCTTTGAATGTTTCAGGCATCCTAAGCGCATTTGCGAAGGCAATCAAGCGCCGGCCGCGTTTTTCAGCCCGGCAATTTCTTCTTTTGTAAGATTCCTCCACTGGCCCAGCCGCAGGCCCCTGAGCTCCAGCGGCCCGACGCGCACGCGGCGAAGCCGTTTGACCTCCCGGCCGACCGCCGCAAACATCCGGCGGATCTGACGGTTCTTGCCTTCCAAAAGAGTGACTTCAAGGCATGTCCCCTTTTCGTCCGATTTTTCTTCACTGACTTGAGATGCCGTAAGCTTTTCCCCGTCGTGCATGACCCCCTTCAAGAATTTCTGGATGTCAGATTCGCTGAACGGAGCATCGGTCCATACCTGATAGACCTTGGGAATGTGATGGCGCGGATGAGTCAGGCGGGCGGCAAGTTCCCCGTCGTTGGTGACCAGCAGCAATCCCTCGCTGTCGCGGTCAAGACGCCCGACCGTGTAGATGCGTGAATCCATGGGCGGCAGCAAATCCAGAAAGGTCCGACGGCCCTGCGGATCGCTGGATGTGCAAATGACATCTTTGGGCTTGTTGAGAATGAGATAGGTTTTCGGCTGCTCGCCAACCGGTTTGCCCCGAAAGCACACCTTGTTCACAGCGGGATCAATGCTGATGCCCTGCTCGCCGATCACGGTCCCGTCAACGGTCACAAGACCCTGGCGGATGTATTCTTCGCAGGCGCGGCGGGAGCCTATCCCGCACTGGGCAAGGTATTTCTGAAGCCGCTGCTTACTCGGCGGGCTTTGTCTTGGGGAGTCCAAGTCCACGGTCTCCCTCTTTCCACTTCCCGCGGCCAGCCAGCAGCGTGACGCGCTCATAGCGCTTCAGCACATTGCGCTTGGCCGCAATCTTCCCGGATGCTTTCAAACTAGGATGTCTCGACATTTCCCTACTCCTGACTGATTCATCATTAAATACAAATTAGGGCTGGTTTGTACCAAATAAGGCCGGAATGTCAAAGGCTGAGTTCAACAATTTCCGGGCGGGCCTGCCAGCCGCGGGTCTCTCCGATGCGCTCCAGCAGATCCTCGCACAGGCCTTTCATCTCGGCCACGACCGGCCGAATGCGCTTCGACTGCGGCGGACGGTTGATCAGCCGGCTGATCTGGTCCCGCAGGCCCAGCAATCCCAATTCTCCGCGCCCCGAGAGGCGGTCCCAGACCGGGGCTATGGGCTGAATCAATTCAGCCAGGCCCTTCCGCATGGCCATCTCAAGCCCTCCCCGGCTCCAGTCTATGCGGCGCATGTCCAGCGTCCACATGACGCCGCCGGTCCGGCTGGTCCATTCAGAGGATCGCAGAATTTTCGCAGAGCAGAGTTTCCAGACGCGGTTCATTTCAGCCGGTTCGCGGCTGAAGGGAATGCAGGCATGCTGAATGTCGCGGGGGCAGTGCGCCATCACAAACAACCGGCTGGCCTCCTCTTCGCCCACCGCCCACAGCGAGCGCGCCGTCAGCAGTGACAGATAGGCGCTCGGAATCTGCAGCGAGGCAAACTGGTCCGTGCAGAACTCGGCAATCCCGCCGGCAATCTGGCGGATCCGGCCCGCATCCGAAAGTGCATCCGCGCAGGTTTCCGTGATGGTTTCCTCAATGAAGGAGACCAGCGCATCGAGCGGTTTATTTTCCGGTTGCGGGATCATTCGCGTCCGATGAGGCCTTCCACCTCGCTGAGAAACTGGTTCACATCGCGGAATCTTCTGTACACAGAAGCGAAGCGCACGTACGCGACTTCATCAATTTTCTCCAGATGACTCATGATCTTTTTCCCGATCACGGTGCTGGGCACCTCGCGGTCGTACTCGGCATCGAGTTCGTTCATCACGCTGTCGAGCATGGCCTCGATCTGCTGGAGGCTGATGGGCCGCTTTTCGCACGCGCGGACAACGCCGGCCATGAGTTTCTTGCGGTCGAGTTCTTCGTGGCGACCATCCCGCTTGATGACGCGCAGGGTGGACTTCACGACCTCCTCGTAGGTTGTAAAACGGTACTGGCACCCGAGGCAAACCCGCCGTCTCCGGATCGCATTGCCGCTGCGCACCGTCCGGCTGTCTATCACCTTGTCGTCCAGATGTCCGCATTTGGGGCAACGCATGAAAACAGTCTCCTGACCTAACCACCCACCATTAAAAGGATGGCCGGACAGATAGCATACCACATTTAGTGGCGTCAAGGGGAAAGCGCACACAGAAAAGGCGGCCATGTACTTTACATGACCGCCTTACACCCAACTTCAGCGCGCCATCTGCGCGCTGAGGATTTTGCAGTGCTATTTCTTTTTCTTCGCGACTTTTTTCTTCGCGACTTTTTTCACTGCCTTCTTGGCCGGGGCTTTTTTCTTCGCGACTTTTTTCTTCGCGACTTTTTTCGCCGGCTTCTTCGCTGCTTTCTTCTTCGCTGGCATCTCTGCTTCCCCTTTCGTTTCCGGTTTCCACACCGGAATGTTTTCTTCTCTCCCGGACCAACCGCATCCTTCAGGCTGCGATCCGTTCCGGACGTTTACCCTTCACTATTCAGATGGACGCGAATATTCAAATCATCTGAATGAAATTTTTAAGCGTTTCCCCGAAATGAGTCAAAACAAATGGAAAATATTTTCTGTTTTATTTTCGCGCAGTTTATTTCCGCGGACACCGGAAAATTTTTTATTGCCGCCGGAATTTTTTTGCAACGTTCATTTCAGCACTGCAAATAAAGGGCTTCGCGCGCATTGCGCGCGCGGCTGCGCAACGCGCGGCGATCACTGCTCCATCGCGTCAACCTGATGATGCGCGGCAACAAACACAGAGCGAAGCGCGTCATAGGCCTTTTCGAGTTCATCATTCACGATCAGATACTGATATTCCTTCCAGTGATTCATCTCGTCTTCCGCTTTCGCCAAACGCCTGCGAATGACTTCCTGGTCATCCGAACCGCGCCCCGTGAGCCGCGCGCGCAGTGCATCCATGGAGGGAGGGTTGATAAAGATGTCAAAATAGGAGCGGCGCAGGTGATGGGCCTCGTCCATGGCCCCGAGCGCTTCACGGATCTGCTTGGCGCCCTGCACGTCAATGTCCATGAGCACGTCATGCCCTTTGCGCAGGCCGGCCTCGACCTCGCTGCGCAGCGTGCCGTAGGATGCTCCGTGCACACTGGCGTGCTCCAGGAATTCGCCCGCCGCGACGCGACGGTCAAAATCGGCCTGCGTAATGAAATGATAGTCTTTTCCGTCCACCTCGCCCGGCCGCGGATGGCGAGTGGTGCAGGAGACGGAATAAACGATATTGGGATATTCCTTCAGCAGACGCATGCACAGCGTGGTTTTGCCCGCGCCGGACGGAGCGGACACTGCGAACAACAGCGGTTTCCATGTTGATGTATTCATTCTATGTTCTGCACCTGTTCTCTCAGTCTCTCCAGTTCAGCCTTGCATGTCACCACATCCGCGCGGATGCCGGCATCGTGCGCCTTCGATCCAATCGTATTGAACTCTCTTAACATTTCCTGCGCGAGGAAATCAAGAGAACGTCCCGCCGGATTCTTTCCCGACAGCAGGCCGCGCGCCTGGCTGAAATGGCTGTGCAGCCGCGTCAGCTCCTCACTGATGTCGCACCGGTCGGCAAAGAGAGCGATTTCCTTGAGCAAACGGCCGTCGCTGTCCGCAATGTCCACGCCCGCATCCGCGATGCGCTGCAGCAGGGTCTTGCGGTAGTGCTTCACGGTCTGCGGCGCGCGCACGCCAATCCGGCCGGTCAGTTTTTCCATCAGCGCCAGCCGCGCAAGCACATCCCTGCCCAGCGTCGCGCCTTCAATCTTCCGCATGCGGTCAAACTGGCGCAGCGCGCCGGACAGCGCGCGCGCACACACCGGCCACAGGACATCCTTGTCGGCCTTCGGTTCATAAAATGTCACGACGCCCGGAAGCCCGAGCAGATATTCCATGCTCACTTCTTTCGGCAGACTGAGCCGGCCAGACGCCCTACGAATGCGGGCCAGATAACGTTCCGCGAGCTTTTCATCAATGTGCATGTTGCGGCTGCTGCCGCCGCCCGTCACATTCATCAGCACACGGCAGTTGACCCGGCCGGAGGAAACAACCTTGCGGATATCCTCGCCGAACAGATTCTCCACGCACAAAAGCTGGCGCGGAAGATCAATCTGGATGTCCGCCTGCTTGCGGTTCACCGAACTGATTTCAACCGCAATATCGAATCCCCCGCCGGAGGCTTTTCCAGAACCGAATCCGGTCATGCTTTTCACAGTCATTGCTTTCTCCTTGCGGCGGGCCGCGTCATTTTCCATTCCGTGAGCTGCGCCACATCCTTGTCGCCACGCCCTGAAAGATTGATGATCACAATGTCCTTCTTCTTCCAGCGGTCAGCGTTCTTCATGACAAACGCCGCGGCATGGGCAGATTCGAGCGCGGGAAGTATGCCCTCCCAGATGCACAGCGCATCAACGGCCTTGACGGCTTCGGCATCGGACGCGCTGCTGTATTCGACGCGCTTCAAATCCCTGAGCAGGCTGTGTTCCGGGCCAACGGCCGCATAATCCAGTCCTGCGCTCACGGAATGCGTCAGACGCACCTGTCCGCGCGCATCCTGCAGCACAAACGTCTGCGTTCCCTGCAGCACCCCCACCCGGCCATCGTGGAAACGCGCGGCATGCTGGCCGGTCTTGAGGCCGCGGCCTCCGGCCTCCACCCCGAACATCTTTACGGATTTGTCCTTCAGGAACGCATAGAAAAGGCCCATGGAGTTGCTGCCTCCGCCGACGCAGGCCACCAGCGCGGACGGCAGGCGCTTTTCCTTTGCAAGGCACTGGCGACGGGCTTCGCGGCCGATGACACTCTGGAAATCGCGCACCATCATCGGATACGGATGCGGCCCCAGAACCGAGCCGAGAATATAAAAAGTGCTGTGGACATTCGTCACCCAGTCGCGCATGGCCTCGCTGATGGCTTCCTTCAGCGTCTGCTGGCCGGCCGTCACGGGAACGACCTTTGCACCGAGGCGTTCCATCCGGAACACGTTGAGCGCCTGGCGCTCCATGTCCACCTTGCCCATATAGACCACGCACTCGAGCCCAAGCAGCGCGGCAACCGTCGCGGTGGCAACGCCGTGCTGGCCGGCGCCGGTCTCGGCGATGATGCGCGTCTTGCCCATGCGCCGGGCGAGAAGCCCCTGCCCGATGCAGTTGTTGATCTTGTGCGCACCCGTGTGGCACAAATCTTCGCGCTTGAGATAAATCCTCGGCCCGCCCAGCTCGCGCGTCATGCGCTCGGCAAAATACAGCGGAGTCGGTCGGCCTACATAGTCCGTCAGAAGCGCATTGACCTCCGCGCGGAATTTTGGATCCCTGCGGGCGGCGGCATAGGCCTTGATCAGCTCCTCCAGCGGGGACACGAGCGTTTCCGGAACATACATTCCCCCGTAAGGGCCAAAATGGCCCCTCTTATCCGGCACGTTTTGCATTGGCGATGAATTCCTTAATTTTTTTCAGATCCTTGATCCGCGGCGCACTCTCAACTCCGGAACTGACATCCACACCCCACGGCCTCACCTTCGCGATGGCCCCGGCCACATTATCCGGCCTCAAGCCTCCCGCAAGAATCACCGGCATCCGGGACTCCTGCACAAATTTTGCGGCTGCGTCCCAGTCGCCGCAGAGTCCGGTTCCTCCCGGAGAACTTTCACTGTAGCTGTCGAGGATGTATGCGTCAACCTTTGCAGGGATCGTTTCAGCAGGGCGGTCCGCATATCTCACGCGCCAGACCTTCACGTCCAGCGCGGGGCATTCCAGTTCCCCATGCAGTTGAACAACATCCAAACCCGCTATTCTGACGGTTTGCGCAATTTCATCCGGCTGCGCATCAACAAATACCCCCGCCTTTAAAATCCCGGCAGGAAGTCTTTCGGTCCATGCCGCGACATCCGCCGCCTCGACAAATCGCTTGGATCCCCGCCAGAAAATGAAACCGAGCGCATCCGCGCCCCGTTCAGCAGCCTCCAGGGCATCCCTCTCCGAACAGATTCCGCATATCTTCACGAACATGGCCGCACCCCGCTCATGAGCTCCTTCACGGCCGCTTCAATATCCGGCTGACGCAGCAGCTGCTCGCCAACCAGAATCCCCGTGATGCCATTGTCCTTGAGCCGCTTCACATCGGATGCTGATTTTATGCCGCTCTCGCTGATGATCATGGTTCCCGCATCCAGCCGGTCTTTCAATCGCAGTGTTGTTTCAATGTCCACCTTGAAGGTCTTCAAATCACGGTTGTTGATCCCGACAATGGACGGCCGCAGCGGCCTGATTTTTTCAATCTCCTCCGCATCGTGAACTTCAACCAGCGCGGCAAGCCCGGCGTGCCGCGCACATTCAAGAAAACGCGTCATCTCCTCCGCGTTGAGGATGCCCGCGATCAGCAGCACAGCCGAGGCCCCGATGGATGCCGCATGCGCGATCTGCCACTCATCCACCACAAACTCCTTGTACAGCATCGGGAGCTTCACGGCCTGCCGCACGGCCATGAAATCCCCCTCCCCTCCGCCGAAATATTTCTCGTCCATCAGCACCGAAACGGCCTGCGCGCCGGCACGCTCATAGGCTTTCGCAACCTCCGCAGGCACCATCGGCTGGCGGATGAATCCGGCGGATGGTGACTTGCGCTTCACTTCGGCAATGAGACCAAGCCCCGCCGCGCGCATCGCAGCAGCAAAATCAGGCCGCTCCGGCATTGCGTGCAGGCCTGCCCGCGGGCAGGATTCCCTGCGTCTTGCGATCTCTATCCGCTTGTTCGCGGCGATTTCATGGAGAATGTTCATTTTGTTACCGACTGCTTGAGATAGGCTTCGATGAACATGTCCAGTGCGCCATCCAGCACCGCCTGCACATTGCCGCTTTCGACATCGGTGCGATGGTCCTTCACCATGGTGTAGGGCTGCAGGACATAGGACCGGATCTGGTGCCCCCACGCGATTTCACCTTTGGTGCCGTAGAACCGCTCCATTTCCTTGCGCTTCTGGTCCATTTGATATTCGTACAGGCGCGCGCGCAGCATGTCATAGGCCTTGGCGCGGTTGCTGTGCTGCGAGCGCTCAACCTGGCACGCCACCACAATGCCGGTCGGCAGATGCGTCAGGCGTATCGCAGAGTCGGTCTTGTTCACGTGCTGGCCGCCTGCGCCGCTGGAACGGTACGTGTCTATCCGCAGATCGTCCTCGTTGATTTCGATTTCAATGTCCTCCGCCACCTGGGCCACCACATCCAGCGATGCAAACGAGGTGTGCCTGCGCTTGTTGGCGTCAAAGGGACTGATCCGCACCAGTCGATGGACACCGCGCTCCGCTTTCATATAGCCGTACGCATAAGCCCCGTTAACCTCGAGCGACACGCTCTTGATGCCCGCCTCGTCGCCGGGCTGGAAGTCCACGATCCGCACTTCATAGCCGTGATCTTCAAGATAGCGGCGGTACATGCGGTAGAGCATGTCCGCCCAGTCGCAGGATTCCGTCCCGCCGGCCCCGGCATGAAGAGTCACATAAGCGTTGTTGGCGTCCAGCGGCCCGCTGAGAAGCGACTTGAGTTCAAGATCGTCAATCTGCCTGCCCAGCACATCAAGCTGGGACGTGAGATCCGGGAGCGCCTGCTGCACCTGAGCCTCGTCCTCCTCCATTTCAAGGAGTTCGATCATTTCACCCGCATCATGCAGGCCGGACTGAATATCCTTGAAAGGATTCAGTATCGCGCGAACCGCGTTTGTCTCGCGGATGGTCTCACGTGCCCGGGCCTGGTCATTCCAGAAATCGGGGGCGGAAGCTTTCTGTTCCAGTTCTTCCAGCTTTGTTTGACGGTTGGCGACGTCAAAGATAACCTCTCATTTCCTCGAGACGGTTAAGATATTTCTGCAACCGTTCTTTCAGTTCGTCCAGCATGTCCATTCCTTTCTTTCGGGCCCATCATGATCTGCATCAGGCCGCGGCGCAAGCCGCCGCATCATTTTTTGCGGAATTTATCCGCCAAAACCGCCAACCCTACGCAACCTGCGAACGCAAGGCAAGCCTGCGCAAAAACATCCCCGTGCCGCGTGTAAAATGTCAGCGGGGCTGAGTCATCACGCACCGGCAGCTCGTAAATCCTGAATCCCTCCGTCAGGCGCGGTAGCGGTTCGCTCCTCCAGACATCGCGCGGTCGGCCGAGCGGATCAATCGCGCAGGTCACTCCCGTGTTGGCCGCGCGGAACGCGGCCACATCGTTCTCCACGCAGCGGAACACGCAGTGCGCCATGTGCTGACGCGAACCGCTCGAAACATCAAACCACGCGTCATTCGTCTGGTTGATCAGCAGCCGGGCGCCGGCTTTCAGGGCCTTTCGCGCAAGCCGCGCGACGGTGTCCTCAAAACAGATCAGCACCGAGAATTTCTGCCCGCCTTCGAGAGCAAATACGGAACTCTCCCTTCCGGCGGAAAAACTTTCCGAGATTGGTGTGAGAGCCTTCAGGAACGGCAGCGCCTTCCTGAATGGCACATATTCCCCGAAAATGACAAGGTGCTGCTTGTCGTATCCCATCACCACGCGGCCTTCACGGTTGAAAAGGAATGAACTGTTATAATAATCCACTGCGCCGTTTTCCCGCTTAATGGCATCCATGGATCCGGCCAGAAGCGGAAAGCCGTTTGTGACCAATCCTTCAATAACCGCAAAGCTGGCCGGACTGTAGCGGACCTCGTCGGGCAGCGCCGTCTCGGGCCATACGGTCAGATCATAATTGCCAATGGACTGCGCGGCCGACGTCCACTTTTCCAGGCGGCTGTAGATGTCGCTGATGTGCTCCGCCGACCATTTTTCCACCTGCGGGATATTTGGCTGAATCAGCGCCGCGCGCAGCGTTTGCGAGGACGGCTGGTATTTTGTGATGCGCCGGGCGCCATCCATGTGGATCAGTGCCAGCACAAGGAAACCGATCATCAGTTCCGGATGCCAGCGCGCACCGCTTCGGGGCTTGTCCTCCGTGCGCCGGCCGGGGATGACCTCATAGGCGTAATGCATCACCGTGGCGGCAACCGCCGCATTGACCAGCATGACCAGGGCGGATACAGCGTACACGCCTCCGAATCGGCTGATCTGGATAACGGCGAGCATTTCGTGCTGACTCACGCCCAGCGCGTTCCACGCGAAGCCGGTGAACAGGTTTGAGCGGATATATTCCAGGCCCGGCCAGACCGCAGCGGCCGAGAATATCATCGCGACGTTCCATATTCGGCTGCGTCTGCCGGACAGCCACCACGAGATGAAGACGGAAAAGGGAATGGTATACAGCGCGCAATAGGCCGCCAGCGTAAACCAGCCGGCCCACGTCACATGCCGAAGCCAGAAGAGCGAACAGCACCAGAATACCAGCCCGCTGACAAATCCCAGCCGAGCGGAAATCTTCCGCCCCGCGCCGCGCAGGGTCATCATGAGGGGGACCCATGCGATCCACGCCAGTTCATTGTATTCCAGCGGGGGGAACGCCGCAGCCAGCATCAGGCCGGACGCAACAGCGCACAGCCACGGGCTCCATGCCGTGAAACGGGTTTTGAATCTGGCCGCAGCCCCTTCCGGAATCATCGGCGATCAAACTCCCGCTTTAGCGCCGCAGCACTTTTTGTATTTTTTCCCGCTCCCGCAGGGGCATGGATCGTTGCGGCCCACCTTGGCCTCTTCCCGTCGCACCGGTTCAGCCCGGCTCTTCAGCGCCGCCTGCATCGCAGCCTCTGCACCCGGAGGCGCATCGCCGCGCGCGCGCGCCGCGCCGCCGCCCAGAGTCTGGACTTCCTGATGCACGTACTGCTGCGGAAGCGATGCGCGCAGATTTTCGAAAACCTGCGCGGAGGTGGCAACGCGGAACATTTTGGAGGCCACTTCATTCTTGATGCGGTCCATCAGATCCGCAAACATCTCGTAGGCCTCGTGCTTGTATTCCACCAGCGGATCCTTCTGCCCGTAGGCACGCAGGCCCACGCCCTGACGCAAGGCATCCATGCCGCGCAGATATTCCTGCCAGTGAGTGTCAATCGGCTGGAGAATCAGCCAGCGCTCCATCGCCGCGATCTGACGCTGGTCTTCCTGAAGAACCTTCAGGTCATAGGTCTTGTGAACCCGGTCGCAAAGCAGCTCCGCCAGGGCATCGCCGTCCTTGGACACATCCTTCAGCGCGTCCGCCCTGATGCCGACCGGGAAGGTGATGTTCATCCAGTTGACCAGGTCCATCAGCGCCTCGTCCGAACCGGTTTCAACTGCGGCCTCGGAACGGTCATAAATCACATCGTCCACGATATCCAGCAGCTGCTGGCGGACATTGCCGCCGCTGACCACGTCCTTGCGAAGACCGTAAATCACCTCGCGCTGCTTGTTCATCACGTCGTCGTATTCCAGCGTGCGCTTGCGGATGGAAAAGTTCTGCTGCTCCACGCGGCGCTGCGCGGTCTCGATCGAGCGGTTGAGCCACGGATGCTCCAGCACCTCGCCCTCCTCCAGCCCCAGCCTGCTCATGATGTTCGCCACCCGGTCGGACCCGAACAGGCGCATCAGGTCATCTTCGAGAGACACATAAAACCGCGACGAACCGGGATCGCCCTGGCGAGCGCAGCGCCCGCGGAGCTGGCGGTCAATGCGCCGCGACTCATGCCGCTCGCTTCCGATCACGTGAAGCCCGCACGGCTTTTCCACAAGCGTTTCGCGCAGCGTTTTGCCGTCAATGCGGTCGTCCAGCTTGATATTGGACGTGATCACATCGCGGCCGAGATACACCACGCCCTCACCCAGCTTAATATCGGTTCCGCGGCCGGCCATGTTGGTGGCGATGGTCACCTGCCCCGGCAAACCCGCGCGCGAAACAATTTCGGCCTCGCGTTCGTGATTCTTGGCATTGAGCACATTGTGCGGAATGTTTTCGCGCGTCAGCATCCGGCTGATCAGCTCCGAAGTGTCCACCGACACCGTGCCCACCAGCACCGGCTGCCCGCGCGCATGGCAGTCGCGGATTTCTTCAATGACGGCTTTGTATTTTTCGCGCTGGGTCTTGTAGATGTGGTCGTTCGCATCCACGCGGCGGATCGGCCGGTTGGTGGGAATCACGAGCACATCCAGCTTGTAGATCTGGTGAAACTCGTCCGCCTCGGTCTCCGCAGTGCCCGTCATGCCGCCAAGCTTTTCATACATCCTGAAGTAGTTTTGGATGGTGATCGTCGCCAGCGTCTGGGTCTCGCGCTCGATGGTCACGCCCTCTTTGGCCTCGACGGCCTGATGCAGCCCGTCGCTCCAGCGGCGGCCCGGCATCAGCCGTCCGGTGTACTCATCCACAATGATGACCTGGTTTTCCTGAACGACGTATTCCACATCCTTTTCGTAAATGCAGTACGCGCGGATGAGCTGGTCCACGTTGTGGATCCGTTCGCTGCGCTCGGCAAACTGATCCTGCATCTGCTGGCGCTTCTTGATCTTGTCGGCATCGGACAGCGAGGTGTCGCCGTCAAGTTCTGACAGGAAGGAAATGAGATCGGGAAGCAGATAGGCCTCGGGGTCGTTCGGGCTCAGCGCCTCGCAACCCTTTTCGGTCAGGTTGGCGTCGTGGGCCTTTTCGTCAATGTTGAAATACAGCTCCTCGCGAAGCGCGCGCGCCTGGTCCTTGCGCATGTCGGTCAGCATCGCATTTTCGATTTTCTCGACGAGCTTGCGAATGGAGGGATCCTCGAGCATGTGCAGAAGCTGCTTGTTCTTGGGCATGCCCTGGCGAACCTGATAAAGCTTGAGCTGGGCGTCTTCCTCTTCGCCCTTTTCCAGGTGCTCCTTTGCTTCGCGCATGAGGGTCGCGCAGAGCTCCTGCTGCCGTTTGACCAGCCGGCTGACCGCGGGCTTCATCTCGGCATAACGGTGGGTGGAATACGGCGCGGGGCCGGAAATAATCAGCGGTGTGCGCGCCTCGTCAATCAGGATGCTGTCAATCTCGTCCACAATCGCATAGGCGTGCCCGCGCTGCACCTGATCTTCGGGGCGGGTGCCCATGCCCATGTCCCGCAAATAGTCAAAGCCGAACTCGCTGTTGGTGCCGTAGGTGATGTCGCAGGCGTACTGCTCGCGCCTCTCGTGCGGATGCATCTGGTTCTGAATGCAGCCGACGGTCAGTCCGAGATACTTGTACACGATGCCCATCCACTCGGCATCGCGGCGGGCGAGGTAGTCGTTCACCGTCACCACGTGCACGCCTTTTCCGGGCAGCGCGTTCAGATATACCGGCATCGTGGCCACCAGCGTCTTGCCCTCGCCCGTGGCCATTTCCGCAATCATCCCGCGGTGAAGCGCAATGCCGCCGATCAGCTGCACATCGAACGGAACCATTTCCCATCCCAGTTCGTGCCCGCATACCATGGACGTCGTGCCGCAGAGCCTGCGGCAGGCATTCTTGACAGTGGCGTAAGCCTCGCACATCAGATCGTCAACTGTTTCGCCTTTCGCCAGGCGCGCGCGGAACTCGCTGGTCTTTGCCTTCAAGGCGTCGTCCGACAGAGACTGATACTCCTTTTCAATTTGGTTGATGCGTTCAACCAGCGGACGGATCTTCTTCAGGTCACGATCGTTCTTCGTGCCAATAATTTTCTTCAACAGCCATTTCATGAATAACCGGTGCTTTCCTATATATACAAAACCGGACAACAGTACGCACCCACAGCCCGTTTGGCAAGCAGACAGGGCCGGTCATGAAATTGAAAAAACGCTTTTTTTGCACTGCTGTCCGGTTGTTTGTCTGTAGTTATGCTGCAACACGCGCAACAACAATGTTTTGTGATGTAGAGGCGTTGTGAGCGATTTGAAATTGCTTCAACTTATCTTTTGCGCACCACTTTCGCCA
>JBFXGK010000030.1:0-18105 GCA_050178035.1 Kiritimatiellia bacterium
TAACTCAAAAATCCAGTTGATCAGGGCAAAGGCTCGAGGATATAGATCCTTTGAGAATTACAGAATCGCCATCCTTTTTCACTGCGGAAAGCTCGATCTGTCTCCACTATAATTGATGAAGAACCAATTTTTAGCCATTTTTTAACGTTTTTTGGCCTTTTTTGGAGATTTTTGGGGTCTCTTTCCCCTGCCCGCAACGCCGACGCCCCTGGCAAAAAGCGGCTAGGGATACAGTTCCGCCTTGACGCGGTAATAGGCGCGTTCGCGCGCATTCGTGTCTATGAGTGTCATGGTCGCATTCGTGCCCCGGATGTCCGTCCGGATCTCCTGCCAGCCTGCATCGGAAATTTCCGCCTTGTATTCGAGTGTGTACTGCCCGTTTGTTGAACCCTCGAACGTCAGCGCCTGGTTCTGCGACACATAACCGCCAATGACCGTGAATGGACCCGGCACCCAGCCGGCCTTCAGCGTCGTCACGGTTGCGGTCGAAGAGTTCCCGCTCGTGCCCTCGCCGCTCACCGCGCGCGCGCGGAAATAATAGGTGGTGTCGGCCGTCAGTCCCGTCACGCTCTGGCTCGTTCCGGACACCGTCCGGTTCGAATAGCCGGCAATAAAACTGGGATTGCCTTCGGCCACGCCGCACACCTTGACGTCATCCACATACCAGGTCGAAAAAGCCGACACAAAGCGGAACATCACGCCGGTTGAGCCGGACAGGTTCGGGGATGAAGTCAGCGCCTGCGCGTTCGTGACCCCGTCCTGATCCACCGTGAAGGTTCCTATTTGCGACCAGGTTGAACCTCCGTCCAGGCTGTAATAGTTGGTCGTTGTTTTGCCGTCGCCCTCGACGCTGGCTTCGGCAAAGAAGGTCAACTGGGTGGGATAATTCACGGACGGGGTGGTCAGCCGGGTCGAGCCGCCCACGGCAGAGAGGGCCCGGCAGTTTGGATAACTCGACTCATGGTCAGTATTGTTGGCTGTGCCCCAATCCGTCCAGCCCGGCGGCAAAGCGGTGGACCCGTCAAAGTCTTCATCAAGCAGCGTGCTCGTCGTGACAAACGCGGGATGCAGCGAAACATCCAGCCGGTAACCGGTCGCGCCCGAAACCGTGCTCCACGCAGCCGTGAAGTCCGTGATGTTCGTTGCGCCGGGCCAAATCGCGGCGGGCGCAGGCGGCGGGCCGGAAGCCTCGCTCACGGTCACGGTCATCGCCGCCGGATCGCTCTCGCCATCCTTGTCCGTCGCGATGAAGCTGAATACGTTTGCGCCCACCTCGTTCGTTGTGGGAATAAACAGGAAGTCTCCGGTGTTTGTATCAAAAAGCCAGGTGCTTTCATCCACCGCGCTTGTACATGCAAAATACAGGATAGGGTCGCCATCCGTCTGCGTTGCCGTCACCGTGTACTCGAAGTCAGCTCCGCCCACAGTCGCGCTCTGTGCCGGAATCGCATTCATCACAGGCGGTATGTTGGTGGCCCCGCCGGAGACTGCGCCGACAAGCTTGAAGTCATCCAGACGGAATGAACCGGCTCCCGTGGAGCCGCTCAGCGAGAGAACAACGGCGACCGTCCCCGTCTGGCCGTTAACGGCATTGGCGACATTCGAATCGCCGATCGCAGCGCCGGTGGTGGGGATCAATCCGGAACCGACCGAAATGCCATTGATCGTCATGTCCCAGTTCTGGGCGCCGGTGGTGCTTCGCTGACACCAGAAATTGAAACTTGTCACTGAGAGTGCATAGCCGCCGGCAACATCAAACGTGAGCACAACAACCGTACTCGATGAATTGACAAGTGAAAGAGCCCGCCCAGAGCTTCCTGTATAGTTGGTCCATGTCGCCCGGCTGTTGGTCCATGACGAATTGCTCAGGTTGGCATCGAACGTGCCGGGCGCAACGGTGTACGGATGAGGAGAAATCGTATTGGTGCCGAAATCATGCAGATAAACAGTCGTCTGCCCCTTCGCCGTCTGTGGCATTGCGCACAGCCCCATAGCCAACGCAACGCCCGTGCCCAACAAGCATAACTTCGATCGGTCTGTCCTCATGTCCTCTCCTTATCGGTTCGCCGCCCGGCAGGGCGTTTGATGAACCAAATCCAACTCCATGCTGCGGAAAGTAACGATTTCACACGGGGGGAACAAGCACAAAGGTCAACAAACGCACCGCTCATGGAGATTGAAGCCAGCTGGTTTGATAAAGACAAAACGGGTGCTGCAGAGCCCTCCGTTTCAAGCGTGTGCCGTTGCGCCGTTACGGCAGCAGTTCGGCTTCAAGCCGGTAATACACACGATCGCGCACGTTTGTATCCGTGAGCGTCATGCTCGTGTTTGTGCCCTGAATATTCGTCAGGATCGGAATCCAAGCCGCATCGGCGATTTCCGCCTTGTAGTACAGCGAATACATGCGGGACGTGGAGCCCGGGAATGAAAGCGACTGATTCGCCGACACCGCACGGCCGGAAGTTCTGAAAACCGAGCTGATGTTTGTCGGGTTTGTGTCAGCCACGTATTCCTCAATATTAAGGGCTGTGTCACCGTCAAGATCAGCATTCGCCGCCAGTCCCGTGCTGGTGCCCGAATACTGAATTTCGTACGCATCGGGAATGCCGTCATCATCCGCATCCAGATCAGGCGCGCCGCCGGTCAGGGTGGTCACGCTGGCCACAGCAGAGTTGGAACTTGTGCCGCCGGCATTCACTGCGCGCAGACGGAAATAATACGTCACGCCTTCGGTCAGACCCGTCACCGCAAAAGCAGTCACATTGCCCGCATCGCGGTTTTCGTAGCCGGCAGCGAACGCACTGCCGCCTCCGGCAACCGCATGCTCACCGATCCGCTGCGCCGTTCCCGTGGCCGCGGCATTCACCCCTGCATAGGTGAAGCCATCCCACTCCGAAGCGTTCAAGTCGCTGATTGCTGTGCTGCCGGACAGAATCGTGACCTTGCGCACGATGCTGGTGTCCGCGAGCGTGTTGCCCGTCAATCCGATTGAATCCACAAGGCTGGCGACAGCATATGTTGCCCCGGTGTAGAGAGCCACGCTGTCGTCGCCATTGAAGGTGAGTGAACCACTGGACAAATCAGCGGTCGCATAGGCGGGATTGGTGGCGCTGCTGTTTCTGACCAGCCAGGTTTCACCCGCGGCGATCGTCCCTGAAAGTGCAATGCTCGAACCAGGCGCCGTTCCGGTTTTCCATCCTTCCCGGGCGGTGTTGGCCCAGAGGCCAATGCGATACGCGCCGGTGGAAAGGTCTATGGCGCTGCTGCCGGCGTTGTACAGCTCGATCCACTTGTCATTGCTGTTCCCCTCATAATATTGGGAGATGAACAGGCCGCCGCCGCTGCCGCCCGAGGAGAATGTTTCGTTGGTGGCAACATCAAGGAAATATCCCGTCGCCCCGGGTACAGGACTCCAGGCCGCCGAGAAGGAGGTTGTGTTCGTTGCGCTCGCCCAGACCGCCGTCGGCGCCCCGGGAAGCAGGGTCACAGTACCCGTCGGGGAGTTCGCGCCCGCGCCGCCGCTCGAAACGGCACGCGCACGGAAATAATAGGTCGCTCCCGCAGCCAGGCCCGTCACGCTCTGGCTGGTTCCAAACACCGTCCGGTCCTCATAACCGGTAACATAGGCAGACGAAGATCCGCCGCCTGTCACCAGAACATCGTCGAAAGACAGGTTGCCCGCGCTCTTGGTGTAGGTGAACCGGAGATTCGTCACGGATGCTCCCAGCGCATGAGAAATGATCGTCCCAGTAGTCGGCAAAGGCACCACATTGGTGACCGTGCTCCAAGTCCCTCCGGCAGCCCCTTCCACCAAAAGGGCGGAACTGGAATCCGTGACCTGACCCTTGATCCAGAAACTGAGGTTCGTGGGGCTTGCAAGCGCCGGAGTCCTGACCGCGTCACCGGAAGCATCCATCTTGAGCGACGGCGATGCCAGACCGTAATTGCCGGACGTGTCATAGACGTCAGTGATGCCGGTGAAGGTCCAGCCTGACGGCGGAGTAATGCCTCCGTCGAAGCCCTCAATGATCAACACCTGCCCTCCGCCGCCGGGGAATGCGGCGTTTGTGGCCACATCCAGCCGGTATCCCGTCGCTTCCGCCACCGCGTTCCATGAGGCCGTGAAGTCTGTCGTGTTTGTTGCGCTGGCCCAGATGGCCGAGGGCGCCGCGGGCGGAGCCTCGTTCTCGAACTCAAAAACCTTCATCACCGCCAGGTGCTGCATGTTCAGGGCATCGGAATCGTTGGCAAGGGCCGGAGGCGGCAAGCCGCCGTTCCAGATTTCCCGGGTATCGAACACCATCCCGTTGGCGAAGGTCTCGCCATAGCAGGTGATGGAGCAGTGCCGGGCATCCAGGTTGGTCGCAGGGAGGATCAGGTCATAGGGTCTGTATTTCCCGTTGTTCGTATCCTTGTCCCCGTCCTGATCCGCGGGCTGGTGGGCATCGGACAGAACGTTGGTCAGCACCTTCAGGCAGGCTTCTGTCCGGTTGGTCAGGTTCAAATCGCCGCCCAGCACAACATAGTCGCCGGTCGGCCAGCCGGCCAGAGCAATGTAATTGGTCAGGGCGCGGGCTTCAGCCAAACGGGTCGCCGCATCCTCGTCCGGCGTTTCCAGGCTGCTCGCCTTCAGGTGGACGCTCACGGCATGCAGATCCTTCGATCCCGGCAAGTCAATCGTGACGTTCGCGAAATCGCGGTTGCTGAGCTCGGCGTCGTTCCATTCATTCGAGGCTGTGATTGGCCAGCGGCTGATGATGCCGTTGGGCTGGGAATATAAACCGGTCTGGTATTCGACATAATACGAGAACCCGGTTCCGAAATGCTCATTCACGAAACCTCGATAGGTGGTGCCGGATTTGAGCACCCACTCCTGCATCATCACCACATCCGGACAAAGAGCCTGGAGAATGCGGCATCCCGGATCATCCCATGTCGTGGTGCTGTTGACCTCGTTCGTACCGCTCGTGAGATTCGCCGTCACAATGGAAAAGGCGTCGTTATCGCGGACGAACAGCACGGCCTGCGTGGTGCTCCCCATCGTCACGCCCGACACCGGACCCAGCCTGAGCCGGGCCGATTCCGGCCCTTCCGCGAGAGTGTCGTCGGTGATCGTAAACACCATGTTGCTGGTCGCGGAACCCGATGCCGAGAAAACCAGCGTTGTGGAAGATGAAAAATCTATTCCGCCCGGCAGCGCGGTTCCAGCAACAGCCACGTGAACCGTTGCGTTCGCCGCGGAAGAAAGCGTCACAGGGAGGGAAACAGAGGCTTCGCCCTCCGCGCTGTAAACCCGGGAGGTACCGAACGATACAGTGGCCGCATGCAACGAAGAACATGCCCAGAAAGTGAAAAATGCCAGCGTGATCAGTTTTTTAATATCATGCATCTTGAGCCATCGAATATGGGCACATACTACATCCCCCCGCCCTGCTGTTCAAAAGCAATCGCCAAAAAGAAATCGGCCGTCCCAGACCGTCACGGGAGCAGTTCGACTTTCAACCGGTAGTACACCCGGTCCAGTCGGTTGGTGTCCGTGATGGACATTGTGGCGTTGGTCCCGACGACATTGGTGAACACCGGAGTCCATGCCGGACCGTCCAGAATATTGGTGCGGTAATAGAGCGAATACATGCGGGCCGTCGACCCGGGGAAGGTCAGCACCTGGTTCAGAGAGACAAAGGCTCCCGCCCCTGCAAAGAACGAATCGGAATTGGTCGGATTGGTGTCGGCAAGATATTCCTCAAAATTGGTGAACTCGTCCGTGTCATCGTTCGCGCCCGCCACCAGCCCCGTGCTGGTTCCCGAGTACAGGATTTCCCAGTCGTTCGGGATGCCGTCGCCGTCATCATCGTTTCCGGCCGCCGCCACCACTCCGGTGATGGAAATATCATCCACGCACCAGTAGTAGTCCCATACGCCCTGGTAATACCATCCGAACCGGACCTGGGACTGTCCCGCAACCTTTGAACTGATGTTGCTCACATAGGTCGCGGCATTCGCCGTATCCGCACCGTCCCAGGTCGCAAGGAACACATAGCTCGTGAGAGACCCGTCTGTGTTGTACCAGATGCCGCAAAAATCATTTGTGCTGTAGTTCCGGAAATAATGCTCAAACCGGACGACGATGTCTGTGACGCCCGACATATCAATCACCGGGCTGACCATGTCTGCGGCCTGGCTGTATCCTGAGCCGTAGTAGTCACTGTCCACAACGGCGAAGCCGTTGGTTGCCGTTGATGCGTTGAAGGTGCGTGCGCCGGGATTATTGAAGGCCCACTTCAGTTCAGGACTGTTCGCCAGCCAGTCAATGTTGGTCCAGCCGGCCGGAAGCCCGGCACTGAAGTCACAGGCCAGCAGGGTGGTCCCAGATCCGCCGGCCGGAGCCGGATTCACGGTTATCTGGATGCGCGAGGTAACCGCGCCGTCATCATCCTCCGCTTCAAAGACAGCCTGATAAACACCCGTAACCGAGGGCGTCCATGTGAAGTCCGATGACACCGGCGACGCGCCAATGTCCCCCGGGAAAGACCCTCCGGGCAAGCTCACGTCCACCAGCACAATCTCGTCGCCGTCCGCATCCGTGGCGTTCACTGTCACTGTCAGCAGATTGCTCACGGTCACAGAGTGATTGGTTCCTAACGGACTGAAAGATATCACCGGCAGGTTGGTGCCGGAAGGCGTTCCCCCGCCGAACGTGTGCGATCCCAGATAGCTGGTGGTGTCTGCCGCATAATCGTCCCATTCGCCGGTATCATAGGTTGTCGTTCCCTGCGCCACCGTGCTCTTGCGAACCTTGGTCACATCAACCGCAAAATCGGCAGAGGATCCGATCGTCCCCAGAACGTCGATATTGCTTGAATTCTTGGACAGTGCCACCACATCGTTGCCGTTGAAGGTCAGACTTCCGGAAGTGGTGTCGGCCTGCGCCAGAATGGCCGCATTTGCGGCGGAATTGGCAATTACAAACACATCGCCGCTGGCAATGGTATTCGTCAAATCAATCGTCGTCGGAGAAGTGCCGCCATTGAAATACAGTCGGAGATCATAGTTGCCCGCACCCAGGTCAACCGGCGAACCGGTCCCGTTGAAGATCTCTACAGCTTTGTTGTTGCTGCTGCCCTCGATGTACTCGGAAATAAACAAGTCATCCGCCGTGCTGCCGGAACTGACCGTTGCGGTGATGGTCTCGCTGTCAGACCCGTCATTATCCACGGCATAGAACGTCATGGTGTAAACCCCCGCCGGGCCGGCATTGGTCCAGATGAAGGTTCCGTTCTCATTGGTTTTTGAGAAAACGGAGCCGGACGGGGCATTGCTGACCGACAGGGTGACGGTGTCGCCGTCGGTTGGCGAAGCCGTTACCGCAAACTGAAGCGTATTGCTCCAGATCACTGATTTGTTTCCGATGGATGCAAGCACCGGGGGCGTGTTTGAAGGAGCCGAAGTTGAATAGCCGCGGACAACCAGCGCATAGGCCTGGCTCCCGCCGGAAGGCACCGTACGCGCTGCAACGCGCAAAGTGTAGACCCCGGTTTCATCCGGCACAAACTCAATCTGCTCCACGTTGTTTGTCGCATCCCTGCTCGTGCGCCCGTTGGCATACAGGTATCCGCCCGAAGGCTTCTGAACCGTCAGATCCAGATCATTGATCAGCTGCTTGCCTGAGCCTACAGTTCCCCAGTAGTCTGCATAGGCCATGGTCACGATAAACTTGCCGGTGGTCGTGCCAATGGTCAGAGCAAACGTGTTGGTGTTTCCCGTGCTGAGGCTGTTGGTGTCGTAGAGATTGAGAAACTGGTTGGTCGGAACGATCAGCGTGTTCCCAAGATCAACGTGGCCGTAGCCCTGAACGTTGTTCGGCCGGGCAGCCGGAATTTCACGATAGGAGCCGGTTCCGTACTGGCCCGGCGTCATATCGCGCGCGCCGTTGATCAGCAGCGCCTTGATCAGCGGTCCGCTCGGATTCGTGATGCCGCCCGTCGTGGTGACCCACTGCCGCACAAGGCCCGCGGCGCCGGCCGTCAGCGGCGTCGCCATGCTGGTTCCGCCCATGTAAAGATAATTGGTGTTGGGAGCCACGCCCCACCCGGTGTCCGATGAAAACCGCGTCCGCGTGGAAATGATGTCCGTCCCCGGCGCAACAATGTCGGGCTTGATGCGGCCATCGTCGCAGGGCCCGCGGCTCGAGAACGCGGCCAGCCCCTGGTTGATTCCGTCATACGATCCCGAGATTTCGTCGTCCATGATTGGATTCGCAGGAAAATCATCCGGCCAGGAGCTGCCCCAGGTGTAGGCCGAAAATTCCGGACGGTCGCTCTCCGACGCCCCCACCGTCAGGCAGTTCTTGGCCGTGCCCGGAGAACCGATGGAATCCAAATCCACCACGCCGTCGCTGTTAACATCAATGCCCTGGTTGCCCGCCGCAATGAGAACCAGCATCGTCTTGTTGCTCCACGTGAACATGTCCAGATACCGGGAATCAGAATGATAGTATCCGTCATCGCTGTAACCCCAGCTGTCCGAGTGAATCCGCGCCCCGTTCGTGAAAGCCTGACGGAAGAGCGTATTCAGGTCGGTCGGGATGCCGTTCAGGGACGCGTTCGCCCCCTGGAAGATCAGGTTGGCCTGATAGGCCACGCCCCGGTACTTTCCGGTGGACAGCGAACCGCTGCCCAGCACCGAGCCCGCCACATGTGTGCCGTGACTGTCGTAGTCCGCCCAGCTGTAGCTCGCCGAATAGGATCCGTTCGTCCAGCCGAATCCGGTGACGCGGTTCGTGAAATCCTTGTGGATCGTTCCGGTGTTTCCGGAATCCAGGCCGGTGTCGCACACCGCGATGGTCTGCCCCGCCCCGGTCAGTCCCAGCACGTTCCAGATATTCGTCACATTCATCATGTCCGACCGAACCGAGATATCGTTCCACAGCTTCGGCTTCAGGTAGGGATCCACCCATTCCACCTCGCCCCATCCTGTCACGGTTTCAACCGCCGACGCAGTCAACTGCGCCCGGACCAGCGCGCGGTCCGGAAGGGCCTCCACGCGGGTCAGTGCTGCATCCGGCAGCGCAGCGATCTCTTGTGCGATGGATTCCAAATCCTCGTTCCGATACAGCCAGACATTGTACTCCCGCGTGCCCGTTTCGCCCCTGGCCAGATGCTGCCGGACCTGTTTCGACCGCTTGTAGGCCGGCAGGAATTCTCCCACATACACAACGTCCGGCATGGCCCCTATCACCTGGATCTGTTCGGGCGCGGCCAGGATCAGAAATCCGTTCTCCGGCATGTAGCCGCGTATTTCAGCCCCGGCATCCGTCAGGGCCGTTTTCCACTCCTCGCGGATCACATCATTGAACTGCACCAGCCACGGGGCTGCGCCGCGCGGGCTGAGCCGCTGGGCCGTGGTCACGCGCGGCGATTTCTTGATGGCTTGTGAGGTTTTCTGCTGTTCCGCGGCGGAAGTGTCGATGCGCCCCCAGTCCAGGAGCAAAGGTTCGGCGGAAAAGATCACTGAGGGGAACATCCAAACAGCGGAGAGAAGCAGTGCGCCCAGTTTTTTCATATTCAACCTCATGCTGTGTTGATCAATGCCAGAACACTACTCTCTGGAGTTCCGTAAATCAAAATCAAACACAGAAAAAGAAGCGGCCGGAGGCAAACGCATCCGGCCGCTCACTGATTTTTGAACTACTGCTTTTCGATGCGGTATATGCTTATCGCCTCGGAACCGACGGGAGTGGTATACGCATTTACATTAATATTGGACACCATCACGCGGAACGGATCCGTCAGCAGATTCGTGGAACGCGCCAGGCTGTAGAGCGTGCCGGCATCCGACGACCACTGGAAGATCATCTGCCCCGCCCCGTTATAGCTGCAGGCGGGACCCAAATCCGGCGGCGTGGCCGGATTGCTCAGGGGGCGGCCGGTGACACGGATATCATCTACATTGTAGTAATATCCCGGGTATTCCAAGTATGTCATAGACTTGAGTTTTACGGCGGAGGTTCCGGCCGGCAATGCGATCCTAACTGTTGAATATCCGCTCGCGGTAAGTCCACCGGCAGGAGGAGAGAATACACGCGCCACTCCGGCAGTTGTGAAAGCCACGTTTGTTGCAGAATATCTCCACAGCACACCGTCAACCCCGCTGCCGCTTAAATCATTACCCTGGATCTCAATGTCAGCCGTTGAAGGATAAGCGCCGCCATTCAGTGCAGTATAGAAACTGATGGTGTCTCCCGGCCACATGCCGTATCCGGAATCAGTCGAGGTTGCAGAGAGCCTGACTTCAACAATAACATCGCCATAGGCAGAAATGTCTACGTTCGTCAATTCGAGCGTTTCAACCATATAGAGACCTTCGCCCGGCTGCCAGGATTTCAAGCCTGTGCGAATGCGCTGATTGGCCGGAGTGTCTGAAGCGCCTGTTTTGTTCGTTATCGCATTGGCCGAAACAACTTTCCATGTATCGGTGACAGTTCCCTCAAATCCCTGGAAATAAACGTTTGTTGTGCCGCCCAGCGTCTGTACATAAATATCCATTTTTGAGGTGGTGCCGCCATCCGCATCAAAGGCTTTAAAACGGGCCTGGAAAACACCGGTGGTCGGCGGTGTCCATGCGAACGTGTCCGACACCGGCGAATAACCTGACGCACCCGTAAAGGTCGCACCCGCCGGAAGGCTTAAAGCTTGCAACGTCACCGCATCGCCATTCGGCTCTGTGGCAATAACCTGCATATTGAGCTGCTGCCCGGCAGGAATCCGCTGGATATTGCCGGTCGGACTGAAGCTGATGACAGGGGCCTGCCCGGCCACCTGAACCTGACGGATAATGCTGACGGAATTGGATGCAGATTCACCCAGGCTGTTTGTGCCGCGCACGGTGATCAAATTGGTGCCAACGTTGAGGACAACGCTTCCCAGTGACCATGAAGCGGCGGCGTTGGTCGTGCCAAACACGCCCGTGAGCGAGTTGGTCCAGCGCAACTGTCCGATCGTATTGCTGTTGCAGGTTCCGCGGACGTTGTAGTTGCTGACGGCATAGCCAACGGCGAACGGAGAACTCGCAGGATTCGTGATGACCACGGACGGACGGGTTGGAGGAGCATAGCTGACGTAACTCACAGCGCAATGAATAGCGGCCGCATCATATCGCATGCGCATATAGCCCCCTTCACCCCAACTGGAGCCCCAACTGTTGCGCATGATCCAATACCCCCCATCAGCATCATTCCACCCAATAAGTGAAACCGCATGATCAGAGGTGGTGTTATATCCATCGGTGCAGTTTGTATTGCTGTTATCGTAAATACCCCCACTGTACGATTCCCATGCGCTGTCAGTCAGCATGGCTGCATCCACCACCCCATAGGTCATAATAGCCGTTTTAATGGAATCAATGTCTCCTGATATAGTGCGGCCCCAGGAGTCAAATACTGTGGCGGGATCACCCCAGTGCGTGCAGGATCCGGGATCGGTTTCCTGATACGGGAAAGCGGATTCCAGAATGACCCCCTCATTGGTCAATGCGGCCAGTTCCATGTAGTCATAATCCGCGCCGTCGCAACCACCAAAATGACTGGAATAGGCCGGCAGACTGCCCAGGCACCAGACAATGAACGACTCCGAGAAATCAATGCGGTTGTCATCGTAGTTTCCTGTCACAAAATTGTAGGCGCCCTCGGCCGCGGCGCAGGCTCCAAAGGAATAGCAGCTCCCGCAGCCGCCCTGATCGCGAACTGACCCGATATAAGAATGACCATTATAATTCGTCCAATTGAAAGACGATGGCAAAGCCGCCTTGGGCAGAGCCTTCAGTGACGGTTGAGCTTCTGCGGTTTTGAATGCGGGCGGAAGAGGCCGGGGCGAATCATCCAGAAGCGGCTCGCCGTTCTGCTCCATTAAATCAAGAAGAGCAATTTCGCCAACCGACGCTCCATCCGCAAGTTTCTTCGCGCCCTTGGGAACACAAACGGCATACTCCTGAACATAGCCGTTTGTTTCGAGCCGTTTGCAGAAGGTGTCATAGCCGAACTGTGCGCCGTAACCATAATCGCTGCCGACCTTGCCGCGGAAGAAGTCCCACGCATCCACGCGGTCACCCGACGGGAGATTCACCAGCGATTTCTCCCCGGCTTTCGTTTTTACAACCCTGCACTCATAACCCAGTTTCTGCGCATAAACCGCCGCAGGATTTGGGATCGCGAAAACAGAGGAAGCCGGGAGAACAAAAGTCAAAGCTGCAAAAACAGAATAAAAAGATTTCTTCATAAGACCTCACTTCAAACTTTGGCCAACCTACTCTCTGCGGAATCACAAATCAAAATCAAATGTTTAAAAACAAGCGGCCGGAGACGGTTTCCCACCTCCGGCCGCCCGGTAATTTGCGTGGTTACTCTTTCTCGATGCGGTACGCGCCCACCGCTTCAGCCTCAACGGGGCTGGTGTATGCTCCGACATTCAGGTTGGACGCAATCGTCCGGTTGAACGCCGGATCTGACAGCAGGTTCGTGGCAAACATAACGCGGTACATTCCGCCACCGGAATTATCCCAGAACAGGATCATGCTGCCCGACGCGGCGTCAAACGCGGTGCCCGCCCCCAGGTCCGGGGGAATGACTGCTCCGCCGCAGTCCATCGTATGAGAACCAAGGCCGTCAGCCGTATTCACCACGTAGCCATCCCATTCGACCGACGGATCAAACGCATCCGCAGTATTTGAGTCTCCTGTGGTCACAGAAGACTTGCGGCGGATAGTGTTGTCCGTTGTATTAACAGGGTCAGAGCCCCATCCCACCGCGCCCGGATCGGTGCCCACCTGCCCGATGCTGTCCAAGATTGTTCCGCTGGCACCGCCGCTGCGCAAAACCACAGCGTCATTGCCGTTGAAGTTGAGACTGGAACTGACCTGATCGGCAACCGCCAGCACATTATTTGAAGCAGCATTGTTCGCGATCACAAAGGTTCCCGCTGCAGCCACAGTGCCGGTCAGACTAATGGCGGGACTGTTGGGTGATATATTTCCGTTGGCGTATATCTGAACAATATAGGTGCCTGCCGCCAAATCAATGGCGTCGGCTGTTCCGTTAAATATCTCCAGGGCCTTATTGTTGGACGTGCCTTCAATATATTCCGAAATGATCACGTCGCAATCTCCTCCGCCGCCGGTTTCGCTGACGGTGATGGTGATGGTTTCCTCGTCGAAGCCGTCGTCATCAGCGGCGTTGAAGGTCACGCTGTATGTGCCGGTCGGCGAGGCATTCGCCCACACTAAGGTTCCGACTTCATTCGTCGGGTAAAATGCTGCTCCGCCGGGCAGATTGCTGGCGGTCAGCGTGACCGTGTCGCTCTCGGTCGGTGTCGCCGTCACCTGGAACTGCAGGGTGCCGTTAAGCGCAACCGACTTGTTTCCGATTGCGTTCAGAACCGGCGGAGTTGGAACCGCAGGCCCCGTGCAGTCGCTCGTGTGCGTGCCCAGACCGTCAAAGGTGTCCACGGCATAGCCCGTCCATTCCGTTGAAGGAATGAAGGCGTCCACCGCGTTGGTGTCACCGCGCGTCACGAATGGCCGGCGGCGCAGGGTGTTGTCCGCCGTGGATTCCGTCCCGCTTCCCCACTCGGTTCCGGGATCAGTGCCCACCACGCCAATGACGTCCAGAATCGGGCCGCTGGCGCCGCCGCTGCGGAGCACCACCGCATCGTCTCCGTTAAATCCCAAACTGCCGCTGGTCTGATCAGCCATCCCCAGCAGTGTCGCGCCCGCCCCGCTGTTCACCAAAATAAACACATCTTGAGAAGGAATGGTTCCGGTCAGATTGATTGTGCTGTTCGGCGATGAAGCTCCGTTGGCATAGACTTCCACAATGTAATTTCCTGCGCCGAGATCCAGCGGATCAATGCCCGGATTGAAAATCTCAACGGCCTTGTTGTTGGAAGAACCCTCGACATATTCTGAGAACAGCACCGCGCAGTTGGTATCCACATAAGGTGTGGGGCTCACTGTGATGCTGATGGTTTCCTCGTCATACCCGTCCTTGTCTGAAGCGTTGAAGGTGACGCTGTAGGTTCCTGTCGGAGCCGGACTGGCCCACGAGAAGGTTCCCGCAAGAAACGATGCGCCGGCGGGCACATTCGAAGCCACCAGCGTGATGGGATCGCCGTCGTAATTGTCCGTCGCGATGACCGTGAATTCGAGCAGGTTGCTCTCAATGATGCTCTTATTCCCAACGGGCGAGATCACGGGCGGTTTGTTGCTGCCGCAGCACAGCGGCTCGGAAGCCGTGACCGTAATTTTCCAGCCTCCGGAAATACTGCCGGAATCTCCCTCCGCCTGATCTGCGGCATAGAGCGACCAGACGCCGTTCGGATTGCCGCCGTTGAATTCAGACAGCATCACGGCATAAGGCTCTTCGGGGCCGGGTGTCGGCATAGCCCATGGTGAGCCGCCGGGTTGGTATGTGCCCGAAATGATGGGCGTCGGCACCGCACCAGCCGCATCGTCATCAAAGGTCAATGTCAGACCGCTGACGGCCGTTCCGCCGCCCACCGCGCCCATGAGGCAGACTTTCTCGCCATCCGGGCTTACCAGAATGATGTCCACATCTTCGGGCCAGGTGTGGCTGAAGCCGTTCAGCGTGACAACCACCTTGCTCACGGTTCCAGCCAGCCCCGCCACACTGATGGTGCTGGGATACGGCGAAGCCTTGCTGTTGTCGGTAAGCGTGATGGAGGATGTGTTCTGATTGGTGGCCATCATGAGGATGCTGTCGCCCATGATAAAATCAAACGCCACCGATCCAAGGGAGGCGGCTCCGTCCTGAAGAGTCAGCACCGCGCTGATGACTCCGCCGCATTCGCCAGTGGCGGTGAAGGTGAAGCTGTTGGTGACCGCCGCGCCGCCGGCCAGCAGGGCTCCGTAAGCCTGGGCGCCGCTCGGGGCCGTCACGCCTCCAGCGGCCTGGAGGGTCGCCACCACATTGGTCGTGTCGGCCGAACCGACATTCTGCAGCGCAAAACGAACCGTGACGGTCTCATCGGGATCAATGGCGCCATTGGTGGTCACGCCGCAGCTTTCCTGCGCCAGAACAGACCCCGCGCCCGCGATGACCGGCATGGCCACTTCCACAAAGTTGTAGGCAACCAGCGCGTAGTCCTGGTCGAGGGCGTCGCCGTCATTCGGCACACCGTCGGAGTTGATGTTGGCCGCGCTGACCGTGATCACCACGGCGCCGGTGGTCCCGGCAGGAAGGAAAATGCTCTCGGTGTTGTTTTTGGCGTCAGCCGTGCCGCCCGCGACGGAGTTGGATCCGCTGAAAACATTGCCTTTGTATGTCACTCCGCCGGCCACCACAACCAGATTCAGGTCGTTGTTGTAAGAATTTCCTGAAGTCGAACCGGGGGCATCCGTCCACGACAGCGTCACGCGGAAGGGCTTGCTGTTGGAGACCACCAGGCCGGCCATTGTGCGCGTCTGGCCGCTGGCGGTGAACTTGTCGGCGGATTCCTGATCGCGACGCACACGGGGGACCCCGTCAAACGCGAAATCAAGATTCATCATGCCCATGCCCTGGCTGTTGGACCAAAGCGCGTCATTGGCATCCACGCCGTTCATGTAGCGCGCGGCATTCATCAGATAGGCCTTCACCATCGCCGGGCTGGGAACCGTCCATCCCTTGTTGATGAAGTACTGGCGCACCAGCGCGCAGCCGCCGGCCAGGGCCGGAGTGGAATGGCTCGTGCCGGATGAGGTGGAGTACCACTGCTGGTTGGTCGGGAAGAAGTTGATGTAGTTGCTGGAATCGTCCAGCAGGCCGCAAACGCCGGAAGCATCGAAGCAGGCCAGATCGTTTCCGATGCCCGCCATCGTGCGCAATTGCTGAGCAACGCCGCCGGTGATGTGGGTGCCGGGAGCCACGATCTCGGGTTTCTTGCGGCCGTCGCTGCAGGGGCCGCGGCTGGAGAATCCAACAATGTCGTTGGCGCTGTTGGCCTCGGTATCCGGCGTTTCGCAGCCGTCGTTTCCGATTGTGCTGGCGCCGCCGTTGGTTTTCGAGTGCGAATGCACGTTCTCGGCCGCTCCAACCGTGATCACGTTCTTGGCGGTGCCGGGAGATCCGACCGTGCTTGTTCCGGGCCCCGCGTTGCCCGCCGCAAATACGATGGTGATTTCCTGGTTTCCGTTGGAAGCCACTGCCGACCCGGCCTGCTGGGCATCGCGAACCAGCGCGTCATACTGCTGTGCATCGATGTCGTAGCCGCCATAGGTGTCCGCGCCCCAGCTGTCGGAGCTGATGCGGGCGCCGTCGCGATAGGCTCGGGAAATCATGTCCTCATAGTCCGGAGTGGTAAAGTTCGAATAGTCGAAGATCGTCGAGGAACCGAGCTTCACAAAGGGCGCCACGCCCAGGCCATAACGGTAGCCGGCCGAGTCGGCATGCGGAGAGCCGGAAAGATCATTGAATCCGCCGATGATGTGGGCGTTGAGGGTTCCATGGCCGTCGCAGCCCTGGATGGTGCTGTCTACATTCGGGGTTCCTTCAAGGCGCGCATAAACTACGCGCGAGGCCTGCGCCGTGTTGCCGCCCACATACAAGCCAAAGTGGTTCGGCGTGGTCGTGCCGATGTCAATGCCCGAGTCGCAGACATCCACCGCAAAGCCCGAATCTGTAAACTGCTGCTGCGTGAATCCTTTTGAAGCCAGCCATGCGAGATAGCCGGGGCCGGAGGGTCCGTTCCCGGAAAGCTGCCCGGCCACAATCATATCCTGGCGCTCATCAAGCTTTTTCGGGATCACATAGGGACGGATGGAAATGACATCGGGCTGGCCCGCCAGCGTTTCGATCGCGTCAGGCTGAAGCTTCACGACAACATTGTAATAACGGGAAAGGCGGTTTTCGCGATAAACCGGCGCGGTCTTCAGGGCGTCAATCAGCATCATCGTATCCGCATTGGCCGTCTTGTCGCGATACATCTGGATGGCAAACAGGTTGGCGGACTCGTCACCTGCGCTGTATTTGGCCAGCGCCGTGTTCACATCGGGATGGATGCGGTCGGAAGGCAGGTAGGAGCCCTCCCAGCGCACGCCGCTGCGCTGCGGATCGGCGGCGCGGAGCGCCGTCAGGGCCGCGGAGTCACCGAACACCAGATATGCGTTCTCAGGAATGTAATCCACGACGCGGAATCCGGCGGCGGTGAGCTGATCCATCCACTTCTTCTGGATGGGGCCGGCGAACTGCACAAGGTGCAGCGACCTGCCCTTGCCCACATCCGTGCGGGCGCGTTTGGTTTGCGTTTCGGCCGCCGAGGTATCCACCACGCCGGCGTTCAGCATGATTTTCCCGGCATCCTGAAGCACTTCGACAGCAGGAGAATCCGCGAGAGTCTTGGAGGGCGACTGTTCAATTTCAATAATGGAGAAAGATTCATACTCCGCAACCACCGTGCCGCCGGCAGAAACAAGACCGCGTACGGCCGCCGGATCGGAAACCCTCACGGTTTGAACTCCGGCATAAAGCGATGAACAGAAAACAAGCGCGAACGTGACTGACCAGCAGAACTTTCTCATGATTTTCTCCATGTCTTCCAAAACTTTTCTCGCTTCAAATATAGACTCGTCCAATTTGGTGAATCTATTCTCTGTTGTACGGCAAAGCAAACAGTTTAGTAAAATTTTTTTACTGATTAATGTTGGAACCCTCCGCAAGGATTTATTATAAGCATCGGACGCGGAAAAAATCGAAATGAGCGAAAACGGAAAAACAATTCTGATTATCGAAGACGAAGCGATGATCTGCCGCCTGATGGAAAGGCTGCTGGCCAAGGCCGGGCACGAGATCATTACCGCCGGAAACGGCACTGAGGGCGTGGAAAAATTCCGGGCGCGCATCAATGATATCTGTCTGGTTATTCTTGACATGAGCCTTCCGCAAATGCCCGGCGCCGAAGTCCTGAAAATTCTGCGTCAGGAGAAACCCGGTGTCAAGGTTCTGCTCAGCACCGGATGGCAGTCCTCCGAAGTCGAGGCCCAGTTCACGGATGTGAAACCTGACGGATTCCTCCCCAAACCCTTCCAGTCGGCCGGACTGCTCGAAAAAGTCCAATATCT
>JBFXGK010000031.1:0-13191 GCA_050178035.1 Kiritimatiellia bacterium
CCTTCAGAATGCCGATGATCTGCTCTTCCGTATACCTCTTCCGCTTCATTCCGTTCTCCCTTTCTTCGGTTTACTCTAAACGGGAGAACTCTCATTGCAAACGTCTAAGTTTTAGGGGGGCAGGTCATGGTGCATTCGTCCATGTGATAAGCCCATTGTAGTTAATTGAGTCAATCTCCAATTCTTGTGCAGATACAAAAAGTGGAACAGCAATTGCAATAATCAGCGCAATGGTAAGTTTCATTATATATTCTCCGTGTTTGTTCAAATGTATGCATCGTTTTCTCTCTTCTGTCGAACATAATATTAGCCGTCACGCATAGCATTGCGTTTCGGTCTTTTTTCTTCATTCCCGTCATAATGGCTGCTGCCACAAAACCTCAACTTGGTTTGAGAATATCGGGAATCGGCCTCCACGGTCAAGGCGCAAGCGCGGAGAAATGGAATCATGGAATGGTGGAATGATGGGAAGCGGAAGTCTCGGCGGCACTGTGCGCGGATATTATACCAAGTATGGATGAGGGGAGGCAGAAAAGGTGGGGCGAGGCGTCCCTGCCGAGCCGCTCTTTCCTTCGGCTCAGCCGGAGGCTTCGCCCTACCATATGCACCTTGTATCATCCATGTTTGATATTATTCGCTTTTCGCGTGTTTCGCGCTTTTCGTAGTTGAATTTCTTCCGCTGGATTCTGAGCCCTGAATTCTTTCTTCTAACGCAGAATCCTGATTTCTGAATCCTGCCCCAACCCTTCGATTTCGAGGACCGGCGATATGGAGAGCAGACGCTCGTTCAGCTTTTCGAACGGAAGCAGGCCGGAGCAAACTTTCCACTCGAAGGAAATTTCTTGTCCGTTCACCAGAACCTTGGATGGCTTTTTTGCAAGGCCGTGGATGCGCAGGCGCACGCGGCGCCCCTCTGCGGGCAGATTCCCCTCGCCCGGTTCCATCAGAATTGTAATATCTTTTTCATTGCCCGAAAATCGCACAATCGTTTTGCGGAATTTTCCCGCGAGATATTCAGAGGATTTCCCGTCATCCTCGTAAAGCTCCCGCGCGGTTTCGAATTTCCCGGGAACCGCATAACAGTCCATGATCAGTTCCGGCCAGACGGCCTCGCCCGTGTGCTGGCGAAGCGGGATTGAAAACAGCACACCGCCGCCGCGCAGAAACATGGGCACCTGATGAAGCGCGGAGGACACTTTGATTTTCTTCGGGCCTTCGAATGATTTCCCCGACCACGCATCAAACCACGTTCCCGGCGGGATCCAGACTTCGCGCACTGCACGCTCGGTTTCCACGCGGCCCCAGAGCAGTTCGCACATAGTGTGCCAGCTTCCGAAGGTCCGGTATTCAAGCCGGACAGGATACGATTTCCCGGCTTCCAGCGGCGCCTCCATCCATTTGTAAACGCTTCCCCGCTGGTCGAATTCGTTGATGAGCAGTTTTCCGTCCAGCCAGAGGCGCGCGCCGTCGTCCGTGCGGACACCAAGCCGATACACGCCGGTTTCGGGCACCGGCCCGAGCATTCCCTGCCAGCGCGCGGAGAATTCCTTGCCGGCCACATTCGGGGCCGGCGGCCGGCCGAACCAGCCGTGATGGACCTGGGGCTCGGTTCCATGCGCCAGCGGTTTGCCTTTGAGCTCAACATTGCCGAAATATTCCACGGCAAGGCCGCGGTCCCCGTCCGCCGTGCTCAGGAATTCCGGCTTCACAACCTGAAGCGGAGTCGAGGCCTGCAGGACGGGCGCGACCAGCAGATCATCGCCCAGCAGATACTGCCCATCCGATGCGGCTTCGGAAAATTCCGGCCAGTAAAGATCGCAGCGGCGCACGATCGGCAGGCCTTCCTCAAACGATTTGCGGGCGGCGGAATAAAAAGTCGGCAGCAGCTTGTAGCGCAGGCGAATGTATTCGGAGGCGATGTCTTCGGTTTCCTCCCCGAACATCCACGGGAAGCGGTAGAGCATGTAGGAGCAGTGCAGGCGGCAGATGGGCGACAGCGTTCCGAACTGTAGGAACCGCAGATAGAGTTCCGGGTCGGGCGTGTCGTGATGGCCGCCCAGATCTTCGCTGACGTATGGGAGAAGCGACCGCACGCCCATGTTCACGGCGTTGCGCACGCCGCGCTCCAGATAATCCCACGAGGCGCGCGTGTCGCCGGTCCACCAGGCGGGATAGCGGTGCGCGGCGGGTGAAGGCGGAGCATTGAGGAAGCCGTTGTCCACGCCCTCGACATTGGACATGATCATGCCACGGCCGGAGGGATCACAAGCCTGCGCGATGTCATGATAGACGCGCATGCCCCAGACTTCCTTCGCCAGCCCTTCCGCGGGCGAGCGAAGCGTGACATGCCAGTTGCGGTCAAACCACCACCAGTCAGCGCCCATTTTCAGCAGACTGGTCAGGCCCTGCTGACGGTATTTCAGCTCCTTCGGATCGAGTGCATACTTTGAAACCGGTTCCGGATGATCATTCAGCATCACGCGCACATTGTTCGCATGGGCCTCTTTGAAAAACGCGCGGATGTCCGGGAGCAGTTCCTCGTTCACCCCGTAGCCATGGGAGGCCCCGACGCGCCAGTCGGTGTCGAGCACGAAAACATCCAGCGGAATATTTCTTTTGCGATACGCCCGAATGACGCCCAACGCTTCGTCCTGCCGGTAGGGATAATAGCGGCTGTCAATCAAACCCAGCGCGGCCAGCGGAGGAATCGGCACGGGGCCGGTTAGCTTCAGGAAATCTTTTACCAGCCGCGTGTAACCCTCAGCGCCGGGAACAAACACATAGACATCCTTCGCCTGATTCCCGAGATCCCAGCCGGAATTTTCTCCTTCAAAATCTTCCGGCGGCGGCAGGGTTCCCCACGGCGGCGGGACAATGCGGGGTTCATCGGCAAACGCCCAGCTTTCGATTGGGCCGGATGGCGAAGGGATGAAAACCTTCGACTCAACAGTCCGCATTCCGTCGAAAAGAAGCGCGTCATCATTTGAATATATTTTTACATCGGCGACCGACTGCGCCGGTTTTGAAACCGCAATCCGGAAATTCGCAGTGCGCAGGATAAATTCGCCAGCGATTTCCGCCTGATCAAACGGAACGCCGGGCCAGTTGCGGTCAACGACATTGAACGTGCAGCGGTCTTCAAAACCCTTTGGGCCTTTTCCCTCGATGCGGATCAGGGAATGCGAAAGCAAATGAATGCGAAGCATCCCCGCCAGAACGACGATATTCGTGAAATTCATAAGCCACGGACGCTAACGCCGCGAATCGGCGAATTCAAGCGCTTTATCACCATATTTTCATGCAAAAACGGAAAGTGCTGAAATCGAATTTTTTGACAATTTTTTGATGTTTTTGGCCGTTTTTAGGCGTTTTTTGCCTGTTTTTTGCCATTTTTGACACTTTTGAGCCATTTTTGGCTGTTATTTATTGATTTTCAGGCTTGAATCCAAAGGAACTATTTCATGGGCTTGTTCCCGAACGGAGACCGGGACACGTAATTTTGGGGGGCCTGATGTCCGCGCGAGTCGCCGTCCCTGCGATGCGGCGGGGGCGCATGCCGGGGAGGCGGCGGAGGATTGCGATGGAAGCCCGGATAACCCCTGCGCACCGGCCGCGGCGCGGACCGGTATATAACCTGCGGCTGCGGATAATACACCATCTGCGGCTGGGGATAGTACACCACCGGCTGGGGCGGGTAATACACCACCGGCGGCGGGGAATACACAATCCTGACCGGATAGCCGTAACTGAATGAGAACCCGACATGGCCGTCGGATGTGATTGTGAATCCGACTTCAGACCGGGGTTCTTCCCGGTGACAATGCTGGGCCATCAAATTCTGGGCTGCGAAAACCATCGTTGCGGCCGCTATTGCTGTAATTTTCATTTGGGCCTCCTTCCCCGTTCAACCTCTGCCCACATAACGATACGGCTTGCGGTTTATTGCAGGATTTCCCTCATCACAGAAATGCGCCCGGACTCCGGATGCGGAAAACAGTTTTAAGTTGCTGGCAGGGCTTAACCGCGGTCAGGGCGACCGCGGTTTCATTTCCGCGTGGATCGGAATGACAGACGAAGCGGTCACGTCCACCTTTGCGGTGAAAGGTGTCCATCCGTCCTTGAACACGGAGATCACATGCGGGCCGGCGGGAAGTTTCACGCTGACGGGCGCCCGGCCGGCGGGCTTTGAATCCACCTGCACGCTCGCGCCCCCGGCGCTGGCGGTGACATTAACCGTGCCCAGCGTGGCGGGATCGGCCGAGCGGCCGGAAGCCATGAGCACCGATTCAACAATCGCGCTGGCGCGGGCCTTTCTTTCGGCGGCGCGCTCCTTTATGGACTGGGTCAGGTTGAGCTTGAGGGTCAAATGCTTCGGCCAGTTTTCCATCTCATCCCAGTTCAGTCCCGGCGCCGGAAGTGAAAGAATTTTTTCGTTTACGATTTTCGGTTTGCAATCCGGAAGGACGGCGCTGCAGCTGACGAAAATGTCCCAGGTCTTTTCGGTATCCATCAGCGCATAGCACACATCGCCCGGCGCCCAGATGCTGAGCTGCTTCCAGCGCCGGACCCCGGCCGTGCGAATCCATTTCAGGCCGACCATCGTCTGGCAGGGCGTGACCCCGATGGCTTCGCCCACCTTCTTCCCCTCTTCGGGAAGCGCATAGACTTTCGCTCCGGACGGCTCGCTTTCAATGGTGAGATAGAGGATGTGATCAAAATCATCGCGCACAGGCGCCTCCTGCGCGGCGCAGAAAAAAGCGTTCAGGAAGGACGCCAGCGCGAGCACCATAACTGCCGCTGAATGTCTTTTTGTCATATCCGTTTTTCTCCTGTGTTTGCATTCATAGCAGAGTCGCGCTCCACGGGCCAGTTTTTTTCAAAAGCACTTTTTTCAAAAAACCCCTTATTTTTTGTGGACATCCCTGCAGCCAATGTATATCTTGCGTTTTGTTTTAGTCTTTGATGAGAAGACGGACGAAGTTTTAATAACTGCAGAAAAACAGGAGAAACGCAGATGGCAAAAGCAAAAACGAAATCGCAGATCATCGCTGACATCGCAGCCGCCGCCGGCATCAGCAAGAAGCAGGCCGCCGCCGCCCTGGCATCCGTTGTGGACCAGGCCTACAAAGGCGCCAAAGACGGCTTCACGATTCCCGGACTGGGCAAGCTGGTGAAAGTGAAACGCAAAGCTCGCACCGGCCGCAACCCGGCCACCGGCGAAGCGATCAAGATCCCGGCCAAGACCGTCCTGAAGTTCCGCATTGCGAAAGCCGCGAAGGACGCCGTTCTGAGCAAGTAATTCAGTTTACTGAAGATGAAGGCCGGTTCTTTGAACCGGCCTTTTTCTTTTGTTCCGCGCTATTGACGCAAGCCTTCGCACGTGGTATCCAGTGCGGTTTTCAGGCCAGTGAATATTGAAGATAAGGAGAATGAATCATGGCAAGAGTGTATAATTTCAGCGCAGGTCCGGCGACGCTTCCGTACGAAGTGCTTCAGGAGGCGCAGGCCGAGTTTCTTGATTTCAAGGGCACAGGCATGTCCCTGCTCGAGGCCAGCCACCGCGGCAAGGCTTATGACGCCGTGCACGAGGAGGCCATCGCCAATATCAGCAAGCTGGCGGGCCTGACGGAAGACTACGCCGTGCTGTTCATGAGCGGCGGCGCTTCGCAGCAGTTCGCGCAGATCCCGATGAACCTGCTGGGCGAAAACGATTCCGCCGACTACGTCAACACCGGCGCATGGACCAAGAAGGCCATCTCCGAAGCCAAGCTGCAGCGCAGCATCAAGGTGATTGCCGACGTCAGCAAGGATTCCCCGCTGCGCATGCCGCGCGAGGACGAGTTCAAGGTGAGCAAAGATGCCGTCTATCTGCACCTGTGCTCCAACGAGACCATCGCCGGAACGCAGCTCAAGCAGTTCCCGAAGGTGAATGTGCCGATCGTGGCGGACATGTCCTCCGACATGTTCTCGCGCCCGTTCGACATCAAGCAGTTCGGCGCCATCTACGCCGGCGCCCAGAAGAACATGGGCCCCGCGGGCGTCACCATTGTGATCATGCGCAAGGATATGGCCGCGCGCGTGTCGGAGAAGGTTCCGAAAATCTTCCGCTACACCACACACATCGAGAACAACTCCCTGTACAACACGCCGCCAACCTTCCCGATCTACATCGTGATGCTGATCACGCGCTGGATCATCAAGAACGGCGGGCTTGCGGGCATCGAGAAAATGAACACCGCCAAGGCCACGAAGATCTATGAGGCCATTGACGCCAGTTCGTTCTACCGCGGGCCTGTTGCCAAGGATTCACGCTCGTTCATGAATGTGACCTTCCGCCTGCCGACCGAGGAGCTGGAAACCCAGTTCGTGGCGGAAGCCAAGAAGCTGAAAATGGACGGCCTGAAGGGCCACCGCGACGTGGGCGGCATCCGCGCCTCCATCTACAACGCCTTCCCGATGGAAGGCATTGACGCGCTGGTGCAGTTTATGAAGGACTTTGAGAAGAAGAACGGCTGATCGAAAGCCGCGCCTGTAGTTCAATGGATAGAGCGCCAGCCTCCGGAGCTGGAAATCCGGGTTCGACTCCCGGCGGGCGTACCAGCCTCAAAGCCGCCCCGCCCCTGCGGGGCGGCTTTTTTTGCAGACAATAGAAAGGCAACAAGGAGACATCATCATGCCGGCAAAGAAGAAAAACGAAGCCGCAAGGGCGGACGGACGGAAATTGGACGAACTCCGGAAAATCCAGATCACTCCCGGCGTGGCGCCGGCGGCCACCGCATCGGTGCTCATGGAGGCCGGACGCAACAAGATCATTTGCGCCGTGATGATCGAGGATGATGTTCCCCGGTGGATGCGCGCGCAGCGCATCACGGGCGGATGGGTTTCCGCCGAATACAGCATGCTCCCCTATGCCTCCGAGGAACGCAAGCGCCGCGATGTGACAGCCGGAAAAATTGACGGCCGCTCGCAGGAAATCCAGCGGCTCATCGGCCGCTCAATGCGGGCGGTGACGGATCTCGAAAAGCTGGGCTCGCGCACGATGTGGATTGACTGTGATGTCATCCGCGCCGACGGAGGCACCCGCACCGCTTCCATCACCGGCGCGTATGTTGCCTGCCAGCTGGCCGTGAACCGCCTCATGGCGGAAGGCAAACTGACGGAGAATCCGCTTCGGGAAGCGCTCGCCGCCGTAAGCGTCGGCATTGTGGGCGGACAGCCGATGCTGGACCTCGCCTATACCGAGGATGTCGCGGCCGAGACGGACATGAATGTTGTGATGACCGAATCCGGGAAGTTCGTGGAGCTGCAGGGCACGGCTGAAGAGCACCCCTTCTCAAAGCGCGATCTGGCCTCCCTGCTGAAGCTCGCGGAAAAAGGAATTGGTGAACTGCTGAAAATACAGCAGGACGCCGTCAGAAACGCAAAATAGAGGCCGTCAGTTGATCGGGCTCGGGAACGGCAGGCCGTTGGCCAGCACCTGCGCCATGAACACGTAGACCAGCACGCCAATCACGATCGTTGCGGCTATCGACACGATCGAAAAGCCCATTCCCGCTTCTTCTTGCGCGAGCTTGGCCGGGAGCTCGACCTGTGCGGCCTGGAAACTGGAGGTCAGCGGGCGCGCCAGGGTCAGTTTCGGGGAGCTCATATCGGAACCGTCGGGCCGCTTGATCTTGACCGTTTTTTTCCGCGTGGGCGGCCGGGCCGCATCAGGCGGGAGTTCAATGCGCGAAGTTTCGCTCTTCTTTCCCTCGGACACCATCGAAGGTGCCGGCTGCTGGCTGAGAACGGAGTGCGGAAGCATCGGCTCGGGCGGACGCGCAGGCGGCTTGCGGGCGGTGGTCGTTGTGACCGGCCGCTTGATCTTGATGGTGGCCGGCGTTTCGCCAATCCGGCCGGTCTCGCGCGCTGACGGCATCGCCGAGGAGACGTCAATACGGGCAGTCTGCTTCTTGGTTTCATGTTTCCCGGGCGCTTCTCCCAGATCGTCATCAATGTTCATGAACATCGTGGCGTTCTTGGCCAGACTGGAGGGCGGCGCGGGGGTGAACTCATCAAGCGATTCCTTTGCGGGCGGCGGAACCGCAGAGGCTGTGCTGATCCGCGAAGTCTGTTTTTTCTGTTCCACAGCAGGCGGTTTGGGAGCTGACTCCATGGATTCCACGTCCATGAACATCGTGCCCTTTTTATCGGCCGGAGCGGCGGGTTTCTGCAGTTCCTTGCGCGCGGAATCAATCTGGGCGGAGGTCTTCTGCATCGCCTGCTTGAGCGTTCCCAGGTCGGCCTCGCCGGCGGGTTTGGCCGGAACGGGCTGCGCAGCCTCGTCTGCGGTCTTGGCCGCAAGGTCAATGCGCGGAACTTTTACCGCAGGCTTTGCGCCGATTTTGATCGTGGGTTTGGCCGCTGCCGGTGCGGCTGCGGGCTTCGCGGCAGACACGGCGGCAGGCTTTGCGGCCGGCGCGGGCGGAACGGGCTTTTTGAGAACCGGTTTCGGCGCGGACGAAACGGCCGGCTTACTCTCGGGCTGTGCAGACTGCGGTGTAATGTTTTCTTCGCTCATAGTCATCTCCTGCAACAATCTATGAAGCCATATTAGGGGGGCGTGCGGACCGGGTCAAAACAAATGTACGCACTTCTTGATGAAAACGGCGGTCTATCTGCTATATTGACTGCAATTGCATAGAGAAACGCCGTGCAAAAAAAACATTATTACAGATTAGCCGGAATGATGCTGGCCGCCCTGCTGGCCGGATGCAAGCCGGCGGCCGTTCCGGACGACGAGCTGATGCCCGGCCCGGTCGGGTTTGATGTGACCGGCGCGGGCAGCGCACCCGTCCACGATGTCCGAACGATGTCCGAACTCGCCCTGAAAACCGTCCGCGAGTGGCCGGCAGGGCCAGAGGGCTCTGAAACAACAACCGGACAGCAGATCGAGGAGCAGACCGCCGCGCTCGAAGGAAGCGTGATGTTTCCCCGCTGGACCGCCCGCCGCACAGGCGCCAACGATTACGAGGTGCGGTTCACCTTCACGCACATCAACAACCAGTACGAGATGGAGAAGAAGGGCTTCTCGTGGATCGTCAACGTGGTGCAGAAAACCGTCGGTCCCCGCAGGATTCTGCGGCAGGAGGATTTCAGCGAAGACAGCAGCGCCTCGCGGACGCCGTGCGACTGGGAACCGATGATGTTCCGGGAAAGCGATGACCATGAAGCAGAAAACCCGGAATAAAGAGAACGCATTGAAAAAGGCTTTCGGGGAGAATCTGCCCAAGTGGTTTGCCTCCGTCCGCCGGGAAATGCCGTGGCGCATCAACCGCACGCCCTACCGCGTATGGGTGGCGGAGATCATGCTTCAGCAGACGCGCGCGGACCAGGCCGCGCCCTACTACCAGCGCTTCATGAAACGATTCCCTTCCATCCGCGCGCTGGCGCGCGCTCCGCTCCGCGATGTGCTGAAGGCATGGGAGGGCATGGGTTATTACGCGCGCGCAAGAAATCTGCACAAAACAGCCCAGCACCTTGACAACACCTGCGGCGGGCGCTTTCCTCAGACTTATGAGGAGCTGAAAAAACTGCCCGGCATCGGGCCCTACACGGCTGCGGCCATCGGAAGCCTCTCCATGAATTTGGACGTCGCGGTCGTGGATGGCAACGTGATCCGCGTGCTGTCGCGCGTGTTTGCCGTGGAAGAGCCGGTGGACACGGGCCCCGGGAAGAAAATCATCCAGAACTATGCCGATTCCCTGCTCCCGGCGGGGCGGGCGGCCGTGTTCAACGAGGCCATGATGGAACTCGGCGCGCTGTGCTGCATCCCGCGCGACCCGCACTGCGAAAAATGTCCGCTGTCACCGGTTTGCCGCGCCTGCGATCTGGGGAGGAGCACCGAATATCCGCGGAAGAGAAGGAAAAAAGCCGTGCCGCACAAAATCGTCGGCGCGGGAGTGATCGCCGACCGGAAGGGGCGCATCCTTCTGGCGCAGCGGCGGACGGAGGACATGCTCGGCGGCCTGTGGGAATTTCCCGGCGGCAAGATGGAGCCCGGCGAAACAATGCCCGAATGCATCACCCGCGAACTGCGGGAGGAGCTCAACATTCATACGAAAGTGGGCGAGCTGCTGACCGTTGTGCATCATGCATACAGTCACTTCACGATGGAACTGCACGCGCACCGGGGACGGATTGCGAAAGGCAAGCCCAAGGCCATCGAGTGCGCGGACTTCGCATGGGTTCCGCTCAATGAACTGCGCGACTACCCGATGGGCCGCGCGGACCAGCACATCGTCACGGCACTGCTGAAGAAAGAGAACTAACTTTTACGGTCGACGAGAAACCGGGCGATGCCTTCCAGCGGTCCCGTTTGCAGTCCGGTTTCCCTGATCGCAGCAACCGCTTCCTCGATCAGTTGCGATGCCTGCCGCGCGGACTCCTCGACTCCAAAAAGTCTGCACCAGGTGCTTTTTCCCCGGCCCGCATCGCTCTTCACCGGCTTGCCCAGTTCTTCGGGTGTTGAGGTTTCATTGAGAACGTCATCCATGATCTGGAAAGCAAGGCCGGCGTTCTCGCCGAAAACAGAAAAGCAGTCCACGATTTTCGGCTGGGCGCCCGCCGCAACAGCGCCCATGCGAAGCGAAGCCTTGATCAGGTCGGCCGTCTTGTGCAGATGAATCGAGCGGATTTGTTCCGCACCGAGCTTCTGATTCTCGCCAAGCATATCTTCAACCTGTCCGCGAATCATGCCCCGGCTTCCCGCGGCCTGCGAAAGTTCCACAACAAGCTGCGGCTTGCCATAGATTCCAAGGAGTTCAAACGCCAGCGTGAGCAGCGCATCACCGGCCAGAATGGCGTTCGCTTCGCCGAAAGAAACGTGACAAGTGGGCCGGCCGCGGCGCAAATCATCATTGTCCAGCGCGGGCAGATCGTCATGAATCAGCGAATACGTGTGGAGCAGCTCCAGCGAAATCGCAGGAAGCATGGCATCGGTTGCGGGATTCACAGCCTCGGCGGCAGCCAGACAGAGAATCGGACGAAGGCGCTTGCCGCCGGCCATCACGCTGTGGCGCATGGCCCGATGCAGAACCTCGGGCACTTCGTTCGCGGGCGGCATGATCTTGTCGAGCGCTGCTTCAACAAGCGCTTTTTTGCTCCGTAAATATTCTCTGATGTCTGCCATGCGCAAAGACTATCCCGCCGCGCGTTCGAATCAAGCCCAATCACTGGCGCAAAAACTGATTTTATCGCGAAAATGGCCGTTTTTTCGTGTTTTTTGACGTTTTTGGGCCATTTTTGGCCATTATTGACGAATTTTAGCCGTTTTAAGCATTTTTCGGGGCTTTTTCCCGCACCGATTTTCTTTCGCATTTTTTCGAAAAAACGGCGGTCTCGTTTCTTTCCATAATAGGCGGCGCGATGTCGCCGCCCGGAAAGGAGCCTCGTGGCGATGGATGCAATGCTGAGTTATGCTGCAGAACTTGCGATGACACTTCAAACGGCTGGCCTTTGTCGGGGTGCGTGCGGAAAAGGATTGGCTGTTGCCGGACACGGCCGGTGCAGGGGTCCCCCCATTTTCTGATTCCGCACAGGTACACGTCATCAAAAACGCCACCAGAGAGGGCCGAAGTCCGGGCTGGCAAACTGGCGCGAGCGAACCCCAACCGTTTCGCGTTACCGTTGGGCGTTGGGGGTATTTGCCGTGTAACGCTTTCCGAAGTATGACACCAATACACGGTATTAAACCGCATACTTGTTTTCTCTATGCCAAGATAAGTGCTTTGGTTCTGGCCAGTATTTCTGGTCCATCGGCAAAAAAAGCCGACGGCCTGCAAAATCGGCAAGTTTCTGTCCAGCAGGCCCTGCTTCGACAAATTTGTCGCAGTTCACAAGAATCTGATAATCGTCGGTGACAGACCAGAGACCGCGGTCAAATTGCCAATGAGCATTCTTGGAAAGAGCAAGTCCGTTGCGCGGATCGTTGTTGCGACTGTTTCTGAACTCGTGAATGTGCGCGGCATCAACGAGGCTTTCCATGGAAAGAGTTGTCATTCGACAACCGGTCAATGCGCAGGTATGCCTGTAAGCAACCACAACGACTTCAACCCGGAAGCGCGCCTCGCGTCCTCTTTCAACGGGTACAGAGCACAACCCTATCGGTTCCGCGCCCAGCCCGTCATGATCTGACTTCAGGCCAAGCATCTCATATATAGCGCCCTGTTCTTCGGGCCTGAAGTATGGCGGCGTCGCAATCAAAACACGCTTGGCCTTTTCACGAAATGCAGGATCAGATAGGCAAGCAAGAAAAGCTGAATCAAATTGAACCTTCGTAGTAAGACTTCTGTGCGGGGACGGCTGGCCGTCCGCCATGAGCGGCTGCCAAATGCCGGAAGTTTTAAGATGATGAAACGGCAGATTCAGTTCCAGCGGCGCGCGTTTGCGGTCAGCTATGACAGAGTTGAACATGCTGAAACGAAAGGCCAGGTCGGGGGATAGTGGCAATTCAGAACCGGTAATCTCGCCAGCGTCAGCCATTTCAAGAATGACGAGCAGAAGAAATGGTTTGTGTGGTGCGGGATCGCCACGCGAGTGATCAATTTTCAAAGTGGCCAATTTATGCAACCAATATGAATAATCTCTGACCATGTAATTCCTAAACCACACTTCTTTGGTTAACAATTATCACGAGCATGCCTGTTACACAATCTGCGTCTTTCAAGAAACAGAGATGCTGTTTCGGCTGCAGTCCGGCCGTCTCAAGGAAGAGAATTCCATGCTTCCGTCTTCATGCCCTTCATGATCTTCCATGGTGAAATCCGAATTGTCACCGATCTACCTTCAGAAATCCGTAGTTTTGAAGATTTTTGGCCTTTTGTGGCCGTATTTGGCCATTTTAAGCACTTTTTGGCCATTTTCAGGCGATTTTGACAGGGTCAATCAGGATTAGAAACAGGCTGAAGCCGTTTAGGCTGAAGACACAGTTCGGGAGTCCGAAATCATAATCTTTGCGACTTTGTGGCTTGGTGCGAAATATTTCTTATTTTGGCCTTTTGCGATTTTTGTGCCTTTTTGGGACATTTTTGGGTTCTTGTACGATTTTCGTGGAAATATTGGCCCAAACGCGAGATAGACTGGGGGTAAAAAAGAAGGGGCAATGGCCATGGAATTCACTGAAGAACACTACAAGCAGTTACTGGGTTTGCC
>JBFXGK010000032.1:0-13152 GCA_050178035.1 Kiritimatiellia bacterium
GATGGAGGGCATCAACAACAAAATCCGCACAATGACACGTTCGGCTTACGGCTATCGAGATGAGACTTTTTTCATCCTCAAGCTCTTTAATCTGCACCTCTCCAGGCAGGAACTTGTCGGATGAACCATATTTTGGCTATTTTTTGTGATTTTTGGGCGTTTTTGCGTTTTTTTCGGGACAAGCCCGCCGGGGGTCTGTCTGGACACGCAGGTGGTATTGTGGTAGCAATGGGGAGTTTTTGGGCGATTTTTATGCAAAAAAGACGTGAAGAGTTTGCCCGCGCGCGGCGCGTGGTGGTCAAGGTTGGCAGCCGGGTGCTGGTCCAGAAGACCGGCCGGCCGGATGCCCGCCGTATCCGCGCCCTCGTCAAAGGGCTGGCGGCGCTGCACCGCCGCGGTTGCGATGTGGCCTTTGTCACCTCCGGCGCCATCGGGACCGGAATGGAGGCGTTGGGCCTCAAGGAGCGCCCCACCACCCTGCCTGAACTGCAAATGTGCGCGGCCGTGGGCCAAACCCGCCTGATGAGCCGCTACGAGGATCTTTTCGCCGCGGAAGGCATCAAGATCGGACAGATTCTTCTCACCCGCGACGACCTGAAAAACCGCACGCGGCACCTGAACGCGCGCAACACGATGATGTCTCTTTTCCGTCACCGGATCATCCCGGTGGTGAACGAGAACGACGTGGTGGCCGTGGATGAGATCAAGCTCGGCGACAACGATGTCCTGGCCTCACTGGCAGCCATTCTGGTGGACGCCGATGCCCTGGTGCTGCTGACCACGACCGATGGGCTGCGGGAACCGGTCGGCGGAGGCAAAACCCGCCGCGTTTCGATGCTGGAGGAGCTTTCCGCGGACACGATGTCATTTGTTTCCGGAAAAGGAAGCAGCCTTTCAACCGGCGGAATGGCGACCAAGCTGCAAGCGGCCGCCAACGCCGCGCGGGTGGGGATTCCTTCGGTCATTGCCGACGGGCGGAAGCCGCATGCGCTTGCGCACATTTTTGAGGGTCGCGACACGGGGACGCTCATGGCGGCCGCCGGCCGCGGAACCGATGCCTATCTTTCCCGCCGCAAGCGCTGGATCGCGTTTTTCCACCGCACGGACGGTGCGGTGGTCGTGGACGACGGCGCCAGCACCGCGCTGATCAACAAGGGCCGCAGTCTGCTGCCGATCGGCGTGAAAGAGGTCGAAGGCACCTTCCCTGCGGGCGTGGCGGTGAACATCCGCAGGCTTGACGGTGAACTGATCGCGCGCGGCCTGACCGAATATTCAAGCGCGGAGATCCTCAAGATCAAGGGCCGGAAGACCTCCGAGATCAAGGCCATCCTGGGGTCGCGGGACTATGACGAGATTGTCCACCGCGACAACATGGTGCTGCTGAAGACCCCGAAACAGGGAGAGAAATCATGAGTCTGCACGACGACATTCTGGCGATGGGACAAAAGGCCCGCAAGGCCTCGCAGGAGCTGGTTCTGCTCACCACCAAGAAGAAGAACGTCATTCTTGAGGCGATGGCCGCGGAACTGGATGCCCGGCGCCAGGCCATCAAGGATGCCAACAGGGCCGACATGGACGCCGGACGAGCGGCGGGTTTGTCTGCGGCCCTGCTTGACCGGCTGGAATTGACGGACAGCCGCATAGACAGCATGATCAAGGGCATTCAAAACATCGTTGTGCTGAAGGATCCGGTGGGTGCCAAATTGAGCCGCTGGATACGCCCGAACGGCCTCGAAATCATCAAGGTCCGCGTTCCGATCGGCGTGCTTTGCATCATTTACGAGTCTCGCCCCAACGTCACGGCGGACGCCACGGCGCTTTGCTTCAAAACCTCCAACGCGGTGATCCTGCGCGGCGGAAGCGAAGCGATCAATTCCAACCGGGCCATCGCCGGCGCCATGCAGGCCGGCGGCGAAAAGAAGGGGCTGCCCGCCAACGCCATTCAGCTGGTTCCGGTGACCGACCGCGAAGCCGTGCGCGAACTGGTCCAGCTCGAGGGGCTGGTGGATCTGGCCATCCCGCGCGGCGGCGAAGGCCTGATCCGGGCCGTCACCGAACAGGCCCGTGTTCCGGTGATCAAGCACTACAAAGGCAACTGCCACACGTTTGTGGACGCCGCCGGAAATCTCGAAAAGGCGGTCGCGATCTGTGAAAACGCCAAGTGCCAGCGGCCGGGCGTTTGCAACGCGATGGAAACGCTTCTGGTGCACGAGGCGGTTGCGGCGGCATTCCTGCCGATGGTGGCCGCCGAGCTCCGCAAGCAGAAGGTCGAACTGCGCGGGTGCGAGAAATCGCGCGCGATCGTGCCGGACATGGTTCCCGCCACCGAGGATGACTGGTACGCCGAATATCTCGACATGATTCTGGCGGTGAAAGTCGTCGGCGGCGTAAAAGAGGCTGTTGAGCACATCAACCAATACGGATCGCATCACTCCGACGCCATTGTGACCGAAGACGAAAAATCCGCGAAGATCTTCACGCAGGAAGTGGACTCTGCCACGGTTTATGTCAACGCCTCCACCCGCTTCACCGACGGAGCGGAATTCGGCATGGGAGCGGAAATCGGCATCAGCACGGACAAGCTGCACGCCCGCGGGCCGATGGGACTCGAAGAGCTCACGACATATAAATACATCATCAAGGGCGACGGCCAGACCCGCAAGTAGGCGGCAGCCGTCCCCGGGAGGAGCAACAAATGAAGCTGACCTTTCTGGGTGCCGCGAAAAACGTAACCGGCTCGAAGTATCTTCTCGATGCGGGCGGCCTGCGGATGCTCATTGACTGCGGGCTCTACCAGGAGCGCAACCTCAAAAACCGCAACTGGGAACCCATGCCCGTTGACCCGAAATCCATTGACTGCATCCTGCTCACCCATGCGCATCTCGACCACTGCGGAATGATCCCCAAGCTGGCGAAAGACGGCTTCAAGGGCAAAATCTACGGAACCTCCGCCACGAACAAGATTGCGGAAATTGTGATGCTCGATTCCGGAAACCTGCAGGAGGAAGATGCGGCCTTCAAGAAAAAGCGCCATGATAAAGAAGGCCGCAAGGGCCCCCATCCCATCATGCCGCTCTACACGCGGGCCGAGGCGGAAGCCGTTCTTCCCCGGCTCACACCGGTGGACTTCGACAGCAATTTCCATCTCAACGACAATGTCACCATCCGGTTTTACGGGGCGGGCCACATCCTGGGCGCGGCCAGCATCAAGGTTACCGTAAAAGAGGCGGCCGGAACAAAGTCCATCATATTCTCCGGCGACATCGGACGCTGGGACATGCCCATTTTGAAAGACCCGGAACCCTTGGACACCGCGGACTTTGTGGTCATGGAATCCACCTACGGGAACCGCATTCACGACGACAACAGCCACATTCCAAACCAGCTTGCAGACATTTTGAACTCGACCTACAAGGCGGGCGGCAATGTCATCATTCCCAGCTTTGCGGTCGAGCGCACGCAGGATCTGCTCTATCACCTGAACAAACTGCTCGACTCGAAGAGCATCCCGCACATGCTGACCTTTCTTGACAGCCCGATGGCCATCCGCGTTACGGAGGTATTCAAGAAAAACAGGGATCTGTTTGACGACGAGACCATCCAGCTTATGCAGCAGGGCAAACATCCCTGCGACTTCCCGAATCTGAAGCTCACCAACAGCGCCGAGCAATCGAAGGCCATCAACAGCATCCGCGGGTCGGCCATCATCATCGCCGGATCCGGCATGTGCACCGGAGGACGGATCAAACATCACCTGAAGAACAACATTTCGCGTGACGAATGCACTGTTCTCTTTATCGGCTACCAGGCTGTTGGAACGCTGGGACGCATCATCGCGGATGGCGCCGAAGAAGTGCGAATCCTCGGCGAAACAATCCCCGTCCGCGCACAGATTGCCAAGATTGGCGGATTCTCCGGTCATGCTGACCAGACGGAACTGATGAAGTGGGTCACCTCTCTGGAGGAAAAACCAAAGCGCATATTCGTCACACACGGCGAACCTGAAGCAGCGGCGGCATTTGCCAAAATCCTGCGCACGGAGATGAACACGGAAGTCACTGTTCCTGATTACCAGGATGCAGTCGAACTCTAGAGCGGCTTAACCTTTAGAGAATGACGGGCAGGATTCCGAGTTCGCGCAGCACTTCCAGGGCCTCCCACCCGAAATATGCCCAGATGAACCACATGGCATCCAGAATGCCTTCGCGTATTTTTTCAGTATGGACATTCACGGTTTCCGGTTCGCGATAGAGCCGGAAATCAGGAATCCACCGGGGAGTTTTTGAAGAGTAATCCCGATACACTTCGCCGAAGATTTTCGTCAACTGCTTTTCTTCGCGCCGCACGATGAAGGGATAATAAGCGAAAAACAGAATCCCGAGAATAACGGCCAGAACGGGATTTTCAACGGCAAGCCCGAAACCTACGAATCCGATGAGACTAAAAACATACAGGGGATTGCGCACGATGGAGTAAGGGCCGTCGGTCTGCACAATATCTTTCTTCTTTCCGGCAATGAAAACCAGGCACCAGACCCTGCCGAGAGCCGCCACACTCAGCAGGAGAAGGCCCAGCAGGCTTGCCGTCTCCGCCGCCCAGGCAGGCACGAATTTGGGCGGGGCAAAGCAAAGCACATAAGTAAACACCAGCAGTGAAGCAATACGCCCCGCAACAATGCGAAGTTTTCTCATAATAGCGGTCTCCATATTCCTATTTTACGTATATGCGGCAGCGGATTTCCCCGCGAGCTGATTCAAGAACGGGCCGGACACTGACCGATTCCGCCGGATCGGATTCCCTGATTTTCATAACCGTGACGAGCGCCGAACCGGGCCCCATCCGCGGCCAGAGAGATTCTGGAGTTTCATCGCGCATATAGATCGTATGGCGGTTGGCATAAAACTCCACCGTCCCCCGCTTGCGGCCGATGAAATACACTTTTTCAGAATCATCCAGCACGCTTTTTGCTTCACAAACAAACTCCGGGATGATGGTTTCCGGCCGGTGAAACGGGTGCAGGATGAAGATATACATATAGACAATCGCCGCCATGAAGGCCCATACAACAACCACTGCGAACCTGCGGTTTCTATTTGCAATCAGCACCCACCCGGCCGCGGCGATCGCCGCGAAGGCGGCCCCCGCAATCATCATCGGTCCGCACGGAAGCCAGTCGAGCACGGAAGGAAACACAAACGCCGCGACGGACATCGCGGTGGAAACGATGAGGAGAAAAATGAAATAGCCGCCGACGAATTTGTTCATGCGGCCGGGTTGTCCTTCAATCCACGGCATGACGAGCGCGGCAGACAAAACCGCCGCGGACGGGAGCAAAAGCAGAATGTAATGCTGCTGTTTGTTGTAGAGCGCGCTCAACAGAATCAGTGTAACGGCGAACCAGCCCAGCGCAAACGAATGGCCGTCGCTCTGCCTGCGGCCCTTCCAGAACATCCAGACCGCCGGGAATATCAGCAGGCCCCACGGCAGAAAAGCGATGGGCGCGCGCAGGAGGTAGAAATAGAACGGAGCGGGATGCCCCGCGCCGGCGCGATCTATCATCGCCTGCATTTCGCTTCCGACGGCGGCATCGGCTATGGCATCGGTGGAGGGAAAAATCTCCAGCATGACATACCAGGGCAGCGCAATCAGCGCAAAGACCGGCAGCATCCACAGGAAACCCCAGCGCAGGCCCGACGGTTTCCCCGCGATGCGGCGCAAAACCAGAAACACCGCAACCGCCAGCAGCGGCAGAAGGATCGAGGCCGGACCCTTGATCATGAAACCCAATCCGGAAAACACACCCGCCAGAATCCACCAGCGACAAGCCCGCTCCTGTGTGAGTGCTTTAAAACAGGCAACGCACGAGAGCGTGACGAAAAGCGCCTGGGCCATGTCGGTTTCCGCAACACGGGCATATCGCTGAGTAATGAACGCCGAAACGGCCAGCACAACGGCCATTAGGGCAGTTTTTCCGTTCTGTACGAAAGTCAATCCAGCCCAATAGACAGCCGCCATCAGAAACATGGTGATTAAAACATTTGGAATTCGCGAAACCGTGGCGGAGGTTGTGGTGTCGCACAGCGCATAAAATCCGGCCACAATCCAGTACATCGCAGGCGGTTTCTTCAGGCGGGGTTCATCCTGAAAATGGGGCACCAGCCACCGGCCGGTTTCGATCATATCGCGAGCAGTAAGAGTCACCCGCAATTCCTGCTGGCGCTCCATCACCTGCCGGCCAAGCCCTGGCAGGAGGGTCAGCCCGCAAAGCAGAATCAGCAAGAGGGCGCCGTGTTTCATGATGGCTCCTCCTGCCTTGCCGCGGCGCGGAGCTTGCGAACATAGAATGCCGTGAAATACCACACGACGCCCAGCAGAATCATGGAAAATGCAATCATTGCATAGCCCGCCACATGTGATTCATGCATGGCCCCTGATCCCGCCAGGACACACGGAACCGCGGCGGGCAGAAATCCAATAAGCGAACCCATCAGGAAATCGGAGTGCGACACGGGCGTCACCGCGAGGGTGCTGTTGATGACCAGGCCGCTCACAGGCGCCTGCCTCAAGGCAAAAACGGCAGGGATGCCGAACTTTTTGAACAGAAGACTGATCTCGTTCACCCGCGGCCAGCGGCGGAGAATCGCGTCGCGGCCCGCCCAGCGGGCGAAGATAAAAAGAAGATAAGCTCCCGCCAGCGTGCCGGCCATGGACCACAACAGTCCCCTGTAAAAACCAAAGAGAACGCCGGCCGCGGCGCTCAGAAGCAGACGGGAGAAACCGCACGCGGCCAGCAGCGCGGTAATCGCCACAAACACCAGCGGCGCCATCCATCCGAAATCATTCAAGCGCTGCCGGAAAAGATTCAGGTTCTGCACATAGGCGACCAGTGGCGAGGAATAGACAATCCACAAGCCGGCCAAGACTACCAGCAGCGCAACTCCCGCCTTCACAAACGGGTGAATTCTAATCAGGGGCCTTGGACCGGGAACATCCGTCATGAATCCGGTTCCTGAACCCGGCGCGCAGGCAGGCAGCGCGACTTGTACCAGCGGATGGCAAAGCAGTCCACGAACCCGCGCCATGCGCGGTTTCCGACTCCGTATTTCGAAAGTCCCTGCGTCCGCGGACGGTGGTTCACCGGCACTTCTTTCACAATGAATCCCTGCAGACGCATCAAGGTCGGCAGAAAGCGGTGCATGCCGTTGAAAACAGGAATCTCCGCCAGCGCGGCGCGGCGCATCACGCGCAGCGCGCAGCCGGTGTCGGAAACCCGGTCGCCGGTGACCGCATTGCGGAAGGCATTGGCCACACGCGAGGATATTCTGCGGATGCGACTGTCCCGCCTTTTCCTGCGGACACCGCAGACCAGGTCCGTGCCATCGGTCAACTGCGCAAGAAGCGCGGGAATATCCGCCGGATCGTTCTGGCGGTCCGCATCGAGTGTGGCGATAATGCTTCCGCGCGCCGCGGCAAAGCCGGATGCCACAGCCGCACTCTGTCCGCAGTTCCGGTTATGGGCCACTATGCGAAGCGTCTTGAATTCCGGCTGCAAACGTTGAAGTTCTTCAAGACTTCCGTCGCTGCTGAAATCATCCACATAAACGATCTCATACGGGCGGCAGAGACCATCCATCACGGCCGCGATTTCTTCAATCAGCGGCCGGACATTGTCCTTTTCGTTATAGACAGGAACAACAACAGAATATTGAGGGGCATTCATTCCACTAATCTTGAATAACACTTAATTGGCGTTGACCATATCGGATGAAAATAAATAGTTCAATCACAACCTCCCTTAATGATCAGCCATCGCAGAGTTCAACAGCGGGACGGGCTGGAGCACCAATGCATCATCAGTGCAATAGATGGGTCTCAAGGGCCTGGTTGAAGCCGCCAGAAGTTCGGTTTCGCGCCGCGGACGGGTGATGTACACCGCATCCAGGCCGGTCCGGACCCGCTCCAGGAATTCCTCCTTGGTTTGATAGGCGGTCTCCCGGAGCGTCCACGCATCTTCCTGTATTTCCAGCGGAAATTTCGCGGTGCAAAAAATAACGGGCCTATCCAGATAGAAACTGACGCTCTGAAACTTATTGCGATAGAGAGCCACGGGTTGATCGGCGCGCGAACACTTATTAATTGTCTGGGCAATTGCCTTGAAGCTGCCATGGCTGCCTATTTCGCTTTCATGGGCCCACAGCAGAGTGTGCATATAGAAATAGGAGACCAGCAGGAGCGCTACGGATGCCGCCAACCGGTAAATCCCGCGGAATTTAATCATGGGATACACCAGCGCGGCAGCAAACAGAAGCGCAGGCGCATATTGCGGCGCAACGGGCAGCGCCCAATGATATCTTTGGATGCCATAGACCCAGAATCCCAGCGGCACCGCCATTGCAAAGAAAATTACAAAGCCGGATTGAAGGCCTGTAAAAAGCGGCGGTTTTTCCGGCATTAGGCAAACCATTTGCCGGGCTGCTATCAACGCCAGCGCCGGGAGGAGAGGAAGAATGTAAGTTGGAAGCTTGGAGCCGGAAAGACTGAAAAATATGACAGGCAAAACCACCCAGGCCAGAAGAAAGGCATCGGATGCGTTCCGGCATATATGCTTCAGGCGCTCCCGGGAAAATGCGGCAATGGATGGGATCCATGGGAAAACCGCGAGGGGCAGAATCCAGAAATAATACCAGGCGGGCTCAACCCGGCCATGCGTCTGTGACAAATAACGGCCCAACAACTCCTTTTGAATAAAAAAAGACCACAGCTCGGGATTACGCATGGCCGTCAGAATATACCACCATAAACCCACCGCACACATGAACAGCAGCCCCGGGATAAACATGATTGGCCGCAATGCTTTACGGCCGCGCGCCAGACGGAATCCGAAAATGGACAGGCCCGTTACAACAGGTCCCACCGGGCCTTTTGTGAAAAGCGAGAGACCGATAGCCAGGTAAAAAATCCAACGCGCCATTTTGTTCCCGTCTTGCTGCCAGACCAAATAACTGGCCAGCGCCAAAGTTATCCAAAGCGTATGCAGCATGTTCAAGTCGGCAAGACGGGCCGCAACAAAAAACAGGGGAGACGTCAGCAAAATCAATGCGGCCGATAAACCACCCCAAGGGCCATAAAACCGAACTCCCAAATACCATACCAGCAGGATGACGCCAATGGCCGATGCCGCCGATGGCATTCTTGCCGCATATTCGTTGACGCCAAAAGCATGATAGGATGCATCCATCATCCAGTAGATCATCGGGGGTTTATCGAAATGCGCCGCCCCGTAAATTCTCGGAACCAGCAAATCGCCGCTCCTGTACATCTCAGCGGCTATGGATGCGTAACGCCCCTCGTCCGGTTCGTTCAAACCCCGCTGGCCAAGGCCCGCCAGCAGCGCAGATACCGCAATCAGCGCAGTTATAAAAAGCGATATTCTGCGTGTCATTTTATAATCTGTCATAAAGATGTTCCGCCTGCATAAATTCACAACTCATGCCCCGATGCATAATGGCCATCAGAATGATATGCGGATACCGATGCTCCAATAATCATTGCCTTACATGTTTGTAAGAGACCCGCCAGCGCTGATAACAACAAGGGCGGTTCCTGCGGACTCCCGCAAGAACCGCCGGGGCGGGCAAACAACTTGTTTGGATGCTTTAGAATTTCAGTCCAAGTCCGACATAACCGTTGTTGTTATGCCGCAAACTTCAAACATCCGGCGCGGCCTCATCCATCGCGTATCCTGGAGAGCAGATTTCCATCCTTATCAAAGCGGTAATCCCATTCCATGATAATATTCTCCAATTCAACCTCATAAGCGGCATCGGATCCGGGGATCTCCACCTTCTCGATTTCGCTGATTTCATAGCCGCGCCGGGTCTTGAGGTATTCACGCGCTTTCGGGGGGAATTCATTCAGCGACGAGCGGAATTCTGTTTTCATCCACTCGCCGCGCTGGAGGAAATAGCATTCCGTGGAACGGCCATCGAGAATGAACTGGGCCTCGTAAGTGTCATTATCACATTCCCATTCCACCTCTTTAATGGACGGATACTTCGACGCGAATGCGTCCAGAACGGCGGGAGGAACATCTGACGCGGGAATGCGGTATTCAATCGCATAAGGCTCATAGAGGAAGAAATGGGAATATGCGAACAGCAGGGCCGCCAGCGCAACGAAGCCCGAGACGGCGAAAACAAAAACGCGACGGATTCTAACAATGTCACCCACAGATGCTTCCTTTCTCTTTGTTTGAAGAATATTGCGAATATCTTAAATAATGAAACGGCATTATCCTTACAAATTGTTAAGGTAATAAAAAGGGTATATAAAGAGCGGTTGGTGCAATATATAGGTCATGAAAGAAGAAAGAAACCTGATACTGGTCGTTGAGGATGATGTCAAGGTGGCGCACAACATCACAAAAAGCCTGCGCGCCCAGGGTTTAAGTGCTACAAGCTGCGGCACTGGCGAGGCCGCCGCGCAGTATATTGAAAAGGAAGCCGTCGAGCTGGTTGTGCTGGACCTGGGTCTGCCAGACATGGACGGCGCCGATCTTCTTAGAATATTGCGAAAAACAAACCGTGTTCTGCCGGTGCTCATATTGACCGCACGGGACGGGATCAGTGACCGGATCGCCGGTCTGGACGCTGGCGCAGACGATTATCTGGTCAAGCCCTTTGCCCTGCCGGAGCTGCACGCGCGAATCCGCGCACTGCTCAGGAGGTTCGACCTTGGGCGGCAGGCGGTACTAACATGCGGAGATTTATCGCTGGACACCGGCAAACGAAGCGTCGAGCGGGCGGGCCGCGCCATTTACCTGACGCAACGGGAATTTGAGCTGCTGCAGTATCTGCTGGAACGCAAAGGTCAGGTGGTCACAAAATCCATGCTGGCCATAGATGTGTGGAAATACAACTCGCGCATCACATCCATAGACAATGTCATTGACGTTCTCGTATGCCGCCTGCGGGAAAAAATTGATAAAGGATATGAACAGCCTCTTCTGCATACTGTGAGAGCCGTAGGGCTGATGATGAAAGATCCATGATGAAAGAATCATTAAGATCGGTGATGTGGAAATATATGCTGGCGGTTGTGGCGGTCACCGCCATGATCCGGCTGGGGGTTTGGATCGGCTATGAAGCCTATCTCATGAGCTCGCAAAAAGATATTCTTCATGAAGAAGTGACGGAACTTCGGGAGCTGGAGGAATTCAATGAATTGCTGCTGCTCATTCTCGTCGAAGGCTGCGCCCTGCTTGTTTTGGTGTTCATGCTCTGGAAATTTTCAAAGCGCATTCTGAGCCCGATCCGATCCATCGCCAATGCGGCGCACATGATCTCAGGCGGGAAACTGGATAAGAGGATCCGCACGGAACATTTGCCGTCGGGCGAGCTGCTGGACATTGCAAACTCGCTGAATGACGCCTTTGACCGCTATCAGCAGGCGATGGAAAGAATCGCCCAGTTCACCTCGGCGGCATCCCATCAGTTGCGCACCCCGCTCACGGCGATGCGAACAACAGCGGAGCTTTGTTTGCAGAAAAACAGAACAAGAGAAGAATACATGGAAACGATCGGCAGCATGCTGGAAGAAACGCAGCGCCTTTCCCACATGTCCGAGCAGTTGCTGGCGCTCTCGCGCATTGAATCCGAGCAGAATCAGAATGAGTTTGAACCCGTTGATCTTTGCGGCGCCATCCGTCACGCGATGGAATATTATGAACCGGTGATTGAATCCAAAGGCATCCGGATAAGCTCCGACCTGCCCGCCGGAATAAAAGCATGGGCCCGCCCGCCGCTGCTGACGGAAATCATCACCAACCTGCTGGATAATGCCATAAAGGTTTGCGGCGAGGGGGATGTCATCTCGCTTTCGGCGAAAGCCCTGGACGAAGGAGAGGTTTCGTTCCGGATATCGGACAACGGCCCGGGCGTACCAGAGTTGTACAAGGACCAGATATTTGAACGCTTTGCCCGGTGTCCCGCAACACCGTATCAAGGATCGGGACTTGGCCTTTCCATCGTTTCGCAGATTGTCCGGCTGCACCATGGCCGGATCACTCTTGAGGAAAGCAAATCAGGCGGGGCGTCGTTTTGCGTGACGCTGAAAGATGCAAACGCGCCCGACGGCAACCGAACGGCCTGAGTCCAAATTCATCCTTACTGAAATGTAATAGTCTTCCACTTTCCACCAGCATGGATCTCGCTTCATAGTGCGATCATGAAGGTGAAATTATTTCAGGTTCGGACGGGGCTGGTTTTCCTTTCTTTCGCCAGCCTTCTCACGGGGTGCGGGACCATGCCCGGCGGGAAAATGTGGGGAGACAACGCAACCCTGCTTCCGGGATGGGACCGCCTGGGCCGGGCCGCATACAGCGCCGCCGCGTCACCCCGCACCTGGGCCCCGCTGGCCGGGGCGGCGGCGCTGCAGATCGGCAACACAGACCAATCCCTGGGCGAGTGGGCTGTAAATAACCAGCCGATATTCGGAGACAAGGACTCCGCAGTGAAGGCCAGCGATGACATCAGTCAGGGGCTGGAATACTGGATGTACGCCACCATGCTCGCAACGCCATCCGGACCTGACCCCGCGGGATGGGCCGTCTCCAAGGCAAAGGGAATCGGCGTTGAATGGGCCGCATCCGATGCCACCAGGATCATCACGCGCAATATGAAACAGATTGTTGCGCGAGGCCGCCCGGACGGCTCCAACGATCACAGCTTCCCATCGGGGCACACCTCAATGGCCTTTTCGCGGGCAACGCTGGCGTCACGGAACATCCAAGCCATGAGCCTTCCGTATCCCGTAGAATATTCATTGCGCGGAGCGACAGATCTTGCGGCCGTTGGAACGGGCTGGGCGCGGCTGGAGGCGGGCGTGCATTATCCTTCGGATGTTCTGGCCGGCGCAGCGCTGGGTTATTTTTTGAGCGCTTTTATCCATGATGCATTTCTCGGAGAATCCGAAGACGGCGTCATGCTGCAGGTTGTTCCTACGGAAGATCAGGTTGAGGTACAGGCATCATGGAGGTTTTGACCCGTGGCTGTTAACCGGATGTTTGCTTTTGTATTAACAGGAGGTGAACGATACCATATGTATTAAATGGAAGTTGATAGTGAAAAGACGTCCACATAATGTGCGTCTCGG
>JBFXGK010000033.1:0-6751 GCA_050178035.1 Kiritimatiellia bacterium
GGGGTTAGAAAGCGACCGTGCCCGAACGACAGATCAAAAAGATATGAAAAAAACCTCCAATATGCGTTTCATGCCCGCCAAATATGGCCAAAACCCCTGTCAGCAAAATTTAAACCGGACAGTAGTGGTTTTTTGCATCCATCTCACTCCCCGCGCGGACCGAACATCCCTGCCGGAAAATGCATGTTTCGCGGTTCCATGCCTGGTCCGGCCTTCCGTCCCGGCGCGTCATGCCGCCGGAGGCACGGCGGGCATACTCCGCAAAAAAGAGGGTGTTTGAAATTGACAACTTCACCGCAATTGATAAGCATCCATCTTGAAAAAAGGATGTTTTTATGAAGAAAATGCTTTTTAGCCTTGTTCTGGGTCTGGGTCTGGTTTTGTCGGGCGGATGCGAAGTCGGAGAGGACGACGAAGACCGGGATCTTGAATTCGTCAACGCCTCTCATCAAACCGTCGAAGTGATTCCCTTTACCCGGGAATGGACCGGTTTTGTTCTGGCGCCCGGCGAAAAGAAGGTGATCAAAGACGTGACCACGCTTGACTTCAGGGTCAGGCCCGATGCAACGGTGCAGGAAAGCTCGGCCTCAACGGACAGAAAAGTAATTTTTGTCGATGAACTGAAAGCTGAAGGCGCATAAGGACATCAGGTTTTCCCCTGCCGGGTTTGTTTCCAGCACGTTCCGGTCTTGCCTTTTGGTTTTGCCTGCGCCATAAACACCGGACTTTTTTACAGATACAGGAGTTTTTCAATGAGCGCGGAAGAAAACAAAGAGAATCTTGAAATTCAGAAGACAGACGCAGCCGAAGCGCCGCAGGGTGATGAACTTCAAGAAGTGATGACCCTTGTGCGCGAATACGCCGCGCCGGTGGCTGTCGGACTCGGCATTGTGCTGGCCGTTTTCCTCGGGTTCACTGCGTGGCGCAACTACAAAACAGGGCTTGAGAGAACCGCCTCCACCAGCCTGATGACCGCGCGCTCCGCGCAGGATCTTGAAAACATCGTCTCGCAGTATCCCGGAACCCCGTCCGCGCCCACAGCCCTTCTCACGCTGGCCGCCGAATATCTGCACAGCGGACAGTATCTCAACGCGCAAAACGCCTATAGCCGTTTCGAAATGCAGTTCCCCGAACACCCGATGCGGCCCGCGGCCAAGATCGGCGCGGCCTACTGCATCGAAGGCGAAGGGCGTTATGCCGATGCCGATGCGGCCTTCAAGGATTTCGTTTCCTCCCATCCGGATCACTATCTGACGCCGGTTGCCATCCTCGGCCAGGCCCGCTGCCAGGAGCAATTGAACAATGCGGAGGGGGCGCGCAAAATCTATGATGATTTCATCGCCGCCAATCCCGAAAGCCCCTGGCTTCCGCAGGCCAGGACCGCCCTGCTCTATCTCGAAAAGAACATGCGCCTCGCGCAGAAAAAATAGTCCGTGCGCATTTCCGGCTTCAGGACGATTTGCATCTTTCTTTTTGGAAGTTTCCTTTTTTCAATCCCCGCGCAGAGCATTGAACCGGAAGCCGGACTGCTTTTGCGCCTTTACAGCTCTGATTCATCCGCAGGGTCGGAGCGCGAACTTCCCCGCGGCAAGGCCGCGGGAAAAGACGATCTTGAGGGGGCCGGCCGCTTAACGCTCGGCGTTCAGGCCGAGCCGCTGGATCAGGTTGTTCTGAAACTGTCCCTCCTCTCAGCCGCGCGCTGGGGTTCGGATGACGAAGCCATTTTTGAAGCCGGTGAATCTTTTCTGAAACTGGAAAACATGGCCATGCTTCCGTTCTCTGTTTCAGTGGGCCGCCAAACCATCTCATGGGGACGCGGCCTGCTCTTCAGCAGCGAGAACGGGGATCATCTTTTCGATATGGTCTCGGCAAGCTGGGACACGCTGCCTCACCGGTTCGATGTTTGCTATGCAGACCCCGCCCTTTCGGTTTTCGATTCGCCCGTGAACCATCTCTGGCTGGCCCGCTGGTTCTATCAGGCCGAAGGCCGCAGCTCCGCGGAAATATTCGGAGGGGCCCTGAGCCTTGAAAACGACGGAAAGGCGGCGATCGCCGGCCTGCGCGGCGTCTATGCGCCCGGCCCCAAATGGGAAACGCGGGCCGAACTCGCAGGGGAAGCCGGAGAAAGAAATCCGGAAACCGATTTGTCCGCGCTCATCGCCGACCTTGGCATCGCCCGGCATTTTTCAAAAGGCCGAATCCAGGCATCGTGGACATGGGCATCGGGAAGCGACGATGAAGAAAACTCATTCGTCCCCCTCTTCAACGGCGAGCGCTGGGGCCGGCTTTACGACCCCCCGCTGAGCAACATCCACATTTTCACAGCCTATGCAGTGCGCGAAATCACGGACGCGCTGGAACTCTGCAGTGAATATTTCAGCTATTGGGAGGCCGCAGGCGGAAAGATGCTCGGAAGCGAAATTGATCTTGTGGCGTCCTGCGAACTGTCCGAAGCGCTTTCGCTGGAACTCAGCGGATGTCTGTTCTTCACGGAAGAGGCCCTGCGCCCGCTGGATGACAACACGCAGTCCGAAATCCGGCTGCAAATGTCTTTCGTGTTCTAATGATTCCAATGAAAAAGTTTTCCACCCCCATTGTTCTGATTCTGGCGGCATTCTGTCTTCTATGCATGGATGCACAGGCTTTGCCCTCGCGCAGGAAACTGCCCAAAGTCCTCATCATTGGTGATTCCATTTCCATGGGATACACCCCTTATGTGAGGAAGAACTTAAAGGGGCTGGCCGTTGTAAGACATCATCGCGGCAACGCGGGCCCGACCATTCGAGGGCTTGAAGATGTCGAAAAATGGCTGGGCAGCACAAAATGGGCTGTCATCCATTTTAACTGGGGGCTGTGGGACATGTATGGATGGAAATATGAGGAGCATGACCGGAATCCGAAGGTGTATGAAGACAACCTGAACAGGCTTGTCGCGCGCCTGAAAAGCACCGGCGCTCAGCTGATCTGGGCCACAACAACTCCCGCCTGCCCGGATCCCGAGGAGGATTCCGGCCTGACTATTCATCCGGAAACGGAGAGCGAATACCTGAAAGCGGCTTTACGGGTCATGAAGAAACACAACATTCAGATCAATGACCTTCATTCCCTCATGGCGCCGGTGCGCGCGCAATATGCGCGCGGAAACAATGACGTCCATTACAAGGAAGAGGGCTACAGGATAATGGCAAATCAGACGACCGACCTTATAAAAACGGCACTGATCGGCATGCAAGAGCGTGAACCGGCCGGCCAATAACGGCTAATCGTCTTCGCGGTCTTCCGCGGTTTCACGCAGCAGCAGGGCGCGGGCGCTCACATAGGGGCCGGGGAACATTTCCAGAAGCATGGGCGTCTGCTCGTCCTGGTCGAAGGTTTCGCAAAGCGAGTCGTAGGCCTCGCGGCTGTAATGCAGAATACTCTCCAGTTTGCGGCTGGCCACATCCTGAACCACAAAGCAGAACTGCTCCGGAGTGGAGTCCTGCGCATTGAACAGCACGGCCTTCGTTTCCGGATTCAGCTTTTCCGTGTTTTTTGTGTAAATGATATATTTGATGTATTCAATCAGCCGCGGATCCAGCGAAGCCTCCAGCAGAAAAACCCGCTCGATCAGTTCCGCCCATGAAAAAACCAGATGCACGTCAGGAACATCCAGCCCGTCGGGCATCACCGCATTCATCTCGCCCAGAAACTCCCGGAAATGACGCTCGCCCTTTTCATAATCGGCGCCGCCCAGCGGGAGATAATAGATCATCGCGGCGTGCGCGGGGTCGTGATACAGCAGCGGCTTGTCCACCCGGAAACTGAAACCGCATTCGCCGCAGGTCACCAGGTTGATCTGATTCTGCAGCAGGCTTTCCTTGAGCTGGGGCTCGGCGCCCACATTCACCGATTCGAACAGCTCGGTTTCCTGCTGTGCGCGGCACTTCGGGCAGGTGATCGTGTAATTCTTCTTCTGCGACATGGCGGGCGGGATTCAGGGCTGTTCGCGGTCTTCAACTTCGTGCTGCAGATAGTTCACCAGCAGCTCGGCCTCGCGGGCATCGGCATCGCGCATGGCATGCAGGATGTCGCGCACCGTGATCAACCCCTCGATCTTGCCTTTGTGGATGACGGGCAGATGCCGGATTCTTTTCTTGATCATGATATCCATGGCTTCCTGGATGCCCTCCTCGGGATCCACGGTCAGCAGGTTGCGGGTCATGATGTCGCCGACCGTGACCTTGTCAAAGTCAACCTTGGCATTAACCTGGCGCAGGATGTCGCGCTCGCTGATGATGCCAAGCAGGTTGTCATCGTCGTCGCTCACAAGCAGGGCGCCGATTTTCATCTCGCAGGCAATGCGAACCATTTCCCGAAGGGTGCAGTCTTCCTTGATCGTGAACAGCTTGCCGCTGCCCTTGCTTTCTATAACCTGGCGTACTTTCAGATTTTCCATCGCGACAGTCTCCGGACGTTCAAAAACAGGCTGGAATTGAAACATTTTTGGGCGTGGCCAGTCAATTTCTTTCGACCGGAGGCGGCCCGCATGGTATGGAAAACAGGCAGAAAATGAATACTTCGGATTTCGACTACAATCTGCCGCCGGAACTGATTGCGCAGGAGCCGCCCGCGTCCCGCGAGGACGCGCGAATGCTCGTGGTTCACCGCGACACCCTTTCCCGGGAACACCGGCGCGTGACCGACCTGCCGGAATACCTGCGCGCGGGAGATCTGCTGGTTTTGAACGACACGCGGGTGATCCCCGCGCGCATTTTCGGGAAAAAAGAATCCGGCGGCCGGGTTGAGTTTCTGCTTCTGGAGGAAACCGCAGATAACGTCTGGGATGTGCTGATGCGCTGCTCGCGCCGCCCGAAGCCGGGCGCGCGCGTTGTGCTGGAATCGGGCCGCGCCTCAGCCGAAATCCTTGAAGAAGGCGAAATGGGCCGCGCGAAAATCCGGATTCACTGCGACGGACCATTCCTGAAAATTCTTGAAGAGGATGGCCATGTGCCTCTCCCGCCCTACATCACGCGCCCGGATTCCCCCGCGAAGGACCGGAACCGCTACCAGACCGTCTATGCGCGCAATCCCGGCGCCGTGGCCGCGCCCACGGCCGGACTGCATTTCACGGAGCCGCTGTTCCAGGCATTGGAAGAAAAGGGCGTTGGCCGTGTCCACCTCACGCTTCATGTGGGGATCGGGACTTTCCGCCCCGTGGCCAGCGACCGGGTGGAAGACCACGTGATGGACGAGGAGCGCTACGAGATTTCACCCGCGGCGGCAGAAAAAATCAACGCCGCGCGCAGAAACGGGGGGCGGATTGTCGCGGTGGGCAGCACCTCTGTGCGCACGCTGGAACACTGCGCCGGCGCCGACGGAACCGTCCGGCCCGGAAGCGGACGATCGGGGCTTTTCATTTATCCGCCGTACAAATTCAAAACCGTGGACGCCATGCTTACGAACTTCCACCTGCCTCGCTCCACGCTGCTGATGATGGTATGCGCGCTGGCGGGGCGGGACTTCATGATGCAGGTGTATGAAGAAGCGGTTAAAGAACATTATCGCTTTTTCAGCTACGGCGACTGCATGCTGATTTTGTGAGAATGAAATGAGAAATCTTTTCATAATGTGGAAATATCCCCGGATGGCCGCGTGGTTCATCCTCGGGACTGTTTTCCTTCTGCTCGCGCGGCTCCCGTTTTTCGCCGCGCCCATGATCCCCAACTACATCGAATTCAATCCCGGCATTGCGCTGGTTCCGCTCATGGGCGTCTTCTGGGGGCCCGCGGCCGTTTGGAGCGCCCTGCTGGCCACCCTGCTCGGCGACTGGATCACGGGCCTCTGGAGCAGCCTGTCTGTCTGGAAGGCCCTGGGCATCGCGTCCATGGCCTTCACCGCGCAGTACCTGTGGGACACCGGCGCGCCCAACGCCTATGCGGGCCGGAAACACACGCGCTCGTGGTCCAGCACGTTCCACTATCTGCACGCCGCCTCGGCCGGGTGCTTCGTCGCGGCCGCGTGGACCGGCCTTGGGGCGGACATGGCCCGGCTGTATCCGTTCCCCTACATATCGGCGCTCATCCTTGCGCACCACCTGATCTTTGTGAACCTTCTGGGAATCGCATTCTACAGGTTCTCCGTCCGCGAGGTGATCCCCGACTGGGGCAACTGGCGCAGCGCGATGGAAAACGAATATCCGATTCCCGTCCCGGCGCACTTCGCGTCGGTCTCGGTCTGGGTGACGGGCACAGGCGCCTGCGTCGCGGGCTGGCTGATCGGCGCGGTTTTCTACCGGATCACCCCGCTGCGCCCGTATGTGCTCGGCAATTACTGCGGCACCGGCCTGGCCGCTGTCCTGATCATATTCCTCGCCGCCCACAGCTTTCTGCTCCTGCGCGGCCCGCTGAGAAAAGTCCCGGCGAAACGCCGTTAAGGGGAAGCGCAAAATGCGGCTCAGCTGGAGGCTTTGCCATGCCATATGAACCTTGTGTCATCCGTGTTTGATATCAGTCTCCAGCGCCCCGCATTTTTTCAGCTTCGCTCTTCCATTTGCCATCCGGCAGCGCTAAAATGCCGCCGTAAGGAGCAGTGTCGCTGAAGTATGCGCCACAACCTTTTCAAATCTCTTGGCCGGTTCCGGCGCGGGAACTCACGGGGGCGAAGCTTGTCCCCGTTCCAAAGCCCGACCTGTCGCCTGAATGGCAAAAAATGCATTTTTTCGGCCAAAATATGCGTTTTTTAGCAAATTTAGGCCAAAATTGATGATTTTTTG